>CAVYTS010000016.1:0-186047 GCA_963771305.1 uncultured Acidobacteriaceae bacterium
GACTTCTGCTCCGCGGTCAGGCCGCCTTTCGACAGCCTCAGTCGCCGAAGCGACACAAAGCAGATCTCCTGAGGTAAGTTCAGCTGCCTTCCGTGCACAGTCGCCGAATCTACGCTTCGCATCCTTGATGGATATGGACTTTGCGGTAAGTCGCCCGCTCGTCCGACGCTAACGCCTTCTATCCGGTTCTTGTCCATCGACTCGCACATTTGATCCATGCTTCTTTCAGACCCCGCCTCGCGGCGGTAGCCCTTGCATTATCACTAGCCCTTCACCTCCATCAGGTTGGGCCGGGACTTTCACCCTTAAGCTGCTGAACATGCTCAGCACACGACTAACCCGCTTCGCGGGATTTCGGTAGCAGAAGCACGGATGGAAGGACAGCCGCTATCTGCGCTGTGTTTTTCAGCTGTACTTTGAGGACTCCATTTTTGCGGAAATATTGAGTTGCTGCTTGCAGCACATCCCATTTCGCAAAGGAGTCCCTTATGACATCCCTTCGGCAACGCATGACCGAAGACATGCAGGTGCGGAATCTAGCACTGAACACGCAAATGTCATACGTGCAACAGGTCTCTCTGTTCGCACGCCACTTCAACAAATCACCGGAAATGCTGGGTCCGGAGGAGATCCGCGCCTATCAGGTGTACCTCACCAACGAAAAGAAGTTGGCGCCCAGTTCCATTCTCACCGCCGTCGGAGCGCTGCGCTTTCTGTACAAAGTCTCTCTGAAGAAAGCCTGGATCTTCGAGGACGTCATCCCGGCGCCCAAGAAGCCGGAAACGCTGCCCATCGTGCTGAGCCCAGAAGAAGTCCTCCAGTTTCTCGACTGCATCGGCGGCACCAAGCATCGCGCCATCCTGACCACTTGCTACGCGGCCGGCCTGCGCATCTCGGAAGCCGTCCGCCTCACCGCACCTGACATTGATAGCGCGCGGATGGTGATTCGCGTCGATCAAGGAAAGGGCCGAAAGGATCGGTACGTGATGTTATCCCCAAAGCTGCTGGAAGTCCTGCGTGACTGGTGGCGAGTGGAAAGACCCAAACAGTGGCTCTTCCCAGGCGATATTCCTGGCCGGCACATCAGCACGGATGCGGTGGAGCAAGCGTGTCAAAAAGCTCGTCGTCGTTGCCCCATTCCGAAGCCCATTACGCCTCACAGTTTGCGGCATGCCTTCGCTGTTCATTTGCTGGAAGCCGGCACCGACGTCCGCACCATTCAGTTATTGCTCGGTCACCGCAGTCTGGCGACCACAGCACGTTACCTGCGCATCGCGACCAGCAAAGTGTGCTCGACATCGAGTCCGCTCGACCTGCTACCTCGCCCTGTTCCCGTTGCGCCCAAGCCCGCCACGCCTCAGTATTTCTGAGCGACGGGCTCATGGATCGGCCGAAGCTGGAAGTGGCGGATGTCTTTCGCCGCTACGGCGCCACCTATCGACAAAAGCATGGTGCGTCGATGTCCACCGCGCAGCGGCGCGTCATGTCCGCAATTGAGCTGTGCCGAACGGCGGCCTTAGGAGGCCATCTCGAGCGATGCGACGAGTGCGGCCATGAGCGAAATTGCTTCAACAGCTGCCGTGATCGGCATTGCCCAAAATGCCAATCGCTTGCTCGAGCGCAGTGGATCGAGGATCGTCAAGCCGAGCTGCTTGACTGCCCGTACTTTCACGTCGTATTCACCGTCCCGGAAGAGATTGCCGCGATCGCCTACCAGAACAAAGAAGTGGTCTATGACATCCTCTTCCGGACCACAGCCGAGACTCTAAAAATCATCGCCGCCGATCCCCAGCATCTGGGGGCGGAAATCGGCTTCTTCGCCGTGCTCCACAGTTGGGGGCAGAACCTCCAATTTCATCCCCACTTGCATTGTGTCGTGCCCGGCGGTGGGCTGTCGCCCGATGGGCAACGCTGGATCTCTTGCCGGCCGAACTTCTTTTTGCCCGTCCGCGTTCTGTCGCAGCTTTTCCGACGCCTGTTCCTGGAATCCTTGCAGAAGCCATTCGATTCGGGGAGATTGCAGTTTTTCGGGCGCTTGGAGCGACTTCGTGAACGCCTCGTTTTCGCCCGGCATATCGCAGAATGGAAGGAACACGAGTGGGTAGTCTATGCCAAGCGCCCGTTCGCCGGACCCCAGCAAGTACTCGACTACGTGGGCCGATACACTCACCGCGTTGCTATCTCTAACAACCGCCTGCTCGATATCGAAAACGATCAAGTTTGTTTTCAGTGGAAAGATTATCGAACTGGCGGCCAAGTGAAAACGATGACCTTGTCGGCCGATGAATTCATCCGGCGTTTCTTACTCCACGTGTTACCGAACGGCCTCCAACGCATCCGCTACTACGGTCTCCTGGGAAACCGCTATCGGCAAGAGAAACTCGCCCAATGCCGCCGCCTGCTTGGCATGCACATGCCTGACCAGCACAGCGTGCCGCCGGTCGAGCAGGGCTACCGCGACCGATGCGAAGCTCTCACGGGCAGTTCGTTGCGGCAGTGTCCGCAATGCCGGCGTGGTCGCATGGTGTCGATCGCGATGCTGCCGCGGTGTCCCGACTATTCTCCTCTGATCATCGACTCATCATGATCCGCAGCTCGCTCTTTCGAACTCGTGACTCGATGTCTGGACTTCGCCAGTACAGCGGCGAAGTGTTGTTCGAAGCGCACCGTTTGGTTGTGGCGCGTTCGAGCAAGGCCGGCAAGACCCGCTCGTCTCGCTCCTCGGTTACATCGAGTCGCCACCTGGCATCGTTATGGTCAATCCAGTTCCAGCTACCGCTGACTCTCAGCGCATTCGCGAGCCAAGGTGGATCATTCAACGCCCATAGCCCGAGCTGTGGTGCAGCGGCTTAGTCCAATCCATTTTTAGCCCACCGTCGCGGCGTTGACACTTTGCGTTGCACCTGAACATCCACCCGCCGCGCCGCCGAGCTAAAAATGCTCTGCCAAATCATGAGGCGCAATTCCGGGAACTCCCGCAGCCACCGCATACGGCCGCAGCAACTGCCAGATCACTTTCTCAGTCAGGCGCTCTCCACGAATCTGATCACCTCGGCTGACCGGTCGCAGCACGCGGCCCTCGGTCAATCCTGCCGCTGACGTCCATGCGTCGATCGCGCTCTTCACCCATGTAGGCATCGGGATTGTGCGCACGCGACCGTGCTTGCCGACCAAGTCAATGATGCACCACCTGTTATCTCGCTGCTGGATGTGCTTGAGGGTGAGTGCCTCCACTTCAGACCGGCGCAGACCGCAGCCGAGCAACACCGCCAACATCGCCCGGTCCCGCAATCCCTTCTTGGTTGTCACGTCCGGCGCGTTTAGCAACGCCTCGCCTGCCGGATCGACAGCCAGTTGCCCACACGCACGCCTTTGGACTTGGCACCCTTCACTCGTGCGATGCCGGCTGCGAGTTCCGGCGCCAGCAGTCCGTTGTCGGCCGCCTCGACCGCCAGTTTCCGAACGGCGGTGATTCGGACGTTGATAGATACGAAGCCGAGGCCGCGGGCTTCCAGGGCTACGCGCCAGGCGCTCACGGTGGCCTTCGTTAGGCCGGCCCGCGGCTCCTGGCTGTACCAGGCGAAGAACTCGTCGAGCCCCAGGTTGTAAACCCGTTTCGTAATCGGCGACGAGACGCCGTCGAGGACTAGGGCCTTCAGTCTGCGCCAATCTGCGGCTCGGTCCGCCACTACTAAGTCATTCATTTTCAGTCGTTTTAATGGGCAATATCCGAAGCCATTGTGGACATTAGCTCGGGTTGGCAAGGACATCAAGTCACGTACGTGAAAGGTATTAACCGTTAAGTGGGTCCTGCGGGCCTTTCGGTCCGAATGACGTCAAAAGGATGTAAAATGCAGGTGCTGTGCCGTTGAATTCGTCGTGGGATTAACCCGTTTTGCGCGCAGATGATTAACTCGAAACGGATCATTGTCGTATTACCCGCCTACAACGCTGCCCGGACGTTAGCAGCTACTGTCTCCGACCTTCCGGAAGTCATTGACCAAGTGATACTCGTCGACGATTGCAGCAGCGATGAAACAGTTGCCGTGGCGCGCCAGCTCGGCCTGACGGTTGTCGTTCACGATGAGAACCGCGGGTATGGTGGGAACCAAAAAACGTGCTATGCGGCCGCACTGTCCCACAACGCCGACGTTGTGGTGATGATTCACCCGGACTATCAATATTCGCCGCTGCTCGCAACGGCCTTGGCTAGCATGGTCGCCTACGGCGTTTATGACGCGGCGTTGGGTTCGCGCATTCTCGGCGGCCAAGCTCTACGCGGCGGGATGCCGGTCTACAAGTACATCTCGAATCGCCTGTTGACCGTCTTCGAGAACCTGATGCTAGGCACCAGCCTTTCCGAATACCACACGGGCTACCGCGCTTTCAGCCGCCAACTCATTGAAGCGCTTCCGCTTGAAGAGAACTCCGACGATTTTGTGTTTGACAACCAGATGCTGGTGCAGGCGATCGTGTTAGGCAGCCGGATCGGGGAGGTTTCCTGTCCGGCACGCTATTTCCCGGAAGCTTCCTCGATCAATTTCAGCCGTAGCCAGAAGTATGGAATCGGCGTGCTGGGAGTTGCAATCCAGGGACGCCTCGCCAAGTCAGGGCTTTTCCGAAAGTCTGCGCGGTTCCGGTTCCAGAACGCGCTACTGCCTTCTGGTTATCCCTTCGCGCTGTCAAAGCGTCCGTGAACTGGCCGGGATCGCAAGCGATGTTGTTTCGCTCCGGTAGAATCGAAACGGGAATCCTTTGCCTGCTGGTGGCGCTGTGCGTGGTGCGCTTTTGGCTGATGCCACTCCCATCCAGCTTTTGGGTGGACGAGAGTGTCACAGCGTATGTCGTCCAGAATCCGCACGATCCCTCGTTCGTAATCGCACCTCAGGTGCCGCTGTCGTGTGCTGAGCATGTTCAGCAGCTTAAGGGTGAAAGTCCCGGCCCAACCTGATGGAGGTGAAGGGCTAGTGATAATGCAAGGGCTACCGCCGCGAGGCGGGGTCTGAAAGAAGCATGGATCAAATGTGCGAGTCGATGGACAAGAACCGGATAGAAGGCGTTAGCGTCGGACGAGCGGGCGACTTACCGCAAAGTCCATATCCATCAAGGATGCGAAGCGTAGATTCGGCGACTGTGCACGGAAGGCAGCTGAACTTACCTCAGGAGATCTGCTTTGTGTCGCTTCGGCGACTGAGGCTGTCGAAAGGCGGCCTGACCGCGGAGCAGAAGTCAGCAGAGGGCATAGTAGGTCATGACGTCGGCAAGGATAGTGAGGCACTCCGAAAGCCGAAAGGCGGAGCAATGGATAGGCCAAGCCGGGAACGATGGCCGAAGGCCCGAACGAGAAGGAGAGGCCAGTAGGCCATGAGTCTCAAGGACGACAAGCAGCGGAATATCCAGAGGGAACTGGACTTCTCATCGGAGCCGACGGGTGAAGCCCGAGAGGCGGGAAGGGAAGAGATTGAACCGTCCGGGGCGACGAATGGGACCGAAAACCCAGCTAGCACGAATCGATTGATGGAGGCAGTATGTGAGCGAGAAAACCTGAAGGCAGCATTGCGGCAGGTGAAGGCCAATAAAGGAAGTCCGGGCGTCGACGGGATGACCGTCGTCGGATTGAAGGACTTCCTGAAACAGCACTGGCCAACCATCCGGGAACAACTGTTGAATGGAACCTATGAACCGAAACCGGTGAGACGGGTGGAAATCCCCAAGCCGGATGGAGGGGTGCGAAAACTTGGCATTCCTTCGGCGTTGGATCGATTTATCCAACAGGCGGTGTTGCAGGTTCTGCAGAGGCGGTGGGACCGGACGTTTTCCGATCACAGCTATGGGTTCCGACCGGGACGGTCGGCTCATCAGGCGGTGGCACGGGCGCAGCAGTATATCGCCGAAGGCCACGGCTGGTGCGTTGATTTTGATCTGGAGAAATTCTTCGATCGGGTCAATCACGACAAACTGATGGGTCAGATCGCCAAACGGGTCGAGGACAAGCGGCTGCTGAAACTCATCCGGGCATTCTTGAATGCCGGGGTGATGGAGAACGGGTTGGTCAGCCCAAGCGTAGAAGGGACTCCACAAGGAGGCCCACTTTCACCACTGCTCAGTAACCTCGTGCTCGACGAACTCGACCGGGAGTTGGAGCGCCGGGGCCATCGCTTCGTTCGATACGCGGACGACTGCAATATCTACGTCAGCAGCGAGCGGGCGGGGCAACGGGTGATGGAGAGCGTTACGCAATTCATCACGCAAAAGCTCAAGCTCAAGGTGAATGAGACGAAGAGTGCGGTGGCACGACCGCAGGAACGGAAGTTTCTCGGGTTCAGCTTTACGGCCGGTCCGGAGGTCAAGCGCGTGATTGCGCGTAAGGCCATGGATCGGTTCAAGCGGCGAATCCGGGAGATCACGCGACGGGCCAAAGGCGTCAGCATGGAGACGACGATGGAGGAACTGGCACCATATATGCGGGGCTGGCGCAGCTATTTCGGATTCTGCGAAACGCCTGAAGTGTTGATCGGCTTGACCCGCTGGGTCCGGCTGCGCCTCAGGGCAGCTATGTGGCGGCAGTGGAAAACTCCGCGCCGTCGCCGAGCGGCTCTGTTGGAACTGGGGGTACGGGAGCGGCTGGCGAGCAATACCGCCGGCAGCGGTCGCGGCCCCTGGTATCTCGCGAAGGCCACGGCCCTCTGCGTAGGGCTTTCTAACGCTTACTTCAAATCGCTCGGACTTCCCTCATTGTTCGAGGAGTGTTAGCGTAACCGACTCGAACCGCCGTGTACGGACCCGTACGCACGGTGGTGTGGGAGGAGGGGAGCCGCGAAGCTTCCCCCTATCCCGATCATTTATTATTTCTTTCCCCGTTTGTCTACTGCCGTGCTCGGCACTTCCGAAGTAGCGTACCGGCTTCCTTCGCTCGTGATGATGGCCATCGCGCTGTGGCTGATCACACGGCTCACGGCACGGTTGATTCACCCGCACGCGGCCTGGTTTGTGGTGCTGGCTTGCTTCTCGCTGCGCGGCCTGAACTTCGAAGCAATCGATGCGCGCCCTTATGCCCTCGGAATTCTCGTTGCATCGGCGAGCATACTTTTTCTCGCCCGCTGGCTGGATAGAGCGCAGTGGATCGACGCTCTGTGGTTCGCCACAGCCGCCGCCTTGTTGTGGCGCGTCCAGCTCGTCTTCTGGCCCTTTTACCTGGTCTACGGAATCTATGCAGCCGTCCGATTGATTAGGCACGAAACGCCTGTGCAAATTCAGAGTCTGTTGGCTGTGTATTTCGCAGTAGGGCTCGTGCTGTTACCGGTGGCATTAGAGTCGCTGAGCATCTTAAGGCAAGCCGGAGCTCATGTCATCGTCAAACTACCGACCCGGCGCGATCTCATACATGGGGTCGAGTTTTCTTTCGTGGCCCTCTGCCCTGTCGCCGCTTGGTTGCTCCGACGGTTGATCGGCCGCCAGGCTAAGCCCGTCAGGTGCGGCGGCAGTTCTCTCGTTCTTTGCCTCTCCTGGTGGTCAGTGGCGCCGGTAGCGATTTTTGCCTTCTCGTGGATCACAGGAAATAGCGTCTTTGTAGCTCGCTACTATTCTGAAGCCGCGCCTGGCGTGGCGTTCGCGGCTGCGGCGTTAAGCGCACTCTTTCTGCCCGCGCGCTGGTGGAAACCGGTGTCGATTGCGTTCGGAATCGGTGTCCTGATCGTCGTCGGTGACTGGACGCAGTTTTGGCCGATACATTCCCAATCGCGCTGGCGCGCGGCTTCGCAAGCCATTACAGCGGCAGGCGCACAATCCGGCACGCCGGTCATCTGTCCGAGTCCTTTCGTCGAGGCTCAGTCCCCCTTGTGGTATCCCAATTACCCCATGCCCGATTTTCTCTCCTGCCATCTTCTCTTTTATCCGTTTCCGGGAACGAAGCACCTCTTTCCATTCTTGTCGTCCCCCGAGGCAGAGAGGTCTGCGGCCGGCCTTGTGCAGTCGAGACTCGCACCAGCCCGGAGGTTCTTTCTCTATGGCGGCAGGAACAATGTCCGTTATTGGCGTGATTGGTTCGCCGGCCAACCAAAGCTTGCCGGCTGGTCTAACCATTCACTCGGGAACTTTGGAGACGTGGATGCCGTTGTCTTCGAGGCGCCGTGAATCGGCATAGCTATGCGCCGCCTAGATCAATCACTTGCTTTTATCGCCGGTGTATCCCTTTCTGCCGCCCAGGCGAAACATGTTTTCTCAGCTTCTGCCTGTACAGACGGTACGGCGGCGATAGCGAGAATGCTTGAGATCGCCACCTGCCAAGCGATGCTTCCGCTAGCCGGATCGCTTGTGACTTGGCATTGGCTAGGAGGCAAAGAGAACGGCACCGGCTAGACTGCGATGAAGCTGGTCGGAAAAGAATGACGCCGACGTCGCGGCCTGTCGTTTCACCGACTCCCCCTGCGAAATCTCCTTGGCACAATCACACTCCTCAAAGTCCGGTTATGGGAGACTGCCAGATCATACGTAGCAGCGGCGACAGACAGCCGCCCAATCTTCTTCCTGCGCGTTATCCCGCAATATCGGAAGCGAATCTGGCCTGCAGTGAGCCCTACGCCGGCGGACCGAGTTCGACAAGACCGTGTGTTCGATAGGACCGACTGGAATAGCATACGCTAAAACAACGGATCGACGAGAACGGAGTCGTGCGTGAAAATCCTGGTCAGGTGTCCGGTATGTGGGCGATGGGTTCTGCTGGGCTTTCCGCATCGTGTCTGCGCTGCAGGAAACGGCTCGACGATCGTTTCGGAAGGCTACTCAGTACGCTTGGATCGTCTACTTTCGACCGCAAAAGTTCGCACGTACCTCAGTGCTCCTGGAAACCGTGCGACGCTTTTCAATCGACAGCTGTTGTCGGCCCGGAAGCGAAGTTCGAACCAGATTTCGGAACAGGAAGCGAAGGAGCTCATTGAACTCTTCCAGAGGTTATTCGGCGAGTAATGGAGCGTCGATGCCCGTTGCCATTCTTGGTGCTTAGCTCGACCCGTCGGCTCTCGCCCGCGCTGCCTGGTTGGCCGCCTCAGTCTCCTACCAAGGACCGAACCGGGAGTCGTGGATGGTGATTTCCCGTGCTGTCAGCTCCTCGAGCAACGTCTTCACTGCAGGGGAAGTTTCACCGTCTCCCGGTACGACCACGGCCCATTCTAAGTTCTCTCGGAATTCTTGGGAGACGATCCACCATCGATCAAGCGGAGGCGGCGTTATCGCTCCTATCTGAATGAGGGACCAGTGTCGAACGAGTGAGAGTGCAATCTCTCGGCCCGGCAATGGACCGCGCACGATGAAATGATTATCGCCATGCACCAGAATCCCCACCATGGCGATCTCACGACTCAAGTCGAGAATCGGGAACCGGATAGCCGATCGCGAAATGGTACACCACCTGTCCCTGCTTGGGTGCCAGGTTGAGGTAACGGTGTACCTCCTCATCGTAGAACGCGCCGATGCCGGTCGCTCCTAGCCCGAGCGCCTCCGCCGCGAGATATAGGCGGTGGCCAATAGCGCCTGCTTCGAAATGCACATAGCGATAACCACGGTCGCCATGGGCGTGGACGGCGCGCTCCAGATCGCCGATCATCGAGAACGCCACGCACGCGTTACCTGCGAGATCCTGCCTGAGGCTTAGGCCCGCAGCCGCGACACGCTGATCGCCGCTCTTGATCTGCTCCAACTCGGCACGCTCAGGCCAGAGCCTGTATACGCCCGGTTTCAACCCGCCGACGCGATGGGCGTACAAATAGAGCTGGATGAAACCTGCGCGGGCAAAATCAGCAAACAATGGCTGGGTCGCCGCAGCAAGGATGGCCGAGAGCTGCATCAACGAGATCGATTGCATTCCACCCAGAAAGTCGAGTGCCGAGCGTCGCATTCGGGCGACCTCGCCGAAAGCGCGCGTGGATGAAGCAGGAGGAGGCAGGTGAATCTCGCCAGCGCCCGTGGGAGCCTGCTCGGCGACGGAGATGCCGTGGCATGCGCCGTTGTGGAGTTTCGTCGCGTTGTGAATCCCGTCAATCCGCGGGTAAGCGGTCATTTCTTTGGAGAGCTGATTCGCGTGCCCGCCGTACCAAACGGTCTTGCTGGCGCCTGGTTTGCCCATTGGAATCGACCCACCTCGGAGTTCGATAATGAGCATCGGCCACTCATCGTCGTGCAGGCGAAAGAACTGCGCAATTTCGTCATCGGGGAAATGACCGGCCGCGAAGCTCTGGCATCCGATGGCGTGGGCAGCGAGCGCAAGTCCTTGCCAGGCATGCCCTATGTCGTGTAGACAATATCGGTATGCTCGGTCGCTGTACTTCCACGCCTCGCGCCACGCAATGGTGGTCAAAAAAAACACGATGGGCGCAGAGCTGCCGGCTAACTTCATCTCAGGATCGTCCAGCGCACGCTGCTCGGCCATGTGTGCAGAGGGACGGTAATGATACAGCCCATCCGGCCAATCCTTCAGGCACCGCGCGAGGAAGTGGAATTCGGTCGGGTGCAGATTTCCGGAGGATGGGTTCACGCGCAGCGCATACCGCTCTCCAGTGGACGGAACACGCTTGGATGAAGTAATTGAGGCGGAATAGAACAGCAATTGCGAAAGGAATGTGGAGCCGTCACCGGCAGACGTGTTGCCAGAGGCACCGCTAAGCACTTCGAGCGCTGGCGTTGTAGGGCTGGGTGGGTCCGCCGGCAGATCGAGCACTGGTACGCCCTCGTAGTGACGGAACGGATCGGGCATATTCGTCCAGTCGAGAACATGCGGCGTTCGCCTCAACGATTCAACGCTGTGCTTGGTAGATTCGTGATATTCGCGCCATGTCATAGACGATAGATCGGCGTTAACGATACCGAAGAGATGAGGATTTGCTGCTCGATCTTACCATCGAAACTCATCGAGCTACTGGCCGTTGCCTTCGTGGCAAGGCGTTGCCGGTTTCCCGAAGTCATTCTGGAAAGCTGATTAAATCGCCAGTAGCAGCGGCGACGTCCCTACCGACGACGCTCTGACAATCCGTCCCTGTGTCCCACGCCACAACCTGGGCGTTATCGTCCCTGTGGTCCGCAAAAATCCGGAACGTATTGAAAAAGCGAGCGTGAAGCTGTGAGAAAACTTCCGAGTGCCAAGCATAAAGAAGCAACTGGGCAAGCTGGCGAAGGCGTTGAAGATCGTAGCTGCAGACGGATCTGCTTTCAGTTTGAGACGCTTTCGTAGTCGTGCGGCGCTTGCCGCCGAGAATGTCTTTCTTCGTAGGCAACTGGCTCTGTTCCAAGAGCACGAGCAGAAAGCCCAGCGGACCACAGCGGCTGATCGCTTCACTTTGAGCACGTCGGCGCGCTTCTTTGACTGGCGCGAGACTTTGGTCATCGTCAAGCCGGCCACCTTGATCGGCTGGCATCGGAACGCTTTTCGGCGGTTTTGGCGATGGAAGTCGCGACCGGTAGGCAGGCCTCCGTTATCGGGCAGCTTGAGAGAGGTGATTCGCCAGATGGCCGCCGAGAATCCCAGCTGGGGCGAAGAGCGGATCGCCGACGAATTGCTGCTCAAGCTGGGTCTACGCGTTTCACCGCGCACAGTGGCTAACTATGTGAAACGACAGCCGGGGCCGCGAGGATCCAAGGATCAGCGCTGGTCCACTTTCATGCAGAACCAGGCGCAAGCGATGTCACCGATCATCCCACGGCAGAGTGGACCGTCCAGCAGTTGCGCGAGACCTTGCCCGGTGATCACCTGTATCGCTTCTTGGTTCATGATCGGCACAGCTTTTCGGCTGAACTCGACAAACAAGTGGAAACCTTCGGCGTCAAAGTCATCCGAACTCCGGTGCGGACGCCGACGGCGAATGCTTATTGCGAACGCTTGATCGGAAGTATAAGACGGGAATGCTTAGATTACGTGATCCCTATCAACGAATGGCACTTGCGACGAATCCTTCGAGAGTGGATGACGCATTATAACGGCGGACGGCCGCATCGAGCGCTCGGCCCCGGAATACCGGATCGGCCCAACAAGGTTTCGCTTGTTAGTGGCCGCCGTCACGAGATTCCTGCCGGTGTCCGACTCGCCTCGAAGTCGATTCTCGCCGGCCTTCATCACGAGTATCAATGGGAGCAGAGGGCTGCCTAAGAATATTTTTGCGGACCACAGGAGCGCAGAAGGAGTAACCGAAGTTGAAGTTCATGTGAAGTGCGTGCTACGGTGTCAGCACCGTATAGGCGACCACTTTCCAAGCCCCACCTTCCTGAGCCCACACAGCCCAGAGGACGCCGGAATCCTCGCCTTCCTTCGCCAGTCTCAAACCCATCGCATAGTACTTGCCCCAGCTCTTCTCTCCCTCCGGCGCGTTGAAACGCACCGGCTCTCCAGGGGTCCGGTTCTTGCAGTCCAGAGCGCCCGCCATATAATCCGGGATCGAAACAAGGGCAAAGGCCCTACTGTTTTTGTGCTTCACCAGTTTAATGTCAGCATGGTTCGGCTGTGGCGCCACAATCGTTTCGTCCAGCCGCTTCACGCTCCCGGTTGTCTCAAGCACGTTCTGCATCGCTTTCTTCAACTGCACGCGAGCGTCTTCTGTGCTCTCCGGCGACTGATCTGCACTCCGGTTCAGCCGCACGCAGCCGTTACACTGTGTGGATATGTAGCCCAACGCCTCATCCACATCGCGTCTCACCAGCCACGTTTCCAGAAACTTTGTGCCGGTTCTTACCAGATCTGTGGGAGCCACCGAGTAGACCGTCGGCGCGCCCTCCGGTGCGGCCTTCGCCGTATCCGGTGCTCGGTAGTCATCCCATGCTGGATCCACGTCGTATGAGATCAGCTTCCAGACTTTGCCTTCTCGCGTCCATAGCGTGGCCAAAGTCGTTTGTTCAGATCCGCCTTTCGGGCCGAGCCGGAAAACGGCCCCGTAGTACTTACCGAATGCCTTTGATGCCGCAGCCTTAGACGAGATTTGGGATGCATCCAACCGGTTCACGCACTTGAACTGTTCGGCTGCGTCCTCGCGAACGTCGTACAAGGCGAACTGCCCCTGATGGGGCTGCTGCACCACCTTGCTCCGGGCGCCTGTCGTTTCCGGGGGCACGGCTGTGCTGATATCCCCCAATTGCCCCACGTTCCCAAACCGTTCATTGACCCGCCGCAGCGCCTGAAGAAGTACGAACTTGGCCATTCCGTAGTCCACCTTGTCCCCGCGCTCCAACTCCTCACAAGCATAGGATTGCCGTGAAAAGTAGGACAGGACGTCCTCGGCGTCCTTCTTCACCAGCCAAGTGTTCAGCATGTCGAAAACCGCGTCCGCCGGCTTCATGTCGGCTCTTGCGGCCACTGCTGCCGGCACTATCCCCGCTTCCGCCCCCCCGCCACTCCGACCCTGGCCCGCTAATGGAAGCGAGAGCAGGCTCCGCCACCAAGGGTTCAGTCCCTGCCAGCGGTTGTTGTGTATCTCGTCGTTCTGCCCCGCTCGTACATCGGAGTTCGCGGCCGAAAGATGACCGTTCACCAGTCCCTTGGGGAAGCCGCTGGCCTTGTAATCGACGTCAACGTCGGCCCGCGTCTCGTCCTGCGTCGCCGAAACCTGGATGGAGGGTACTGCCGGTTTGCTGCGATAACAGATGGGGTATCCCTTGTGGTAGGTCGTGTTGTCCTGCATTCGCTGAAACTCCTGGCTCTTTTTCAGCACGCCGAGCGCGCCCGGTTTCAGCTGGACGTAGATTCGGAACTGCTCGTCACCCCTGGTGCCAGGCACTTCGCCGTGAACGGTATCCAGCTTGTCGACGATCTGAATTGCCGATCCTAGCTCCCGGCCCGACTCGTCGGTCAATTGCGTCGAAAGCAGAGCGTGGGTCACCGCGTTGAACGTGGTTTTCGTTGACACCGGCAGATTGTCGTACGCCTTCGCCGGATCTACCTGTTTCTGAACGATCGCGCTGAAGCGCTTTATCCAATCGTCGATCAGCGCCTTTTGCTCGGGCTTCAGCGAAGCATAGTTCGCCGAGAAGTCGCCGGCGGCGGCACTCCCCGAGTCCTGTCCGTACATCGCACCCAAGAATGTCACCAGAGCACACACGACTGTCACAACTTGCCGAATCATTACGAACCCCCGGCCTATTCGATGTTCCGTCCCGATGGAAGCTTATCACCGTCGGAGTGGCCCGCAGGACGTCATCGCCGCAGACAAGCGGGCTAACTCGTGCCTCAGCTTGAACTGTGAGCTAAGAATTCACTCTACCGGAACAGCACACTACCTTGACACCGCCACCGCCTACCCGTCGCTGCCAGAAGCAGTCTCGGGAATTACGGGCAACCGCTCCGCGACCGCCGCGCCTCGGTAGGCTTCGCAAAAGTTGGGACCGGCAGCAATCCACTGCCGAGGCTCGGCCAGCTATCAGCGTCTAGTTCTTTCGCCTCCCCAGCTTGCCAGCCGTCTTTGTCCCAGTTACCTTGCCGGCTATCGCCTGCTTAGCCGCACTACCGGCTATCGCCTTTACGTCCGGCACGAATTTCGGATCAGAAGTGGTTTCTTCGATCGAGAAAGGCACACCACCTCCTTGGCCACCACCGCCCGTTCTCTGTAGAACGCCGGGCCCAGCCCCGCCATTGAGGTTGGCGTTCATTTGGAAGCTGAGTTCACCCGACGAACTGATGGTACCGGCGCCGGTGACAACCCCGAGGGAGGGAATGGTCAGGTTGATGGCGTTTGCCTGCGTGCGCTCAGGAGCCACCCGCACCGTTGCGCTGCAGTTTTGGATAGCGGTTTCCCTGCTCCCGGCCTGCTTCCCGGACAGAGAGGGAATTGCAGAGAGCTTCGATCCGAAGTCAAAACCCGCGAGCTTCGCGTTCGAGAGGCGAATAGGACCCGTAACGACAAGGCCGTTGGTCGGCCCGGCGATGGCCAATTCAAGCGACAATGCACCACCCTGCCCTGGACCCCGACGGCAATACGACCCCCACAGCGGGCAGCGCCGCCTCAATCTCGTCCATGGGCACGTCGTTGGCACTGAGTTTCAGGTTGAGCGTGGTGGTTTGCCCCTATGTCTGATACGAGCCTGCCAGGCGGGCCATCGCCTTCCCAATCGAGACATCGCCTTGCGTCACCGCGCCCGCATCCGTTTTCAGGTTGTGCTCGATGGCATACTTTACCTCCAACGGTCGTTTCGAGGATACGCCTTTCGCGGCCAGCTTCCACTTTTCGACCTGGAGGGTTCCGCTCGTTTTGGCCACCTGGCCGTTGGAATCAATTGCGCCCTCGAAATCGGCCAGACCCTCGATCCCCGATGATGCGGCCACGAACCCCGATGCCGCGAGGTCTAGTTTGCGGACGGTGATGGAAGCCTGGAATGGGGTCGCTGCCATGTTGCCGGAACTGATCGGGCCGCACTTCCCTTTAAGGCTGAGATCGCCGCCGCCCGGCAGTGATGCGGTCAGCGTGTAGGGGAACTGCGTCGACGGCGAAAAGCTTGTGACCTCCAGATTCACTTTGTCGATAGTCTCGGGCTTCAGCAAGGCATTGGCGATACCGACCAGCAGCCGCCCGTTGTCGACATTCAACTTGTCCACCGACAAAGCTTGCTCGGATGCCTCGCCGGATTTCGCCGCCGGCTCGGAAGGTTGGGCCGCCGTCCCCGCGGAACTGCCCCCGATGCTGGAGAAGTTCCACGTACCGCCGGGACCCTGCAGCAGAGTAATCTGCGGCTCACTGAGGGTGATGCCGGTTATGTGCAGGGTCTTCGAGAAGATGAGCGGCATCACCTTGACTCCAGCTTTGAAGGACTTCGCGGTGACAAACAGCTCCTTGCTGAACGCGGGGTCGTCGGCAATGGAGATGTTGTCCGCTGTGACTGTGCCCGAGAACACGGAGAGGCTCAGGTTCCCTACCTTCACTGCCGGCCCAGCACGGCGGACAATTCGGATTCCAGCTTGGGACTGAAGCCGTTTACATTCACCAGACGTGGGAGAACCATCCCCACCACGATCAGGACGCCAACAACGATCGCGCCAATACGAAAGCTACGACTCACAAGGCTCCTGTTTTTCTCAATCAAGCGAGAGCGAGCCGTCAGACCTTTCATCGAGGACCTCCTGCTAATGCACCGTGTTGGACGGCGCTCAGTTCCGCGGCAAGCGCCTCAGAGCCTCTTCCTAGCGCGCGGATGACCTTGAGCGCTTCCGTTGCGGATGCAGGCAGGTTCCTTACACGCTCTGCATCCACAAAAATCAGGCAGCCCGACCAGGGATTCGGCGCACCCGGCAGATAGACGGTGCCTCCCGGCGTGGGGCCGGTTTCGAATGCCACCTGACAAAAATCGTCGAATCGTGCAAGCACGGGCACAAAACTGCCGCCACCTCCTCGCTCTGATGGATGTTCTCGGCCAAGCCCTTCACAAAGGCATAGCCGGAAATGATCCCGGAAGTGCCTGATCCAGCTTGCCCCGCATTAGCTGGGCGGTGGCGCGGCGTGCTATTAAACCGGCTAAGAAGCACGCCAACACAACCAGCGCAATTGCCGCCGCATCCAGAATGACGGCGCCGAGCACGTCCACGAGGCCGAGCTTCGGGCCGACCGCCGTGGCCAGCGACCTCAGCATGTTGAAAACCTTGCCGAGAACGAAGAAGGCCAGGACCCCCGGGATGAGGAAGACGGCGCCGCCCAACCCGGTGGCCTTCGCCGCACCCGCGATCGATACATTCTTTTCGGCCATCGCCACCGACTTCTCCTACATAACTCTCGAAGACCCGCTCTCGGGACCCTGCGATGGGGTCGGACGAACAGTGTGGATCGCAATCACTCGCGGCCCATGGCCAGCTTGGCCTACTCGGCCACCATAGGCCGTCCCTATCCCCCGACGTCCACAGGTTTCAGCCTCAAACCACGGGGCGGCCAGAGCTGAATCGACGTATGGGGTGACTTATACGCGCGAGCGAACGATCCTGCTGACGACCGCAAGACTCAGACTCACCAATCCCAGTAGCGCGAGAACGGGCAGGTTGGAGCCGGTCTTCGGGAGCTTCGTGGGAGCTGGTTCGGCGGAGGACCCCGCCGAGGCAGAGGCAGAGGCTGAGGCTGACGCCGGCGTGGGCGCCCCGCTCGCAATGAGAAGGGTCTGGTCGCTGGGGATGGTTGCCACCATTGGCATCTTACCCGTCAGCTTTTGCTCCCGGCTCACCATGGTTTGGGGCTCTTCCACGACCTTCGTCGCCGTGACTTTCATACCCTTCTTCACGGCGAACGCATCCAGCATTTGACCATCAACGTTGAACTTCTGGCCTTTCGGGATGCTGAACTTCTGGTTTGTGCCGTCTTCCAACGTCAGAATCACTGAATTCGGAGCCTGAATGTACCACACCTTTCCGGTCACCGTTTGAACCGTGGTCACCACCTTCGGGGTAGTGGTATGAATGGTGGTCTTCTGCACCTTCATACCCGGTCTCAGGTCGTGAACCCCAAGCATCTTCCCGTCCACATCGATCCTGGCGCTTTCGGGAACGTTCGGAAAGTCGCGAACTAAGCCGTCTTCCATTTTCACCATGACATCATTACCGGACACATACATGATTTCTCCGCGCTCGATCGTGACTTCCGAGGTCGAAGGGCCGTGAGCTACGCTTGTGGACGTCTGAACCTGGGCATAAGCCGCGGTGACAAGGAACGCGGCGGTGCCCGCTAGAAGCAGTGAGATCTTGATTTTTGCTAACATTACTGACTTACCTCCTCAGGTTTGATTTGACTGTGTAAGGCGCTGCGTTCGGTTGCAGGCCCATAGAAATCCGTCGCTTTTGCTTGAACGATAAATCGCTGCGGTGCATCGCCGACGAAGTAGAAGGGAAAACAGGTCACCAGAGTAAGCGCTGGCGCGCCTTGGTTGGCCACCACGCTGACGTCATCGGGGGCGACGATTTCGGTTTTTTCCACCACGTAGTGAATCGTGCTATCCGGCGTGACCAGCTCCAGATGCGCACCAACCGAAATATCCTTCAACGACCGGAAGAACCCGTCACGATGCCCGGCCAAGGCCGTATTGCCGGGGGTTCCGACCTTTGCGGTTCCAATAATCCGGCCGACGCCCCGGTTGAGCGTGAGGTCGTCGGTGCCATCGAACACGGGAACCTCAATCTGCAGGCTGGGAACGCGAAGCACGCCGACCGGGCGATCTCGCTTCGAGATCAGGCTCTCACGGTATTCGCGTATTCGCTTTTCGCTCCAGAGGGAAAAATCGACAGGCCGATCAATGGATGGGTCGAGCGCACTCTGATTCGGCCGAGGAACCGCTGTCGGCTGATGGAAGCTGCGGAGCGCCAGGCGGCTTTCCACCCCATACTCCAAGCGGACCCAGCCGTAGGCTGAAAGCAAACCAACGCCCAGTACAAGGAGAAGCTTCTCCGCTCGCACCCATTTGCCGCTGATAACTGCCAAATCTAACACCCCCTGCCGACACTACCCCTCTCGCACCACACCTGACTAAGTAAGGTTAACTTATCACAAGATAGCCTCGATTAGCATAAGTTTAGAGCGTTATATTGCATGTGTTTAAACAACGTTGCTGCTGGGGCTCAGTCGGAGCTCGGGAGAATAAGCCGGCAGACCGCTGGCGCTCGCGCTGCTACCCGCCTGCAATGCCTGCGGCTCTGGCCTCGAGTCATTCTGCTCCATCACGAAATAAAAGATGGAGCGTCCATGGCGAAGCAGGACACCGTAGGGCAGCTTGGCTATACGTTAGCTTGCTTACTCTCCGCTGTGCCTTAGACGAACAGTCAGTACTCCTTGAATTGCGAGTGCCTTCGAAAGCAGATCCCTATGACTGAAAGTGGTCATTGCGAACAGTGAATACAGAGCCGCGTTCGGGTGATCCGGCATGGCGCCGAGAAAGAGAAAAACGGCGACGACTAAACACGAAAACGACCACGTAACCGTGGCGCGACCACGCACCAAAGGTGTTGCAAGAAGGTATCGAAACTCAAGGGCAACCCGAAACGCCTTTGCCTTCTATGCGCCCGCGGTATTGGTTGATCCGGCGCTGCCGGGCTCGACCCACGCGAGAAATAGTTTGTAACCCACTGACAATACGATCGCGCCGACGAACAGGCCGATGATTCCCATCGCGACGAATCCACCGATGGCGCCGAGGAAGACCACGGCAGTTGGAACCGAGGCCCCACGGCCCAGCAGCAGTGGCTTCAGCACGTTGTCCAAGAGACCAACGACGATACACCAAATCAGGAAGATGACAGCCTTGGTGGTAGCCGCGGTCGCAAAGACGAAAACGACTGCGGGAATGAGTACGAGAACCCCGATCTGCAGGACAGCGGCCACGAGAAAGATCACGGCCCACAAGCCCGCCCCCGGCAATCCCACGACGAGAAAACCACCTGCAGCCAGCACGGTTTGAATGACCGCTACCCCGAGAATGCCAGAGGTCACGCTGCGGATGGTCGAACCGACAAGGTCCTGGAACTCAGCGCCCCGCTCGCCAAACAGTCGGTTGGCAAACGCGCGCGTTGCTGCTGCGGCGCTTTGGGCGTTCGCAAGCAGTGCTCCCGAAATGAGAATGGAAAAGAAGAATTGCAGCACAGTTACGCCGATGCCGGCAGACGCGGACAGCAGGCCCGGCAGAATAGTCTTCAGCTGAGGCGCGAGCATCTGCAGGGCCTCGGTGAAGTTGTTCGAGGCCATGTTCCAGATTCGGTTCAACGGAGCACCGATAAGAGGCCAACTTTCGATGTCAGGCGGGGGAGGCGGAACGCTGAGGGTTCCTTCGTTTATATGCTCAGCTAAGCTGCGGGCGCCACCAATCGTACTCTTGGCCAAAAGAACAACCGGAACGATAAGAACCGCCAGCAGAAGAACGGTCCAGATAGCGGCTGCCCATCCCCCACGCCCATGGAGACCGCTCTGCAGCCTCCGGACAGTGGGATAAGAAGCCACGGCGATGATAATGCCCCAAGCAACGATTGGAACGAAGGGTGCCAGTATCAGGAGACACACGGCCGCAAGTAAAGCGACCAGGCCGACGTTAATGGACGCTTCAACGGCCCGGGCGATATAGTTGTTTTCCCTTGCAGATCTTTCATTGGTCATGGTCTGAGTCCTCCCGAAGTGCTGTGCGGCCACTGCCAGAACGGGCAGATTCAAAACGGCGGCAGTTGGAAATTACCTCGCATTTGCTGCGGCATCATGCGCGGCCAGAGCTAAGGTAGCCGCGTGGACTGCCACGGCAATTAGAATGCCTGTCATTGTTAGTCCGAGCAAGGCGATCATGATAGCAATCACCCTTGATAATCTATGTGCCGGCCTGAAATCGCCGTAGCCTACGGTGGTTGCGGTGACGAAGGACCAGTACAAGCTGTCGAATCGCGACCACCCTTCCTTCTTGCCGGCCACCAGTCCCAACACGGCTATAGCCGCCGCCAAACTTAGGAGCAAAGGCAAGCCTAGCCATAGTCCGAAGCCGAACTGCTTGAGGAATGTGATCGTCAGACCTGAAAACAACAAGTCACTTACCTCACGTTCAACCGTGTTCGGCACCAGCGATTTCGGTAGCGTCCTTTCAATCTCCGATCGGATCAGAGCGCCTATCAAACCGCCGTAAGAGAGTCCGATTCTTGACTGTCCACTATATCTTATCCAGTCCGTGGGCCGTTCGAATTAAGAGCAGAATCGGGTGTTTCGACTTCGGTGGCTACCCGCGTGGCTACGTCGGTGGCATAGGCCGAAAGTTTGAACCCTCGGTGGCCTCTACTGAGCCCCTGACGCCTTGCCGTCGGCCATTGGGAACTACGGGCGCGTTGCGTCGAGCAGATTGACCTTCCCTGAATCCAGAGCGTAATCCGCCGCCACGACCTTGACCCCGTGTTTCTGAACCGCATCCTTCAGTATCGGTTCGGATTCGCGAACCTGCTGGGCCACGCGTCGCGCGTTCGCAATCACGCAGTTGTGGATCCTGTCGCCCGGCTCCTTAGCGGACGCCTCGACCGAGGGCCGAATAGCTGCCACCAGCGCATTAATGTGGCCCGCGGCGGTTCCACCGTCAACTGCGGCGGACACCGCGCCGCACTTCTCGTGGCCCAGGACCATGACGAGCTTGGTGCCCAGGTGCTCGACCGCATACTCGATGCTGCCCAGAACCGCGTCGTCCACGATGTTCCCCGCCACCCGGATAACAAAGAGGTCGCCCAGTCCCTCATCGAACAATAGTTCCGGCGAAACTCGGGAGTCGGCGCAGCCGAGGATTACGGCGAAGGGATGCTGTCCCGCTCCCAGCTCCTTGCGGCGAGCCAATGACTGATCCGGGTGCTGTTCCTTGTGCACAACGTAGCGCTGATTCCCCGCCATCAGCTTGGCTAGCGCCTCATCCGCCGACGGACCCGTTGCCGGCTCTTGGGCCAAGGCACCGATGCCCGCCAGCAGCAAGATCAAGTAAGACTTCTTCACAGATTTGTCCGTTCATTGTATAAAAGATGCTTCGGCGATGCACCCGATCTAATAACTTTTGTCGGCGCAAAGTAGAAATGTCCTATTCGCAAAGTAGAAATGTCCTAATGACCAGCATTTGCGGACGCCCCCTTTCCCTCATCCCAGGAGCGCGTTCAGAACGGCGCGGAGCGGTCAAGGGCGCGTGCTTGTTGCGCGGCGAATGCGAACCCTTGACGGCGAGCACCGTTCTCGACAATGGACACAGAGGGAAAGGGGAGCTTCCTCCAGCGTGTCGACCTTTCCAAAATTGAACATTTCTACTTTGCTACGACACCGATCTAATAACTTTCTTTGGGTTCGCCGGAGTGCGAGGGGTGTGCGCGCTGCTGGTGGCGAAGCAGAATTTGGAGGAGGAGCAGACTTTGTAGTGACCCCAGAATTTGCTCTTTTCCGTCGTTTCTATGAAGGGCGCCTCAGAAACTTGCCGCGCGCGTTGGCAGAGTTCGATTACGCGGCGGTGTTTGACAACACGAACATTACGAATCAAGCGCTACCGATCTTAGTCCTCGAGACCGTCAACGGTCATATCATTTGGCTGGGCGCGCGGGTGCCGGAGTGGACGTTAACGCAATGCGTGGCACTGCGTTACGAAATAACCGAACAGTTACGCAGTCAGATTCCATCCCGACCCCGCCGCGATGTCGGCTTCAGCAACCAGCCAGAACGGTAGAACCGATAGCATTGCCATCGCCACTGCTCTCCTCATCCAAACTTATCCAGAGTTGCGGGCATCCATTCTCCAGAATCTGCGCCCGTTAAACGACACCGGGCGCAGTCTGGTGAGGTCAGCGTGATGAGCCTCGGCGACGCGCCCGGTCTCAATGCCGTAATCCAGGCGGCCACCATAGCTGCCGACAAGATTGGCTGGGAGGTTTTTGGTATCCGGGAGGGTTACAGCGGCATCCTGGATCCCGGCAACTATCCAGAGGGGGGCTTACTCCATCTGACGCCTCGTCTGATCCGGGATATCAGCCACCTGGGCGGCACCATTCTCGGCACTGTGAACAAAGGCAACCCATTCAAAGTCAGCGAGTCGATGCCAGGGGGAATGGTAGTCGACAAGGACCGCTCGGGCGAGGTCCTGGAGGCTTTTCGACGGCACCAGCTTGACGCACTTATAGCGATTGGCGGCGATGGCAGTCTCACCATTGCGAATGCTTTGCACAAGAAAGGCGTGCGGGTTGTGGGAGTACCGAAAACGATAGACAATGATCTGTCGGCAACTCTACTAACATTCGGGCACCAGACGGCTGTCAGCTTTGCCACGGAATGTATTGATCGCCTTCATTCGACTGCGGCGGCCCATCGCCGGGTCATGGTTATTGAAGTGATGGGCCGATATGCCGGGTTTATTGCGCTGAACGCCGGGGTCGCCGGTCGAGCAGACGCGATTCTGATTCCGGAGATACCTTACGACATCGAAAAAGTTACGGCGCATGTCCACTTAAGACAGCAGTCTCACGGCTACTCGATTTGTGGTGGTTGCCGAGGGTGCGAAACCGCTCAACGGATCGCAGTCGGTCAAAGAGCACGAGGCTGGAAGACAAGAGCGGTTGGGAGGCATTGCAGAAACTCTATCCGAGCAACTGCAGGAGCTGACAGGAATGGAATCGCGTGCAGTGGTTCTTGGCCACCTGTTGCGAGGAGGTTCACCGATCGCGCTGGATCGCATCCTCGGCTTAACGTTCGGCGCGGCGGCTGTGAAGGCGCTTCAATCGGGCGAAGACGGAGTTATGGTTGGCTTTGAAGCCGCCGCGGATCGAATTTGTCCCGTTAGAACAAGCGGTCTCCACGATGAAAGTAGTTCCCCTAGACGGTGAAATTGTCTTTACAGCAAGGGCGCTTGGGACGTGCCTGGGCGATTAACGGTATCAGAGTCGTAACACTCCAGGGCTGTACACGTGCCACAGCCCTGGACGGAAGACGATAGGCATTGAGTCGTCCCAGCGCCGCTTCTAAGCGTTGTACTCAGGAACGTACTTGAACGGATACTTCGGCGATTGATAGCCTTTCGATTTCTTCCGACCAGGGAGTTTGATCTTCTCCCGTTTTAGCTTTTCGTAAGGGATCTGGCTGAGTATGTGCGACAAGACATTGAGGCGCAGTTTCTTCTTGTCGTCGGAGAGCGCAACGTACCAGGGCGCCCAGCCCGTATCGGTGGCGGCAAACATCTCATCGCGAGCGCAGGTATACTCGTCCCACCGGCTGTACGATTCCAGGTCCATGGGCGAGAGCTTCCAGGTTTTGCGCCCATCATCGATGCGTCCGAGGAGGCGCTTGGTCTGTTCTTCCGGGCTTACCTCCAACCAGTATTTGAGCAGCACGATGCCAGATTCGACCATCGCTTTCTCTACTGCCGGCACGGAGGCTAAGAAGCGTTTGGCCGCCTCTTCCTTGCAAAAGCCCATCACTCGTTCTACCCCGGCGCGGTTGTACCAGCTGCGGTCGAAAACCACGATCTCGCCCGCGGCAGGCAAGTAAGGCAGGTATCGTTGGATATACATTTGTGACTTCTCGCGGTCGCTAGGGGCCGGCAGGGCAACCACACGAAAGACGCGTGGACTGACCCGCTCAGTGAGGGCCTTAATGGTCCCGCCCTTCCCTGCGCCATCCCTGCCTTCAAAGATGATGCAGACCTTAAGTTCCTTAGCCTTCACCCACTCCTGAAGCTTGACGAGTTCCACATGGAGATTCCGCAGCTGTTTCTCGTAGTTCTTTTTACTCGAGACCGTGGATACCGCTGAGTCCAACTCGACTTTCGTGTCTTCATTTGACGACTTCTTGCTGTTCTTCTTTTGAGCCAATAGACCCTCCCTATAACCTCAGTTTGTGATCACGACGAGGTAAAAACTCAAACTCCCGGCCGGTTCGATCCTCAAGACACCTGCGCCCGCACTCTTCTAATACGGCAATCCGAAGCCCTTTGCCAGACTCACCGATTGCGTTCACATGAGTGACAATCGTGATGGTACTATAAGCGCTTAGCATGCCGTCGCCCGGGGCTTCGGCTGCCGGGCATGTGCCAAATGACGACCACTGGGTATCTCTTTCACTCAGCTAACCCCAACATCTTGTGTGGACGGTTTTGCGTGCTGACCATGGTGTCATAGGTGGCGGGAGGCGTATTCACAGCCTGTTGCATGAGACGGAAGAAGAGTTTGCCACGGCTCTTCGACCTCCGGCGGTTGAAGCGAAACGTGAATTCGTCCAGGTAGTACGGTAGTTGCTGGTGCGCCACTGCGCCTTGGTCGGTGCCCAGTATCCATCGCTTCAGGAGCGAGGCGACCCGATGGACGCGCGGCATCAACTTGGAGGCCTCCTTCCGTCGCCCCCGCAATACCGTGGTTTCTCGCTGGTAGCCCTTGCGTTCCAGGCCTGCGTAGCCCTGCCAGCCGTCGGTATGAATTATGCTGCCCGGTTCGATGCAGTCCTGCACGAAGGGGTGCAAGCTGTCGGCCGAGGCGTCCTCAATCATCCGCATCCGAATGCGCCCGATGCCAGGCCCGTCGGCTTGGGCGGCGATGACAACCAACACTTTGCTCTCTGTTTGTCGGCCGGCCACGCCCTCCTCCAACCCACCCACCAGGGTTTCATCCACCTCCACCCAACCGCTCAGTCGATCTCGATCCGGGCGGACCATCGCCCGTCGCAACTTGTGCAGCCACGTCCAGGCCGTCTCATAACTGCCCAGCCCGAGCACGCGCTGCAACCCCAGTGCGCTGGTTCCATTCTTCTGACTGGTCACGTACCACATCGCCCGAAACCACATCACCAGCGGCTTCCGGGTATCTTGGAAAATTGTGCCCGCCGTGGCCGAGGTCTGACGTCGGCAGCCGCAGCACTGGAACAACGTGGCACGAACCACGATTGTCTTCGAGCCTTGGCATTGTGGGCAGCGAAAACTATCTAGCCACCGAAGGCTCACCAGATAGGCCCGGCAGTTCTCCTCGGTCGAAAAACGATCCTCGAACTCCTGGATTGTCCTCGGGTAGTCCTCCACACTCGGAATCTACAGGTGGTGGTCGGCTGAGTCAAGGGGATACCCACCTGACGACATTGCCCCAGGCAATATGGAGTAAACACCACATTGGGTCACGCCATTTCCGGTAGGGAAGAACCCATCAACTGGCAGCCTACGTCAACAAAAATTTACCCGGAGGAGCCTCGGCAAACGTATGGCCCCTCGCCTACGGACCTCCATATGGATTATCATCAAACAGCCGAGCCTCGTGGGTTGGAAACTGACGCTGCCCGCCCACGATTGGACGAACAGTTTGTTAGGAAGGATCGATTGTGGCCAAACAGAAAACCCCGTGGTGCGGATGCCCCGTGCCACGACAAAAAGAGATTATCGCAGTGGTCTGCGCTCTGCTGCTGATGCCTGGAGAATGGGCCATCGGGGCGCAGCAGTCCACACCAGCGGCGCAGCCAGCCGCGTCTGAAGCCGCAGCAACGCTTCCTCCGGACCAGCTAGATTCGCTGGTGGCGCCCATTGCGCTCTATCCGGATCCTCTGCTGGCCCAGGTGCTGGCCGCGTCCACCTATCCGCTGGAGATCGTGCAGCTGTATCAGTGGCTGGGGAACAACAAAGGGTTGAAGGACAAGGCCCTTGAGGATGCCGTGTTGAAGCAGGACTGGGACCCCAGCGTTCAGGGTCTGGCCCCCATGCCCGATGTGGTTAAGCAGCTTTACGACAACATCAAGTGGACCACTGACCTCGGCAACGCCTTTCTGGCGCAGCAGGCAGGCGTGATGGACGCCGTGCAGCGGATGCGAATAAAGGCTAAAGACAAAGGGACACTGAAGACCACTGAGCAGCAGAAGGTGGAGACAAAGGTGGTTGAGAACAAGACCGTCGTGGTCATCGAGCAGGCCAATCCGCAGGTCGTCTATGTTCCGAGCTACGACCCCGTTGTGGTGTACGGAGCTCCCGCGTATCCGTATTATCCCTATATATATCCGCCGGGCTACGCCGTGGCCGGAATGGCGATTTCGTTCGGCGTAGGCTTGGCGATGGGGGCCGCGTGGGGTGGCGGCTGGGGCTATGGATGCGGATGGGGTGGCGGTAACAACACCATCAACATTAACAACAACAACAACTACAACCGGAATAACATCAACAACGGGAATCGTACCGGAGGTGGCAATCAGATCAACGGCGGCGGCAATCGGGTCAATGGCGGCGGCAATCGGGCCAATGGCGGCGGCAACAACTGGCAGCACAATCCCTCGCATCGGGGGGGCGCACCCTATGGCGATCGGGGCACGGCCAACAAGTACGGCGGGAACGCTCGTGGCGATTCGATGTCCAACCGGCAGGCAAATGCGCGCCAGAACCAGGGCAACCGGCAGCAGCCAGGCCAATCGAATCGCGGCGGAGCGTCTGCTTCTAATCGCCAGCAACCGGGCCAAACGAACCGAGGGGGGGCTTCTGCTTCGAACCGGCAACAGCCTAGCGGGGGGAATCGCGGTGGCGGCGGCCAGGATCGTGTCGGTAACCGCAGCGTTCCCAGCGGCGGCTCTTCGCGCGGCAGTGGCGGCTTCGGCGGCGGCTCCGGCGGCTACAGTGGCGGCAGCGCAAAAGCCAGCAGCTCGCGCGGATCTTCCAGCATGGGTGGCTCCCGCGGCGGCGGTGGCGGAGGGCGGCGCCGGTAGGCACAGCCGTGATTGAGGAAAAACACATGAGACCAACTACTCACAGCACCTTCCCATCGAAATCAATTCTGGCTGTCCAGATCGCAGTTTTATTATGTGCCCTGGCACCCCTCGCCGCGCCGCAGTCGAAACCAGACGCCGCTTCGCAACCCGCACAGCTCTCGTTTGCCACACCCAAAGAAGCTGCCGATGCATTCGTTAAGGCGGCAGCGGACTTTGACGTGCCCGTTCTACTGCAGATTCTTGGACCGGACGGCAAGACTATCGTTTCTTCCGCCGATGCCGTCGCCGATAAGAACACCGCCATCGCATTTGCCGTGCAAGCCCACGAAAAGATGGAGGTGGTCACCGACCCCAAGAACCCGAAGCGCGCCACTCTGCAAGTCGGCAACGAGAATTGGCCCTCTCCGATTCCTATAGTGAATCGGGCCGGCAAATGGCAGTTTGACACCAAGGCGGGCCTTCGGGAGATTCTGTATCGCCGGATCGGAACCAACGAGCTCGACGCGATCACTGTTTGCCGCGGTTTTGATGATGCCCAAAAGGAGTACGCCGAACAAATCCACGACAATTCCGGGGTGAATCAATACGCGCAGAAGTTTATCAGCACCCCCGGGACGCAGGACGGCTTGGCTTGGAAAAACCCGGATGGTAATTGGGGAGGTCCGATCGGGGAAAAGGTGGCCGAGGCCCTTGCCGAGGGCTATGGTGACAAAGCCAAGCCTTTCCACGGTTACTATTTCAAGGTGCTCAAAGGGCAGGGCCCCAATGCGCCGTTGGGCCAACTCGACTACGTGATTGAGGGAGCGATGATCGGTGGATTTGCCATGGTCGCCGTACCGGCCGAATATCGCGTCACCGGTGTGAACACCTTCATGGTCAGCTACGACGGGTTGGTTTATCAGAAGGACCTAGGCCCGGATTCCCTGAACATCGTCAAGAACATGGATCGCTACAATCCGGACAAGACGTGGCACATAACCGACGACAACTGGCCCCCTGACAGCAGCAATTGAGTCAAATGGTCCCGAGCGGGCTCGGGAAGGTTGATGACAGGAATCTCAACTTGAACGGGAACCCTCCGTTGAAACATTGGCTGCGGGGGTACGAAGCGGCGTGGCTGCCGGCCGATATCATCGCCGGAATTACGCTGGCGGCGTACCTTCTTCCTTCAGCCCTTGGCGACGCCTCGCTCGCGAATCTTCCTCCGGAAGCCGGCCTGTATGCGTGCTTGTTTTCAGGACTGGTCTTTTGGCTCTTCTGCAGTTCACGCCACACAGCGATTGCGGTGACGTCCGCGATCTCGCTGTTGGTCGGCTCGTCGCTTGGCGAACTGGCTGACGGTGATACTTCACGCTTCGGTGCGTTGGCGGCATGCACCGCGTTGATGGTAGCGGCTCTCGCCTTCATCGCTTGGCTCGTGCGGGCGGGAGCCGTGCTCAATTTTGTCTCAGAGACCGTGCTGGTTGGTTTCAAGTGCGGAATTGCACTCGTCCTGACCAGTACTCAACTGCCAAAGCTCTTTGGCTTCAAAGGCTCTCACGGCAACTTCTGGCAACGGATGGGATACTTCTTCCAGCATGTCAGTGAGACCCAGGCTCTCTCGCTCATGTTGGGGGTTGGCGCCCTTGTCTTTCTGTTGCTCGGCAAGCGGTTTCTGAAGAACAAGCCCGTCGCGCTGGTGGTGATGATCGCCGCCATTGCTCTGGCCTCCCTCCAGAATCTAGGCGAGCGCGGCGTCCAACTGCTGGGGGCGGTTCCGAAGGGCCTACCGAGGCTGGGATTACCTGCCGTGCATGCCAGTGATGTGAATGACCTGCTGCCGCTGGCGATGGCCTGCTTCCTGCTCGGTGCCGTCGAGACGGCCGCCATTGGTAGGATGTTTGCCATCAAACATGGCACGCGTTTCGTTGCGAACCGGGAGTTTCTCGCCTTGGCTGGGTCGAACTTGCTGGCCGGTCTTGGGCGGAGTTTTCCCGTCAGCGGGGGAATGTCCCAGTCACTGGTCAACGAAAGCGCGGGAGCTCGAACGCCTCTTTCGGGATTTATTGCGGCCTTGATCACACTATTCGTCGCGCTGTTTTTTTCCGACCTGTTACGCAATCTGCCGCAATCCGTCCTCGCGGCCGTGGTGCTGGTGGCTGTGACCGGCCTCTTTAAAGTGGATGCTCTCCAACGCCTTTGGAAGTTTAACCGGGGCGAATTTGCAATCGCAATCGCGGCGCTGATCGGCGTACTGGGATCGGGCATCCTGCGCGGCGTTCTCATCGGTGTCGTGCTGTCATTACTGCTGCTCTTGCGCCGTGCCTCGCGTCCATTCATTACCGAACTCGCCCGTGTGCCGGGAACCTCGTATTTTGCCGACTTTGTTCGGCATCCCGAAAACGAGCGGGTGCCCGGTGTGCTTGTGTTCCGGAGTGAGAGCTCACTGCTGTACTTCAACGTGGACTATGTCCGCGACCAGTTCTTTGCGCTGCTGGCGCAGCGCTCGGATCCCGTGAAGTTGGTTATTTACTTTCTTGGGGCTGTGCCCTCAGTGGATCTGAGCGGAGCCGAGTTACTCAGTGAGCTTCACGCCACGCTCAAAGGCCGCGGTATCGAATTGAAGCTGGCAGAAGCCCGCAGCAGCGTTTGCGAAACGCTCGAGCGCGCGAGGTATATGGACCACTGCGGGTCGGTGTCAGCAAACCAAACCGTGGCCGATCTGTTGGCCAAGCAGATGGCGTTGCGAGGCGGATGATCTTCTGAGGATTACTTGAGACCCACGGAAGCGGGCGAATAGAGATTGAAGTCGAGTTTGTTGGCGACGTACTCGATTACTCGCTGTGCTCTGTCACTGTTCCCGCTTGATCGAGGCGGGGGGAGAATACGGCGATGGCGCCCTTACCCGGAACGATTGCAACGATTCCGCCACCAACCCCGCTTTTTGCCAGAAGACCCACGTGCCAGGCCCACCCGCCCGAGGAATCGTAGAGACCCGCCATGGTCATGGTCGACAGAATGTATGGGATGTCTTCTGGCTTGATGACGTGTTCACCGGTGGTGGGATTCACCCCGTTGTTGGCCAGGGTCGCGCCCATACGGGCCAACTGAGACGCATTCACGCCGACCGAGCATTGCCTGATATGAATATATCGACCGATTCAAACGGATCGGCGTAAATCCGCTCGTACTTGGCGAGAAGCATGGCGAGCGCCTTATTGCCGGCGTTGGTGGCGGCTTCCGAATTGTAGACTTCGTCAATCAGTGTGAGTTTCTCACCAGCCGCTCTGCCGTAGAAATCGAGGATCTTGTTCCATTTCTCGTCCTCGTTCCTCCCGGAGATCAGGCTTGTGGTGGCGATTGCGCCCGCGTTCACAAGGGGGTTGCCGGTGTGCGTGGGCATGTCTACCACAGCCAGCACGGAATTGAACGGACGGCCGGTCGGCTCCGAACCAATCCGCTGGAAGACCTGTCGTAACCGAGTTCTTCCATGGCCAACGCCAGCGTGTAGGCTTTGGAAATCGACTGGATTGAGAAGGAATACTTGACGTCACCGATTTCAAAAACCTGGTCGTCGACGCTGACCACAGCTGTGCCGAACAGCTCGGAAGCGACTTGCGCCAGATAGGGGATGTAGTGCGCATTATTGCCGGTCGTGTCGCTGAGGAATTTTTTGGTATGCCCCGCAGACGGCTGACTCCACACGCTCGCGGTTGGGCGCGACAAGGCTTCGTTTGGTTTGGGTTTGGGCATACATGGGAGCGACCCAAACCACGGCGACGAGGAAACATTGCGGCCAATGTCAATGCCTTGAACCGAGAGCTAATTCTGAACATTTGCTGCCTCCTGAAACTCTTATTGCGTGATGTCGCTTCTCTCTAGAACTCAATACAGGCTCCGCCCACTGGAATGCGGACGGTTCTTTAAAACTCAAAGCCTTTGTTCCAGTCGTACTTGAAAGAAAACTGTGTCCGGAAGTAGTTCACGCTATAGCCGTCGAGCGCGTAGACACGCCGGCCAAACTGAAGCTCGCCTCCGATGGTGACTCTTTTCAAGGGGTTATACAGGAGATTGGTAAGGGCATAGTATCCATGATGAAAATCGCTCGCCAACTGAGCATCGGAGTTTGTGATGCTCACCATGGAGAAGCCGATGGAACTCGTGAACCGATTACTCCAGGTGTGATCGAGAAAAGCGACAATACCCAGTACCGGCAGGGGGACGCCGTTAATGGGCGAGATGGAATCGTAGAACGTGTAGACGAGCTGAAACTTGCCGATATCTTTCTCGGTGAAGTTGAGGTTTGAGCTTACGGTGGCGCCCCAGCCAAACGCCGTTCCCACTGAGATCATACGGAAGCGGAACTGTATCCACCCAGGCGATTTCCCGGAGACTGCCACCAAACTCCACGTAGCCCCATTTCCTGGTGAAGCGAGTATTCCCGGAGATATCTGGCCATTTGAACTGAGGAGTGACGTTTGCGAGTTCAATGTGGCCCGTGTACGTCCCCTGGTCGGCGCTCGCGCCTGGGCTCGAGAGCAACCGTAATGCTGTTATTTCCCTGCAGCGGCATCCAGCGGAATTGGGGGTTACGGAAGAAGACCATGCCGTTCGGACCCCAATACTCCAATAAGTTGGAGAAGACGTCAATGTCGATGAACGCGCTATAGGTCTGCCCTGCGCCGAAGTGGCCGAGTTCTCCATAGGCCTGACGCAAGCAGAATGTCGTCTGTCCGGCATTCACGCCCGTTCCAAACAGTCGAATTCAAAGACCGTTTTCAGGTTGCCGAGAACCGTCGGGGTAAGGGTCTTAACACCAAAGCGAGTCTGCCTTACACCCCAGAACGTCTTACCGTTCGGCGCGAACTCACCAGAAAAGGCAGGTAGTTTTGTGGGGCGGAGAACATCAAACCAGGCGGGATCATTGGTCCCCGTTTTGGTAGCCGGCATCGACATGACAAAGCCGTAGAAGTCGATTGAGCTGCCCGTCTCAGTCTTGGCCGGTTCCGGCGGTTCCGCCACCACCGTCTGCACGACGCCTGTCTCGCGAGCCGGTTCGACGTTACTCTTCCTGACCGCGATCATCTGACTCTTGAGTTCCTGAAGTTCTTGCTCGAGAAATTAAATTTTCTTCTGCATTTGATCCAGATTCGGCTTCTCAGGAGGTCGGTCCTGAGCACAAGCGGCTATTGGTACAAGCACCGTCAGAAGCAGCGCCACCATCGCTAAGATCGGGACTTGTTTAGAAACTATCGGGTTGTTGTATTTCACTACCATCCTCCTTGGCCGAAGGTGTTTGAATCGTCTCGTTCACAAGTCGTTTCAAAGCGGGGTTGGGCACGCGAAGTAGTGCTGAATCAGGGCCATCGCGATGTCCTTGCTAGAGCAGGTAGGCCACAAAGGGGGCCGAATGCAAGACCTGACGCGGAAACTCAATAGAATGACGCTTCAGCCGATTGCGACATTCGTGATCCCGTTGAAGCGGCCCGCAGCGCACGAAATATCGTGCTCTCACCATATATGCAGTGCGCAAAATTGCAGTGCTCTCATTAATAGATTGCATAGGTGCGTGATAACTCAACGTTTAGGACCCCGGAGATGCGATTGCACCGTAGTTGGCATGCCGCAAACCATCCTCAATGTGCGAACTGAGCACGACTTACTCGGCCAACGCGAAGTGCCGGTGGCCGCTTACTATGGCGTCCAAGCTCTACGAGGGTTGGAGAACTTTCGGATCTCGGGCGTGCCTTTAAGTGAGCCCAAAAATCGCCGCCGCCATTGAAACGGCGTGCCGCGAACTCATTGGCGGATTACTCCATGATCAGTTCAAGCTCGATGTCTTCCAAGGCGGTGCTGGAACCTCGACCAATATGAATGCGAACGAAGTCATCGCCAATCGCGCCCTGGAACATTTTGGGTAAACGGAAGGGCGACTACGAAGATTGCGATCCTCATGATCACGTGAACGCCTCGCAATCCACCAATGACGCGTACCTTCCACTCTGCACGTTGCTCTCGCGCTGGGGAACTGCAAGCTGATCGAGGAGTTGCGAAGCCTCGCAAACGCTTTTCGCGTCAAGGGCGCGGAACTCGCACACATCGTCAAGATTGGACGTACTCAGCTACAGGACGCGGTCCCGATGACGTTAGGGCAGGAATTTGAGGCGTGCACGGAGCCTTGAAGACGAGGTCGAAGCACTCCACCGCGTTGAGAGTGTGCTCTACGAGGTGAATATGGGAGGCACTGCGATTGGTACGGGATTAAATGCGCCTCCCGGCTTCGCGGAGCGCTGCACCGCTCAACTGGCAAAAATTACGGGAATGCCAATAAGACTTGCGCTGAATCTTGTCGAAGCACTGGCCTTTATCGAAGAGCTTCACAACAGCGGTCATGAGTGCGCCTTCAAATCACCAGCTTGTCGCTCGCCCTTTGCGTCGTGCCGCACTTCCGTATACTTCAACTCTTCCGGCGAATGATCGCGAACCAGACCTTCGGACCGTCCTCGGAGAATGAAAGATCCTCCAAGTCCTGGCGGACATCCGCGTGCCCTGCTCGGATCTCTTCAACCGTCCAAGCATCATCAAAAGCGGCCCGAATCTCCCGCTGCGAGACCCGCCGGGGACCTTGCGTGCCGGGCTCCTCGTCGCTGAAACATAGTAGCAACAGCCGTCCGCCTGGCTCGGTGACATGGGTAAGCCCGGCGACGTACCGAATGCGGTCCTCGTCGGAGAAAACGTGGAATAGACCGCTGTCGATTACGGTGGCAAATCGCTTGTCCCAATCCCCAAGCGTCATCGCGTCTTTCACCTGGAATTCCACGGTCAAGCGACGCTCGGCCGCTTTGCGGCGAGCCATGCGGATCGCTTCGTCGACGAAATCGATGCCGGAGACTTGGTGTCCGCTGGCCGCCAAGAAGAGCGCGTTCTCGCCCGTGCCGCAGCCGGCATCGAGAACCGGGCTGGTGACAAGATCGACCGATTCGGCGATGGCCCCTTGCGGCTTGCCGATGTCCCAGGGCGCCTTGCCGGCATAGGCGGTTTCGAAAGTGCCACGATCTCGCAGATGGCTCATGCGGGATTCCCTCTCTCATTTTAACCGACCGTACCGCTGTTGCTGACGACCGCGGAGTACGGGCTGGAGGAATGTGGCCGTGTTGTCCCGGACGGATGACGCCAGCGGCAGATGCTCAGCTCTTCGAACGCCGTATTTGGGGGCGATGAGTGGCAAGTTCCGCGGCGACCTTGCCAGAAACGGTTGAGTTGTACGATGCTCGTTCCATGGAGATCGATTCATGAGCCAGGGCCGGATCAACGCCGCGGGCTTTTTCGTGCTGGGTGCTGTACTCTCGGCGATTGGAGCGGCGCAGACGGGAGCCATCGACCCGGCAGCAAGGAAAGACATCGACGCTGGAAATCAGGCTTGGGTGACGGGCATGAAAGATGGCAGGGCCGCCCCGATCGCGGCAACCTATGCCGAGAATGCAGTGGACTGCGCAGCGACCGGAGAATGCGTGAAGGGCCGCGCGGCGATTGAAGACAACATGAGGACCCGAATTGCCAATCTCGGTCGCGCGATCTCCGCTTCTGCAACTAGTGTGGGCTCTGTTCAACAAGGCGACTTCGTCTATGAATGGGGCCGGTCGGAGGTCAGCTTTGCAAATGGGCAGAAGGTGGCGCACCGTTATCTCACGGTATGGCAGTGGCAGCCAGGGGGCGTCTGGAAGATCTTCCGAAATATGCCGATTCCGGATGACGCTCCACGATGACCAGAGCGCTGAATCGGACATCGCAATGGTTCGCCGGCGAACGTGTTGCTCGGGAAAATTGGCAAGGCCACGGTCGCCCATTCGTCTTACTCGCTGATGTCCAGAAATCGGGTTCTGGGAGATCATCTGGCGGATCAGTCCCGCTAAACGCCGTCCGCGGAAGCCATGAGTAAGAAGGCCGCATCTCGTTGAGATGGCGGGTGCGGTTCCTGCCAGGGCGTTAACGTCTGATATCGCTAGCCCCGGAACCAATGCGAAGCTCCACTTGTCCGACATGCCGTTTATAACCGGCCAATAGTCAGGATGAGGGTTCGCGGCGAGCCATGGAAAGCTGTATTGCTTCCTCGTGGACCCCCGCAAGAGCCTGTTCTACTGTTACGGCTGTGGCCGCGGCGGTGACGTGATTCGCTTTGCCGAACTCTATCCCCAGGTAAAGTTCCTACAAGCGTTGTCGCTGCTCCAGCAATGGCGTGGCTTGGCGCCGTTGCTGGATGAAGCCGCGAGTTTGTATCGCATGCAGTTACACCGCCACAGCGAGGCCATTGTCTATTTGGATCAGCGCGGTGTCCACTCGCCAGACCTGATCGAACACATGGGGATCGGCTACGCAACTGGCGGCTGCCTACGAGGTTGGTTGATGCAACTGGGCTACTCCCTGCAGTCGCTACAGCAAGCCGGCCTGATCACTGCCGCCGGCTACGATTCCTACACGCATCGCATCGTCTTCCCGGTGGAAAGGAATCTTTATGGCCGCAGCTTGTCGGCTTCGGCGCCACCTCATCGTTTCTTGCCGGGCGCGAAGGGTGGCTTGTACTTATGGGACCAGGTCCCCCTATATCCAGAGGTGATTCTGGTCGAGAGGCTGTTCGATTACGCGGCATTGTGGCAAGCCGGTTTCCGCAATGTCACCTGCTCGATGGGAAATCACCTCAGCGCTCACCAGTACCGGCAACTGTGTGACAGTTCGCGAACCGTCTACCTGGCTTTTGATGCCGATAGGAACTGTAGTGGGCAACAGGCGGCTCAATCGCTTGCCTGCCGACTCAGCGAGCAAGGCGTAAACGTGCGCACTGTGGCGCTGCGTGCGGGCCACGATCCGAACAGCTTCTTTGTTCAAGGCGGCGACGCGCACCAGTTCCAGTCCCTTCTGGAGTCGGCCCAATGATCTCCTTTCGCGTGGTTCATAAGCCCTCCAACAACCATGTGCGATGCCCTATCGGATTGTCGAACAGGCGACCGGCCGTGAGATCGACTGGATCAACAAGTACCTCGACTACGAAACTCTTCGCCGTCTGGCCGACAACACTCTGCGAACGTACGCGCACGAGCTATTGCACTTTCTCCGGTGGTGGGAGAGTGTTCACCACACTGAGGCGGTTGCCCAAGGTGATCTAACCGAAACGACCCTGCTCGACTATGTGCGATTCCAGTCCAGCCAAGAACGCGAGTTGACTGGCGCCACCATTAACCAGCGGGTTGGCATTGTCGATCGCGCCTTGCGCATCGCATTTCCCGGCGCTCCCGGCCAAGTCGCTCCCGGACTTCAGCAGACGTATTGGCAGCGAGCACCAATGGGAATCGGCAAGCCACGCCTTGGCTTGAGCCGGTTGCGGATGAAGACACCCCAGCGAACTATAGTGCCGCTATCCGTGGACGAGGTGGCCCGATTTTGGTCCAGCTTCCGAAACTCACGGGATTTGGCCATCGTTGGTTTGATGCTGCTGCAGGGCCTCCGCTCCCATGAAGTTCTTGGGCTGAATCGCGACGATCTTCTGCTGTCGGAAGCGCAGATCCGCGTGTGCGGCAAAGGCGACAAGACCCGCTTCCTGCCGCTGGCCCCGGAAGCGATGCAACTCCTTGACCACTATCTGCGGCTGGAACGGCCGCACACTTCGACCAACACTTTGTTTGTCTCTCTCAAGGGTCCCGATCGTGGCGCCCGGATGACTCCCGCGGGGTTACGCTCACTGTTTCGCTACCATCGGCGGACGACCGGCGTCAAAACGGCCAACCCTGACCGGTTCCGTCACACCTTTGCCTCAGATATGGTGCGTGCTGGCGTCAGCCTGCCGGCCCTCATGCAGTTGATGGGGCACGCGCAAATCCAGACGACGTTGGTCTATGTGCAGGTCACTCCACTGGAGGTCTATCAGCAGTATGCGCGAGCTGTGGCGCAGCATATACGGCCCGCAGGTGGAACGCCGTTGTGAGGCCCTCCCGCTACGCTCCGCTGGTACACCCGTTAGCTCACCAGTTCCAGCGGACCGTCGAGTCCCTCACTGCCGCTCTTGCTCCAAACTCTGTTCGTCAATATCGGTGCGTGGTGCGCTACTTTCTGTTCTATCTCGGCGAGGACTATCCTGCCGTTTGTTCGTTAGATCAGCTGCGCCGTGATCCCCACATCCTCGGATGGTTTGCCCATCTGCGCTCCCAGACCCCGCCTCTGGCGCCCGCCGTCTACATCTGTCGCCCTCTGTTAATGCGCTGCATTCTGGAGGAGCTCGCCTGGACCGCACAGCTTCCCGATCTGGCCCATCTGATCCGTCGCGAGGACATTCCGCGCGCCCCTCAGCGACTACCCCGCGCCTTAACGGAACAGCAGGATCAATTAATCCAACAAGAGTTGCGCCGACGCAATGATCTGCCTGCCAACGTCTTCCTGCTGTTGCGCCATACCGGGATGCGCATCGGTGAATGTGCCGACCTCTCCTACGATTGTCTCCACAATGTGGGCCAGGATCGTTGGGCGATTCATGTGCCCCTCGGCAAGCAGCTCGCCAAGCACCCTGGCAAGGGTCTTGGCATCGCTATGAATGACTATGACCGGGACGGGCCTGCCAGACATCTTCATTGCCAATGACTCCGTGCCCGAGCAACTGTTTCGGAATCGGGGCGATGGAACTTTCGAAGACGTTGCGCTTGCGGTGGGAGTTGCGTATGACTCGGATGGCCGGACGTTTGCGGGCATGGGAACGGACTTCGCCGACTACGACAACGACGGCTGGCCCGACCTCTTTGTGAATGCGCTTGCCCGCCAGCGCTACGCTCTGTTTCATAACCACAAGGGACTTTTCGACTATGTGTCGGACGCAACCGGCATTGGTGCGGCTAGCATTCGCCACTCCGGGTGCGGTACAGGTTTCATTGACTACGACAACGACGGCTGGAAGGATCTCTTCGTCGGCCAGGGGCATGTCATGGACAACATTGAACTCACGCAGCCTGACACGCACTACCTGGAGCCTCCGCTGCTACTTCGGAGTGTGAAAGGTCACTTCCAGGACGTCTCGGGTGCGGCGGGTCGTGCTTTCGCCAAGAACATGGCCGTGCGCGGTGTGGCGTTTGGCGACCTAAATAACGACGGCCGCATCGATATAGTGATGAACTGCAATAACAGGCCGCCGATGATCCTTGAAAATCAGCATGAAAACCAAAACCACTGGCTGACGGTGAATACTGTGGGGATCATTAGCAACCGCGACGGCATCGGCGCGACCCTTCATCTCACTGCTCAATCAGGAGCTGAACAGTACGCCATCGTCTCAACTGCCGGCAGCTACCTGTCTGCCAATGACAAAAGGGTTCATTTCGGGTTGGGCGAGGACAAACTAGTCAAGTCGCTGGATATCGATTGGCCGTCAGGAAAAAAACAACGACTGACCAATGTCCCGGTGGATCGGGCAATGACTGTAACGGAACCGAAGTAGAACAGCTCACCCGATGGCTCAGCAGGCTGCTGAAAAAGGGGCAGTCAAAGCGGTCGGCCTTCTCATTTTTCGCTTCTTGACGCTATTTAAGGCTGATTGTAAGTTCCGCTGTGGGGGAGTATGTGCCCAAAGTCTGATTTTAGGGACTCCGGACACACTTCTCCCCCGGCTTATACGGATTGAACTGTCGGCGACAGCAGATTCCCCATGCGCACAAGGTTGTAAGCGGCGGCCGCAAAGGTGAACACCCATCCAACCTTGAAGACGCCCCGGTGCCGTGTCTTGCGCAACATCCCTACTGTCTTCATCCAGCCAAACACTTCCTCAATCCGCTTCCGTTTCCGTAGACTGACCTGGTAGCCGGCATGCCGGGTTGTGCGGCCGTCGATCGCGCTGCCGCCGGCTCGCTTCTGATTCTGCGACACGTGCGGAGTGGCCTTCATGCCGCGCATCTCCCGCACGAAGTCTTGGGTGTCGTATCCTTTATCGGCGGCTACCGTGACCCGCTGCGTGCCTTCCAACCGCTCCACCATCAGCAGGGCTGCGTCCCGCTCCGCCGTCCCGTTGCATTGCAGCAGTTCGGTGTCTACCACCAGTCCATGCCGGTTCTCGATAATCACGTTGCCGCAGTAGGCCAACTTCGCCTCATGCCCGCCGCTCTTCCGCGCCAACCGTGAGTCGGCGTCGGTGGTCGATTCGTGAGTCTCATTACGGCGCTTCTCGCCATGAAAATCCACGCTTGGATTGCCGGGATCGTCCTTCGGCCTTGAGTCGCCGCCATCTTTTCTTTGAAAACTCTTTTGACTGGCCCAAGCCTCGATCAATGTCCCATCCACACTGAAGTGCTCATCGGAGAGCAGGTCGGCTGCCCGCGCCTGGCCCAGCACCTGGGCGAAGAACTTCTCGGCAATCTCGCCTTCCAGCAGCCGGTCGCGGTTCTTGCTGTACACCGTCGGCACCCAAACCGACTCATCCATGCTCAGACCGACGAACCAGCGGAACAGCAAGTTGTAGCTCAACTGCTCCATCAGCAGCCGCTCGCTGCGAATCGTATACAGGACTTGGATCAGCAGCGCCTTCAGCAATTTCTCTGGCGGGATAGACGGACGTCCTACCGCCGAGTACATCTCATCAAAGCAGGGGGAGAGCGCCTTCAAGGCGCTGTCAACCATCGGTCGAATTCGTCGCAACGGATGGTCCATCGGCACTCGTTCCTCTGGTGAAAGATAACTGAATGCTGTGCTTTGCTGGGTGTCTTGGCCGCGCATATCTTAAAACATTAAGACGTCAATCTGTTCTGGCCCGTAACACCCTATTAGCCTTTTTTCAGCATCCTGCTAGTACTACTGGGTCATAAAATGTTATAGTTGTTAGACATAGCGGCGCAAAGTGTTTCAATGTGAGTTGCAATGGGTGTAGTTCGGGCGCCGTTCCAGACGGTGGAGGAGATTTACAGACTGGTCTGGGCTGCGGTGGCTAATAAACAGCCGATTGAGGCCGCATATCAGGGACGACTGAGATTAATTCTGTCCACACCCGCTGGGCCGGAATCGGGATGGACGGCTTCGCGTTCTGTGCTACCAGTACGGTGGCGACAGCCGGAGCGGATTCCAACCAGTTGGTTCTCCGGAAAACTGGCGTTGTATTGTTCTGGAAAAGCTCAGCAGAGTAAAGCTGATGCGAGGATGCCTGGCGCACAGCGCCGAATCATTGGCGTCCGACCGCGTGCGTAGTCGAAGCCGACATGGATGCCGAGGATCATCCGGCGCGCGATCCGCAAAACGGACAGTGAGGCAGTTGCCGCAGTAGCAGACGCGCCAAGACGATACGCAACGTCGCGATCGAGTGCGGACTATGGCGCTCGGGGCGTGGGACCGCGCGGACGGAAGTCCGGCGACTGGCTCGGGTGTGATGAATCGGAGCCGCCCGGCGCGGGCAGAGGGGGAAAAACGGTTCCGCTCGGCCACCAGGAACCCATAAGCTGCGATGCATAGCGTGGCGTGATGATGGAACCCGCGCCAGTTGCGACCTTCAAAGTGGCCCAGTCCTAACTCTTGCTTCAACTCCTCGTAGTCCCGTTCGATGATCCAGCGGTGTTTGGCCATCTTGACTAAAGCTTTGAGCTTCGTGGCGGAGGGTAACGTCGATATCCAATACTTAGTGGGTTCTGCCTCTCCTCGCGGCCACTCGATCAGTAACCATTCCTCGGCATGCGGTGCCGCTTTCCAGTAATCGCGATGAGCCGGACGTACTCGAACCGCCGCAAAGCGGGATTGCAACTTCCGGTCCACACCTTCACGCCAGGTGATTTCCCTGAAGGCGCTGGCCGGCAGGCTCATAGCCAACTGCTTCACTGAGACGGGTTGATGGGCCGGGGTTCGCTGCAACAGGCGCGGAGGTCGTCCCATTGTTCCGCGTGGCTTGGCTGGTAAAGGCTGTTTGCCAGGCTCCCAGACCGTCATTGAGCTTTGCACACCCACGGCATATTGCAGTCCAAGTTGGGTGAGTTCGTCGCGAAACTCGGTGTTGATCCCGTAGGCTGCGTCGGCGAGAACAACCCCGCCGGGCACTTTCGCCGCCACCGCTGCCCTGATCTGCTCCAACGCTATCTCTGGCTTGGTCTGAAACTCAACCTCGACCGGTACTTCTGTCTTATCCCGCCGTTCTCCATCTTCGACCCATTCCTTAGGCAGGTACAAGCGATAGGCGACCGGCAGACTGGAACTCCACGTCGCCACCGACAGGCTCACTGCTACGCGACAGTTATCCTGTTTACCTACTTGTCCGCAGTACTGCCGCGCGACCCCCACCGAATGCTTACCCTTCTTCGGAATGCCGGTGTCGTCCACGATCCAGGCCACTACTGCTCCCTGCTTCTCCATCGCGGGCAATGCATGGTTGCGCACTTGCTCCAGCAGTGTTGTCGTCGCTCCAGGGCGCCTTGGCCACCAAATGATGTAACGATTGCCGCATCGGCTGGACCTTGTCCGGGTCCAGGCGCGCAGCCATAGGCTCGATGCTCTTGCGTTCACCGGGTAGCAGTAACCCTTTGCAATAGTTCTTCAAAGGCGCTTGCCGGTCTTCGTGCCCCGCGGCTGTCGCCAGGCCTTCCATATATGCCGCGAAGCGTTTCTCTTGTGGGCCTGGCGCGGAGAGGCGTGATCCCACAAAACAATTCTACATCAAATTGTTCTTTTTGTGACCCAGTAGTACTAGTGGGTTTTCCAGTGTGAGGCTTCGCCTGGCTGCTGGACGCCAGGCTTTCCCAAAGCGGGTTCAGTGAGAGTCGGGTCTAATCTCCGCGCCAGAGCGAACGCTTGCCGAGCGCCGGTGGCGTCTCCGCCGCGGGTCAAAGCGAGTGCTAAATCGTAATTGAGTTCGGCGGAGAGCGGGTTGATTCGAAGACCGCCGCGGAAGACCGCGATGGCATTCTCCCAATCGCCCGATGAGTATGAGATCAGTCCCAAGCTTTCATAGGCGGCGGTGAAGTCCTCTTGCAGAGCGATGGCCCGGTTGTAGGCTTTCGTGGCGCCGGCTTTGTCGCTGAGCAGTTCGAAGGCTGAGCCCATTAGAAATTGCGTGCCGGCGTCGTCAGGATATAGGTGGGTCGCGGTAGCCAGCACTTGGGCGGCTCGTTTGGGATTGCCGGAGGCTGCGAGCGTGGCGCCGATCAGGTTGAGAGCCCGGAGGAAGTGCGGATAAATAATCAGAGCTTCCTGGGCTTTCCCGATTGCCGCGACCGGCTCATTGCGCGCCGCTAATTCTTCGGCCTGCTTTTCGAGCTGCTCGGCCTGCCATCGAAAATCTCGCGGCAGGCGTTGCAGGATGACCCATCGCCCAGCGCTCTCGAAAACCGCGCTGGTCTCGCCATAGTTCAGACGTGCCGCCTCGTCCGCCTGCCTTGGTTCCAGATCGGCGAGCGTTTTGCGACCGAGAAAGCCGCCGATTGCTGCGGTCTGATCTACTGAGAGCTCACGCGCGACCTGGTAGAAACTCTCTCCGCTTCGTAAGCGAGTTTGTGCAGAGGCAGCCGCGTCATGCGAATTCGTGGCTATGATACGCAGGTGCTCGCTGACGGGAGGGATCTGCGTCCGCAAGCCGGCGGGCGTTGCGGCGGGCCCTATCTGCTCGGGATGTACGCGGATCACGTGATCAACCAAGTGAAGAGGCCCCATCTGAACGGACGGCATGTGGCAGCCGACGCAGGCGTTAGAGGCGTTCACGGGGCATAGCGCCGCGTGCGGCTTGATGCTTGCCGCGTGACAACTCAGGCATGCATTGACAGCGCGACCATCATCGGCCGCATCATTGTGGGGATCGTGGCAGGTGGTGCAAGAAATGGCTTTGGCGCTCTGCAGGAAGCACTCTGAACTTCGCAGAGCCCGGGCTTGATTCGCGATCAGCAGGTCATCCGGAGAGGGATCTGAGAACCTCGCGAGACCGATATGGCAGCGCGCACAGACATCTATGCTTTCTTCGGTCGACAAGCGTTTCGGATTGACGATACCTTGGCTGGGTATACTCCGGCGCACGCCCGCAAGATGATCCGACCCTGGACCGTGGCAGCTTTCGCACTGGACACCACCATCCTTGCCGCTACCCGCGGAGTTGGGCTGGCCGTGGCAACTCAGACAGCGCGATTCGAAGGTGGGACTGAGCACCACACCCAAAGCAGCGTCGAGCGTCTTCGGCTGTCCCGGCACACACCCAGGCGCGAGCAGCAGTCGTTTCTTTTCTGGACTCCATTCGTAGCGCGCCTGGATAAGCGCACTCCGCGCGAGGGGAAGGCCGTCGAGTTCTCTCACGGAGGCCAGGAAGCCCAGCCCATGACGCTGACCGCCCATTAGCAGGTCGACGGGGAGGGAAACCTTTATGCCGCCGAACTCCACCGAGTAGGTAAAAGCACGGGACGTGCGCTTAAGTTCGTAGGGAAGATCCGCAGCCACAGACGCCTGAAAGCCCGGTGGAAGCCAGGTTGTCAGCCGACCCTGCCAAGTGGTTGCCATGGCAGTTCGCATTTGCTGAGCGGCAAGGGCCGGATGGCACTGGGCGCAGGTTTCCGGACCGACGAATTGGGCGGTGGGTGCGTTGGCGGCACAAACAGACGCCACTGAAAGCACCAGAAATCCGATCCGATGAACTCGCCACGCCATCGCAGGAACCTGAATCAGAATACAGCGAAAAACTCGCTACGGGCTGTCGTTGGAGACGAAAAAACCATGGTGGTGGTTCTCGGTAGGGAGAGTTTAAGAGCTCAACCAGCCTTAAATGAAGCCGCCTCAGCGGATGTATACTGCTATCAGCACCGTCGAGGCACAGCGCAAGAGTCAAAGGCAGGAGGCAAAGCCGAAGTCGCGGAAAGGTAAAACCGCCCATGCCTGAACGTCCGCTTCGCGTCGCCTTGGTTGCCGGCCCGATGTACGACGACTTGTACCGGAGCCTCCCTGAATTCTCGAAACGTAGCGGGACTCAGGTCGAGGTCGGTTATCACAGCTCTCATCCCCAGTTGAATGCGCATTTGGATTCGCTGAAGGATTTGCCCTACGATCTGGTGAGCACGCATACAAAGTACGCGCCATCGCAACTGTCTTTCCTCGCCCCTCTGGATGCATTCCAAAACGAACTGCAGACTGATCAGTTTTACCCATCGCTGCTTGATCTGGCGAGGGTCGGGGGCCGTCTCTGCGGATTGCCACGCAATATCGATGTCAAGCTGCTGCATTACCGGGCCGACCTTGTAAGCCACATTCCCTCTAATTGGAACGAACTCGCCGAAACAGCCTGTTCACTGTCGAAGGGCCCCGATTCGCACGGATTTGTGTTCACCGGCATGGAGTCAGGACTGTTCGGCATGTTCTTCGAGCTGGCAGAGATGGGTGGATCGCGCCTGTTTCCAGAGTCCTTGGCGCCCTGTTTGAACAATGCCGGCGGGGCGTGGGCGCTGGGCATCATTCGCGAGCTATACCGCTCCGGCGCGGTCCCGGAAGAAATCAAAGACTGGCATTACGATGAAGCCTTCGCTTACTTTCGCGACGGGCACGCCGCGATGATCTGCGATTGGCCTGGCTTCTACGGTGCTTATCGCGATCCTGCTCAATCCAAGGTCAGCCGCTCCTTTGGACTGGCGCGCATGCCCGCTGGCCCCCAAGGTGTTCATCGCGCTTATGCGGGCTCGCACACGTTTGCGCTGACCCAACGAGGCATCCGAAATCGTTCCGCAGTCGAACTGCTGCGCTTTCTCACCTCAGCAGACCAGCAAATCGGCGAAGCACGGCGAGGTTCGGTCCCGGCACGGCCAGCCGTTCTCTCCACTGTCGAGTCGGAGGCAGAGCCTTTTGACGCCGCGCGCTGGAAACTTCTCGACCAGGTCATAGCGCATGACATGTTGATTCCTCCGCGTCTTTCTTACTACCCCGAGATTGAAGACATTCTCTGGCGCACCGTCCGTTCCGCCATGACCGGGGAGATCGGTATTGAAGCCGCGCTTGAAAGCATGGAAGAGCGAATTGCCGGCACGCACCGGCGGCACAGGGAAACCCAGTAAGAAAATGTTGCTCGAAAACAAAGTTGTCTTCCTGACCGGCGGCGCAAGCGGCATCGGGCGAGAGTGTGCAATCGCTTACGGAGCTGAAGGGGCGAAGGTCGCGATCGCCGATATTGACAAACGGGGCGCGGAAGAGACGGCACACGCGATTGGTGGCGCGAGCATTGGCGTTGAGTGCGACGTGGCCCGCGGAGATTCCGTCGAACGCGCCGTGCACGCTGCGATAAGACGCTACGGCACGTTAGACGCCGTCCATAACAACGCCGGCATCGCGAGCCCTTCGAAAACGCTGGACGCCACTTCTGAAGAAGAATGGGACCGGTTGATGACAGTCAACCTGAAAAGCATCTTCTGGACCACTCGATCGGCCTTAACTCAACTCAAAGAATCGCGGGGCGCCATTCTCAACACGGCGAGCATGGTGGGTCTGATAGGCCAATCCATCCACGCCGCCTACACGGCGACGAAAGGCGGGATGATCGCACTCACCAAATCCATGGCGCTCGACTACGCACCGCTGGGCATCCGCGTGAACGCCATCTGCCCAGCCGGCGTGTGGACAGCAGCGCTTGAAACGTGGTGCGCGGAACAACCGAACCCCGATTCAATCCGCACCTATCTGGATGAGATTCACGCGCTGGGTTATTGCCCGCGAGGAGACGTGATTGCCGATGCAGCGGTCTTTCTGCTTTCCGCAAAATCCCGCTTCATCACGGGCTGCATTCTGCCGGTGAGCGGCGGCGCAGAACTGGGATACCGGCGATGAAGCCCATCAGCATCTTGCGGGTCGAAACGGAAGACCGCCGGTTCCCGCTCGAAGGGGGCGCGGGAACGGACGCCGTACACCAAATTACGGAGTACGCTTTCGCGGTCACCCGTTTGGTAACGGATGGAGGTCCGATCGGAACAGGGATCGTTCTCACACTGGGAAAGGGGAACGAAGTCGTTTGCGCCGTCATCGCCAGCCTGGGCGACCTGCTCCCCAGGGTTCCGGTCGACGAATTGATGTGTGACTTCGGCAACGTCAGCCGTGCGCTGGCGGACAACCCCAGCCTGCGCTGGCTGGGGCCTCACAAGGGCGTGGTCCATATGGCATTGGCTTCGCTGACGAATGCGTGCTTCGATCTATGGGCTAAAACGCGCGGTCTGCCGCTGTGGAAGCTGCTGCTGGATTTGAGCCCGCGCGAAGTGGTGAATCTCTTGGATCTTACTTATCTCGAAGAGGACCTCACCGCTGCCTCAGCGCTGGAGATATTGCAAAGCGAGCAAAAGACCCGGCCGGCTCGCGAAGCCGCACTTTCGCGCGGATATCCAGGCTACGACACGTCCGTGGGTTGGTTTCAATATGACGATGCGCAACTTCGCGAGAATGCCAAACACGCGCTGGGTAGCGGTTTTCGCGCTCTGAAGCTCAAGGTGGGCTCGAAGGATCGAGGCCGCGATGTGCGGCGCGCCACGTCGCTACGCGAACTGGGGGGGCCCGACTGCCGGTTGATGATTGACGCCAACCAGCAGTGGTCGGTTCAAGAGGCAACGTCCGTCTGCGAGCAGATGCGCGATCTGGACCTGTTTTGGATTGAAGAGCCAACGCATCCGGACGACGTTCAGGGACATGTTCGACTAGCTCAGCGGCTTGCGCCGATGCGACTCGCTTTGGGTGAGCATGTACCAAACCGGGTCCTGTTCCGCAACTTCATGTCCTATGGAGCGATGCACTTCGTGCAGGCAGATTGCACGCGGCTGGCCGGAGTCTCTGAGTTTCTTACCGTCAGCTTGCTGGCGCGCAAGTACGGGCTGCCGGTCGTGCCCCACGTCGGCGACATGGGACAGATACATCAGCACCTTGTTCTGTTCAACCATGTCGCGCTCGGTCACGAGGCTCTGTTCTTGGAATACATTCCTCACCTGCGCGACTACTTCGTGCATCCCGCGCGCGTCGAAGACGGCGTGTACCGCACGCCGCAAGAGCCGGGCCTGTCTTGTGATCTGATTCCAGTGAGTAACTGATGAGCGTGCGCCTCTGGATCGGTTTTGGCCTTACGCTGCTCGCTGGCCTGTGTTCCGGTACGTGCATGTTGCCGATGAAATTCGCCCGGCGCCAGCCCTGGGAGAGCGTCTGGCTGATTTTCAGCATCGTGTCGCTGCTGATTCTTCCCTGGAGCCTTGCCCTGATTGAAGTCCCGCACCTGTTCGGTGTCTACTCAGCTTTGCCGGGCTCGAATTTCGTCGCGCCAGTGTTGTTTGGGGCTGGTTGGGGCATCGCACAGGTGCTGTTCGGCCTATCCATCGCTCGGCTCGGAATGGCCTTGGGCTACGCCATCATCGTGGGCCTGGGCGCATTACTCGGAACTCTCATCCCACTCCTTGTGAGACACCGTGAGATTGCCGCCAGCAGCAGAGGCCTCGACATCTTTGGGGGCATCGCCATCATGATCCTGGGTATTGGCGTTGCGGCCTGGTCGGGCCAAAAACGCGAGCCGCAAGGGAGCAACGAGGAGAGGGCCCCGAGAAGCAGCTATGGCGCGGCGGTGGCGCTCGCCATTCTGTGTGGAATCATGGCGCCGATGTTGAACTACGCCTTTGCCTTTGGCGATAGCATTGCCATTGAAGCGGTCCGCCAAGGTCATTCGAACGAAACAGCCGGATATGCCGTCTGGCCCATCGCGTTGCTGGGTGGACTTCTGCCAAACGTAGGCTATGCCGTTTTCCTGCTGCGGCGGAACCGCAGTTGGACGGGACTGAATGCGATGTGGCAGCCTGATGTGTGGTGCGGCGTGCTCATGGCCGTTCTTTGGATGGCCGCCTTCGCCATTTATGGAGTGAGTTCGGTATATCTCGGTCCGCTGGGCACGTCTGCCGGCTGGGCATTGTTCCAGATTTTCATGATCATGACCGCGAATTGCGCCGGCGTCTTCACCGCGGAATGGAGAAATGCTCCTGGCTCCGCGAAATGGGGGATCGCGACAAGCCTGGTATTACTGGCGTCGGCAACCGCGCTCTTAGCCCCCCGAGAATAGAATGTGGTCTCTCTCGTAAGGAGTGTTGACAAACATGACCCGTCGAAAACTACTAGCCTTCACCTCCGCTGCTCCGTTACTGGCGTCAAGCGCTCGCGGAAGCGCGCTTCCCGAGGACAAGGCCGGGAAGCCGTCTGCCCTTGCGGTGTCATCCCAGCCCACGCCGGACCAGCGGACCGCGTGGTATCGCAACGCCAAGTTCGGCATGTTCATCCATTGGGGCCCTTACTCTCTGGCGAGTGTCGAAGCGTCCTGGCCCATCATGCGCCCGTCCGCTCAATTCAAGATCACGGAAGAGGAGTATCGTGCACTTCCACAACGATTCAACCCCACCCAGTTTGATGCAGATGCGTTGGTTCAGCTGGCTAAGTCAGCCGGCCAGCGCTACATGGTTTTCACGGCGAAACATCATGATGGCTTCTGCATGTTTGATTCGGACTTTACCGCGTATAAGATCACGAACACGCCGTACAAGAAGGATGTCGTGGAACAGCTTGCGGCGGCGTGCCGGCGGCTGAAGATGACGCTCGGCTTGTACTACTCACCGCCCGACATGAATCATCCAGGATTCCGGGACACCTCCAAACCGACCAGTGAGAACTGGAACGGCGAGCCAACACGTGAATTGTGGCCGACGTATCTCGATTACATGGAACTGCAGTTACGCGAGTTACTCACCCGGTACGGCGATGTGGCGGTGATCTGGTTCGACGGCCTTTACAACCAGCGGAAGTTCGACGGGCTGCGGATGGAGCGGGCCATTTACGCCGTGCAGCCTCAAACCCTCATCAATAACCGGATCGGGATTCCGGGAGACTTCGAGACTCCCGAGAAGTTCCTGCCGGCCAGTATTCCCGTCAGGGGAAGAACTCTGGACTTCGATCATCGCGAAACGGGCACCAAACCGGACTACCTGCCCACAGCCGAAGAGTTCCGCCTGTGGGAGACTTGCATGACCATCAATGATACCTGGGCGTATAACCAGAACGATCGCAACTTCAAGTCTTCGCAGTATCTCATCCGCGCGCTGGTGGAAGTCGCAAGCCGCGGCGGCAACTTTCTCTTGAACGTGGGTCCCGGCCCCGACGGAACCATTCAGCCCGAGTTTCAAGAGCGGCTCAGAGCCATCGGCAAATGGATGGCCCTGAATGGCGGCTCGATCTATGGCACGACCTACGGGCCCATTCAAGGTAATCCCGCCGCGCTCACGACGGCGAAAGGTTCAGACATCTTCGTGCATGTGTTTGACTGGCCTGGCGCCGAGTTGCAGCTTAGCGGGGCGGCGCTGCCCAAGCTGCGCTCGGTGACCTTGCTGGCCACGGGCGAACCGCTGAAATTCCAGCAAAAGAATGGTCTGACGATCAAGCTGCCCGGCCAGGCGCCGGATCCTGACGTTACAGTGATCCGACTGCGTGCGATTTAGAAGAACAAAACTCCAAACACCGAGACATGCCAAAGCAACTTTTCACAAAGGGGTCCGGACCTTGCGGTCTCATTGGCCGGGAACATCCCGGATAGTTTTTCTCTCCGGGCCTCAAGATCTCGCGGTGCCTTTCCAGATGGCGGTTGATTAAAGGTCGCCAGGGGCGTTAGTCAGTGTTTTCTCTCCACGCGCTGTCCGATGCGACAGCGGGGGCGGGAGCCCCCACTGGCAGTTCTATCCTAGAGGTTTGATGACAAGACGTACTTTTACATTTGGCTGTCTTGGCCTCCCAAGCCTCGGCGTTTTGCCGCTTTCAGGCCAAGGAGTTGCCACCCGTAGCGTCAAGGCGCAGCCCCGTGGGAAGCCTTCAGGGATTCCTTTTAAAGCCCGATTCGTGGACGTGGCTGCTGAAGCGGGATTGAAGCATCCGGTCACCTACGGCGGCGCGGATAGAAAGGACTACATCCTTGAGACTGTTGGTTGTGGTTGCGCGTTCATCGACTATGACAACGACGGCTGGATGGATCTGTTTGTGCTGAATGGGACGCAAATTGAACAGCCGCCTCCGGGGATTACCAATCGCCTATACAAGAACAATCGGGACGGCACATTCAGCGACGTGACCGAAAAGGCCGGGCTCCACTGGACCGGATGGGCGTCGGCCGTCTGTACCGGCGATTACAACAACGACGGCTTTGAAGACCTGCTGATCACCTACTGGGGCGGCTTTATCCTTTACCGGAATAATGGTGATGGGACGTTCACTGATGTCACGGCAGCTTCGGGCTTCGCTCCAGATAAGAATCGCTGGTACTCCGGCTGCTCATTTCTCGATTACAACCGGGACGGTCACCTGGACCTGTTCCTGTCGAGTTACCTTGGCTTTGATTTCAAGAGCGTGCCCAAACCTGGCGAGAGCGCAAACTGCAACTGGAAGGGCATTCCCACCAATTGCGGGCCGCGCGGATTACCGCCCGGGAGTTTTTCGCTTTTCCGGAACGACGGCAAGGGCAAGTTCGAGGAGGTTTCCGAAGCCGCTGGCATCAAGCGGACGATGACTGGGTATGGAATGACGGTGGTCAGCGCCGACTTCGACAACGACGGCTGGCCCGATATTTACGTGGCTTGCGATTCGACATCCAGCCTGCTGTTCATAAACAATCATGACGGCACCTTTCGCGAAGAGGGGCTGATGCGCGGAGTTGCGCTCAATGAAGATGGCTCAGAACAAGCCGGCATGGGCGTCGGCGTGGGTGACTACAATCTAAATGGCAACCTCGACATTCTCAAAACGCACTTTGCCGACGACACGAATATCCTTTATCGAAATGACGGCAAGGGAAACTTTGAGGACGTTACCGCGGCCTCAGGGCTTGGGGTGGAAACGAGGTTCGTTGGATGGGGCGCCGGGATCGTCGACCTGGACAACGACGGCCAGCCGGATCTGTTCCTGGTTACGGGCAGCGTCTATCCGGAATTGGAGGCAAAGCTGCCGAATTATCCGGCGAAGACGCCCCGCGTGGTATTTCGCAATTTGGGCGGCGGCCGTTTCGAAGAGCTGATTGAGGACGCCGGGCCGGGTGTGGCCGCGCCACACATGAGCCGTGGGTGCGCATTCGGCGATTTCGACAATGACGGCGACGTGGATATTCTCATCGTGAACCTGAATGAAGCGCCATCTCTGCTGCGCAATGACCTGTCGGGGAACCGGAACTGGCTGAAAGTAAAGCTCATTGGCACGCGCTCAAACCGCAGCGCCATCGGAACCCAAGTCCTGTGCAAGTATGGCAACCGGCGGCAGATGCAAGCCGTGTTAAGCCAATCGAGCTTTTATTCGGCAAACGATCCTCGCCTGCATTTCGGGCTGGGTGATGATGCGAAGGCCGTGGATCTGGAGGTGCGCTGGCCTTCGGGGCTCAAACAAGCATTTGGTTCCGTGACCACCAACCGGATCGTCACTCTGACGGAAGGCAATAACTCACCTCTCGAGTGGACGGGCACTGTGCACGCTCTCCCGATCCCGCCCTCCCGCTGATCTCGACAGGTGTAAAGATCCAAAGCTTCCATTGCAAACGGCAACTCTCACTGCTATAGTTAGCGATAACTTCATCAGTTGAGCGGTCTCGCAGCGGAGAGGGCGGAATTATCTAACAGTGCGAGGATAGCCGAGAGGTTAGCCGCACAAGCTCTTGCCGACAAAATGGCGTCTCGCGTCGGGATAGTAACAGCGGGTAACTCTGGCAGTTGCTCACATATGGCCGTACGACTGAAAGATATCGCTCGAGACCTCGGTGTTTCCGTAGTCACCGTTTCAAAGGTGCTTCGAAACCATAGCGATATCAGCGTGGACACACGCCGCCGCGTGCTCAAGCGGATGAAAGAGCTCAACTATCGGCCCAACCTGGCCGCCCGAGCCCTGATCACGGGCAAAACTCACACGGTCGGCCTCATCGTGCCGGATCTTCTTCATCCTTTTTTCGCCCAAGTCGCGAAAGCGATCTCGGGTGCGCTTCGAGAGCGGGATTACGTCCTGATCATTTCCTCGTCCGAAGACGACCCAGCGCTCGAATCAAGTGAGATCGATCAATTGCTCGCTCGCGGGGTTGACGCTCTCATCGTCGCCTCAACTCAATGGTCGGTAAAGAGTTTCCGGCTCATCGAAGAACGCGACACACCCTATGTGCTGGTGGACCGATGCTTCACCGGTCTGGCGGCGAATTTCGTGGGTGTCGATGATGTGGCAGGAGGCCTATTGGCAACCGAGCACCTTCTGGAGCAGGGTTGCCGGCGAATTGCCCACATCCGGGGGCCGGACGTGAGTACGGCCGTGGGCCGGCTGGAAGGATATCGCTTAGCGCTGATGCGCGCGGGTCTGGTGCCGCTCACTGAGCACATCGTCTCGGTCGGCGTCTCTGGCGACGACCGGGGGGATGCCCGTGGTTATGAGGCCGCCACGAAGTTGCTCGGGTCTGATCCGATGCCTGACGGCATTTTCTGCTATAACGACCCCGTCGCCCTTGGCGTGATGCGTGCCATTCTCGAGCGCGGCTCGAGGATTCCTGAAGACATCGCAATTGTTGGCTTCGGCAACCATCCGTATGCGGACGTGCTTCGTGTTCCTTTGTCGACAATCGAGCAGAGCAGCGCGGCCATTGGCGAGCATGCGGGAAGGCTCGCTCTCACCCTCATTCAAGCGGATGAGCCGCCACGGCCGGAATCAATCGTGGTGAAGCCGGTGTTAGTCGTGCGCGCCTCGAGCCTCAGGAAACCAAGTCACTAACGGCGCCAAGTCGGTCTTCATACCTGAATAAATCCGGTTTAACTACAAATACTCTTGTCAGACAAGAACTAGAGAACAACCAAGCAATTTCTGTTCTCACTTTTCCAATAGGCCGCTCTTTCCCCCTTGACACACTCGGAGACGACTAGTACACTCCCACTAGACTTTGTCGTTATCGTTACAGTCATCGTTAATTGCTGACGAGTTGGCATATTCAGGGTCTCGCTGTCGATCTTTTTTCAGACATAAAGAGTATCCAGTCGCCTTCGGCTGAGGCCTAGGTTCAAAAGCAGTGAACGCAATTCATGTCAGGAGCCGGTGCAGTAGTTGGCTCACAAGGTGCGGTCGGCATTAGTTCTGAGTAGTCGGCAGGCGTAGGTAGAACAGAGGTTTGCGGGTAATAGCCCGCCCCCGTAGAGGTTTTCCCTAAGAAGTCATAGCATTTTCAGTCGTTTCCGAGTGCTGCCAAAGTTTGGCAGCAGAGAGGACCAAGTTAAGCCCATGGAACGTCGCTCCCATCGAAATCTTCCGAACATCGCGTTGTATCTAGGCAGCCTCATTTGCTTGTTGCTGTTCCTGATGCCTGCGACCCTTTCCGCGCAGCAGGCTGCGGCGGCAATCAACGGTACCGTCACCGACGCTACGGGAGCAATCGTGCCCGGCGCGACCATCACTCTGTCTAACAACGCAACCGGCGTATCTCGCACGGCTGAATCGAACAGTGCCGGCATTTATAACTTCGTCGACGTGCCGCCGGCCGCGTACTCCATGAAGGTGAGTAAGGAAGGATTCAGTACGCTCACGCAGGGCGAAATCGTCATGCAGGTGAACCAGACGGCCACCTATGATTTCAAACTCCGGGTGGGCGCGACGCAGCAGACTATCGAAGTCGAAGCGACGGCCGCCGCAATTGAGGCGTCGACGTCCGAACTGGGAACTGTCATCAATGAAGCGGCCGTACAGGATCTTCCGCTGAATGGCCGCAACTTCACGCAGTTGCTGACGCTAACGCCGGGCGCCAGCCCCATCAGCGTGGCACAGAATTCGGGCGGCGGCGGCGGCTTCGCCGGTAACGCCATCGGCTCTTTCTCCTATCCGGCTCTCAACGGTCAGCGCAACCGCAGCAACATGTTTCTGATGGACGGCATCGTTGACCTTGGATCTTTCATCGGCAATTACAATGTTCAGCCCATCGTAGACAACGTGCAGGAGTTTAAGGTTCAATCACACAACGATCTTGCGGAATGGGGGCAGGCACCGGGCGGAATTGTGAATGTCGTTTCGAAGTCCGGAACCAACTCCTACCACATCGTTCTCTGGGAATTCTTAAGGAATAGTGACCTCGACGCGAACAGCTTCTTTGCCAACTCATTCGGCGCCCCTCGCAATGCCTTACGCCAGAATCAATTCGGTGTTGCCGGCGGTGGTCCGGTCATCATTCCAAAACTCTATAACGGCCGGAACAAAACCTTCTTTTATGGAGGCTATGAGGGTTATCGTCAGAGCGTAGCGTCGCAAAGTACGGGTCTCGCTCCTACCGCTGCTCAGATCAATGGTAATTTCCAGGGATTCAAGACGATCTACAACCCCCAAACCGGCGCTCCCTTCCCGAACAACATCATCCCGGCGGCTTCCATCAACCCGATCGCGGCTGCCTATGCCGCGGTAAACTTTCCGACCGGGCCCTACGTAGCAAGTGGCAATAACTATATCGACACCTCTCCCAGCCACCTGCAACAGGACACCTACAACATTCGTGTGGACCAGAACTTTGGCGAACATGACAGCATTTTTATGAGGGTCTCTCAGTACTGGGAGCCACAGACCTCCTCCCTTGGATATGCCGGGACTACGAGTTTCGCTAACAACTACGGTTCGAATGGAGCTATCCATGCGATTCACACCTTCGGTCCAACAGCTGTGTTGGAGGGGTACTTCGGACGCAACCTGGGTGAGGCCGATACAGGCAGCAACCCGTTGGGGGTGTCTTCGGGCCTGGCGAATCAATTGATTTCCCTCGGCATGAATCCAAACTTTCTCGGCGCCTTTTCGGGCACATCGGAAAACTTCGTTCCCGGTATGGGGGCATCTGGGTACCTGGGAGGCTCGGGACAGGGCCTTCAGGATACGATTACCGCGGACGATTGGGTTTTTGGCGGTAGCTTCACCAAAATCGTAGGCAGGCACACGCTGAAGATGGGCGCGAGTTCCGCTACGAACAATACGAGGTCCCCGATCTACAACACAAGCGAAGGCTTCGCCGCGGTACCAACGCAAAGTCCCACCAATCCCCAAACCAACCAAGGCGATGCTTTCGCTTCGTTTTTGATCGGACTTCCAGATAATGGCGGCCGAAGAAACGTGCTCGAAACAGAGCACGGCGGCTGGGTCAATGGGTTTTACTTCCAGGATCAGTTTAAGGTCAATTCCAGGCTCACCGTGAACCTGGGTATTCGTTGGGACGTGACACTGTGGCCGATTTACGGCCAGCCGCCTGCCCCTGATGCTTACGTCGGCGACGTGAATCTAAACAACGGCACCTATATTCTGGCTCGCGAGCCCGGCGCTTGCACTGCCACGCAAGGCTATCCCTGTATCCCCGGCGGGACTCTGCCGGCCCATGTAACGGTTACCACTCACAGCAATGGCTCGATTTATTCAAACGATCACCGCGATTGGCAGCCCCGTGTTGGGTTGGCTTATCGCCTGACGGACACGACCGCAATTCGCGGCGGCTTTGGAATCTTCTATGACAACTGGAACTCGATTATTCAGTTGGCGCAAAATTATGAAGGCACTTGGCCCTACATCGGCCAGCTTCTGGCCCAAAATCTGAACCATCCGGGTGGAACGGCCGCCTCCATCGCCAATCCCTTCAATCTAGGGAGCGGCAGCGTCGTTTATCCGGCCGCCACGCCCTTCCTCAGCTCCGGCTTTGTCGATTGGTATGTTGATCCGGGCACTTACAGAATGCCTTATTCAAACCAATGGGACGTCAGCCTGGAGCAGGGGCTGGGCAAAAATATCATTCTCGATCTGGCTTATGTAGGCTCCCACGACGGCCAATTAAACCAGGGCAGCCAGGGCAATACTTCGGTCTCTCCAGGGACCACTTCCACTGAGGCGCAACGCCGGCCGTATCCCTACATTCCTGCCACGTTCTATGATAAGAGCGTCGGTCAGTCGAAATACAACGCGTTCCAATTCCGGCTGCAGCAGCGCGAAACCCGCGGACTCTCGTACATCATTTCCTACACCTATTCGAAGTCGATGGACACGGGCTGTTCAGGTTCCTTTGGCGCGGAGGGTTGCGAGATCCAACAGGTTTACCACTACGAGAGCGACCGCAGCGTCTCAGGATTTAACTTGCCGAATATCTTTTCGGGAAGCTTCGTTTACAGCATCCCGGTTGGCCAAGGCAAATCGTTCAGCACCGGCAATAAATTTGTCGATTATGTCCTCGGCAACTGGCAGATCGCCGGTATTCTTAATCTGCACTCCGGGACGCCGTTCGACGTCTCGATGGCCAATGGAGATACTTCCGGAACGGGCAACAACGTAACCCGGGCAAACCTCGTGATGACCAACCCGTACTTGTCGGGTCAGGGGCCGCTGAATTACCTGAATCCGGCGGCATTCGCCAGCCCAACCGTGGCAACGGCAACCCAGGTGGGGGCCTTCGGAGACTTGGGGCGCAATAGCCTTCACACCGATTCCTATCATAATTTTGATATGTCTGTGACGCGGATCTTCCCCATCAAAGAGCGAGCCAACCTTCAGTTCCGCTGTGACTTTTTTAACCTCACCAATGGTGTAGTATTTGGGCAACCAAACAACACGTTAGGGAACCCAAGCTTCGGCGTCATAACCGGCGTTAACAACGTCTCGCGGGAGATTCAGTTCGCGATGAAGCTCTCGCTGTGAGTTGCGCGATCTGATTCCTTCCGGGCAGGCTCTGCTTCTGTTGAAGCAGAGCCTGCCTGCCCCACTGGCGACGAATCCCACCTTGCCGCGAGGCCCCGCACCACCCTTTCCGAGCCGCGACCGTTGCTGCGATTTTTCAAGGGCCCGCCCCTCGGGAGTTCTTCCGAAATATACCGGACCATATTTTCATCGGCGGGCGTGAGGCCCGCAGCCCCCTCCTCGTCGATTCGTTCCGCAATTTTGAAAAACGTCGTAATCTTCGGCAGGCAATTGGCTTGCAGCGTTACTTGTGCCGCCGCGTCTGGGCAATGATATCGAGGGCCGCTTGAACGTCAGGATCCTGCGGTTTGAGTGACTTGGCGATCAGAAGGTCCTTCTCGCCGCTGTCGATGTCGCCGGATTTGCACTCGATTAAGCCCAAATCCTTGTGCAGATCCGCTTTCGATTGGCACTCGCCACACTCCTTGAGTGCTTCCAGAAACTGGGAAATGGCCTGTAGGTAATCTCCTCGATTTGCCGACGCAATCGCGAAATTGCCCAACGTATCTGCCCGCGTTGAGAGCTCCTTTTGCTTCTGCAAGTCTGCGAACCGTTCACGATATTCCTTCGCTCTGGCTGGGTCTGTTTTCAGCAGGGCGCGCGACAGGTTATACAAGGCTTCCGTAGCGTTCGGATCAATCTTGACCGCGGTCTGCCAAGCATCCATAGCCTCTTTCATCTTGTCGAGTTTCTGGTAACTCTGCCCCAGCAGGAACCAGGCGTCAGCATTACGCGGCTCTACGACGCTCAGCTTTTCGAGCGCTTCGGCGGCTTCTTGATAGTGAGTCAGTTTGCTCTCCGTCAAGCCCAGGAAGTACAGAGCGCCAGGGTACGACGGCGCCAACCGGCAGGCTGTCTGCAACTCTGTCACTGCCTCGTCGTAGTGGCGCAAATCGTAATGTGCCCGTCCCAGGTTGTAGTGCGCCGCAGCGCTTTGCGGGGCTAGCTTAACCGCTTTGGCGAACTCGTCGAGCGCCACATCGCTCCGATAGTTATCTGCCAGCGCGATTCCCAGGTTCAGATGAGCCTCCGACAAGTTGGGTTTGAGATCGACGACTTGTTGCAGAATGACAACACTATCCTTTGGCTTGCCTAGTTTCTTCTGCAGCATGCCGAGCGCCGTTAGCGCTTTCACGTTCTTCGGGTCAATCTGGAGAGTCTTCTCCAGATCGCGGGCCGCATCTAGGTAGCGAGACTCGCTGGCCTCAATCAATCCGAGATTCAAGAAGGCTTCGGTCAGGCGGGGGTTGTTTTCGGTCGCCTTGTGAAGCAGCGCTTCGGCTTCCTGAAGACGGCCTGCTCGCCCGTATAGTGCTCCCAGGTTGCTCTGAGCATCGGCAAATTGAGGGTCTTCTTCAATCGCCCTTTTGAAGTGCTGTTCGGCTTCGGCCGTTTTGCCATCCATAGCGTCCAGGAGACCCAACTGGTTCTGCGCGAGCGATAGGCTGGGATCGAGCGAAATTGCTTTTTCCAGTGCTTGGCGCTCTTCCGACCTGTTGCCCATTTGATCCAGTGCAATGGAGAGGTTGAACCACGTTCGGGCGTGGTTGGGATCGTGTTTCAGTGCTGCGCGGTATTTCGCGGCCGCTTGCGCAGGGTCACCCTGCAATAGCAGCTGGTTTGCCCCGCTCCCGGTGGCCTCGGCAATATTCTCTTCCACGCTCTGTTGCTTCGAGTTGCGAAAGACTTCGAGTTCTTTCTGCGCTTCCTCGGTTCGGTTCAGTGTCTTCAAAACGCTCGCGAGCTGGAAGTGAGCCTCAGCCGAGTCAGGCCGCAGTTCCAGTGCCTTTCGCAGGTGCGGAAGCGCCTCTTCAGGCCTTCCTTCATGCGCCAGCACGAAACCCAACTGGTATTGCAAACCATATTCGGAGGGGTTTTTCCTTGCCGCCAGGCTCAATTCGCGTTCCGCCTCCTCATAACGGCCGAGGCCGCGGTAGACGCTCCCGAGCATATAGTGGCCTTCCCAGTCGGCCGGCTTATGCTTCACATACTCCTCGGACACGGGAAGTGCGTCCTGATAATTAGCAATCGTTGTGTAAGCCTTCGCCAAGGCCAAGCGGGTTACGTCGTTGTCTGGCTCCAGCTTCAGCGCAGCCGAGTACTCGTCCGCCGCTTCCCGAAACCGTTTGTCGTCAGCGTAGATCGTTGCGAGATTGAAGTGGGCAATCGTGAAACTGGGATTGGCCTGAATCAGACTCGTAAGAATCTCGACCGCACGATTCGAATCCTTGTTTTGTGCGTGACCTACAGCCAGTTCTACCTGGATGTCAGGATCGTTCGGAGCCACCTTCGCTGCCTCGGTCCACTTCTCGATGGCGGGCGCAAACCGGCGTTGGGCCGCGTACGCCTGTGCGAGGTGATCCAGCAAATAAGCCGAATGCGAATCAATGGCAAGCGCGGCCTCGAATTGAGCTTCGGCCTCGTCCAATTGTCCTGATGCTTGTAACGCGACACCCAGCGCCCCATGCGCTGGAGCATCGGCGGGCTTTAATTTCACGGCTATGCGAAATTCGGACACGGCCTGTTGCGGCTGGTTGTTTTGTAACAGAGCAAGGCCGAGGTTGAAATGGCTGGGAAACGAGGTCTTATCCAACCTCGTCGCCTCGGTGAAGGCAGCCACCGCGCAGGCTGGCTGTTGGTGCTCTCCGAACCAGCCGCCCAGAGCATTGTAGGCCTCGGCAGTCGGCGCGGCCTTGATCTGCCGATCGAGATCGGGCGGACGATTACATTGCGCAGCGAGAAAGGGTTGCGCGAAACAGAGCGTAAGCGCGAACAAAGACTGCCGATACCACATTTACTTTGAAACTCTGGCGAGGAGGGTACGCATCAGAGTGTCTTCCGGAAACAGTCCCACATACTCTTCCATTGCGTGTCGAGCCTCAGTGTACCGCTTCAGATTTGTGTATTCAAGAATCAGGTTCTTGCGCAATTCCTGGCGATAGGGATCCATTTCCATTCCCTTCAAAAAGGCGGCGATAGCCTCGTCGCCCCGGCCCAAATTGGCCAAAGCCCTGCCCATATCCTCATAGACCACCGCTTCGCCAAGCTGTATGCCGACGGCGGAATGAGCCAAAGCCTCTTCGTTCTTACCCTCCGCGAGAGCCTGGTGTGCCAGGGCGGCCTGGACATAGGGATTGTTACGTTCGGAATGGCTCAACTGGTCGAGCAGCGAGAGGTACCGGCGCTGATACTCGGGTAACTGGCCGGCCAAATCGTTATACGCTCGCAACCGCGTGATGTCAGATAGCGGCCTTTCGCTGCCCTCAGGTTGGTTTACGATCAAAAGATCGCTGCCCGAAACCGGCTTCCAGGGCGGCAGCGGCTCGTTGGGGCGGGCGGGGATCCGGTGGTTGGTGAGGGCCGAGTGCGAGATCACCGCGATGCTGCGCTTGGGCATATGGCATTCTAAGCAGTTATCTGACCGGGTCTGCCGGCGGATGGTCAAAGCTACTTTACAGCTCTGCTCGGTGTGGCAGATGAAGCACTTCGCCCGGAAATAGGTTGAAGCCTCGCCAGCTGCTGGTTGAACGTGGGGGTCGTGACAGGTGAGGCAACTCAGTTTGCCGCCGCTCTGAAGAAAACAGCGGCTGGCTTGCATGGAGGCATTGTGCTCTAACAGATCTTGCTCGCGGCGCTCTTCGCTATCGGCGGGAATCTTTAGGATGGCAACCGTTTCGATGAGCCATTGTCCGGGGCGGAAGTCCTGATAAGTCTTTCCGGGTTGCAACACCCGGGCGTCACCGCGCTGGTGACAGGCCATGCAGACGTTCTCAGCCAGCCTCGGAGCCAGTTTCGCTGGGTTGACAATGGCGCCGCGGCGCCTGGGATCGTGTGCGTGGGCTTCGCCCGGACCGTGACAGTTCTCACACCCGATCGCCAACTCCTGAAACGGAGGATCGCGGTAAACGCCCGGATGGTCCAAGACCGGGTCTGCGCGGCCACTGTGGCAAAGGATGCATCCTTCCGGGGCGGAACGGGAAAAACTATAGTCTCCGTATTCATAGCCAGGAGACAAATCCCACTTGTTTGCTTTCGCGTAGTACGATAGCGGCGCTTCAAACAGGTAGTTGCCGCGGCGGACAAGGAACGTCACACCGTTGGTTCCGGAACCCACGGCGTAATCCAATTGGTGTTCGTCGACAAAAACGTTGGGCTCACTCTCGCTCTGGCGCCAGCCCGTGCGATCACCAAATACGCGCAGGGTTCGATTGCTTCCCGGCAGAGGTACTGTTGCCTCGGTGGGGAAACTGGCCCTATCCAGATCGGCCGCCGGACGCATCGAGCGCCCCATGTCGGTTTTTGTGAAGGAGCGGTAAATCTGCTCGTGGCAGCCGTAGCAGGCTTTGGAGCCTACATAACGCTGCGTAGGCGGCGCCGCCAGAGCGCCAGTTGCGATTGCCAGCCAGGGCAAGAACGAGCAGCAGCTTAGTCTTGCCATTGTTCCAACGGAGATTGATTATATCTAAGGTTCGGCGAACCTCTCATGGTGTCCGCTCATGGGCGACGAAGATCTCATCGGCTTTGAGATTCTGGTATCTGTCCACGATTCCGCTGGGCCAGTCGATTTCAAGGTCCTTGACAAGGGTGGACTTCCCCAGGCCGAAATACACGCGCTTGTCACTGGCGGACAAATAGCTTGACCCGGTCGTCACGATGGCAAACTGTTGCTTGCCGTCATCTGTTACAAGCCGCACTTGGGCCCCAATGCCGTCCCGATTGCTCTTTGTACCGACGGTGTTGACGATGAGCCAATGGTTGTTGTTTCCGGCGTTCCTCAAAACCACCGCCGGAAGATCGTTGCAGTTTAGGACGATGTCCACAAAGCCGTCATTGTTGAAATCGCCAAACGCGGCGCCTCGCGCCGGCAGTGGGCGTTGGAACACGTCACCGCTTTGATTGGAAACGTCGACGAATTTGTTCGCTACATTCCGGAGCAGCATGGGAGGCTCCAGATACCGCACGTCGGGCTGTGTCATTTCGATGTTGTCCATGACGTGACCCTGCCCGAAGAACAAGTCTTTCGCTCCGTCATTGTCATAGTCGATAAACTTCGTTCCCCAGGCCGAGTGATTCATGCTCGCAGCCGAAATACCGGTTTGCCCGGAAACATAGTCAAAGTGGCCGCCGCGGTTGTGAAAAAGCGCGTATTTCTGCTTAGCGAGTGAATTGATAATGATATCTGGCCATCCATCGTTATCGTAATCGGAAAAATCGATTCCCATCCCGGAGAATGTAGCTCCGTTTTCGTCGTAGGCAACGCCGGCCTCCACTCCCACCTCTTCGAACTTGCCGTTGTGAAGATTGTGAAAGAGTTGCTCGGGAACGGAGTCATTGGCGACAGCAATATCCGGCCACCCATCCCGATCGTAATCGTTGATCGCCACGCCGAGCCCCTTACCTGGAAACTTGGAAACCCCGCTTTCCTCGGAAACGTCTCGAAAATGCCCATGTCCTTGGTTGTGGAACAGCAGATGGGTAGCTGGCGGAAACTGATCCGGATGGCAGTAAGCGCGTCCGCCTTGATTAGCGAGCCCGCAGAAGATGTCTCTTGCGAAGTCCCACGTTACGTAACGGGAGACAAAAAGGTCCAACAGTCCGTCGCGGTCGTAGTCGACGAAGACTGCCCCCGCCGACCAACCGCCTGCCTCAACACCGGCCTCAGCCGTGACATCAGTAAACGTCCCATCGCCATTGTTGTGATAAAGGATGTTCTTCCCAACGTTGGTGACGTAGAGGTCTTCATATCCATCGTTATCGAAGTCAGCCACCGCCACACCCATGCCAAAACCATCACCTTGAACACCAGCCTTCTCAGTGACGTCGGTAAAGGTGCCGTCGCCATTGTTGCGATAGAGCCGATTCCAGTACCTGGAGGCCGACTTGTCCGGACGCGTTTCAGCTTTCATCGGATCAGCAAGCGTCGCACCATTCACGAAGAAGATGTCAAGCAGCCCATCGTTGTTGTAGTCAAAGAGCGCGACGCCGCCGACCATGGTCTCCGGAAGATATTTGCGCGAGGTGTGGCTGGCCTGGTTTAGGAAGCGGACACCGGAGCGAGCAGTTACGTCTTCAAACCGATTGGGCGGAAGGACTGGGCTGGCCGCGAAGACAACCAGCGCCACGAGCGCGACGCCAGAGGGCACGAGTTTGTTCATCGACGTTGCCACGCCGTCAGCTTTCCAGCCACCCACATCGAATCCTTGTCCTTGTGGCAGAGCAAACAAGCATTGGGGCTCTCTTGGTGTCCAAACCTGGCTGTCAAATCCGCGTTGGGCTTGTCGTCAATCTGGTGGGATGCCGCCTTGAATAGCACCGCATTCATGATTCGAGGCATATGACAGGCCGTGCAGCGGCTGGCCTCCGAGGCTGCGGGGTGGTGGGTGTGAGCCTCGGTCTTTGCGCGGAACTGACCGTGACACTGTAAACACATCTCATCGGGATCATGAAGAAACTTCAGCGAGACGGGGTTCTGAACGGCGTCCACGGGGTGCGGATCGTGGCAGTCGGCGCACTGTGCCTTGCCGCGCCGGTAGCAGGCTGAGCGCGTGAACGCCTCCACAATGAAAGTTGTTTCGCGGAAACGACCATCTTTATAAAAGGCCTTCCGCAAGAATTGCGGGTAGGGGCGACTCACGGACGACAAGAGAAAGGTGTCTCCCACTGACGAGTAATTCAACTCCGAGTACGGACTGGCGTCGCGCAAGGACGACTGCCGGTGGCATTGCGCGCATACTCTCACTCCCTCCCGGTTGTTTGTCCGCGTAAAGTCGACAGGCGGGTTTATCGGTGCTGGCGGCGTTAGATCTTTATGCTGCATCCGCTCAACGTGGTTCTGTGAGGGTCCGTGGCACATCTCGCAGTTCACGCCCGGCTCGCGGAATTGCGCGTGCTGGACGCCTTCATCGTCAGTCTTGGTTGTCTTCAATTGGCTGGTGTGGCAGATGGCGCAATTCATCTGGTAGTTGGTCGCCGGGAGGAGCTCGGGGAACCGCCGGATGTCGGCACGCACGCTGTCAGGCGGGTCAATCAGCTTCCAATAATTCACCCACTTCTGCTGCAACTTGTTGTACTCGATCGGCAGCACCTGCATCCGACCGTCAGGCAGTTTCGTCACATACCCCTGTTGCCATTTCGAGCCGATCGTGTAGTCGACGCGATACTTGTGCCAATGACCGTCCTGGCCTTGAAGGTCGAAGAACGGCCGGCCGTCGTCGCCCATTCGGACGATCGGTTCGCCAAGATCATTGTGGAACTCCATGCCTGGTCCGAAATCGCCCATGATGTTCGATGCATTGAACGGGCGAAGCATTTTCGCCATCCCTGTCTGGCTCCATGAATCGAACTCCCGGCGGTGGCATTGAATGCAAGCCTCTGAACCGGCGTAGGCAGGCTGGCGCGCATCAGTCGCGCTCCGGTGAGGCGTCAATGGCGACGAAGGGATCACCGGTTTTGGCAGGCTGCGAACAAACTCTTCGAATGAGGCTTTCGGAGTCTCGCCGTCGACACCCGGCTTCGAGAGGCCTCGATACAAACGGAGCAATGCTCTCGTCGTCAATTCCTCGAGCGTAGGGTCCAGCCTCCGAGCCTCGGCGTAGTCGACAGCCGCCTTGCTCGCTGCGCCACACGCCTCGTGAACCATGCCCTCGAGATAGAAGATCTCGGCATCCCTCGCATTCCAGGAGGTTGCGGTTGCCAATCGATCGGACGCCCTATGAAGCAACTCGCTCCGCTTCGGTCCCTTCATCGCCAGACCCTGACTGGCATAGACTCGACCAAGCGCGAAGTAAGCGGATGCGCTGAGTTGCGCTTTCAGGTCCGACCAGGCCGCCGGCTTAATTCCCGCGGGAGGGCCGAAGACTTCGAGGTACTCGAGTGCATCACTTGCGTGTTGCTCGGCGAGGGCCCCTTGCTTTCGCTGCGCCTCGACATTCGCCAAGGGTACCAACAGCGAGGGATTCTCCGGCAGCAGCCGCAAAGAGAACCTGCCTTCAACGAGGGCACGGTCGAGTTCGCCGAGGTCGATGGACGATTTTGCCGCTGCCTCGTAAGCCTGAGCCAGGAGCCACGACTGCGGATAGTCAAGTATGAACTGAGTGGCTAGCTGGTGCTTCTGTGCAGGGTCGCGGGCCTTGTATAGAGCAAGAAAATCGGCACGTTCCCGTGGATCTTCGATCTCATCCATCACCGTGAAGTGACTTTCACCCTGCGAGCGAAGAGCAGTATCTAACTCCTGCCCACACAAGTGACCTAGGCAGAGTGCCGCCGCAACCTGAACAGCAGCGGCGCCAATCCGTAACCTAGGCCAACCGTCCATGGCGCACACTATATCCGATCGGTCGCATGGTAATTCCAATCAAGAAAGCTAAAGCGATGATCTTAGATCGCAGCTGTGCCGGTCCTCGACAGCATGATAGCCGATTGCCAGCGGCAATCCGCACCTCGATAGATGCCGATACAATAGTTTACGAGGGGCGTTTTGCCTATCTCAACACTTGCGCTTAAGGACAGCGCGCATACCGCAACGATGCACTCCTCCACGAATATCGGCCCCCGATCGGTCATGCTGCGAGGGGCGGTTCACGCCTTTTGCCTGGCTTGCCCAGCGGTGTTCTTGTGCTCGTTCGGTTTCGTGGCGCGGGCTTCTTCTACTGCTCCTGCCGCCAACCAGACCATGGAATTCAACCGCGACATCCGTCCCATCCTATCCGACAAGTGCTTCACCTGTCACGGGCCTGATGCAGCGAATCGAAAAACGAAATTGCGTTTCGACGTCGAATCCGCCGCCAAGGCCGAACTGCATGGCGGCCGTTATGCGATTGTGCCCGGCAATCTCGCCGCCAGTGAAATGTTTCGTCGTGTTTCGTCGGACGACAAAGCCGTGCGCATGCCCCCCGCCTATGCCGGACGCGAAAAGCTGAGCGATCACGAGATCCAACTGATTCGCAGCTGGATTGAGCAAGGCGCCGTTTGGCAACCGTTTTGGTCGTTCGCTCGACCCCAGCGGCCAGCGATTCCGAAGGTCAGCGACGCCAGTTGGGTGCGTAACCCGATCGATGCCTTCATCCTGAGTCGCCTGGATCGCGAAGGGCTACATCCCTCGCCGGAGGCGGACAAAGAAACCCTCATCAGACGGGTGAGCCTGGATCTGACCGGGATACCTCCGACACCGGCGGAAGTGGATGCCTTTCTATCCGACCAGTCGGCTGGCGCCTATGAGAAGGTTGTGGACCGATTACTCGCTTCTCCCCGTTACGGCGAGCGCATGGCTTACCGCTGGATGGAGGCCGCGCGATACGGCGACACCAATGGCTATCAGACTGACGGCCCGCGTGACATGTGGCGATGGCGCGATTGGGTGATCGCAGCCTTCAATTCGAATAAGCCGTATGACCAGTTCACCATCGAGCAGATCGCCGGCGACCTGTTGCCGAACGCGACTCTGGATCAGAAAATCGCGACCGGGTTTAATCGAAACCACCGAACCAACGGCGAAGGCGGAATCATTCCGGAGGAATACCGGGTAGAGTATGTGGCGGATCGTGCTCAGACCACCGCCACAGTGTGGATGGGAATCACACTCGGCTGCGCTCGTTGCCACGATCATAAGTACGACCCATTCCTGCAGCGCGATTTCTATCGTCTCTTTGCCTACTTCAATCAGATTCCCGACGAGAAAGGTTTCAGCTACAACTACGGAAACGAGGAGCCCTATCTTAAAGCTCCGCTTGAGGATCAGAGGCGTCAGCTGCTCGAGTTCGACCGCAAAGTGACAACGGCTCAGCAGGAGTACGACGCTCTTCAGCCCGTCCTCACCGCCGCTCAGCGCCGTTGGGAAGAGGGCTTGGCGGGGTCTGGCGCGCCGGATTGGACAGTCACCGATGACTTGGTATTCCGGACGGAGCCGGATCTGGTTTCCGCCAAGGAGGGCGCTGCCAAGGCACTTGGATGTGACAAGGATTCACCTGTCTGCGAAGTACCCACAGAGGATGGACCGGTTGGCCAGGCTTGGCAGTTTGACGGAAAGCGCTTCTTGGAAATCAATAAGGAGGTCGCGAGCTTTGGCTATCTGGATCCATTCACGTTCTCCGCTTGGATAAAGCCCACGTCGGCCAAGGGCGGCATCATGTCGCAACAGGAAGATTATTTCGAAGGGACGGGCCATGCACTTTACGTCATCGACGGGAAGCTCCGTTTGCACATCGTCCATCGCTGGACAGACCTGGCGCTCCGTCTAGAAACCGTTACACCGCTCAAGCTGAACGAATGGCAGCACGTTTTGGTCACTTACGACGGCAAGCGCAAGGCTCGCGGTGTTCGCATCTATGTCGATGGCGAGCGGCAGCAGACCAACGTGTTGTTCGATCAATTGAATGAACCGTTCCATGTGGACGAAAAGGTGCCATTCCGAATCGGCACGGCGGGCGGCGTGCGCTTCAACGGATCCATCGAAGATGTTCGTGTTTATAAGCGAGCACTAACGTCCGAAGAGGCCGCCGCCGTTTCCGCTCGCGACTCCATCAGCCACATCGCCGCCATCGGGCCGGCGAGCCGCACTCATTCGCAGTCGGCGAAGCTGGCTCTGAGCTTTCTGGCCGAAGCCGCGCCCAGGAACATCCGAACTGCCCGCCAGGAACTGACATCTCTCCAACAGCAGCGCGAGAAGTTCTACGATGCCATCCCCACCGTCATGGTGATGGTCGATTCCCCAAAGCCGAGAGACACCTTCTTGCTTAAGCGAGGCGCTTACGACGCCCCCGGCGAACCAGTCAACCCAGGCGTCCCGGAAATTCTCCCACAGCCCAAGCCTGATTGGCCACGGAATCGCCTCGGTTTGGCACGCTGGCTAGTGGACCCGTCAAATCCTCTGACGGCGCGCGTCACGGTCAACCGCTACTGGCAATCCTACTTTGGCTTTGGCATCGTGAAGACCGTCGATGATTTCGGCTCGCAGGGAGAGTGGCCGGTTCATCCCGAGTTGCTGGATTGGCTCGCCACCGAGTTCGTTGAGAACGGCTGGAACGTCAAAGCCATTCAGAAGCTGATTGTCACCAGCGCCACCTACCGCCAGATTTCAAAAGTAACGCCGGAACTGCTCGAAAAGGATCCCGACAACCGCCTGCTGGCTCGTGGGCCGCGCGTGCGGCTAGGCCCCGAGGTGATTCGCGATCAAGCTTTGGAGGTATCCGGCCTGCTGACCGAGAAGCTGGGCGGGCCCTCCGTCAAACCATATCAGCCACCGGGATTGTGGCAGGAACTCGCTGATGGCACCGGCTATGTTCAGGACAAAGGCGCGAACCTGTACCGCCGCAGCCTTTACACATACTGGAAGCGCACCGTCGCGCCGCCCTTCATGACCAACTTCGATTCGCCCAATCGCGAGGTGTGCACGGTCTATGAGAACCGTACCAATACGCCGCTGCAGGCACTCGATCTCATGAACGATGTCACGTTCCTCGAAGCGTCCCGAAAGCTCGCCGAACGGCTGCTGGCAGAAGGCGGCTCTACGCCGGAGCAGCGCATTGACTATGGTTACCGGCTGCTGCTGTCGCGTTCCGCAAAACCGGTGGAACAGAAAATCTTGCAACAGACGCTGGCTGGATTTGAATCCAACTATCGCCAGAACCCCCAAGCGGCTGGGCAGTATCTCAGCTATGGCGAATCGCCGCGTACGACCAACCTCGATCCGGTGGATCTCGCCGCGTACACCGGCGTCGCCAGCCTCTTGCTCAACCTCGACGAGACGATCACGAAAGAATAAAGAATAAAGAATAAAGATGTCCCAAGAACCTACCATTCATTCCTGCGATGATCACTGTTCCCGGATGACTCGCCGGCACTTTTTCGGCCTCAACTCTACCGGCGTCGGCTTGGCGGCATTGGCTGGACTGATGGGCGCGAACCTGAAAGCTGCCACCGCCTCCAAGCCATCGCACGGCGGCCTCCCGGATTTCCCGAATTTCGCTCCGAAAGCCAAGCGCGTCATTTATCTGTTCCAGTCAGGCGGCCCCTCGCAGATGGAGCTCTTCGACTTTAAACCGCGTCTGAAGGACTTTCAGGGAACGGACCTGCCGGAGTCCATCCGCGGCGGGCAGCGGCTCACGGGGATGTCCGCCACACAATCAAGCTTTCCAATCGTCCCCTCGAAGTTTACCTTCGCACAGCGGGGCAATTCCGGCGCCTGGGTAAGTGAACTGCTGCCCCATACCGCGAACATAGCCGATCAGCTCACGTTCATCAAGACACTTAACACCGAAGAAATCAACCACGATCCCGCCGTCACCATGGCTCAAACCGGTTTCCGTCTGGGAGGCCGCCCCAGCATGGGCTCGTGGATCTCCTACGGCGTCGGCTGCGAGACCGAAGATCTGCCCGCGTTCGTGGTGATGATCTCTTCAGCCGGTGGAGGTCAACCGCTGTACGACCGCCTCTGGGGCAACGGTTTTCTTCCGAGTCGTTACCAGGGCGTCAAGTTCCGTTCTGTGGGTGACCCGGTCCTCTATCTTTCAAATCCCCAGGGATTCACGGCCGACAACCGCCGCCAGTTCCTCGATGCGCTGGGACAGCTCAACAAAATCGAGTCCGAAGCATTCGGTGATCCAGAGACCAACGCGCGTATCGCCCAGTATGAGATGGCGTTCCGGATGCAGACCTCAGTTCCTGAACTAACGAACCTGGCCAGTGAGCCCGCCAGCACCTTCGAGCTCTACGGTGAAGACGCGAAGAAGCCTGGCACCTTTGCCTCCAATTGTCTGTTAGCCCGCAGGCTGGCCGAGCGCGGCGTGCGCTACATCCAGCTCTACCATCGCGACTGGGATCACCACGGCAACTTGCCGAAGGAATTACCTAAGCGCTGCAAAGATGTGGACCAGGCCTCGGCCGGGCTCATCACCGATCTCAAGCAACGTGGCATGCTCGACGATACGCTGGTGATCTGGGGCGGCGAGTTTGGACGCACCGTGTACTGTCAGGGGCGCCTCACCGCCGACGACTACGGGCGCGACCACCACGGGCGCTGCTTCACCATCTGGATGGCAGGCGGCGGCATCAAGCCCGGCATCACGCTCGGCGAGACCGACGACTATGGATACAACATCACCAAAGATCCAGTCCACGTGCACGATCTGCAGGCCACCATCCTCTACTGCCTGGGCATCGACCATACGAAACTCACCTACCAGTTCCAGGGGCGCCACTTCCGCCTCACCGACGTGGGCGGAAAACTTGTCAAGCCGGTTTTGGCATAGGCAGAGGTGGCTGGTGATCGGTAGGTGCCCGCTTCGAGCACCCAGTCGGCTCTCTTGGGAGCGAGAACGTGTGATACGCTCCGGGGAAGCTGGCGATGGCATCAGCAATGCAGCTCTTACCGTTTGTCCTTCTTGCCGTTAGCACTCTTGCTGCGCAAGACTTGCGCATCACCCTGCAAACTCGCGTCCAGCCATTCAAGGGAACTGACACGTGGCAGGCCGCGACGCTGAATGAGAGCTTTTCTGCCTCTCACTCGGCCGTTATCATTTGCGATATGTGGGACAAGCATTGGTGTAGTGGCGCAAGCAAGCGCGTTGCCGAACTGGCGCATAGCATGAACTCTGTTCTTCAACAGGCTCGAGCGGCTGGAGTGCTCGTGATCCATGCCCCGTCCGAGACCATGGGCTTCTATGCGAGCGTTCCCCAGCGTCTCTTGGTGCTTAATGCACCGAAGGTGAAGCCACCGCCTGACCTGAAAATCCCGGACGTGCCTCTGCCCATCGATGACTCCGACGGAGGTTGTGACACACCCGGCGACCACGAGCACCAAGCTTGGTCGCGCGAGAACTCGATTCTCTCAATCGGTCCGAATGATGCCATATCCGACGACGGCGCCCAGATTTACAACCTGCTGCGGCAGAAGGGCATCGATACCGTCTTTGTCATGGGAGTTCACACCAACATGTGCATTCTCAACCGAAGCTTTGCAATTAAGCAGATGACGCGCTGGGGCATGAAGTGTGTGCTGGTTAGAGACCTGACCGACGCGATGTACAATCCCGCAAAGGCTCCCTACGTTTCCCACGCTCGCGGGACCGAATTGGTGATCGAATACATCGAAAAGTATTGGTGTCCATCCACGGTCAGCAAGGATCTGATGGGCGCGCTGGCGGGCATCCGCCATGGCAGCTGAGGCCTGCTCATCATGAGAATACCTGCGCAGCGGACTCGCACGCCGCAGCCAAGTCCGCCGAGATACTTTTTTGTTAGATGCCGCGGCGCAATGTGTGAGCATCTATGAATCGACGAACGTTCCTTGCGGCCGCAGGCACTGTCACCGCAAGCAACGTGGTGCGGTTGGCAGCGGCTCCTTCGGATCAGTTCAACCTGGGTGTCATCGGAGCGGGAGGCCGTGGCCAAGTGCTGATGGACCGCTTCGCGCAAAATCCTTCCGTTCAATTGACCGCCGTCTGCGACGTCTATGAGCCGAACCTGGAAGCCGGCCTCTCCGTCGCCAAGGGTAAAGCAAAAGCGTATCGCCACTACCAGGAATTGCTTGCCGACAAGAGGGTCCCGATCGTCATCATCGCGACTCCCGAGCATTGGCACCATCGAATGCTGCTCGACGCCTTGGCCGCCGGTAAAGACGTCTACGTGGAGAAACCGCTCTGCCACACGCCCGAGCAGGGTGTCGAATTGATGGCCGCGGTGCGCAAGTCCGACCGGATCGTGCAAGTCGGAATGCAGCGACGTAGTTATTCCCTGTATATCAAGGCTCGCGATATCCGGGCTGCCGGAACCCTTGGCAGCGTGCGACTAGTGCGAACCTGGTGGGTTAACAACAGTCTGGCAGGCGGCCCTGATCGGAAGCTTGAAGGACCGCTCGACTGGGAACAGTGGCAAGGTCCGGCTCCCCGCCACCCGATGGAACTCGATCGCTTTCGCAATTGGCGTAACTACAAAGATTATTCAGGCGGTATCGTCGCCGATCAGGGCGCGCACATCTACGACGGCATTCATCTCATTCGCGATGTGGGTTTCCCGAGCGCTGTCACTGCCTCCGCCGGAATAGTTCACAGCAAGGAGAGCGACACTCCCGAAACGGTCGTCGCGATAGCCGAGTATCCGAACGATTTCTTGGGTGTCTTCACCATCAACTATGCCGGCATGCATTACCCCGCTCGCCTCGACCAGCTCAACCAGTTTGACGGAGACGAAGCCCGCATGGACGTTGGCCGTGAGTTCCTTTCGGTGTTCCAGCAAGCCAATCCGGAGACCCCAGCCCTCACTGCTACCGGGTCTTTCTCTCAGGCCACTGATGCTCACATTCAGAACTTCCTGGAGTGCGTCCAGACACGCAAGGAACCTAACGCCCCCGTCGAGAAGGGCTTTCAAGCAGCGTTGGTCATCCAGATGGCGAACCTATCGCTCGAAACCGGACGCCGTGTCAGGTGGAACGCGCAGGCCCAGAAAGTGGAGGTTTAGGCGTGACTTCACGTCGCGAATTTCTCGCCGCCGGCGCCGGTGCGTTAGCCGGCTTAGCCGCTGAAAAACGAACCACTCCTAAAATCTGCATTTTCTCGAAGCACCTCCAGTGGCTCAGGATTGAGGATGCGGCAACGCTTGCGGCGGAGGCTGGTTTTGACGGCGTCGACATGACCGTCCGCGAAGGTGGACACGTTACACCGGAACGCGCCGCCGATGATCTTCCCAAAGCCGTCGAGGCTGTCCGCCGGGCAGGGCTTGATGTGCCGATGATCACCTCCGGCATCATGGACGCGCTGTCGCCTCACGCGGAGGCAGTTCTGCAGACGGCAGGCGCGCTCAACATTCGGTACTACCGCTGGGGCGGCTTCCCGCTGGACGCGAGCAAATCGATTCCGCAACAGATCGAGGATGACAAGCGGCAGGTCCGCGGCCTGGCTGCCCTCAACGATATGTTTGGTGAGTGCGCGATGTATCACACGCACTCGGGCGCCGGAGTGCTGGGCGCATCCATCTGGGACCTCTATCTGCTGCTGAAGGATTTCAACCCGAGCCGGCTCGGCGTCAACTTCGACATCGGCCACGCCACCATCGAAGGAGGCCTGGGCGGGTGGATCAACAGCGCCAGCCTGATTGCGCCCATGATGCGAGGTGTGGCGCTAAAGGACTTCTACTGGGAAAAGGCGAATGGCCAATGGCAGCCACGATGGTGTCCCATCGGCCAAGGCATGGTGAGATTCGTCCCCTTCTTTGAGTTTCTGCGCAAGCAGAATTTCGTGGGCCCGATCCAGCTTCATTTTGAATACCCGGAACTGGCCGGTGCAAATGACGGCAAACGCGCAATCGGCATCAGCCGGAAGGAGTTCGTCGAGATTGTGCGGCGCGATCTCGCGAGCGCCAGGGCACTGATGATTCAGGCCGGACTGCACCAGACATAGCGGCCGTAGTTACCTGCGAACACCCATGCCGGCAGCTGTGCTCACATGCCCACTGCGAGGCGGCGCCGGTTCTCGCGCACGTTGAGCATATCCTGTTTGGGCTCGCCATCGCATTCCAGTTCGATCACGCTAGCTAGGGGGTCCGGTTCGGTCGTCGGCAAGCCTGAGATTTGCGTTCGAAATTCATCCTGATGCACCGTCAGCACTTGCTCCGATCCGTAAAGCCTGGCTGCCAGCACCTTGTTCTTCAGGCCTCCCACCGACACCGTATCACCCGGCCAGAAATGCACGTGCACGTACAGTTTGTTGCCGTTGCGCGTGAAGCCCGCGAACTCCGAGCTTTGCACGCCGCATAGTTCTGCTTGGTGAATCAGCTTGCCATACTCGTTCATCCAACGCCCGACTTGTGTGAGGATCTGGACTGATTCGGCCGGTATCGATCCATCCGGCTTCGGCCCCACGTTGAGGAGGTAGTTCCCGTATCCGCGGGCGCAGGTTACCAGGTTGCGAACAACTGTCTTCGGCGATTTCCAGTCGTCGTCGGCCCCCTGATACCCCCAGCTGTCATTCATTGTCATGCAGGCTTCCCAAGGCTGCGCGAATGTCAGGATACGCTGCTCCGGAGTCGTGAAGTCTTCGGGGATTTTTGCGCGATTGTTGATGAGAATGTCGGGTTGCAATTCGCGGACCATCTTGTTCATCTTCACGGACTCCCAACCGTCGGCCGTCAACGGCCATGCAACGTCGTACCAAAGGATGTCGAGCTTCCCGTAGTTGCTGCACAATTCGCGCACCTGGCCGTGAATGTAGTCGACAAATCGGCTTCTCGCCCCTTCGTCGTAGGCGCATCGTGCGCCGTCCGGATGATGCCAATCCATCAGAGAGTAGTAAAAACCGACGTGCATCCCGGCACTTCTGGCCGCCTCATAGTATTCCGCGACCAAGTCGCGCCCGGCCGCCTGTTTTGGAGCGCAGTAGTTGGTCAACTTCGTGTCGAAGTTGCAGAACCCTTCATGGTGCTTGGTAGTCATCACCATGTACTTCATTCCGGCTCGCTTCGCCAGTTGTGCCCATTCCCGAGCCGCGTGGGGGCGCGGATTGAACTGTTTCGCCAGTTCCTGATACTCCGCCACGGGAATACCTTCCTCCTCCATAACCCACTCGTGACGGCCCAGCACGCTATACAAGCCGAAGTGCACGAACATCCCAAACCGCGCCTCATGCCACCACTGCTCGCGCCGGTCGCGATCGGCACTGGTGGAGGTGGTTGGCGGCACATCGGTGATCGGGGCCAGGGCAGGGGTCTGAGTAGTCGCAGTAGAAGCAAAGAACGCCGTAACTCCGGCCGCCGCGCTCGCCGAACCCAGCAGTCCCCGCCTGGTGATTGAAGTCATGTTTTGTCTCCTACGTGGCCGGCGTAACTGCTCGTACCACAACTGTTAGGCATTTTCCTGCCTCACAGGGGTCACATTCGACACCGCAATTCTCCCATAGCGTTGTCGCCACCGTGCGTTGGCCCCTTGTCCAACGCGCGGGATTCACCCAAAGCGACTGACGGGTGCCGGGCAGTGTGCGTGGAAGCTCGTTCTTGAGTGCGATGCCCAACTGTGGCTCCAGCATTTCAGTGAGCGTGCTCCGTTTGCGGGGTTCGACCGACATAGGTGAGAACGACGCCCGTGAAATCGACATCCAGCTTGGCCGCCCTTTCGGCCGGCGCAGCGCGATTGATGCTCAGAACCGTATCAATTGAGCTGGGCAGCGTAACGGTTCCAACCGCAGCCGGGCTGGCGTGATCGCCTTGAATGATTGCTTTGATGCTTGAATCGCCGACCTTAACATCAAATGCTCGCGAAAAGCGACCCTGCTTGTACTGCAACTCCACTTTGTAGAGGCCAGCGCGCTTCACCGCAAAGTGCCAGAGCTCGCCGTGCACGGTCGGCGGATCCTGATACCCTTCGCCATTTAAGTTGTAGGAACGTTCGGATCCTTGCGGCGTCAGAAGGACTTTGTCGTTAGCATCCGGTTGAACGGCGGGCGAAAGTACGTTCAACTTGCCCTCAAATTCCAGCGCTACGACTGGCAAGAAGTGTTTGCCGGGCTCCGAAACGGCGAGCACGATTTTACCAGCCCTTATCTCTTCCGAGCGCAACTCGCCGGCCTCCGGGCTATTGAGCCAGTAAGCCTTCTGAATCCTGTTCTGCAAGCCCGGCAATTCCAGCCTTCCATCACTCGGCAAATGCTCCACAAACAGGTAAAGCCGATTGCCTTTCACCGTGGCATAACCAAATGTCAGCTTGCGGAAGGGTTGTGGCTGTGTCCCGTAGATGGCGTCACCGTTGTCGTGGAGCCATCGGCCTGCGCCCCGCAAGACCTCCGCCTCATAGGGAACCACCGACCCATCGCCCTGAGGTCCGATATTCAAAATGTAATTGCCGCCGCGGCTGACGACTTTCACCAGCCGTAAGATCTGTTCTCGGATCTTCTGAGGTAAGTTGGTCCGATTCTCCCAGGAGCGGTAGCCCCAGGTGTCGGCGAAGATCGAAGCAGGCGATTCCCACGGATCAGCCTGAATGTACTCGGGAATGGCATCATCTCCGGTTTCACTAAAATCGCCTTCGTTGTTCCAAACGCGGCCGCTGATCATGCACTCGGGCTGCAGGCTGTGTACCGTATCCGCAAAGCGGCGGCTCTGCAACGGGGTGGGATGGCCCATATCAAACCAGATCTCCGTCAAAGGACCGTAGCCGGTCAACAACTCACGGAGTTGGGCATCATTGAACTCCTCATGCCGTTGCGAAATGGGGTTGTCATTTGCTTCTTGCGGCACGTCACCGAAGTGCCAGTCTATTGTCGAGTAATAAACACCAAATGGCATGCCGCGTTTCGCGCACGCCTCGGCTAGGCTCTTTACGATGTCTTTCTTGAGAGGAGTGGCTTCAGCACTGTTGAATATGGACTGATGCGTCGCAAATAGGCTGAAACCGTCGTGGTGTTTTGCAGTCAGCACGATGAACCTCATCCCGGCATCAACGGCAAGTTGAACGATTGCGTCCGGGTCCCATCCGACGGGGTCAAATTTCGAAGCCAAGTCTGCGTATTCCGCTTCAGGGATATGTGCGTCCGATTCAATTTGCTCGCTGTAATTACCCGAGTATCGCTTACCCTTCCACACTCCCCCGAGCGTTGAGTACAGACCGAAGTGGATAAACATTCCATACTTTCGGCTTTGCCACTCGCGAATGGTGGCCAGCGAGGGACGCGGAGCTTGCGGCGGTCCCGATTCAGCGGCAGCGAAGACGGGAAACAGAAGCGGAAGCAAACAGAAAAGAGAGCCGAATCGTCGAGTGAGAGCGGGCACCAATATATGTTCTCACCGGCAGGCGAACAGGGCGAGGACAAGGAAGACCCGTTACTTTGCCCTGGCCATGACTGTGCCTCAAGCTCCTGATTTGCTGCAATGCCAAGTCAGGTTGAGAACGGCCTCGTCGTGCTGTCGAGGGAAATGCTTTTACGTCTCTTCCATCACGAGTTCATCGGCCGCCGAGATAAAGGTGAGAAATGCAAGCTGGCAGAATAGTCCTCAGAAACGCCGTCTACGTCCGATGCATCGACGTTGCCTCAACTGGCGTAGTAGCTGGTCACGGTACCGATGCCATTGCGCCCCTCCGCCCGAAGAGTTAGCGGGCAATGACGGGGCCCAAAGGTGACCCACGAGGTAGGGCGAGGCAAGTGGTGAAAACAAGCCATTTGCGTCTCGACACTCGATGCCCCCGGAGCAAAAGACTGTAAGGTCGAATCTTACCGGGCGCACCGGTTTTTTTAGTTTGTAAGTACTCGGAGAGCCCAAGGCATCGTATTCATATAATTGAACTGCTATCCCCCGTCACTTTGGGCGGTCAGCAGGTTCCAAAACGTCAGCGGGCGGGGATCTCGGACTGCCAATCGTCAGATACCATCGTCTCTCGCGCGCGAGGCCCCTCGTAACGGATCATCTGCGAGTTGCGAGGAGCGTTCCGGGTCCAATGAGATGATAGTCAATGCTCCCCAGGAATCGAGTTTTCTCGGCAAATGCAGATACAAGAAACGAACACAGCAGCGCACACGTTTGTAATTTTTACAGACGACCAATGCGTTCTTCCTCACATCGGGAAGCTGGTTGATCTGGGCGTCCCCTCTGCTGACGCTACCAGCCCGTGCCAACGAACGCAGAGGATCCACGGCTCTTACGAGGAAGATAGAACCACGACTGAGGAACCAATGCGCTGATTAACCTTGGGGACGATTTGGCAGTCTTTCTCGCAGCATTTCGACCGAATATGGTCAAGTGACACTCTGGCGGGGATGGAGCAGCCGGGAAACGGTTCCGTTTTCGTGGAACAATGATTGAATGATACAGGCACGAGTGGGAACACACGTGTTCGGCCATTGAGTTGCCTTGGGAGCGCAGGAGAACTTCAACAAGATTGAGAGTAGATCAACTTGGAACTCGAGTTTTCTCGCTAGATGCAGATACAACAGACAAACACAACGGCTCCTGGCGTTGCGCCGCGGCAGGTTCTCCGGGCGTGGCTCATGCTAGGACGATTTTAGCCCGAGGGTAAGCTAAATGCGACTTCAACTTACTCTTCTCTTACTCCTGGTGGCTTCGCTCAGCGCCGACGATATCGACACGGTCGTTCCCGGCCCCATGGTCATTACGCAGAAACTAACCGGGGACATGGTGCAGGTCTACAACTGGAACATCCGTTCCCCGAACATGTACGGGCAGCCTACGGCTGGAATCTGGCAGAGCGCCGCGAACTCGGGCGGACACATGGGCGTGTGGGGCTTGGATGAAGGCGCCTGTGCACTCGTCCCAAATACCAAAGACATCATATGCATCACCGGCGATGTGGAATCCTCGAACTACACGGGCAGTTCGGGAAGCCCCGCATACACTTGGCAAGCGTTCGCGCGCGACTCGGACACCTGCGGGCTGCGTGGCGGAATTGGTGGAGGAACCGCATCATGCCTAGGGCTTAAAGCCGTGTACGTGATTCAGAACAACGGAGGCGCGGAGTATGACCCGTCCGGCTGCGCCGCCCTACCGAACCTTATGAGCGCGCTAATGGCCAGCCCGCAGACAAACCCAACGGCAAAGATCACTTACGCGGGCTGCAACCCCGTCACATATTTTGCAGACACTAGTAGAAACTACAGCACGCAGCCCATGTTCGCAGCCCCAACGATCACACTAAGCCCACATACGACCACCGATCAAGCTGGGAATCCGTTGATTATCATGGCGGGTCATGAGTTTCAGGACTGCGCTGTGGTGACGATCGGAGTCCCGTATTTGCTGTGTGCCGTCAATGAGAGCAGAATCAAAGACGCGGCTGGTTCGGCTTATTATCTTGGGGCTACCGTGCTGCAACAGATTCCGCTCGGCGCAATTTACAGCGGCCCGGGTGGCACTCTGCAAATCAACCAACCGGGGAACCTGCCGTTCGAAGCGTCGTATACCGGCACCGGGTTTGGCGTGCTCTCGAACTCACCGCCGATCACGGCGTTGAGTGGACTGACGATCCGTTGCACGCAAACCCCGAACTGCGACGGGTCGTCCACTTACACCTATTCGGTGACGTCTCCTAGCGCCGCTTTCGCCGACGCCTCGGGAGGCGACATAGAAATCCCGACATCGTCTGGAGGATCGAATCACGGAATCATCAATTTCGTCAGTGCAGATAGCAAAACGGCCTACGTGTCATTGTACGGTGGCTTGGGGGCATCCACTCCTTGGGACGCAAGCCAAACAACTGCCACCGTTCAGCCCACACAAGCCGGCAATGTCGGGAAATTTCTGGTTTCGTCAATATATTATATTTCCGCGGCCGAGTTACCTACTTGGCCGTGGGCCTCACAACTGCCGTCTACGCTCCAATCTCCCAACGCTCGTGACGGCATTCTGTGCATGTGGGGCGCAACGGGCTATGGGCGGTCCAACTTATACTTTGGCTGCATCGATGTGGATGCGATTGCTGATTCCTCCTATGCATATAGCACGAGCAACGGAATCACGTCCGGAGGACTGGGTTCCATGTGGTACGTCACCAACATCGCGTCGTCAGGGGCGCCGAGTTGGGAGGAGGGCGCGGAGCAGGATGCCACTCCTCTGCTGACCACCTGGAATCACACTCATAGCAAGTTGCTGGCTACACAGGACTGCGTCAATGAGCATGGGGTGGATTGGTCACCGGGATTGAACCGTTGGACCCTATCCTATGGCTTTGCGGGCTGCGGAGCCTTTATGGTCCGCACGGCGCAAAACCCCTGGGGGCCCTGGTCAGAGGAAACCAGCGTCATGCAAAACGAGGCCGATCGGCCGACCGAGGCCAACTGGCAGACTAACTTCTACCCCTTGCTGACCTACAACGATGTGGGAGCGCAAACGGGTTTAACCAACTTCAATGGAACCGATCCGACGAACACCGTCACCTGCAGCGGGTGTATTTCCAACAGCAATGCCGCCAATATCGCCACTAATGTCCTGTACGAAGGAGTGAGTCCCGGTTATCCCAATAGCCCCACCGGCCCGTGGACAAATACAGCCAGCGGTTACGGCTTTCGCTGGTATCCGGGGCAAGAACACAAGAACGCAGATGGGACAGTTGTCCATTCGGCCCACGTCTCATTGGCGAACCCCTACGCCATTTTTGACACGCTGATTCAGTTTTCAGCTCCGGGACCGGTCAATCCTGCCGAATTCAATGATGTGTCGCCGACAGCGACGTACTTTGACGCGGCGAATCTGATGTTCCAAATCGGGGTGACTGCCGGGTGCATTCAAGGCAGCACACCGCAGACGCGCAGCTTTTGCCCGAACGACAATGTCACTCGCGAGGAGATGGCTGCGTTTATAGTCCGAGCCGTTACCGGCACCCTTACTCCAGCCATTTACAACCCGGTTCCTTATTTCACCGATGCGCCGCCGACGAATCCTTTTTTTCCGCACATCCAGAAGCTCGAGGAGTTGGGCATTACCATCGGCTGTGGACCAGGATTGTTCTGCCCCACGGACGCCATTCCGAGGTGGGAAATGGCGATCTTCATGGTCAGGGCCCGACTGGCGCTGTACGGCGCGAGTTTCACCTCTAGCAGCACCCCGTATTTCGCGGATGTGCCGGTGAACGTGGAGGGCAACGGAGTGCCGTTCCCTTTCATTCAGCGCGCCTATGCGGAGCACATAACCGACGGTTGTGGAACTGGTCCGCTCATTTACTGTCCGGACGAGTTGGTGACCCGGGGGCAGATGGCGTCGTTCATCATGCGGGGGTTGTTTAACGAGACGACGATTTTGGGCCCGACCGCGCCGCAAGTGACCGACGTAAGCCCAAACAGAATGGCTGCGACCGCAGGTACTCAAATTAGGGTGACCATCACGGCCGTCAACACGAACTTCCAGTCGGGCGACGCGGTGACCGTGCCGAGCGGTATGCTGGCGGTGAGCAACGTGACGGTGAACTCGGCGACAACGATCTCAGCAACGCTCACGGCGAACGCGACCGTGGTGGCCGGACCACAGGCGCTGGTGGTAACAACGGGCGGGCAGAATCTCACGCTGCCGCTGGCGATCAAGGTGGGTACGTACTAAGTCTAGTTCACTTGAGCGGACGCAGATTTTGGCGTGGACCGTAGTCGGCGGTGGCATATATCGTGGATTGGGCAGTTTCGACCAAGCGCCGCGTCCAAACCCACGTCTGCTAGCCGGAGACTCAAAGACAGTGCGTTAGTATTGGACCACTTGCGCTGGCACGCTAAGGCCACGGTGAGTGCTACCAATGACAATATGTAGCTCACCGGAGAACCGGCCGATTGTTTCGTGGCGAAGTAGTGCTCACTGAGTCCAGCAAATGAGGCAGTCCGTCAGATCTCACAAAAGAAGCACTTGGGTTCAGACGTTGATTACGCTCTTGTCGTTGAGCGTTTGCTGCTTGGGAGCACCCACCAACTCTGTCTCCGTGACTGAGACCAGTGGACTTAACCAGCTGGCTCGGCCTTTTGCGATCTCGCGGGTGTTCGCGATGGGGGAGATCGCCAATTTCGCGCAGGCCCGGGTGAATGGAACGCCGGTTCTCACGCAGTGCGACGTAAGAACGCGCTGGCCGGACGGCAGTTTAAAACACGCCGAGATCACTTTCACCGCGGACCTTTCCGCCTCCGCCACATTGACCGTCGATTTTGTGAACCAGGCGACCGGGAACAATTCAGGCGCACTCGACAAGGCCGGCATGCTCGCGCTGAACTGGGACGGTGAGATTGATATCACGAACGGGTCCACGCTCAGCATCCACGCCCGGCAGATCGTGAGCGATTGGGCCGGCAATGCCGGCGATGCGCGCGTGACGTACTGGCGAAGTGGCCCGATCTGCACCCAAGTGATCCTGGAAGACGCCAGTCCCACGCTGGCGTATGACCTGGGGTGGGATCCGTACAAGTCGCTGCATCCAATATTCATCGTCACCTTCTTTCCAGGGACCCAGGCCGGCGTAAAAGTGGAGGCGATTCTGCAGAATGAATGGAGTACGAAGCTGCAGGATCAAAGCTATTCCTTGACGCTTCGGGCGCTTGGCGTGCCCGTCTATACCCAACCCACATTCACGCACTATGCCAAGACCGACTGGCGAAAGACCTTCTGGGTTGGGAATTCTCCGGGCGCCGTGAAAATCGATCACAACTTGCCCTACCTCATCTACACCCAGGTCGTCCCCAACTTCGACTTGTCCAAGGTTGTCCCAGCGAGCAGTGTCGCTGCCGATGTGCAGAGCTTTTCTCAATCCGACATGGGCGGCATCGAAGGGAGCGCTTTGTGGACCAAGTTCATGCCTGAAACGGGCGGACGGCCGGACATCGGCCTGTTTCCGGCGTGGTATGTGCGTTATTTGTACACGTTCGATCCGAACGAGTTCAACGTGATGTTTGGGAACGCGGCGGCAGCGGCGTCCGTGCCGATTCACATCCGGGAGTCAGCTAGCTCGCTGTTTTATGACAGCGCTCAAGAGACGCCCGCCTTTGGCTTGCCGTTTTCGATCAATGCCCATCCCGATCAGTGGATCCAGAACCTGCCGGCGCTCGCGCCGCTCAGTACAGCGAATGGCTGGACGCCGGATGTTGCCCACCTTCCCAACTTCGCCTACATTCCGTACCTGATCACGGGCGATTGGTACTTTCTGCAGCAGATGTACCAAATGGCCTCCTACGCAGTCGGCGAGTCCGATCCGAGCACGGTCACCAGCTATGCGCGGCACGGCAACTGGGGATTGTTGACCAACGCAATCCAAACACGCGGTGTGGCGTGGGCCACCCGCGAAGTGGCCCAAACGGCCTTTATGGCGCCGGACGGCTCGCCGGAGCAGGGCTATTTTACGACCATTCTGAACAACAACATCGCGGTCTGGGAAGGCGTGCAGAACATCACCAACGGCGCTTTCTACGACCCCACGCCCGGTTCGAAATGGAGTTGGGGCCGGGTCGGCATTGCGAACAATTCAAACAACCCGCTGCACTTCGCCGATCAAGGTGATCAGTACGCCTCGATGGACAACATGGACACCAACCCGGCGAATCCGGATCTGGTGGGCGTGGTGGGTGAACCGTGGGAGTACAACTATCTCAACATTGTGTTCGGGCACGTGAACGAGTTGGGTTTTCCCATCACGCTGGTGCAACAAACGGTGGCCAAGAATCTGTTAAACCAGCTGGTCAACCCGGCTTACAATCCGTATCTGGCAGGCATGTACCGCATGCCGGTGTTGGAAGCCTCGACCAAGACCTACTACACCGACTGGGGCTCGGTGAAGCTGGCCTACCTACCCTCGCTGCAGAACACACAAGTCTGGCTGGACAACGGCGATGCGGATATCTTCAGCGGCTACCCGCATATCGCACGAGCGGCCGCCAGCTTTCTTCCGCCCATCAACGACGGCCCGCTCAGCGGCCAAGCGGCGTGGGACTGGATCAATGCCAACGTCGGCTACCAGAATCTGGTCGGCCTGGATCCCCAGTGGGCGCTGCTGCCGCGGTCGGTGATTCCTGCATTATTCACTTCCGGCCTCAACCCCAGTGCGGCACCGGCCGGAGAACCGGCGTTCACGCTAACGGTCTCCGGCGCCAACTTCATATCGGGTGCGGTGGCCCAGTGGAACGGCACCCCGCTGGTCACTGCCTTCGTGAGTGCGACGCAGTTGACGGCAGGTGTGCCGACAGCCCTGATCGGCTCTGAGGGCACCGCCAATGTGACGGTGGTGAATCCTGGCGGCGCAATGTCGGACAAAGCGCCGTTCACGATTGGCCCCACAACTGCCGAGTTCAACGACGTTCCGGCAACGGCAGCGTACTTTGACGCGGTCAACTTAATGTTAGAGGCAGGGGTGACCACGGGCTGCATAGCGGGCAGCACGCGCCAGACACGCAGCTTCTGCCCAGACAACAACGTGAGTCGCGAGGAGATAGCAGCGTTTATCGTTCGGGCTGTTACCGGCACGACGACACCGGCCACTTACAACCAGACTCCTTATTTCGCTGATGTGCCGTCGACAAATCCGTTCTTCCCGCACATCCAGAAGCTAGTGGATCTGGGCATTACCACCGGCTGTTCGCAAGGCCCGCCGGCGCTTTTCTGTCCCACCGACACGATCGCGCGTTGGGAGATGGCGATCTTTATGGTTCGCGCCCGGCTGGCGCTGAATGGAGCGAGCTTCAGTTTTAACAACGCCCCCTATTTCACGGACGTACCAACGAACGTGGAGGGCAACGGCCAGCCATTTCCGTTCATCCAACGCGCGTACGAGGAACACATAACCAACGGTTGCGGGACCGATCCGCTGATCTACTGTCCGGACGAGTTGGTGACGCGGGGACAGATGGCATCGTTCATAATGCGGGGTTTGTTTAACGAGACAACGATTCTGGGGCCGACGGCGCCGGAGGTGACCGTCGTAAGTCCAAGCAGGATGGCTGCGACCGTAGGTACTGAAATCACCGTGACGATCACAGGTACCAATGCGAACTTCCAGACGGGCGACACGGTGTCCGTGCCAAGCGGGATGCTGTCGGTTAGCAACGTGATGACGAATTCCGCGACTTCGATCTCGGCGACGCTGACGGCGAACGGGAGCGTGGTTGCGGGCCCACAGGCGCTGGTGGTGACGACTGGCGGCCAGAACCTCACGCTGCCTCTGGCGATCAAGGTGGGGACGTACTGATTCCCGTTCTAGTAAGCCAGCGCGGATTCTGGCGCGGACCTAAGGGAGCACGGAACTCCGGCAGCTTAGAATAAACGCGAGAGAGTCGTTTCCCGCCTCACATCGCCGTTCGCTCCGAGAACAGGCACCTTCCCCGAAGCACGCACTCAGAAAGCGTTTTCTTGCTCGCCCAAAGCCTGTTTTCTGCTAAACTGTCTTATGCCACACGGAAGTGGTATGTCGGAGGGCTCTTAAATGAAGTCGCTCACACGCTGTTTCGTAACGATTGCATTATCTCTCGGCGTGTTCTCAGCGATGGCGCCGTCTGCCATGGCAAATTCTGCCGTGTTCGTTTTCAACGACCCAAATCAATTGATTTCGGGAACAATTACCTACAATCCAATCACCACAGAAGTTACTGGAAGTAACATCAGCATCACCCAAGTTCACGAAGGCAGTGGCCCATTTCTGCCGGTGACGGGGTCGTGCGGCGGCGGGTGTTTGGACTTCAAGTTTGGTCCGAAGGGCGAAAGCTTCTCGCTCACGGGCGCGGTTCCTGACGCGAATATTAACACAAGCACCACTCTTTTCTCGATGACCGGATCTTTCAGTTCAGCCGAGCTTATTAGTGAGCCCCCCATGGGTATCGTCGTGCTCACGGGAGCGGATACCAAAGCGTCGGCGTTGCTGAGCTATTTTGGCTTGCCGATCACGGAGCCCTTCAATTTTGGGGCCTCGATTACTGCCCTTAGCACGGTGAACCCGAACGTTTTCAATGACATCGAAGCAGTGGCTGTTGTTAACGCTTCCGTGGGTGCGATTCCTGAACCGAGTTCGATCATTTTGCTCCTGACCGTAATCGCAGCCACGCTCCTTCTGTACCGCCTCCGATCGCGGCGGTCAAAGCGGATAGTGTCTTAAGGTAATCGCTACAGTTGGACGTTGGTTTGAGGGCCTCAAGCGCAATTCTCGTGAGCGTCCGGCAAGCGTGCGTGACTCGAACTGGCCAGCCAGAGTAATTTTGGGGAATGCCCCGAAAGCAAACACCAATCGCCGAAGAGTTTCTTGATTTACAACGTCGGCTGGCGGAATGGAGAAGTAGTCATCCGCGCCGCTCGCCGTTGCCGGAACAGTTCTGGACGGAGGCTGCCGGACTGGCGCGCAAACATGGCTTGTATCGCACGGCCCGCACGCTGCCCATCGACTACGCCAACCTGCGCAAACGCCTGCGAAGTCCAGCGCCGGTTGCACCCGTCCCCCGTCTGCAGTTCGTGGAACTATCGCCCACGCCGGCCGGGACCGGCTATTGCGTGGAACTGTTGCGGGTGCAGGGCAACTCGGGCGCCGTGGACTGGAGCCAACTGTTGCGCGCGTGGCGGCAAAGCGAGCGATGATTCAGATCACGCCGCAGATGCGCATCCTGGCGGCGGTCGAGCCGGTGGACCTAAGAAAAGGTATCGACGGGCTGGCCGCGCTGTGCCGGGAGAAACTCCAAGCCGACCCGTTCTCGGGATGTCTGTTCCTATTCCGCAGCCGCCGCGCGACAGCCATCCGTGCGTTGGTGTACGACGGCCAAGGGTTTTGGATGGCGCACAAGCGTTTGAGCAAAGGACATTTTAAATGGTGGCCCAGCGGAAGCACCTCAGCGCAAACGCTCCAGGCGCACCAGGCGCAACTGCTGCTGGCGGCGGGCAATCCGGAAACGGAAGCAGCGCCGGTGTGGCGCAAGGTGGGTTAAAAAAATCGCGCCAGGGCCTTGCGTTCGGGCGCAAATTTTGTCACACTGTTGCTTCGCCATGGAACTGCAGTGGAGATACCGCGGCCGCACAATCACCGGTGGCGACGTCGGTTTCATTCGCGACTTGATCGTCGCCCACCCCGCAGCCGGGCGCTGTGAACTGTCTCGCTTGTTGTGCCAAGCATGGGACTGGAAACAGTCCAACGGAACGCTGCGCGACATGGTGTGCCGCGGCATGCTGTTGATACTCGACCGCAGCGGCGAGATCGTGCTGCCGCCGATGCGGTCGCACCCGCCGAACCCGCTCCTGCTCCGCAGTCGGCCGGAACCGGTAGTGCCCGATAACCGGCCGGTGCGGGGCGCGCTGCATGATCTTCTGCCGCTGGAGATTGTGCAGGTGCGGCGCAGCGATGAAGAGCCGCTGTTCAACAGCCTGATGGAGCAGTACCACTATCTGGGCTATGAGCAGCCGGTGGGTGAACACTTGAAGTATCTGGTCAAAGCGCGCGGGCAGGCGATCGCGTGTGTGGCTTGGTCGAGCGCGCCGCGGCATCTGGGCGCGCGCGACCGTTTCATCGGCTGGGACCAAGTGGCGAGGCGGCGAAACATCCGCTTGATCGCTTACAACACGCGCTTTCTGATTCTGCCGTGGGTGCGAGTGCCGCACCTTGCCTCGCATATTCTGGGGCGGATGGCGCGCCAAGCGCCGCGCGACTGGCTGCGGATGTACGCCCATCCCATTCATCTGCTGGAGACCTTCGTCGATCCGGAGCGGTTTCGCGGAACCTGCTATCGGGCGGCGAACTGGATCGTGGTGGGAAAAACCACCGGCCGGGGCAAGGATTCACAGAGCAAGCGGCCGAACCGGTCCATCAAGCAGGTGCTGGCTCTGCCACTTCACCGGCGGTTCCGGCAGTTACTGAGCCAATGAAGGAAAACGATGAAGCTGGACCCGGAGACCATCGACATCAGTATTCAGGAATTGGAAGCGCTGGTGGATGGAGCGTGCCATCAGACGCTGAATGCGGACGGTCACCGCAAGTTGCGCGGAGCGGTGGAAACGTTGGGGGAGATGGCGCGCCTGCTGGCAGACAAGGACGCGACGCTGCGTCAACTGCGCCAGATGTTGTTGAAACCGCCTACGACCGAGAAGACGCGCGTGGTGCTGGAGCGTGCGGGAGTGAAGCCGGAGCCTGGAGATTCGGCCACGCCGAAGAAGAAACGTAAAGGCCATGGGCGCAATCCGGCGCGCGCGTTCGAAGGGGCGGAGAAAGTGAAAGTGGCGCACCCCATGCTGAAGCCGGGGGACAAGTGTCCGGAGTGCGAAAAGGGGAAAGTGTATCGGCTGAAAGAGCCGGCGATGCGGGTGCGGATCGTGGGGCAAGCGCCGGTACAGGCGGCCGTATACGAGTTGGAGCGGCTACGCTGCAATCTGTGCCAGGAGGTGTACGAAGCGCCTCCGCCGGCCGGCATGGGCGAGGACAAGCGCGACGAGACGGCGGCGAGCATGGTGGCGCTGTTGAAGTATGGTTCGGGCGTTCCGTTCTACCGGCTGCAAGGGCTGCAAGCCAACCTCGGCATTCCATTGCCGCGTTCGACACAATGGGACCTGGTGGCCAAAGCGGCCAAGCCACTCGTGCCGGTGTATGAGGAACTGATCCGGCAGGCGGCGCAGGGCGACGTGCTGTACAACGACGACACGGCAGTGAGGATCCTGGCGCTGCAGCGGGAGACGGCGGCGGACCGCACGGGGGTGTTTACCACGGGCATCGTGGCGGTGGCCGAAAGTCGACGCATGGCGCTGTTCTTCAGCGGCGACAAGCATGCGGGCGAGAACCTGGCCGATGTACTGAAGCGGCGCGCAGCGGATCTGCCACCGCCGATCCAAATGTGTGATGCACTCTCTCGCAACACGCCGAAGCTAGCGCCGGCAATCGAGCCACTGATGGGAAACTGCCTCGCCCATCTCAGAAGGAACTTTGTCGAAGTGGCGCCTAACTTCACTCCGGAATGCCGGTATGTGCTGGAGACGCTGGGCGCGGTTTACGGCAACGACGATACGGCGCGGGAGCAAGCGATGACTCCGGACGAGCGGCTCAAGTATCATCAGGCGCGCAGCGGTCCGCTGATGGAGCAACTGCGCCAATGGGGTGCGAGCCAGTTGGACGAACATAAAGTGGAACCGAATTCAGGGCTGGGCAAGGCGATCCGGTATCTACTCAACCATTGGCCGAAGCTGACTTTGTTTTTGCGCCAACCGGGAGCGCCGCTGGACTCCAACATCGTCGAGCGCGCCTTGAAGAAAGCGATTTTAAATCGCAAAAACGGGCTATTCTATAAAACGCGCAATGGGGCGCGCGTGGGCGATCTGTACATGAGCCTGATCCACACTTGCGAGTTGTGCGGCGGCAATCCGTTCGACTATCTCACCGAGTTGCAGAAACATGCCGCGGAGATCCAAGAAAACCCGGCAGCGTGGATGCCGTGGAACTATCGTGCGGCGCTGGAGCCAGCCGCGTTGGCGAAGGCGGCTTGACGGCAGCCAAACGTCGAGAGGGAACCATAATGCCCAGACAGACAAAATCCAGTAAGCCCGCAGCATGCCAGGCGTGCCAAGGGACGGACCTGGTGCGGCGAATCAAGACTTACCCGGTGCATCTGGAGGGCAAACTGAAAGGCAAGCAGATCCACGTCGGACGAGGGGCCTTATACGAATGCCAGAGCTGCGGCTACCTCATGCCGACCCCGGCTGGACAAGCAAAGGTGGACCGCAATGTCAACATGGGAATCAGGCTGTTCCTCGGCCAACTGCACTGAAATACGGCCGGAATTTACATGTTCCGGTCGGGCTACGCACGCTTACCGGACGCTCACAATTCTCTAGGGCCCTCTTTTAGTCTCTAAACTGCTGACAATCCTCTCCACCGCATTGTTGCTTTGCCTTGGAACCTTCGGAACCTCGGTGGACTTCCGGGAGTTTCGTGGATGGAATCTGCAAGTTGCAAACCGCCCACGTCGTTCGAAGGTTCGTTCCTTCGAGCGCGCCGATCACGAAACTCAAAGTGTTTCGGCGTTCACATTCAGATTCGCTTGCTCCTGAAACCAGGTGATGAAGTCGCGAAAACCCTCTTGAAAGCTGACATGCGGCCTATATCCTAAAAGGCTTCTTGCCTTTTCGATCGACGCATAGGTTCTCGGCACATCGCCGGGTTGATCTGGGAGGGCTTCGAGGCGGGCGGGAACCGGCGAGGCTTTCGATATCGTATTGATCAGATCCGTGAGGGTTATGGGATTACCACAGCCCAAGTTGATAACCTCGTATGGACTTTGGCGATATTCCATCGCGGCGCGGATTCCGTCGACAATGTCGCGAACATTGGTGTAGTCGCGGAGCGACGTTCCATCTCCGTAGACCGGCAGGGGAAGACCTCTGGCCGCTCGATCGACGAACTTGTGAATGGCGAGATCAGGACGCTGACGCGGGCCGTAAACCGTGAAGAACCGAAGAGCGACGAACCGGATTCCATACAGATGAGAGTAAACATGTCCGAGGAGTTCCCCGCTGACCTTGGTGCTGGCGTAGGGACTGATGGGCCGGAGGACGGAGGATTCTTCCCGCCAGGGAACATCTGGACTGACGCCATAGACGCTGCTGCTTGAGGCGAACACAAATTGTGGAACGCCGAGATTACGGCACAGTTCCAGCATCTGCTGGGTTCCGCGAACGTTGACGTCCTGGTATCCGAGGGGATCGTCGATAGATGGCCGAACGCCAACCTTGGCAGCCAGGTGGACGATCACATCGAAGCGCTGGTGCAATTTGCGGAGGAGTTCCTGCGGGTCGCGTATGTCGGCCTCTACGAGTCGGAACTCGGGATTGCCGCGCGCCTGCTTCAGGTTCGCTCGCTTGGTTCTGGGGTCATAGAAGGGATCGAAGTTATCAATGGCGGTCACCGCCCAGCCATCGTTGAGCAGCCCCTCAACGAGGTGGCTGCCGATGAAGCCGGCCCCACCGGTCACTAGCGCCTCTGGAATAGGTCTTCCCTCCCGATTGAAGCCTTGGCCTGGCCAGTAAATGGCTGCCCGAACACCAATTCCCCAAGTATACGGCAGCCGGAAAGACACGCCCCAAAGCAGGTCGCCCCCCGTTAGGCCCGAAACGGCCGATTGGCTAATATTGATCTAGGCGGAGTCAGGGAAACTGACAAGTGCCGCCTTGGGAGAAGCCGCAAGAGACTGCAGACCGGGGTCTTTCTGGTTCATGCCTAACAGCAAAACCGGACTGATGCGTGGGAAAGCTATGCAAATCAATCGAAAGCAAGCCTTGCGGTCGGTCGCCAGTTGGCTCGGGCTGACGATGATGCCCTCACGGGCCGTGCTGGCTGCGCCTGCCAAGGCCAGCGCTCCGCCGACCTTGGCTAACGGGCTGAGTAGTTTGCCGCTCCTTACCGAGTGGGAGACGAGATCCGTTTCTCCGGAAAATCCGACGGGCGAAAGGGGAGGAGGCGCCCATGCCGTGCCGAGTGCGGACGATCCTCAATCGGCACCTGCTTCGAACCTTGGTCAAGGCTGGAAAGTTCATCCGTTCGTCAAGCCCAAAGCCGGGGAGACGGTGACGCTGATGGACGTCGAAGGCCCGGGCTTCATTCAGCACATCTTTATGGCTACTGAAACGGACTTTACTGGCAACGGACGGGCGTGCATCCTTCGCTTCTATTGGGATGACGAGACGACTCCGTCGGTGGAAGTACCCATGACGGATTTTTTCGCGGTGGGACATGATATCTTCGCTCCCGTACTATCGCTGGCAGTCGCGGCTAATCCCACCTCGGGTTTGAACTGCTATTGGCCCATGCCTTTCCGGAGACGTTGCCGGATTACATTTACGAACGATTCATCGCGCGACCTGTCGCTACTGGCATATCAGATCACATATGCTAAGACTGCTTTACCGGAGCCGATTGGATATTTTCACGCCCAATGGCGCCGGAGCACGACGGAGCGTACGGATCCCGTGCACACACTGGTTGACAACGTCCGGGGTAAAGGCCGATATGTTGGGACGTTCGTTGCCTGGACGCAGCTCTCATCCGGATGGTTCGGCGAGGGGGAGGTCAAGTTTTACCTCGACGGCGATACCGAGTTCCCTTCGATCTGCGGAACCGGCACGGAGGACTATTTCGGAGGGAGTTACGAGTTCCCTGCTGTTTACACAGGTCCCTATTCGGGCTGCACACTGAAGCAGCAAGTGCGAAATGGGCCACCAAAATGGAGCCTTTACCGCTGGCACATCAACGATCCGATCTGCTTCCGAAGCGACTTCCGGGCGACCCTTCCCGCGCTGGGCTGGTGGCCAAACGGCAAATATCAGCCGTTAGCCGACGACATAGCCTCGGTTGCGTATTGGTATCAGGAGGAGCCGCACGCGCCTTTCCCAACGCTTCTGCCACTCGGGAAGAGGTGGCCGCGCTGAGGCGTCGCCGCACAATCGAGATTCGAAAGATCGCTACGAAAGCCGCACTTTCAGTGCTAGGGACACGTACTTGAGGTTACGGACAAACGTGTTCACGCTGGCCCCCTCGGTACGGCCAACCCAGATGGTCGGAACTTGCTCAAAGTGGAACCCACGGCGAAGCGGCTTGACTGTGGTCTCTATGAAGATCTCGTGGAATGCGCATTCCCAATTGATTGATTCGATGACGCGTTTTCGGAGGATTTTGAAGCCATAACTCAGATCGTCCATCTGCGTCGAATAGATCACTCGACAGGCCCTTTGAAACATCCAGTTCAGGATGTGCTTTACGAACCCATAGTTCACAAAGCCCCCATGGGGCGCCCATCGGCTGCCGAGGACCACATCAGCGCCGGTTGATTTCATCTTCTGAAACATGCGCTCAACGGCCTCCGGCTCAGTTTCGAGATCTCCCGCCATAATGCAAACTGCCTGCTCGCTGGCGGCATTCATTCCTTCGCGCAGCGCCCAGCCGACTCCCGGCGTCTTTTGCTGAATGTGAACGCGCACCACATCGTACTTCGCCTCGAGGTCTGCGCAGATCTGCTTTGTGGCTTGGGACGAGCCCGGATGGAGTACCAGCAGGATTTCCCGAATTGAGCCGTGATCGTTTAACAAAAGACGCCGTACCGTCTCAGCAACCGAAAGCGTCTCTGTGTATACGGTAACTACCACTGAGAGGTGCAACTCATCGTGCGGCGACCGGGGGTTTGGAGCCCCAGGAGCGTCAGTCGTCAGCGTTGTTCTCTCCTCAACCTTCATAAGACCCAGACATACAATTCATCGTGCGCCATCTGGGGCCTTGGATCTCGAGGGGCGTCAGTCATCAGCGTCGTTTTCACTTCGCTTTTCAAAGATTTGATAGGCCTTATCGGAAAACCCATAGGTTCTATACGAAGCGTCGGATTGGTCGTAGACAAGTTTGTAACGCGAACTTAAGAGGTCCAACATTTTCCCCCAGGTTTTCGGCTCGTCAACGACAAGGGTAGGAAACCAGTAGTACTGATATTGAGCCTCGAGCACAATGTACTGGGGGAGATGCGGGTTATCACTGAGGATTCCAAGTCTCGCGTCATCCACTACCTGGCCATCGAATCCGAGTTCGAAGGCCAGTTCGCCACTGCCAAGTACAAATGAGCCGGGCGTAACGTGAGCCTTCAGGTAGTCGACAGCCGGGAGAAAGCGATGCCTATAGGTGCTGTGGAGGGTATGAGCACCGACGAGACCGACATTCAGGGCCGCCAGCAAGATCGTCCATACGAAGAGCGGCCATCTCCGGACACCCGGCATTCTCCACAAATTGCAAACGGCCATCGCATAGAGGGTCCACAGGAGTGGCAAGATGTAGACGAGGTAGTACCAGTTCTTTTGGAAGCACGCGAGGAACATGAACTGCGCCGCAAACGCCAGCAGCAGCCACTGAACCTGGCGCTGCCTTCGAAACCGCGGCACGGCGATGAGAACAACGAGCGCCGCGAGGTAGGAATAGAATACATTGCTGAGGATTGCGGCGGGCGAATCCGTGTTCAAGTTATAGGGCGCCACATAGCGTAGTTGGATTTCGCGGCGGATCGCCTCAACCGGGTTCAATGGCAGTTCAAAGCGGTGCGGAGTTTTTACCTGAGCCTTCATCTGAGCGAAGAATACATCGGGCGCCCGCATGATATATGCGCCCCAGAGGCCCCCAAAAACGAGAAATGGAAGCGCCGCCAGGAGAACGCTCCACAGCGGCAAGCGGCTGCGATCAAGCACGAGAGCAATAACGACCAGTACAACCGTTGCGAACACGCCGTTCGGGTGAGTGAAAACCGCCGCGGCACAGATGGTTGTGCTCAGCGCGACTGCCAGGATCAGCCGCTCTCCGCGGAATATCAAGTAGACGGCGATACCGGCCAGGCCCAGCGCGGCGCACATCATATCCATGCGCCCTGTTGCGGCGGACATCACGAAGAGATTATCTGTAGCAAGGAGTGCAACAGCCACCAGAGCGAGGACCCGATCGCGGGTGAGCCGGGCCAGGATCTGGTACCACGCCCAGAGTGCAACCGCGCCCCAGAACACGGAGATTCCGCGGAAGGTGTATAGGCTGAAGCCCAGGAGCTTGTACCAGACTGCTTGCAGAAGGAAGTAGCCCGGCATCACCCAATAACTGAACCGGTCGATGCCTTTTACATAGGTTGAGAACGGGAATCCATGAGGATCGAGAATCCTCATTCCCATCGTTCCGTGGTGGAGCAGGTTGTAGCCGATATCGGCGAACCAAGCCTCGTCACACCAAGGCCGCCTGTTGAACACCAAACAAAGCGACAGCGCGGTCGAGAGCATTATCAGCAGGCTGAGGATCCGAAGCGGGGTGAAGAATTGGCGGACGCGATAAAAAGACTCGCGAGCCGCGGTTTCCAGACTGGTTTCCTCTAGCAAACGCAAAGTAGGTTGCATGCCGACAAAACGGAGACTACAAGAGGGCCTAAAGTACTGGACTTTGGGCCCTCGAAGCTACCTCCAACTGTGAATCGCTGGTACTAAGAAACTATCTTCTTCTTTGACCGCCGTGACCGGGCGCGGTACAGAAACCCTGTGGCGCCGACTGCTGTCAGCAGCAAAATGACCGAACTCGGCTCAGGTATGGCACCCACAGCTACGTTACTCACCGCTGCGGATTGATCAGCGGCAAGGAAAGAGTTGGCGATGTTCGGAATCTGCCCGGTTGGCAGTTCTGCGTTGAAGGTGGAGGTGAAATCCAACGGCCCCGACGCTGGAATCCCAAAATAGCTCAGCAACCCGGGCGCCTTGGTGTCCGCACCCTGCAGAGTCACACTCGCCAAACACTGAATGGGGGTGGGGCTGCCACAGGTGAATGCGACTGAAGCGTCTGAAAAAAGCCCTTGGAGTTGCATGAGGGTTGTGCTGGAGGGAACGCCAGCCCCAGGAGCTGCACCCGTGACCGTCTCAGTTCCCAGGCCTCCAAATGTCCATTCAACCGCTGTATGGGAGGTGAGCGGTCCGGTCGTGAAATCCAAGCATCCGACGCCGACGCCGCAGCCGCCCGTCACCACAGAGAAGCTGCCACTATTCAAAGGTGTATTCACGCCCGCTACAATACCGATGCCGATATTTGTTCCTGTGAGCTCTTTGGTGGTGGCGTTGTATGAGATGGTTCCCGAGCCAAAGATAACGTTCTGCATTAGGATCGTGGCAGAACTGGCCATGGCCGACGGTGCAATCGCTGAGAACGCACCGAGAGACAATGCAATTGTTGCCAAATGACGCGCGATCGATTTCATAATAGGGTCCTCCGACACACGATAGCCTTACGGCATAACACAGTCTAACAGGAAACAGGCTCTTCGCAAATACAAAATCAGAGCCCTGGACCCTAAGGTACCACGAAGCGTTCGGTTTCATGGGCCGAAGCGATATTATTCGTCTTTTATTCGCCAAGAATCTTGCTGTAAACAATCTTGACTTTGCAGCGCGTGAACCATGCTAGAGTCCGAGACGAAAAGGAATTTTACGGAAAGCGCACCACTTTCTATTCTGCCGCGAACGAGCCAGCCAGCCTGGCGGAGCGTGAACAAGTATCACGCGTTGGGTGGCTTTCTTCTTTTGGCTTTGATTTCAATCCTTTACGCGGGTGTATTCCGAGGAATGTCAGGCGACTGGCTGCAGGAAGAGACCGCTGCGTACTGCATTTTGGCGCCTCCGATCGCGGTGGGCGTGGCTTTCAGCCGGAGGAAGCAGATCGCGATGTTACCGGCTGAGCCAAATCTCTGGGGGTTGGTTCTCCTTGCCGGCGGCTGTCTTTTGTTTCTGTTGGGAATCGCCGGGGCGGACGAGTTCACGCAGCGAATCTCATTCCTGGGCGTCTTGGCCGGCCTAATCTGGACCTTCTGGGGGGTGGCCAGGTTGAAAGCACTGGCTTTCCCTCTTGGTCTGCTAGCCACAATGGTGCCTTTGCCCGGCCTGCTGAACGACCGGATCGCGGTTCCGCTTCAGTTGCTGGCTTCGCAAGCGGCTTCGACGATTCTCCAGATGGCGGGCAAGTCGGTCTACGTCGACGGCAATATTCTGCAGCTGAGCTCGACCACACTAGGCGTCGCCGAGGCCTGCAGCGGCCTCAGTTCGCTGTCGGCTCTGTTTATCGGATCGCTTCTGGTTGGTTTCCTCAACAGCCGTAGTCTCGCCGCGCGGCTGGTGCTGGTTGCCTGTTCGATTCCCGTGGCCGTTGCGGTCAATATTCTCCGGGTAACAGGGACTGCGGTGGTTGCCGACTATGACGCGCGCTATGCGACCGGTTTTTACCACACCTTGTCGGGCTGGCTGGTTTTCCTGGTCGGGTACCTGGCACTGTGGTACCTGGCGCTACTGTTGAGCCGGGTCTTCGACAGGGAGAGGGAATCGTAGCCAAGCGATGCGAGTGGGAATTCACTTTCTGGCCGCAGCTGCCCTACTGGCAGCCACCTCCACGGCTGCGTCCTATTTGCAACGAGAGAAACCTACGAAGCCAGGCAAGCCGCTGGCAGCCTTTCCGGCAACGCTTGGGAGCTGGAATCTAGATCGAACTGATGTCATCCCTGCCCGGGTTGTCGAGAGGTTGCGCTGCACGGATTTTCTGGCGCGATCCTATTCGTCCCGGAGCCGGGAAGCAAGTCTGTTTATCGCCTACTACGCCGAACAGCGCGCCGGAGCCGGAACCCACTCTCCCAAGAGTTGTCTTCCTGGGGCTGGCTGGGAGATTTGGAACTATGCGACAGAACGTGTCGACGTGAAGGGGCGCTCGGAAACGATTAACAAGTATTCCATCCAAAAACAGCGTGAGCGTGCCCTGGTTCTTTACTGGTACCAAAACGCGAACCGCATCGTCTCCAGCGAGTACCAGGAAAAGGCGTATCTACTGTTCGACGGGCTGACGAAACGGGATCGGGCAGGTTCGCTGGTGCGGGTGATCGTGCCGGACAGACCTGACGCCGAAGCAGACGGAGTGGCATTCGCTCAGCAGGTGATTCCGGAAATGCACAAAGTCTTTGCGCCATAACCGAGAACAAACCAAAGGCGGCCTTTTCCGTTCCAGCGAGCTGTCTGGTTAAATGGGAGCACAAAACGAGTTTCGATACTTCCATGCAGCTTCACACATTGATCGGCCGGTATTTTCTTGGTGCGTGTCTCGGGATAGCGGCGCTCGCGCTGGCCTCGTGCCGACAGAGTCCCGAAGCACAGGGCAAACACTTCCTGGAGCGTGGCGCTCAGGAAGCCCAAAAGAAGGACTACGCAAATGCAGTCTTGGACTTCAAGAATGCGGCGCGGACCCTCCGGAATAATCCCGAGCCCTATTACCAATTGGGCTTGATCAGTGTAAACACTGGCGACTATCCCTCCGCGGTTGCCTACTTGCGCAAGGCGATTGACCTGGATCCCCAGCATCGTGGCGCCCAGCTAAAACTCATTGAGCTGATGAACGCCTCCCAGAGTCCGGAGCTCTTGAAACAGGCCGCGGGGATGGAGCGTTCTTTGATGAGCAGATCGCCCCGTGACCCGGAAGTGCTGACCTCGTCTGCGATCACTGAAATTCTTCAGCAGAAACCGGCGGATGCGGAGAAACACCTTCAGCAGGTCCTCTCCGAATTCCCTTCGAACCTTCAATCGGCCAAGGCCTTGGCCGTCATAAAGTTGTCCGCGAACGACGTAGCGGGCGCAGAGGAGGTGCTCAAGAGTGCAGCCGCGAGCGCGCCGAAAGAAACGGCGCCCGTTCTTGCCTTGGCCCGCTTGTATTTGCTGGTCGGCAAGAAGGAAGCCGCAGAGGAGCAGTTGCAGCGAAGCTTGACGATCGACCCGAGCAACGAGGAAGCACTGTTGGACTTAGCGCGCCTACAGGTGGCCACGGGGCGGAACGCCGATGCCGAGAAGACCTTCGTCCGGATCTCTGCTCTGCCCGAGCGCCAGTATTTACCCCTGCATGCCCTGTTTCTTCTGCGCACCGGCTCCTACGATCAGGGTCTCAAGGAGTTGCAGGATCTAGTGAACCGTAATCCCAAAGACAAGAACCTGAAGTCGGTTCTGACCGACGCTTATATCGGGTTGCAACGTTACCAGGAGGCCCAAAAACTGGTCGATTCTCAATTGCGGGCAAGCCCAGCAGACAGACAGGCGCTGCTTCAACGGGCACTTCTGTCGTTACGCGAGCAGAAGTTCGACCTGGCTGAAGCGGATGTTCGCCAAGTCCTCCAGAATGCTCCGGAATCGGCCTTGGCCCACTATCTCAAAGCGAAGGTGGATTTCGCGCGCGGGCGCACTCTTGAGCAGCGACAGGAATTGGCGGAAGCAATCCGGCTTGACCCGCGTTTGTTGGCCGCCCGCGTTGAGCTCGCGGGGGCGTTGGCCCAGTCGAATGGAGCGGCTTCGTCGCTGGACCTACTGGACCACGCTCCGTCCGACCAGGCTCAACTGCCCCTGGTAGTGGTCCAGAGAAACTGGATACTGATGCAAATCGGCAAGACCAAGGAGGCGAAAGCCAACGTGGAGCAGGCACTGAACCGAGTCCGAACTCCCGAACTCCTGCTGCAGGACGGTTTGCTGCTTCTGCATGAAGGTGATATCGCAAAGTCTCAAGCGGTGTTGAACGAGGCGATCCAAGACGATCCAAGTGATCCGAGGCTTCTTGACGCGCTGGGAGCGACCTACCTGGTTGCGAAGAAACCCGACGAGGCACTTCGCGCTGTTGAGCAGCACGTCCAACAGCACCCCCCATCCGCACCGTTCCAGTTCCTACTTGGACAATGGCGGCTGCGGCTCGGAAAGCTCACGGACGCAAAAGCCGCGTTCAATACAGCCAAGACTCTTGACTCCAATTTCACTCCCGCTTATTTGCAACTAGCCTTGGCGCAGCTGGCGTTGAACGACAAAGCCGAAGCGCGCAAGACGCTTGAAGCCGCCTCGTTACTTCCGACAGGCCGCGCACAAGCTCAGCTAATGCTTGGAATGCTGGATGAGCAGGACGGACATATGCCGGAGGCGACAGAGCATTTTCGACAGGCCATCGAGGTGGACCCGAACAATGTGCTGGCGCTCAATAATCTGGCCTACCGGCTGAGCAACAATCTGAATAGCCTCGACGAGGGATTCAAGTACGCTGAACAGGCAAAGGCATTGGATCCAGACAACCCGCTGGTGAACGACACACTGGGCTGGGTTTGCTACAAGAGAGGCCTCTACCCGGCTGCGGTCCAGTTTCTGGAGCTAGCGGTGAGCAAGCAGCCGGCAGCGTTGCACAAGTACCATCTGGCGATGGCCTACCTGATGGCCGGAAACGAGGCAAAGGGCCAGGCGACCCTCGAAGAGGCGCGGAAGATGGACCCGAACTTGCCAGAGGCGGTGATGGCGTCGGAGGTGGCCGGCCGCGTCATCAAACCCAAGCGGAAGCCGGTTGAGATTAAGCCATTCTAGGAGGGGCGGTCTGCCCGCGCGGTTGGTGGGAGGGCCGGGGCCAAAGAGCCGGTTCGCTGATAAACCCGGATCGCCGGCAATAGCCCTTCCGAGGTGCGGTCTTGAGGAAACACGCCAAACAACCGCCACCGCTCGGGAGCACTTTCTATAGCCTCGACCAGAAGGGCGTGATGCGGCTGGCGCGGCAGTCCCGGGGTGGAATCCAAGACCACAAACTCCACCGATTCGGCATCGAGAAACGTTACGATCGAGGCCGGGGTTGTGAACTTAAGGTGATAATCCTGCCCATTCCAGTTGCTCTCGCTCAACACCTTGCTGGCTCGAAGAATCCTATGTCCCGGACGGTGATCAAGCATGGCGAGCTCCGAGACCGTCAGTCCCTCGCCAAACGCTTCCGAAGAGACCAGGACCACCGAATTCCGGTTTTCCGGAAGGCTTAACCGCGCCGCAAGTTCCTGGAAGCCCAGCGGGCGCCTATTCGGAATCCTCAGGCCCGGGCTCAACCAAAGCGCTGCCAACAGCATACCGGCTGCCGCTATCCTCCAAACCGACCTTGCGCGGAACTCTCCAAGCCTGTCCCACACCACCCGCATGCCTGCCCCAGCGAACAGCATAGCGGGACCAATGGCGCCCGTAAGATATCGGTCTTGTACGCCGCGCACCTGGGGAATGAGAGAGTGAAAGACGATCACCGCGAGCAGCAGGCTCGTGGCCGAAATCCAGAGGCCTTGTCTGGGATCGCCACCTTTACGGCTAACGCGCCGCAAGAGACCCAACACCAGAAGCACTGAAAGGGCAACGCCCAAGATGAGGAACAACTCTCCAATATTGCCCGCGAGCTGGTCCACCACAGCCAGCGGCGACAACTTCACTTTTTCAACCGACTGGTTAGTGAATCGCCAGGAGATGTACTCGGAGGGCCCGGATACGACCCCGATCACAGGGAAGGGTGCCCAGAATCTCCAATCCTTCAAAAGCTCGAACCGGTTGGCCAGAATAACAGCAAAAAAGGGAAGCAGCAGCAACGCAACACCATTCGGCTTTGTGAGACAGTTGAGCGTCGCGAAAACCGTAAACAGAGTGACGTCTCGCGTCCTGCCTCGATCAAGAAAGCTTCCGAAGGCCAGCATAGCCCAGAAATCGAACAAACCAATCAGATTGTCCGCCATAATCGACGAAGTCAAATCCTGGACCAAGGGCAGCAATAACAACAATGCCGATGCCAGGCCGGCGATCGCTCTTCCGAGTGGTTTCTCAGCCGCCCAATAGAGCGAGGCGCTCCAAAGGCCGGCGATTAGTCCCATGAAAAACAAAATCGACTGCCGGGATGTCGAAAATACCGACATCCAAATCGCGCTGGCCACGTGAAAGAACGGTGGCCACGCGCCGAAGGCGACCTTCGGGTAGTGGTCATAGTAGGCACGGGCAAACACGAGCGGCGTTGCCTGAAAGCCGCTGTACACGTAGTCGCGGATCATCAGAGCCGTCACGTAGTGAGCCGTTTCGTCAGAGGAACTGCTGAACTCCGAGCGGTAAACCCCGCTGCACGTTTGAAGAATCAGCGCCGCGGCGATAATCGCGAGCGTCGCTGCGAAGTGAGTTCGGACGCCGCTCAGGGATTTCATTTCACGAGGTCCTGGCCCGAGCGGTGTCGAGTCATATCCATCCCTTCAGTTTGTACTCCACCAGCGCCGCGTACTCATATATCGCGTGATAAAGCACTTGGGGTCCGGTGGGAAAGTACAGCAACCCACGCGGATAACGAAATTCAGGAACGGCCAGAAATGAGGCTGGCACGTTCAGCCGGCGGGCCACCAGTTGGATTCTCGGCACGTCAAACTCAGACGTCACCACAACGATGCTGCGCCATCCGCGGGTTGACATGATTTTGGAGACTTCGACAATTGACTCATAGGTTCTACTCGACTTGCGTTCGATCAGAATAGCGTCTTGTGGGATGCCGATTTCGGTGAGCAGCTTCGCTTGTAAAGTTGCTTGGTCATCTCCCTTGTCGAGATTACTGCCCGAGCTGACAACCAAGGGTGCGATGCGAAGCCGATACAGTTCCGCAGCGCCCACAGTTCTCTGCGTTCCATCCGGGGTGAGCCAATTCGCATCGATTTGCCCGCTCGACATTAAGACAATGGCATCGCTCGGCTGGGGATTTGACGACCGCAGCAGCGGCAACGCGATGAGATAGGACAGCGGGGTGCAACTCAGGGCCAAAGAAATGAATGGAAGCCACACTGCCACAAACAGCAGCCTGCGCTTGCCCGAAGCGATCATCCGCATCCGCATCAAACCGATTCCGTTCAGCGCATCACCGATCCCGGCAACTCGGGCCATTTCTCCGGTTGTTCAGGTTCGTTGCTTTTTGCTTTCGCAGATCTTTCTAGCTCCCTGCGAGCGGCTATCGATTCGCCGTTTTGTTGTAGAGCCAAGGCATAGTGTTCATGGAATAGCGCCGTGAATGGGGAGACTTCGGTCAAGTTCTTGAAGATTTTCAAGGCAGACTCTACATCGTGTTGTTCGAGTGAAATGAGGCCGTCGAGGTCCAGGGCATCGGCGTCTCCAGATTGCTTCGTTTTAAGCAGTTGGGTCAGATACGCTGCCTCCTCCAGGTGCGAGCCTTGTTCGACGTCAAGGCGAGCCAGCCTGCGGGCCGCCGATTCGTTATCCGGATGCCATTTGAGGATCTCCTGATATTTGCGGCGAGCCTCATCCTTCCTCCCCATCAGACTTAATCGGTAAGCGAATTCTACAGCTGCAGCGGGATCCGAGGGGTTCATGGCCTCCGCTCGCCCCAGAGCGGCCAGTGAACCGTCCCGATCTCCGGCCAACCACTTTGCCTCAGCCATCTGGACGTACAGGCCGGCGGATGGGGGCGTGTGCTGAAGGGCCTGCTGGAACAGGGCTGCGGCCTCGTTGTTTCGATTCAAGCGGAGAAGGACCCTGGCGGCAGCGATCCGGGCCCCGGGCTGGTCAGGATAGCGTTGGAGGCCCTCCTCAAGAACCTGCGCCGCATCGCGGTCGTTTCCCTCTGCGACCCGGCACTCCGCGATACCCACGAAGCCACGCGGGTCGTTTGCTGCGCGCAATGCCTCGAAGTTCGGCAACGCCTCCTTATAATTCTTATCCCTGAGGCACAGCATGGCTAGCTCGTATCGAGCGTCCAGCGAGTCTGGATGGGCCTGCACGACTCTGCGGATGTTGTCCAGCGCTTTATCGAACTTACCCATCGCAACCCAGGCTTCGGACCGCAGCCGTTCGGCGGAGACGTTGCCGGGATCGTCAACCAGGATTTCCTCGCAAGTCAATACGGCCAGTAAACCGTCACCGCCCTCCAAGCTCAACTTCGCCAGCGCCAGCCTTGCTGGAATGTATTTAGGCCGATGCATCAGCGTGTTGAAGAAGCTTCCCCGCGCCAGTTCCAGGCTTTGGCCGTCGCCCTTCGCCGCATACGCCCGGGCAAGACCAAAATGGACCAGGTAGTCATCAGGCGCCTCACCGACCAGCAGCTTGAGCTTTTGAATCAGGTCGTCGTAATTACTCACCGAACCTTTGGAAAAATCAAGGTTGAGTTTCAACGCAGCTACATGCGGGTCTTTTGCATCGGACGCCGTCAAGAGGCCGACAATCTGCTCGGCTTCGCTTATTTTGCCTTGGTCGAAAAGCAGCTCGGTGGTTTTCTTAAGTGCTGTGATTCGGTCGCCCCCTTTGAGGTCGTGTACGGCCTTTCCATACTCACGAATTGCGTCGTCTAGTTGGTGGATCCGGTAGTAGTAGTCGCCCACGAGCAATCGCGCATGCGGATAACGGTCTGGATTCGACACGAGCTGGTTCAGAAGCGCGTCCGCTTCCGGTTCGCGGCCCGTCGTATGATAAAACTCGGCGAGCCGAGTCACATCTTCTCCGCTGGATGGATTGTTGGCAATTTGCGTGCGTAGAATCTGTTCGGCGCGGTCAAACTGCTTGCTGGCCATAAACACAAACACAAGGTTGTCGTAAACCGGCCCATAGGTCTTGTCCGTAGCAATGATCTTGTCCGATAGCGCAAAGGCCTCTACTGGGTGGTTGCAGAAGAACAGCAACTGCGCTAGCTTGAGCATTAAGTTCAGATCGCCGGGGCGGATCTTTCGAGCGCGTTGAAAGTTGTCCAATGCACCATCGCAATCGGCCCCGATCGCATTCAATTGCCCGGCAATCCTCAGGCCGTCAAAAGAGTTGGGGTCTTTCGTGAGCAGCATTCTCACCGACGCTCCTGCTTCTCCAAGCAATTTCCAAAACTGTTTCGGACTGGAGTTGAAGAGCATCAGGTCAAGGTCGGCAAGGGCGGTCGCAGCGCCGGTATGCTCAGGGTCGAACTGAAGCGCGAGTCGGTAATCGGCTCTCGCTTCCGCCGCCAGTCCTAGTTTCTCGTGAGCCAACCCGAGCCGATAATGTGTTTCGGCGTAACCCTGGTCGAGGTTCACGGCCTTGCCATACAGCGCGGCGGCTTTCTGGTAATCGTGCTTTTGAAAGGACTCATCGGCTTCGCGAAGCAGGGATTGCCGCGAGTTGCAGCCGAGCCCAAGACTCAAAGCGCAGAAAAGAAATACCCGCAAACTGGTTCGCTTCTCGAAACAAACCTCAACTGCTGGTTTTGCTGGCATCGTCTCGGGTCTCTTCCATGCTAACTGTAAGTTTGTCAGCGGGAAAGTATAGTCGCCACTGGGATGACGGAGATGGCGGTTCCTACGTGGAATGCCTTGCGGCACCGATATTTCCCCCAGCCCGAGCGTCGGTTCTTGGTTAGGGTTGCTCGTTCGGCTGATCAGAAACCCACAGAGACAATGCTATCATTTTGCGTACACCGGTAAGGAAAAGCTGCACCCAGTGAAAACTAAGGCCTTGGATCAGTCGTCGAGTGTGAATGGCCACGTAATCGAGGGAATGTTCCAACCCGGGATCAAAGCTGGCCCCGAACGCTAGCATTCAGTGGTTTCTCTTTAAAGAGGCATTTCTAGCGGTCGATCTGATGGTCAATAGTGAGATGGATACCGACTTCAACAAGACGCGAAGCCCGACAGCCACAGAACTAAGACCTGAGCCTTTGATCGTCGCGGAGCTAGCCTCGAATCAAGTTCATCAATGGGACAACTTCGTGCTCAACCATGCGGATGGCAGCCCATTTCACATGAATGCCTGGCGGCGCGTAGTCGAGGACGCGTTTGGCTACCGCGCGCACTATTTGGTGGCCAGGATTGGTCAGCGCATCTGCGGCGTCCTGCCGCTTTTTTTCGTGGAGAACCTTCTTCTGAAGAAGGCGCTCATCTCGTCTCCATTCGCCGTATATGGAGGCATTTTGGCTGTCTCAAGCGACGCCGCTACGGCACTGTATAGGCACGCTAAGGATCTGGCCCACTCCCTTGATGTCCAATACATCGACTATCGGAACAAGGTCGAAGATCAGTGCGTCGAAGCGCCGAATGTTTCGCGGTACGTGACCTTTACTCAGTCGATCGATGCCGATGAAGAAGGATTGCTTCAATCCATTCCGCGCAAAACCAGATACATGATTCGAAAAGCGATGACGTATCCTTACCTGAGCATTCAGACAAGGCTGACGCATCGGTTCTTTGACCTGTATTCGAGGAATCTCCGGCGGCTCGGAACTCCCTGCTTCCCGATCCGGTTCTTCGATTCAATTCTAAAGCATTTTGGCGATTCAGTTGAGATCAGGGAGTTCTGGATCGGAGACCGGGTGGCTGCTACTGTGCTAAGCTTTTTGTTCCGCGATCAACTACTGCCCTACTATGGTTGCTCCGATCCAAAACTCAACAATTTCGCTCCGAGCAACTATATGTATTTCGACCTCATGCGGTGGGGCGCAAGGAATGGATACCGTCATTTTGATTTCGGCCGGAGCAAGCAAAACACTGGCGCCTACGACTTCAAAGCCCATTGGGGTATGCAGGAGCGGGTGCTGCCCTATGGAATCACTCTTATCAATTGCAAAACGATTCCCAATCACAGCCCCACCAACCCCCGCTACAGCTTTCCTATCCGGATGTGGAAGTACGTTCCCGTGGAATTGACCCGCGCTGTTGGCCCATACTTGGTTCGCCTGGTGCCGTGATCGGGAAAGAGTCGAGCTAGAATAGGCGGATAGCTCAACGGTAGAGCGCCTCTAGTTTACACAGAGGAGGCTGCAGTGTTCGATTCCTGCTCCGCCTACCAAACCTGATGGATATCCTTTTCCTCTCTCACTGCGGGCCGAATCCACCAAATAAAGGCGAGAAAGTTCGCGCTTTTCACGAAATCTCAGAGTTATCCCGTAGTCATCGGGTCCACTTGGTTGCGTTTTCCAGATTCGAATCCGAGTCTCTGGAAACATACCGCCTGCGCGACCGGTGCGAATCAGTGTACGTGGAGACGAGGGGCTTTAACGAAGGTCTGGTACGAGCAGGACTGGGGTTTGCACTGGGCAGATGCCTGAATCTCTGCTTTTATGACAGCCGGCGCATGCGCGCCTACATTCGGGAGCTTTGCAGTCAAGTCAAGATGGCGGCCGTGGTTGCTTTCTCGATCCCCATGGTTCCTTACGCCCCGCATGGATTGCCGTTAATTCTCGACATGGTCGACGTTGATTCCTTCAAATGGGAGGACTATTCGAGAAGAAGGCGGCCCAGGGTCCTCTATTCCTTGGAAGCAGCCCGTCTGCGACGGTATGAGGCTCAGTTTGCCACGGCTGCCGATGCCACTCTTCTGGCAAGTAAGCAAGAGGTGGATCAACTAAAGCGAGTGGCACCGGCATCCAATGCGCGGTGTATGGAGAATGGCGTCGACTTTGACTATTTCGATCCTGCCGCGGCAACAGCGCCCCCCGAGCTAAAGCTGCGGCGGTTTGTAGCATTTGTCGGCACGATGGATTACTTTCCTAATGTGGAGGCGGCGACCTGGTTCACCAACAATGTATTTCCCGAACTGCGCAAGTCCGACCCAAGCCTGGAATTCTTCATTGTCGGCAATAACCCGTCCAGAACGGTGAGGGAGTTGGGGCGACAGCCAGGCGTGGTTGTGACGGGCGGGGTTCCCGACGTCAGACCGTACATTTTTTCTGCCCAGTGGGTAGTGGCTCCGCTGCACGTGGCGCGTGGCATTCAGAATAAGGTTCTCGAGGCCCTAGCGATGGGGAAAAAGGTCTTTGCGACGACGCAGGTGTGCCTTACGTTCGGAGATTCCTTGCCTGAAGGCCTTGTTCCGTGCGATACGGTTCAGGAATACCTGGCCTGCATCCAGCAGCATGCTGGACAGCCCGGTAACCCTAATCCCGATATCCGCCGTTCATTGCGGGCCCGCTTCGACTGGAGCCGCAATCTGCATGATCTGATATCGGTGGTTGACGGATTGACGCAGAGCCCAGCCGTGACCAAGATGGATCTGCCTTAGACGCTTGACGATTCTCTACCACCATCGCACGCGGGCTACCGACGCACAGGGCATTCATATCGCTGCGATGATCAGGAGTTTCCAGTCATTGGGCTACCGGGTCGAGGTCGTTTCGATTGCTAGCAAGGGCACTCTCAAGACGTCAACCGGGCAGGATTACGCGCGGCCTGGTAAGCGGCTGCCTCTCATGACGGAGTTGCTCGCCCTCGGATATAACCTTATCGGCCTCCCCTTAGTATTCTGGAAGCTCCGTCAGGTTGGAGCGACGTTGCTTTACGAAAGATATTCGTTAATGAATTTCTCTGGCGTTCTGGCCGGCAAGCTGGCTGGGTGTCCGGTCGTTCTGGAGGTTAACTCGCCGCTGGCATTGGAGATGGCGAGAGACGGTGAGATAACCCTCCGCCGATTTGCAAAGTGGAGCGAGCGGACAATCTGCAATCTGGCCGACCGAGTAGCCGTCGTCTCAACCCCCTTGGCACGGATCCTCACTGCGGATGGGGTTCTCCCGGATAAGCTTATTGTGACTCCTAACGGAGTCGATCCGGACCGATTCGATGCGGCTGTTGACGCCGCATTTCTTAGAGAGACCCTTCATCTGAACGGGAAAGTAACCATCGGCTTCGCCGGATGGTTCAAGAGTTGGCACGGCATCGAATTCCTGATCGACGCATTCCAAAAAGCTACGCTCGACAAGAAAGGAGCGGTCCTGGTCCTTATCGGAGATGGACCACAGATGCCACAGATCCGATCACATGTCGAAAGATGCGGCCTCGGTCCTTCCGTTGTCTTTTCCGGCCCCCTTTCGCATGAAGAGATTCCGACTTGGTTATCGCTGCTCGACGTCGCCGTGCAACCAGCTGCAAATGAGTATTGCTGCCCGATGAAGGTTATCGAGTACATGGCGATGCGAAAGGCTATCGTGGCGCCAATGCAGGAAAACATTACCGAACTCGTGTCCCCTTCGGAAGCCGCCCTATTCAAGCCCAACGACTTGGACGATCTTGCACGCTGCCTGGCACAAGTTGTCGAGGATCCAGGCTTGCGGGAAAGGCTTGCCATCGCAGCGCGGCGCGGTCTGGAGACACGGCGTCTCTCCTGGAAGGCTAACGCCGAACTAGTGGTCTCGACAATCAATTAATGACCGGAACGGCGGGCCTCGCGCCACGCTTGGACCGCTGTCAGATAAGTCTCTCTGTGCTGTGAAACCATCCGGTTGAGAGAGTACCGCTCAACGCATCGCGTTCTATTCTCCGCTCCCAACCGGCGGCGAAGATTCTCATCGTTGGCCAGTGTTCGTAAAGCCCCCGCAAAACCGGAAACGTGGCCCGGCGGAATGACAAAACTGGATGCTTCGGCGCCTAACATCTCGGCTGTATCACCAACCTCAGTGCACACCGCGGGAAGAGCGCAGGCCATCGCCTCAAGCAGCGACATGGGCATCTGTTCCGTTGCCGAAGACATTACAAACACATCCAGCGACTGCAAGTAACGCACGGGATCTTGAACCAATCCTTGAAAGATCACTCGCTCTTTAATACCCAGATTGCGAACCAATTCTTTCAAGGCCCCTTCGCTGGCGCCCTCACCCAGGAGCAGCAGTGAGGCATTTGGCAGATTGGCTTCCGCGAACGCTCCTAGCAACAAGGACAAGTTCTTTTCCGGGCGAAGCTGTCCCAGGAAGCCGAACAGGGTCTGGTGGGGGTCGAGCCCGAGTTCTTGGCGCCGTTCAAGGAACCGGCCCGGTATAAACTGGTCGATGTCGACGCCGTTGGCAATGTAGCGGAGCTTCACTTCCTGGATTCCGAACCGCTGTTTGGCGATTCGCAGGAGCGTCTCCGAGGGAACAATCGTTTGTTGAATCCGATTTAGAAGGACCCTTCGCGCAAGTGCCCTGCGGCGCTTCAGCGCGTTCACCTCGTCGGGTCCGAAGCCGTCTTCTATGTGAATAATAGGGCAAACTTGGGCACACAGGCATCCCAGTAGACCATCGATAGCCCCCCAGTTATAGGTAATGACCAAATCCGGCCGGAGCTCGCGAACTCGCTTGTAAAAGAGCCGTGCTACGCGCAAGGTTTTCTTGTACGACGGCCCAGGCATTGCCGTGTAGACGACGTCACGATTCAACCGCGAGGCAGCCTCAAAGCGATTATCCAGGGCGCACACGGTGTGCGAGAACTCGGCGCCAAAGGAATTTGCGAGGGCAACGAAACGGCTTTGAGAACCACCCGGAACAAACGATGGAAAGATGTGCAGAATTCGGACTCTCGGCACGAGGCCGTCCAAGGAGAGTCCGTTCACTGCTTGCTCGTCCTCCCCTCCAGCAACCGCTCAAAGTGCCCGTAGACTTCGGCCGCCACATGAGTCCAGGATCGGGACATCCCCAATTCCGCGATGCGCTTGCGATCAAATCTCCTTTGTAACGCCCAGGCGAGCGCTCGGTTGAGTTCCTCTTGATCATTTACCGCAACGATCCGACCGTAGTCATCGGACGGGATCATGTCTCTGACGCCGCCTATGTCAGTAGCCACAACCGGAGTACCGCATGCCATGGCCTCATTGACTACATTGGGCCAACCTTCACGAGTACTGGCAAGGCAAAGAACCGCCGCTTCCGACATCAACTCTGCAAGGACCGGCTGGGGCAACGCATTTATGAAACTCACGTTCTTCTGGAGGCGCAATTCCTCCCGGAGATTTGACAATTCGGACCGAAAGTCGCCTTCGGCGCCCGCCGCGCCGACAATCGCCAGAAATAAGTCGAGCCCCTGATCTAGTAGGGATCTGAGAGCACGCATCACGCGATGGTGTCCCTTCCTCTCGATGAGATAGCCGACGGAGAGAACCAGCGGGACCCCACCCGGGATATCCAGACGGCCGCGTATCTCTTTCGAATCCCGGGGATAGAAGATCGTCGCGTCAATCCCATTCGGTATTACGCAAACGCGCACCAGAGGTGCGCCACAAGACAGGGCGAAATCGCGAAGCGGGGACGAAACGGCAATAATGCCGTCGGCGTTCTTGATTGCGCGCCTTAACGCGAACCCGCGAAAAAATGATTTCATGTGCAGAGGTTCGTTACCTCTCAACGTGATGTTGTAGGGACGCTTGCACCAGCGGCTCAGCCAGCCGGCGGCGATTCCTTCCGGATAGCCGAAGTGCGAGTCGATGACGTCGAACTGGAAGTCTTTTGAGCGTGCCAAATACAACGCGAGACGGAGGAATAGAAATCCTGCATTGAGAACCCCTCCAAGGGGCGGATAGAACCACCGCAGGTGATGGACTTGCAACGACCGTTCTAGATAATCGGCGGGAAGTCCAAATGTGAAGCGCCGGTGTCGGTTTCCGTAGTCGACGAGAGCCACTGGCGATAACAATTGGACCTCGGCCAGTTCTGCCAGGCTAATCAACCTTGAACGAACGAATGTGCCGCGGTGGGGATTGGCCGGGGTCGGATAGTTAGAACTCACGCTAAGAATTTGCAACCTGGCCTTTCGCTGTCGTGCGCGTACGGTCTGCGGATCAGGGCTCCGGCCGCTGACCGGCTCTGGGGAATTCGTCTGACCCATCAACGAACCGCCCTCCGAACCCGCCCTCGGAAGCCCTTGGCCAATTCAGCGAAGAGTGCCTTCTCCTGAGTTGAAATGAGCCCCAAGTGCCAAACCAATACCGCGTATAAGGCTACCGCAACGATAGCCCAGGCAATGCGCTCAAACGGGAACGCGAAGCCCAGTGCGAGAGTCGGTGCATAAATGAGAAATGCTAGGGCACTGGCTCCGACACAAGATGCTAATCCGAACCGGAAACTGAACTTTCGCAGGGTCGCCCAGCAGATGAGCAATGTGTAGAGCGCCCAGGTGGCCAAGGTTGCCCAAGCCGCGCCCATGATCCCGAATTTCGGAATGCACAACAAGCTCAGGATGACATTTAAGACGGCAGCTGCGGTTGCCGCGACTGCCACGCTTGTTGAACTTTTCTGGACGTACAGTAAATTTCGGAAGAAGTCTCCCATCTCTCTGATCGCATAGGCGGTGACGACCACCGGAATCACCGCGGCGGCTCTCTCGTACCCCGGCGCGGCCATGACATGAATCAAATCCTTGCCGAGGATCGACAACGCAAGACTCACTACCGCCAGCGCCATGCACAGGTACTTTGCCAGCCGTGCTACATTCCGCTGCCAACCGTCTTGTCCCACATGCTTGTAGATGTCGACTCCCCAGGCCCGCCCAAAAGGCTCCCCCACCAGAAACGTGACCAGGAATCCAAATCGATACCCCAGCGAGTACACGCCGACTTCGGCGAGCGTGGTGAAGCGGCTCAGGAAAAAACGGTCCCCAAAGTGCACCAGGAAGAAAGCTAGGTTCGCCAGGATGAGCGGTAAGCCGAATCGCAGCATGCGGCGCGCGGCATCCGGGTTCCAGGTCCATCCATAGTCGCGTGTACCCCTCACCAACAGGACGGCGGATGTGATGGTCGTGACGACCAGCTTGCTGGCAATGAACCCAAGCACTCCCAGCCGAAGCCCGACGATGAAGACGATATTCAAAATGATCGTCAGTACAACAGAAACCAGCGAGAATCCGACGAAATAGAGCGCGCGTCCTCGCAGACGCTCCACCGTGAGGCCGCACTCCGTAACCATACTGAGGACTGCGGCGAGTCCCGCAAGCCGAAGCAGAAAGGAAGCGCCCGAAGAGTGAAAAAAGAAGGCGTTAATTTCGGGTGCGCCAAACCACAAGGAAGCAAACACTAGCAGAGAAATCGCGAACGTACTATACATCGCAGTGGAGATCACGCTATTGCGCTCCCGCTCCGTGTTGTAGTCTTGCGCAATCCGGATCATTGCGTTCGCGAAAAGACCGGCGCCCAACAACAGGGAAGCTACTTGGGTGGTCAGTTCAATCAGCTCAATGGTTCCGTATTCGGAGGGATTCAGATAGCGCGTATACACAGGAAGCAGCAAGAATCCGGCCGCGCGCGACAAGATGTTGCCGATTAGATAAAGACTCGAATGCTGCCCCAGTCGGAGCCACGAGTGCCTCTGCGTGTTTGACGGTGTTTGCATCGGATGCTTTCGGCGTTAGCTCGCCACAATAACGGTCATCCGAGTAGGGAACTGCTTCTCAATCCAGGGGCGCCTTCGGTCAGCAATGGCTGCTCGTCCTGCGGTCTTTCAGCCGCCGCTAATCCCATTTGAATCTCGCGACCCACCGCTTCTTTGCAGGCGACAACGATGATCACTAGATGGTAGGGCAGATCGAAGTAAGCGAGACTGAGCGAGGCCCCGCCAATCATATAAACCACAAGGGAAGTCTGAACCATCGCGCTCAAGTCACTCGCCCAGAGCAACTCCGGTTTGCCCCGGGCTCGTTTGCGGATGCCGGATGCCGATAATAACGCGAGGAATAGAAGTGTCAAGAACAGGCCCAAGCCGACAAAGCCGTGATCGCCGAGCATCTCAAAGTAGATGCTGTGAGCCGCGTGGTGGTTCTCAGGATCCGGCGCATATCGATAAAAGAGTTCAGGTGTGAATGACCGGAATCCTCCGCCAGTCAGCGGTCGAGCTTTAGCAAGTTCAAAGGCGAACCGCCAGGCGTTAAAGCGGCCCAATGTTGAGGCATCCTCATCAGCGGCTTTGATTGTGTTCATCCGATCGACCCATTCGGCGGGCATCAATACCAGCAGGATCAACGCAACCGCTGGAACTGCCAGGCCCAACAGTAGCTTGCGACGGCTATTCCACCACATCACCACAGCCACTATGCCAACGGAGATGAAACCCGCGCGTGAATACGTGGAGAAAATCGAGATGACGCAACAGATCATCACCACACCAAGCCCGAAGCGCATTATCCAGGACTTGGCCTGCAGCTGCAAAAATCGCAGCAAAGGAATCGTCATTGAGAGCGCAACGGCGAGGTGATTGTTGTCTTCGATGAATGTGCTCTCGGGACCCAGCACCATGCCGGTTCCGCCGGTTAACGCTGCAAACACCGCGCCTTTGACGGCGAAGAACGAGAATGACGCCGCGATAACCCAAACCAGCGCAATGATCCGTTCGGCCGTATTAATCAACACCAGGGTCATGAACATGAACGCCATGGTCGGCATGGTGCGCTTCCACTCCAACGCCGCCCCCTGTGGATTCAACGCCACCAGGTACGTCACATTCATCCACAAAACCAGGGCCAATAGAACAAACACCTCACGCCGGAGCGGGATTCGCTTCGGTTCTCGTGAGATGAGTGTTGCCAAAAGGGTCAGGGCTGCCATGCTCGAGAAGAATGGAAATGAAAACGCAAAGCTGTAACAGAGACGGTGCGGATTCATATATCCGATCCACGCCATGGCGAGGATGCCGAGCCAAGCCCGGGACAGGATCAGGGGAACGAAAGAAAGAACGACCAGCGTTAAAGCGATGTCACGCATTAGACCGTCTGTTCTCCCGCTTTGATAGGTTGCTTAGCAAACCGCCATGAGAGCGAATAAACGGCCCGCGGCACAAGTGAACGCAAGTCCTCACGGAACCAAACCCCGCGGTAAAACAAATGAGAATAGTTCGCCAGTTCGCGCTTTGACGGTGTATCGCCTTCCCCACGGTCTATGGCCGTCACTTTTAGTTCCGGTGTCCGGTCGATGATGAACTTTTCCAGCAGGCGGCCCGGTGCGTATTTGTTGGCGTCGCTATTGTAAACGGGAAACCAATACTGGAGCATATCCGTGCCGGCAATCCCGAAGTGTGAGGCGAGCCATGTGTCACCTGCGTACAGCGATGCTAGCACTCCCCGGCATTGCCGCTCGGATAGCTTTAGCAATCGATGGAGGAGTTGCCGCTTCCAGGGCGCCTCCAGCGCATCAACCACCCCTGTGCGATTGAACTGCCGCCGTTTCCGCGCGATCAACTTGTCCAAGTCATCGTCGTTGCCACCAAGTTCCAAGCGAAGTGGGCCCAGGTCCCGCTCAGACTTCTTCTGGCGGCGCTCTGTATCCGCCACGAACTTAGCGTTGCGTGTCTGCAACGAGCGCCAATACGCCTCCGGCCCCTCGTCGAGACAAGTGCGAAGTCCCGCGTCGCAACGCTCGCCCGTCAGACCATGCTCGGCCTGGCTCTGCTCAAGGTGGCTGAAGTAAAAATGTTGAAGCCGTGCCAACCGCAACAGCTCGTCGGGGACCAGGCGGAGGTCTTCACAGGCCACCAGTCCAAAATAATCCGTCATTTCTTCCCCAACCCGCTCCGCCGCTCGTATAGCGGCGTGAAACCTGGTCCGGAATTGGAACGGAAAAAAGCCTACCACGCTGCCTGATCGCTCAAGGACGCACACCCACACGAGCTCTCGACACTGGGCAACGGCTTCGACGTATTGGTATCGGAAAAAGGGAGAACGAAGGCCCTGCCTATGGTCGCAGAAGGAACCCCAAAGCCTTCGTTCAGCCTCAGTGAGTTCGCTCGGACGAACCAGATGCCCAACTAAGCTAGCCACCTTTTGGCCTTTCAGAGATCTCGACTTCGCTGATCGCATGGATCGGCCTCAGCCAGAGCCAGGTGGCCAGCCGCTCGGGACAGAAGTTTCCGGAAACGTCGACGATGTGAGCCGCATCCACATTGATTCTGCCCAAGACGGCGGGTGGGGCGATTGCGCGATTCAGGATCGGATCGCTTGTGAACAACACGCGGTAGGCGTGATCGCGTGCCGCCTTAACGGCTGTCCGGTCGTAACGGCCATGGGGAAACGCGAGCACCGGCTCGTCATGCGCCGGTGCCAGGATCTCCTGAAGTCGTTTGCGCGACGAGCCGAGCTCTTCATCCTGGTCAAGCGCGAACGGAATAGGCGTATGTGTCATGCCGTGGCAACCAATCACAATCCCGGACATCGCCAGATCCCTCAATTCCTTGGGAGACAGCATTTCCGGGGTCGAGGAGCGCCTTACGGCTCCTAAATCCGCTACCAACCGGTCACGATCCCCCTTAGGCAACACAGCAAGCTTAGCGGTCAGCGTGAATATTGATGATAATTCTTTCCAAGCTCCAAACGGGGCTTTCCGGCCACCACCAACGGCTTCCCAGACTCGCTGGCAAACTGCAGAAGATACTTGGCCTTCGCCCCAACGACGGCAGATTTCATCTTGCCAGAAATTCTGCTCGTCGACAGCTTGGGCCGTAACAAAAATGGTCGCCGGACATTGGTGCTTCTCTAAGACCCGGGCGGCGTATTGCGAGTTGTCTGACCAGCCGTCATCAAAAGTGACCAACAAGGCGTTGGCGGGCAAGTTCCGATGATTGTCGAGAGACTCCAGCAGTTCCTGCATGGAAATAGCTTTGTAATGTCGGACGCAGAAGTGGATACATTCTTCGAACAGCGTTTCGGAAATGGTCCATCTGTGGTCGGCCGTGTCCCAGCGTGGATCGTGCGGCGGCAACACGCGATGGAATAGGAGCACAGTCACAGTGTTTCGACTCCTAAAACGCCGATAGCACGACAACAACCCGGTCTTATACGCGATGCTTCGAATTATCCATTTGCTGTCACGAAGCAGAGAACGATCGGACCCCAGGTGCTGTTGGTTCTTCCCTGCCATAGAAACAAGCTACCAGCCAGACTTTGGTCAAGACCAGGAGCCTAGTTTGAGAAGCACTCTCTTTTGGCACCGGAAGCTGCGGCCTTTTTTTGCTTCAGGGCGCAAGAGACAGTGCGGTGAACGACCCGCGTGGATTCCCCAGCGAAGCGGCGTGCGATGTATTCTGAGTTCGCCCGCGCAAAGTCCAGGATTTTCAGTGGTACCAGCGCGGCGGCGATTCTCAAACACCTGGCGGTCAACCGGTAACGCCACTGATGCCAGTTCTGGTTCTCGAGAAAATCGATTAACTGGTGCTGTTGGCGCCGAGCCACAAGCTCGTATGCATGTTGTAGCAAAACCGAATCGATATAACGATAGATGGATAATGTGGTTTCCGAATCCGCAGCATGCTTCGGAAGTAATCTCCGTAACGTTTTGACAACATGCGGGAAGGGGACCGCCGATCTCGCGGTACCGGAAGGCGTAAGGCTCCCCCAACAATGGTACGTGGCCAAGACTCGGGGATCGTAAGCCAAGGAATGAGCAATTCCAATGCGAGCCCAGAGGTCACGGTCTTCCCCGAGCGTAACGCCTTCAGGGAAGCCGCGCTCACGGACTAGGACTTCTCTTCGAATTGCCACGCTGGAAGATGAAATGAAATCGCCAGAAGGCATGAAACGGAGGTATCTTTCCACAATTCCGCATTGGCGTTGGCCTTGTAGTCTGAGCGCGATCTCGGAGTCATTGGGCTGACTTGGCCCGAAACATCTTCGGTATGCTGACGCGAAGACCGCAGCCGCTGGATACCGCTGGGTCAGAGAAACAACACCGTCCAAGAATCCTGGTTCCCATTCGTCATCCGCATCCAGAAACGCGATCAGAGGGGCAGTCGTCTCGGCGATGCCTTTGTTTCGCGCAGCCGCAACACCGCGGTTTTCCTGACGGATCAGCCGGAATCGAGGATCCGACTCGAATGCACCAGCTATCAAATCGCTGTCATCGGTGGATCCATCATCTACAACGCAGGCTTCAAATTCATGAAATGTCTGGCTCTGAATCGAGTCCAAACAACGCCGAATCCAGTCCCGCTTATTGTAAAGCGGGATCACCACGGCGATTGGTGGACGCGGACCTGCCACGATGTCCAGCTTAACAAGTCGGGCTCACGTGGCGATGGGCTATCGCGGCAACAGCGCCCACTGGGGATCCAGGCCTACTAAATTCTGGTATCCGACGTTGGCATTGATCCGGTCCCAGGCGGCTTGGCCGCTGAACGGGCCGTCGTTAATAGGTGGAAGAAAGCTGGCCGCCGCTCGTGCGATGTGAGGGTAGCCGGAGTAAACGTTGTTGTCGGCGTTGTCGAGCCAGACTTGCGTGTTCTGCAGCGACGGCAGATAGGCCTGCTTCGCCGAGCCCCAGTCGGTGTAGTAGGTTTTGGTCGAGGCTTCCAACACCGAATGCGATACATGCCCGCCAGATATGGATTGTAAGCCGGATTCACAAGCTGGTTTAACAGGTTTTTGGCCACCGTCTGCTGCACCTGCGTGATGGGAAAACCCAACTCGTTCACGTGCCCGTACACACGTTTAAGTAGTTGTACTCCCACGGTTCGCCTATGATGCCCACCAGAGCCGGATTCACCGGCCTTGTGTCCATGTTGTCCTTTGTGGCGTACTGATCACCTTGATCGGCGAAGTGCAGCGGGTTGTATGAATTGTTCTCGATGTCGACCCGGCCCCAACTCCAAATCGATCCCGGCGCGGGGTCATAGAAAGCGCCGTTAGTGATGTTCTGTGCGCCTTCCCAGGCCGCGATGTTGTTGTTCAGGATGGCCGCAAAATACACTTTCTCGGGCGACCCATCGGGAGCCATAAAGGCCGCTTGGGCCACTTCGCGGGTGGCCCAGGCCACGCCCCGCGTCTGGATCGAATTGGTCAGCAATCCCCAGTTGCCATGTCGCCCCCAAGTATCGACCTTGCTCGGATCGGACTGGCCGATAGCGTATGAAGCCATTTGGTACTTCTCTTGCAAGAAGTACCAGTCGCCCGTGATCAGGTATGGAATGTAGGCGACGTTGGGGAGATGTGCAACATCGGGTGTCCAGCCGTTCGCCGTACTGAGCGCCGAGAGCGTCGGTATTTTCTGAATCCACTGATTGGGATGAGCATTAATCGAAAACGGCAAGCCAAACGCGGGAATCTGTTGAGCGCTGTCATAAAACAGCGAGCCAGCTGACTCACGGATATGAATCGGCACGGATGCCGCCGCAGCCGCGTTCGCGAACATGACGCCGAACTCGTTGGGATCGAACCTGTACAGATAGCGCACATACCACGCCGGGAACAGGCCAATGTCTGTTCGGCCGCCCCCTGTTTCAGGCATGTATTGGGTCCACAAAGCGCTCCCTTCGATGCCGCCCCTATCCGACTGGTCGAAGCTGCTCACGTCGGCGGCGATACTGCTCTGGGGAACAACCTTCGACGGATCGAAGTTGGGAACTACTCTGGTGTGCGATAGACATGCGAGGTTATAGTCGATCTTGACCGGCCCCGGCGCCGTCCCACTCCAAAAAGTCTCTCGCCATCTTGTCTTGGCGTAGTGCGTAAAGGTCGGCTTCGAAACAATCGACGCCCCGTGTGACCTCAGCATCAGAGCGTAACGCTGATCCTGCAGTTTCGTGCTCCATTGGTTCTCTAAGATCGCTTCTATCTTCACGCCGACCTTGGTTCCCGGATAGATCGTGACCACGAGAATCGGGTGTAGCGACTTGTGTGAATCCCAACCCAGATCGTAGGCCAACGCTGGAGTGGCGTCCTCAAGAATCACCTGCGTGCAGATCGGGCCGCGCAACCAAAACCTGACGCGATGGTCGTTTGGCGAGCCGGTCCAGTCGTTCAGAATGGTCTTCGCATCGACGAATTGAACTGACCCGTTGGTCACGTCGATCTCGGCATCCCAATTCAGGCTTAGCATCCCTGCCCTGTTCAATCCGGAGGTCAGAATCGGCTGGCTTGTGTTCACAAAATCAACCATCAATTTACCCGACGCAGGGAGATCCGCAACAAAACTCACGATTGCATGTTGGACACTTCCATCAGGCCAGCGCGTCTTAATATCGCACTGGCTGGGAAGGAGCTTCCCGTTTAGTCGCGCTTGCGCAGCATTGGGTATCTCACCTTCACCAAAAACTCTGGAGATGCTAAATGGCCTTCCTGTTTGTGCAGAGTTTGAAAGCTCGGAGATGACAATCGAGTTGCTAGGGATGGTGCCGTAACAAACGCCCGACCACAGCATGGCCATGAGCATGACAGCGCGGCAGCGGTCCACACCCTCATCACGCGAGAAGAAATGTCCCATGCTTCTCTTCTGGGCAAACAAACCCTGTGCTATAGTTTTCGATTAAGCTAGGGATGCTTCTACTGTTGTTGGCCGCGAGGGACGGTTAGGTTACTGTCGCCAACGATGGCTAGCAATTGGTTTCGGAGGGATTGCAGGAAGGGCGCTGGCAAAAGTGCTGGCTGCTTGACGCCTGGGAACGTTCCCTCCTAGTATCCGTCGTGCAAATCTTCCGATGCAGGCAGCCATCATCCTTCCGGTTATCGACGAGACCACTTCGCTAGAGAAGACAGTGGAAATTCTCCTGGCTGAGAATCCAAACGAAATCTCCCTAATCCTGATTGTGGTTTGCGGGAAAACGACCGAACCCGCCATGGCGATTGCACGGAGGCTGGCTGAGCAGCACCCAGCCCTAATCCAGGTCCGCCAACAGGTGCGTCCGTTCCTTGGCGGCGCGATGCGTGACGCGTTTGAGTGGGTTACAGGCAGCCATGTCGTTTTAATGGCAAGCGATCTGGAAACTGATCCTGCCAAGGTGAAAGAGTTGATCGCAAAGGCCAAAGAAGGCTACGATATCGTGACCGCCACGCGGTGGCAGGGGCGCGATGGTTTTAAGGGCTACAGTCCAATCAAGCGCGTGCTGAACGGGGTTTTCCAGAAGTCTTTCGGCGTGCTCTACGGCGTTTCGCTGTCGGACCTCACGTACGGTTTTCGGATCTTTAAGATCGAGTGGGTCAAGAAGATCGAGTGGGAGGAACTTCGACACCCGTTGCTGTTGGAAACCGTGCTTAAGCCGCTGCGGCTAGGCGCCAACGTGGTGGAGATTCCCTGTGTTTGGCAGGCCCGCATCGAGGGCGAATCGCATAACACTTTCATGCAAAACTTTCTCTATTTCAGGATCGCTCTGAAGACCCGCTTCCGAAGCAAGAAGCAACTGCTAAGGAGGCAGCCAGAATGACCGCTCTAGTTACCGGAGCGTGCGGGTTTGTGGGACGCCATCTCGTCAGGCGCCTTCTCCAATCCGGGAACGATCTGTGGATCATCGACGACCTCAGTACCGGCCTGCACCCGGACGAGTGGCTTGGCGGAACCCGAGAAATCGCCGAGGGCCGGGTTACCCGATACCGTTGCGATGGCCGGCAAGTAGTATTTGTTCATGAGGACCTCGCCGTCACCATGTTGCGGCAGCTCGGTACGATTCCGGAAGGCCGCCTTGATTTTCCGGCACTCGATTACGTGTTCGCTCTGGCCTCCGTTGTCGGCGGCCGTCTCAAGATCGACGGCGATCCCATGCACGTTGCTGTTGACCTCGGCATTGACTCCCTCTTCTTCCTCTGGCTGGTGCGCAATAAAGAGAATATTGGCAAGGTATTGTATGCCAGTTCCAGCGCGGCTTATCCCATCAAGCTGCAGCGCAAGGATGGGCACGTGGCGCTGCAGGAAGAAATGATCGACTTTGTTTCCGGCGATCTGGGCCAGCCCGACATGACATACGGCTGGAGCAAACTGACCGGCGAATATCTGAGCCACTTGGCGGCCCGGCAGTACGGCATCAAGATCGGGTGCGTACGTCCATTTTCCGGGTACGGCGAAGATCAGGACTTGAGCTATCCTGTACCGGCTATTGCTTATCGCGTCGCGCGCGGCGATGATCCGGTCGTCGTTTGGGGCACCGGGGAGCAGGGGCGGGATTTTGTGCACATTGAAGACTGCATCACCGCAATGCTGCTCACGATTGACCGTATTCACGACGGGTCGGGCATCAATATCGGCACGGGCCAGTTGACCACGTTTCTGGAGGTGGCTGCGCTATTCGTCAAGCTGGCGGGTTATTCTGCGGCCGTGAAACCCAAGATCGGCCAGCCCGTAGGGGTGCAATCCCGCTATTGTGATCCGACGCGCATGCGGCGGGCGCTGGATTGGCAGCCGGAAATTTCTCTGGAAGAAGGCTTCTCCCGCGTGCTCCAGGCGGCGAGAGAGCGAGTTAAAAAACTGGGCCGGAACGCTATTGACTGAATTGGGAGAGTTCATTGAAGGTTACGATCGTCACCACCACTATCAACATTCCGAAACTACTGACTAAGTACGCTCAAAATGCCCGCCAATACGGGCATCAAGAGCTTGATTTCATCGTCATTGGGGATCGCAAGAGCCCGCCCGAAACCGGTGATTTCTGCAAAACGGTGCCGCACTACCCGTGCGCCTACTTTGACATCCCGGCCCAGCAGAAGTACATGGAACGATTTCCGGAGCTATGGAGCCACCTGCGCTTTGATTCGATCCAGCGTCGCAACATCGGCATCCTTATGGCATATGAAAACGGCGCCGACGTGGTGATCACCATCGACGACGACAATTTTGTGATGGACCAGGACTTCGTCGGGCTGCATTCCGTGGTTGGCACATCACCTGATCTGCTGGCATTCAGTTCCACATCCGGCTGGTTCAATGTGTGCTCTTGCCTTGCTACCGATCACGACGTGCCTTTTTATCATCGTGGATTTCCGCAGAAAATCCGTTGGCTCGAAGACAGCCAATTCAGCAGCAGCTTCCGCTTAAGAGCCCGCGTTGTGGTAAACGCAGGCTTTTGGCTCGACAATCCGGATATCGATGCACTAACCCGGATGGATCGGCAGATCGTCGTACGAGGCTTCAATAGCCAATGGCCCGGAGCCAACTTTGTTCTTAGCCCCGGCACGTGGTCCCCGTTTAACTCTCAAAACACGGCCTTGATGCGAGACTCAATACCCGGATATTTTCTGAGTCCCTACAACGGCCGCTATGACGACATTTGGGGGAGCTACATCCTCACCCGCATCGCGGAAAATTTTGGGGATGTCGTGTCGTTCGGAGAGCCGGTAGTCCGCCAGGAGCGCAATCCCCATGACCTCTGGAAGGATTTGGATGTGGAGCGCAATGGCATGATCCTTACTGATGATCTCTGTGTCGCTCTTCGATCCATTCCGTTACAGGGCAAAACCTACCATCAGTGTTTCGGCGAGATTGTAGATGCTCTGCCGAACGCGTGGACGCCTGGTCCCAAATGGAACGAATCGCAACACGAGTGGCGCAGCAAATTGATAGAAGGTCTTGCCATTTGGCACGCAGCTTTTGAAAAGTTGGGAGCGAGCTAAGATCAAAGTAGGGGCGCCGTGGACCATTCGGAACTGGCACCGATAGGTATCAATCTGGCTGCGGGCGTTGACCCCTTAACTGTTTAACCGCCGCTGAAAACCGGGCGGGTTGCCTGTGTGCTGAGGTTTTATTTCTCGGCCCCACACACCCGGCTACGTGCAAGAGTGCCCCTTCTCAGCGTGGCAAAAGCGCCCACTCGGGATCCAGCCCGAGCAGATTCTGGTAGCCAACGTTGGCATTGATCCAGTCCCACGCCGCTTGGCCGCTGAACGGGCCGTCGTTGATGGGCGGAAGAAAGCTGGCCGCCGCTCTGGCAATGTGAGGGTAGCCGGAGTAGACGTTGTTGTCGGCGTTGTCGAGCCAGACTTGTGTGTTCTGCAGTAACGGCAGGTATGCCCGCTTCACCGAAACCCAGTCGGTGTAGTAGGTTTTGGTCGAGGCTTCCAACACCGGCATGCGATACATGCCCGCCAGATATGGATTGTAAGCCGGATTCACAAGCTGGTTTAACAGGTTTTTGGCAACCGTCTGCTGCACTTGCGTGATGGGGAAACCCAGCTCGCTCACGTGCCCGAATACGATGTTCAGATAGTTGTATTCCCACGGTTCACCCACCACGTACACCAGATCAGGATTCGCTGGATTGGTGTCCATGTTGTCCTTCGTGGCGTACTGATCGCCTTGATTGGCGAAGTGCAGCGGGTTATAAGAATTATTCTCGACGTCGACCCGGCCCCAGCTCCAAATCGATCCCGGCGCGGGGTTATAGAACGCGCCGGTAGTGATGTTCTGCTCGCCTTCCCAGGCCGCAATGTTGTTGTTCAGGATAGTCGTAAAATACCCCTGTTCGGGCGATCCGTCGGGAGCCATAAAGGCCGTTTGGGCCACTTCGCGGGTAGCCCAGGCCACGCCCCGCGTCTGGATCGCATTGGTCAGCAATCCCCAGTTGCCATGGCGCCCCCAAGTGTCGACTGTGCTCGCATCGGACTGGCCGGCAACGTAGGAAGCCATTTGGTACATCTGTTGCAAAAAGTACCAGTCGCCCGTGATCAGGTACGGAATGTAGGCGAAGTTGGGGAGATGGGCAACATCGGCCGTCCAGCCATTCACCTTACTGAGCGGCGAGAGCGTCGGCAGGTTCTGGATCTGCTGATTGGGACGCGCATTGATCGAAAATGGCAGACCAAACGCCGGTGTCTGTTGAGCGCCGTCATAGAACAGCGCACTGGCTGACTCGCGGATATGAATCGGCACGGCCGCCGCCGCCGCCGCGTTCCCGAGCATGACAATGTACTCGCCTGGATTGAACGTGTACAGATAACGCACATACCAGGCCGGAAACAGGCCGATGTCCGGCCGACCGGACGTCGTCGGCATGTACTTGGCCCATAAAGCGCTCCCTTCGATGCCACCCCTATCGGATTGGTCAAAGCTCTTCAGGTCCGCAGCGATACTGCTCTGCGGGACAACTTTCGACAAGTCGTAGTTGGGGACTACCTGCGTGTAGATGAGATAGGGCAGGTTGTAATCGATGTTCATCGGGCCCGGAGAATTCCCGACCCAAAAAACCTCTCGCCACTCCGTCTCCCCATAATGTGTAAATAGGGGCTTGGTATAGACGGGCACGCCGAGCGCCTGGATCGCCAGCGAATAGCTCTGATCCTGCAGTTTCGTGCTCCACTCATTTTGGAGGATCGCTTCCACCTTCACGCCGAATTGGGTCCCTGGAAAGAATGAGGCGAGAAAGATCGGATGCAGAGACTTGTGCTGATCCCATCCCATGTCATATGCCAGCGTGGAACTGGCGTCCTCCAGGATCACTTGGGTGCAGATCGGGCCACTGCGCCAGTACGTTACTCGAAGGTCGCTGGCATTGCCGGCCCAATCGCTCACAATCTGCCGGGCGTGGATGCTCAGGGTCGACCCGTTCGTGATATCAATCTCTGCGTCCCAGTTTAGTGCCAACATGCCTTCCTTGTTGAGTGCACCTGAATTGTTTCTAGTCTTCTGATTCACAAAATCCACGGTCAATGTAGCGGAGGCGGGAAGGTCCGCGATGAAGGTAATCTCGGCGTGTTTTAAGCTGCCACCCGGCCAGCGCGTTCTTACGTCGCACTGCGTGAGAACAGGCGTTCCGTTCACGCGTGCCTGCGCGAAATTGGCAATCTCCCCCTTCGCGAACACGCGGGATATCGCGAAAGGGCGTGCCGGCTGGTTAAGGCCACCGCCCTCGGTGATCGTGACGGAGTTGCTGGGCGCTCCCAAGCAGCAGACGCTCCACGACAGGAGTGCAATCAAAGCCTGGACGCCCCGGCGTCCTTTAAATAGGTAAGACTTGGCGAACTGCCTCATTTGCTAACCTCAGTACTAGTATCAGTACTAGCATTTATAGAAACTAGAGTACTATAGGTAATAGGACTATTTCAACAATAGTCTTCGGGCAACGCCGATATATTCGCCAAGTCTTCGCTAATTAATGGCGGACTGGCCCGAGCTTATCTCGGTACTATGGCCCAGCTTGGGTCGGTACCCAGCAGATCCTGGTGACCGACGTGGGCGTTTATCCAGTTCCAAGCCGCCTGACCACTGAGCGTGTCGTCGTCAATTCCGGGAAGGAAGCTAGCTGCGGCTCGTGCGATATGCGGATACCCGCTGGAAATGTTCTCATCGCCGTTGTCGAGCCAAGCTTTGACATTCCGGGACTTGGGATCAAATGCCTCCTTCACCGAGGACCAGTCGGTGTAATAGGTCTTGGTGGATGCGCAGATCACGGGCATCCGATACATCCCAGCCAAGTAAGGATTGTAGGCCGGATTCACCAATTGGTTTAGTAGGTTTTTGGCCAGCGTCCGCTGAACCTGGGTGATGGGAAAACCCAACTCCGTAACGTGTCCCAAAACGACATGCAAATAGTTGTATTCCCACGGTTCCCCGACCACTTGCACCATCGACGGATTCGCCGGATTCGTATCCATGGCGTCTTTCGATGCGTATTCGTCTCCCAGGTCGGGGAAGTGCAGCGGATTGTTGGCGTTCTTCGCAATGCCAATCCGGCCCCAACTCCATTTCGAGCCGGGAGCGGTGTTGTAGAAAGCTCCATTGGTGATGTTCTGCGCGCCTTCCCACGCCGCAATGTTGTTCGCCAGAATCTCCGTGAAGTAGCGCTTTTGAGGCACGCTGTCGGGCGCCATAAACGCCGTCTCGGCCAAGTCCCTGGTTGCCCAAGCCACCCCTCGCGTCTGAATCGCGTTGGTCAGCAGGCCCCAGTTACCGTGGCGAGCATAGCCCTCCGTCATGCTTGGGTCCGACAAGCCGATCGCCCACGAGGCAAACTGAAACATCTCATCCAGGAAATACCAGTCGCCCGTAATCAGATACGGAATGTAGGCGAAGTTGCCGACGTGCGCAATGTCGGGAGTCCAGCCGTGAGCGGAACTGAGAGGCGAGAGCGAGGGTAGGTCCTGGATGCGCTCGTTGGGGCGTGCATTCAGCGAAAACGACCACCCAAAGGCAGGCACCTGACCGGCGCTGTCATAAAACAGAGAACTTGCCGATTCGCGAACATGAATCGGCACGGACGCGGCGGCAGCCGCGTTGCCCAACATCACTGCGTACTCGCCCGGATCGAATGTATACAGATAGCGGACATACCACGCTGGCAGCAGGCCAAGGTCTGGTCGCCCGCCGGTCTCGGGCATAAACTTCGTCCACAACGCGTTTCCATTGATGTCTCCATGGTCGGACCGTTTAAAACTGTTTACATCTTCTGATACCGCGTTTCCCGGCACGCTCTTGGAGAGATCATAATTGGGAATCACCTTGGTGTATTCCAGATAAGGCAGGTTGTAGTCGATCTTTACGGGCGCCAGCTCTGGGCCGCTCCAATAGACCTTTCGCCACCGCGTCCTCGCATAGTGAGTGAATGTCGGTTTCGAATATACTACCTCTCCATGCGACCGTAACGTAAGAGCATAGCTTTGATCCTGCAGCTTCGTGCTCCACTCGTTCTCTAGAATCATTTCCACCTTCACGCCGGCCTGCGCTCCGGGATAAAACGTGACGACGAAAAGCGGATGCAGTGACTTGTACTGATCCCAGCCCATGTCGTAAGCCAGGGTTGGGCTGGAATCCTGCAGAATCACCTGCGTGCAGACGCTTCCGAATAACCAATACGCTACGCGCCCATCCGCCGCATCTCCCGTCCAGTCGGTGATGATCCGTCTCGCATCGATTGATTGCGCCGAACCGCGAGAGAGCAATTCGATAGAGGCCTGCCAGTCTTGTGCCAGCATGCCAGCCTTGTCAAGGCCTCCAGGTTTCCCGCCGTCGGTTTGATTGATGAACTCCACGATGAGCTTTCCTGCCGCTGGAACATCGGCGACGAAACTGACAATCGCGTGTTGCAGGCTGCCGTCAGGCCAGCGAGTCTTCACATCGCATTGGGTGGGGATCAATGCTTCCTTGACGCGAGCTTGGGCAAAGTTAGGAATCTCACCGGCAGCGAAGACCCGAGAAATGCTGAATGGCCGCCCCGGCTGTGATTTCTTATTCAGGGAGCTGATAGAGATTGAGTTCTGCGGCGCCGCCCAGCAGCTTAATGAGAATGCCAGGAGGGCGCTGCTGGCGCATAACAGCCGCCTTCCGTCTGACGACATCGTGTGCCCGCGTCTCATTTGTTGTTGAACATGGGAAGACAGCCCATATCAAGGCCCTCCCGATGGAACAAACTCCACGCTCCCAGCATCATGACGATCCAGAGTTTGCGGCTATGGTCTCGCAGGCCCGATTGATGTTGGGCCCAGAGCCGGCTGACTTCGTCGGCTGCGAGATACTCGGTCCAAGCGCCCTGGTTAAGCATCCACTCGAAGTCGGCCTTCAAACCATTGCGAAACCAGCTTGCCAGGGGAACCGAAAAGCCCATCTTCTTCCGGCGCATTATCTCCAGGGGCAATCTCTTGGAGACAGCCGCCTTGAAGACTCTCTTGCCTTGCCGGCCTTGAATCTTAAAAGAAGACGGGAGGTGAGATGCCATTGTAATGAGCCGGTGGTCGAGGAAAGGAGACCTCGACTCGAGACTGTACGCCATTGTGGCGCGATCTACTTTTACCAGGATGTCCCCCGGCAGGTAGGTTTCGAAATCCACGGCTTGCAGTTGCTGTAGCGGCCCCAAATGCCGGAAAGCAAGAAACCGGTCTCGGAAATTTGCTCGAGGACAATAGCCGCCGCAGCGGGCTCGCATCTCGGGCGACAGAACCCTCTCCAGGTCCTCGTCGCGGAATGCCGACATTGTCGTGTAGTAAGCATCAGCAAGTCCCTGCCCCAGGTTCATGAGAGTCGTCTTGGCCCGGAACCGCTGTGGCAGGTAGTCGAACTTCGGATACATGCGGCCCGCAAATCGGAATAAGCGCGGGCCCAGCTTGGTCGGCAGACGGGACCGAACCCGTTCTTCGGCGACCGCGAAGGCATAACGGCGGTACCCTCCGAAGATTTCATCGGCCCCGTCGCCTGATAACGCGACCGTCACTCGGCTCCTGGCCAAGCTGCTTAGGTAGAGCATCGGGATGGCTGAGGAGTCGGCAAATGGCTCGTCGTAGTGTTTCGCCAGCACGCCCATACAATCTCTGATCGACGGGGTCACGATACGCTCGCTGTGCTGAGTCCGATAGCGTTGAGAAGTCAGCTTGGCGTAATATGTCTCGTCGAATTCTCTGTGGTCAAATCCAATCGTGAAGGTCTGAATGGGTATCGGAGTGGCCTCCGCCATATACGAAACGACGGCACTCGAATCGACTCCGCCGCTGAGAAATGCACCCAGCGGGACGTCGCTCATCATCTGGCGGGAGACCGAATCCCTTAGCAGCTCGTCGAGTGCGCTGGTTGCTGATTCGAAGCTCTCCTGGGCCGGGCCCTCGGCAAATGGCCTCCAGTAACGATTCTGATGCATACAGTGGGCGTTGACGCGGAGGGTATGCGCCGCAGGCAGTTTTTTTATGGATCGATATATCGTCGCCGGATCGGGCACATACCCGAATGCCAGGTAGTCAGCCAAGGCCGCGGGATCCATGTCCTTTTCGACCCCCGGTAGTCCAGCGAGCGCCTTTAACTCGGACGCGAAACAAAACCGGAAGCCTGGCACAGACTCGGAATAGTAAAGTGGCTTTTCGCCGGCACGATCTCTTGCCAGAAAAAGGCTCCGATCACGGCCATCCCAGATCGCGAACGCGAACATACCATTGAGGTACTCCGGAATCCGATCGCCAACATCTTCGTAGAGATGAACCAGTACCTCCGTGTCGCTCTGTGTACGAAAGCGATGACCGCGCCTGACAAGATCGTCGCGAAGCTCGCGATAGTTGTAAATCTCACCATTGAAGACGACTTGGACGCTCCCGTCCTCGTTGCTCATTGGCTGCTCACCGGTGCTCAAATCGATGATGCTCAGCCGGCGATGGCCAAGCGCCACTCCACTACCCTGGTAGTAGCCTACGCCGTCCGGACCGCGGTGCGTCATGCGGTCGCACATCGCTTTGACAAGCGAGATGTCGGGTTCGGCCCCCGATACGCTAAAGATACCTGCGATTCCGCACATGGAACTCCCCTTACCGGTTTGGGCGGGCAGATGGCTTCGCGTAGTAGTGATAAGCGCCGTGACTTTTCCGGCCGAACCAGGATGGCACTCCGTTCAACACGGTGCCCAGCAGCTTGCCTTTTTGAATTGCGCTCTCTGCACGCGCATATGCGGCACGATCGGTGTGGTCGGGCCGGGCCACCAGGATCAGCCCATCGGCAACCTGCTCGACCAGCTCATAGTCCGTGACGGCTTCAACCGGCGTGGCGTCCAGGATGACGTAGCGGAAGGCGGCACTGCACTGCTGCGCCAAAGTTCGCCATTGCGCAGAATCGAGCAGCTCGGCGGGATTCGTTTCGCTCTCGCCCGCGGGCAGAATATACAAGTTTGGGATCTCGGTGACGTGGACGATCGCATCTTGTAACAGAGCGGCTCCGGCTAGTACTTCACCTAATCCCGGCGACGGAGGAATGCCAAGTTGGTCGGCCATGGTACTCTGCCGCATGTCAGTGTCAATCAAAAGCACCGTCACGTCTTTGCGTAGCGCCAGTGCTCCTGCGATGTTAATGGATGTGGTGGTCTTCCCGTCACCCCGGCCTGCGCTCGATATCGCAATAATCTTCGGATGAGTGCGATGGTGCAGGATCTTCGTCCTGATAATCCGGTACTGCTCAGCGGCAGGTAAGTTCTTGTCTTCGAAGGGCAGCAATGGCGCGGTTGCCGAGACTTTAAGGGACACGTTCCGGTAGCTGGGCTGTACGGCTTTTCCCGGTGCCGCGGGCAATTCCGGGGTAGCACTGCCGGTCTGCGCCGATGTTTCCGGCCAATTGGTGCCTGCTGTTAGGCCGGGTTCGTTGCGAGAGGTCAGCCTGCTCAAGGTGTCGAACAATCTGTTCATGGTCTTCTTCTAGTCTTCCACCAAGTTCTACGGGACTCATCGGATGGCATATAACGTTCCAGGGTTCGAAACGTAAAGGGTGTCTCTTCCTCAACCACAAGGTCGCTTGGATCAACCAAGGGCGCAACGGCCGGCGGTGGCACAATCGAAACTGGTTTGCTGTTGGCGACGACCGGCACGATTGGGGGGGAGGGGGAACATCCGAGTTGACCGCCTGCATAGCTTCCGCTACCAGTGCGCTATCGACAACCTCGACCCCGGCCCCCAGCGCGTATAGTAGCGATCCGCTGCACAGCGCGTTAATAAGTCGAGGAATGCCTCCGGACTGAACTGCGATCGCTGCCAGCGAATCGTCTGTAAAGGGAAACGGTTGATCGCTCCCGGCTCGTTTCCACCGCGCCTTGACGTACTCCGGAACTTCAGGCATACTAAGCGGCCCCACCTTCGCCCACAGTGAGACGCGCTGCGTGAATTGCTGCATGTTTTCACGGCCCAGGGCCTCGAGTAGCTCCGGCTGACCCGCGAGAATGACTTGCAAAAGAAGCTGGTGAGTCGGGCCCTCAGAATTTGCCAGAAGCCGCACTTCCTCAAGCAATTCGAAGCTCAGTTTATGCGCCTCATCCACAATCAGAACCGACGTCTTCCGATTTTCTTCTCCGGCCAGTAAAAACTCCTGAAGCCGAACCAGGCGCTGCGCTTTTCCCTGAGGCAGATCCTTTAGGCCGAAGTTTAGAAGAACCAACTCCAGGAATTCGCCCGCGTTCACCGTCGGGTTGCGGATCACACAGAACCGGACGTTGGGCGACAGTTGCCGTAGTTTGTTGATGAGTGTCGTTTTTCCCGTGCCCGCCTCGCCAATCAGAACCAGGAACTCCTTGCGGCACCGGATTGCAAGCAGCAATGCTGACAAGGCCTCCTGGTGCTTTCCTGTGAGAAAGAGGAACTCAGGATCTGGCGTCAGCGAAAATGGATCTTTATCGAGATTCCAGAGCTGCTGGTACATCTTTAAGATCTGTTCCTGAGGAGGTACAGACCGGCCAACACCGCGCCAAGCGAGAGCGTAGCCACTGAAACCACGGCGAGGCGCTTCAGCAAGGACGGTGGTGGCACGGCCCGCATGTAAGGCACTCGGCCCAGGACCACCGATTGCGGCGACAGTTCCCACTCTCCAAGCAGCGCCTTCTTCTTCAGTTCCAGACCGAAGCCGACCATAAACCCTAATGCGATCGACAAGAGCCCGCCAATAGCGCCCCATAACGGCCGGTTGGGCTCTATCGGTTCTTCCGGAACGCGCGCCGGATCCACGATGATGAATCGCTCGGATTGCTGGCGCCGCTCCATGTCTGTAGCCATTCCCGATGAAATCTTCTTATCCAGGAGCGATAAGTAGTTGCGTTTTGAGATGTCGTAGTCACGCGTGATAGCGGCCATTTGTTGCACGACGATGGGCACGTGTTCTAGACGAGATTGATAGTCGCGAATTGCATTGATGACTCGATCCCGGTCCGCGTTAAGCCCGGCGATGCTCCGATCGATCAGCTGCATTCTGGTGTTCATATTCGCGATGTTCCCCTTTTGCTGGATCATCTCGATGCCTAGCGCAGGGGGCACCGCGGGACCAGCAGGAGTGGCTGCAGCGGCTGGACCCTTAGTTGCTTGCTCGGCCTGGCGAGCGGCCATGGCCTCGCGGGCCTCCTCCGCTTCAAGTTGCTTATAGCGGGCAATCTCGGCCCGCAGGGTGACGATCTGAGGGTAATCGTCCGTGTATTTGCCCCGCAGCACCCTCAACTGCTGCTCATCAGCGTCCCAGATGTGCGGGGTGGGAGGCACGCTTGCGGCCGGGGGGGGAGTCGTCGCCAACTTCGTCATATAATCCGCCGACGTCTTCGCGGTGTCCAAATTGGTTTCGAGCACCGCCTTCTCCTGCTGGAGGCGGTAGATCGCGTCCTGGTCGCCCTGCAACTGCGTTTGGAGCTGGCTGATGCCTGCAATCAGCGTTGTGGCTTCTTCAGGAAGTTCGCCCTTGTACCTCAGCTTCAGTTCAGAAACTTTAGCCTCTGTTTCCTCAAGAGACTTCTTGGCCTGAACCAGTTGACTGTCGACGAAATCCGCCGTGCCCGCTGCCTGACTCTCTCGCGATCTTAAGTTCTCTTCGATATACAAATTCGCAAGTTGATTGGCGATCTCGGCTACGATCACCGGGTTCCTGCCCCGGTAGCCGACGCGAAATCCGTTCGGTTTCGCCCCTTTCCAGCCTCGTTCAATGTCGATCGAAATGTCACGCCGCATCTTTAGAATGACTTCTTCTTGCGGCCTCGTCTCGCGTTCCTTGTGATACAGGTCGTAGGTTGAAATGATCTTAAGCAGTCGGGCCGTGCTCATGATCTGCTGCGTGATGGCGGATAGGCGCTCGTTTATGTCAGAGTTTATGGAGCTGACAACATAGGACTCGGGGATCTTCTGCGAATCGACAACCACAAGTGCATCGGCGTGGTAAACGGGAGGCAACACCAAGACCAACGCGGTCGAGATCGCCCCCAGGGCTAGAGAAGTGAGCAGGATGGTCCATCTTCGCTTCCACAACATCCGGAGGATCGACAGGAGCGGTAGTCCATAGGCACCCGGAGCCGCGGCGTTTAACTGTGGCATTCGGTTATTGATCAAAGGAGTCTCTCCATCGTACATTGTAGCAACCGGAGGGCGGAACGATCGATGCTAAAAAGATGCACACGATCGTACTCACGCCGCAAAGCGGACCAGCCAAGGGGCATTGTTTTCACTCAGCCTAACGGAGTGAACTACATCTCCATCCCACTGCCAGATCTGTACGCTCCCATACTATTGGAGGGCGGCTGGGAATACATCGTTCTGGCGACGCCAGCCCTGAGCGCGCCGGGCGGGCATTAACGGGCACAACCAGCGGATACATATGGTTTATGCGCATGTGAGGTCAGCTCGATTAAACGAATTACAAATCTAAGGAATTCAAAAAAATTTCTGGACATGTTCCCGACAGTCGAGTAGTATGCCCATGAACTAAATGAGATTAAAGCTAGCATCCATCCTTAGCGGCATGCTGTTTGCGGTGAGTCCTGCGTTCGCCACGTTGACTGTCGCTCTTGCACCCAATGTGCCGACCGCACCCGTCGGCAGTACGATCGCCTGGACTGCAACCGTGTCCGGGGATCCCGACCCGACCCCCAGCTATGAATACGAGTTTACCGCCAACTTGACGGGTGCCCCGACCCTCCTTCGGCGGGGGTTCTCTCCCGTAAATACATACTCGTGGACATCCCTTTCCGTCGAGGGCGCCTTCACGGTTGGCGTCACCGTAAAGAACGTTCATGACGGCAGTTATGCCAGTCAAACCGCGCCTTACGCACTTACGTCGCGGCTCCCGAAAGGGGTTGCCGCCGTTGTCAACCCAACCAAGAACCCGCTCGTCGCTCTCTTTACCGGCGAGTGGTGCTCGAGTCCCAACAGCATGATCGTGTTCTTTAAGCCGACAACCGCAGTGCCTCATGGAGGAATCACGGCGCTTCAGGCCACGTCTCCGTTGCCCTGCCGCGCCACTCCAGAAGTCCCGAATACCACCAGCATGAATTTCTATGTTGCGGGGATGTATCCAACGACCACTTACAAGATGTATTACGAAACGGTAAATCCCGCCGGCACGGTGGTACAAACAGGGCCAACGCTGACCTTCACCACCGGCGCCATTCCGTCGAGCGTTAATCTGCCAGTCTTCACTGCCTCCGGAACGACTACCGATCAGACGCAGCCGATCATTTTGCACTGCCCGAAGAGCGTGCCGGCCACCGGGAAAACCATCTCCGCTACGGCTGTCGATACGGCGGGCAACGTCCTGTGGTACACGACGAATGTCTATCCCCTTCGCACTGAACTCGGCGGGAGCTATTTCGGTGTCTTTGGAGGCATCGGCAATCCCTACTATCAAGGTATCCGCGAAGTGGATCTTGCCGGAAACACGATAATCGAAATGTCAGCCGGGGCCATCAGCGAGCAACTGGAAGCGAGTGAACAATGGCCTATTAATCAAATCCATCTCGACGTGCGGAGGATTTACGGTCCCACCAGTGCCGCGCCTACGGGTGACATTGTGATGCTCGGTACCTCGGAGACGGTTTCGCCATCGGCTGTTGATTGCGCCAACGATCCCAGCACACTCGGCGCCCAGGGCGGCACATGCGCCAGCCCGGTCGACATCCTCTACGATCAGGTCGTCGTTCTTAACTCCGACCTCGGTCTGGTATGGAATTGGGATGCGACCAACTACTTCAACCTAAATCAGGCTGCCATCCTGGGGGAAACGTACACACCCAACCCAAGTGACCCTGACCCTCCCCTTACTGCATATAATTTTGCAACTGGCGCAACCTTTACCGTCGCGAACGACTGGACCCATAGCAACTCCGTCCAATACACCGCCTATGACGGCAACTTCATGATCTCGGCGGGAAACCAAGACTTGGTTTTCAAGATCAACTATGCGAACGGAACCGGTGACGGACATGTCATGTGGGAGCTTGGCCGGACGGCGCTCAACGACGTCAATGGGAATCCCCTCCCGCTGATGATTTCCAACGCCCTCAACACAGTTGGTTCCTACGACTTGGGATACCCATGGAATTCGCACCAGCACGACGTGAACATGCAATGGGGCGGTACGGTCATTGAAGGTGCCCGCATCTTGACTCTCTTCGACAACGGAAATACGCGGGTCGCGCCGGGAGGGTTCCACCCCAACGGCAACAGCCGCTGCCTGTTGTATGCCATCAATGAAACCGAGTTGTGGGCGAATCTGAATGTCGATTCGGATGTAGGTTCTTTCTCCAATGGCTCAGGCAGCAGCCAGACCCTGGCAAATGGCGACTTGCATTGCGACTCCGGCTTCATCGGCGGCGTGGCGACGACTTCCACCGAGAACACCATTACTGGAAGTGCGACCATCGGCTATACGCTGGCGGCGCAGGAGGCCACTTATCGGACCTTCCGTATGTCGACGTTGTACACTCCGTCCACGCCGTAAGTGGGCGCCATCATTTTACAACTGTCCCTTATTCTGGTTCGCTTCGCAAAAAGGAATTATTCTACTCTTATGTCAGCTGCTTCGTACTTTAAGCTTTCCTTGACAAACTGCGCGCTGCCCTTCGTGATGCTCGCGTTTTCCAGCGTGTCTTTTGCACAGATTGCCGTGACTACCCACCATTACGACAACAGACGCAGCGGTTGGAACTCACAGGAAACGATCCTGAACCCCGCTAATGTCAACGTCCTAACCTTTGGTCTCCTGCACACCATAGCCCTAGATGAGCAGGTGGACGCTCAACCCCTAATCATGCCCAATGTCGAGATCAACGGAGTTCCCCAGCATATTGTCTTTGTGGCGACCGAAGGTAACACCGTTTACGGGATTAGCACACTCAGCGGACAAATCCTGATGCAACGGAATTTCGGACCACCCGTATCATACCCCCTAGGCTGCTGGAATACGCCGAACACTGGGATCAATTCGACGCCGGTCATCGACCCAGTCGCAAACATCATGTACGTCATGGTTTACACGCAGACCGCGAACGGCCCACAGTACTTTCTTCACGCACTCGCTCTGAGCACCCTGGCGGACACGGTCCCCGCTCGGCAAGTCGCAGCGTCGCACACGCTATCAGACGGATCGACATATACTTTCAACGCGACTGTGCAAAGACAGCGTCCCGCCCTCCTGCTGGCGAATGGGAACGTGTACGCGGGCTTTGGAGGCTTCTGCGATCTAAAAGCGAACCAGTCGCGCGGGTGGCTGCTGGGCTGGCAGGCAGGGACTCTGCAGCCATTGGCGGCGAACCAGGTTTTCGATACCGAAGCAACCTCGCCGGATAGTTACTTCCTTTCTTCCATCTGGATGTCCGGTGCTGGTCTGGCCGCGGACGATTCAGGAGACATTCTCTTTACGACCGGCAATTCAGACCCCACTGGAATCACCTGGAACTATCCCATGAACCTCTCGGAAAGCGCGGTCAAGGTTTCGCCCGATGTGAGTACGGTTCTCGATTTCTATACTCCCGACAATCAGCCTGCTCTTGATGCGATTGATGGAGATTTCAGCGCCGGAGGCATCATGTTGCTGCCGGATCAGCGTGGCAGCATTCCGCATCTGGCGGTGTCCGCCGGCAAAGACGGAAACATGTACCTGATGAACGAAGACTCCTTGGGGGGCCGTTCCACCGCGAGTAACAATGTGCTTGGTACTTACCCGATCGGAGGGTGCTGGTGCGGAGAATCCTACTTCCAGGACCCGAGGGACGGGAAGATGCGGGTGGTTTCGAGCGGGGGGCAATCGGTCAAGGTATGGAAGCTGTCAACTTCGCCGAGCCCTGCGCTCAGTTTGGTCACCTCATCTGTTGCGTTGGGGGTTCCCGTTAAGATGTTCGCGCCCCAAGGGTTCTTTACGAGCGTATCCTCGAACGGAACAAAGTTTCCAATTATTTGGTCGCTCTCACAGGGAACTTCCTACTTTCCCATTGGGGCACCGCCACCCCTGGCCAGCGACTCGGCAATTTACCTGCGAGCATTCGACCCGGAGACCGGCAGCAACACCGTGACCATGAATCAGCTCTTCCAGGCGCAGGTGGGCCAGTGGATCATTACCGGAATGCCCAATCTGATTCCGGTAGTTGCCGCTGGGAAGGTCTTCGTGGGAGGGCGTAAGCAGTTGTCAATATTCGGCCTGACGCAGTAGCACGCGCTTCGGCGTTCTCTCGCAAGCTTGACGGCTGCAAAGTCGAAGCTTTCACCGGCGAACTTGGCTCTCCCTCGCGTGTTCAAGCGTGTCTTTCGCTCAGTTTGCCGTGACCACCGGTCATTACGACAACCGGCGAATGTTTCGGAGTAGACTGGCTTGGTCAATTGCCGTCGTTGGAAGGACACGTCCCAGAAATAGGTTGTAGCGAAGTGACGTTGAGTCGGGCAGGACGCCCAGGAATTATGACACCTTTGACCGCAACTCTTCGTCCAACAAAACTCGCCGGACCGAACACCGTAGTACCTAGCAGCATGTACTTATCGTTGCCCAGCGCTACACCTGACGCCGACTTCATCTCTACTGAGGTCGCGCTCTGAGTCGTCGACCGGATGGGATTGGTTGCTTGATCCAGAATCCACTCTTCCCCGCGGCTGCGGCGTAGACACCCGACGGTGCCGGCAACTTCTAGGTGACTCCCTCGGCCTACCTCAGCAGCACTGGGACGAGTCGTCGCGTCTTCGTCAATTGAATACTGAACAAATGGCGAGAACATCTCATCGAAACTCTGGTTCTGCGCGCGGAAAAAAACCTCCTTATCCGGCGCCGGATTGGACTTGTTGTCCGCCGAGTTATCGTAGTGCGCGGTCACTACGATCTTACTGCCGGCAGGTAGCATCAGCGGCGTCTCGAGCTCGTAAGCCAGTTGCCATCGAAAGTCGTACTTCGGTACTGTCAGGACAGTCAGCTCCCGTCCGTCGGGGAAGTTCACCGTATAAGTAAAGTCTTTGGCCCGCAAGTGGGCGTGCGGTTGAAACTGGTAGAAGGTGACCGGTCTGCCGAAAGCCTGTACTCCAATTAGCTCGTAGTTTGGATCTCCTGGTGGTATCGGTGGAATCACGTGTCCGGTGCCTTCGGCCTTGACGCCAGCAGCGTCCGCCAACGACTCCTTACCGTTTGCGATGATCGTGCCCGTTCCGGCAGGCACGCGGTAGAGTTGGTGTTTGGGTGGTGTTGGGCGGAACCAGAACCCAACCTGAGATCGATCGGTCTCCGGTTTTCCTGTCGTTTGGTAATGAATGTTGAAATCGATGTACAGATTCTTTCCTCCCTTCAGCTTTTTTCCAGCGTCGTTGCCGAACACCTCCAGCGAAGACCCCGGGGTGTATATGGCGAGCATATCGACTACCGAGCGGCCATCAGGAGACGTAACTGCGGGTCTGAGCGCATCGGGGTTGCCCACGATTCCCATGCGCTTCGCAATTATTTCGAAGGCGTCGAGATCGGCAGGGGAAACGCCGTCATCGAGTTCGACCTCGGTGATAGCCATGTGGTGTACTACCGACGGATTGCTTGGTCGAGTCTGACAAGCCTCAATCCAAACATCGGGGAGCAGCGGTATCTTAACGAGGTAGCGTACGTAGGGCAGCAAGCCTGCTGCCGGCAGGTGAACTTCGCCCGGTAGCGAAACGACGAGGTCAGGCTCTCGACCGCTGGGATAAAGCCAGCCGTTGGCGGTCCGAGACGCCGCGAGCGAATTCGAAGCTCCGCCTTCCGGCGCCCCGGCAGCGACCCAGGCGAGAAGCGTTGCCAGGTCCTGATCGGTGAGGCGAAGGTCGTTTCTGAATCGGACACTTGCGCGGGGATCGGGCGGCCAAGGCGGCATCTCGCGTAGAGTAACCTTCTCCTTGATTGCCTTTGCCCACGGCCGCACGGCCTGAAACGACGTGAAAGGCGCAAACGAGGCGATGCCACCTGGTGCATGACATCTCACACAGTTCTTCGCTAATATCGGCCCAACTTCTGCGCTATAGGTCGGGCTAGAATTGGCAGCTGCGAGGGTATCCGCGATCCAAACGATCGACATCAAAGGGATGATGAGGGCGCGGTAATTCCCCATGCGTTCGTCTGTGCTCAAGCAGTGCGCTTCACGAACGACATGCTCTGTTCAGAGTACCATCCTGATGCCGCCGCCCCGGATATCGGCTGGAGATACATAGTCCCAGCGGTACTGCCGCGGTCCCCCAGCCGCCGCTCAAGAAAGAGCGTAACTCATTGGTGCATATGATTATTGACGACGAGCAGTCAGGTCGTGTGGTACAGATTGCATATCTCGGCTTGTCTAGACAAGATCGCAGGACTTTTAGTAAGATTCCTTATCGTCGCGCGCAGGGGTCGTTTAGCAATGCAGCCAACAATGGGAACTCTCATTGCGAAGGCGAGACTGTGCCTGGCAGATTGCGTTAATTAAGGAACCAATGAAGATCCAGATAGCTCCGCTCTTTTCTAGCATACTTCTGCTCGCGGCGAGCCCTGCGTTTGCAGCGCTCACCGTCACTCTTTTACCCAATGTGCCAACCGCACCCGTCGGTACAACCATCACCTGGACCGCAACCGTACACGGCGATCCCGATCCAACACCCAGCTACGAATACGAGTTCACTGCTAACCTGACTGGCGCTCCCACCCTGCTTCGCCGAGGCTATTCTCCCTCAAATACGTACTTGTGGACGCCTAATGCCCTGGAGGGCGCCTTCACTGTCGGCGTGACGGTCAAGAACACGCACGCCCTCACCAGTGCCAGCAATACCGCCCCTTACACATTGACCTCGCTACTCCCGTCTGGCAACTGCGCTACCAATCCTGTCGCCTGTTCCGCCGTCAACACAACCAACAACCCATTGGTGGCTCTCTTCACCGGAACGTCCTGCCTGCAGCCGAACAACATGGTCGTGTTTTTCAAACCGACGGCCGCGGTGCCTCCAGGTGGAATCACGGCGTTGCAGCAAACGGCGCCCCAACCCTGCCGCGCCACCGCGACCGTCCCGAACACCGCCAGCATGAATTTCTACGTTGCCGGTATGTACCCAAATACCGCGTACGAAATGTACTATGAAACGATAAACCCGGCTGGTCATATGGTCCATACGGGCCCGACCCTAACCTTCACCACCGGCGCCATACCTTCTAACGTTTATCTGCCGACCTTCACGCCCTCTGGGACGTCAGCCGACCTGGCGGAACCGATTACTTTGCACAGTGTGATCACCATTCCGAATTCGCAGGGGCACATCTACCCCTCCACGGCCGTCGATCTTGCCGGGAACGCATTGTGGTACAGCACGAATACCCCTCCCATGCGGACTGAAATCGGCGGGAACTATACGGGGATCGGCGCCTGGGGCACTGGTCTCTACAATTCAGGTTTCCGCGAAGTGGATCTTGCCGGGAATACCGTTCTCGAAATGTCCACCGGTGCGCTCAGCGAACAGCTAGTCGCGGCAGGGCAGAAGCCCATCACTGAGATCCATCACGAAGCTCGGCGGATCTACGCCAATACCGCCGCCGCACCCAATAACTATTTCGTCCTCCTCGGCGCCTCGGAAATCGTCTCGCCGACGAAGGCCGCTTGCACCGCGAATCCCAGCACGCTGGGCGCACAGGGCGGGACATGTGCCGTACCAGTCGACATCATCTCCGATCAGGTCATTGTTCTCAATTCGAACATGGGCCTCGTCTGGAATTGGGATGAGAGCAAGTACTTCGACCTGAATCAGACTGCCTTCCTGAACGAGACGTGCGCGGCAGGCGGAGCGGGTTGTCCTCCGATTACTGCGATCAATTGGGTGACGAACTCGCCCTTTACCATTGCCAACGACTGGACCCACACCAATTCGGTCCAGTACACCCCCTATGATGGCAATTTCCTGGTTTCCTCGCGTCACCAGGACGTCGTTTACAAAGTCAACTACGCGAACGGCACGGGCGATGGGCATGTCATGTGGGAGCTTGGCCCGAGGGAGTTCAACGACGTCAATGGGAATCCAACCATCCCGCTGATGCTTACCAACGCCTTCAACACCGTCGGTTCCTACGACTTGGGATACCCATGGAATTCCCACCAGCATGACGCGGAAATACAATGGGGAGGCGCTCTGATTGAAGGCGCCCGCATCCTGACGCTTTTCGACGATGGAAATTCCCGGGTCATGGCCGGCGGATTTGATCCCGGTGGCAACAGCCGCTGCCTGTTGTATGCCATCAACGAAACGCAATTGTGGGCGAATCTGAATGTCGATTCGAACGTGGGCACCTACTCCTTTGCGCTTGGCAGCAGCCAGGTCTTGGCAAACGGCAGCATGTCTTGCGATTCGGGATACATCACCGAAACCATCGTGGTAGGTGAAGGCCCTGCGAACGGAGTGCCTACGCTCAATACCTTGTCCACGGAGAACCCGATCACCGGAACCGCTACCGTCAATTATTCCTTGGGAGTGAATCAGGCCAGTTACCGGACCTTCCGCATGTCGAGCTTGTACAATCCGGTCCCGTAGTCACACAGCGGTTCGGGCCCGCGGTTTAGAATGAATGTTCTCGATTGAGATACGAACCCTGCGTCAGGTCTTCAACCGGCGCAGGGTTATTTTGTTTTGTGCCTCGCCGTTCCTGTCCTCTCGCACGCTGACTTGCTGATCTTTTATGAACATCGAATGCTCAGACTTCGCCGCCCGTTTTAATCGCAGATCACATGATCGCAGATCACTCTGTCGCGGCAAAGTAGAAATGTCCCCTTTTAGCAAAGTAGAAAATGTCCCCCTCGATTTCAGAGATCGTTCCCATCCCCTCTCGCGCGCATTGTGTAGCTTGCGGCGGAACCCGTCAAGGCTTCCCTTCGGCGCGCGCAAAACGCGGCGCACGGCCTTGACTGAACCCGCCGCAACCTGAAACCACTTTCTCTTGATAAGAGGGAATGGGAGCCTTTGGAATGCCTGCCAGGGGACGTTTCTACTTTGCTCGGGATGGGGACATTTCTACTTTGCCCCGACATGATCGCAGATCACTCTTTACAGGCTGAATGAACTCTAGTAGTATTTAAGGCCAACGCATGTTCTCTGACTTTGAGTTATAGAAGGAAAACTATGAACAAAAAGTTACTATCGCTCCTTGGCGGCCTTGTTCTAATCGCGGCGAGCCCAGCGTTCGCTGCACTCACCGTCTCGCTTGCACCGAGTGTGTCAAGCCCACAACCCGTCGGCACAACGACCACCTGGACTGCAACCGTATCCGGCGATCCCGACACATCCCCTGTTTATGAATACCAGTTTTCCGCCAACTTGACTGGCAGTCCGACCCTGATTCGGCGGGGCTATTCTCACTTGAATACGTTCATATGGACACCTAGCAGTGCCGATGGCGCCTTCACTGTGGGCGTTATCGTGAAAAACGTGCACGACTTTACCGAGGCTAGCCAGACCGCGCCTTTCACACTCTCATCGCGCATCTCGGGGAACTGCGCTACAACTCCGTCGGCTTGTGCCGCTGTCAACACCACCAACCATCCGCTGGTTGCTCTCTTTACCGGCACGTCCTGCCTGTCCCCGAACAGCATGGTCGTGTACTCTACACCCACAACTGCGGTGCCAGTGGGTGGAATCACAGCGACTCAGCAAACGGCCGCCCAGCCCTGCCGCCATACCACAACTGTGGCGGATACAAGCAGCATGAATTTCTACATTGCCGGAATGTATCCGAACACCACTTACAGCATGTATTACAAAACGCTGACTCCATCTAACACAGTGGTCCACACCGGCCCGACCTTAACCTTCACCACGGGCGCTATTCCCGGTACGGTTTATTTTCCGACCTTTACCCCCTCCGGAACGTCAGCCGACCTGACGGAGCCGATCATCCTGCATAGCGATATCACTGTTCCAGACGCGCATGGGCATATCTACGCTGCAGCGGCCGTCGACCTGGCGGGAAACATACTGTGGTACTCCACAAATGTTCCTCCGATTCGGACTGAGCTGGGCGGTAACTTCTTAGGCTTCTATGGAGGCGGAACGGATGTTTACGCTCAGGGTTTCCGCGAAGTGGATCTGGCGGGAAACACGGTTCTCGAAGAGTCCGTCGGTGCCGTCAGCGAGCAAATGGTTGCCGCTGGCCAAAAGGCCCTGACCCAGTTCAACCACGAAGTCCGCCGGGTGTATGGTCTGACAAACGCCGCGCCGACAGGCGACATTCTGATGATCGCCGACGAAGAAAACGTTTCGCCGTCCGAAGCGGAATGCTTCTTCGACCCCACCACATTGGGCGCTCAGGGCAGCACTTGTACCGCGCCGAAGGACATCCTCGCTGAACAGGTTGTAGTTCTCAATTCGAACCTCAAACTGGTCTGGAATTGGGACGAGGCCACGCACTTCAACCTGAATCAGGCGCCGCCGTTGGGCGAAACTTGTATGGCCCCGGCCGGACCAGGATGCCCCCCAGTGACTGCAATTAATTTCGCAACCGGCGTGCCCTTTACCGTAGGAGTCGACTGGCAGCATACCAACTCAATCCAGTACACCTCTTATGACGGCAACATGGTGATCTCCTCGCGTCACCAGGATGTCGTCTACAAGATCAACTACGGGAACGGGACCGGCGATGGACACGTCATGTGGGAACTAGGTCCGACTGACTTGAAGGATGAAAATGGGAATGCCCTCCCGCTATTGTCAGTCACGACCAACAACCCCGTCACGACTGGTTCGTACGACTTGGGATACCCCTGGAACTCCCACCAGCACGACGCCAACATTCAGATCATCAACAATCTCCCGTTCCTGACTCTCTTCGACGATGGAAATGAGCGGACAAAAACCGGGGGATTTGATCCCGGCGGCAACAGCCGCTGCCTGCTGTACTTCCTCAATGAGAAAGCTTTGACGTCGAACTTGAACATCGATGGTGACGTCGGTACCGACTCCTTTGCACTAGGTAGCGCCCAGCTCCTGGCCAGCGGCGGCCTGTATTGCGATTCCGGCATCGTCAACGGTGCCTTCAACACAACCTCCACGGAGACCGCCAATACGACCGGTGCACCCGTCGTCTATTCAATGGCGGCAACGGAAGGCACATATCGAACCTTCCGTATGTCGAGCATGTACAATCCGGTCCTGTACTAAGGATTCGGACGTCGTGATCCGGACCGGATCGCTTCATTAAGACAGGAACCCCGCGCCAGATTTACAATCGGCGCGGGGTTCCTTTGTGCCTCGCTGTTCCTCTGCTAGTGGACGCAGGTTGCTCGGCCGGCCCGCTACGCGTCGCTGGCGCCTCCCGCGCCACTCCAATGCAGGCCATCGACCGCACTCCCTCGGGCCGCTTGCTCCAGCCGGCGGCTGCCGCTTTCGTCTTCTTTTTAGGAACACCCCTGAAGAGATCCGCCTCGGCCGCATGGAACCACCGTACTAAACCGGTTCGTATGGTACTATTCGTTGCCTACGTTCGCTGGTCCTGCCGCCGTCTATCAGCGACATAACTTGTTGATTTGCATGAATAATTACCTTCTAATACTCCGGTCTCTTCGCATGTTTTTAATGGCCGATAGCTCTTTACAGTCTAGGAGAACTCTAGTAGTATTTAAGTCCAAACGCAGTGGGTCATCGTCTTGCAAATCGAACTCGTACTCGGCTGTTTGCTTACGTGGCCACTGATGTTCTCTGAATTTGAGTTATAAAAGGAAACCAATGAACAGAAAGCTAGTACCGCTCCTTGGCGGCCTGTTTCTACTCGCGGCGAGCCCTGCGTTCGCGGCATTTACCGTCTCCCTTGTACCCAGCGTGTCAAGCCCACAACCCGTCGGCACGACCATCACATGGACGGCAACCGTGTCCGGCGATCCCGACACGTCCCCCGTTTATGAATACCAGTTTTCCGCCAATCTGACTGGAAGCCCGACTCTAGTCCGGCGGGGCTATTATTCAACAAACAGCTTTTCGTGGACTCCCAGCAGTGCCGATGGCGCCTTCACGGTGGGCGTTATCGTTAAAAACGTGCACGCCTTTACCGAGGCTGTCCAAACTGAGCCTTACACAGTCACGTCACGAATCTCCGGGAATTGCGCTATAACTCCGTCGGCCTGTGCGGCGGTCAACCCCACCAACCACCCGCTGGTCGCTCTCTTTACCGGCACATCCTGCCTTGCCCCAAACAACATGGTCGTGTTCTTTAAAGCGACAACCGCGGTGCCCCCGGGTGGAATCACGAAGCTTGAGCAAACGTCTCCCCAGCCGTGCCGCCATAGCACAACTACGCCGGATACAAGCAGCATGAATTTCTACATTGCCGGGATGTACCCCTCGACCACGTACAAGATGTATTACGAGACGATAAGTCCGACTAACACTGTAGTCCACACCGGCCCGACCCTCCACTTCACCACCGGCTCTATTCCGTCGAATGTTTATTTGGCGACGTATACCCCTTCGGGAACGACGACCGACACCACGGAGCCGATCATCTTGCACAGTGTAATCACCGTTCCGAATGGGCAAGGGCACATCTATGCCAACGGGGGTGTCGACTTGGCTGGCAATATACTCTGGTACAGCACGAATTTGCCGCTCTTGCGCACTGAGCCCGGCGGGAACTATTTCGGTGGTGGCGCCGGAGGGTTACCCAATTTCCGCGAAGTGGATCTTGCCGGAAATACAATCCTTGAAACGTGGGCCAGCGCCATCAGCGAGGATCTCGTTGCGATGGGCAAGAAACCAATCACCGGGGTCCACCACGAAGTCCGGAGGATGGTCGGTCCGACCAGCGCCGCGCCGACGGGCTATATTATGATGCTCGGTTCCTCGGAATACATTTCGCCATCGGAAGCCGACTGCTTCTTTGACCCCACCACCTTAGGCCCCCAGGGCGGTACCTGCACCAGCCCGGTCGATATCAGCTACGACCAGATCATCGTTCTCAATCCTTCAACTCTCAGAGTGGTTTGGAATTGGGATGAGAGCGAGCACTTCGACTTAAACCAAGCGCCACCCCTGGGCGAACACTGCAATTATCCAGGAGGGGGAGGGTGCCCACCAATTACTGCGATCAACTTTGCAACCGGCAATCCCTTCGCAGTCATGGTCGACTGGGCCCATACCAACTCTCTCCAGTACGACGCCTATGACGGTAGTATGTTGCTCTCTAGCCGTCATCAGGACACTGTTTTCAAGATCAATTATGGGAACGGGACCGGTGACGGACACGTCATCTGGGAGCTTGGCAAGAATGGTTTGCCGGATGTCAACGGGAATCCCCTCCCGCTGCTGTCAGTCACGACCAACAACCCGGTCACCGTGGGTTCGTACGACTTGTCATACCCCTGGAACTCCCATCAGCATGACGCCAACATTCAGATCATCAACGGTCACCCGTTCCTGACTCTTTTCGATGATGGAAACGAGCGGTTCGCGACAGACTCCACCGCCCACAGCCGCTGCCTGTTGTATGCCCTCAATGAAACAGCTTTGTCGGCGAATCTGAATATCGATGGGGACGTCGGCACCTACTCGTATGCCCTAGGCAGCAGCCAGCTCCTGGCAAACGGGAATCTGTTTTGCGATTCCGGCATCCTTTTCGAAGGCGGCATGAACACCTTCAACACAAGTTCCTCTGAGAACGATCACACGGGAGGTGCACCCGTCGACTTTACGATGTCAGTAAATGCGGGCTCTTATCGGACGTTCCGCATGTCGAGCATGTACAACAATGTTGTGTACTAAGGATTCGGACGCCGTGGTTCGGGCCGAATCGCTTCAGTAAGAAAGAGAACCCTGTGCCGGCGAGTCAACCGGCGAAGGGTTCTCTTTGTTGTGTGTCTCGCCTTTCTCTCCCGCGACCGTCTCTCCATGATCGGCAATGCGAGCGTCATAGCCCTGTCATAACGACCGTCTTACACCGGTTAGTAGGTACCATCCCATGACCTACTGCTGCTTGTGAGACTGGCGTAGCCTCTTGATCCGGATCAATGATTAGCCTCCATGCCTCGAATCTCGTTAGGCCGCTTTCATAAGCAGATTCCTCTTTACAGCCTAGAGGAACTCTAGTAGTATTTAGGGTCACAGCGCAGTAGGTCATCGTCTTGCAGATCGAACTCATTCTCGACTGTTGCTTGCTTACATGGCCACTGATGTTCTCTGACTTTGCCTAAAGAAGGAAACCCATGAACAGAAAGCTAGTACCGCTCCTGGGCGGCCTGTTTCTAATCGCGGCGAGCCCCGTGTTCGCTGCATTTACCGTTTCGCTTGTACCCAACTTGTCTAGCCCGCAACCCGTGGGCACCACGATCACCTTTAATGCAACCGTCTCCGGCGATCCCGACACGTCCCCCGTCTATGAATACCAGTTCTCCGCCAATCTCACGGGCAGCCCGACTCTAGTCCGGCGGGGCTATGAGTCCTCAAATACGTTTTCATGGACGCCTAGCAGTGCCGATGGGCACTTTACGGTGGGCGTTATCGCGAAAAACGTGCACGCCTTTACCGAGGCTGTCCAAACCGCGTCTTACACGCTGACGACGCGTCTCCCGGCGGGGAGTTGTGCTACCGACCCCGCGGCATGTGCCGCCGTCAACACCACCAACCACCCGCTGGTCGCTCTTTTTACCGGTACATCCTGCCTGGCCCCAAACAACATGGTCGTGTTCTTTAGAGCGACAACCGCAGTGCCCCCCGGTGGAATCTCGAAGCTTCAGCAAACATCTCCCCAGCCTTGCCGCCATACCACGACAGTCGCGGACACGAGCAGCATGAATTTTTACATTGCCGGAATGTACCCATCGACGACTTACAAAATGTATTACGAAACGATAAGTCCTTCTAACACCGTGGTCCACACCGGCCCGACCCTCCACTTCACCACCGGCGCTCTTCCCACTACTACCTATTTTCCGACGTTCACCCCCTCCGGAACGACGACCGACACCAAGGAGTCGATCATCCTGCATAGTGTGATCACTATTCCGAACGCTCAAGGGCATGTCTACGCCAACGCGGCGGTCGATCTGGCTGGCAACGTACTTTGGTACACCTCAAATGCTCCTCCCGTCCGGACTGAGCCCGGCGGAAACTATTTCGGCACTGCGAGTGGTGGGGCAAGCATATTCCGCGAGGTAGATCTTGCTGGAAACACCGTGCTGGAACTTTCCGCGCCCGCCATCAGCGAGCAGCTCGTTGCCATGGGTGGGAGACCGATCACCGGGATCCACCACGAAGTCCGCAGGATTATCGGTCCGACAAGCGCCGCGCCGACGGGCGATATTTTGATGCTTGGTTCCTCGGAAACGGTTTCGCCGTCAGAGGCGGAATGCTTCTTTGATCCCACCTCACTAGGCTTCCTGGGTGGTACCTGTACCGCTCCTGTCGATATCAACTCCGACCAGATCATCGTTGTCGATCCTGCCACCCTCAAGGTGGTTTGGAGTTGGGATGAGGCCACGCACTTCGACTTGAACCAACCGGCCCCCTTGGGTGAGACCTGCGTCGCCCCGGGAGGCGGGGGCTGCCCACCAATTACCGCGTTCGACTTTGCAACGGGCGCGACCTTCACGACCATGTTCGATTGGGCCCACACCAACTCTGTCCAGTACACCGTCTATGACGGCAATATGGTTATTTCGAGCAGGCATCAGGACATTGCTTTCAAGATCAATTATGGGAACGGAGCCGGCGACGGACATGTCATGTGGGAGCTTGGTCAGAATGTTTTGAAGGATGTCAACGGGAGTCCGCTCCCGCTATTGTCAGTCACGACCAGCAACCCCGCCACCATCGGTTCCTACGACTTGGGATACCCCTGGAATTCCCATCAGCATGACGCCAACATCCAGATCATCAGCGGCAAACCTATCTTGACCCTTTTCGACGATGGGAATTCGCGCGTCAAAGCCGGGGGATTTGATCCCGGTGGCAATAGCCGCTGCCTGCTGTACGCCCTTGATGAAACCGGTTTGACGGCGAACTTGAATATCGATGGGGACGTCGGTTCCTACTCCTTTGCCTTAGGCAGCGCCCAACTGCTGGCCAACGGCAACCTGCATTGCGATTCCGGCTACATTAACAATACCCTCAACACAAACTCCACTGAGACCGATCATACTGGCGGTGCAGTCGTGGACTTTACCATGGCGGTGACGTCGGGCGACTATCGGACCTTCCGGATGTCGAGCTTGTACAACCCGGTCGTGTACTAGGGTTCGGACTTAAGGCATAAAATTGGCTTGATGTAAGATAAATAACCCTGCGCCGGCTTCTCGAGAGGCGCAGGGTCTTTTGTCATGAGTCCATGCGATACCCTTAGTCCTTCCCGTAGTGAGTCCGTTTTGGACCGATCTGTAGCCTTTGTGAAGTTCAAGAAGTGAGCAACAATTATACCGTGACCAAAAACATCAGCGATCTTGTGCACACCCTTTCCTTGATCGGGTTGGCGTTTCTATCCTCCAGCGCCCTCCGCGCCAGCATCTCAGTCACTCTCTCTCCATCGCCTGCCGGTCCCCAGCCGGTCGGTACCATCATCACCTGGACGGCGACCGTGCAGGACACGGCAGCGGGCGCGCATGAATACCGGTTCACGGTCGGTCCGGCAGGGATCACCCCGGGCATCGTTTACGACTTCGGCCAGTCCAACACTCTTCAATGGGCCTTCAGCCAGACCGAGGGCACCTACCAGGTCGGCGCGGTGATCAAAAACACGTCCAACAACACCACCGCCCAGACTACGCAGAATTTTGTGGTGACCACCCGCTTGCGTAATGGTCTGGACTCGGTCACTTCGACGGCAAACCCCCTGGTGGCGCTGTTTAGCGCTCAGACGTGCATTCCCGGCAACTTCATCCGGGTCCGCTTCAATAAGACCGGGAGTTCGGTTTCACAAACCACCAACTCGATTCCCTGCAGCAGCACCAACAGCGCGAACTTTTATATCGCCGGAATGTACCCGAATTCGCAATACGAAATGCATCATGAAACCATGACTGCCACGGGTACGATCCTCCATGTGGGCTCAACCTTCACGTTCAACACCGGCTCCCTACCCACGAACCTGCTTTTCCCAACCAATACCGTTCCCACGCCCCCTGTGCCGCCCGGCAGCATCACCGCCCCCATTCTTCTGCATGGTTATTTGCCCGTTGCAGGGCCCCCGTATGTGGTCCAAAGCGCGACTGACTTGGCCGGGAATGTGCTCTGGTACTACCCTCATCCGGTGGGCCAGCTGACGCGTACCGAGGTGGGCGGTAAGATGTTCGTCCTCATTTCCCACCAAACTAATCTGTACAACAACGTCCTGCAAGAAATCGATCTGGCCGGAAACATAACCCTTCAAACCAACGTGCACCGGATTAACGAGCAGCTTGCCGCAATGACGGACCCCTTTACCGGGAAGCCCCGCCGTCCGGTGAACCAGTTTGACCATGAAATCCGCCGTTTGGCGAACGGCTACATCGCGGTGAAGGCTTCCGAGGAAATGCTGGTGACCAACGCGGGTCAATGCGGCACCACCAACGGCAATCCGAACACCTGTGATGTCCTCGGCGCGCAAGTGCTGATCCTTGGCCCAAGCCTTCAGATCAAGTGGGCGTGGGACGCTTTTGACTTCCTGGATATCAGCCGTCCGGCAAACCTGGGAGAAATCTGTCATCAGACCGACTCTGGTTGCCCGGTCATCTTCCTGGCCCCGCAGGCGAACGACTGGCTGCACATGAACGCCATCCAGCTAACCGAGGACGGCAGTCTTCTGCTTTCCATTCGCAATCAGGACTGGATCGTCAAGATCAATTACGCCAGTGGATTCGGCGACGGCAGCATCCTGTGGAGAATGGGCTACCAGGGCGACTTCACGATCAACAATCCACCCACTCCCCCCGCCGGTTCGGCGTGCACCACGCCCACCCAACTTCAGGAATACGCATGGTTTTCACACCAACACGACGCCAATTTCCAGTATGGTGGTCAGAGCGTCCTCACGCTCTTCGATAACGGCAATCTCCGGATCACCGAATGCGACAAGGGCGGAAGCAGCCGAGGCTATGTGCTGAATGTGGATGAATCTACCTTCACCGTCACCCCGCTGCTGGTTCAAGGCTTGGGCGGCTACTCGGTTGGCTTTGGTACGGCGGAAGTGATTCCGGGCACCTCCAACTACCATTTCGACAACGGCTGGGTGAACCCTGGCCCTATCAGCAAATCGCTGGAGATCACGCCTCTCGGTTCAACGGACTTTGAAATGGATTCCCAGGACGTGACGATGTATCGCAGTTACCGGATGCAGGATCTGTACACGCCGCCAGTGCCAATGTAGACGGGCACAAGGGCGGCTCCCGTGCGCGCCCTCGATCTCAGGAAGTGAGTAACAAGAACGTGACCCAAACCATCCGCTGCCTTCCACGCCTTCTTTCTTTGCTTGCTTTGGCTTTTCTCTCAACCAGTGCTCTTCGCGCCGGCATTTCGGTGACTCTCGCTCCGACGCCCGCGAGTCCGCAGCCAGTCGGTACCGTCATCACCTGGACGGCGACCGTGCAGGACACGGCCGCCGGCGCGCACGAATATCAGTTCAGAGTGGGCCCGGCCGGCGCGACCTCAATCGTGTATGACTTCGGCCAGTCCAACGTCTTCCACTGGGCTTTTAGCCAGACGGAAGGAACCTACCAGGTTAGGGTCGTCGTCCAAAACACCTCCAACAACGCGGCCGCCCACGCTGCTGACAATTTCGTGGTGACGTCGCGCTGGCACATTGGCGCCGACGCGGTGACGCCCACGGCGAATCCGCTGGTGGCCCTGTTTAGCGGACCGGCTTGTATGGTAGGTAACTTCGTGCGGGTCCGCTTCAACCAGACCGGGAGTTCGATTTCGCAGACTACCAATCAGATTCCCTGTAGCGCCACGAATAGCGCAAACTTCTACATCGCTGGCATGTACCCGAATTCCCAATACCAGATGCATCACGAAACGGTTAATCCGAGCGGCGGGATCGTTCACACGGGGCCAACCCTGACCTTCAACACCGGTTCCCTCCCGACCAACTTCCTGTTCCCAACCAACACCGTTCCCACCCCGGCTGTACCACCCGGCAGCACCAGCGCGCCCATTCTGTTGCATGGTTACCTGCCGGTAAAGGGACCCCCACTGGTTGTGCAAAGCGCGACTGATTTGTCCGGGAACGTACTGTGGTACTACCCGCATCCGGTGGGCCAGTTGACGCGTACGGAAGTCGGCGGGAAGATGTTCGTCCTCAATTCCCACCAAACCAATCTGTACAATAACGTCTTGCAGGAAATCGATCTGGCCGGGAACATCACGCTTGAAACCAACGTGCATCGTATCAATGACCAGCTTGCCGCAATGACGGACCCCATTACCGGAAACCCCCGCCGGCAGGTGAATCAGTTTGACCATGAGATCCGCCGCTTATCAAACGGCGATATTGCGGTCAAGGCATCCTCGGAAATGCTGGTCAATGCGGCTCAATATCCCGCTCAATGTGGAACAACCACTGGAACCTGCGATGTCATCGGCGCGCAAGTGTTGATCCTCAACCCAAGTCTGCAGGTCATCTGGGCGTGGGATGCTTTTGACTTCCTTGACATCAACCGCCCCTCGAGTCTGAAAGAAGTCTGTCATCAGGGCAATGCTGGCTGCCCGGTCATTTTCCTGGCCCCGGAGGCGAATGACTGGCTCCATCTAAACGCCATCCAGTTGACCGAGGATGGCAGTCTCCTTCTTTCCGTTCGCAATCAGGATTGGATCATCAAGATCAATTACGCCAGTGGGTCCGGCGACGGCAGCATTCTATGGAGAATGGGTTACCAGGGTGACTTTACGATCAACAATCCGCCCATTCCCCCAGCCGGTTCGCCGTGCACCACGCCTACCCAGCTGCAAGAATACGCATGGTTTTCATACCAACACGACGCCAACTTCCAGTTTGGCGGTCAAACCGTCCTCAGCCTCTTCGATAACGGCAACCTCCGAGTCAAGAGCTGCGACAAGGGCGGAAGCAGCCGGGGCTATGTGCTGAGTGTGGATGAATCTACCTTCACCGTCACCCCGATTCTGATTCAGGCCTTGGGTGGCTATTCGGTTGGTTTTGGTACTGCGGAATTGATTCCCGGCACCTCAAACTACCACTTCGACAACGGCTGGGTGAACCCCGGTCCTATCAGCAAATCGCTCGAGATTACGCCTCTCGGTTCTACGGATTTTGAAATGGATTCCGAGAACATTACAACGTATCGTAGTTATCGGATGCAGGATCTGTACACGCCGGCGCCGCCGCTATAAGCAATACACAAGGGCGCGTCCCGATGCGCGTCCTCTTTTCGATCTCAGGAAGTGAGTTACAAAAACGTGACCCAGACCATTCGCAGCCTTCCACGCTTTCTGTATTTGATTGCGTTGGGCTTTCTTTCGAACGGCGCTCTTCGCGCCGGCATCTCGGTGACTCTGTCTCCCTCGCCGGCGGGTCCGCAGCCGGTCGGTACCCTCATCACCTGGACGGCGATCGTGCAGGACACGGCGGCGGGCTCGCACGAGTATAGGTTTAGAGTTGGCCCCTCGGGGGGCTTGACCTCCATCGTTCGCGACTTTACCTCATACAACACCTTTCAGTGGGCCTCTGGAGAGGGCTCGATGGTTGGACCCGCCGGAGTTTCCTTCACCATGGCGGAGGGCACCTACGAGGTCAGGGCTACTGCCCAAAACATCTCCAACAAAACCGTTAGCGCGGCAGCCGTGCAAACCTTCGTGGTCACGTCGCGCTTCCACAATGGCATTGATGCAGTCACCCCGACCGCCAACCCGCTCGTGGCCTTGTTTAGCGGGCCGGCTTGTGCAGCCGGAAACACGGTTCGGGTCCGCTTCAACCAGGCCGGCAGTTCGGTCTCGCAAACCACCAACGCGATTCCCTGCAGCGCCACCAAGAGCTCAAACTTCTACGTCGCTGGTATGTACCCCAATTCGGAATACCAGATGCATCACGAAACGGTTAATCCGAGCGGCATGATCGTCCACACCGGACCCACCTTCACATTCAACACCGGCTCCCTCCCCACGACGCTTACGTTTCCTACCAACACCGTTCCGATATCCGCAGTGCCGCCCAGCAGCACCACCGCGCCGATACTGCTGCATTCTTATATCATCAGCGCCCCACCAATTGCGACTGATTTGTCCGGAAACGTCCTTTGGTACTACCACCAGGTTGTGGGCGATCTTACGCGCACGGAACCAGGCGGCAGGATGTTGGTCCTCAATTCCCCCAAAACCAACCCTTACAATGTCGTCATTCGCGAAATAGACTTGGCCGGAAACATCACGCTTGAGACCAACGCGAACCGGATTAACGCCCAGCTTGCGGCAATGACGGACCCTGTTACTGGACAGCCCCGGCGCTCTGTTACCGCGTTCGACCATGAGGCCCGCCGTTTACCGAACGGCGACTTTGCCATGAAGGCCGTCAGTGAAATGCTGGTCACCAGTGCTGGCCAATGTGGAACCACAAGTGGCAACCCGAACACCTGCGATGTGATCGGCGCGCAAATACTGATTCTCAATCCAAACCTGCAGATCGTTTGGGCATGGGATGCGTTTGACTTTCTCGATATCAACCGTCCCGCGCCCCTTGGGGAGGTCTGTCACCAGACCGACGCGGGGTGCCCGCTGTTCACCTTGGCATCCACTGCGAATGACTGGCTGCATGCCAATTCCATACAGTTAACCGCTGACGGCAACTTGCTCTTTTCGCTTCGCGATCAGGATTGGGTCATCAAGATCAACTATGCCAACGGAACTGGGGACGGCAGCGTGTTGTGGCACATGGGCTATCATGGCGATTTCACCATGAACAACCCGCCCACCAGTCCGCTCTGCACCACCCCCGACCAGCAGGATGCCTACCGATGGTTTACGCACCAGCACGACCCCAACTTCCAATTCGGCGCCGAAAGTATCTTCACCGCCTTCGATAATGGCAACCTGCGGATCAAGCTTTGCGAAAAAGGTGGGAACAGCCGGGGTTATGCCTTGACCGTGGATGAAAGAAACATGACCGTCACCCCGCTATTGGTTCAAGATCTGGGAAACTACTCGGTTGGTCTTGGCTCGGCGCAAGTGGTCCCCGGTAGCTCAAACTACCAATTCAGCAATGGCGAAATAGTCGGCCCCCTGAGTAAATCGCTGGAAATCACACCGGCCGGTACAACCGCTTTTGAAATGGATTCGGCAAACATCGAAACCTACCGAACCTTCCGCATGCAGGATCTGTACACACCGGCGCCGCCGTTTTAGGAAACCAGCGGTGACTTTAGAAAATAGGAGGTTTGGAACTACTAGCTTCGTTTCCCGGAAAAAGCTGGATTTCTCGAGAGAACCGAACAGGTCTAGACTTCGCGCTTACACAATCGTAACTTAACTCATAGGCGGATTAGGAAACGCCGGCCAAAGCGCCTGAGTTAAGTTCGAGTCAAGGAGTTGTGTGTGTAGTGTGCGCAGCCAAGCATATAATCGTTGTTAGTCGGCGAGTGCATATCGCCTTCTGTAGACGTGCCCCTTCATCTACAATATCCATCGGCATTTCATCATGTTGTAAGCGTCGCCGCTCTCCTCGGGGCCACATCACTCTCCTCGTTATTGAGCTGAAAACGCCCCTTGCCTGCCAAAGACGGTTCTCGGCCGCGTTCCTTTCGACTCAATTGACAAAAATTAAGCACCGAACCTTTCAAAACTGTAATGTTTGTATTAAACTGAACCGTACCAAGGCATGTTAGATCTACACCGGCGTGCCGCGCGGGCGAAGCCGCAATTAGTGATACACAAGGGCTCCCCTGGCAGGCTCGCCTTAAGTTGTTACAAAGCGAGGAGTAAAGTGAGTAAGACGATTAACGGCTTTCTGCGGACCCTTTGTTTCATCGGGTTGACGTTTCTTTCGACGAGCGTCCTTCGCGCGACGATCTCAGTGACTCTGTCTCCCTCGGTCGCCAGCCCCGAACCAGTCGGCACAGTGGTTACCTGGACCGCGACTGTGCAGGACTCGGTCGCGGGTACGCACGAGTACCGGTTCAAGGTGGGTTCGGCTGTCGTCCGGGACTTCCGCGACTCAAACAGTTTCCAATGGGCCTTCAGCCAGACGGAGGGTACGTACAACGTCACGGTTGTGGTCCGGAACACCTCGAACAACATCGCCGCTCAGGCCACACAGAGCTTTGTGGTGACTGCTCGCTGGCACAATGGCATCGACGCGGTCACTGCCACCGCGAACCCTCTGGTGGCCCTGTTTAGTGGGCCGCCCTGTACCGTCGGCAACACGGTTCGCGTCCGCTTCAACCAGACAGGGAGTTCAGTCTCGCAAACGACGAACGCTATTCCCTGTAGCGCCACAAACAGTGCGAACTTCTACATCGCTGGCATGTATCCGAGTACGCAATACCAGATGCATCACGAAACGGTTAATCCGAGCGGCGGGATCGTCCATACCGGGCCAACTCTGACATTTACGACCGGGGCCATCCCGGCGGGTGTCACTTTTCCGACCCTGACCGTCCTCACGCCAGCCACGCCGCCCAGCAGCACCACCGCGCCGATTCTCCTTCACGGTTACATTCGCGCATTGGTGAGTGCGACTGACTTGGAGGGGAACATTCTTTGGTATTACCACGTTCCCGTCGGTGCCTTGACGCGCACGGAGATAGGCGGCAGGATGTTTGTCCTCAATTCGCACGGCACTGATCTCTACAGCAACGTGGTGGAGGAAATCGATCTGGCAGGAAACGTGACGCTTCAAACCAATGCGCAACGGATCAACGAGCAGCTTGCGGCGATGACGGACCCCGTTACTGGGAAGCCCCGCCGCCCCATTACACAGTTTGACCACGAGGCCCGCCGCCTGTCGAACGGCGACATCGTGGTGAAGGGTTCCAGTGAATTGCTGGTGACCAATGCCGCTCAGTGTGGAACCACCGGCGGCAACCCGAAAACCTGCGATGTTCTCGGAACACAAGTGCTCGTCCTTGGTCCGAACTTGCAGTTGATCTGGGCATGGGATGCGTTTGACTTCATGGATATCAATCGGCCCGCACCCCTGGGGGAGGTCTGTAAACAAGGCGCCAGCGGTTGCCCCATCTTCTTTCTTGCCCCGACTGCTAACGATTGGCTGCACACAAACTCCATCCAGTTGGCCGGGGACGGGAACCTGGTGGTTTCCCATCGCAATTCCGACTGGGTGATCAAGATCAACTACGCCAACGGGACCGGCGACGGCAGCATCATCTGGAGAATGGGCTATCAAGGCGACTTCACCATGAACAATCCGGTCACCAGTCCGCTTTGCACGACACCCGACCAGGAGGAGATCTACGAATGGTTTAGTCACACACACGACGCCAACTTCCAGTTCGGCGGTGAGAGCGTGTTTACCGTTTTCGATAACGGCAACCTCCGGGTCAAGCGTTGCGACACCAACGGAAACAGCCGGGGCTATGTCCTGACCGTGGATGAAACGAACAGGACCGCCACGCCGCTGTTGATTCAAGATCTAGGCGCCTACTCGAACGGTCTAGGGACCGCGGAGGTGATCCCCGGTAGTTCCAACTACCATTTTGAAAATGGCCAAATCGCTAAAGGAACGCAGAGCGAGTCTATTGAACTCACACCGTCAGGCTTAACTGATTTTGCGATGCACGCAAATCAGGAGACGTACCGAAGCTACCGGATGCAGGACCTATATACGCCTGCGCCGCCGCTCTAGGCAAATCTTTGATCGAAAGGAGAATAACCATGAAATCCCAGAGCCAAACTCGATGCGCATTGGTCAATACGGCGGCATTTACAATCGTAGCGGCTCTAATGGCCTATCCCCTAAAACTGACCGCGGCAACAACTCTCGCCAACGGCTACGTGGAGCAGCCGTATAAGGTCACTTTGCAGTCTTCCTTCGGCACCGCGCCTTACATGTATAAGGTCTCATCCGGCACCCTTCCGCACGGGGTCGGGCTGGGTCCGCTTGGCGTTCTTTCGGGTACCCCGACCGCTTCCGGTGCATTTTCATTTGCCGTTCAGGTAACGGATTCTTCTGTGCCCCCCGTGCAACAAACCACTGACTACACGTTGAGTGTACTGGTCGCGGTAACTACTTATCACAATGACAACTACCGTTCCGGAGCAAATACCTACGAAACAGTCCTCACGCCGTCTAATGTGAATGTCGAGACCTTTGGGAAGATCGGTTCCTTTCCCGTCGCAGGTTGGGTGGTGGCCCAACCGCTGTATGTGCCGGCAGTCATGGTCAACGGCATACCCCACAACTTGGTTTTCATAGCAACTGAACACGACCAAGTCTATGCCTTCGAGACAAAGAGTGGACAACAACTTTGGCACAGAAGCTTTCTTTTTACGAGCGGTGACATTGTCGTTACCACGCCAACAGGCGCGGACGTTAGTTGTTCAAGCTTCCCGGAGGTAGGAGTGATGGGCACTCCTGTGATTGATACTTCTACCGGCACTATGTACCTGGTCGCGAAGACGAAGCGGACCAATACCGCGACGAATCAGACTACCTTCGTCGAGACCCTGCACGCGATGGATATAACTACGGGCAAGGATAAGGCCACGTGGCCGATCGCACCCACGGCGCCCGGCACGGGCAACGGCTCGGTTAATGGCGTGCTGACATTCGATCCCTTGCTGGAAGCACAACGGCCTGGTCTGATGCTTTACAAGAGCGGCGTGTTCATCGCCTTCGGCTCGTACTGCGATAAGGGCAACTATCATGGTTGGATTACGGCGTTTGATAAAACGACCCTTCAACCCGCTGGGGTTATGGTCGACACGCCCAATGGCCACCAGGGAGGCTACTGGGCGGGGGGCTCAGGCTTGAACGTCGACTCCAGTGGAGCGATTTATGGCGGAACCGGAAACGGCCTTTTCGATGCCAACACGGGCGGAAGCGATTACGGAGACACGATTCTTAAGCTCAACTGGTCCGCTCCAGCTGGCACGTTCACAGTTGCCGATTATTTCACTCCTTGGAACCAACTGTTCTTGGACAACACTGACCACGATCTCGGTTCCGGCGGCGTTTTGCTGCTCCCCGATCAGCCTGGCACAACGTACCCGCATCTGTTGGTCCAAGCCGGCAAGGAAGGAACCATCGATTTAGTCAGCCGGGATAACATGGGCCACTTTCATGCCAACAACGACAGTCAGATCGTGCAGACCCTCCCGTCTGCAACTGGTCCAATCTGGGGTTCTCCTGCGTTTTGGAACAACAACATCTATTTCGGACCCAAAATCGACAATCTGAAAGTCTTCTCGTTTGACCCCAATGCGCAACTCTTGTCTGTTGGTTACACGTCGAAGTCTTCCGAAGTGTTCGGCAGGCCTGGCGTGATCCCGTCCGTATCGGCGAACGGCAATACCAATGGAATCGTCTGGGTCAATGAGACCGACATGTACCCGAAAGGAGCGGCTATTTTGCGTGCTTACGATGCAACCAACTTGGCGAACGAACTTTACAACTCGAGCCAAAACTCGACGCGTGACAGCGCCGGACTTGCCGTGCAGTTGACGACTACTACAGTCGTTGGTGGATTGGTGTTTGTCCCGGCACAAAACGAAGTGGACATGTACGGACTGCTGCCGGAGGGTGGGCCGAGACACAACTGAGCAAGCCAATGAGGGTCGCGACATGGCCCTCCCTTGCCAACCTGCGGCCGGGGTCCCATTCACGTCCATAGTTACGCCCGTTGCGTTCCGATGCCGGGAAATTGACCTCCCTGCCCTGTATGTGTAACGTAGAGGTCGAGGCAATTATTCTGTGAGGCTCGGAATGAAGACCCTACTCTATCTGTTCTGCGTGATTAGCACGGCGTCCGCGCAGATCCTGACTTTTTCCCACATCGTCCTGATCGTTCAGGAAAACCGTACGCCAGACAATCTGTTCTACGCGCTGTGCCTTCCCCCATATGGATCGGCTGCCTCGTGCAGCGCGCAGCCGGGCGCATCGCAATATAACATCCAGACGACAAAATGGCGGGATAACACGTCGCCCAACGGTGTGATTACTCCGACAACCATTCCGCTGTCAAATCAATATGATCTCCGCCATAGTCACGCGGACTTCCTTGCCATGTGCGACTTAAATACGGCCACCGGTAGGTGCCGGAACGACGGGGCAGCACGGGTCGGGTGTGAGGGGGTGTGCGCTCCCAAACCTCAGTTTCGTTACGTGGACAATTCTCTGGGTACTCTAAACCCTTATCTCGACATGGTGAAGCAGTATGGTTGGGCCAACTATATGTTCCAGACGAACCAAGGACCCAGCTATCCGGCCCACCAATTCCTATTTGGCGGTACCTCGGCTCCTAGCGCCGCCGACGATGCCGCGGGTATTTTCGCTGCCGAAGAAATGTCAGGCTCGGGTGGCAAAAGCATGCACACCGGTTGTACATCTTCCGCGGGAACCCTGGTGCAACTCATCACACCGACAGGGGAGAATCAGACGACCTATCCGTGTTTCGAACACGAGACCATGGCGGACGTCCTTCCGCCTCTGTTCTCATGGCGATACTACGTTCCTAACGATAAGGCAGCATGGACGGCTCCCCTCTCAATTCAACATCTGTGCGAATCCAGCGGGCCCGGCGGACAGTGCCTGAGCCAGGTCTGGACGAACAACCTCGACATGAATCCGGCAGACGTGCTCACGGACATCGCGAATTGCAATCTTCGTTCGATGACGTGGGTAATTCCGAGCGGGGTCAACTCCGATCACGCCAAAGGCAACGACGGAGGCGGGCCCTCCTGGGTCGCGTCCATCGTGAACGCAATCGGCAACAGCACGGCGTGCGACGGCAACACCGGTTACTGGCAGAACACCGCGATCGTGGTCACCTGGGACGACTGGGGAGGCTGGTACGATCACGAGCCGCCCAAGATTCTGCCTGCCCCAGAGGGTGATTACCAATACGGGTTTCGCGTGCCGCTTATTGTCATTTCCGCGTACACGCCGCAGGGTCTCATCGACAACAACCACCATGATTTCGGCAGCATCCTGCGGTTTATTGAGTCCAACTTCGGCATCAAAAAGGGTGCTCTGAACTTCGCGGATGCCCGCGCGACGCACGGCCTGAGCGCGTTCTTCAATCTCAGTTCGCCGCCTCGCTCTTTCGTGACCATTAGCGCGCCTCTGGGTGCCCGCTTTTTCATCAACGACAAGCGGGAACCAACAGACCCGGACGACGACTGATGGTTAGTTTCTCGGGATCCGTTGACCTCAATGATCTGAGCCGTAGGAGCAGGAATTGAAGACCCTGCTGTGGTTTTTTTTCGCAGCCTGTGCAGCCTCCGCACAGATCCTGAGTTTCTTGGTCCGGCGATTGCTCTGTCGCCGGCCTCGCCCCTGACGTTTACCGCTACTTGGAACGTCGGCACCACCAGTACCACGCGCAATATCAGCGCCCGCAACACCGGCAGCGCCAATCTAACCATTTCCAGCGTGGCGCTCAGCGGCACGAATGCGGGTGATTTCGCCATCGTCGCCGATGGCTGCTCCGGCGCAACGCTGACGCCAGGCAACGACTGCAAAGTCGGTGTTCAATTCACGCCTTTGCTCGGAGGAACCCGTACCGCCAACGTCAGCTTCACCGACAACGCAGCCGGTTCGCCTCAAGTGGAGGGACTCAGCGCTACAGGGCATGGTATCCCGATGGCGGTTGTCAGCGCTTCAACCCTCACTTACGCGGCCACCAATATCGGCACCACGACTGCGGCCCAATCCGTCACCCTGTCTAACCCAGGTACCGATGTTCTGAACATCGCGAGCATCACCAAGACCGGACCGAATCCAGGCGACTTCACGGCGCTGGTCAAGACCTGCGGCGCGACCTTAGCCCCCGGTGCAAACTGCACCATCTCGACGGCCTTCGACCCCACGGCGACAGGAAGCCGCACGGCCTCCATCATCATCACCAACAACGCCAATAACGTGGCAGGATCCACTGCCACCGTCATCCTCAACGGAACAGGCCTCGGTATCCCGTCCGCGAATCTGAACCTCACTACTCTTTCCTTCGGTGTCAGCGACGTGGGTACCGCCACGGCGTCGCAATCGGTGATTTTGTCGAACCCGGGCACCAACGTTCTGAACATCGCCAGCATCGGCCTCACAGGGACTAATCCTGGCGACTTCACGACCATCGTCACCTCCTGCGGCTCGACTCTGGCCGTCGGTGCAAGCTGCACCATTTCGACGTCGTTCCTGCCAACCGCCGCAGGCAGCCGTAGCGCGTCCATCTTGATCACCGACAACAACGGTGGCGTCACCGGATCCACGCAGAGCGTAGCGTTGAGTGGAACCGGCGGCATTCCCACGGCAAGTCCGTCACCGGCCGGCCCTCTGACCTTCGCGAACACTCTCCTCGGCGCATTCTCGGCGGCCCAGACCGTGACTCTGACCAACACTGGTACCGGACCGCTGACCGTGACCGGGGTTAGTATTGGCGGCGCCAACCCGGCTGACTTCGTGCAAACCAATAACTGCTCAACCATCGCACCGAGCGGAACCTGCACCATTTCGGTGCAGTTCGGTCCACAAGCTCAGGGCGCACGCGCCGGAACTCTCCAAATCGTGGATAACTCCGGCAACGTGGGTGGCACTCAACAGAACGTTGCGTTGACTGGTACCGGCTACGGCGTTCCCAAGGCGACCGTGGCCCCATCGCCCCTTGCCTTCGGCAGCTCCAATATCGGCACCGCTACCGCGGCACAAACGGTCACCCTGACGAACGGAGGGACCGACACCTTGGTGATCACCAACATCGCCCTCAACGGCGTTGAAAAGACCGACTTCACGGCCCTGACGGGCACGTGCCCCGTTACCTTCCCCGCGAACTTGGCGGCCGGAGGAAGCTGCACGGTCTCGACCTCATTCAAGCCCACCGCGGTAGGTCAGCGCACGGCCAATATCAACTTCGTCGATAACGCCGGCAACGTGACGGGGACGAAACAGAGCGTAAACATGAACGGCACCGGCGTCGGCGTTGCCACGGCAAGTGTGACCGCCGGCCCGCTCAACTTCTCGCAGACTCTGGTCGGCACAACCAACCCAACCGCCCAGACCGTGACCGTCAGCAACACGGGAACGGCTACCATGACCGTTACGTCGGTCGCTCTCGTCGGTACCAACCCGACCAGCTTCACGCAAACCAATAACTGCGGAGGCGTGGCGGCCGGCAGCAACTGTACGGTTACGGTGAAATTCGCTCCCACCGCACCGGGCGCCCTGACGGCGACCCTCCAAGTGACCGATAACTCCGGCAACGTGGCGGGTACTCAGCAGAACGTGACACTCAATGGAACCGGCGTTACGCCGGTCGCGCCCACGGCGACTTCGGTCGCACCGAGTTCCTTCACTGGAGCCGGACCGGAGAACTTCGTCTTCACTTACACGGATTCCAACTTCGCCGGGAGCTCAGACCTCAATACTCTGTACTTCCTGTTCTCGAAGAACGGCACCAGCACTGTGAACGCCTGTTACGGCTACTACGTCAAGTCCACCAACCAGATCTTCCTGTACAACGATGCAGGCACAGCACTGGTCGCTGGATCGCTAACACCTGGCACCGCGGGCACGCTGGCCAACAGCCAGTGCTCCCTCAATGGCGCCACATCGGCCACCTCATTCCCGGCTGGCAGCACGGCAACTTTAACCCTGGCCACCACCGCCGAGGTTACTTTCCCGGGCACTGCGAACATCTGGGGGCAGGCCACCGACAACGAGAACCAGACCGGCGCGCTCTCGTCCCTGGGAACCTGGATCACCAATGTCGAAGTGGCGCCCACGCTGACCTCGGTCACCCCATCTTCCGGCACGGGCCTGGGCCCGCAGCAGTTCACCTTCGTCTATTCGGATGCCAACGGGTCCAGCGACCTCAACACGCTGTACGCGAACTTCAATACCAGTGTCAGCACAGTCAACGCCTGCTCTTTGACTTATACGGTCGCCACCAACGAGCTGACTCTTGCGAACAACGCCGGAACCGGGAACGTAGGCATCATCATCCCTGGGCAAGCCGGCACGCTATCGAACAGCCAGTGTTCGGTCGACGGGGCGTCTGCCGTAGTCACTCCTTCTGGAAACACGTATATGATGGCGGTCACTATCACATTCCCGGCCGCCGTACCCTCGAGGAATGTTTACATGAAGGCCACCGATAACGAGGGTCAGTCCGCTGGCTACACAAAGAAGGGAACCTGGATTCCCTAAGTCAATCAAGGTCGCTCCAACGCCGGTGACCCGCGGCCAAGCCAGTTCTGTCAATCGGCGTGTGCTGTCCAAGACACGGTGCTCCAGATCGCTGCGCCCTGGTCGGTTTCGCCTGGGAGATATGCTTTCGCATCATTCCACATGCGCCGACGGATCTTCCGACACCTCCGGCGGCTTCACCTTCCGTCCCGTCAGGAATGCCGTATTCATTGGATACACCTCGGGGTCGAAGATCACCGAATAGAAGTGCCACACCAGCACCGCAAGTGTCGCAAGCACCGCTTCGTAGAAATGGATCGACGTCGCGGCGTCCAGCCAGATCCTCGGCAGCAGCCGCATGATGAGGTTGTTTGCCCACAGCGCCACGCCCGTTCCGATCATCACAATCGAGCCCCACAGCACGGCCCAGTATTCCGCTTTCTCAATGTAGCTGTGCGCTGAGCGCCCTGGAGGCGTGCGCAACAGTCCTAAGTTGTACGCGAAATTGGACACGGCCTCGCCGGGATCCTTCAGCGTCGGCAGCAGTTCCTTCCAGTGGTTCCGCAGCTTCCGGTTCGCAATCAGCGAGACCAAATGACCCACGGATAGTCCCATGAACACCGCCCCCGCAATCCGGTGAATCAAGCTGCGCATAGGCCGCGCGCCTTCCATCAGCAGCAGCGGCCGCGCCCACCATTGATCCGGATATCGCAGCGCGAAACCGCTCCAAGCCAAGACCACGAACGACACCACCAGCAGGCCATGCTCGATCCGCTCGAATTGAAACATGCGCAGTTCCCCTTGCGCGCCGCCCACGATCGACGTTTCCCCACTGCCCGCAGCCTCGGCCCCTGCGTGTCCACTTGCGAACCGCAGCCGGATCACTTTGCGAACCCAATCGCCGCCCTGGTGCAGCAGCATCAGCCCAATCGTTACGCAAATGATGGTCACGTAAATCAGCCGGATCCATTTCAGTGGCAATGGCTCCGCGCTGGCGGTCGCCACATGCACCGGGCTGATGCCGAAACGTCTCCCGGCGCCCGAGTGACATTGCCCGCAAGTCTTCGGCAAATTCTTCGCATTAATGGTCGATTTCGGGTCCGACGATGCCAGTATGTTGTGAACGCCGTGGCAGCTGGCGCAGTTGGCCACCGTTTGCGACCCGCCCTTAGCTGCCAGTCCATGGAATGAGGAATCGAAACTCACCAGGCGGTCCGACGGCATTCCGAATTTCCGCGTAAGGAGAACGTTGTCGTGGCATCCGCCGCAAGTCATCCGGATGTTCGCTGCATTCACCGGAGAATTTCCATCGGTGTGTTTGCTGATGTTGTGCTCGCCGTGGCAGTCGGTGCATAGCGGCGCCTGCGCAACGCCACGCGCCAGCGCTTGCCCATGCACGCTGGCCTGATACTGTTCAGCGACTTTCGCATGGCACCCGCCACAGGTATCGGGCACCGCCTTCCGGAACGCCTCCGACTTGGCAAATGACAATTCGTGAGCGCCGCCATGGCACGCGCTGCAATCCGGCGCGCTCTGATTGCCGCGAGCTTGCGCCAGCCCGTGCACGCTGCCTGCGTAGTCCGTCGCCTGGTCCGCATGGCAGGTGGCACAGACCGGCTTCGCGACGCCGGCCTTATGTGGATACGTGTCGTGCTGTTCGTGGCAGGTATCACATGTCAGCGACGCGTGGGCGCTCTTGGCCAGCTTCGTGCCGGTGTCATGGCACTGTGCGCAGTCCGTCGCGTTGGCCGGTTTGGCCTTGAGCAGTGTCGCCGGCTTGCTTGGCGCAGCCTGGAGTGGACCGCTCCCGGCCCAGAGAATTAGCCCTAAAACGATGCCGCCGGGCTTTCTGACCATTGAAAGACGCGCGCCATACCAACTCACTCTTCCGCTCCTGCCTCGATGGGCACCGCATTCGGATGTTACCTGGGCGGTGGCGCCACTGATCCCGATCAGAGAAAAATTCGGTATACGACGGTTCCAGTCTACGGCCAACTAGCTTCAAACACACTAATGAAAACCTTGCATACGCAGTAGAGAGCCAGGCGAGCCACCATCAGGCGGCGCTAAGAAACCTTACAGGCTTTGCCGGCGTTACATCCCGCTCGGCGCATTCCGCTGATATGCTGTCCGATGGCGATCGGGCAGGACCTGCCCGGCGGCTGTGCTCAACCGCGCAGAAACGGAGACAAATCGTGCGATCCATCATCAACAAATTTGCTGTAGGAGCTTTTGCTTGCGTCCTCGCCCCCTTGTGCTGCATGCGTGGCTTGGCCCAGGCGGCAGGGCCGTCCGCGGATCCCTGGTGGAAGCATGCAGTGATCTACGAAATCTACCCGCGCAGCTTCCAGGATTCGAACGGGGATGGCATGGGCGATTTGAACGGCATCACCCAGCGGCTCGATTATCTGAAGGACCTCGGCGTGGACGCCATCTGGATCGCGCCGATCTATCCTTCACCGCAAGTCGATTTCGGCTACGACATCTCCGACTATGAAAACATCGACCCGCAATACGGCACTCTGGCCGATTTCGACCGGCTGATCGCTGAAGCGAACCGCCGGGGCATCCACGTCATCATGGATGCCGTCCTGAATCACACCTCCGACAAGAGCCCCTGGTTTATCGAATCCGCCAGTTCCAGGACCAACCCTAAGCGCGACTGGTACATCTGGCGCGACGGCAAAGGCCCCGGCAAGCCGCCCAACAACTGGCTCAGCATCTTCGGTCACTCCGCCTGGCAGTACAGCCCGGCCACCGATCAGTACTACTATCACTACTTCTACATCCAACAGCCGGACCTGAATTGGCGCAACCCGCAGGTCGAGAACGCCATGTTTGACCAGCTCCGTTTCTGGCTCGATCGTGGTGTCGCCGGATTCCGCCTCGATGCGGTTCCCACGTTATTTGAAGATCCCAAGCTGCAAGATGAGGAAATCCTCTCGGGCACGAATAAGTTTGGTGACCGCAGGGAAATGACCACGCTGCAGGAGAATCTACCCGAGGTGCACGGCGTCATCAAGCGCATGCGTTCCATGATCGACAGTTACCCCGGTGACCGCGTTTTGATCGGCGAAACCTATCTCCCCAACGTGGAGGAACTTGACAAATGGTATGGCGGCGCCAAGCACGATGAATTGCAGTTGCCGATGGACATGCAGGTCGGATTTGAACCGAAGCTAGAGGCCAACGAATTCCGCAAGCGCATAGCCGACGCCGAAACCAAGCTACACGGCAGCCAGCCGCTTTTTGTTTTTGACAACCACGACAACCCGCGCAGCGCAGCTCGCTATGGCGACGGTGCCCACGATCAAGCAATCAATAAGATGCTCGCCACCATCCTCTTCACTACGCGCTCCACGCCCTTGATGTACTACGGCGATGAAATCGGCATGCCCACCACTGAGCCCACCAGCAAGGAGCAGGTGAAGGATCCCATCGGAATCCTGGGCTGGCCCAACGAAAAGGGCCGCGACGGTGAGCGCACTCCCATGCAATGGAATAGCGCGACCTCCGCGGGCTTCAGCACCAACCCCAAGACGTGGCTGCCTGTCGCTCCGGACTACAAGCAGGTCAACGTGCAGGCCGAATCGCAAGATCCCGACTCCATGCTGAATTGGTACAAACAGTTGATCGCTCTGCGCCGCACCAGTCCTGCCCTGCGCTCCGGCGGCATGAAGATGCTTGAAACCAGCAATCAAAACGTGTTGGCTTGGAGCCGTACCGCGCCGAACGCCAAAAGCGTTGTCGTCGCCTGCAATTTCACCGCTGAGCCACAGGTCGTCTCACTGCAAAAAGCGCTGGGCGGATCAGCCAAAACGGCCGCCACAGTAGCCTCCAGCGGCGGTCCGCAGAAAAGCACGCTGAATCTGAACGCCGTTTCGCTACCCCCCTACGGTAGCCTCATCGCTGAAGTGAACTGAAGAGCACCTCGCCCGGGGCGACCGCGAAAGCCTTTTTCGGACGCCGACTAAAGCGCGCGGGGGACAGTTAACTGAGCAGCGTGGCTCAGCCTTCAGGCTGTGGTTCGAATGCGACGAAGCTCACCACCGCATCGTCCCAGCTTTTCTCTGTGCCCCGATTCGGGTTCTCCCTTTACTTCTTTGGGAACGTGAACTCGCCCGATGGGTCCCTCTGCTTCAGTGCCTTCACCTGGCCATCCTGCACGACGAACTCGAACACCAGGTCGGAGAACTGGGGTGTCCGGAACGCATAGCCCTTAGTCCGGATCAATGGAAGGACCGGCTGGCCGGGCGAAACCAGTGACAAACCACCACCGGGCTTCAGTGTCACCTCGAAGGTTGAGCCGCTCGGCGTCACGTAGCTGCCCGCGAATTGCGTCAACAGCTTCGGATCGATGGCGTCCGGCTTGCGAACGAACACCGCCTCTGCTTCATCCAGAGACACCACGGCCTGTTCGATATCGCCCTGCGGATTCGTACGGAAGTTCACTGACCATTTCCCGTCCTGCTCATCATCTGGTGTGTCGAAGCGGTCGTAGTGGAACTGGGTCATCGGCATGCGGATCTTATGAAAATCGAACTGGAGCTGACTATCCTTTATCCCGATCGTCATTACGCCATAGGCCGGGTTCTCGTATGCGCCGGCGTAGTCTGCCAAGGGATGCGAGGGCGTGGTATTCGGGACCCGTCCTTCATTCGCTTTGGCGCGCGCCGCTGGCCACGACGGCCGTTCTGCCCTCTTTTTGGACCAGAAGACACGGATAAATCGGTATCGTCGCCACGTGGCTCGCCAGTTTGCCAAGCGTAGATGACTTCGCGTGAGGCTTCCCCCCAAACTTGCCTTCCGGTACTCGCTCCAGAAGCTTTCGAGTGCTGCGCATCTCGTCATCGAACTCGACAAGTAACGATTCGCTCACTGTCATCTGGTCTCGGGAAAGAAGACGAAAGCACCCACCGTTATGCCGCCGAACGGCGCGCCATCCCCGCCAGTCTCCGCGTCCGCACGATCACGCCACCTACCACGATCGCGATTGAAAATGCGAACTGATGCAGCATCGGCCACAAGGTCCAGCTGTGTTTATAACGGGTTAACATCATGATGGCTCCGATTACACCCAGCGCACTCCTGATGAAACCGAGCGCAATCGTCGCAGTCATCTCCCTGCCTTTGGCCACCACGGAAACGATGCCGCCGACGAACAGGTGGAGAACCACAAGTCCGATTACAATGCCATCGCTTATCCAGAATTTGTAAACACCGAAGTGATGGTCGTAGACCTTGTATCTGTCAAGAACAGCGAAGATCGCCTGCTCAGGCAAGCGGAAAGCGATGTTCGCCAGTAAGAACCCTCCCACAACAGCAGCGACCGTTGTCAATGGAGCGGCACTGAATCCGCCGGCAGCGAGTTGTAGGCTGGTCCTTAGACTCTGCCGCCAGTACCAGCGTCGGGCCGGCGCAACCCCAAATCTCGAAACGAGCTGGAGGAATTCTTCAAACAAGTCTCCGAGGATCGCCTCCGCCTGTTCGGCCGGTGCGAATAGAGTAACCAGCCACACAGCTGGGCGTGGCGGCTGAATCAAATCTGCTTGAGAAATCATGTGTGGCTCCCAATCACATCGAGGCCTTCCATCATGCTGTGGAGCGCGCGTTGTGCGCGGTTCACAGCAGCCACTCCCTTAGCCGTAACACGAAAAAAGCGTTTCGAGCGTCCGCCCCGTTCCGGCGTCGGATCGCCGCGTCGAGACTTCACGTATCCCTTCGCCTCCAAACGGTCCAGCGTGGCATAGACGGCGCCGATCGACACCTCTCGCTGTGTGCGCAATTGGATTTCCTGGCGCACCGTAACCCCATACGCACGGTCGTCCAGCCGCAGCAGCGCCAGCACAAGGAGGTGTTCGAATTCACCAAGATAATCGCGGCCGAACATTATCTATACAATATAGAATAAATTCCTGCGGAGCGGGGACGCCCTCCGCAGGCTACGGCTTCGCGCTCGTCTTCTTCGCGAAATCCAGCAGCGGCCCGATTCCCCGCAACGGTCCCGAGTGCGCAAACTCCAGGTACTCGATGTTCCCCGCCTGCGGCTCCAAGTTCTCAGCCAGCTTTTTCAGCGATTCGTGATTCTCTTCAACGTCGTTACTTACGAATCCCTTCGCCGGCAGCAGGCTTCCATCTTTCTTGGCATCGGCGCTGTCGCCTAAGTAAAGCGTTCCCGCAGCCAGATAAGCGGCGCTGCCGTCCGTATGCCCCGGGATCAGGTACGCCGTCACCACCACATTCCCAATCGGAAACGTGTCTCCGTCTTGCAAGTACCGGGCAGGGCGGATTCCGGAGTCCTTCTTTCCCATCAGGAATCCGATCGGAGAGCGTAGGGCCGCTCGTCCCTCCAGGACGGGCTGCTCCGCGGCCATCGCAAAGACCTCTGCCTTCGGGAACGCCGTACACCCTCCCATATGGTCCGAGTGCGCATGTGTTAGCAGGATCGCTCTCACCGCGTCCTTTCCGTAGCCCATCCGTTTCAGCCCTTCCAGAATGGCCCTTGCGTTGCTGTCGTTCCCGCAGTCCACCAGGATCACTTGGCCGTTGCCCGCTGGAATCACCCCCACCGAAACAATTCCGTCTTTCAACTGAACCGCACCGCCGGAAAGGGATTGGCCGTCCTTCAGTGGGATCGCTCGCCAAAACGAATAGAAGATGAGTCCGAAGAGCAGCGCAACCACAGCCCCGACCACGATCAAGATATTTCGTAGAATCTTCACGGCTCCCCCGCAACTTCAGGGTATCTATTTCGCCCTCCGGGGACGCAGCTCTCAGCGCCTGATCGAGTCAAAACAGCGGCGTTCATCGTCGTTTATCCGCTTCCAATTTGCCGGGCTTTCACTGATCTCATTCTGAAGGTCGATACTCGTGATTCACGCGGAAGGCCCGTTTGTATCCGTCCTGAACGATATTACCCTGGAACTTGACTCGTCCATTCATGATGAAGTCGACTTCGCGCATGGTGTTGTAGTCAAAGCTTAGAACGTCGCCGGCTTCCACGGCGAGCAGATCTTCAAGCATTACTTTGGGGCCATTTAGGCGAGCTTCCACATGAACCGTTCCGGTCTTGATCAGCTTCAGGACGCGCGCGTGTTCCGCCTCCGAGGAATGTGTTTTTCGCACCATCCATTGTTGGTCGAACTTCTGGCGCAACATCTTAATGATGATTGATGGGATGCCGATGTTGACGAGACCGCTGTATTCGCCCACGCGCAATTCCATACGGATTACCACGACGGCCTCATTGGGCGCGAGCATCTGCAAGAGCGCGGGTTCCGTCTCATGGCTTTCCACTGTGAAATCGATGAAGCTCACCGCCTGCCAGACGGCGCGGAGATCCTGCAGCATGATGCGGAACAGATCATCCAGTATGCTCTTTTCGATCTCGGCGATCTCGCGATTGATCTTGGCCGACCCCTTCCCACTACCTCCCAAGAGCATCTCGAAGATAGGGAAAGCGAGCGAATGGCTCAGTTCCAGGATTGCGCTGCCTTCAAACGGACGGAGGGCCAGCGAGACGATACAGGTGGGCGACGGCAGCCGGCGGGCGAACTCGGCAAAGGGGAGTCGTTCGACCGAGACGAGGTCGACCGCCACATAAGCGCGGAGGAACGCCGATAGGCTGGATGCCAGGGAGCGCGCGAAGTTTTCATGTAGGAGATGGATGGAACGAAGCTGGTCTTTCGCAATGCGGTCCGGGCGGCGGAAGTCGTAAGGCTGGGCGATCTTGTTGCTGTCGGCCGCTTCATCAGGCGTTCCCGCGATCAGACTGTCGGTTGGTTCCTGAGAACTGGGCAGGTCTGCCATATGTCTTCTATCGGCGACTGAGCCCCCGGAGATTAGTTATCGGCCGCTGATTAACGCCGGTGAACCCGTTTGCAGGCGCCAGGTCACCGAAACTCGGTGTTCATTGGCGGCCAGCTAATCCAATAGCGGTCCGCCCTTTTTCAGCTTTGTCCGTAACCAACCATGTAATATGTGAACCAAGTAGGTGTCTGAGGTTTTCATTATGAGCAATCTGAACCGTAGGGTTTTTATGGGAGGCGCGCTCGCTACCGCAGCCTCCTACAGCCGCATCTTAGGCGCGAACGACCGTATCACTGTCGGCGCCATCGGTACCGGCTCCCGTTGCCAGTACCTGATGAGCCTCCTCAATAAGCTCGGATCGAACGATATTGTCGCCGTCTGCGATGTCTACGAACCTCATCGCCTCGAAGCCAAGGAGAAGTTCGCTCCTGACGCGAAGGACTATGGCAACTTCAATGAGATCCTCGACCGGAAAGACATTGACGCCCTGGTCATCGGAGCTCCCGATCACTGGCACGTGCCGATGATTATCGCCGCGATTGGTGCCGGCAAAGACGTGTACTGCGAAAAGCCCATCACGCACACCATCGAAGAGGGCGACAAACTCATCGCTGCCGTCAAAGCCTCGAACCGGGTCGTCCAGACGGGTACGCAACAGCGCAGTTGGGACCACTACATTCTTGCGAAAGAGCTGATCACGGAAGGGAAACTCGGCCAGATCACGTTCATCCGCACCTACTGGTATCAGAACCACATCGCAGGGCAGAAGAGCGACCTTGAAATCGATCTCAGCAAACTGGACTGGAAAGGCTTCCTCGGCAACGCACCTGATCGGCCCTTCGATGCGGACCAGTTCGCGCATTGGCGCTGGTACTGGGATTTCGGAGGCGGCGCTATGACCGATCTCTTTGTCCATTGGATCGACGTAGCGCACTGGTATATGGGCGAAGATATGCCGTCCCGCGCCACCGCAACCGGCATGAAGGCGATTCTCAAGGAACGGCAAACGCCCGACACCATGAGCGCCGCGTTGCAATATCCAGGCGCCATCGTGGAATTCGACAGCTCGCTCATCGGTTACATCGAGGGCGGCGGCCTGATGATCCGCGGTACCGAAGCGTCCATGCGCTTGCACCGCCGCGGCTTCAGCGTCTATAACGAGATCCCAAAATACAGCGAGAACTACGAGCCCGACGAAACCATCTTCACCGCCCGGTCGACCCGCGATGGCGCTTACGATCACATGAAGAACTTCGTTGAGTGCATGCACACGCGCAAAACGCCCAACGCCGGCGTCGAAGTCGGCGTGGCGGCAGCGCGGGCAGGTCATGTCGCCAATCTAGCCCTGCGTGGCACGGGCGTCTGGAATCCTAACCGCAAGACAACCTGAGGTTCCGTCCCTGAGACCCAATCCGTCCATTTTTCAGATCGATGTCCGCGATTGGCTCTATCGCTGTTCGCAGGAACTCGACCGCCCCTGTCAGCTCGACGAGATCCCGGATCTCTACCTCGATCGCCTCGCTGGTCTTGGTTTCGACTGGATTTGGTTGCTTGGCATTTGGCAGACCGGCCCAGCCGGCGCGGAGATTTCGCGGGAGACTCCCGAGTGGCAAGCCGGCTTTCGCCAGGCTCTTCCCGATCTCACCGACGATGACATTACAGGCTCGCCGTTTGCCATCACGGAATACGAAGTTCACGCTGATTTCGGAGGCCCGTACGCCCTTCGGATACTGCGCGATCGTCTCCGCCGGCGCGGGCTCCGTGTGCTGCTGGATTTCGTCCCCAACCACACCGCCATCGATCATCCGTGGGTTGAGATGCACCCGGACTTCTATATCCGTGGCAGCGAGTCGGATCTCGAGCAACAGCCCAAGAACTTCATCAAACTGGATCTTGGCTCCGAAGCGGTGATCTTCGCGCATGGCCGCGATCCGTACTTCCCCGGTTGGCCGGATACGCTGCAGCTCAACTATGGCAATCCCGAAGTCCAGGAGGCCATGAGCGAGCAACTCGTCTACATCGCCGGCCAGTGCGAGGCGGTTCGATGCGACATGGCGATGCTGGTGCTGCCGGACGTGTTTACGCGCACTTGGGGAATTCACATCGAGCCGTTCTGGGCCGGCGCAATAGCCGCGGCCCGTGCGGCTAATCCCGAGTTCCGCGTTGTCGCCGAGGTCTACTGGGGTCTCCAGGGAGAGCTACAGCAGCTCGGCTTTGATTACACCTACGACAAGGACCTCTACGATCATCTTGTCAGACATGATGCCGGATCGGTTCGCGCGCACCTCAGCGGCGACGTCAGCTACCAGCACAAGCTGGTTCGGTTTCTCGAGAACCACGACGAGCCCCGTGCCGCTGCCACCTTTTCGGACGAAGCCCACAAGGCCGCTGCCGTCATCACGTACTTCACTCCCGGCCTCCGCTTCTTCCACGCCGGGCAGCTTCGCGGCGCGCGGGTCAGGCCCTCCATCCACTTGCGCCGCCGCTATACGGAGCCCGCCAACCCCGGCTTATTTGCCTTCTACCAGCGGCTGCTGGAGTGCTTGAAGTTCGATTCCTGGCCCGATGATTGGACACTGCTTGAAGCGGCGCCCGCCTGGGATGGGAACTGGACCAACAACTGCTTCCTGTGTTTCGGCTGGTCCTCGAACGGCGAGTTGGAAGCACTCGCCGCCGTCAACTTCTCTGATCATCCAAGCCAGTGCTATGTGAAGCTTCCCTTTCCTGCCCTTTGCGAGCACGGCATCACGCTTCGAGATCTGCTTGGCGACGCTCGCTATCAGCGGAGTGGCAGCGAGCTCGTTAGTAGCGGACTTTACCTCGATATGCCAAACTGGCAGTTCCACCTCTTTAAGATCGAACATGCGAGTTAAGCTCCTTAGCAGTGCCCATGGGTCGCTGGTCCAATATGCGTCCTCATATCTGATTAACGACACGATTGCAATTGACGCCGGCAGTCTCGGCTTCTGGGGCATGCCTGAGCAGCAGGCTCAGGTCCACCACATCTTCCTGACCCACTCTCACGCCGACCACATCGCTTCGCTGCCGGTGTTCATCGAGAACGTCTACGGCTTGATTGATCCGGGCGCAATGGTCTACGCCAACGCGTACACCCTGAAAGCGCTTGAGCAGGATGTGTTCAACGACCGTATCTGGCCCGACTTTGTGGAGCTGTCCCGTTTGCATCCGCCTTTCCTGACGCTTCAGGAACTTCTGCCGGAGCGGCAGGTCGCGATTAACGGCCTGCGCATTACGCCGGTACCCGTCCATCATGCCGTCCCCACGTTCGGCTACATCGTTACCGATGGCAAATCGACCGTTGTCTTTGGTGCCGATTCCGGCCCCACGGAGCGGATCTGGCAATTGGCTCGCGAGTCATCTGCTCCGCACACCGTCATTCTCGAAGCCAGTTTCCCGAATTCGATGGCGGGTCTCGCCAAGATCAGCGCTCACCTAACGCCCGAGCTGTTTGCGGAAGAGCTTTGCAAGTTGCCTGCTGGGAGCCGGGTGTTGACGACTCACATCAAGACCCGGTTCCGCGATGAGATGCTGCTGGAACTAGCCAGAGTAGCTAGCACCGCCGCGGACAACGGCATCACCGTTGAACTCGCCGAACCCGACTTGGACTACCACTTGTGAGGTGACTGTGAGAACCTCACCACGGAACCGCGCGCGTTGAGCAAGCGGACGGGGGCCGGCGTGGCGCAGGGCTGTCAGCCTGATGAGCCGAGAGTCATCTCGGCTTTTGGCCGGAATGAGATCCGGAGCCGCGAGTTTGATTGGCCCCGACGGCGAGTCCGATTATCTCTATTCCTGATTCGGTGCAGGCTCGTTGGTGTCCGGCGGCGGCGCGTTGTTCTTATCAATGCTGCCCGGCTGCTTCTCGGTCACGGTCAGCGGAGCCGAAAGCTTCATGTTGAGTACCGTTTCTGACGGAACAACCGCCGGATCGCCACGGGTCGCCAGGACCACTCCCGTCCCCGCACCGCCTCCAACCAGCGCTCCAATGCCGGCACCCTTGCCCCCGCCCGCGATGCCACCAATCAAAGCGCCCGCACCGGCTCCCACGCCTATCTTTGCAGCGTCCTTCTTCTTGGTCGACTTGGCGTCAATCTGAACCGGAGATGCACTGACTGCCAGACTCTGGCCATCGGCTGCGCGAATCCTGGTGATCCCGAGCGTTATGGTCGCCACGCCCTTCACACGGCCACCCGGATCCGAGTCGATGATGGTGCCGTTGACCGTCGAGCCCCGCTTGGCGATGGTCACACCATTCACCACCAGAGCCGAAGCCAGCGTTGCCGAAAACGGCTCGCCTGTTTTATTGGTCTTGGTCGACAGAGTAGAGATAGTTCGTATCGCGATCGGCGTTCCGGCCGGAATCTGAAAGGTCTCGGGCTGCGGGGGAGGAGGCGGTGGCGGCGGCGCAGGTGCCTGCGGGGCGGCTTGAGCCGTTTCGGTCGGAGCCGGCGTACCGGCCTGCGCGGGAGGCTGCCCGGCCGGCTGAGCGGCTCCGTTCGCCGGTGCTGCTGCTGGCGCTCCGGCAGGCGCGGGGGCCTGCGTTGAATCCGGGCCCGGCTGCGCTGGTGCGCCGCTGGCACTCGCCGGTGGATTTGTCCCGGCTGTTTCCGTCTTCTTGGAGCACGCCACCCACACACAGCGCCACCAGCAAAGCTGCCGATGGGTACTGCTAGTTTCAATTTCACCCTCATGATCTTTAGGTCTCCGCTTTTTAGCCTATATCAGGCCCCTGCCCAGCGGCCAGCCACTCGGTCTTCGCCACTGCCAGTACCATTCCGTCATGAGATGTTAGCTTGTGCCGGAATGAGGGTCGCTCTGGCGTTCCGGTTTGCTCACAGATACAAGTTACGTCTTGATCAATCAGCACTTCGTTACGAAATTGGATGTCCAGGCTGCCTAGCTGCATCTGCTGCCGTATCGCCAGAGGAACGGTCTCCAACGCCCAGTCGACGTAGCACACGTTGTTGGCGTGCCGTTCACGTCCAGATCACGCCACCGAACCCGAACCTGCTGCTGCGACGTCACGGCTTGTGGCTCGACCAGCTCCAGGGACTCCACTGGCTCGGGCGTCACAAACAAGGGATGTCGCCCCTCCAGAACCGATGCCGGCATGCGCACTGGGCGCCGCGTCTTTGCATCCAGCATCAGCCACAGGCTTGCCGCTTCGCCGAGCAGTGTCCCTTCCGCACTGCGGAGGCGAAAGTCCCGATACGCTCGAAAGCCATCCATGCGGCTGGTGGGCCATGTTTCGACCACCACCGAATCGCCAACTTGCGGAAATGCGGAAAGCTGCAGCGCAAGCCTGACAATTACCCACATCCGTCCCACTTCCCGCAGCTCGCTCAGCGAAAGCCCCAGCGATCGGCAATGGCAATCGGCTGCCTCTTGCAAATAGCGGCAGATGGCCGGTACCGCGGCCCGCCCGGTTGGCTCGGCTTCATAGAACCGAACCCGGAAGGGTTCGCGCCAAATCAAGTCCATAGGGCTACTCTACTCGGGCGCGTCGGCATGCACCGCACGCTACACTCTAGTTTCCTCATCAACGCTCGCTGAAACTCACTGAACGAAACCGGAGACCGATCTGTGAACCACTGGCATCGCTTTAAAGCCGCACTGACACTCACCCTCTGCACACTGGCGCTCACGGCCACTGCCCCCGCCGCTGAGCACAAGACCAAGTACGTCATCTTCGTGATGACCGATGGCCTGCGCTGGCAGGAGGTCTTCAATGGCGCCGACGAATCCCTCATGAACAAGGAGAACGGCGGCGTCGAACCGGCCAACGTCGCGGCGCTCAAGAAAGCCTATTGGCGCGACACGGTCCAGGCGCGCCGCGATGCGCTCATGCCATTTGTCTGGACAGTGATGGCGAAACACGGCCAGCTCTACGGCGACCGCGTGAACGGGTCCGATGCGTTCGTCACCAACGGCCTGAACTTCTCCTATCCCGGCTATAACGAAACGCTGTCCGGCTTCCCCGATCCTCGCGTCAACAGCAACGACAAGATCCCCAACCCCAACGTCACCATGCTGGAGTGGCTCGATAAGAAGCCGGCCTATCACGGAAAGATCGCCGCATTCGGGGCCTGGGACGACTTCCCGTACATACTGAACACGGGGCGCTCCAAGCTGCTCGTCAACGCCGGCTACGACCCGCTGGTACTGACGCCCTCGACATCCAAGCTGGACCTCCTCAACCAGCTCAAGGCAGAAACCCCGCGCGTCTGGGACGCTGAGCCTTTCGATCCGATTCCCTTCCATACCGCGCTCGAATACCTCAAGCTCCGCGAACCACGCGTCCTGTTTCTCTCGCTCGGCGATACCGACGAATGGGCTCACGCCGGCAACTACGCCGAGTATCTGAACGCCGCCCATCGCGCCGACGCATATCTGAAGACCCTCTGGGATACCGTGCAATCGCTGCCCCAATACCGCGGCAAGACCACGCTCGTCTTCTCTCCCGATCACGGCCGTGGCGATGCCCCACTTGGCTGGAAAGACCACGGCGAAAAGGTTCCGGAATCCGAAGTTCATCTGGATGGCCTTCATGGGTCCGGACACGCCGGCGCTCGGAACACGCGCCAAGGTCGCCCCGGTGACTCAAAACCAGATCGCAGCCACCATTGCCGCGCTACTGGGCGAAGACTACGCGGCCGCCGTCCCGCAAGCCGGCAAACCCATCGCCGCCGTCGCGGGGCACTAGGAAGCGAATGCTATAGCCACGCCCCCGAGACTGTGACTGTGTGAAAACTTCCGGACAGAACTCAGCGTGAGCGCCGGAGGCACACCCACAATGATGAAAACGCCAGCAATCGAAGTGGCGGTCCCCAGACCGGCGCCGGGCGCCCACGCCCGGCTCTCCCAACGATACGTAAGCCATGCTACTCGCCAACAGTATTCTCAGAGCAACGGCGCGTGTGAGCAAGCGGATACATGACAAGCCGACCGAGACAGGAGCCTCGGTCCCAAGGCGACCCGCCACTAGCTAGTTTCTGTCGCGAAACTCATAAGTTATTGATTCCCAACTGATTAGTGATCATAGGCAGGCTGAGACCCTATGATTCGGTGCGGCCGCCGTACGTTTCAGCCTCACCACGCGCGGTTGTGGCGGCTTGCGATAAAACAAATCGGGGAAAATGTCGCGCGAACAATTGACAAATTCCGCTGGGTGTTATTTCATCTATATAGATGAATCAAGAAGCAACTCTTCGCAAGCGTGCCAAACTCGCCGCGGCCCTCCCTTTCACCGCCGAGATCGTCCGCGGCTCTCTGCTCCGCCGCGTCATTCGCCATCGCTCCGGCTGTGCCGTGTGCGCCGACGGAAAAGGCCATCCCGTATGGGTGTTGACGGTCAGTTATCCGGGCGGGGGCACCAAGCAGTTCAGCCTCCGCCCCGAACAGAAGCCAGTCGTCGAGCAGTGGTTGCGCAATTACCACAAGCTCAAAGCCTCCTTGGAGCGCATCTGTGAGGTCAATCTTGAACTGCTGCGAGCGGAGAAGAAAAAATGAGCCGCCTCCTCATCCCTCAACTCAGCTTCGCCGATCTCCAATTGCAGAATCTGGGAATCCACCTTGACCCCAGCTTGCAACGGATCGCCGATTTTCTGAAGCAGCATGCCGATCTCGTCGAACTCGTGCGCAAGGATCTGGAGCGGGGCCTGAAAAAGCCCGACGCCGGACGCCGCGGCATCACCCCCGAGCAGACCCTTCGCTCGTTGATTCTCATGCGCGTCAAGAACCTGGACTACCGCGAGCTGCGCGATCGCGTCAACGATGGCTTGCCGAGTCGCCCCGGGGAATTTCACCCCGAGGCGCTCACAGATTCCGGACGTGAACCTCTCGATTCATCCGGCTCGTGCCACTCAGTGAAAGCTGCCGCCTTCTGCCGAAACCAGCGAGTTCCTCCGGTTGCCCGTTGACCCTGACGGTCTCGACACGAGTGACCTGCTCCCTTCGCTCCTCGGGCATTACCCCGGATCACCGCTACTACGAAGCAGTCCGCCCCTGATTAACGCTTCGGTACTTTCAGCCTCGGAGTTCGTCCCCTTGGGCCTTTTCCCTTACCATCGTCAACCAGGTTCTCAAGTTCCGTACGAAAAGCCCGAGCTAGAGTCACGCCTTCTATACACCGGACATCACCCGGCCAGTAAGCAGGTAACCGCCAGGCTGCTCCCGGAGTAAGGGTGCGACTCCGGTTTCGATGCCTTGTAAGGAGTTTTCGATGCGTCATCGAAGGTTCGTTTACACTCGTCTCTCTAACCTATACATGACGTGATCAAATGCCACGCCTTTTAACCATAACGTTCACCACCGCAGCCCTTAGACCGTAGCAGCTTATGGCAGTTTGAAGCCTCCCCCTACAGAGCGGCTCCGAGGGGCCCACCCTCATCTCTTCGTACAGCATGACGCTTTCGCGTCTTCTTGACACAACACCCTGCGCTCCTTTACGCAGTTCGACAGTCACTCCGTTCCCCAGCACGACGCTTTCAATCGCGCCTTCAACCGGCTCACCCCGGCCACGCTGGCAGCCATCAATCATCTCGTGGTGCAGGCCGCCGTGGAACTCGACCTGGAGGACGGCCAGCAACTCCGCGTCGATACTACGGTCGACGTTGCGACATTGTGCTATACCTCGCTATCTCTCTGAAAACATTGGTTGCTGACCCTCGATTCTCTGACTTTGCGGAACCCGCACTCGATTCTTGATCTGAGTGACCTCTTTGCGGACCGCTTCTGAATCCAAGGCTTCCGTCGGAATTTGCCACGGCGCAGAAGGCACCACCTGACGCGCTGGCAGTATCTTCTCTTCGATCATGCGCCGTACCATGGATTGGCTCACATTGAGTCGCCGCGCTGCTACCTGAAGAGTTACTTCTCTGGGCTGATCGTTCTGAGCGAAAGCTGGCAGTTCGTAGTAACTACGTGCTGAGCGCACTCGCATCACGTTCCAGGAGTTGCCCAATCCTGTCCGCAGCCTGAGCCGGTTCAGCGTGGCTGCGATCTGCTGGTCACTAAATTTTCCAGCCATCTGCCGAAGGACCTCGATCGTCTCCGGATCCGTGCACCGCCGGCTCCTACCCGTCCTACTCTTTTTCATGCGGAGTTCGGAATGACGGCCGCCCGCCCAGTGAATCACCAAAACAACCTCTCTGCTTTCCTCTTCCACATCGGCAATAATCTCGCGGATCAGTATCCGCACGATCCGTTGCTTCAGTCGCTGGTCAGTAGCCGGCGAGTTCCAAATCGCCGGAAGATCCTGCGCCAAACTCAAAAGAACTTCTTTATTCGGTGCTGGCGCAGATTGGCTCTCACCGTCGAACTCCTGCAGTTTACTTTCAAGTTCTTTCGTTTTCTGCAGCGCAGTATTCCATCTAGCCTCTAATTCTGCGGCCACCAACCGCTGTTCTGGGTCGACAGATTCATATCGCCGGCCTGCCAAACGTGCTTCGTAACGAGCCTGCTCTAGTTCCAGTTCGATGGCTTTGCGCAGATCTTGTCGTTTCTGCTGCATTTGCTCTGCGGCTTCCAATGCGGCCTGCAGCGCATTTCCGCTGACCGCATGTAGCACCTCATGGGACACAGCTGCGTCCACTCGCAAGCCGCCAAAGGAGATGCATGTGCTTTCACCGTACTGAGTGCGTCCAGCATTGCACACGTAGCGGACGACTGTGCCCGGATAAAAGACATGAATCATCCGTCCACAACGTCGGCACCGTAGAAGCCCTGAAAGCAAGGCCCCGCCGCCACGGCCTGCCTTCGGCTCTGCACCGGAGTGGATATGGGCGTTGGCGGCAATCATCGATCGATTTCGTTCATACTCTTCCCAGGAAAGGTAACCGGGATGATGGTCTTTGATCAACACCTTCCATCCGCTTTGCGGCTTGCGATGACCGACAGACTTGCGGGTACGACCTTCCACCAGCTTGGTCCGCGTTTCAGTTTTGCCGTATACGTAGGCACCGGCATAGATGGGATTAGTGAGCATCGAGTGAAGAGATGCGTATCCGGGCAATTTCCAAATCATCTTCCGTTCGCCAGGCTCACGCGGAAAGGCAGGCAACAAAAAGTTTTCTTCTCGAAACCATCGGAGAACCTGGCGAACACTGCCCAGTTCGGTCATTTTACGAAGAACCAGCTCAATGGCTTGCTGCACACGCTGGTCGGGATCTTTTTCCAGTTTCCCGCTGGGCGCCCAACAGAACCCGACAGGAATCTGTATTTGCAGTTCGCCACGGCGAGCTTTCTGAAGAATGGCTTCGGTCGAACGCTGCCGGAACAAGTTCATTCGAATTCACTGATTGTACCTTTCATTCCCAAAAGTAAGCGATCATTGGTCAGAGTCGGATCGTAAATGCCGTCAAGGTCCACGACGACGGCACCGACCATACCGCATAAGTCAATCAGATGATGCCACTCACGACCGTTGCGTGCCAATCGCGACCCCTCAACACAAAATATAGCCCCTACTTCGCCGCTACATAATTCCGCGGCCAAGCGTTCGAAGCCGGGACGGTCGACCCAGCCCGAACCGCTTCGCCCCAGATCATCATCAACGACGACGATGCGTTGGAAACCCAGCGTGCGGGCTCGATCCGCGAGACTGAATTGGAGGCGTGTGCTTTCTTGGTTGTGAATCAATTGGCTAGGCTTGGACTGGCGGACATAAATGACAGCTTTCCGAGAAAGACGTTCAGGCGTGAGTTTCGGATTCATTCTCTCCTCCGTTTCCAGGCTGCTCGCTTTTGGCTTCCGCTGCGCTGATTAGTAGTTCCATCAGAGCGATGGTCAGTTCGTTCTGCTGCCCGTCGGGAGTTGTTGTAGCCGGCGGGTTGAAGAGTGGAAGATTCATTTGCGGGTAGAGTGACTTTGGCGATCGTTTCATCTACGCTCTCCTTGGGCGATGAATTCAGACAAGCTCTATCGCAACCGACGTGAATGGGCAAGCTCGTGAGCAGATCGTGAAGTTCACAAAGCGCTTCTGTAGAAACCAGCGAAGGGCCGAGCGAGAATTGCGAGCACTCCGGACTCAACATCCAACTCGGAAGGGAATATATTTTGCCGTCTGACTCGCAATAGATGCGTTCGCCATCGTGGTCTTTTCGTCGCGTTCGAACAGGTAGGGACAAACCGAAAAGCGGATGCCATCGGTAATAGATGGTTACACTCTCGAAGTCATACGCATTATGTAGCTGGATCGGTCGTAGAAACCAATATCCATCACCCGACCGATGCCACCTTATTGTGGGATACCGTGCGCACCATCACGCGTCTGGTCGACGATCTGGATGAGAGATTACCTCGCGGGCGTAAAAGGTTTTACCAATCGCACGCGCAGCGCCCGCCGCCGCATGCAAGCGCTCCAGCGCATGACCGCCCGGCAGCGGGAGCAGCAGCAAACTCCCCAGTATCGCGAACTCATCCGGATCACCGAGCAAGTGGCGAGAAACGCCAAGCAAGTGATCACCGCCGCCAAGCGCATCCGCAGGGTCGATGTAGTCACCCGTGCGGCGATTGACGAAACCTGTAAGCAGATCACCTCTTTCTGTAAATTGGGAGAGCGTGTCATCGACCAGACGCGCCGCCGGGTGTTACAGGGAGAGACAGTTCCTGCCGAAGAGAAGCTCTATTCGATCTTCGAACCCCACACCGATCTGATCAAGCGGGGCAAGACACTGAAGCCGGTGGAATTCGGCCACAAGGTTTTCCTAGCCGAAAGTGCTCATGGCTTGATTACCGACTATCGAGTGCTGGAGGGGAATCCTGTCGATAGCGATTATGTGCAAGCTTCCTTGGATCAACACCAGAAAACTTTCCAACACGCACCGGACCGCTATGCTGGCGACCGGGGCTTCTTCAGCGATGAGAATGTGCGGAAGTGTAAGGACGTCGGCGTGAGCCAGGTGTCCATACCCCAGAGGGGCGGGCAGAGGACTGCGGAGCAGGAAGAATTGGAGAGCAGCCGTGCCTTCAAAAAAGGTCAGCGATTCCGGGCGGGTATCGAGGGCCGCATCTCGGTGTTATTTCGCGGCCGGGGCATGAAACGCTGTCGGCTCAAAGGCCGTGAGCGGTTCGAGATTCTGGTGGGCGCCGCGGTGCTGGCCAATAATCTGATGCGGATCGCCGACCTCTTGGACAAACGCAAACCAAACCGCCGAAGAGCCGCAGCATAAGCCTTCCAGAGAAAACCTTCATCGCAGAACCGAACGCAGTGTTCGGCTAAATGCCTATTGAGGATTAATCGGCCTTTTATACTGTAATCATTGGCAGGAAGCAGACAATAGCCGACAAAAATACGGTAACCATCCAACCTGGCACGCTCCCTACTAGCCCCACCAGGGCGTGGTGCCTCTCGGGACTCGTCCGGCACCGCGAATTTCAGCCATTTCGCGACAGAAACTAGCTAACTGTTGCACTACAGACGGCCCAGGTGCTTTCAACGCCACCGACTGACAGTTCTCCGGAGAGAGGCCTTCCGAGCGGATCACAGACGGTAGCCGGGTCTAGCTGGCGACGATTACGATGTTTATCGTTGACATACGATTGTAGTCGTAATACGCTTTGATTATGGCTCTCCGCTCCAGCCGGAAAATTTCGCTTCCCACACCACTTCCTTCGGACGCCGAACTCGACATACTAGCGGCGCTTTGGCGTCTGGGGCCGAGCACCGTACGGGAAGTTCACGAAGCGCTCGGCAAGGACAGCCGTTACACGACGACGCTCAAACAAATGCAGTTGATGACCGAAAAAGGGTTGCTGGTTCGCAGCGAGCGCTTCCGCTCGCATGTCTATGAGGCGGCCGTCGCCAAAGAGCAGACCCAGAAGCATATCGCCGCGGATATGCTGAAGCGCGGGTTTGAGGGCTCGGCTAAGAACCTCGTGCTAGGGGCGCTGGCGGCTCAGCCTGCCTCGCGCCAAGACCTGGAAGAGATTCGACGAATTCTGGACGAACTGGACAAAAGGAAGGAATCACGATGAGCGCCTTTCCGGTTTTCTTCGCGCAGCCGCCGGTTGCGTATCTCGGTTGGACATTGATGCATTTCCTATGGCAGGGCGCGCTAATTTCGGCCTTGTACGCAGCGGTTCGAGGTCTGGCGAGCCGGTGAATTAGCACACATGCGCGCTACACTCTAGCCTGCCTGAGCCTCGCCATCATGGCGTTAGCTCCGATCCTTACGTACGGCTTCCTGGCCTCCGATAGCTGGCGATCGGCCGTTCCAGTCGCTCCCATTCCCGTATCGCAGGTTGCTTCGAGTGGAAATATGGTTCACCTCGCGGCTTGGTATTCGCTCGGATTGGATAACCTACAGCGCGCTTTCCCGTGGCTCGTAATGGCATGGTTCTCGGGCGTAGTGATCCTACTGATTCGCCTGGGGTGCGACACTCTCTTCGCAGTTCGTCTGCGGTCCAGGGGAACGCGCCCTGCACCTCAGCCCTGGATCGGGATAGGGGAGAGCTTCGCGGCTCCCCTCCTCCCACACCACCGTGCGTACGGGTCCGTACACGGCGGTTCGAGTCGGTTACGCTAACACTCCTCGAACAATGAGGGAAGTCCGAGCGATTTGAAGTAAGCGTTAGAAAGCCCTACGCAGAGGGCCGTGGCCTTCGCGAGATACCAGGGGCCGCGACCGCTGCCGGCGGTATTGCTCGCCAGCCGCTCCCGTACCCCCAGTTCCAACAGAGCCGCTCGGCGACGGCGCGGAGTTTTCCACTGCCGCCACATAGCCGCCCTGAGGCGCAGCCGGACCCAGCGGGTCAAGCCGATCAACACTTCAGGCGTTTCGCAGAATCCGAAATAGCTGCGCCAGCCCCGCATATACGGTGCCAGTTCCTCCATCGTCGTCTCCATGCTGACGCCTTTGGCCCGTCGCGTGATCTCCCGGATTCGCCGCTTGAACCGATCCAAGGCCTTACGCGCAATCACGCGCTTGACCTCCGGACCGGCCGTAAAGCTGAACCCGAGAAACTTCCGTTCCTGCGGTCGTGCCACCGCACTCTTCGTCTCATTCACCTTGAGCTTGAGCTTTTGCGTGATGAATTGCGTCACGCTCTCCATCACCCGTTGCCCCGCCCGCTCGCTGCTGACGTAGATATTGCAGTCGTCCGCGTATCGAACGAAGCGATGGCCCCGGCGCTCCAACTCCCGGTCGAGTTCGTCGAGCACGAGGTTACTGAGCAGTGGTGAAAGTGGGCCTCCTTGTGGAGTCCCTTCTACGCTTGGGCTGACCAACCCGTTCTCCATCACCCCGGCATTCAAGAATGCCCGGATGAGTTTCAGCAGCCGCTTGTCCTCGACCCGTTTGGCGATCTGACCCATCAGTTTGTCGTGATTGACCCGATCGAAGAATTTCTCCAGATCAAAATCAACGCACCAGCCGTGGCCGTCGGCGATATACTGCTGCGCCCGTGCCACCGCCTGATGAGCCGACCGTCCCGGTCGGAACCCATAGCTGTGATCGGAAAACGTCCGGTCCCACCGCCTCTGCAGAACCTGCAACACCGCCTGTTGGATAAATCGATCCAACGCCGAAGGAATGCCAAGTTTTCGCACCCCTCCATCCGGCTTGGGGATTTCCACCCGTCTCACCGGTTTCGGTTCATAGGTTCCATTCAACAGTTGTTCCCGGATGGTTGGCCAGTGCTGTTTCAGGAAGTCCTTCAGTCCGACGACGGTCATCCCGTCGACGCCCGGGCTTCCTTTATTGGCCTTCACCTGCCGCAATGCTGCCTTCAGGTTTTCTCGCTCACATACTTCCTCCATCAATCGATTGGTTCTAGCTGGGCTTTCGGTGTCATGGGCCGTCACCTGCGATTCAGTCTCTTCCCTCCCCGTTCCGCAGGCTTCACCCGCTCGCATGGGAGAGAAGTCCAGTTCAGTCTGGAGATTCCGCTGCCTGTCGCCTTTGAGATCCATGTCGTACTTGCCACTCCTCTCGTTCGGGCCTTCAGTTACCGTTTCCGGCTTGGCCTATCTGTTGACTCCGCCTTTCGGCATTTGGAGTGCCTCACGAGCCTTGCCGACGACGTAACCTAATATGCCCTCTGCTGACTTCTGCTCTGTGGTCAGACCGCCTTTCGGCCATCTCAGTCGCCGAAGCGACACACAGCAGATCTCCTGAGGTAAGTTCAGCTGCCTTCCGTGCACAGTCGCCGAATCTACGTTTCGCATCTTTGATGGATATGGACTTTGCGGTAAGTTGCCCGCTCGTCCGACGCTAACGCCTTGTATCCGGTTTTTGTCCATCGACTCGCACATTTGATCCATGCTTCTTCAGACCCCGCCTCGCGGCGGTAGCCCTTGCATATCTCTAGCCCTTCACCTCCATCAGGTTGGGCCGGGACTTTCACCCTTAAGCTGCTGAACATGCTCAGCACACAACG
>CAVYTS010000017.1:0-194527 GCA_963771305.1 uncultured Acidobacteriaceae bacterium
AGACACAATACAATCATTCTGTGGCAATGTTCATGTGTCGTTGGCCGAACGGCGATTTGTCATTCGTTTCCTCCCGGAACAAGGAGGAGGCGATCGTCATGCTGGATGAGTGGGGCGATGCCGAAGTGGCAGAACTCAGGCAGGTTCAGGATCTGATGCTGGACTTTAGCCTAACGGATGATGGCGAACTGGTATTTCAGGAGTTCGGCGAAGGGTGTCTTGAAGATATCTGGGACCGAGCGTATCCGGTTCTCTCAGAGGCCAAACGGAACGCGCCGGCCAACGGAGCCGGCGAAATCACGTCACGAGGGAAGGATGCGATTCGTAATGCCGTCCAGACCGAGAAACAGCGCCTGGTTGGCAAGAAGACGGGCAAAGCCGCGGACACTGAACTTGGCAAGTCGGTTCAAGCTCGACTGGGGGCCCCGGCCGTTTTGGTCAATCGATACGTGAAGCAGGCGGCCGCAGAAGTACTGAAGAAAACTCCTACTTCCGGCCGAAAACAATAGGCTTGTGATCAGCACTAGACGTGCGCGGCGGCCTGGGCTTCCCGCATGAGCCACGCGAGTGCCTAAGCTCATCTCCATGGCCCTTTTGCAGGTGACTTCCGGCGCGCCATTGAAGGAGTACGCCTGGGCATGCAGCATTCCGGTAATAGTTGGGGCGACGGGAATGTCTCCGATCAACGCATCAAATTACTCCGGGGCGAACCGCCGGTTGGCCTCGTCAGTCATGCTCTGTTCCTCTGGGTCGACGCCGACGAACACCGTGTTTCGTTGGGAATCGACGGAGATCCAAGGATTCCGAGCTAGGAATAGTGGAAAGAGTTCCTCTCCCTGTCGGATGATGTCTTGGAGCGTGAAGCATCGCCTGGTCATGGAGGATCGTCTGAGTCGTCCGCGCACGTGATACGCGACGACCAGTGCTTCCGCCGTGTGCTTTCTACTCATCACTTCCTCCGGTTCTTAGATTGAAAGAACAAATGCGTAAAGGGGCGGGTTGGCTAACCCGCCCCTCGCTGCATTACTCGCCGCCGTCGGCCTTTTCAGCCTTATAGAGTCGTTCCACCCCAGCCGCGTGAATTTCAGCCATTCGTCTCTTGACCTCGATTTTGGTCTTACCTTTGGCCACTTCGTCGTCGTACTCCCGGTAGCGAATCTCCCCGATTACCAGAACCTTGTCGCCCTTGCTCACGGTCAAACGGCTAGCCTGTTTGCCCCAAACCACGACGCGGTGCCATTCGGTGCGGGTTTCCCATTCATTCGAGTCCGCCTTCTTCCACGAGGCGGACGTGGCAACGGAGAGTACTGCGTAGCCGGTGCCTTTATCGGTCGTCTTCAGCTCGGGGTCGGCCCCGAGGAATCCAATCAAGCGTGTTTCATTTGTGTCGATCATGTCATTAGGATCATCCGATGGCCGTTTTGGCCAGGCTATGGTTCCGATTCTGCTCGGCCAGCGGATGGTTCCCGGCCGAGCAAACCATGGTTGTAGCCATGGCCGTCAGGAAATAAGGCTCCTGAGGCCAACTTCAGTTCGAGCAAAGTCGCCGCAATCTGGCGATCTACGATTTTGGGGCTTCTCATCGACGGATCTGTGATCGAAGTGAAAGTGCGTTTGCGGGACGGAACGATCCCGCGACGGTTGAGATCAATCACAGCAGCGTGGATTTCGGCTTGAAAGGCGGCTCGCCTTCTCGATGCCAGCACCGTTTTCAGTTCGTCGTGTCGTTTCCGAATTTCACCGCAGAGGTCCGGATGAAGTCCGCGTAGATATTTCTTGTTGGCCCCTAGCCGGAGCGCTACTGATTGCATTGACGGCGCAGGTTCCTCGGCAAGGGCGAGGCGGAGACTTGCGCGTTGTTGCTCTCTGAGGTGCAACCTCCGTTCCGGGAGCAGTGCGATAAGTTTGGAGCATTGATCCGGGAAGCGATACCGCAATGCACAAACTGTACAACCTATCCGACTGGCCACCTCTTTGAGGGCGGGAGGGGGTATCTCCACGACCGCGGCGTCGACCAAGTCCCTACAGGCGTTGATCTGCTTTTGGTTGGGTAGCGCATTGTTCTCCGCGCACGACACGGTTCCTCCTGCGTTCGCTGCCTGCTGCAGTATGGGCCGGGGTTGCGGCTTGCGACGCTGGGCCAGTACATACGAAGTCCGCTGACCAAGTACCTGCCGGATTCGTTCGCAATCGAGGTCGTCGGGAGTAACCAGCTGATTAATTAACCGGAGAGGAGAGATGCCGAGTAGCTCACAAACGCGAGAAAGAGGATTGAGCCGAACTAATCGATTAGGAGTGGGCCAGTCGATTAAGGTGTCGAAAGAAACCCCTGTGGCAGCCGAGAACCGGCTGATATTGCCTTGCGCCAGATCTGCGATGCAAAACCGGAGGTTGCTTAAGAAGTGTTCGCGGGACGGCGAATGAGTTAGATTCGACGCGGCCGACAACAGCTCACCGATTGCGTTTGCGACGATTACTTCCGCGCGAGAGCCACTCGGCACCTCATTAATACTGCCCAGCCAACGCCGGCATCGACAGCAATGGCCGGACCGTGACTTTGCCGATATCGAATGCTGTTCCTGCGCGCAATGTGGACATCGCTGTTCCAGAAGAGTCTCGTGTATCGGGCAAACAGAAACATCGGCAATAGACCAGAGCAGCGGCTCGTAAACCGTTTGCCCACGGGAGCGTCGGTCTTCGTAGCAGCGAGTGCACCAAGCGCGACGGCGGCGGAGCAAGCCTCGCTCCGAAATGACTTGGCTCCATGCCACCATCGTCAAGGGCTGAAGCGATTGCACGCCGGTCAGGCCTTCCACGATGCTTGCCCAATCCTGCGAACATTGAGCCACCCCATTTAGCGTGTGCAATTCATACAAGAAGGTGGACCCGAGCTTTCCAGTCGCGCGGTAGCCGTGCCGTCGGAAAGTCTCCCGAACCTTCGGTAAAAGCTCACGAGTAAGTAGCACGCTTGGAGCGACATTGTGTGCCTCCGCAAGACGAGTCAGGTAGCTGGTGAAACTCTCAACCTGCGCAGATCCGATCGCCAGTGGCTGAAGGTGATAAAAGTAGCTGCGTACGGGCAAGGAGCGGCTTGGAGCGTGCTCCCAGGACGGATAGCTGATCGGATTAGGCATATGACACCTGCACGCTCCCGATCTGATCGCGGTGCGGCCGACGCAGGCCAGCCCCTCGCTTTTTCGCAGTCTGTGCTGCCGGTAGCCGGTTACTTGAATGTACTGGCGCGCATTCAGGGAGATTCAAAAGCCGCCGCAGGCGAATCCCTGCATCACTGCTCTCGGCTAAGCGAGCCTCGCCGTCGCGAGCCTCGGCCAAGATCTTTTCGCATTGGGATCCGGATAAAGCGGTTTCCTTAAGAACTGCCAGATTGAGAGTGAAACCGATGCTCCCGGCCTTCGCAACCAGCGCTCGAAGCAACCAATCCTTCAAAATGCCGATGCAACCCAGCGATCGCTCATACAGGAAATCCCAGATGCTCAGCAAGTCCAAATCGTCAGTATGGGCGAATTGCTTCTGGAAAGTGAATACGGCGTTCTGAAAGGAATCTATGTCGTCAGGGCTCTCTGCGCGATATCGCGAGAAGTGCAGATCCACACTGCGCCGGCTCAACTGGCCACTCAAGTTGCGAAAGGCCAGAAGTTCGTAGGTGCCAATCAGAACGTGTACGGTCTGCGAACGGCTGGCAATGGACTTGATCACGTCCAACTGATCCGCCAGTTTACGGCCCGAAGCCATTCGACCCAAGTGCTGGGCTTCATCTACGATAACGGCGGCGGGACGGCGATAACGAAGGGCGTTTTCGATCGACTGTTGAAGCTGATAGCCGGTAAATCCCCTCGGCCACGGCGCGTACTGCCCGTTGCCCTTGCGCTCACCTTCGCTCCGCAGCGGACCAAGCTTATGTTCGATGAGCGGTTCCTGCATCAGCGCGAGCATGCGCTGAAAATGGTCGCGCCAATGAAAGCTGCCGGTATCGGGTGCGACTGCTTCGAGGCTAACGAACGGTAGCTGGCCTGGATCGTTTGCCAGGCTCGGCGCCATCTTCTCTGTCAACGCCTCTTCGACCTTTCGCCTCAACGTAGTCTTCCCGACTCCGGTTGGCCCCACAACGAGAATCAGCGAGCCGGGAACCGACGCCTCGATGGCATCGAGCAGTTGCTCCTTCACTTGCAGCAATCGCGGGTGAGCCATTGTGAAGGACCTGAACGCCGTAATACGTTCAGGAGACGTTTGCAACCGCCCGGGTGCTGGAAGGTGGGAGCACATACTCACATCTCTCCGTAAACTTGAGGGGTTCGGCCCGCGCGGATTGGTGTGACCCGGCCCGAATCCGACTGCGGCACGGTTGGGTGAACGATCGAGAAAGGATCTGTCGTTCGAACACACCGGGATTCGGTATCACAGAGCCGTTGCTCGAGTAGTACTTCCTCAGCCTCGACGGACGCAAGAAATACCGCCAGTTTGCCGGCGGTAACCTTCAACTGCTGCGAGTGGCATTGCCGACTTCTCCGAAGTTCCTGGCTAGCAAGCAGGACCTCCCTCTCTGATCGACCGTTAAAAACCGCATAGTGTTCCGAATGGCACTCAGTCCATTGCCCGTTTACGAAAGCATAGGCCGTTCCAGCATCAAAAGGGTCGTACCGCACGGGAACGTTCTGCTTCTCGACTTCGGGATTGCGAAAGAGATCGGACCAGTAATAAAGATAGTGGATCTGGATCCCTTTGCCGGGGACAACCCTGGCCGTACCTCTCGGCGTGGTGGGAAGCGTGAGAACCAGGAACTCACGGTCGTATGGGATCTGCCGGTGCAGTCTGGTTCCCGTTGTCGCAAGTCCTGACTGGTAGGCTTCACGAGGGCTTGCTCCCAAAGCCGGATGGCTTAGCGTGTCATAGATTTCGTACGCATATTCAGCGAGCTTCCGGTGAAGCTCTTCGAAGGGCCATATGGCCAGACCTTTGGCGTTGACGGACTTGGTAACCTGTCGTGCGTGAACCGCCAGTTGGGTGTTTCCTTTAAGGTTGTGCAGAAACTGCGTGTTTGCGGTTCCAAACAGGCGCTCGCAAACCGATCCAAAGCGCGGCTTGGCAGGCGGACGCGTCTTCTTGACGAGTTCATATCTTGCTAAAAGCGTCTCGAAATAGGTGCTCTGGAACTCACGTCCCCCATCCGCCACCACAATCTGTGGAAGTCGTGAATGCCGCCGGACACATTCACGAAAAACCATCATGCAAGATCGATAACTCGGCGGGTCAAACGTCAGATACAGCGCCAGGATGCGCCGGGAGAAGGCGTCGGTCAGCAGCGTCATCCAGGTGCGTCCAAGCCCCCGGCCCGTGCGCCCGCAAATTGATTCGACGTCCAGTTCCGTGTGATCGATGTGCGCGATCTCGAAAGGACGATCGCCGTGCGGAGGAGTTCTGAGCTCAAGCTGCCAATAGAAAGCTTCTTGCTGGTAGGCGGCGCGTGGCCCCTGCCTCTTCAATGTTTTCTCAAAGCCCGGACGGCAGTGAACGGCGAGTCTGAAAGTTTTGTAGCTAGGGAAAACTATACCTTTCTTTTCACACGCTAGCTTGAGGGCGATCCACGAAGCGAAAACCGTTTTCTGCTTCAATGTCTCGTAGTCGGTACTAATGAGCTCGTCCATTAGTGCGTGTGTTTCCTCGGGCAGCTTGGCCTTGGAGTTTCCGCGCCGGAGCTGCGGAAGAAGTCCGAGATAACCGCTGCCCAGCGCCGATTCTGCCTCCCGGTAAGAGGATGTCCATCGGCGGAGAGTGCGGGCCGGAATAAAGGCAGCGCGGTCGGGCACTTCGCCCTTCAGAAAACCGGATACATGCCCCAATCTTTTGTTTGCCACGGCTAGGTCGCTCTCACTGGCAGCTGCGAGGCGTCTCTCTATGGCAGTCTTCGGCAGCTGAACCGGGATACCGCGGGCATTAGTCTGTTGCGTCGAATGCGAAGAAAGTGTTGTTGGTTGTTTATCGGGGAAGACCGATACCTTTGTGGGTTCGGTCAGCGAGGCAATCCGGAGATCCACATAGATTCCGCCGGTGGCGATCAGCGAATAGATATGATCAGCTGTCGCTAAATCGGCGGTGATGTGAAGTAACTGGTCCAAAGACAGAGCCGGCCAGGTACCCACATGTGCAATGACGGAGTCGCGGACATTAGGTGGAACGATTCCGTCCCCGCGAAAGTAGTCCTCCAGGAACTGCATGTTCCGCTGAAATATCCAATCGATATCACGCGAGGAACGGACCCGGTAATACAAGCCGAGGGTTGCGGCATGAGCCTCGCCCGGTGGGCAACGCCAGGCCGCGCCGTCATGAGAACAGTACCGATTCTCGTTCCGCTCAGAGCATCGGACAAGCTCATCCTGGGTTTTGCACTCCTCCCATCCCGCGCCATCCTCTCGAATCACAAAATAGTCGGTGGTATGGAGCACACCCAAGTGACGCCCGGATGCACTCTGGTAATCCAGCTTGAAGGAGGGCGGTTGATCGTAATACTCAAGCACCTCTGGATCGTGCTCGAGATCATAAATTGCTGCCAGTTCGACACGATGGCTTTCGAACTGAATCGTGACGCCCATCTTCCTCGACGGATACTTTCCAGAGACGTTTCGTCTACCACCGCCAACGCGGCGCGTGGGAGCAGAGGACCTGATGTTCTCGATTACTGAGCGGGCGCGCTCCGACGAAGCTCTTCGGACGTGCCAGGCAAACAGTTCGTTGTCATCCAGCATCACTCTCTCCTTTTCGTTCCCTCAGTAATCGGGACTCTCGCTCATCTTTTAGTGCGCGTGTGTAACGCACGCCAGCCTCGGCAATCAGATCCCTAAGTCGGCGTCCATTCTCCAGAGCCAACTGAATCTCCGGAACCAATTCGTCCGGAACATAGATCGAGAAGCGCTTCTTCGCGCTATTTCCATACAGGACATAGCTGCGATGCCCTTCGCCCGCCAAACACGCGGGGCAGTTCGGCCGCACACAGGAACTCTTTCGGAGTGACAAAGAGCCCTCTGCGGCCGGCCACAGCTTCTGGAGGCTGTCCAAAAACCAACGGGCCAGTTCCCCTGATGGTCTGATCGCCTTTTTTGTTGTACGTGTGCGCTCTCTCACACGTACAACGGTGGCACAAATCAAAACAATATTCAATACCTTTGTTCGTGCGATACCAAGTGGTCTTGTAGTCGCGGCCAGTTGATGCATCCAACTTCCGCAGTTGCGGCCAACTGATGGTCTCAATCCCGCAGTCATTCAAAAGATTCCTTATCAGCGTGCCCTTCTCCAAGCGGATTTTCGGCCAACTCATCGTCCGAATCGCGGCCAACTGATGGTCGTAATGACAGATCATGTTTTGTCTCCTTTTCTTGTCTCGCCTTCAAACTGCATCCCCCCGGCGGAGGGTGGAAAGGCGCGGCGAACGCCTCTCGGCGCATGGGGTGGCGCGGACTGAGCGCTTGGCTTGCCAGAACTTTTTTTGCCGAAGACACAGGGCGAGAGGAGTTTTCAAAAACAAGTTCTTGCAAGTTGAGCTGGCTGCGCGATGCGCACGAGAGAGAAGGCGTTTGCCGCACTGAGACACCCTGCCGGGATACATAACCTAACGCGCGTAGCGCCACCGGATCGAGGTCTCTCTTCGCAAAAGAGGTCCTCATTGTTGGCACCCGGTGTTCGTCGAAGTCTCAGGATCGACGAAGACCCAAGCCGTCCGCCGGACAGAGTCACTGAAGATCCAAGGGTTTCGTGACGAGAAGCTTCGAAAAGTTTCGGCGCTTTTAGCGACGATCGCCTCGATATCGACGCATTCGGCTGTGAGGAATGGTCGTCCAAGACCGCCCCGAATAAAGAAGTGGACCAAGAAAGACTTCGATGCTGGAGCGCTCGGAGCGATTGTGCGGGCCGCGACGTCGCGCTTCATTCGATTCCCCTCCGGCTGACCGGCCCTCTTCTACCGTCACAGTGGCTGGTCATCGTCTACAGGCCGTCCACGACAACAATGAGCAGAAGATCCTACCCGGTATGCCGCCGAAACGGGAAGCCGTGACAACAACGCGAATAATTACTGAAGAGTGGTAGGCCCTCGACGGAGGTCTCCAAAAGTTTCTGTCAATTTCCTGAAATGGCCCGTCACAACCCAGTGCTCTTGTGGCGTACAGAATGAGAACCATTGGACAACGATTCGAGTGAACGACTTGATCTGAGTGAGCTGCGCGCCCACTTGTGCGAGAAGCCACGGACGAAGATCGGACAGGTTCGGCAAGCATGGCCGGACATCAAGGATCTGCTCTCGGCTGGGCATAGCCTTAAAGATATTTGTCGGTGGCTGAACGAGATCGGCATCGCGATCGGTTACGCGAGGCTTTCCCACTATCTCGGCGAGCTTCGGCGGCAAGAATCGGCACTGCCGACCAATCATGTTTCAGCGCTGAGCGCCGAAACGAGGGACCAGCCCACTGCCAGATCATCCCGACTGACGCCCGTTTCTACCGACGTCGGCCGGGTGTGAGCATCCACGTTCTCGCGCGACCCATGAAACAATTTCCCCGGAATTGCGATCACACCTTATGTTGCCCGGAGATTAGCGCAACATTTGGCTGATTTCTTGAAACTTTCTGTCACGCACCCGAACTCCCATGGCTTACGGGTTGAGCGAGGAGTTCATTTTGATTTCCCAGTCGACGATTAATCAACGTATTGGCAACAGCAACGTCATCTTGCATACCTTCAGACTCGCCGCAGTATTCAGTTTGTTCTCTTTGTGTTTCAATGCCCAAACAGGAGTCGATCTTCTTTCTCAAGCGGATCGGCTTGCCGAGCAAGGGAACTGGTTCAGTGCTGGTCCTTTGTACGGCAAGGCTGAGGAACAGTTCCAGCGCACTCACGACACGCGACACGAACTCTACGCGAGGATCGGGAGATTACATCGTGATGCCGAGGCTGGCTCCTACAGGATGGTTCGTTCCGAGGTTATGCGATGTGTGGCCCGTCCTGAAGTGGAGGCTGATCCTCAGCTCAAGATTCGAGCCTTTGCACTCCTGGGTATTATCGACCTCAACCTCAATACCTCGGCCGCGCAAGACGACTGGAAACAGGTCCTTGCCATCGCGAAAGCCACAGGGGACGCCAAATGGGAAAACCGCGCAAACGGTGAGTTGGGCATCCTCGCCGGCGTAAACGGGAACGTGGGCGCGGCCGGAGCGGCGCTGTTCAAGGCTATTTCGAAGGCAGACGAACTTGGCGACACGCCGGGGCATATCCATTTCGTGATGTGGCTTGCGAATGGGATGAGTATCCACGGCATGGCGGATAAGGCTCTGCCAATGATCGTGCGCGCGAGCGAACTCGCCAAGAGCAATGGATATGCCGAGATACCTCTTTCTCTTTCCATCGCCAAAATTCGCGCCATGACACTGCTTCCCGAACCCCAAAGATCGCGCGCCAAGGAGGAAGTCAAGACGCTTTTGTCTGAAACGCTGGCGCAAGCCGAGCGCAACCATGTTCTGGGTGCGCAAACAGAACTGTTGAACATGGCTGGCCAGCTTGCGCTAGAAGAGCGCGACTTTGCCGGTGCTGAAAAGTCGCTGACGCGGGCAATCGAAGTCGCCAGGGCTGCGTCTCTTCCCCGAATCGAGGCCGACGCGCTGCTCCACCTGTCGGAGTTTTATCTCGCTACAAAGAAGGCGGGCAAGGCAGCGCCTGTGATCGACCGGGCCATCGAAGTGCAGAAACAGGTCGAGGAGGGATATGACCTGCCGCTTTTCATCGCGGAAAAAGCAGAGGTACAAGCAGCGCTTGGATCACTACAGCAGGCAGACGCGCTGTACGAGAGAGCGACCAGTCTCGTTGAGGGACTGCTCGTAAACGCGCCAAGCTCACGAGTCAAGAGCTCGATGATCGGCGCCATGAGCGAAATCTATTTAGGTCATTTTCGGTTGGCCTGGAACCAGCTTCACAACGGGCCGGAGGCATTTCGCATAATCGAGGGCGCCCGTGGCCGTGCGCTTCTCGACTCTATCCGATATGCGAGGCAGTCGAGTCCTACAGACAAAGCGGTTGCCGCCGAGACGGAAATCGCGCATCTTCAGTCAACGTTGCTCCACGCCGAACTGACGCTCAGCCCAAACTCGGCGGGTGCTAACGCAATTAGATGATGCTTATGACCGGCTGAGCCCCGTTGAATACGCCCGCAATCGCAAAGAAATGATGATGCTTCGGCGACCCCCCGTGTCCTTAGCCGTTCTTCAGAAGCAGTTGCGTCCGGATGAGAACTTCGTTGAATATGTCGTGGACGCGAAAGAGTCGTACGCGATACAAGTGACCCCCAGCAGTCTGGCCATCCATACCCTGCCAGGGCGCTCGGAGCTCAATAAAATGGCAAGAAGCTTCCTGGCCACGGTGAAGAGCAAGAGTGATTCGGTCTCTGGTGCAAGAGATCTCTACAAGGGCCTCATATCGCCTCTCGCCCCGCAGCACTTATCACGATTGATCCTGGTGCCGGACGGACCCCTGAATCTAATCCCTTTCGGCGCGCTCGTCAGCGATGACAAAGAATATCTTGACAAGCAGCTGACTCTCTCGACGGTTCCGTCTGCCACCGTCTACGTTACCCTCAAAACAGCAACGTCGCGTTCTGCGGCGTCCAGGCCGTTCTTGGGCGTGGCCTACAGCCCTGTCAGTGGCACGCCTCTTCAGACCGTCTCTAGTTCGCGCGGTCTGGCAGATCTCCGCGGTGGGAGCCCGGCGCCGCTGCAGTTTGCAAGAGAAGAAGTCGCGGAGGCAGCGCAGTCCTTCGGTTCAAACAGTGTAGTGCTCGATGGAGGCAATGCCTCCGAAGCCGGGCTGAAAGCCGAGCCGCTTGGTGATTTCAGAATCATTCACATTGCCGCCCACGGAATCGGCGATGAGACTGAACCTGACCGTGCCGCTCTTGTATTGCTCCCTGGAAGCAACGAGGAAGATGGTCTGTGGCAGGCGCGTGAAATTCGACAATCGCGCTTGAATGCCGACCTTGTAGTGCTTTCCGCATGTGAAACCGGCAGCGGCCGGTTGCAGGGCGAGGAAGGTGTTATGAATCTGGCCAGGGCTTTCCTGATCGCCGGCGCAAGAAGCGTCGTCGCAAGCCTCTGGGCAGTGGAGGACAGCTCCACCGCAACCTTAGTGTGGATGGGACATTGATCGAGGCTTGGGCCAGTCAAAAGAGTTTTCAAAGAAAAGATGGCGGCGACTCAAGGCCGAAGGACGATCCCGGCAATCCAAGCGTGGATTTTCATGGCGAGAAGCGCCGTAATGAGACTCACGAATCGACCACCGACGCCGACTCACGGTTGGCGCGGAAGAGCGGCGGGCATGAGGCGAAGTTGGCCGACTGCGGCAACGTGATTATTGAGAACCGGCATGGACTGGTGGTAGACACCGACTGCTGCAATGCAACGGGACGGCGGAGCGGGACGCAGCCCTGCTGATGGTGGAGCGGTTGGAAGGCACGCAGCGGGTCACGGTAGCCGCCGACAAAGGATACGACACCCAAGACTTCGTGCGGGAGATGCGCGGCATGAAGGCCACTCCGCACGTGTCGCAGAATCAGAAGCGAGCCGGCGGCAGCGCGATCGACGGCCGCACAACCCGGCATGCCGGCTACAGGTAACGACTAATGGGGTTTTTCTATGAACACTTTGCTGCAGGCCTGTCAGTAAGCGAGTCTCTTAGACAGGCCCAGATCGACTTCATCAGGGAGTACAAGGGCAAAGCACAGCCTTACTACTGGGCTGGCTTTGAGGTCATTGGGGATGGCACGAGGCGAATCACTCTTGAAACTAGCAAACTTAACCCGCAAGCAACGCGAACAGATCTTCGATAAGACGACGAAAACCGTCACAAAAGGATATTTCAACCCAAACTTCAACGGCACAAACTGGCCATCACTGGCTAGCGAACGTCGGCAGAACATCATTGCGCTCGATGATCCGCTTGCTTTTGAGCTGGGAATGCACGATCTTGTGCGCAGTCTCAAGACAAGCCACACCGGTTTTTTTCATCAGTCGGTAAAGCGAGTTCCTGCACGGCTGGCGATCGGAGCGAGCTTCCGCAGAGCGGAGGTGGGAACCGATGTTTGTTGGGTGACGCAGGACGTGCACGAAGGCGGGCCTGGCCATTCCGCTGGTCTGCGACCGCTGGATCGCCTAAAGGCGGTCAACGGCAATCCGATCGTGCCTCCGGAGCAACCGATGTTCCCAATGGGCACGAATGTCTCGTTACTCGTGCAACGCGGGGCCGACGAACGGGCCCTCACGATAGCGATACCGCCACCACGTTCGCGCAAACAGCCATACGCGGAGCCGCTGGCAGTCGCGGCGTCCGTCCTGTCGGATGGCATCGGTTACCTGAAAGTGAGTATTCTTCCAGGGCTCTTGGGACTCGATGTCGCTCGGACGATAGACGCAGCGGTAGCAGAATTGGCAACTTGCGATCGGCTTATCCTTGATCTTCGCGGACACCTGGGCGGCGGGTTGGGTGTCTTGCGTCTGATGAGCCATCTCACTCCCGCAAAACTGCCGATTGGCTATACAGTCACGAGGAAGCGCGCGGAAGCGGGCTATGACAAAGACAAACTCCGGACGCTGGATCGGCTGCCGACGAACCTCCCAAACCCGCTGGCAATCGCGTCAATGGCAATTCAGCACGGAGGGCGCGATTCTTCGGTACTGCTCGTGTCGGAAGGCCTTGGCCCTCAAAGATGGCACGGTCGGATCGCCATGCTTGTAAATGAACACACGGTCAGCGCCGGCGAGATGGTAGCGGCATTCGCGTCCGAAAATGGTCTCGCGAAGATCGTTGGCTCCGAGACCGCCGGTCGGTTGATCCCCGGGTCAGGATTCAAAGTCGGCCGCGGCTACATGCTTGTCATGCCGAGAGCCGAGTACATAACTTGGAAAGGCCATCGGTTCGAAGGCGCCGGTATCAAGCCTGACGTTCAGGTCGCCTGGTCCCCCGCCGCATTTGCCAACGGCAGCGACAATCAAATGGAGGCTGCCCAGGAAGTTGTGAAAGCTCTGTAGGATAAGGGCTTCGTAGACCGGTATGGCAACTTGAGTACTCAAGGGCCGCTTTGGCTATGCTGAAGCCATCGTAAACGCCGACGTCCCAGGTTGCTTTCGGTGAACCGGCTTATTTGAAGGCGTAAGCCACGTTGTCCGTTGGTTTTAAGCCACACTTTCTCATCGAACCACGACCGGATAGTAGTTCCAATCCCAAGGTACACGCCGCACGCTCATCGAATACTGGCCGGTTTCAAGTCTGGTCAGGTCGATCTTTACCGAGAATGCGGTCGTGCCGTCGCGGATACTTGCTTCGGCCTTAGTCGATATCACGGGCTGGTGAGTCTTTTGTAGTTGGAATTCGTACGTTCCTGCCTTGCTGCCCACCGGAAGTTGAACCGTTAATTCAAGAGGTTTTCGGTCCAAGTAGATCGGCTGTTCGGCCTGAGCAGGCTCGCCAGAGCGCGGCATGGACTCAATATCAACGGTCTTCTTCACATACGCCAATTCGGCATTCTGGGGGCGATTCAGATTGGCTTGTCGTCTGACGAAGAATAGGCCAACAGCGATTGCGGCTATGGCCGCCGCTATTCCCCAGGTTAAGAGAAGTCGCCGGCTCCGAGCTTGGTGCATCGCCTGAGCCCGAAGGCCGAGAAACTCGCGATAGCACTCCGAGCAATGGGTGACATGATGCCAGCTTGCATCGGCCTCGATGTCCTCGTTCAACGGACGGGTGGCGAGTCGCTTCAAGACGGTCTCGCCAGGACACCCTTTCCTTTCCGGATTAGGATACTCCCTGAGAATTGAATCTTGAAGCCGCTTCCGGAGCCTGTCGTATTGCGATTCGGGCGACTCGTGAGGGGCCATCAGTCCATGTAATTATGGCACTGAAGCGTAAGTAGGTTTACACGTCATTGTGGATCTCTACCAGGAGACTCCAGCTGCCCTTGCGGCTTTGCGCATTCCACGATAGAACTGCTGCGAGATTGTGTTGCGCGAAAAACCGAAGCGAGCCGTAAACTCGTGCGCTGGGCAATCTCGAAGCATCATTGGAACCATTTCCCTTACATCCTCCAGTCCGAGTCGGTCGAGCTCTGTCAGAATCCGGTCCAGCGTGTCTTTTGCTTCAAGATCTGACAGAAAATCAAATTGATCTTGAAGCGAATCCAATGTCGCCGTAAACAGCTCGACCTCCGTTTTGCGACGAGCGCGCCGGCCACCAACGCGCAGATCTTCAGCGTGCCAACGCGCACGCTTTAGCACCCGCAAACTCGGTTCGTCGCCCAGATTTGCCCGGTGGGTCTTCCAGAGCGAATGAACTGCTTTCTCGGTAATCTCCGATACGCGCCACTTATCCTTCAGCACACGCGCTGCTAATCGCCGCAACGGGTCGGCCACGGGAACGACCCCGTGTTCAAACCAATCCGAATGAATGAGACTCCCTTCGCAATCGGTATCACTAATGCAAATGGGAACGATGGAGTCCGCTGTATCCTCGTCGAAGTCGAAGGGAATGGTCACCACAGCCATGCATTGTCCTCAAAGGCGAACCGCGTGCGCACTCGGCCCCCAAGCCCAGCACGAGTGGTAAAGAATAGAGACAAAGAAAAGCTGTCTAGTGTTTCGAGACTTTTCTGCAAAAATGCGACGATTTATTGTCTGTGAGCCAAACCACAATAGCGGAGAATCACATCGCGGCGAATTCTCCTTTTAACTCAGAAAGTCGACATTAACGGAGACTCGTCTTTGTCCGGACGATTTCCACATTTCCACAGCCGAGAACTGCCCTACTACTGGACTAATACAGGAACATATAGGGTAAAAGATGCCCGCCCCCAGAAGGCCGCTCTCCCGCCCCTGGAATGCCGAAAAGTGGCCTGTGAACCGCCCCTTCCTTGCCGAAAAGACTTGGATTTTCCACAGGCTCTTTCCTCAGGATTGACGCTGCGCCCCCAGAATGCCGAAACAGGGACTACTTACCAAGCGCCCCTTGAATGCCGAATAGAGGTTGTTCAGTTCCTCGAAACTTGTTGTTGAGAACGGTAGTGGCACAAAAAGCCAGACGGAAGTGTCACGAGGGCGCATCCCCACGGCTTACAGAACGTGGAGCGGGAGCAGAATGAATTGAGAATCTCGACCGCCAAGGAAGTAGCCCGGCTGTTGGAGAACCTGGAATGCCGCTAGAGATAAGCAGTGACACCATCGCGGAGGCGGTGGTTCTTCGCCTGAAGGATTCGACCGTCTTGGCTCCGCGGCTCCTCACGTTGAACCAAGCAGCGACATACCTGGGGATGACGCCTGACGCCCTCAAAGCCAAAGTCCACATGGGCCGAATCCCTACGGTGGACATTGACAAGAAGCTTCGATTCGATAAACTCGACCTGGACCGGATGATCGACCAGAGTAAGAAGATTATCTAAGATGGCACGGAAGCGGACAAAGCGAGGCCAAGGCTCAATCTTCCTCCGGAATGGCGTGTGGTGGTGTGACTACTCGTCTGATGGCGTGAGGAAGCGTGAGTCATGCAAAACGTCGAACCGCGACGAAGCTCTCGCGTACCTGCATCGGAAGCAAGGCAAGCTGGCCTCAGGGGAATCGCTGAGTCCAGATCGTGTGAGCGTTAGTGATCTACTCAGGCTCCTACTCGAAGATTACGAAGTGCGCAACGTGGCACAGGTCTACATTGCCTCACTGAAGGTCAAGTCAATCTTAATCCCGAGGCTGGGCGACGTCAGAGCCGCCAAACTGACCAGCGCGCGGGTCAAGGATTACATCAGAGACCGGTCAAAGGAAGTAAAGCCAGGTACGGTCAATCGTGAGCTTGGCTTGCTGCACCGGGCGTTCCAGCTCGGATACAACTGCGATCCCCCACTCGTTAATCGGGTTCCGCACTTTCCAAGACTCGCGGAGGACGAGCCAAGAAAAGGATTCTTAAAGCCGGAACACTACCGAAAGCTACTCCTTGAATTGTCGGAGGACCTCCGTTTATTGTTCGTAATCGGGTATCACGTCGGTTTGCGTAAGGGTGCGCTTCTGCGCATTAGGTGGTCCCAGGTGGATCTCAAAGCAAACACGATCTGGATGGAAGGCAAGAAAATCAATCGCAAACCGGAGCCGGTGGCCGTACCGATCTATGGGGACATGGCGAAGTTTATTGAGTTGCAGCCTCGGACGAGCGAGTACCTGTTCGCACGCGGCGAAAAGCCGATCAAAGACTTCCGCGAGGGTTGGCAACAGGCCTGCCAGCGTGCCGGTGTCCCGAATCTACTGTTTCACGATTTGCGCCGGACGGCCGTCCGCAATCTCAGGCGGGCGGGGATCTCGGAGACTGTCATTATGAAGATCACCGGCCACAGGACCCGCAGCGTTTTCGAACGCTACAACATTACGGACCACAGCGACACCCAGGCCGCTGGCCGGATCGCTGAGGCCTTTCTGGCTCGTGAGCACGAAGAAGTGGCACAAATAGTGGCACACGAGCCCTCAAGACCCAATTGAAAGGAGGAGGGTAAGTCCTTTGTTTTAAATCTGGTGCGGAGAGCGGGACTTGAACCCGCACGGTGTTACCCGCTAGCACCTCAAGCTAGTGCGTCTGCCAATTCCGCCACCTCCGCATGGTGACACTTACAAAAACAGTGCGTCTGCCAATTCCGCCACCTCCGCATGGTGACACTTACAAAAAACTGGCTACTTCTTCGGCGCGGCTGGGTCTTGTCCCTTCGGCGCAGGCGGAGCCGTTGGCGCCTGACCCGTTGGGGCCTGAGCCGGTTTGTTACTCAGAGGTACGGCCGCCGGCACTTTTCGCTGATACTTATCCAGCACGCTGCCACCGGTCGTAGCGCCTTGCTTTTGAGACATGATGGCCAATGAGAGAGCCGTGATCATGAACAAAACCGCCGCAATCGTGGTTGCCTTCGAGAGGATGGTATTGGCGCCGCGCGGTCCAAAAACCGTCTGCGATCCCATGCCACCGAATGCACCGGCGAGATCGGCTGCCTTACCACTTTGAAGCAGCACAACAATAATGAGAAAAAAGCAGATCACCACGTGGATAAAGGTGACCGCGACGACAGCGTAATTCATACGAAAATCCAGTATAGCAAGCGGAGGGCTTCTCGCATCGGGAGGCGCGGCGGCGGTCCAGCCTTACTTCCGGGTTTGAATGAGATTTCAGGTCGGGATGTCAGACTAGTCAAGTAGGTAAGGCACGTTTTATGAGTGACATACCAGAACATCCCGGCGTCCGCCTTTCGCTCGCTAATCTGCGCCTCATTTACGCCCGGGAAACCCTGTCCGAAGCGGCCGTCAACCCGGATCCGATTATGCAGTTCAAGCATTGGTTCGACCAAGCTTTGGAAGCGCAACTTATTGAGCCCAATGCTATGGCGCTGGCGACGGTTTCCGCAGACGGCCGGCCGTCAGCCCGCATGGTCCTATTAAAGGAGATCGACGGCCGGGACTTCGTCTTTTACACCAACTACGAGAGCCGGAAAGGCCAGGAACTGGCGGCTAACCCCTACGCGGCGCTGGTCTTCTACTGGGCGGAGCTGGAGCGCCAAATTCGCATCGAGGGAGAAGCCGGGAAAGTTCCGCAGGCTCGCTCGGAAGCCTACTTTGACACACGTCCCCGGGGAAGCCAGCTGGGGGCATGGGCCTCTCATCAGAGCCAGGTCGTGGGTTCCAAGGCAGACTTGGAACGGAAGCTTGCGGAGTTGCGGGCGCAGTACCAGGGTTCAGCGCCGGTTCCTGCGCCCGGGTTCTGGGGTGGGTTTCGTGTCAAGCCGGTGAGAATTGAGTTCTGGCAAGGCCGCCCGGACCGCCTGCACGACCGCTTGCAATACAGCCTGACGGAGGATGGAAGTTGGCGGGTCGAGAGGCTTTCGCCGTGAATTCGAACCATTGTGCGCGTTTTCCAGGTCCCATGCGTCTAGAACCTTTAGTGACACTTCCCGGTTTCCAGCGGGCTCTCTCGATCCTCGCCGTTCTCGCCTTATTCCTCATCGGGAGTTGCCCCGGTGCGTTCGCGGCCGGTAAACCCACGAATCCTCAGGTCGACACGCTGATCAATCAGGTGGAGAGCCACTACAACCGGGCGCAGACCTTGGCAGTCGATTTTACCGAGACGTTTACAGTCCAGGGACGGGTACGCAAGCCCGAGTCCGGTACGCTGACCCTTCGAAAGCCGGGCCGCATGCGTTGGGATTATTCGCAGCCCACCGGCAAGGTTTTCGTCTCTGATGGCAAAACGATTTACCTATATACTGCCGACGACAAGCGAGTGGAGCGGTCATCCCTCAAAGCTAGCGAAGACATGCGTGCACCCATGGCGTTTCTACTAGGTCGCCTGGAGTTGAAAAAGGAGTTTACTTCCTTTGATACTCGTCCTGCCGAGGGAGGAACATGGCTGGACGCCACCGCCAAGAACGACCGCGTGCCTTACGAAAAGATTCAGATGTTGATTGGCGCCGGCGGTTCCATACGCCAGCTCAGAATCCTGGGACGCGACGATTCCCAGCTCTCGTTTCTGTTTGCCAACGAAACTGTGAATCCGGCGCTCAACAATAAGCTGTTTGAGTTCGCCATTCCGGATGGCGCGGAAGTGGTGGATGCCGTGACGGCTGGGCAGGAGAACTAGGTGGCCGAGTTCCTATTGAGATACGCCGATGCCCGCGGCCAGGTGCATGAGCAGCTTGCCGAGGCGGCCACGGAACGCGATGCCCGCGAGCGTTTTGCGCAACAAGGCTTTCTTGTCTACTCGGTTCGTGCCCGCGACCTGAGTGCCCGTCTGGGCGGATTTCAGATCCGGCGCAAGGTAGTCAACCTGGAGAAGTTTCTGATCTTCAACCAGCAGTTCGTGACCCTGATTCGAGCCGGCCTGCCGATTTTGAAAGGGCTGGATCTGCTGGCTGACCGGCTGACCGATCCTCAGTTGGGCCGCCATATCAAGGCAGTCCGCGACGAGGTGAAAACCGGTACCACCCTTTCCGATGCGTTCGCCAAGCAACACGTGTTCCCACCCATCTACGTCACCACCATATTGGCGGGTGAGCGGAGCGGTTCGCTGGTCGAGGTGCTCGACCGCTTCCTTACCTATCAGAGGCTCACGCTCGCAGTGCGAAAGAAACTGCTTTTGTCGCTGATGTATCCAGCCTTGCTGCTCGTCTTGGTTGCGGCACTGATCGTATTCCTGGTGACTTACGTGGTCCCGAACTTCGCCGAGCTGTACAAGAGCATGCAGGCGAAGCTTCCGGCGCCCACGCGGATCCTGATCGCGGTCGGCACCACCGCGCGCAGCTACATTCTGTTGGGATTCGCTGTCTTAGTCGCTGCGGCGGTCGGCGGCTGGCTGTGGTCGAGACGCGAGTCTGCCCAGGAGACGCTCGACAAAGTGAGGCGGCGCATGCCAATCTTTGGCGAAATCTGGACCAAGTATCAGGTAGCCCAGTTCGCTCGCGTGTTGAGCACTTTGCTGATTGGCGGTATTCCGCTGACCCAGGCGCTTTCGACATCTGGCCAGAGTCTGGGTACCGTTCTGATGAAGAAAGCGCTCGAACGGGCGTCCACCCTGGTGCGGGAAGGCAAGTCCCTGTCGGAGAGTCTCAACGAAACGGGCATCTTCCCATCGCTTTCAATTGACATGATGGAGGTAGGAGAATCCACCGGCGCGTTGCCACAAATGCTGAACAGCGTCGCGGAGTTTTATGAAGACGATGTGTCCACGAAAACGTCGGCAGCTTTATCGCTTATTGAGCCTGCCATCATGATCTTTATGGGGATCTTCGTCGCCTTCGTGCTGGTAGCGCTATATCTACCTATATTCTCGTTGGCGGATTCGATTCGATAACCATGGCGACTGAAACGATAAAGCTCAAAGAACCCGGGGAGGAACTCGAGCAGGCGCAAGCACTGGCCCGGCGTTATCGCTGCGAATTCATTGATCTGAAGTCGGCCTTCATCGATCACGAACTGTTCCGCACCGTTCCGGTCGACCTGATGTTCCGCTTCCATTTCGTGCCCCTCCGGGACACGGCAGGTACGCTCGAGATCGCGTTGTCCGATCCGCGTCAAGTGGTCTTCATGGATGAGTTGTCGCTACTGCTTGGGCGCAAGCTGCGGGTGAAGGTCGCGACCTATTCCCAGATTTCTGACCTGCTCAAGAAGACCGAACAATCCCAGCGCGTGCTCGAAGAAGTAACGGAAGGCTTCACGCTAGACGTGGTTAGTGAAGAGAACGCGGACGAGACGCTCTCGATTGACCGCCTTACCTCCGACGACAGCAACATCGCGCCGGTCATCAAACTGGTGGATACCACCATATTTAATGCGCTAGAGCGGCGCGCCAGCGATATCCACATTGAAACGCGCGACCAGGAAGTGGCGATCAAGTACCGCATCGACGGCGTGCTGCAGTACGCGATGAACCCGATCTCTAAAGAATGGCACTCGGCGGTGATCTCGCGCATCAAGGTCATGAGCGAGCTCGACATCGCCGAACGCCGCGTTCCGCAGGACGGCCGTTTTCGGGTTCGCTATAAAGGCCGGCTGATCGATTTTCGCGTCTCGGTCATGCCCACCATCCACGGCGAAGACGCCGTGCTCCGCGTGCTTGATAAGGAGTCGATGAGCGAGAAGTTCTCCAAGCTCTCGCTCGACGTGGTGGGCTTTGCCGAGCAGGATCTGGTGAAGTTCCGCCGCTACATTAAGGAGCCGTACGGCATGGTGCTGGTGACCGGGCCAACCGGGTCGGGCAAAACCACCACCCTTTATGCCGCGCTGAGTGAAATCAAGAACGACGAAGACAAGATCATCACCATCGAAGATCCGGTGGAATACCAGATCAAGGGAATCACCCAGATCCCAGTGAATGAGAAGAAGGGGCTGACCTTTGCGCGCGGATTGCGATCGATTCTGCGTCACGATCCGGACAAGATTCTAGTGGGTGAGATCCGCGATCAGGAGACGGCGCAGATTGCCATCAATGCGGCGCTCACCGGCCACTTGGTATTCACTACGGTCCATGCCAACAACGTGCTCGATGTGTTGGGGCGCTTCTTGAACATGGGGGTCGAACCTTACAACTTCGTCTCGGCCCTCAATTGCATCCTCGCGCAGCGCCTGGTGCGTGTGATTTGCCCGCATTGCCGGGTCCGGGTCAACTACGATGAATCCTATTTGGTGGAGAGCGCGCTGGACTTGAAAACCTGGTCGTCGTTCGAGTTTTTCGAAGGACGAGGCTGCATGGAGTGTTCGGGCACCGGCTTCCGCGGCCGAACCGCCATCCACGAGTTGCTGAACTTGAGCGAACCGATTCGGGAAATGATTCTAGACAAGCGGCCGGCGTCGGAGATCAAGCGGATTGCGCGCGATGAGGGCATGGGCTTCCTGCGGGAGTCGGCCATCGACCGTGTGCGCCAAGGCGTTACCACGCTGCGCGAGATCAATAAAGTGACGTTCATTGAAAGCTAGGTAGATCGCGTGTCCCCCATCCAGTTCGTCAAGCGTCTTGTCTCCGAGCCCGCGCCCGATTACCTGTTCGAAATGAGCGAAGGCGCATTGGCGTCGGTGTTGCCATCAGACCCTTCTGCGATTCATGAAGAAAAAGTGGCGCCGCAGTCACTCGCGGTTTCGCCCGCATCGTCGAATCTCGTGAATCCGGAGGCCTATCGTTTGGCGCTGGCCAAGCTCGCACCGTTGACCAACGGCCGCAAGCCGAGCGCGGCGCTGGTGGTGCCGGACTACGCGCTGCGCATGGCGATTCTCGATTTCGACCAATGGCCGGATAGCGAAGAACAGCGCTTGGCGCTGGTTCGGTTTCGGCTGCGCAAGAGCCTGCCGTTTGCCATCGAAGAGGCCCAGGTGTCTTTCGCGCCGCAGAGCAGGGAGGCTGGGAAATTGGAGGTTCTGACGGTGGCCATCGACCGCCGTATTCTCAGCGAGTACGAGGACCTGTTCACGGCGAGCGGCTTTCGCGTTGGCTTGGTTGTGCCATCGAGTGTTGCATGCCTGCCCTTGTGCCCAGCGGCTACGTCCGCGCCTGCCTCTTCTTCGGGGCGGCCCGGCGTGGCGCTTCTGCTGAAGCTGAGTGGGGCCATCTTAACGACTATGCTGCTGGACGGCGATAAGATCCGGCTCATCCGCTGCGTTGATTTCTCGGAACCGTTTTCGGAAGAACAGCCTACGCCTACGCACACCTTCTCGATCATCGACGACACCATGCCGGTGATGCAACAGACCATCGCGTACGCGGAGGATGAACTGGGGCGGAATGTGAATCGTCTGCTTTTGGCCGGCTTCGGCCAGAATGCAGCCGCCATCGGCGAATTGGCGGGCAGTGAGTTCCAGGTGAAATGGGAGTTCCTCCGGTCGCGCTTCGCGCCGGCGCAGGATTATGCAGGCTTGTTGGGCCTGCTGGAGCAGTACGCAGCATGATGCGCAATCCGATCATTACAATCAATCTGGCATCGGAGCCGTTCCGGCGCGAACGAGCCCGGAATGCGGCCCTGGTCGGCGCCTGCGTGGTTCTGTCGGTTTCACTCATTACGCTGGTCAGCTTGGTGTTCCACGAGCGCGGGCGGGCCGCCAAGCTGCGCCAGGAGATTGACGTCCAGCGCATTGATTTGGCGAAGTACCAACGCGAACAAGGACGTTTTCGCGGCATTCTGGGCAGGCCGGAGAACGCCGATGTGTTCTCCGAAAGCGCCTTCCTGAACCAGTTGATCGCGCGCCGCGCCGTGAGTTGGACCATGGTATTCGACGATCTGCAAACCGTGCTGCCCTACAACGTACGGCTGGTTTCGATTCGGCTCCCTCAGGTAGCAGCGGGTGATGACACTGCCTCCAATCACATTCAGCTCGACATGATTGTGGGCGCCGAAAAGCAGGAAGCGGTCATCGATCTGCTGCAGCGGTTGGAGCAGTCGCCCCGTTTCGGTTCCGCTGCGCTGGTAAGCCAGCAGCCGCCGGCGCAAAATGAGCCGTTTTTTCGTTATCGGGTCTCCGTTCCCTATGTTCAAAAGTTTTAAGCAACGGATCACTTCGGAACTGGGCGCCCGCACCGCAACGCGTGGGGCCGCTTTCTGGCTTCAGGCGACTGCGGCCACACTGCTGCTGTTGAACTTGATCGCGCTGTACTTCTACTTTGCGCCTCCCGGGGGTTCGCGTCGCGATCTGACGGCGCAGTCGGCCCAGATCCATCGTCAGGTGGTGACGTCGCGCTTCGGGGCGCAACGGCTGGAGACGGTTTCCAATAAGGTCCAACTGGCCGAAACCCAGACCACTACTTTCGAAAGCAAGTATTTCCTCGCCGGCCGGGAAGCCTATCGCAAGATGTTTTCCGATCTCGAAAAACTGACTCAGGAAGCCGGCATCCAGCAACGCGACGGTGTGTTTACTGAGGAACCCATCGAGGGATCGACGGACCTCACCTTGCTGAATCTCTCGGTGAATCTCGACGGAACGTATTCAGATCTGATGCATTTCCTCAACGGGGTGGACCACGCGCCCAGTTTGCTGATTCTTGATTCGCTCAACGCGGCGCCGCAACAAGGCACGGAGCGGCTGAACCTCGCGGTGAAGTTCCTGACCATCATGCGGGAAGCTCCCGCGGGCGCGCCAATTCCAACCACTGCGTCTCCTGCGGCAGTATCCACTCCCGCCCATGCGTCTCCCGCGGCAGCGGCCACTCCCACCCCCTCGCCTGTGGCTCACGTGCCCGGGCCAACTAATGCGAAAACGCCTCCTGCCCCTGGAGCAAAGCCATGAGTGCAGCAACCACCTCGGCAAAACTGAAGCTGGGAGCCGAGCCGAAGAAGCTGGCGCTGCTAGGGCTCTTTCTCGTGATCGCGCTTGTGCTCTGGATTCGGGCGTATACCAGTTCTGGCGATGTTCCGGCCTCGTCCCCCGCTTCTTCGACCGAAACCGTCGCCACGCCGAAGAACGTACCAATTGCCGAACCACCCGCCGCCGGACAACCACGGACGCGTCCCCGCCGTCGCTTGCAGAGCGCCAATGACCGTGGTGCTTTCAAGATAAGCTACATCGACCCGACGCACGGCGACGTTGACCCGACTTTACGCCTCGATCTGCTCGAGCGGCTGGGCAGCGTGAAAATGGCCGGGGCCGGACGAAGTCTGTTTACCATGGGTACTAAGCCGATCGCTCCGGAAGAAGCGAAAGCGACGGGGCCGATCATTAATCCGGCTCCGAAGCCCAATCCCGCAGCGCCGGCCGTCGTCCAAGGCCCTCCACCGCCCGCTCCGCTCGCGCTTAAGTTCTATGGCTACATCCGCCCCGCAACGCCAGGCGCGCCGAGGCGAGGCTTCTTCCTGGATGGTGACGTGATCCTGGTCGCTACGGAAGGTGAGATTCTCAAGCTGCACTACCGCATCGTCAGCCTCAAGGAAAACCGCGCTACCTTCGAAGATACGAACACCAAGACCCAGCAGGACGTAGCCTTGACTCCGGAGGCCCATGAGAACTAGACTTCCATCCTCCGCTGTGTCGACCGAGTGCGAACGAGGCTCGGCATTGCTCATCGTCTTTCTGTTTGCCGCGATGGTTGCCATCTTCCTCTATACCGAACTTCCGATTGTGGTCATGGAAGCGCAGCGTCAGAAGGAGCAGACCCTCATCGACCGCGCGGCGCAATATCAGAGAGCCATCCAGGTCTACTATCGCAATCGTCACACCTATCCGCCAACGATTGACGCACTCGAGAACACCAACAACCTGCGCTTCTTGCGCCGCCGTTACAAAGATCCGATGACCGGCAAAGATGATTGGCGCATCCTCCACATGGGACCCGCTGGTGTGGTTGACTCACTGGTGAAACCCCTCACCGCAGCGGGAGCTCCCGGTCAAAGTGGCTTCGGACAGAACGCCACGAACCAGGATGGTTTTGGACAGCAGAGCGGCTTTGGGCAGCAGAGCGGGCTTGGACAACAGCAGAGCGGGTTCGGGCAACAGCAGAGTGGCTTCGGACAGCAGCAGAGCGGGCTTGGACAACGGCAGAGCGGGCTTGGACAACAGCAGAGCGGGTTCGGGCAACAGCAGAGTGGCTTCGGACAGCAGCAGAGCGGCTTCGGACAGGGAACGAATGCCGCCGCAAACTCGAACTCGACGCAGACCCAAGCTGCCAATCCCGCTATGACCGACCCATCTCAAGTCGGGCAGATTGGCGATGCCGGCTCCGCGGCAGCCCAGGCGATTCTAAGGCGACGTCCCCCAGCCGCGGTTGCCAGCGCTCAAGCGAATGGCCCGCAAGATCCGAATGCGCCCGAGGCGCAGAATGGACAGGTAGAACCAGGACCCAACGAGCCGACGCAGATCGGAGACACGACAGCGTTGGGAGTGCCCAATTCTCCGGGGCAGCAGCTGGGTAACGGCTCAGATGGACAGGCCAATCCGAACGTTGGCCCAAACTCCAATGGCGCTCCCAATTCAAATGCCACCTTGGCCAACCAGATCATGCGTAACCCTGCCACCAGCCCCGCTGCGCCCTCCGGTGGGCCCCAGCAACAGACCGGCACATCAGGCAACCCGAACCCGATCACGGGCGGTTCTATAGCTGGAGTTGCCAGCAAGGTTCACGGCAAGGCGATCAAGGTGTTCAACGATCAGACCGACTACGCCAAGTGGGAGTTCGTCTATGACTTCCGCAAAGACACTGGCACCGTGTCCGGGACGAATCCGCAAGGCGCGGGCGGGACGGTACCGTTAACCAACCAGAACGGCCTGTCCGGTTCCAGCACCAATAGCTCGTTCGGCCAGAGCACCAGTTCCTTCGGTCAAAACAGCAACCAGAACACGGCCAATCAGAATTCTGCGCCGGCCAGTTCAAGCACAAACCCCGTCCCGAATCAGTAACCGCCAGCTGGCCCTCGCGACGTTTTGTGGGGCTGCTGGAACCATTGCCACGTTACGATAAGGTTCTGAACGCGTGAGCATGAGCGTCTTAAGGATCACCAGCTTTTTGAAGCGCCCCATCGCGGACCGTACCGCGTGCCTCGTCATCCTGGCCTGCTTCGCGGTTTCGCGAGTGCTCTATTTCCTGGCGGGCCTCCGCTTTGAGGCGGCGAGGCCGCTTGCGGACTTCTTCCAGATCGTGGATCCGGTGCTCTTGCGAGACCGGCTTTTTGAAACGGCCTGGTATATGCATACGCAGCCGCCCGCTTTAAACCTCTTTATCGGCTTGGTGCTGAAGGCGACGCCGTCGATCGATGCCGCCTCCGTGGTTTTTGCTGTCTGCTGGCTGGTACTCGGAGTTCTGCTTTCGGTTCTTCTGTACCAGTTGCAACGAGAGTTCAGCGTCTACCCCGTGGTGGCGATGTTGACGACGGCGTGGTTCATCGTCAGCCCAGGCGTAGTCCTCTTCGAAAACCTCCTCATCTACGAGTACCCCTTGCTCGTCATGTTGTTGTTGGCGACGCTGGCATTAGGGCGCTTCGTTCGCACCGGGAAGATCGTTTACGCCGGCACATTCTTCACCGCGCTCGTGCTGCTGGCGTTTACCCGCTCCCTTTTTCACCTGCTGTGGGTGGTGTTGGTGGTCGCGGGTTGCTTGTGGGCATCTCGCGCCGCGAATAGAAGCAAGAGCGTGTGGGTTCTGGCAACGCTCCAGGTTGCGCTTGTTTTCGGTTTATTCCTGAAGAACTACTTACTGTATGGTCAGTTCACCAGCAGCACATGGCTGGGTGTCAATCTCTGTACACTGACGACCCATCAGTTGCCTGACGACCTCAGGCAACAACTGATCCGCGATGGCGTCATCTCCGGCGCCTCGGCGGTGGATGCACCGGCTTCACTGAGGTACTACGCGAACTATTTTCATCCGGTCCCCAAGACCGGCGTCCCGATCCTCGACCAGGATGTGGATTCCACGGGCCGCGACAATTTCAACAACCTGGAATACTTTCAGGTTTATAAGTACACAGCCCAGGACGCGAAGGTGGTTCTGAAGCGATATCCGCAGGTTCTGGCGAAGTCCATGGCGGTTGCATGGTTTACGTACTTCTTCCCGACCGGCGATTTCCCAGATTTTCGCGTGAACCGGCCAAAGATCTTCGGATGGGACAGGGCCTTCAACGTGGTGTTCTTTGGTCAATGGAAGGATGCGACTGATCGAAAAGCGCTACGCCGGGAAGGGATTGGCCCTGGCCTGATTCTCTACATGGGAACGTATCTTGTAATCGCTTTGCCGCTTCTCTTCGGGTACGGCTGCTGGCGGTGGTGGCGAGCCTGGACGATCACACCGCGCGACCGTGCTTTCTTGGCTTCATTGGGTTTCATGCTGTTTAATATTTTCTTCGTCACAGGAGTCGCGAACACGCTTTCGAGCTTCGAAAACAACCGGTATCGATTCCCACTCGACGGGTATTTCGTGACCCTGCTGGGCATGGCTATTTCGCAGTGGCTGGAGAGCCGTGGCGGAGACGCGCCGGGAGCCGCCGCCGGCGTCGGCGGCGATGTGCCAATGAAGGCGGCCGCCCATTGATCCAACGACTTGCCTGGTCGGGCCCTTCGCTAGAATCAAAGGTCAGGAGCTAAAGCACCTTCAGCTCTTTCGTTTCTTGACAACTTCATGATGCGCCTCTTACTCGCACTAATCCTGGCGACGATCCTGTCGATGGCAGCCACAGCTCAGTCTCTCCAGCAGTTTCAGAAGAAAGTCACAGAGTTTACGCTGGCGAATGGATTCCACTTCATCGTGGTGGAACGGCACGACGCGCCCGTGGTGGCCTTTAATTCCTATGTCAACGCCGGGTCCGTCGATGATCCCGCGGGCCAGACCGGCATTGCGCACATGTTTGAGCACATGGCGTTCAAAGGAACTTCTACCATCGGCACCGCCAACTGGGGCATTGAACGGCAGCAGTTGCGCGACATCGAAAAAGCTTACGACAACTTTGAAGAGGAGCAGAACAAAGGCCCGCGCGCCGATCCCCAGAAGATGGAGCAATTAGTCAGCCGGTTAAAGACGGAGATTGAACTGGGTGAGAAGTATGTAAACCAAAATCTCTTCACGCGAATCATTGAAGCCAACGGTGGTTCTGGTTTGAACGCACAGACGTCAAATGACTCCACTGTCTTTTATTACAGCCTGCCTTCAAATCGCGCCGAGCTCTGGTTCTTACTCGAATCGCAGCGCTTTTACGATCCAGTTTTCCGGGAGTTCTATAAAGAGAGGGAGGTGGTGCTGGAAGAACGTAGGATGAGCACTGACTCGAATCCCGAAGGCCTATTGCGCGAGACGTTTGCGGCCGCTGCTTTCGAAGCTCACCCTTATCACAATCCGACGGGCGGATGGATGAGCGACATCTTGAATTTTCGCCTGCGGGAGGCGCTCGCGTTCTATAAGAAATACTATGTACCGTCCAACATCACCTTCGGCATTGCTGGCGACATCAATGCGGCGGACGCCCGCCGTCTGGCGGAGAAATACTTCTCGATAATTCCGGCCGGACCGGCTCCTCCGCTGATTCATACGGTTGAGCCGAAGCAGTTGGGTGAGCGCCGGGTAGTAGTGGAGTCGGATTCGCAGTCCATCGAATTGATTGGCTACAAACGCCCGTCGGAAAGATCCCCCGACGACGCCGTTCTGGAAGTGATTGCCGGCGTCCTCGCGGGTGGACGAACGGGAACCATTTATAAGGACCTGGTGCGGGACAAGAAGATCGCCCTGTCGGCCGGAGCGCTCGCGACTTTCCCGGCTGGTAAGTATCCCAATCTCTTTATGTTTTACGTCTATCCCAATTTGGGCAAGTCGTTGGAGGAATGCGAGAAGCCGCTTTTGGAAGCCGTTGAACGCCTGAAGACCGAGAAATTGGATGACGCGACGCTCAAGCGGATCAGGGCTCAGTTGCGCGCGTCTCTGATCGGCCGGCTCGAAACGAATGAAAGCCTGGCGTCCGAGGTAGCGTCGTATTACGCGACTTATGGAGACTGGCGAAAACTGTTTACGGAGCTTCAGGATTTTGACAAGGTGACTGCCGATGATGTCATGCGCGTCGCCAAACTGTATTTCGTTCCCGAGGCACGAACCGTAGCGAGAATCGTTCCAGGTTCGGCAGCGCGGCCATCCGGGCCTGCTTCTGAGCAGAACGAGGCTTCAGCGCCGGGTGTCGACTGATGCGCAAACGCGTTTGTGTTCTCCGTCAACTGGTGGTCTATACGCTTCTTGCGTCTGCCTTCTTGCGCGCGCAGCCGGCCAAGCCGCCGGTGAAGTCACAGGCCGGCAACACAGCGTCTGACGGTGATTCCGTTGTGGTTCGAGAGGCCGGACCGCTGCCCTCTCCACTGGCTCTCGTGTATCCTCCGCTGCGGGAAATTAATATCCCTAAGCCCGTCATCGTCACGCTCTCAAACGGGATTAAGGCGTACTTGCTGGAGAACCACGATCTGCCTGTCGTTCGTGGCACGGCCCTGATTCGTACCGGGAATCTGTTCGACCCCAAGGATAAGCGCGGATTGGCGACACTCACCGGAATCACCATCCGCAGCGGCGGTACCAAGTCCATGACGGGAGATGAACTGGACGAAAAACTGGAAAACATGGCCGCCTCGATCGAATCCGAGATCGGCGAATCGAGCGCCACCAGCGGGTTCTCCTGTCTGAGCGAAAACACCGATGCGGTGCTGGGTTGGTTCCGGGATGTCTTAACCACCCCTGAATTCCGGCAAGACAAGGTGGATCTCGCTAAGACGCAGATGAAGAGCGAGATCTCCCGCCGCAACGACGACGCAGCGGGAATTGCGAGCCGTGAGATCCTGCGCATCCTGTATGGTCCCGATACGCCCTACGGCGGGGAGGAGACGTACGCCACTGTGAATGCCGTCAGTCGCGACGACATTCGCGCCTTTTATCAGCGTTACTACTTCCCGGCCAACATCATCCTTGCTCTGTACGGCGATTTTCAGACCGGCAACATGCAGAAAAAGCTGGAGACGGCCTTCGGCTCATGGAGGGTGACGCAGGATAAAGTGCCCTCGTTCCCTGCCGTGGATGCCAAGCCCGATCCGGGAGTTTTTCTGGTGAAGAAGGAAGATGTCACGCAGACGTTCTTCCAGATTGGCCATCTCGGCGGAGAACTCAACAACAAGGACTTCCCAGCGTTATCGGTGGCGGCAGATGTGCTCGGCGGCGGATTTAGCAGCAGGCTTTTTCGCGAGGTTCGTAGCCGGCTCGGGTACGCTTACTCGATCAGCGCTTCCTGGGATGCGAGTTACGATCACCCTGGCGTCTTTTTGATCGGGGGCAGCACCAAGTCCCAGACAACGGAGGAGACCATCGCTGCCGTCCTGAAAGAAGTGGATCGCCTGCGAACTACCGAGGTGACCGATCAGGAACTCAGCACGGCTAAAGACTCAGCTTTGAACAGTCTTGTATTCGCCTTTGAGCGCCCGGTGAGCACGCTGATGCGTCTTGTTACATATGACTATTTTGGTTACCCGCCCGACTTTCTCAACCGCTACCAGCATGGACTGGAGGCAGTTACCAAGGCTGACGTTCTGCGGGTGGCAAAGGAGAATTTCAACCCCGAGCGGTTCAGCCTTGTTGCCGTCGGGAATCAGAACAACTTCGGCCGGCCGCTGAGCGAACTCAATCTACCCGTGAAGGCGCTGGATGTGTCGATGCCTCTCGATCAGCCCGTTCAGACGACGGAAGAAAAACGGGCGGGCCAACAACTGCTAACCAAGGCGCTTGACCAGGTTGGTGGCGCTGCGCGCTTTAATGCAATTCAGGACTTCCTGCAGACCGAGGAAATGCAGACCCGAGCCAATCCGAAGAAACGTGACGCAACCGTGCGATTCATGGCCCCTGACACGCTTCGCGAAGAACAGGAACTGGAAGACGGTAGTCACCTCATCGTGTTCTCTGACGGCAAAACGGGCTGGGCGAATTCCAACGGTGTCACCGACGACCTGAGGGAAGAGGCGTTTCCCATGATCGCTGTGAACATGTCCCACCGGCTTCTGTTTATTCTGCGGAAACTCAGTAAGAATCCGGATCAAGGCACGTATACAGGTCATGGCGTTTTCGAGTGGCTCGACGCAAATGGCCAACCCTGCAATCTGATCGTGGACGAAAAGACGGGCACGATCTTGAAAATCCGGTTCCGCCAAAAGGGCGTGGTTGAGGAAACCTTTTCCGACTGGCGCGACGTCTCCGGGATGAAGCTGCCGTTTCATGCCGATCTTACGCAGAACGATAAACCAGTTGCGGCGAGAACGACACTCGCGCTGAAGATAAATACTCATTTGAGTCTGGAAGAGTTGAAGAAACGACCGTGAAAACCCTGGTCTCTTTTTTGCTATGTGCGGCATGTGTGACTGCGCAGCCGGTGGATAAAGGAAAGCGGATTGTGGAGGATGCCATCGCTGCGTTGGGCGGCGAACACTTTCTCCAGATGCAGAATCGGGTTGAGTCGGGGCGGGCTTACTCGTTTTACAACGAAGAAATCAGCGGCCTCGACATCGCCACCATCTACACGGAGTATCTCCCCAGCCAGCCGGAAAACGGAGTGGCAGTTCGCGAACGGGAGGTTTTCGGCAAAAAACAAGACTATTCCGTGCTCTTTCTGCAGGATCAGGGTTGGGACGTCACGTTCCGCGGAGCCCGGCCGGTGCCCGACCCGAGCCTAAAACGCTACCTGAACTCCACACGAAATAACATTCTCTATCTGTTGAGGGTACGCTACAAGGAACCCGGCATGGAGTTCGATTACGTCGGGAGAGACGTCGTGCAGAATGTCGAAGTCGTGATGGTGGATATCAGCGACGCGCAGGGTCAGGTGATTCACGTAGTCTTTGATCGATTGACCAAACTGCCCATTCGTCAGACGTTCAATTACGTGGATTCGGAAACCAAGCTGCGAATGGACGAGACCACCGAATATGGGAATTTCCGGGATGTGGGAGAAGGCGTGAAACTGCCGTTCGCCATTCGCCGCGAACGCAACGGGTTAAAGGTCTATGAGCTCTACGCGAACAAGATCGCAATTAACCAAACTCTTCCAGCCAAAATGTTCGAACTTCCTCCGGGCGTGAAGGTTCTTCACAAGATGAACAATTAGCGTGCGGAGCAGTGCCGGCGAAATGCTCGCCGGCACGACGATGTCGAGGTCAATCCCGATCTTGACCAGATGGGGTGGCCGGGGCACCGGCAGCCCGCCATGCGAACATGAGGAACGATGCCGAGGTCAGGTCAATAGCAGGCTCGGTTGTCGCGTATGACTGGACATTGTCCACGAAAACCGCCGCGTTGGGGTCGCTGTAGTTATTAAACGCGGCATAGGCGTCAACGCCATTCGCTGGACAGTTACGCATATTCGTAACGAAGCCGCCTGACTGAACGTTGCTGTAGCTGTTTGGTCCTTCGACCAGGGCTCCGGCCAAAACAGGATACGAGCCGTCCAGCGACCCAGCCAGATTTGCTACTTGATGCTGCATGCAATCCGGGAATGTGCTGCCGTCCCCGACGATGAGTGACACTCCCCAGGCGTTGGCGCCTAGGATATTGGCCGCCCATTGCCGCGAGTATTGCTCGTAGGTCGCGGAACCGGTCAGGTAATCATATTCCTTCGCTTCCACCGCCAAGCCCGCACCGTGCGTTGTCGTATCAAACTGCCCCCATGCGAATCCAAGGCCGAAGGGGTCGGTGGTACTCTGTGCGACGGCATTGTCCAGTTCCTTTTTTAGGTCAGCCAGCAGGGCTGCTTGGGTGACCGCTAGTCCGGTAGGATTTCCGGCGGCAGAAATAGCCCGATACAACTCGTAGTGTGCTAATCCACTGACGTCGTATAGGTTAAGCGAGTCCGACGCATCGTTTGGGCCGGTGATGTAAGCATTCGCCCAGTACGCGGCTTGATTGAGGTAGTAGTTGGCGTTGGTCTGGGGCAGGCCCGCCGGCGGCGTGTTGCAGTTCGATAGGGCATTGTAGAGTTCGGTGGCGCCGAGTTCCAGGTCGTCTTGCCACACGACCTCCGGATAGAAGTCGTAAGGCGCCGTGGTGAGCAGATTGTTGTTTTTGTTCGCATTGGTTTGGGCCAGAGCGAAGATATCTTCTGCATTCTTCAGACACTGGGCTGCGAAGGCTGGATCGCTGTTTTGATAAACCTGGTAGCCGACGGCAAATGCCGCCGCGAGACGGCCTGCGAGATTCGGGCTGATCTTTGAACCGGCCGGACCGGCGACGAACACCGGGCGGTTGGTGATGTACTTATAAGGCGCTCCCGGGATAGTTCGCAGCCGTGTCGTCTTGCGGGAGTCGCCAGATATCGTGGTCGCTGTAGAGATACTGGGTGCCCTTTGGGCAGCCCCCTTGCCCAGAGCCTTTAATGACGCATCCTCCGGTGCCGATCCCCACTTGATAGTAGAGAGTTTTGCTTGAATCGTCCCACATCTGCGACAACCACTGGAGGCCAAACTTCGCTTCGGCCGTGAAATTGGACGTCCAGGAACCGGAACCCATCTGGTATGGAAAATCGCGCACGCCGATCAGCATCAGCGCCACGGTGTAGCTGTGGGTCTGAACAAACTTCAGGTAATCGCCGGCGTCCCACCAGCCACCCTCGGCGTTGATGGTCGCTCCGGTGGGCGTGAGATCGCTGACCAGAATGTCGTTTTCATCGATGTCCGGCGTCAGGTACACCTTGGCACTGCGCGTCGCTCTGGTGACCCGGCGCAGTGCGGAGATCGGACGGAATGTAGTTGGTCCCGTCGCGTTCATTCTGGTAAAAAGTCAAGGCGTTTGTTAGTGGTCCGGAATAGATGAACGCGCCAAACCCAACTTGGAACGCGGAGACACCACGCCGCCGACCTGAATGGTGTAGGTGCCTGGCCAAACAGTGAAGTCAATGGCGTTCACTTCGAAGTTTGTCGCCCCCACCCAAGTGCCCTGATCGGCGCCGACCGTCCCCTTGAAAACGTGTTGCCCGTAGGAATCGAGAACGGCTGAATCTCGTACCTTGTGCCGAGCCCGGTGACATCAAGTAGGCCCGGTTCGTGTTGCCGCATTCGTAGCCGACCTGATTCACTCTAATGAATGAGTTTTGTGTCGTCGGCGTCGGCGAGGGAGCCGGCCAGTTCTTGCGGCCAGGCACGATCCAAACAGGACTGGCACGGTGACGACGGCGCAAAGGAGTCCGAAGGAAGTTGGTGTGATTGTAAACTGTCTTAACGTGTGAAGAGGGCTTTCATTGGTTCTTTCTGGTTTCGTTTCCCTAGCCACTATACTGCCGTCGCAAAGTTTTTGAAACCATTTGACGGTGATTGTTGTACCGGAACTGGCAAGACTTCCCTGAGCGTTCGAAAGGAAACCACTGGTACCGGCGTTCCGGTGCCTGCGTGGAAGTCATCCAAAGGTAGCCAGGAAGCTTCTAGCTGATCGCCATCTTGCGCTGCATCTCCTCGAGCGAAACGCCCTTCGTCTCCGGATAGAAGGCGAAGACCACGAAGAACTGCAGCACCATCATCACGGCGAAAAACACAAATGGCATGCCGCCCGACTTTGCCGCCATGATTGGGAAAATGAGCGAGATGAGCCCATTCATCGCCCAGTGCGACAAACTCCCTAAGCTTTGTCCCTTGGCGCGCACCCGGTTCGGAAAGACCTCGCTGATATAGACCCAGATCACCGCTCCTTGCGAGAACGCAAACGAAGCGATGTAGCCAATCAACAGCCAGACCAATAAGCCTCTCGTACTTGTGGGTGAAGAAGACGACCGCGACTCCGGCCAGACAAATTGCGGTGCCCACCGACCCGATAAGCAGCAGAGTTCTGCGCCCTACTTTGTCGATGATCGACATGGCGATCATCGTGAAAAGCAGGTTCGTCGCGCCCACCGCAACGGCTTGCAGATCACCGGACACCTTGCTGAACCCTGCTCTCTCAAAGATGAAGTTGAGGTAGTAGAGGATCGCATTGATCCCCGATAACTGGTTAAACAGCCCAATGGAGACCGCCAGAAAGATCGGGAGTTTGTACTTCGCCGAGAAGAGCGGCTCATCTGCATGGCCATGTTCCAGATCAATCGAAGTGACGATGTCCTGTAATTCGGTCTCGTAGTCCTCTTCGCCAACCTGCCGCAACACCTCACGTGCTTCGGGAACGCGGCCCTTCTTGACGAGCCAGCGAGGGCTTTCCGGTATGCCGAACAGCATCAACAGGAAGAGTGCCGCTGGCGCCGCCGCTACTCCGAACATCCAGCGCCACTCTGCCTCGCCGAAGTTCATGGTTCCTATCACATAGTTCGAAAAGTAGGCGAGCAGGATCCCGAACACCACATTGAACTGAAACAGGCCGACCAGCCGCCCGCGCCATTTGGTGGGTGCGATCTCCGCTATGTACATGGGGCCGAGAACGGACGAACCGCCGATTCCCAGGCCGCCGATAAACCGGAAGACAACAAGGGCGTCCCAATTCCAGGCGATGGCGCAGCCCACCGCTGAAATCACATAGAGGATTGCCATCCCACGGAGGCTGAAACGCCGCCCGTAGCGGTCGCCCGGGATCCCGGCCAGCATCGCTCCCAGAATAGTTCCGAAGAGTGCACTGAATACGGTAAAGCCCAACCAAAAATCTGTCAGCCCATAAACCAGCTTTAGGTCGTGGGTTGTCCCCGCAATGACGGCCGTGTCGAAACCGAAGAGCAAGCCACCGAGCGCTGCTACGATGCTGCTCCTGATGATGTACCCATTCAGCGCGAAACCACTTTGCTTGTTGTCCACTCGTGGTTGCCCCTTCAACTTGGAACGAACCTGGATTTGCCCGAAGCATCTTATTGTGTACTGTCGCGTCTGCAATGTCCAACCCGAAACAAGCCCGCGCCGATACTAAGACATTGCCGCGTTCACGCCAGTGCCCGGTTGCGGAAGCACGAGACTGCTCTCAAGCCGTTCGATAGTGATTCCTGAGACAGTACCGCGGGCGAGCAAGCGGACGGCGCCCTGCGTGGCGCAGGCTATCAAGCCTGCCGAGCCGAGAGCCATCTCGGCTTTGCTTTCACACAGACTCGTGAGCAGCCAAATGTATCGCCGCGCCGCAGCGGGGAAGGCCCCAAACGCACGGAACGCCCGGCGCCTCTCGGAGGTGATGCGCCGGGCTTGGACACCAGACATGGCAGACTACAGGCGTCTGCGTAACTGTATTACACTCAGCCCCAACGTTGTGTTAGATATCTTGCTGTTTACGTAATTTGACAATCTGCCTGAGTACCAACGGCTGAGCCCTCGCTTGTCACCCGCTATTTCGGTCTCGTCGCCTTGTACGAGCCGCTGTAAGAGGAGAACTCCCAGTCGCCGGTCAGCCCATCGTTCTCGAGTTTTCCGGTGATCTTCATGGTTGAGGTCTCACCAGCCTCTTCCGATGTCATGGAGAACGCCAGGTCGAGCTTGCCTTCCGCATAAGTGCCGGTAACGTCGGTGGTCCCCCATTTTCCGGTTACTTTGCCACCGTCAACGACAAAATCAGCATCCACTTCCCGGTCGCCTCCGGGCGTGTCGAGTACGAAGTGCCATTTGCCGGCAACGTCCGGATCTGCAGCGACAGCGGTTTGCAGACCCACCGTCAGACATAACGCCACAAAGGCGAAAGCGATCATATTCCTCATTCGATTGATCCTCGTTCTTACAGAGTACAGCAAGGCACTGCGAGCTCAATCCTCATGTTCGTTCCTGCCCCAACTCGCGCCGCAGGAAACGAACGCCATCCCAAGCGATGGCTTCTGGCGACGAGGCCAAGTCGCGCCAGATAGCGGCCGCACCCGAGATTTCCGGGATCGAGAAGCCAAAGCTCTCAATGGTGACCCACTGGTTGTAACCCATCGCCTTCAGTTGGCTGAGCGTGCTGGCCCATTCCACGTGCCCTGACCCCGGCGTGCCGCGATCATTCTCGCAGGCGTGAAAATGGCGCAGATGTTTGCCCGTGGAGTGCAGCGCTGCGGCGATGTCCTTTTCCTCGATATTGGCGTGAAACGTGTCGAACAGGATGCCAACGTTCGGGTGGTTGATCTCCTCGCACAGCTGCACGGCATCCGCCGCCGTGTTCAGGAAGTAGGTCTCAAAGCGGTTGAGCGGTTCGATGGCGATTGTCACTCCGTAGGAAGTGAGTGTGTCGCCAATCTGTTGGTAGCCTTCGACGGCCCATCGCCACTCATCCGACGTGCGGCGTCGACCCGGCAATAGCCCGACCGGTGAGTACAGCGGCCCGGCAATGAGCTTGCTGCCGGCCTCCGCAGCCGCTTTGACGCAGTCCGAAAAATGCGTCAGGGTCTGCTGCCGGACCTCCGCCCGGTCGCTGATCAGGCTAAACGGGGCAGGGAAGACCGAGCAGAAATTGCATTCGAGCTGATTCGCCGCCATTGCACTGCGGACAATCGACGGATGGATTTTGTCGGCGCCAAACAGGGGAATTTCGACTCCATCGAACCCCTTTTCTCGAATCGTGGGGAGCAGCTCGATTTCAGCGGCTCCGAACCCCGCCGACCAGATAAATGTGTTGACCCCGAATTTCATCGCGCCATCCTTTCCCGCCAGCGGCCGAAATGGGTCCGCTACGTAGGTACTATATACGGCGCGAGCCGGAGGATCTAGTCGACCGGTTTCGCCTTACCGTCACGAACCGCCTGATCGATGAGATTCTTGAGTTTCTTCGTGGCTTCCTCGGCAAGCTTTGCTTGCTGCTCGCCGAGTTTGCCTTGCACTTCACCCAGCTTGCCCTGCTCGTCTCCCAGCTTCCCTTGCTTTTCGCCAAGCTCGCCTTGCACTTCGCCCAGGTTGCCCTCGGCTGTGCCGAGCTGCTCTTGCATTGCTGACAGTTTTTCCTGAATGGCGTTCAAGTCGTCTTGCTGGACGCGTTGGTTCTTGAGACTTCTCATGCGAGTGCGCATCGCGTCGATCTGGGCTTCGAGCGCCGCCAGCCTTCTCTCCATCTCAGGTGCGGGGATCGAAGCCTCCGCTTGCTCGCGGCCTAGGTTCGCCTGTAGTTCGCCCAACTTGGCTTGTTGTTCTCCAAGGCTCGCCTGCTGCCGACCCAGTTCTTCCTCCGGTCCGAACAGATCCTTTGCCCGCCCCACTAACCCCGAATCGGAAATTATGTAGGACTTTCCGTTTCTCCTAAACCAGATGTAGTCGCCGTGAATCTTGCTTTGGTAGCGTCTTATGCGGTCCGCATCATCGCTTGATCCATTCATGATGGTGAGTTGGCCGCCGGTGACGATGGCATACGACTCGCCCTGAGCCATCCGAAAACCAAGACCAGTTGGTCTCGGCCATCTCGGGCTGCGTGGGCGCTGGAGCCGGTTCCGGCGGTGCCGGAGGGCCTGCGGCTCTCGGAGCGAGTGCCGGCGGAACCGGCGCAACGGCAGGAGGTGGAGCGACCGGTGCGCTTTGGAACGCCACCACGGGTTCTGCGCCGCTCGTTGAAAGCGTCAAACCGGCCGTAACGGCGACGAGCGGCAACAACCCTGCGGCTAGCGCCAAGCCCCGCTTCCAAGTGAAAACAGCCCCGAGATCGACTTCACTGAGAATCCGCTCAATTCGCCGGCCAATGTTGCCTGAGCGGGCCATCGCCACGCCAGCCAAGTGGCGATCGGAGTTCCTCGCGAATTCGAGTAGTAACTCGGCATACGACGGCCGGTCTTCTGCTTGCTGCAAGCCCGCCTCATCGCTGATCGTTTCGCTCAAATCGGAGAGCTCGCGCTGCAACCACCAGCTAAGCGGGCTGAACCAGAAAAGCGCAGTATGCAGACCAGCAACGATCTGAATGTAGAAATCGCGTGCGTTTACGTGGCATCGTTCATGCGCGATTACCGTGCGTAGCCGCTTCTCATCCCACTCCCTTGCCGCGGTCGGCAACAAAATGCCCGACCCTACTGCGACCGGCATCTTGATCTCCGCCGAGAGGCGAATTCGTGCTCCTATCGCCCAGTCGGCCGGAACGGGTTTCGCCCGCAGCCACAAGCGCAAAGCCAGCAATGCGCCGATCATTAGCCGTAGCGCCAGCAAGACGGCCACGGTCACATAGACTGTCATCGCCCTGCCGATCACTGCGGCTTTCCAATCGAGCTGCGGCGCGCGGCCGGGTGGCACGGAGACGGGCGCCAGCAGCCGGACGACGCGGTGGGGAACTGCTCGAACGGCGAGTGTCACCTCGCGGCTAGCCATCGGCGGGGAAACTTTCAGGGTTTGCCATTGCATGATCAAGGGCATCAGCATCGCCGCCAACAGCACCGCCAGCCAAACTACTTTGCGGGTACGCGCGCCTTGGACTCCCAGAATCCGCAATCCAGCCCAGATCGCTGCGCCCAATACGAATGAGCGGCATGCAGCTTCGATCATCGTTGCCAACATTACTTGTCGCCTCCCTTGGCCTTCGCAATTCTCGCGGCCAGAACTTGCAGTTCCTTCCGGTCCACGACCTTTGTATCCACCAGCCCTACCAGCAGATCCTCAACCGACCCCTCGCAGAACCAGTCGACAATACGTTTGACGGCGCGCGCCGCCACCAGTTGGCGCGTTTCAGCCGGCCTGTACAGAAATGTGCGGCTTTCAACCGCGTGCGCCACGTATCCCTTTTCTTCCAAACGGCGCAGCACCGTTCGAACCGTGGAGTCCCTGAGCGGACGATCCAAGGCTTCGCGGACGCCGTCGGCCGTGATCTCCTCGTGTTGCCAGACGAGTTGCAGCACCTCGCGCTCCAGGTCGCCAAGGTCGGCCGGATCGTGACTCTGAGTAGCGTTACGCATGGTAGTGTTACTATACGTAACATATACCGCCCGGGACTGCAAGAGTTCTTTCTAAAACCTCTTCATCACGAGCACCGATTTTGATATGAGTGCCGGAGTGCTCCGCGAAATGATGACAACGGGCGTGTCACCCAACGCGCACCCCAAGTAATCGAAGTGGGGCGGGTCCCCAGACCCGCGCCGGGCGCCCACGCCCGGCTCCCCGTAAGTCATCTTACTTTCCAGCCGATGGTTTCAGAGCAACCGCGCGCGTCAGCAAGCGGAGGTTCGCGGAGGCTACTTTACCCGCTCAGCGAATGAGAACACCGGATCAATATCGATCGGGACGCCCTTAACACGGTCGAGCGATTCCTTCAGACTCGCCGGCATCTTGCCCTATTTCGCAAACCAGGCCTCATTGCGCAGTCGATCTCCACTGGCTTCGATGGTAAGCAGTTCCTTAGCTATAGCTAGTGATCGGATCGCATCCGGCATCTTCGCGATAACCACCTCGTATCGCCCATTTGGCAGGCGCGACACCGCTCCCTGTTCGGCGGGCTTCGTTGATCGGGCGCTTGCCCTGTGGTGTCCTCGCAAACGACGGCCCCAGACCATGACAGATCTCGTGCATCATCACGGCCGCCAAATAGCCTTCGCCCGAGGCAAGTGCGGCTTGATCCCGGCGCATCACTTGCTTCGCAACCGGCAGCACAACATAGTCGGTCCGCGCATCCTGGACGTGGAACCCTTCGCCTCGTGACTGCGCGGATCTTTTGGCAGGTTGTCAGCCACTACCTGGTAACCGTGCCGGAGGTCGGCGGCGCGGAACGGCGAACCGGTCGCTTCCATTGGTGTGGCTAGCCCATGTTTCGACGGCCGGTCTTCGGCGGCCAGCGGCAAGGCGTCTTGAATCTCGGCGACATAACGCTGGAAAAGCTCCAGTTTCTGGCTGGCGGCATCGTTCCGAATCAGGATCGCTGCGCCATAGGTTGCCTTCATGCCAAGCAACTCGTCGTCATCCGTCTCGTATGGCGCAAATACGATGTCGATCCGCGGGCTCTTCAGGTTCAGCCAGGCAATATCGCTCGGGTAGTAATCGTCGCTCAGCAAAGCATCGGCGCGCTTCCGCAGGAAGTCGGCGAAGGCTGCGTCGTTGCTCAAAGCCGCCGCGCGACGAAGCGCGTCCGCCGCCGGCTTCAGGAATTCAGCAAAGGCAATGTGATACTGAATCGCTTTCAGCTTATCTCCGTCCCGCCGGATGAGAGTCGTCGGTGAGTACAACTCCTCTTTTTCATCGGGGTGCTGTTTAACGTAGGCCTCAATCTCATTGCGCGTGAGATCGACCGGATAAAAAGCGCGACCCGGCGGAATCGGTTGAGTGCCGACAAATGGCGCATTCCCCTCGAACAAGTCATAACGGCTGCCATTCACAAACAGGTAATGCGCCAGCCGGCCGGCCTCGGTATTCTTGGCAAGCATTCCATTCTGCGTCAACTCTTTGTAAAGCGTGAGCGCTGGTGGGTCAATCTGGCGCCAATAGATGTCTCCCAGCAGCCGCGAGGCTTCCACCAGTTCGCCCACCTCCTTTACCTCCTCCTTGCTGAGCCCGTTTGTTGAAAGGTCATCTGGACGGGCGTGAGGCGTGCTAATCGTTGCTCCAGGTTCGATGCCACATGGAGTTTCGAAAGATCAACGGAGTTCTCCGCCCCTATCCAGTAACTTCCCATCGCCGCGGTAAATACTACATAGGCTCAGAACTCCTATAGCAGGGGATCGGTAGATGGGGTGGTCTTGTTAACGTCGAGGAGTCGGAAGGCGAGGATTGACCAGTACGCGCTCGGTCCCCTGGTCGCCACACGGGCGACCGGCGAGGGGCCCGTTGAGAAAGATGCTGCGTTGATCGTCCGCATCCACCACCTCAAGACGCGGGAACTGAGGAGTGAAATCGAAGAGGCCGGGAGCGGAAGCAGACATGAACAGGTATAGCCGGCTGGATGGAAATTAGCAATCATTATTTAACAGTCGGTATTCGCTCAACTCTCCGCCAATGTGAGCTTTTCAAAAGCACGTCACCCTACTATCGGAGTTCTGAGGCTAAGGTTCGATATCTCATCGCTGTTCGCATGCGAGTCGCTTCACCGGATGGTAACGTAACTCTTTTCTTCTCCCCCAATGTTCGCGAGCCGAGTGGTGTCATGCGTTGCCGCAAGGTTCGCGTGATTATCCTGCCGGATAGCACCGACACCCCGACGGCGGTTTCATCTGTGACGCGCACTACGCTGGATGGCGAAGCTTTGGCGGTAGGAATCGGAGTTGACCGCTGGTCATCCACCTGCTCCGATGTTGACTGTTACTTTTTCGGGTTTTCCCCAAGTAACGGAGGATTTCAAAAGATGCCTAATAGCAACCCCCAAGCATTGACCGGCAGTGAGCGGAAGCCACTATCCGGAGCGAAGTTAGTCAAACCGGTGGCCGACAACGAGGTGATCCGCGTCACTATCGTGCTGAACCGCCGCACCGCATCCGAACCCGTCAGGATGGCCGCGTGGAACGACCACCACCGCCGCACCAGTGAACAGTTCGGAGCCATTCATGGCGCTGACCACAAAGACTTCCTGGCGATTGAGAAATTCGCGCACGATAACGGTCTGACCGTGGTCGAACGGCACGATGCCAGCCGCCGCCTCGTACTCGTAGGGCCCGCATCTGCGATGCAGAAAGCCTTCGGCACGCAACTCGGGCATTATGAAGTCCCGGGCGGTATTCAGTATCGCGGCCGAACGGGATCCATCAGCCTGCCGGCCGAGATTAGCAGCTCGGTGATGGCGGTGCTCGGGCTCGATAGTCGCCCTGTGGCTAAGCCTCATTTTCGCCGCTCCTCGAAGCCTCGTTCGAACGCCGCGGGCCCGCCGAGTGGCACGTTCACCCCGCCGCAGCTGGGGCAGTTGTATAACTTTCCGGCGAACCTCACCGGCGCCGGCCAGACCATCGCCATCATTGAATTGGGTGGCGGCTACGTGCCCGCCGACTTGGCTACCTATTTCGGAGGCCTCCAGATTACGCCGCCTTCAGTTACGGCCGTTTCTGTCGACAATGGTGCCAACACGCCAGGCTCCGACGCCGATGGCGAAGTAATGCTCGACATCGAAGTAGCCGGGGCAGTCGCGTCCGGCGCTCAAATCGCTGTCTACTTCGCACCCAACACCGACCAGGGCTTCCACGACGCGATCGCTCAGGCGGTGCACGACACCACTCGGAAGCCGTCCATTGTGTCAATCAGTTGGGGCGGCCCGGAAGATAGTTGGACCCAGCAGGCGCGAGACGCCATGAACGCAGCCATACAGGATGCCGGCGCGCTCGGCGTTACGGTGACGGTTGCCGCCGGCGATGACGGCTCGACCGATGGCGTAAACGACGGCTCGGACCACGTCGATTTCCCGGCGTCGAGTCCCTTCTGTCTGGCATGCGGCGGAACCGCGCTACAGGCCGCAAATGGCCAAATCACCAGCGAACAGGTCTGGAATGAGTTGGCCAACAAGGAAGGGGCCACCGGCGGGGGTGTCAGCACGATCTTCCCCTTACCGGCCTACCAGCAAAACGCAAATGTCCCGCCGCAATTTAACAACGGCTTCGTTGGCCGGGGCGTGCCGGACGTGGCTGGGGACGCAGATCCCGTCACCGGCTACCAGGTTCTTGTCGACGGACAAAACACTGTCATCGGCGGGACCAGTGCCGTGGCTCCGTTGTGGGCCGGGCTCGTTGCTCTATTGAATCAGCAATTGGGCCAGCCGGTCGGTTTCTTGAACACGGTTCTCTATCAGATCGGGGAGTCCGCGTTCAACGATATTACCCAAGGCAATAACGGCGACTACTCCGCCGGCCCGGGGTGGGATCCGTGCACCGGGCTGGGTTCGCCTAATGGCACTGCACTCTTGCAGGCGTTGCAGGCGGCTGGCACAACCACAACCACGGCGACGCCACCGGCGGTCCCGGCTCTCCAAAGCCGTTAGACCCGCTCCGGCTATCAAACCCGGGCTCGTGGCGGACAACTTCGTTCGCCCCGAGCCCGCTTCCGTTTCTCAGATCCCCCTTCTGCCCGCCCCGAACCAGAGGTGGTGGATATCCACCACCTGGCGATCCATAACGGCATCTAACTCATTCAATTGATTGGGACTCCATTTGGCCAGCCCCGTGCTTCAACCGAGCTGACGTGACCTATGGGCAGCATTGGTAAATCAGGCTGGTTTGCAGTGGCGCTGGCAATTGCTTTGCCGGCAGCCAACCTCCTCGCCCAACCGCCACAACCTCAGTCGTACCCGCCGCCACAGTATTCACAGCAGCCTCAAGACAGCCAAGTGTCCCAGTCACCAGAGGAGAATCCGGACGACCCCAGTCGCGGTGTGGCTCGAATCAGCATCCTGCAGGGCGACGCCAACGTCCGGCGCGGTGACTCTGGCGAATTGGTTGCAGCGGCGGTCAACGCACCGCTACTTGCCCAGGATCACATCATTACCGCTCCCGGCGCTCGCGCCGAAATCGAGTTGGATTCCGCAAATGCGGTCCGCTTGGCGCCGAACACCGATCTCGTCATGGCCGACTTGGCCTATCACAAGTTCCAGATCCAGCTTGCACAGGGCACCATCATGTACTCGGTTGTGCGAGCGTCCAAGGCTGACGCGGAAATTGACACGCCGAGCATTTCAATCCGGCCGCTGGGCTTCGGCGAGTATCGTATCTCGGTCCTCAGCGACGGCAGCACCCAGGTCACTATTCGAGCCGGTCAGGCCGAGATCTTCAGCCCCCAGGGCTCTGAACAACTAGCTGCTGGGCGCACCATGGTCGTGCGTAGTTCAGCACAAGGCCCCGAATTCCAAACCTCCTACGCCATCGCCCCGGACGACTTCGATCAATGGAACGTTTCCCGCGACCAGCAATTGCAGCGCTCGCAGAGTGTGCGTTACGTGAGCCCCGACATTTATGGTGCCGACGATCTGGATCAATACGGCCGCTGGGTACCGTCTCAATACGGGCAGGCCTGGGTTCCCAATCAAGTCGATCCGGACTGGGCGCCGTATCGCGATGGTCAATGGACATGGGCCGACTATTACGGCTGGACGTGGGTGGACAATGCGCGCTTGGGGCTGGGCTCCGTATCATTATGGCCGTTGGTTCTGGAATGGCGGCTATGGATGGTCGTGGTTTCCGGGACCGGTGGGAGCCGCGTATTACTGGCGTCCCGCGCTGGTGGGCTTCTTTGGATTCGGGGCCGGATTTGGCGTTGGGTTTGGGTTCGGAAATATAGGATGGTGCCCCTTGGCGCCTTATGAGCCGTTTCATCCTTGGTATGGTCGCGGCTACTACGGCGGCTACGGCCGTGGCTTCTACAACCACACGACCATCGTCAACAACACCAACATCAACAGCGTCTATCGCAATGCGCGGGTGAACAATGGCGTCTCCTACGCATCAACCAATCGCTTTGGGCAGGGCCGTCAAACGTACTTAGCTGGTCACTCCAACCAATTGACCCAGGCCAGCCTGGTTCGCGGGCAGGTTCCCTTAGCCCCGACGCGCCAGAGTCTCGCTTTCACCGGACGTAATGCCACTGCGAACGCCATGCCTTCGGCCCGCGGCAACCAGCAGTTCTTCATGCATCAGCAGCCGGCAGCCAGCTCTCATGTGCCCTTCAGTACGCAGGCTTCTTCGTTAGCGGCTTCGTCGCAACGAACGCTGGGGTATCAGCCAAGCCGTGGCTTCACGTCGGCGCCCGCAGGTAGCGCTTCCGTGCAATCGGCTGGACAACAGGGCTTCCGCCGGACCGAGAGTGCGGGCCCAACCTCATCGAACACGGGAACCAATGGCTCCAGCAGCTATAGTGCAGCCCCTCGTACCTACGGCGGCGCTGGGGTGAACACCGGCGGCTGGCACAGTTTTGGTCAGCCCGGCGGAACGCGCCAGACGGAAACGGTTCCGCGCTCTAACAGCACGTCGGGGCAATCCGCCGACGGGTGGCACGCTTTCGGTGCCCCGATGCACAACCAAAGCTACGGCGGGAGCAGTTCCTATCAGCCACGCAACACGTATGTCGCGCCCGCTAATAGCTCGAGCTTCAACCGCAGCTACCAGGGCGGTGGTGCGGCGCAGCCGCTGCGTATCAATCCACCGATGGTGCGGCAACGCGAAACCTACTCTGCTCCTAGCTACAACTACTCTGCGCCTCGGAGTAATACTTCCAGCGCTCCGCGCAACACCTACAGTGCTCCAAAGAGCACCAGCGGCGGCGGGTCTCATAGCGGTGGCGGAGGTGGCGCTTCCCACGGTGGCGGTGGGGGCGGCTCGCATGGTAGTGCGGGCGGATCGCACCATCGCTGACCAGTTTCCCGGGTCGCCGAATGAACCGCGGTTCACTCGGTTGATCTTTGATTTCCCTCAGCCGCTTTGGCCCTGGCAGCGATGGGCCAAAGCGGCCTTTTTTTAACGTTTTAACGCTGAGGCTTCCGGCGAGTTGTGATACCTTGCGCTTGAAATGAGTATTCTCAATCGTTTCTCCCGACGCAACTTCCTGGCTGCCACGGCCGCCGCCCCTTTCGCTGCTACGCTCGATAGCCTGAAGGCCGCCGACAAACACATTCCCGTTGGACTTGAGCTGTATTCAGTCCGTGACGATTTAGGGAAGGACGAGGCCGGCACGCTCCGCGACGTTGCCAAACTCGGTTATCAGTGCGTAGAGTTTTACGCTCCCTACTACAACTGGACGCCCGATCACGCCAAAGATGTCCGTAAACAGCTGGATGATCTGGGGCTCCGCTGCTATTCCACCCATAATGACTTGAAATCGTTCTCGCCGCCTGGCATCGCGAAAGCAATTCAACTGAACAACATCCTCGGGGCCCATTACATAGTCCTGGCCTCCCCCGGCAAGATGATGGACATCGACGATTGGAAGAAGGTCGCCGATACGCTGAACAAAGCGAACGAAACGATGGACGCCGAAGGTCTTCACGCCGGCTATCACAACCACGACATCGAGTGGCGGGTCACATCGGGTCAGCTCCCCTTGGAGATCATCGCCAAGAACACCGACCCAACTGTCATGTTGCAACTGGATGTCGGCACCTGCTTGGAAGCCGGCAATGATCCGGTGGCGTGGATCATTAAGAACCCCGGCCGTATCCGATCACTGCACCTAAAGGACTGGTCGCCCGAAAAAGGCTACAAGGTGCTCTTTGGAGAGGGTATTGCGAATTGGCCAAAGATATTCGCGGCGGCCGAAGACGCCGGCGGCGTTCAGTATTACCTGATCGAACAGGAAGGCAGTGCGTACCCGGAAATTGAAACCGCGAAGCGGTGCCTCGCGAGCTTCCGAAAAATGCAAGGGTAGTCGCGCTAAAGTCGTGGGCAGCGCCAGCCGATAAGTCCGCGATGAAGCTCATTGCGGCCGCTGCCTTGGCCCTGTCGTGTGCGCCCGCCTTCTCCTCCGATCTCAGCGTCGGCCACGTCTTCCAAAGTGTTGTTCCGGCTCTGCCGTACACGTCATCCTGCCGCTCCCGCATCGTCTTGCTGAACACCGGGGACGCTCCGGTAAAGGTCGAGGTCGAAGGCCACGCCGAGACGGGCGCCCTCGTTCCCCTGAGCGGCCACGCCACCCGTACTTGGTTGGGGCCGGACGAGCAGGTCGAATACCGCTTACAGATGGAAGGTCAATCCGAAGGCTCGTGGATCAAGGTGCGCGAATACGTTCCGGCTGGCTTTGATTCCCCGGCCATCGCGATACGGCCGGCCAGTGAGTGTGTTGTCGGCAATGAGCTCCGAAGCACCACGCGGCAGGTAGCGTTCCCCGTGCGGAGCCCCTGGTTCTCCGGCGCTGTTGCCGATCTTCATGGCGCAAGCATCTGGATGGTCAACGTCTCCGACAGACCCGCGCACGCTTCTGCCTGCTATTCGTCCGGAAGCTACTACATACTTCCACGAGGGTCAGGGCCAGAACGTGAAGCGCAGGCACCCCAGCCCGCCACAATCTGTTCTGCGTCGGAAGAAGTTCAGATCGCTCCCTTTGCCTCCCGTCAATTTCCGGCGGAGCGCGACGGCAATTTGCACTTCTCGCTGCACACCGAAGGCCCAGCCATCGTCTTGCAGGCTCTGCGGCCCATCGATTCCGGCGTGCACGTTTACACAGTCGATTCGTCGATTACGTTCTTGAGTGAACAGGGCGAGAGCGGGGCTGAGAATCACTGACGGCATCTGTCGGCACCCGACACCTCAGCACAGAGCCGCGAGCGTTAGTGTCTGTGTGAAAACTCCATCACAGATCTCAGCATGAGCGCCGGAGTGCACACCCGCAATGATGAAAAAGTTGTTGGAATAAGAGAGCGAGGAAGAAGTGGGCCGTGTCGCGGAATGACTTCGGTCGAAACAGAACTTGGCTCGGATTGCAGAACTGGACCCTGAATTGGGCCGCAGTTGGGCCTGTAGAGCAACCTAGAAGAGTCGCTACCATCCCTTCCTGGCGAGAAGGAGCGAACGATGATTACGGCAATCCGAGAGCGGTGCGCGGGAATCGATGTGCATCGCGATTTTGTGATGGTGTGTCTGATGTGGGGCCCCACCGAGGGCGAGGCGCATTGGGAGATCAAGCGCTTCGACACTACGGAGCCCGGCCTGAAACAACTGGATGACTGGCTCAGCGCGGAGCAATGCCAGGATGTGGTGCTGGAAAGCACCGGGCCGTATTGGGAACCGGTGGTGAATGTGATTGGCGAAGGGCGGCAAATCTGCCTGGCCAACCCGCAGGAGGTCAAGAACCGCCGCGGCCACAAGACGGACAAGAAAGATGCTTGGTGGCTGGCCCACTTGTATCGTCACAACATGATCCGGGCCAGCTATCTGCCGCCGGCGCCGGTGCGCCAACTACGGCTGCAGACGCGGCGGCGGGAACTGATCCGCAATGCGGCGCAGGAAAAGAATCGGGTGCAAAAACTGCTGGAGCAAAGCAACATCAAGCTGCGCAGCGTGCTCAGCGATGTGTTCGGGGTTTCCGGCGCGGCGATGCTGGAAGCGATCGTGGTCGAGGGCAAGACCGACCCGGCTGAAATCGCCAGCCTGGCCCGTGGCACCTTGCGGCACAAGAAAGAAGCCATCGCCGGTTCGCTGACCGGCTTTCAGATGCCGGAAACCCATCGCTTCCTCATCAGACAAGCCATGGAACATCTGGCCACACTGGTGGAACATATCGAGGAACTGGACCGCCAAATCCAATCGCACCTGGTCGCGCACGGCATGCAGCAGGCCGCCGAGTTGGTCCAGAGCATCCCCGGCATCCAGAGCACCAGCGCGGCCGAGATGGTGGCGGAAGTAGGCTCGGACGTCAAAGCCTTCCCCACGCCGGGGAACTTAAGCTCGTGGGCGGGCGTCTGTCCCGGCAACAAAGAGAGCGCGGGGAAGCGCGGCTCCTCACGGACCACCAAAGGGAATCCCTACTTCCGGGCGACGCTCAATCAAAGCGCCTGGGCCGGTTCGCGCAAGAAGCAGTCCGACTTCCAGAGGCGCTATGAGAAACTCTCGCCGCGCCTAGATCACAAAGGCGCGATCGTGGCGGTGGCGCACGCCATGGTCTACGCCATCTACAACGTCCTTCACTACCAGCGTCCCTACCGCCCCTTGCCCACCGCAGACGGTCCCACCCACCAACGCACGCAACGACTGATCCGGCACCACACGCGGCGCTTAAAACAACTGGAAGCATGGCTTCCCAAAGCACCACGTTCCGACTGGGTGCACATCCTCTCGCGCCTGCCTGAAACCGACTAGACCGGCAAGGCGAACCGCTATGAAACCACGTCCCCAACTCTCCGGGTAGGTATTTTCAGAGCAACCGCAAACGTGAGCGAGCGGATACACGACAAAGCCGACCGGGACAGGCGCCTCTGTTCCCAAGGCGACCACAACGCGTCCTTCGTCATCCCTAGCACCTTCGCCGCGTGGACAGAGCGAGCCTTCCATGAGACGGCCCCACGAGTCAACCGAAAAGTTGAGTGGGTTTTGTTCTTTTTTGCCTTTTTCATATGAACCCTGCTTCCATACGCATTCAATGAAGAGCCGCCTGGGCCCGATGCAAAAGGGGTTCCTGATTCAAGGCCTGGTGCTGCTATCTGTCCCGCGGGCTCAAAGGCCCAAGACTCGCGTCGCAGTCACCAGAAGAACAAAACGGTTTTGTTTTCGTTTCAACAGAAAGTTTTTTGGTTTTGCGTTTGGCTCTCCTTTATCTCGCTACGGCCACCTCCGCCGCTGTTTTCCCAAAGAACGGCGGATAGATCGTTTTGCTTACCCAGAGTCGGTGCAATAACACCGCCAGCTTGCGTGCCACCGCCACAATCGCCCGCTTCTTCGCATTGTGCCCGAATGGCGCACAGATCGGTTTGCTGCTGTTCGGTGCGGTGCTCAATCGGATTGAGAAGCTTCGGGTCCAGGCGCGCGTAGCGAGCGAGCTTCTCGGCGTCGTTGCGGTCATTCTTGCGGTCACTGCGGCCGATGCCCTGCAGATCACGCGCTTGCGCTACCAGCACTTCGTGCCCATTGCTTTTCAGGAAACGGCTGATCCAGCCCGATTGCGTTCCGGTTTCCATCGCGATACGCGTTCGCATCAGCGACCCGAAATGCTTCTTGAGGGACGACTCGGTGTTGTGGAAACTGCCTCGCTCGATTACTTCGCCTTCAGCGTTCAGTATGCAATAGCTACTGGTCTTGTCCCCCAAGTCGATCCGATGGTTTCTCCGCTCTTGGTCTGCCCTCGAGCTTTCTTCACAGGCTTCGGTTTGTTACTCTTCTTCATAAGGCTGGTCCTCTTTCTGGCACCTCATCGAGTGCGCTCTGGTTAGCTTATCGCTCTCCGGCTGATGGCCAGCCGTCTCATCCTATCTGTCCCAAGATGCAGCACAATCGACTCGTCACTCTGTCCCAGTGTTTTTACACAGACTCATCAGGAAGCGGATCTCACCAGTGGTGCTATCATGTCGTACTAAGATCATGCTATCATGCAATCATGCCAGTGGAGGTTAAGACAATCGGCGCCAGTGGACAAATCTCGCTCGGTAAGCAGTACGCCGGCAGGACCGTTACGGTCGAGCAAATTGCGCCGGGCGTTTGGACCATTAAGACAGCTCAAGTGATTCCTGATGACGAACTTTGGCTGCACACACCGGAAGGGCGAGCGAGCTTGGATCGCGCCTTGGCCTGGTCAGAGTCGCATCCTCGCTCGGAGACGGACATCAGCGCCGTGACCCGTAGAATCAATCGCAAGCGGTAGCCGCCGATGCCAATCCGGCTCGATCTGAACAACCCAGTCTTTCAGGAGCAGTGGTTTTCGCTTGAAAAACAGGACCGGATCGCGGTGCTGAACTGCTGCAGCAAGCAGGCCGCGCTGGAGTGGGGATGCAATCTACCGCGATAAGGGATTACGTTGGGAACTGATCCAGAGCCGCACGGGCACAGGCAAAGAGCACCTGTACTCGATTCGCATCACGCAAAAGATCCGTGCCGTTGTGAAGCGATCCGGAGACTTCTTGGAGTTCTTGACCTTGCATGTCGACCATGATTCGGCCTGTCGCTAGTTCGATTGACGTTATCTTTGTTTGACGGCATCATCAGTTAGCTTCCCGATGATCCCCTTCGGTCCTACCGCCCACGGCAGGCTCAACGCATTCCAATTGTTCTCACCATCGAACTTCTGCCACGTCTTACCATCATCGAAGGAAACATCCGCGCCGTTCGTTCCCACCGAGATCCAGGCCTTGTGCTGTTCGTCCCACGCCACGGCCGAGCGAAATCCGGAAGGCAGCTCTGTCGCCGCATTCCAGGTTTGTCCGCCGTCACTCGTGAAGGCCGCGGTTCCGGCTCGGTCGTTGGGTTTCTGATAATCCCCACCTACGGCAACTCCGTGGTCTTGATCTCGGTATCCAAGCGAGAAGACGCCGGTGCTTTCCGTGCCGCCCGCTAGAGGCACTGTTGCGGACTTCCACCAACCAGGACGCGTCGAACCGGGCCGCTCGAATCGGCCACCCGCCCGCACAACCCTTGGTCCGCCCAGGCCGCCGGTGCCGAATTGCAAATCCTGCCCTTCGGGTGGCGTCAGGATGAGTGCACTGTTACTCGCTGCGAATGCGCCTTCGCCTTTCGGATCCGAAGCCGGACCGCTCCCTTTGACTTGTGACCAATGTTCGCCGCCATCCTGGGTCAACAGCACAACGAATTTCCCGTCTACCGGATCACCGAGGATCCTGCCCATTCGTTCATTGAAAAACAGCATCGCATCCCAGAACCCCTTCCCGTCGGGATTGACATAGAGTTGCGTCCACGTCTTGCAGCCGTCAGTCGTCTTGTAAAGCCGCGACTGATCGCCCTCGCCGATCGACATCACCACGGCGAGTTGCCCGCTCCATGCCCAAACACCGCGAAAATCCAGCTTTTCCGCGCTCGGCGGCACGGCGCATCGTTGCCAATGTCCGCCCCCATCGTCGGTATGAAGGACAGTCCCTCCAGTGCCGCTCGCCCAGGCTACCTTTCCATCCACATTGTGAACGCCGCGTAACCCGGCCGTGTTGCCGCTGTCCTGAATCAGCCACTGTGCATGGCTGTGCACCGCACAGGCAACGGGAATCAGAGTTTTCAGACACCGGAGGATTACAGGACGAACCTTCATAATTGCTCTTTAAGATGCCATGCTTCGCGGCAGCCCATTGTAGGGTGGGCGCCCCGCCCGCAAACGACGCCCCGTCGATTCTTCCGGATCACTGCCCTTACAACTCAATCGCCATCGATCCGCCGGGTTCAATCAGTTTGGAGCTGAGAACCTTGCCGCCAGCAGCCGTCTCAACCCGCAGCTTGTCGCCGGCGCGCGTCACCACCACATCAAAGTCCTTCCCATAGGCGTGAACCTTATTCAGCCGCATCGAGCCCCAGCCCTTCGGCAGCTGCGGTGTCATGCGAAACGAGTTCAGACCGGTGGGCCGCATGCCAAACAATCCCTCGGTGTAGATCCGGCAATACAAGGCGCTCTCGGCCGCCAAGTGCCGTTGATTGCCCTCGGGATACGCTTCTACCGGGTAAGGCACGTGTTCACCCAGCAGACGCCGGTTGGAATAGTAAGTCAGAAATGGCATCGCCCGTTCGGTATCGCCCGCAGCCAAAACGCCGCGCAGCGCATACAGCGTTGACCGGTCCCAGAATGTGCGCTCGCCAGCCTGCGTGGCCAGCCCGTCCTGTGTCCAGAGCCTGGGGGAAAACAATGCGGCAATCGTTCCTTGCGCCCGGTCATAGATACCCACCGTCAGCGGAATGCAAATCCAAGCCCGTAAGACCGTGTTGCCTGCGTAATAGCGGTAAGTCTCGAAGCCCTCCACCGTCGCACCGAAGTAACTATCAATCGCCGCTTGCATGGCTTTGGCCCGCTCCTGATAATTGTCCAGTTCGGATGCCGGCTTCCCCAAGGCCTTGCCCAGGAACACCGCTGAATTCAAAGCGTCGTAGTAGAGCGACGACGTGCATAAGTTCGCCTTGCCGCTCGGGAAGCGGCCTTCTAGTTCGTCGCTGTCCGATTCCACAACGCCCTGTGCGTTGACCTTCCGCCGGCAATACTCCAGGCACCAGTTGATCAATTTCCAAAGCTCTTCGGCGGTGTCGCTCCGGCCGTAGGCCAGAGCGAAGCGTGAAGCTCCGTACGCGATCATTGCCATATCGCCGCGGTCTCCAGCGCCATGCCATTCTCCCGTGCCTTCGGCAATAATCGAACTCGGAATAGGCTTGTAGTCCGGATTCATGTACCGGGCGAAAAGGCGATAGGCGTTAATCGCCGATTCATTCCCAACCGGGTCGCCCAGGTAGGGAAAGAACGGATTCGCATACTCGGCCTGATCATTCGCCCAAATCGCTGCATAGTACGACCCCCCGCCCGGACCGTGCATCAGGCCGCCCTTTGTCTCATAAATGCTCTCCGTCGTGCGAATTTTGGCAAACGCAAAGGCTGTGTTCAACACGGGATCCGGCGTCTCAAGTTGCAGCTTCCCCAGAAACTCGTCCACTCTCTCTCGCCTCGCCTTGTCTTCTTCGTCTGCATTCACGGCGATCGGTGCCGCACCAGACTCCCGGGCACTGAACGCGAGCGTGAAGCCCACGCTTTCTCCGGGCTTCAGCGTCTTCGAGCCTGCGTCAACGACCTGCGCCGTGACGAGATATTCCCCCGCCACGCCCCGCGAAGCGCTGGTTCGAACCGTCTTCACCGTGTCCTCGGCTTCCACCGTTGCGGCCTGCGAAGAATGGTTCGTGAAAGTGTAGCGCTCCAACACCAGCGGCTTGGTGGTGGATGGAAAGATTATCCGCGTCAGCGCGATGTCCCGGTTCTTCCCAAGCAGACTCTCAATTCTGACCAAGCCGCGAAAGTGAACACGCGTGGTTGTCTCGCTGACCACTGGCTTGCCGTCGATAAAAAACCGCGGCGTCGCATCGGCTGCGAACTTGTAGCTGAGACTCGCATGCGTGTCATTGGGAATCGTGCGCAGGGAAGGAAAGACCACTTGCCGCGTCAGTACGGTTGAGCCGTCCTCAACCACGCCGTAGGTCAAAATCACTGAAACTTTGCGGCCACTCATCTCGATCTGGTCCTGGTGCGCATCACCCGCCCGTACATCCCAGGTAATGCCGCCATCGGAATCCACCTTCCACCGGGATTCTTCGGCCAGAATCGAGCAGGCAGTCAACAGCAGCCCCAGGAGCGAGCGCGCAAGTAGCCGGCTTCGCGATGACAACATGAATCGATTCTATGCCGGTCGTTTGAAACTCGGACGCTGTCTGGCTTGTGGCCCGGCTAACCAACCTCCATTTCACTCGTCCAAATACCTCATAGAATTGGGAGTGGCATGGAGGCAGCATGCGCATCTACTTCGTCCTTCTTTCGGCGCTTATGATTCTGGCGCCTGCGGCCATGCCCCAGGCTTTAGACTGGCCCTCGCAGGCACCGGGCGCCGAGCTACTTAAGAAGGCGGTCGAGGCGCGCTCAACTCTTTCGCAGGACTCTTCGAATCCCGCTATGGCCGAGCTGCTGAAGGAACTCGCCAGTAGCGGTCTTACCCAAGGCAGCGCGGCTCCGGCGCAACAGCCGCGTTCCCCACTCTTACAGCCACCACCGATCTCCCCCTGGACCGGGCCGTTTGTCAAGATCGGCCCCTACGGCAATGGCCTGGACCTCAGCATCCAGCGAAAGGAGCTACTGGGCATATTGCCCAATCCTCCAAAAGCGTGCTCGATTCCGCTGATCGAGGTTCCCGTCGACGGCAGCTACGATGAGGGTATTCGCATCCCACACAGCAGGCCATCCGCGAGTTCCGGGGATCCGAAGATGGCTGTTCCGCCACCCGCACCCGTCTGCGAAAGCCAGCCCTCGCTGCAACCGAAGCGAAAGGCCAAATAGCGGGTAGTCCGGCTTCTCCGAATTCCCCGGAGAGAACTGCGTCATCCTAGCTGAGTATGGCTACGTCGACCAAATCAGTCCCCGCAAAGAAAGCCCCTCCACGCAAGCCGAAAGCCGAGTCCGTTCAGCCCGGCTCGGGCGCGTTCGCTGGCTTCTCTAAGCAAGGCCTGCAGTTCCTGCGCGACTTGAAGAAAAACCAGGATCGCGACTGGTTCCGCGAGCGCAAAGAAATCTATGAGCAGTTCGTCCGCCAGCCAATGGAGGCGTTGGTCCTCGAAGCATCCGCCGCCTGCCGCAAACAGGGATTCCCGCTCTTCGCCAAAGAGAAATCGCCGGTGATGCGTGTCTATCGCGACATCCGGTTTAGTCCGAATAAGGATCCCTTCAACACCCACGTCGGCGCCGGCCTGAAGCGCACGCCTGGCAAAGAAGGCTTTGGCGAGGTCTATATCCACGTCTCGCCGGAGTCTTCGTTTATCGCCGCGGGTTTCTGGATGCCGGAACGGCCTTTTCTGAACGCCTGGCGAAAGGAGATGGACCGCGACCCTAAGAAGTTCCGAGCCCTATTAGCGCACCTGAAGAAGCACGGCTTCGAACTCGGGCGCGAGCGGCCGCTCGTGCGGTTGCCCCGCGGCTTTGAAGCCCACCAGGGCTCGGACCTCGAAGAGCACTTCAAGCTCATTTCTTATGTGATCCACGGGCCCCTCTCGGCGCCTGAGTACGGTTCACCGAAGTTGCTCAGCTCGGTTGTTGAGTTCGCGCTGATCAGCCAGCCGCTGCTTGAATACGGCTGGGCTTTGAACCACCAGCCGCCGCGCGATCCCCTCGGCGTCGAATGGTAGAAATTCCTAAACCGGAAGCAGACTGAGTGCAGCTTCGATTTCCGCGTGGGTGTGGCTGTCGCCGTTGCGCTTGGTCGCCACTAAGCCGGCTTCGTAGAGTTCCTTCGCCTCTTCGACTCGCCCCTGTTTCTCCAGCGCCTGGCCGCCATGGTAATACGCTGCCGCGTAGTTTTCATCCTGCGCCAGCAACGCTTTGTATTCGATGATGGCCTGCTCGTAGTTTCCGCTGTTCGCATATTCCATCGCCAATCCGTAGCGGGCGAAGCTGTTCTTCGGATCCTGTTCCACCATCTGCTGAAGAATTTCGACACGATTCGTAGCCATAGAGTGCATTGTCCCAGACCTTCGCGGGTTTGCTGAATCTCAGCACCTCTCTCAGCGTGAGCGGCCGATGCCCGCATGTAATCGAAGTGGGACGGGTCCCCAGACCCGCGCAGGGCGCCTACGCCCGGCTCTCCGAATAATGTGTAAGCCCGGCGAATACCTCAGCCTTCTTAACGTTCTTTAAGCCGTCAGCTGCCTCGAGTTCCGCGACCAGGCGATCAGCAAGGCGATGGCGATTCCAATCAGGGCCAACGAAAGGCCCAGCCATAGACCCACCACACCCCAGCCGGCCGTAAAGCACAGGACATAACCAAGCGGTAAGCCGAACACCCAATAGCCGAGCAGATTGACGATCATCGCCGTGCGAGTGTTGCCGAGCCCGCGCAGCGCACCGGTCGCCACCACCTGCATGCCGTCGAACAACTGGAAGAGCGCAGCCATTGCGAGCAACCCGACGCCTACTTCAATAACCCGGACGTCTGGCGTGGTGGCCCGCAGAATGGGTCGCGGAACGGTAAGGAACGCGATTGCCGCGCACGTCATGAACGCCACGCCAATTGAAATTGCGATCCATCCCGCCCGCCGGGCCACATCGAAGTGTCGCCGGCCCACCGCGTGCCCCACCATAACCGCCGCTGCCGATGAGACTCCTAACGGAACCATGTACGTGACGGAAGCGCAATTCAAAGCGATCTGGTGCGCAGCCAGCGAGGCGGCATCCAGCCTGGCGGCGAGAATTGTTGCCGCACCAAATGCCCCAACCTCCAAAGAAATCTGCGAGGCAGCCGGAATGCCCAGCCCGATCAACCGCACAAATCGGGCCCATTCAAAGCGTGGAAACTCGTGGAACAAACCCGCCCCGTTCTTCCGGTCGGCATGCCAGATGAAGAACCCCAGCACCGCTGCCATGTAAACGCGCGATGCGGCGGTCGACCACCCCGAGCCCGTAACCCCCATCGCTGGAAGCCCGAGCTTGCCGTAAATGAGGAGCCAGTTTCCCGCTACGTTGATGAGGTTCGCCGATATCAGCACGAATGTTACGGGCTTCACCAGACCGATGCCCTGGAGATACCGCCGGAATGCCGCATACAGCAACAGCGGCAGCGTACCCCAGCTGAGGGCCGACAAGAACGGCCTCACTCCGCCACGCACTGCCGGGTTGACACCCCATAGGGTCAGCAGCGGCGGCAAGAGCCAAAGGACGCCCATGAGAATCGGAGACAGGATGACCGCGAGATAGATGCCTTGTCGGAGTGATCGCTGGCAGTCCCTCAGGTCACCAGCCCCGTAAGCTTGTGCGACCAGCGTGTCGAGCCCCAGAAACAAACCGAGTCCGAACAAGACGAGCGAATAGAACAGCGCGTTGCCTAGGCTGACCACCCCGATCGCCTCCGCTCCCAGTCGCCCCACCATGATCGTGTCCACGATTCCCATCGCCATCCAGCCCAGCTCCGAAAGCACAACAGGTACTGCGAGTTTCAGCATCAGGCGGAACTCCCGCAACACAATCGGACGCACCAGCGGATGCGAAGATGGGTTGGCGCGAGGCACAGTCTTTCCAGTATGAAGCGTGGCCAACTGCTCGAACCGCTAGTAAACGGTTGGAGGCTGCTTTGATAATCGGATGGTCGGAAGGCATTCAAAGTAGCCCACAACCGGATTCCTTATGACAACCAAGCAGAAAACCATCGGCGGTATCGGCTACGCGGTCTCTGGATTTCTGCTTATGTTTGCCCTTGGAATTGACTTCGATGATGCGAAATGGCCGCTGTTCAACAGTTGGGCGCTCGCCCACGGCTCCACGGCTCGTTCATTTTGGCCTGGCCGCTGCTGACGCTGATCTGCTTCGTCGTACATCGCGTGGTCGAAAAGCATTCAAAGTAGCCTATTACCAATGAACCGTTGGTAAACCCGGTTGGTTGCAATTCAGCCCTCCGGCTTGCTAAACTAACGGTTTCGGTACCTGGAACGGTCCAGGGAGGAGTCTGTCTCAATGGCGAAAGTATGTGAAGTCTGCGGTCGCGGGCCGCAATTCGGCAATAAAGTGAGTCACGCCCATAACGTGACCAAGCGGCGCTGGAACCTGAACCTCCAATCGGTTCATGCTCTTGTGAAGGGCGCGGGAAAACGGATCCGCGTCTGCACCAGCTGTATCCGCGATGGTAAGGTTCAAAAAGCGCCCGTCAAGTCCGCCGCCTAGTTCCAACTCGGTGCCAATTCGTTCGTGACGCGGGCGGCTTTCTGGCCGCCTTTTTCGTGGTGGTTCCTGACCTTGACTTCGAATCACAGGCAGCGGTCCGTAATTAATCCCACAGAATCAGCACTTTCGGCGGACTTGTTTTCTGAGCTTGTTAGATGGGTCGCATCCTGGTGTGGGGATGGTCGCCGGAAATGGCTCCGTTTTTCGTTTGCGTGTGGGGCAGGCTGCCAACAGAGCTGCAGGGATCGATTTTAACTAGATCTCGTTAAGTCCTTATCTGTTAATAATTTGAGTTCGAATGCACAGAGTGGCTGACGCCGCTTCTGAACCTCAGGCAGTTCGTTTCGCAAAAACGGCCACGCCTCCCTTATCCGGTCTCGTCGCCACCGCGCTGCTTCTCTCAAGGAGCGACAAGCAGCGATATCTTATTTATTTATCAGAGATTTGAGTTCGAACGCGCCGTCCCGTGCGGTGCTGGCCTAAGGTCCAGTTTCGCGACTTCGGTCTTGTTGCTACTCTGTTCATGGCAGATTCGGCTTCGTTCTTTCCGGCGGTCGGTTGGCACGGCAACCAAGGTTCGTTTCTAATCTCTGCCGGCAATTCGATTTTTCGGGTTGCGTTCAGCCACGACGACTCGGCAAGATGGCTACTTATGCGTTTCGTTACGTTTGTTCAAGGTGAATCGGAATCTCAGGGCCGCCCAGGCGTCGTGGCGTCCGGCGACTCGGTTGTCGACCTGTCCCCACTCGGCTTTTCGTTTCTGCTGGAAGTGATCGAAGCCGGTGCCGCTGGTCTCGAAAAAGTCGCTGCCTACCTTCCTTCCCAGGCTGGCACACCTCTGGTTCAGGTGCGGCTCAAGGCACCTATTCCGAAACCGCGTAAGTTCATCTGCGTCGGATTGAACTATCGAGATCACGCCGAGGAGACTGGTCAGGAAATCCCACAGGTCCCGACCATTTTCAATAAATTCGCGACGGCCGTGATCGCGCCGGGCGAGCCAATCATCCTGCCCAAGGTCTCAACCTCGCCGGATTACGAGGCCGAATTCGCCTTTGTCATCGGCAAGGGTGGCCGCCATGTGGCGCCTGAAAACTGGGCCGATCATGTCTTCGGCTACACCATCGTCAACGATGTGAGCGCTCGCGACTATCAGCGGGCAACCAGCCAGTGGCTCATGGGCAAGACCTTCGATACCTTTGCGCCCATTGGGCCTTGGATCGTGACGAAAGACGAAATCGCCAATCCGCACGCCCTCGACATACGTATGGTCATCAATGGTGAAGTGATGCAGGATTCCAATACAAAGCACCTGATCTTCAAGATCCCAGAACTGATCGCGTACTTGTCCAGCGTATTCACTCTGGAGCCGGGCGACATCGTCTCCACAGGAACACCGTCTGGCGTGGGCGCGGCGCGAAAGCCCCCGCGCTGGTTGCGACCCGGGGATGACCTGAGGGTGGTAATACCGGCCATCGGCGAGCTGCGTAATCCGGTTATCGCCGAACCGTAACCGCTCGAGGTTGGAGAGCGAACAAGTTGGGCAGTTTATGTTTTGGATCGAAGTTCTAGTACGTTTTTACTAGAAACGAGTCGCGTAACCAACCGTCAATCGAAGTACGCCTGATGAATTGGTGCTGAATCACTTTGCCAGGCGATAAGAAAAGTTGCTGCAACCCCGGGGATTGTTGTAGCATCTCATGACGCTGATGGGTGTTTGAATTGAAGATTATTGCAGCGAACGGAGCCTCGACAACGTCAAACATTGGCAAGGAAGCGAGACCCGAAACAAAAGTGAGTGGAGAAGAATAAAATGACAAACCAAGAAATCAAAAACTATAAGCGGGTGCTCGAAGCCAAGCGTAAAGAACTGTTGCCAACTTCTGCGGACCGCGAAGAAATCCAAATCGAAAAAGCAGCCGATGAGTTCGATCAGTTGCAACTGGCAATGAATCGCGAACTGGCAATCTGCAATCTGGACCGCGAGGCAAGTTTGCTCCGGAGCGTGGAAGCCGCACTCGGACGCATCAAGAACGGGCATTTTGGAACCTGCTTGCTATGCGAGGAAGACATTCCTGAGAAGCGTCTGAAGGCACTGCCGTGGGCTGCTTACTGTGTACCCTGCCAGGAACTGCTGGATCAGCAGAAGGCTGACGGGCAGATCAACGAAGAGCACGAAGAGGCCTTCGCAGCCGCGTAATACCGACGCAATCCCAAAAAAGGTGCCGGGCTCTTTCGAGTTTCCGGCACTTTTTCTTTTCAGCGTAGCTCCAGTAGAGCCTCGCGAGACAATAGGGCAAATGCAAAATCGAAAGCTCGGAACTCAGGGCCTGCGCGTCTCGGCGCAAGGCCTTGGCTGCATGGGCATGTCGGACTTCTACGGGGTGCGCGACAACGACGCAGAGTCCGTAGCCACAATCCACCGGGCGATTGACTTAGGCGTGACGCTGTTCGATACCGCCGACATGTACGGACCCCATACGAATGAGCTGTTGCTGGGACGGGCGCTGAAGGGCCATCGCCACCAGGTCATCGTCGCTACGAAATTTGGCTTCGTTCGCGATCCGAACAACCCGGCTTCTCGCGACGTCTGCGGCCGGCCGGACTATGTGCGGCAGGCTTGCCAGGGCAGTCTCAAACGGATCGGCGTCGATACCATCGACCTTTACTACCAGCATCGCGTCGATCCAAACGTTCCCATCGAGGATACTGTCGGGGAGATGTCGAGGCTTGTCGAGGAAGGCAAGGTGCGTTTCCTCGGCCTGTCGGAAGCCGGGCCGGCCTCGTTGCGTCGCGCCATGAAGACCTTCCCGATTTCGGCGCTGCAGACGGAGTACTCGCTGTGGAGCCGTGACGTGGAAGAGCAGATCCTGCCCGCGTGCCGCGAACTTGGTATCGGCTTCGTGCCTTACAGTCCGCTAGGCCGTGGCTTCTTGAGCGGCGAGTTGAAGAGTTACGACGATTTGCCCGAAAACGATGTCAGACGCCTTCAGCCGCGGTTCTCGCGAGACAACTTCCAGAAGAACCTGGACCTTGTCACCAAGGTCGGACAACTGGCGGCGAAGAAGGGCGCGACTCCCTCTCAGTTCGCGTTAGCTTGGGTAATGTCGCAAGGCGACGACATTGTGCCCATTCCCGGCACGAAACGGCGGAGCTATCTGGAGGAGAACGTGGCAGCAGCTTCCCTTCATCTCTCTAGAGAGGATTTGGCGGAGTTGGACGACATATTCCCGAAGGGCGCCGCGGCGGGCGATCGTTACCCGCCGATGATGATGGCGAAGCTCGGACTGTGAGCGATAGCCAGTTCGACGTTCTGGTGCTCGGCGCGGGCGCTGCGGGATCGATGTGCGCGATCGAGGCCGGCAAGCGTGGCCGTCGCGTCGCCTTGCTCGAACATGCCGACCGGCCCGGCAAGAAGATCCTGATCTCGGGCGGAGGCCGCTGTAACTTCACAAACCTCCACTGCCGGCCGGAGAACTTCCTGTCGGCCAACCCACACTTCGCCAAGTCGGCGCTGGCTCGCTACACGCCGGCCGACTTCATTCGATTAGTCGAGCACCATGGAATCGCATATCACGAGAAGACGTTAGGGCAGTTGTTCTGCGATCACGCCGCGCGGGACATCATGAACATGCTCGAAACCGAGTGTCGGGCGGCGGGCGTAACCCTGCTGGTTAGGACCCCTGTACTGGAAGTCAGCCGGGAGTCAGAGTTCGTGGTCAAGTCGGAATCGCAAACTTTCCGCGCGCCGGCGTTGGTGGTCGCTACAGGCGGCCTTTCGATTCCGAAGATGGGCGCAACCGGATTCGGCTATGACTTGGCCCGGCAGTTCGGCTTGTCGATTCGAGAACCGCGGCCGGCATTGGTGCCGTTCACACTCGCTCCCGAGGAGCAGGGGCGGTACTGCGATCTCGCCGGCGTGTCGGCGGACGCTCTTGTTTCCATCGGCCGGCAGTCATTTCGAGAGAAGATGCTGTTGACGCACCGTGGCCTCAGCGGCCCGGCCATTCTGCAGATCTCGTCCTACTGGGGGGAATCCGAACCTCTCACCATCGACCTGGCGCCAGGCCTCGACCTCACCGCCGGGATGAGATCGTCACCGGCCGGCCGCGATCTGCCAGCTCTTCGCGGCGCGCTGAACAAAGCGCTGGCCCAGCGGCTGGCAACGCGTTGGGCCCAAGTCCACACGCCGCCTAACTGGACCAACCAGGCGCTGCTGGCGTTTGAACGCCAGATTCATGCCTGGCAGATTGTGCCGGACGGCACCGAGGGCTACGAGAAGGCCGAAGTGACCGCCGGCGGCGTCGACACCGGCGAGTTGTCAGCAAAGACCATGGAGAGCAAGAAGGTGCCTGGCCTGTACTTCATTGGTGAAGTGGTCGACGTGACGGGACACTTGGGCGGATTCAACTTCCAATGGGCATGGGCCTCCGGCTACTGCGCCGGCCAAGCGGTGTAACGTCGTACACTGCCAGAAAGGAGTTCGAGTATGGGCAGTATTGTGGATGTTCGACCGGTTAACGATCTATTGCGCCACACCTTGGCGACGGTCGCGTATCGGGGAGGCAAAGTCCTTCGAGGCGCACCCGAGGGCTTCTCTGACACACGCGCTTGCGCCGGCGCTCGAAGCGCCGGTGAGATTCTAGCGCACATCGGGGACCTGTTCGATTGGGCCGTCTCGCTCGTGGAAGGCCGGCAGACATGGAAGGATTCAACCCCTCTGCCGTGGAACGAGGAGGTGGCGCGTTTTCACGACGGCCTGAAGGCCTTCGACGAAGCGCTGGTACAAAAGCCGGTGACAGCTGCGGACGCCGAGCGTCTATTTCAAGGACCGATTGCCGATGCATTAACTCACATCGGTCAGATCGCCCAGCTACGCCGGATAGCAGGCTCGAACGTAAAGCCAGAGAACTATCACCAAGCCGAGATCGCCAAAGGCCGGACAGGCGCTTGACCAGGTTCCCGCGAAGCGCGAGTTTTAGAAATCCTCCCAGACTAAAGCTGGGAAAGTCGAGTGCTGGCGGAAGCCTATCGACTCGTAAAGCCGGATCGCATCGATGTTGGAACACGTCACTGTCAAGCTAACCATGGTGCAGCCCTGATTGATGATCTCGAGTAGACATCGCCGCAGAAGTTCATAGCCTAGTCTCGAGCCGCGTACCCCCGGCAGAGTACATAGCTGGGTGACGTGGCCTGAGTTTGCCGACACCAAACTTGCGAGACAGATGCCGCAAACCCGGCCCGAACCTTCGTCGACGGCGACCACCGACGCGGCGGGTGAGAACCGGCCGCAGCCGGGGTACTTCACGATGTTGGTCAAGAAGCGGCGAGCGCCGGGTATGGTGCGGTACTGATCATTGATCTCACTATCGACGTGCCCCCGATAGGCCGCCGATATGACATGAGCAGCATCTTCTTGGTAACGGTCCGTCCAGGGCACCAGCTTGGCGCGGAACGAGACAGTTTGTTCGTCCAGCCGGCGAATCGCTTCTCTGCCGATCATCATGAATCGGCGGTCGTGGCGGAGAGCGTAGCGGTCGAATGGGATGGAGAGTTGTGGAGGCACGCGAGCAAGCAGCAACTGCGATTCGATCCGGCGCACTCCTGGCGTACGCATCAGGTTCTGGACAATTGCGCCCAGAAGTAGCATCGATTCAGATGTGCTGTTGGGCCCGGGACGCACATAGAAGTCCCCGATCAGACCTTTGCGGTCTTCGAAGACTTGGTATCCGTAACCGATCAGTTCATGCCCCTGCCGCAAGGCGTAGCCCGTAAGGGACTGCATCTGCACGAAGCGCCGTACCAAGTCGGCCGAGGGGCGGAAGTCCCAGCAGTATTCGGCGTCCCAGAGCTTGGCCTCTTCCTCGAGCAGACGATTGAGGTCTGAAGCCGGCACATGTCGAAGATCTTCGACTTCGGGGAGCCAAGCTTCCTTGTGGGCAGCCATCCCCGCGATTATATGTTCATCGCACGGGATCCGGTCAACACGGGCTGATGTTGTAGGAATTGATGGATGTTCCGTGTTGCCTGCCGGGTGCGGTGATTGTTCTCAATCAGACTGAAACGCACAAAGCCTTCGCCCATCGGCCCGAAGCCAATTCCAGGCGACACGGCCACATATGCCTCTCGCATCAGAAGTTTGGCAAACTCCAGGGAGCCCAGTTCCCGGAACGGCTCCGGGATGCGCGCCCAAAGAAACATCGATCCACGAGGCGGCTCAACCAGCCAACCGGCGCGGTGCAGGCCCTCGACCAGCGCGTCGCGCCTGCTTTGATAGAGAGCGCAAATACGCTTCGGATCCTCGTTGCACTCACGAAGCGCAATGATTGACGCAATCTGAATCGGCTGAAAGATGCCGTAGTCAAGGTAGCTCTTGATACGCGCGAGAGCGGCAATAAGCTTCCGGTTCCCCAGGCAGAATCCGACCCGCCAGCCAGCCATGTTATAGCTCTTGGTCATCGAGTAGATCTCAACCGCGTGGTCGACCGCTCCTTCGACCTGCAGAATACTGGGTGGCCGATACCCATCGAAACCAAGTTCGGCATAGGCGAAATCGTGAATGATGTACGACCCGTATTGCCTGGCCAGGTCGATAACCTCGCGCATGAAGTTGAGGTCGACACAAGTCGTGGTCGGATTGTGCGGAAACGAAATCAGAATGACTTTGGGAACCTTGGCGGCAGTTCTATAGAGCCGCTTCAGGCCTTCGAGAAACGTGCCGGCATCCGCCATCGGCAGCATACAGGCCTCGCCTTCCGCCATGATTACGCCGTACTGGTGAATCGGGTAGGCGGGATTCGCCGAGACCACCGCATCACCGGGTCCGATGATGGCGAACAGAAGGTGGGCCAAAGCATCTTTGGCGCCGATGGTTACGATGGCTTCCGACTCGGAGTCCAGCGTCACGTCATATTGTTTCTTGTAACGGGCCACGATGGCTTCTCGGAGGTTTGGTATGCCGCGAGAAACAGAATAGCGATGGTTTCGGGGGTTGCGGGCTGCTTCAATCAACTTGTCGACAACGGGCTGAGGCGTGGCTCCATCAGGATTGCCCATCCCCATGTCGATGATGTCCAGATTGTCTGCTCGTGCCTTAGCCTTCAATTCGTTGATGACAGCGAAAACGTAGGGAGGGAGCTTGTTGATGCGGTAAAAGTCATCGGTCGGCAAAGGCATGACACCAGTTTAGCCGCGATCTCCCGACTGACCAAGTGTATTAACCGCACTAAACGAAGAGGCCGCCCGCTAAAATCAATCTGTGGAATCGTCTCCAGTAGAACATGCTGAAGCGTCAAAAGAGAGCCCCAAGTCTCGCTCTTTGTTGCCGATCTTCCTGGTGGTCGCTGTGGATGTTCTCGGACTGACGATCATGCTTCCGCTGCTGCCGTTCTACGCAGAGCGCATGGGAGCTTCGCCAACCGTGATCGGCATCATCGTAGCGAGCTACGCCTTCTGCCAATTGCTGGCTGGTCCATTTCTGGGCAGGTGGTCGGACAAAATCGGGCGGCGTCCGGTTCTGCTGGTTAGCCAGTTAGGTACGCTCGCCGGATTTCTTATGTTGGCGTTTTCGGTGAATGTCTGGATGGTCTTCCTGGCGCGAATGATCGACGGGGCCACGGCAGGGAATCTTACCATCGCGCAGGCGTACATCAGTGATGTCACCAAGCCCGAGGAACGGACGAAGTCGTTTGCCCTGATTGGCATCGCGTTTGGCCTCGGATTCCTAATAGGTCCGGCCATTTCGGGATTTCTGTCCGCTCGATTTGGCTACCAGTGTCCGATCTTCGCCGCGGCCGGCCTATCCGCGACAAGCGTTCTCTGTACGTTCTTCTTGTTGCCGCGCCGGGAAGTAGTGCATGAACAAAACGAGGCCGATCCAGGCCCGGGCGGACGCCGCCTCACGTTCTTCGATTGGGGCTCCTACACCAAGTATTTCCAAGACCGCGAACTGGGACGGCTCCTGGCCAAGTGGTTCTGTTTTGCGTTCTCGTTCGCTACTTTTGTTTCGGGCTTCGCGCTGTTCTGCGAACGCCGCTACGAGCTGCATGGGCGACCGTTCGGCCCGCGTGAAGTGGGCTACATTTTCGCATACGCCGGGTTACTCGGCATTTTTATGCAGGGTGGCATGGTGGGACGAATGGTGAAGTGGATGGGCGACAAGAACGTGGTGCGGCTGGGGTTTGCTTCCAGCGCGATCAGCTACTGCTTGCTTGGGCTTTCCAAGACACTCTGGCAGTTGCTCGGCGCCAATACCGTCTCTTCTGTCGGTGGCGCAGGCCTGCGCGCAGCACTCACCAACTTGATCACACAAAAGGCGAACCGCCGTGAACAGGGCGTCATTATCGGGTTAACGCAATCCTTGACGTCGATCGCCCAGATCGCCGCGCCAATCGCCGGCAACCTGCTAATCGACCATCATCTGCTTGCAGCTTGGGCATTCTGGTGTGCTATCACTTCGGGAGTAGCGTTATTGCTGTAGGGGTGATGCCGAGTAGGTCGCGATACTGTCCAGGCAACTTCGCCGGCCGCATCGCGCGATTGAGCCACATATGGCGCGCGGCGCCGGTAGCGAGGACGCGTGACTGGGTCGCGCTGCGGATCTGGTAGGAAAACTCGACGGTGCGTGGATTCGAGTTTGTCACTTCGGTTCTCACCACGATTTCGTCGTCGTAGCGCGCCGGATGAACATACCGGCAGCTTGCTTCGATGACAGACAAGAAGAGCCCTTCGGATTCTTCGAGCTGTTTGTAGTTGATGCCCCGCGCGCGAACCAGTTCACCGCGGCCGATTTCCATCCAAACAAAGTAGTTGGCGTGGTGGACTACGCCCATCTGGTCAGTCTCCGCGTAGCGTACGCGGAGGAACGTTTCGTGCTTGCCTATTCTCATTGACCTGCGTTCTGTAGTACTCGCACGGCTACGGACATGCATCGTCAGGATAGCGTCCTCTAGTGTCCGGTTCCGGTTCGGTACGATTGGGGCGTGCACGTCAGGGTCTTGTTTTTTGGGGTTTTGAAGGACTTCACGGGTCTTTCGGCCGACCGGCCCGAGGTTCCCGCCGGGACCACGGTCGGCGAGTTGTTTCAACGGTATGCGGAGCAATTCGAAACCCTGCGTGCCGGCAGCCCGTCCATTCTATTTGCGAAGAACCGAGAGTTCGCTCAGTCGGACGCCATACTTCATGAAGACGATGAAGTGGCGTTCCTGCCCCCGGTCAGCGGAGGCTCAACCGGGGACGAAGCCCGGCGATTGAACACCGTGCCCAACATCGCTACACCATCTGCGGCCTTTGTCGCAGAGATACGCGAACCGGCGGGCCACCTGTTTGCATTGACCCGGCAGCCGATTGCCTCTGAGCACTGGGCCCGCGAGCTGCAACGGCCCGAGGACGGCGCGGTCATCGTGTTTGAAGGCGTAGTCCGCAATAACACCAAGGGCCGCCGCACGTTGTTTCTCGACTATGAGTGCTACGAGGAAATGGCCATCTTGCAGATGGCCCAAATAGGGCGCGAGATTGCCGGTCAGTTTGCGATCGGCCGCCTGGGAATGATTCACCGGCTGGGCCGACTGCAGATTGGCGAGGCAAGCGTTTCCATCCTGGCCACCGCCCCTCATCGCAAACCCGCATTTGATGCGGCACTGGAAGGCATTAATCGACTGAAGCGCGAAGTCCCGATCTGGAAGAAAGAGCACTTCGAAGACGGTGCAGTGTGGGTAGACGGAGAATGGGACGACCAGCTGCCCTCACGTCAGTCTTCATGAAGCAAGCAAGCCTCCGAGCATCCATAAGCCTGCTCGCGCTGGCGATAGCAGCATGGGCGCAGTTCAAGCCCGCGCAGCCGACGCCCGTGCCGCCCCCAGCACCCGGCGAGAGTTCCCAGCGTTCCACGCCGACATTCTCGGTGAAAGTAAACCTGGTCCGGCTGTTGACCTCTGTTCGCAACCGCGATGGCGCCATCGTGACCACCCTGAGCCGGGAAGACTTTCAGGTGATCGACAACGGCATCCCCCAGGACATTGCCGTTTTCGAGCGGAACACGTCGGTTCCCTTGTCAGTCTCGATTCTGATTGATACCAGCGGTTCGACACGAGGCGATTTGCATTACGAGGTAGACTCGGTAACCAAGTTCCTTCATGCGCTGGTTCGGGACGGGAACCCGTCTGACAATTTCGCGCTATACAGCTTCAACTGGCAGGTTCGGATGGAGACCGAATACGGGCGGAACGCACGCCGGGCCGAAAACGCGTTACGCGCGTTGAAGGGCGAAGGCGGTACATCTCTCTATGACGCGATTTACCTGGCCAGTGACGAACTGGCAACGCGCGAGGGGCGGCACGTCATGGTGGTTGTGACCGACGGCGGCGATACGACCAGCTACAAGAAATTCGCCGACGCCCTCCGCAGCGCACAGCTGGCCGACGCCGTCATCTATCCGATTGTGGTGGTGCCCATTCCGAACGACGCAGGGAGAAACACGGGCGGAGAACATGCGCTGGATACGTTAGCGGCGAACACGGGCGGCCGCATCTTCTACCCGGCCGGATTCGATCAACTGGACCAAACCTTCGACGATATTCTGCGTGAGTTGCGGACCCAGTACTTGCTGGGCTTCTATCCGAGAGGCAGCTTACAGAAGCCGCGCCAATACCATCGAATCCAAATCCTGATGCGGGACAAGGGGTTGCGGGTCGCGGCGAGATCGGGCTATTACGAGCCGTAGGTGGCGGCGAGGCTTGAGAATCAGACATGAAATGTGACCAAACAAGGACCGGGGATGATTCCACAAACGGCACGCGCCACAATAGAAATATAGGAACTTATGAATGAATTTCTTGACGCGGCGATGGAGATCGCGCGCGAAGCGGGGACTATACTGCTGGCCCACCGCGGTGTTGGCTTTGAGCTGAAGGGTGAACATGACCTGGTAACCGCGGCCGATCGGGCGAGTGAGCATCTAGTGGTAAAGCGCCTGCACGAACTATTCCCGAATCATGGAATTGTTGCCGAGGAAGGCGGCGGTGCGGTGATGAACTCCGAGTACCGCTGGTTTGTTGACCCCCTGGACGGGACCACCAATTTCGCGCATGGCTTCCCCATGTGGAACTTGACGCTCGCCTTGGCTCATCGCGGTCGCGTGATCGCCGGCGTTGTGTTCGACCCGATCCACAACGAGATGTTTTCCGCCGAGCGCGGGGGCGGCGCGTTCCTGAATGGACAGCGGATCCATGTCAGCAAGGCCAAAGTGCTTGAGGATTCGCTGGTTGCGACGGGGTTCCCGAGCCGCCGCCGGCACCAGAACGTAAATGTGCATTTTTACTACCAGCTCGCCATGATTACGCACGGCGTCCGGAGAGCCGGCTCCGCCGCGCTCGATCTGGCCTATACCGCGTGCGGACGGCTGGATGGTTTTTGGGAGTTCGGCCTGAATCCCTGGGATATGGCCGCCGGCACGTTGTTGATAGAAGAAGCCGGTGGGATTGTGTCCGGTATGCGAGGCGAGCCGCTGGATCTTCACGGGCCCTACCTGCTGGCTGATAACGCACTGATCCATGGGGAAACGCTCGAGCTGTTCGAGGAGATCTTCCACGGTCGCTACCGATACCCGATTCCGACGATTCCGATCGAGGAAGAAGCCGCAAGCGGTGTGATCCGTGGCTGATTTCCCACCAGTTCCGCTCACTCTCGAAGGTGCGAGCACACTGCACCAGATGTTTCGGTTCCGCTGGCGCGCATGGCTGAGTCTGGACTCTTTTCACCGGCAGCGAATTCTGACCGAGGCTACAGCCCTTCTGGCGCCGCTCGAAGAGGGCTCCGCCGATGGCCACCCGAACCAGAGCGCCGTCTACTCCCAGCTTGGGCACAAAGGCGATCTGATGCTAGTGCACTTCCGGGATTCGTTTGAAGAACTAAACCAAACTGAAGTGGCGCTTGTCAAACTGGAGATGGCGGAGTACCTGGAGATTGTTCACTCGTACCTCTCGGTGGTGGAGCTGGGTCTGTACGAGTCGACGTCCAAGAGCTACCAAGCACTTGACGAGAAGGGTTTCGCCCCTCATTCGCCCGAATGGAACGCTGGGGTTAAAGAAGTGGTGGATCGACAGAAAGCCGCGATGGCTCCGCGATTGCACCCGCGGATTCCCGATTCGAAGTACCTATGTTTTTACCCCATGGATCGCAGGCGGGGGGAAGCCAAAAACTGGTACACGGTTCCTATGGCGGATCGCCAGCGAATGATGCACGAACATGGGCTGATTGGCCGCCGCTACGCGGACGATGTCCGGCAGATCATTACGGGTTCGATCGGATTTGACGACTGGGAGTGGGGAGTCGATCTCTTCGCAGACGATCCGGTGGTGTTCAAGAAGCTGATCTACGAGATGCGCTTCGATGAAGTCAGCGCGATCTACGCGCTTTTTGGGGCTTTCTACGTCGGGATACGGGTTAAGGTGGCTGATCTGGGTCAACTGCTTTCGGCAGCGACCGGTTCTTGAGCCTTTTGGGAGGAACTCACAGCCCGCCAAAGCCGAGATGAATCTCGGCTCAGCAGGCTGGCCGCCTGCGCCACGACTCCAAGCCGATTTTTCGCCCGGATACCCCCCTTCGTTCGCCGCCAGCCGTCTGCGTTGGAAGGCCCTAGATACGGTACTTTGACGCGGTTTCTTGCTCCAGTTCGTTTACTTTCAATAAATTAACCTGCTACCCTGAGTATTCGAATGCGTACAGTCGACCTTATCCATCGGAAGCGTGACGGCGAAGAGCTGTCTGCCGAAGAGATCCAATTCATAGTCGACGGGTATACCCGTGGCGACATCCCCGACTATCAGGTTTCTGCCTTCTTGATGGCGGTTTTCTTTTCCGGAATGGCGGATCGTGAAGTCAGCGCCCTGACCGAGTCGATGATGAACTCCGGAACCCTAGTCGATCTTTCGGCCGTTCCGGGCGTCAAAGTCGACAAACACTCCACCGGTGGCGTTGGCGACAAAACCAGCCTGATCGCGTCGCCCATTGCTGCTTCGGCGGGCGTGGTTGTGCCGATGATCTCCGGCCGTGCTTTGGGCCACACCGGGGGCACCCTCGACAAGCTGGAATCCATACCCGGGTTCCGAACCGATCTGACCATCGACGAGTTCCGCGAGCAGTTAATAGCCCATCAACTTGCGTTTATCGGCCAAACGGCCGAAGTCGCACCGGCTGACGGAAAGTTGTATGCTCTGCGTGATGCCACCGCGACGGTGGAATCCATTCCGCTTAGTCGCTTCTTCGATCATGTCGAAGAAGCTGGCGGTGGGACTTGATGCGCTGGTACTGGACGTCAAGGTTGGCTCCGGGGCGTTCATGAAGCGCCAGGTGGATGCTCGCCGGCTCGCACAGCTGATGGTTGGTATCGGGCGCCGGATGGACAAACGAGTTCAAGCCCTGATCACCGATATGAGCCAGCCGCTGGGGTACGCCGTCGGCAATGCGCTGGAGGTCATGGAAGTATCGCAGACCTTACAGAACGCGGGACCTGCGGATCTGACACGGATCTCTTTGGAACTGGCCGCCCGGATGATTCATCTCGGCAAGATCACCAAGACATTGGATGAAGCGCGCGAGCTGGCGCAATCCAAGCTGCTGGATCTTTCCGGCTACCGCAAATTCAAAGACGTCATCGCCGCGCAAGGCGGAAATCCGAACGTGCTCGACCGCTTCGACCTGTTGCCGAATGCGACCGGCGCGCAGGAGATTACCACCAGCCGCGGCGGCTACATCAGCGCCATCGACGCTGAACTGATCGGCCAGGCGTCCTCCATGATTGGAGCCGGCCGAAATACCAAGGAAGACTCGATCGATCCTGCCGTCGGTGTGATCCTCGAAGTGAAGGTCGGCCAGAAGATCGATCCAGGCAGCATTCTGTGCCGGATCTACCACACCAGCGAGACCAATCTGGAAGAAGCAGCCACGCTGGTGGAGGATGCCTTCAAAATCTCGCAGCAACCGGTTGAAGAACGCGACCTGATTCTGGAAGTGGTCAGCTAAGCCAGCGGTCGTCCATGGGAAAGTACAGCGGTCTTCTCGGGATGATCGCTATCGTCCTGTGTGGCTTCCTGTTTTCCTCGAATCGTAAGGCCATCCAAAAGCGCGTCATCGTTTGGGGCCTTTTGCTGCAGTTTAGCTTTGCCTTTCTGGTCCTGAAGACACCTTTCGGCGACGTGTTCTATGTCATCAGCCAAGCCGTAAACGCGCTACTCAACTATTCCTCAGCCGGGGCGAGCTTTGTCTTCGGCAACAAGCTAGGTTTGCCCGAGGGCGGATTTGGAGTAATCATCGCCTTCCAAGTCCTGCCGATCGTCATCTTCATTTCTTCACTGTTCTCCATCCTCTACTATCTGGGCGTCATGCAACTCTTCGTGAAGGGTATGGCCCTGATTATGCAGCGCTTCATGGGCACCAGCGGCGCGGAGTCCACCAGCGTCGCGGCCAGCATCGTCATGGGACAGACCGAAGCGCCGCTGACGATTCGCCCTTTCCTCGAGAAGCTAACCATGTCAGAGTTATTCACTATCATGACGAGCGGCATGGCGCATGTGTCCGGGTCAGTGATGGCGGCCTACGTCATGATCGCCCATGTATCGATCTCGCACCTGTTAACGGCGGTGATCATGACGGCTCCCGCGACCATCATGCTGGCGAAGATGTTCATGCCGGAGGAGGGGATACCCGTCACGCGCGGCACAGTGACGGTGAAGGTGGAGCAGCCTGGCGTGAACTTGATCGATGCCGCGGCCCGTGGCGCCGGTGATGGCTTGCATCTGGCCTTGAACATTGCGGGCATGCTGATCGCTTTCCTGGCGCTGGTCGCGATGGTGAACGGCGGCATGGGATGGGTGCATTCGCATTTCGGCTGGTTTCCGGTCTCTCTCCAGCAGGTACTGGCGCTGATATTCGCGCCTATTGCGTGGCTATTGGGAGTTGATTGGAACGATTGCGCGACGGTAGGGAACCTGCTCGGCACCCGCATGGTGCTGAATGAGTTTGTGGCGTTTGTCGATTTGGGTCAGGTCGGGTCGACGTTGAGCAAACATTCCTTCGTGATTGCGACCTTTGCTTTGTGCGGATTCGCGAACCTGAGCTCAATCGCAATTCAGATCGGCGGTATCGGAGCCCTGGCGCCCTCTCGCAAGTCCGACCTGGCGCGCCTGGGCTTCAAGGCGATGATCGTGGGCACACTCGCGAACTTCATGTCGGCGTGCATCGCCGGGATGCTGCTGTAGCTGAGGCAGTGAGCCAGTCAGCAGCTGAAGCGATTCGCGCCGGAAAGCTGACGGTGTCACAGGCTCGCCGTCTGCTGGGCATCCGATCGCGATATGAAATGGACGGCTTCCCCAAAGCACACGGGGTGCTCCTGGATCTGACGTTAGAGGATGTTCGGAGGGACAGCGAAGTTGCCCGGGTTCTTCCCGGATGATGGTGGTTGTTGCCGATACCTCGCCAATCAACTATCTTGTGCTGATTGGTGAGATCGACCTGGCTGGACCGTTGGTTGCGGCGATGAGGGCTGGCCGCGGGGCAGCGACTGGTGCCGGCGAAGCCGTCTTAGGGCTTAACGCTTTCACGTTCGCTCCTCAGTTCTGAACCGCAATCCGGTCTTGAACGCGAGTCACGCCTTCGGCTTGCGATGCAGCGATCACAGCTGCCTTTTTCTGGTACTCGTTGGCCACGGTTCCAGAAAGTGTGACCACAGTGCCTGTGGCGGTCACGTTGACATTCTTGAGCGTGGCGAGACCGGCGTCAGATGCCAGCTTTGCTTTCACACGGGCCAGCAGGGCTGCGTGGTCCAAATGCACCTCAGCGCGGGAAGCGGCATCTTTTGCGTTTTCCCCGGCGTGAGCTATTTCATCCGATGCCGATCCGTTGCCGGGTCGAGCCGCGCCGCCTACCTGGCGGCTTAGGTCTTTGGCCTCGTTCTTAATCTCCCGGCCTGCCTTTTTTGCTTCCTCGGACGCCTTCTGCGCGTCCCGACGCGCTTCTTCCTTTGCTTTCTCCTGGTCTGATGAACTGCACGCCATCAATCCAAGTACTAGCGTGACATGAAGTGCCGCCGAAAAAATTCGCATCGTTAATCCCTATTAGGGAGACTTCTGCCTGAGCATTCTTGTTTCTCGCAATCGGTGTTCTAAGAGAATAAGCGGTCGGCTGACCGTTCATGATCCCATTCGGGCGTTGGCTCAAAATAACCCGGAACTAAGAGGTGCTCCTTGATTGCCGCCTCGTTGAGTTCAATACCGAGGCCCGGCCTCTCGGGAACCGCGATGAAGCCTTTGTTGACGATGGGTTTATCGACGCCGTTAACCAAATCACCCCACCAGGGAACCTCCGCCGAGTGATTCTCCAGTGCCAGGAAGTTGTTGGTTGCGGCGGCGCAGTGCACGTTAGCGTACGATGAAACGGGCGTGCCCGCAAAATGCATCGCCATGCCGACGCCGTAGTTCTCGGCCATGTCGCCGATCAAGTGGGTTTCGAGGATGCCGCCGGAGGTCGCCAAGTCCGGGTGGATGAGATCGACCGCGTGTTCACGGCACAGTTTTTCGAAACCGTCACGGAGGTAGATGTCTTCCCCGGTGATCAGCGGAACCGCGATGGAGTTCTTGATCTCCTTCAGCAGATCCGTGTAGTACCAGGGCACCATATCTTCCAGCCAGGCCGGGCTGTACTTCTCCATGGCGCGGCCCAACCGGATACAGGACTTCACGTCAATGTGGCCGAAGTGATCGTGCGAGATGGGGATGTCCCAGCCCACGGCGTCTCGGGCGATCGAAACATACTCAAGCAGAGCCTCGATGCCTTTCTGAGTGAGTTCGACGCCGGTAAACGGGTGTTCCGTACGAACCACGTCTTTGGTTGGGTCGAGGCCCGTCGGCCGGATCACCATGCCCGGCTTGTCCTGAATCAGATTGATGCCGAGGTCCATCTTGAGCCAAGTGAACCCCAGGTCTTTGCGCATCAAGAGCCGTTTGGCGTAGTCGTGCGGGTCCTGCGATTCGTCCGTGTCAGCGTAGACGCGGATCTTGTCGCGGAACTTCCCGCCAATCAACTGATAGACCGGGGCATTGTAGGCCTTGCCCGCCAGGTCCCAAAGCGCCATCTCCACAGCGCAGACGCCACCGGCTTGCCGTGAGTGAAAGCCAAATTGCTTGATCTTGCGAAAGAGTTTGTCGACGTTGCAGGGATTCTCGCCCAGTAGCCGGCTCTTGAGTTCCAGGGCGTAGGTCTTGCTGGCTCCGTCGCGAACCTCTCCCAAGCCGTAGATACCCTGGTTCGTGTCGAGACGGATCAGCGGGCAGTTCATCGGGGCATGACCCACCATCGCGACACGCATGTCGGTGATCTTCAGTTCGGTTGGTTTGGAGTTCGTGTTGACGTGCGACTGATAAGCCTGGATGTCGCGCTCGGCCCAAAATGAGGCACCGAACACCGCGGCGCCGGCAGTTTTCAGAAATCTACGGCGAGTAGATCCATTAGCTCTGCCATTCTTTTGCTTCATGATGTCCTCTTTCCACGATTGCTTGCTGAATCGATCAAGTGCGCCTCGCGGAGCATTCCAATTTGTGCAGGAAATGGGGGAGCAAAAGCAGTCAGCAAGAAAGCACCCCGACGGCGGCGCTTTGTGTTCTTATTCATCGATTTGATCCTTAGAAGACGGGCGACCATCACCCGGTTACGATGTCCGCCGGCCCGCATCGCGTTAAGTCGTGACCATTACAACAAACGCGAGAAGCGAATAACATTTCCTCTTGACGATAGTCGTTATAACGGTTATATTGGAACGAGGATGGCGGGCAAGCTAGCAGCGGAAATTCAGCAACAAAAGCCCTTCGAGCATGTCGAGGAGGAAGCCGTCCTCAATCTAGTTCGGACGGCCGAACTGCTGAACCAGAAGGCGGCGGATTACTTCCGGCAGTTCGATCTTTCCCGGACTCAGTACAACGTGTTGCGAATCCTTCGTGGCGCAGGGGACGACGGCTTAACCTGCTCCACGACTGCGGAGCGGATGATCAGCCGCGACCCGGATGTTACCCGGCTGATGGACCGGATGGAGGCCCGAGGCCTCATCACGCGCGAGCGCACGGCGAATGATCGCCGGATCGTTGTCATCAAGCTGACGAAGGCGGGCCGCGAGTTGGTTGATTCGTTAGACGTTGGAGTCTCGGCATTTCACGCGAAGCTCGTCGGCCGACTGGGCGCGACAAAGTTGCGGAAGCTCATCGATCTGTTGGAGGAAGTTCGGGAGGAATGCTGAGCTGTTTTTTTTAGGTCCGATGATCGTTTGCACGAGTATCGGCGTAACGATTTAGTTACGTATTTTGGGATCGCCCGTCCACCGGCGGTTTCGTGGAAGCAACTTCAAACCCAATTGTCGAAACGATAAGGAGATCAGCTTATGAGTACAACAGCACATGCAACGGACGTGGCGACTCTCGACCACGAGCTAAATCAGATGGTTCTGAAAGGCCAGATTCTCGACGCGTTTGAGAAGTTCTACGCCGAAGATGTGGTGATGCAGGAGAACCTCACCTCGCCGAAGGTAGGCAAAGACGTGAACCGCAAGGCGGAGCAGGATTTCGTGGGCTCGATTGAGCAGTTTCACGGAGCGGCCCTGCTTGGCAACGCCGTGAATGGCGAGCGTTCGTACTCAGAATGGGAGTTCGACGCCACCTACAAGGGCGGGCACCGCGTCAAGCTGACGCAAGTGGCTGTTCGTCAGTGGAAGAACGGTCAGATCGTTCACGAACGTTTTTACTACAGCAAGTAATTGTTGACTTGAATGAAGTGGGGTGGCTCGGGCCGTTTCTTAGAATTGCCCGCCGCCCCAATAGTAGCCCGGCCTTGTGCGTATTTCCAAACCCGGTTTGTCGACGGTGACCTTAATAGTGTGGAATCCGGGTTCACCTTGATTGTTCGGCGTATAGCTAAGCACGTACTGGGCATGCAGTTCCTTGGCGATGTCGTCGATGGCGCGTTCCAGAGTGCTCTCCTTAGCCGCGAACGAATAGGTTGTCCCGCCTGTGTAGCGCGTGAAAGCCTCTTCGGGCGTCAGTTTGAAGACATCGCGAACACTGCGGTAAACAGGTGGAATGATGTTCAGGAGATTGCCGAGCTGTTGGTTTTGAACGAGCGTGGTGTCGCTATAGGTATCGCCTCGAAGACTCGGTGTGGCCGCCGCGGGGATGCCACCATTCAGCGGCCGGGGATCTTCCGGCTTGCGCATGAGCGCCGCAAAATACTTCTGCACGTCGACGGCGTAAATTTGAACACTGTTGAATTCCAGGCCGTGAACCGCCTGGTCGATGGTTGCGTGGCTACCATTGTCACGGTCCTCACTGATCAGCAGGATGATGCGGCGATTCTCCTTTGGGGCGTGGCTTAACATACGCGTCGCCTCCATGACTGCGTCGATCAACACAGCACCGCTGTTTCCGACATTGATTTTGTGCATCGCATCGTCCAGCTTGTCAGGGTTGTTTGTGAAGTCCTGCATCACGCGAATGCGACTATCGAAGGCAATGATTGCGGCTTGACCCGCCTCGCCAGTGATCAGCCCCTGTAGCAGGATGCCGGTCTTCCTGAACTTTGACAACACGGGCTCGACGTTTGCATTCGCTTCCACTACCGCAACCAGCGAGATGGGCTGAAAACTGAAATCGGAATCGATCTTCTGCGGCTTGCCTTCGTCGAAAAGCTGGAAATTTGAGGTGCTTAGTCCGTTGACGAATGAACCACCCTTCTTCTCCATGACCGTTGTGGGTGCAAGCACCGTACGGCGCGTGACCACGAAGGTACTTGGCTCTTGGGCGGCCGCTGCGGGCTCCTCCTTGGGCTGCACAGGCACCTGCGGCTTCGGCAATTCGCCGGGTTGAGCCTTGGGAGGCGTAATCTGATCGGGCGTCGGAATCTGGGATGGTGCGACCGCGGCACACGCCAACGCCAGCAAACCAAGACGGGTCAACCGCTTCAAATTCGTATTCGGCAAGAGAAACCTCAGATGATCAGATGTTCGCACAGCAATGTCAGTTACGGCTCACTTCAGTTTCGCATTGCAACCCTTAGTGGCCGGTCCGGCCCGCTAAAAGGTCCACCACATGCGGGACGTGGCTGGCTATAAGGTTCAGGGAAAAAACGGCGCCTGGGGGAGAACCGGGTAGGTTGACCACGAGCGAGCGACCCCGGCTTCCCGCCACCGCACGGGAGAGGATTGAGAAATTGTTTTGAGTGCGGCCTTCGAGCCGCATCAATTCCGCCATGCCCGGAATTTCCCGCTCGATCGCCCGGCGCGTCGCTTCCGGGGTGACGTCACGTTTCGCCACACCCGTGCCTCCTGTGGTCAGGATGAGCGTGGCGGCCTGGGCGTCAGCCCATCGTACGATGGCATCGTAGATAGCGGACTCCTCATCGGCAACAACCGCCCGCTCGACTACCGGCCAACCCAATTCCTCGCAACGGGCCGCAAGAGCCGGTCTTGATCGATCTTCGCGAGTACCGGCCACCGCTGAGTCACTCACGGTCAGAATTGCGACGGTCACTGCTGGCACGCTTACACTCACGACTTAGCACGCCGGTAGACGCCCGACTTCCCGCCGGTCTTCTCAAGCAGGTAGATCTCACCAATCTCAATGCCCTTGTCGAGCGCTTTGGTCATGTCATATACCGTGAGCGCTGCGATGCTCACCGCCATCATGGCCTCCATCTCGACTCCGGTCTGAGCGGTCGTGGACGCCTCGGCCCGAATCTCGACACCTTTCTTGGGACCGCGCGAGCGGATCGTGCAACGGACATCCAGGTGAGACAGAGGCAACGGGTGGCACAGCGGGATCATTTCGGCCGTTCGTTTGGCGGCCATGATGCCTGCGATTCGGGCGATCTCCAGCGGGTCGCCTTTCGCATTTTGTGGAAGCGCTTTGATGACCGATGGACTCATGCTCACAAAAGCATGCGCAACCGCCGTCCGCTTCCGTGGAGTCTTCTCAGAGACGTCCACCATGGCGACGCGGCCCGCCCGGTCGTAGTGCGAGAGCTGAATCGGCTCAATCGTTGTTTTGACGATGCGCCGTCGTCGCGAGGTTGTGCTCATAGTTTCGGTATCACACGAATCAGATCGCCCACGTCCCAGCCTGCCCGATCGTGGTCTGCAATCAGAAACGCATTGGCCTTGGCAAGCGCTGGAACGTCGCTGGAACCCTGCCATGGGATGTGCCGCACGGATATGCCATCCGGTTCCAGCTCGGGCCGGCAGAAAGCGCGTCAAACCGCCTTTGTGGCGAAAAGGCTCCGAAAAGCGAGCCAGCAGAAGGAGCAGCGTGGGCTCCGTTTCGCCGGCCAGCAGCCGTATCGCCGGTTCCGCGAAGAGCCGATAGGTCACCATCGAGGATCCGGGATTGCCCGGTAATCCGAAGACTGGCTTGTTGTTCGCCATGCCGAAAGCGGTCGGCTGGCCGGGCTGGATTCGTACCTTCTCGAACTGGAAATCGACGCCGAATTCACGCAGCGCGGGTTTCACCAAATCGTACTTGCCCGCTGAGACGCCGCCGCTCACCAACAGGACATCGTGCTCGAGGCCCTGTGCCAGAAGCTCCCTGAGCGCGGACGGCGTGTCGCGCGCAATTGGCAGGATGGTTGGCGATGCGCCGGAGCTCTCCACTAAGGCCGCCAGCGCATATGAGTTGGAATTGCGAATCTGGTGAGGCGCCGGCTTTTCTCCGAGGCCCACCAACTCGTCACCTGTTGCCAGGATCGCCACCGACGGTCTTCGTGCAACCTTGACGCCGGTGTAGCCAACCATAGCCAGAGTTGCAATGTGGCTTGAATCCAAGCGCTCCCCCGCAGGGATCAGGACCGTTCCCATCAGTGCTTCCGAGCCGCGCCGGCTGATCCATTGCCCTGGCTCCAACTTCCCGTCCACACGAATCTGGTAGGCGCCTCCCGATGCGATCCGCGCGACGTGCTCCACCATAACCACTCGCATCAGCGCCGCCTGGTATGGGAGCTCCCGTCATGATCTCGATCGCGTTGCCGGCAGTGAGCGGCGCATTCACCCGTCAGTTCCCCGGCACGTAGTTCGCCATGCACGTTGAGCAGGCCCGGCACATCCTCACGGCGCACCGCAAAGCCATCCCGCAGAGAACGGTCGATGGCGGGATAGTCGCGGTCAGCCGCAACCGGCTCGGCTAGGATCCGGCCCCGCGCGTTCCCAATGGGCACCTCCTCGGCGGAAGGTCTTGGACCGAGCTCGCGCACCGTCCGGATCACGATCTGCCGGGCCACACTGAAGTCAATCGCCTGCTTTAGCTCGGATTGGGCCACGCTTCGGATTGTACAATTCTGGTACCCACGCTGGAGTAAAGGGTTATCAATGCAAGGCATCCGCTTCGCCTGCCAACCCGGCTGCACAAAGTGCTGTGAGGTCACGGGATACGTGTACCTGACGAAGGACGACCTGCGGCGAGCCGCAGCCTTCGTGAATCTATCAGTTAGGCAATTTGAGCATCCGCTACGTCGTCCGTTTCAAACACCTGTTGCGGCTTCGCAAGCCGAAAGTTGGTCAATGCCACTTCTTGAAGGACGGCGGCTGTTCCATCCACCCCGCAAAGCCGACCCAGTGCCGCCTGTATCCGTTCTGGCCGGAACTGGTGGAAGACCGTGCGAAATGGAAGCTGGAGGGCAAATCGTGCCCCGGCATTGGGAAGGGCGAATTGATTCAAATTGGGACCGCCTGCGAGACTGCCTCCGAAATGAAACACGCTTACCCGTCCATGTACTGATCGGCTTGTGACCCGGCAACCCTACCATCCTGGACCGACACGGCGTAAGTGGTTCAATCGCGTGGATCTGCGACCCAGAACTTGTTCACGCCCGCTCCTCGACTGATTCCTGGCCCTGGCACCCGACGTGCTTCCTTCAGCACGGATGCTGGATCCGATCTCGCAACAACTAGAGAAGTATATGGATTTGGTTGCCACGCGCCAAAAGCTCGTCACGCAAACATCGCGAATGCGGATACACCGGGCTACCGAACGAAGGATATTGACTTTCAATTCGAGTTCCAGTCTCTGGCAAAGGGTGAGTCACCAGACATCGTGGAAGTGCCCAGTTTAAAAGTTAGGAATGACGGGAACGATGGTCGATCTGGACCGGGAGGCGCGGCTGCTGAGTGAGAACAGTCTCCGCTTTACCTTTGCCGCAAATGTACTCAAGGACGAAATCAAGGAAGTTCGATCAGCGATCACGGATATACAAGGATGAGCCTCTTCACATCTCTCTCAGTTGCGGCTTCGGGCATGGCTGCCCAGCGCCAGCGCGCGGAACTACTGGTGGAAAACATCGCCAACTCTGAAACAACTCGGTCGCCTGACGGAGGTCCGTATCGCCGCAAGGACGCAGTTTTCCAGACCCAGCAGCAGGCAGGAGCGTTTTCAGCTGCCTTTCAAGCCGAGATGGGAGCGAGCGGAACGGGCGTGGCGGTATCGCAGATCGTGGTTGACCAAAGCGCGCCTGACAAACGCCATTTGCCGGGACATCCCGACGCGGACAAAAAGGGATATGTCGCTTTCCCCAACATCAATCCGACGGAGGATATGGTCGACCTGACGTCGGCGAACCGCGCCCATGAAGGTAATGTGGCCGCGATGACCGCGGTGAAAGACATGATTTCCAGGTCGATCGGCTTACTGAGTTGAGTGCGGAAGTGAAGAAGCGCGCGGAAACTCAATACCACATGGTCTGAGGAAAGGAAACTGATGGTAGTCCCCATCTCGCCGATTCAAATCGCCAGCCCGTCAACGGCCATTACGCACCCGGTAGTCCAGCCGGCGGCCGCGTCCGACGCCGGCTACACCTTCCGATCTGCGTTCCGCTCGGCTATAAATACCGTCGAGCAGATGAAGACGCAGGCCGATCAGTCCGTTCAGAGCTTTCTGTCAAGCGAGAACGAAGACGTGCATACGGCGGCGTTGGCGGTGCAGCGGGCCGACCTGTCCTTCAGTTTGTTTCAACAGGTCCGTAATCGCGTCGTCGCCGCCTATCAGGAAGTTATGAAGATGCAGGTTTAAGAAACGAACTGCCGCGGCTGCTTTTGTCTAACAGCGGTTGGCAGTTTGGTTAGGCCGTCGTTGTCTGCAGCTAATTACTGAAAAAGAAGATTTGAGTTGGGAAGAATCAGACCGCACCGATGGATCAACTGCGAAAACTATGGAGTCGTTTCAATCCGCGCTAGCGGCTCACCTTGGCGGCGGTAACGATTCTGGCTCTGGTTGCCTTATTCACACTGTTGCGCTGGAATCGCGAGCGCGACTTCAAGCCACTCTATTCCGGTCTCTCCGCCGAAGACGCTGGAGCGATTGTTGCCAAGCTCAAGGAGAATGGCACCGACTACCGTCTCGCCGAATCCAACTCCTCCGTTTTGGTGCCTTCGCAGCTTGGGGCGGAACTCAGGTTGCAAATGGCGAACGCGGGAATTCCGAAGACCGGACGCATTGGTTACGAGCCATTCGATAAGACAAACCTGGGGACCACGGACTTCGCCGAACAGGTGAACTACCACCGGGCGATCGAAGGAGAACTCGAGCGGTCCATTGTGCTCCTGGCCGAGGTAGAGCAAGCTCGGGTTCACATCACATTCCCGAAAGACTCGGTCTTCACCGAAGATCGCCAGCCGGCCAAGGCTAGCGTGATGGTCAAATTGAGGCCGGCAGCGAAGCTCTCCGGACAAAATGCGGCGGCCATCACCCAATTGGCCGCCAGCGCCGTGGAAGGTCTTTCCCCTGAGGGAGTCTCCGTTTTAGACATGCAGGGTAATCTGCTCATCCGGCCCAAAAAGCCGGGAGACGGATCGCAGCCTCCGGAGGATCTACTCGACTTTAAGACCAAATTGGAGCACGATACGCTTCTCAAAATCGAGTCGGTACTGGGACCGCTACTGAGCGCCGAAAAATTCCGGGCAGACGTTGATTTCGATTGCGACCAGACTAGTGGAGAACAGAGCGAAGAGACCTTCGATCCTAACAAATCGGTAATGACCACCTCTCAACGGTCTGAGGAAGGATCCGTCAAAGCGGAGTCCTCGGGCGTGCCGGGCACGCCCTCGAATCTGCCCAGGCCCACCCCTCGTCCATCCCCCGTCGGGGGCGGCGTGGCCCGGCGCACCGAAAGCATCAACGACGAAACTAGTCGCCTGGTCCGAAAGCTGAAGATGCCCCAGGGTGTCGTGCGGCGGATGTCTGTTTCGGTACTGGTGGATCAAAGCCTTCGTTGGCAGCTGACGGGAAAAGGAAGCGCGGCCCACTTCGACCGGATCGTCGACCCTCCTTCGCCCGATCGTATGAAAGTGATTCGCGACGTTGTCGCGGCGGCTGCTGGATGGGTGCGGGACATGAATGTGGAGAGGGGCGAGTCTCTCTTTTTTTGGCGGCATAGCCGAGCTTATATCATACGCTCGGTTATAGGAGGCCATTTCATGACTGATTCTTTGCGGGAAACTGGAGCGGCGGCGCGCCGATCTGTGGGAGCAGATTCTGGAGTTAGGCGATTTCCGTCCGGGCTCGATTACAACCACGCAGGGGCGCTGTGGCAACCCGAACTGCCACTGCCATAAACCGATGAGCCCGGACATGGTCCGAACGTCAGGTTGACTTACAAGGCCAACGGCAAGACGGTAACCGAGAGCTTCGCCACGCCAGCCGAGCAGCATAAAGCAGAGCGCGAACTGGCTGCCTTTCGTCGGTATCAGAAGTTGAGCCGTGCCTTCATCGAAATCAACGCCCAGATCTGCCGGCGCCGCAGGAAAAAAAACGGCGGAAGCGATTCAAAAAGAAATCAACCGCGAAGTCGACACCCTCATGAAGGCAGTCGTCACCGGCCGGCGCCAGACCGGCAGGCTGGACCTGGAGGCCATCGAAAGGGCCACGCGCGCCGCCATGCATCGGGCGGGCGCTGTCCTGCTGTCTCATCTATTGGATGAAGGCGAGCCGATCGTTTCATCCGTTACCTGCCCATGCGGACGGCAGGCACACTTTCACAGTGGGCGCCGACGCAGGGTTCTCACTGCCGTCGGCGAAGCGGAGATCGAGCGTGCGTATTATCAACTGTCGGCATTGTGGCCAGGGCCAAAGCCCGCGCGACCGCGAGTTGGACATCGTGGATACGGACTTCTCCCCGGGTGTCCGCCGCATGATGGCGGTGGTGGGCAGCGAAACCTCATTCGACCGGGGCCGTGCCCAGATGGAACTGTTGGCCGGCCTGACGGTCACGCGAAAAGCCGTGGAACGACACGCCGAAGCGATTGGTGAGGACATCACAAAGCACGAGCAGGTTCAGATCCAGCGGGCCCTCCAACTCGATCTGCCCGTCGTGGCCGGGCCCCGCATTCCTGTTTTGTATATCGAAATGGATGGCACCGGTGTGCCCGTGGTAAGCGCTGAAACCGAAGGCCGGAAGTGTGGTCGAGATTAGCGTGTCGGGCGTGACAAACACCGTCGCCATCCGCCTCAGGCGTTCAGACTCATCGAGCGTACGAGCATTCTCGGTTTGGGATTCCGCTGGCTCGACGGGCCCGGGAGGCATTCGTTCCTCGCTTTCGTTTTAGATAAGTGGGCTACTCGATTGCGGCCACCTCAGAGCTGGCTGCAACTGGATATCCAAACCGGGAGAAGAGGCGGCACAACCGGGTCTGGTAATGTCGGCAACCAGACACCCATCTGTCGGTACAAAGAACTCGCGTCGGTTTCCGATGTAACAATTTAATGGGACAGAAGTTAGCTTGTCAAGCAGCATGTCAGCGCAAAGTAGAAATGTCCTATTCCAGCAAAGTAGAAATGTCCTAATGACCAGCATTTGCTGACGCCCCCTTTCCCTCATCCCAGGAGCGCGTTCAGAACGGCGCGGAGCGGTCAAGGGCACGTGCTTGTTGCGCGGCGAATGCGAACCCTTGACGGCGAGCACCGTTCTCGACAATGGACACAGAGGGAAAGGGGAGCTTTCCTCCAGCGTGTCGACCTTTCCAAAATAGGACATTTCTACTTTGCTACGACAGCCGCACCGACTCGCGTCTCGCACCGACTCGCGTTGAGTAGGCGGCCAGGACCAACTCAGGTGCAAGTCGTCATCGCTTCTTCCTGACTCGAGGGCACGTTCTTCGCAACAGCAGTGGTCGAAGCTTCAGGGGGCGTATAGGTATACCAAGTGCCTTGGCCGGAATTCGGCCCTAGTCTGATCGCGGCGATCGCTTCAGCTTTCGGCCCGGGCGTAGAACAGTTGACCGGTTCTGCCGGGCCGGCGAAGCTCCAGTCGGCCAGAGGACTGCGAGGTACGGATCGTGCCCAGGCATGCGGAAAAGCTTCACCGCGCCCGAATTCGGTCAGCTCCTCGGAGTAGAGGAGATGGCTCCAAGAAGAGCGCTGTGCAGATCGCAGAAGCGAGTAGCTAAATACTCTTGAATCAATAGTAATAACAATTATGAAGATTAGTTATTGACTATCCACCCTCTCCGATCCACACTCAGGGTCCGAAATTCTCCAATGCAGTTGAGGCAGCTGGGAAACCCGGCGAGTGGAGGCCATTTGTTGACACAGGGCTAGCCATGGGCTAGCCAAGGACTCCGCCCTTGAAATCCCAATGGCTTAACGGGCGGGAGGTAACAATGTTACACGCCGGATTGTTGAAGTAGTTCTGTTTACGATTCCCCGTCCAAGAATCTAGACATCTAAATACGGTGCGTCAGACATGCCAAGCGGCAGCTCGCTGACCGACAGTTGGGGTACCGTGATTCGGCGAACCGTTTCCAGCGACGGGCAGACAACGGCATGACTGGTTCAGTGGCCACAGAAGCATGGCCAAGACCCGATTCTATTACTGACGGTGGATTGTATGCAGGGGGCGGTGCACGATTTGAGATCTCCGTGACGTCTGCTTCCAGGCCAAACCAGCTTAAACGGGCGTCATCGCTATACTTGGGCTTCGAGGCTGCTTACTTGTTGACGGAAATTGAGGATATTGTCTCCGCGATTGAGTTAGAGGCCAATCAGGCCGCCAAGCCGCTTGATTGGGTAATAACCAACAGCGAGAGACAGGGAAGGCTCTGGCGGGTATACGTCGAGCCATGTGGAAGAAACGCGCAGCTCGACGAATCGCTAGAGGGAGCAGCAGCGTGGTGGCCAGGACCGATGTCGGGGTCGGCTGATGTGCTGTCGGTCGTTCCAGAGGATCTTCAGATCAATCTGCGATTCGCGACGTCTGAGGTTCCGGGGCAGGGACGGATCAATGTATATCCGATCCGTTTCCTCGATAAACTAGCGGCAGCGTGGTCGAGTCCCATTCGTGGGCCAAAGTTCTATAGAGCATTGGAGGAGCTGACTGCGAACGTGCCCGCTCGGCTCTTTGAATCTCCAAGCTCTCACGGCTTCGGGGAACTCCGCGCAGCGCAAAGAGACTCGTTCCATCTGCTGCGGTACAGGTTTTCCTTCCTATGGGGACCTCCGGGCACGGGCAAGACTTATACGCTTGGAGCAATGCTTGCCTCCTTTCTGGTGGAACATCCCAGTGCAAGAGTGCTTCTGCTTTCAACAACGAACACTGCCGTAGATTTAGCGCTCGTCAGCGTCGATGAGGCTTTGGAGCGGCTCGCGAAAACCGAGCCCAAGGCAGGGATCTGCAGGCAGGAGTGTAAGCGTGTCGGTGCGCACTTCGTTGCTCATCACTATCGGACTCGGCAACATCTACTCCCGCGAGTCAATGACGCCTTGATCCAAAGACTTGCCGAGCTTGAAGCTGGGCGGCCGGACGCCGCTGACATCGTCAAGTATGAGGCGTGGAAATCAGAGCTTGAAGAATTGCGACATCACATGCGGGTTGATGCCAAAGCAGTCTTCCTGTCAAGCCGCCTCGCTGCACTGACTTGTACTCGGGGAGTGTTTTCGTATTCGGACCTCGAAGATGTAGGGCCGTTCGATCTGGTGGTCTTTGACGAAGCGAGTCAGGTTGGCATTAGTCACGCGGTGCCATTCATTTCGCTAGCAAAGCGCATGCTCTTTGCAGGAGACCCGCGACAGATTAAGCCAATAGCTATGGCGGACAACGCCGGCGTGACTAAATGGCTCGGCCGTTCGCCATTTGAATTCATGCGCGCAGACCAGGCCAATACAAGCATCCTTACCGAGCAGTCGAGAATGATTGGAGATATCTGCCGGGTAGTCAGCGAGACATTCTATGAGGGAACACTGAAGGTTTGCCGGAAGGCCGAAGATGACCCCATTTGGAGAGTGGCGCGACGGCTTACATCTCTTCCGTTGCTCGCAGACGAGCCAGTTTTTTGTCTGGACGTGGATGGCGACGGTAGATACCACCCAAGCTTTAGAGGCTTCGTCCGCAATGAGTCGGCAGACCTCATCGTACGCGGGGTCCAGGCAGCGATCGCAGAAGCAGACCCTTCGCGAGTTGCCGTGCTAACCCCTTTTCGAGCCCAAAGAACGGTTATTCGCAACAAGCTGCGCAATGCTGGCGTTAAGGGTGTGCAAGTGAGCACAGTACACCGTGCGCAGGGGAGCGAGCGAAGAATAGTCTTTTTCGATCCCGTCCTCGGCACTCACAAGGCGGTTACCGACCATCTGATTAACGTCGCTTTAAGCCGTGCCCAAGCGCGGCTTGTCGTGGCGCTCTCGGAGGGCGATCTGGCAAACCCGACGCTTAGGCGAGTTAAGGCGCTCATTGACCTCTAGAGACATGACTGATGACGATGCCATTGACCTAGGTGAGTTTCTGCGATCAACTGAGCCGAAGACGAATGGCAAGGTTAGACACAACGACAAGCTCTATGTGTTCGAGGGATATGACTCGTCCGGCGACAAGGCCCAACTTCGAGAATGCTCAACCGGTCGGGCAGCACAGTTCGACAGATCTACGATTCTAAGGATCACAGCGAAGTCGAGAAGCGAGCAGAACCCTCCAATCGTTGCCAACAATCAGGCGGCCAGATTGGGCGCCATCGCTGGACATGACTCTACTCCTCTCGGCCAGTTTGTCCGTTCCGCTGCATTTTCAAAGAGTTCGGCGAAGACTAACGTGAGCTACAAGGGCCGGCTGTTCCTACTCGCAGGTCATGACTCGGCGGATGGCAAGATTCTACTCAAAGAGTGCGCAACTGGACAACTGAAGAAGTTTAGTCTCTCGGTCATCCTAGAACAAACCGCCGGCGACTTTGGCTAATTCGCCCTCACACAGGCGGTGGCCTTTCGAGGGCTGTCACCTTTGCCGACTTTACGCTCTAAGCTAGAGAAGTTCTCGAATCTCTGAGAAGACAGGGCGCGACGGCGGGAGCATGTTAGTACGCTGACTATACAGTGGTGGCGCTGATCGTATGGACATGCCGGGATAACTACCCGAAGTAACCCGGGCGAGTGGATCACTCGTCAGGACCAACCCACTGGCTGAAGACGGATCGGTGACGCGCGCCGACCCAACACCTGTTGATACTGTCCGGTTTCAGGAGAAATAATGCTCACTCGCGTAATGACTATCAAGCTACGGTTTGCGACACTGATCGTGCTGGGATTCAAGAAGCTGGAATACCGGCCCGGGGCTACTAAGCACCGTGGTCGCCTCCTAATCCATGCCGGTCAGGCGTCGCCAGTCACCGACTGGGATACTCCCAGGAATGTCGCCAAGGCACTCAAGGCGATCCAGGCGGCCGGATTCGAGTCGTTTGCCGATCTTCCGAGAGGGTTCATACTCGGGGCGGTTGACGTGGTCGGTGTAAAGGAATACCACGACGGCGAGGGCAACCCGTTCGGCTGGATATTGAAATCGCCAAAAAGGTTCAGGCTCCCCATCCCGGCGAACGGCCTTGGGCAACTCTCGATGTGGAGCTACGACGAAGTGAAACGCAAGAAGGTGAAGACAGCGCAGCAGGCGACCCCTTCGATACCCTTGCGCCCTGGGGTTAAGCGCTCGACCACTAGCCAGAGCTGCGTGGAGAAGACAACCCCTATCCACATAGAATCGAGGCATCCATGCTTACCCAATTCTGCATTTATACGATCAAGCACTCTGATGACCTGCGCAAAGCGTCATTAGCTCCAGGCGGCCGAGGGGCCTACGTGGAGCAGAAAGCGTGGGTTACGGCAGCACGAATGCTCGATGACGCCAAACGCTCCGGCGAGCGTCTTCCGGTCTTGTTCAGTCGGGCAGAAGGAACTCACAACCTCTTTGCGTGGGCCTTGCTCGAAACGATAGAGATCGCCGCCGACAAGAGCACGAAGTACACGTTCTCCAATATGAGACTTTTCAAGGGGACGCGCCCGCTTATGTCTGTTTTGAAAAAGAAGAGCAACCGTGAACCCCTTGACGAATGGTTCATTCGCCCTTATGCGATCTGTTACACACCGTCGTTTGTGATGAAACCCTGAGGCTCCAGGCGCGGTGCCGCGGCAAGGCGGTAGGAGTTGACCTGTACAGGCGCTCGGGTCGTCTCTAAGGGCGTTAATGGCGTTAAACGCGTAAACCACATAACGACCTCGATTCAGTTCGCCTGGCGAGGTCTATGAATGGGCTTGGCGCCGCAAACGAAAAAAATTGGAGATCTGACAGCCACCCTGACAGCCAACAGGATTAGCTCCCGTGTCCCTAAAGTGCTCCTGATGGTCAAACGCGTAGCTGTATCGTGCTGGGAAATAACGCCATCGAATTCCATGGACGACAGTCCTTGGGATTCGTAATCAGCAGGTCGGATGTTCAATCCGGCTTCCGAAGGCCGCCAGCCCGGAATGGCTTGGGAATTGGGCGAGATAAGTAGTGTGACTTGGCCGAAGCCGGAGATTCGCCTCTGCGGGCGATTCGTCCCTCAAAACAGACGGTCCGTTGAAGCAGCGTTGTCGCACGCCACCAAAAGCCGCTAACAATAGGCAATAAACCCGATCGCAGCAGCGAATAGAATCAATCAGTTAACAGCCGGTAACACGGCGGCAACTGGCCCGCAAGCCATTCGATTCCCCTTAGCGCTACTAGTTCCTCATAAAATCTGGAGACAGCTCGCTCGCCCTCGTTCCTGCCAGTCCACTAAATGAGCCACATAGAATGTCATCCATGGACCCCAAACTCCCCCGCGGCATTCTATTCGATCTCGACGGCGTCCTTTACAACGACAGCGAGCTCATTCCTGGCGCGGTCGAAACCGTCCAATGGGTTCTAGACCATCGCATCCCCTACCTGTTCGTCACCAACACAACATCCCACTCGCGCGTCGCTTTGGTCGACAAGCTGACCCGTCTCGGCGTCGTCGCTTCGGAGTCCGAAATTCTCACGCCAGCGGTTGCCGCGGCCGAATGGCTGCGGTCGCAGAGCGCAGCGGAGATCGCATTGTTTGTCCGAGCTTCGGCACGTCCGGAGTTTGCGGGTCTGTCCTGCCTTCCTGAGCACGCGGAACACGGCGCAGCTTACGTGGTTGTTGGGGACCTCGGCGAGCAGTGGGATTATCGTACGCTCAACCGCGCCTTTCGGCTCCTCCACCACAACCCGCACGCACAGCTGATCGCGTTGGGCATGACCCGCTATTGGCTCGCAGCCGACGGCCTCTCGCTGGATGTCGCACCCTTCGTGGCTGCGCTGGAACACGCCATCGGGCGCCAGGCGCTGGTGTTCGGGAAGCCCGCAGCCCCGTTCTTTCGAGCGGCAGCAGAACAGCTGGCTCTGCCGGTCGGGCAGGTTCTCATGATTGGTGACGATCTTGAGGCTGACATCGGTGGCGCTCAAGCGGCTGGAATGAAAGCAGCGTTGGTAAGAACCGGCAAGTTCCGGCCTTCCGACCTGGACCGCTCCGTCGGCCCCGACACCGTACTTGACTCCATAGCAAGCCTGCCAAACTGGTGGCCCCGCTAGTTCCTGTCGTTCGAGAGAGCTATAGTAATGCGAGGCACTCATCCCACGTCGATTCGCGTAAGGTCCGCCAATGATGGTCACTGAATTTAAAACCCGCCAGATCGAGCCCGACATAACGGTGGTCGAAATCACGGGCCAGCTACACGCCGGCAACATGTTGCTTTCGGTGGAAAGTTCGCTCAATAAGATACTAAATGAGGGCCCCAAGAAGATCGTGGTGGATCTGAGCGGCCTGCATCTCATCGACAGTTCCGGAATCGGCGTCCTGGTCGTCTCCAGTGCTCAGGTTCGAAAGCTTGGCGGTGCATTCCGCCTAGCGGGAGCGGTGGGCTCGGTATCAAATGTTCTTGAGATGATCGGTCTCAACCAAGTCATTCCCATGGACCCTGACGTCGATACGGCTGCGCGTCGCATTGCCGAACCACCGGCCCAATAGACTACCAAAACGCGCGAGCGCTCGCGCCGAATAACTGGAAAGCCTCAAAGTTAGCCGGTGTTTTTATGGCGAGAACGAGGGGTGGCGGGCGCTCGGGGTTTCGGGTATTGGGGTGAAGCGCCCGCCGTCGTTACGGGGATGTACCTTTATAACTGGTTTACGGGGCAAAAAGTTACATTTTCCCCCGAAACCAGTTGTTTTGCTAGTCCGTAGCTACTCGAACATTCCTTCAAACAACACAGAACTCAGGTAGCGTTCGCCGGAATCCGGTAGTATTACCACGATCGTCTTGCCCTTCATCTCCGGCTCTTTGGCGACCCGGACGGCGGCTACTACCGCCGCACCGCAGGAGATGCCGCAGAGAATGCCTTCTTCACGCGCCAACCGGCGTGCCATCTCAATCGATTCCTCGTTGGTCACCTGTTCCGTTCGGTCGACAATAGACAGGTCCAGCGTGTCAGGGACGAATCCCGCGCCGATGCCCTGGATCTTGTGTGGTCCAGGCTTCACTTCTTCGTGATGAATGGTCTGAGTGATCACCGGACTGTGTGTCGGCTCCACCGCGATTGAAACCAGCGGATGCTTCTTTTCATGCTTGATATAGCGCGAAACGCCGGTAATGGTCCCGCCGGTTCCCACACCCGAGACCAGCACATCAACCACACCGCCGGTGTCCTCCCAGATCTCCGGACCGGTTGTTTTGAAGTGGATCAGCGGATTTGCAGGGTTCTTGAACTGTTGTGGCATCAGGTAGTGGTCTGGATCGGAAGCGAGTATCTCCTCGGCCTTCGCAATCGCGCCCTTCATGCCCTTCGGCCCCTCGGTCAGTATCAGATTCGCGCCCAGCACCTTCAGAACTTTCCGCCGCTCAATCGACATCGTCTCAGGCATCGTCAGCGTGATCGGATAGCCCTTCGCCGCCGCAACAAACGCCAATGCGATGCCAGTATTCCCGCTTGTGGGCTCGACGATTTCCTTTCCCGGCTTCAGTAGCCCGCGCTCCTCGGCATCCCAAATCATGGCCGCGCCGATTCGGCATTTGACCGAGTAAGCGGGGTTCCGACCCTCAATCTTCGCTAGAATCGTCGCGCCTGCGCCGTCAGTTACTCGATTCAGCCTCACCAGCGGCGTCTTGCCAATGCTCAGTGAATTGTCTTGGTAAACCACACAGCCTCCTCTTCCTCAGATGTCCCAGTTCGGTATATAGTGCGCTTGCCTTGTTTGCCAACCCCGCGCCAATTCTCCGAATGTTGTTTGGTCCAACACGTCGGAGATGGCTTGATCGACCTGCCGCCATACTTCCCCAAAAGGATCGTTCCCATGGGCGCGCGAACCACCCTTGACGTTCTCAACCGCCCGCAGCACGTCGCCTACCGTAATATTGTCAACAGATCGGGCCAGCAAGTAGCCTCCCTCAGCCCCGCGTCTGGAATCGACAAATCCACTCTGCTTGAGGCCGGCCAGAATCAGCTCGAGAAACTTTTGTGGAATCTTCTGTCGTTTAGCTATATCCGCGATCTTGATCGGGCTCATCTGCACGGTGCCTGGCGGGGCGTTCAGGTACTGAACCGCGAGATCGAAAACCGCCTTCAACGCGTACTCGCTTTTGACGGAAATGTTCATGGCTCTGCCGTTTACGATTTTATCCCGGTTGTCGATCTGGATCGAAAGTGTTCTGGAGAACGATTGTACATGAAGGGGCCAAAAACACGCCGTGCTGGTGTCCTTCAACGAGTCTCAAGTTAACTGCTCGTCGGCACGATTCGTGGAGAACTTCGGAATCGCGTAAACTGCCCGCACGGAACGGCGCGCGTTAGCGAGCGGAAGCTGATCGGACTGCGCTCGCCGCTCTCCGCCCCGGATGCTCCAGCCATGTAAGCGGATGCCGCCGCCTTTCACTCTTTAACACCCCGGAAGCCGACGATTTCTCGTGGCGCAGCGTCTCTCATTTGTCAGGATCGAAAATCTGACATATCATGCCGTAATCACCGTTCAGTTCCTCCTGCCACGTCAGCCGGAGAGATCGAGGACGGTTGGCATCCTAAAGGAGAACTATGGCTACTGTTCTTAACCCGCCCGAAACCCACGTCGCGATTCGGCAGACCAAACTACTGATCAACAACAAATGGGTTGACAGTGTATCTGGCAAAACATTTGAAACCGTGAACCCCGCTACTGGCGAAGTTCTCACCAAAGTCGCCGAGGCCGACTCGGCGGACGTCGACTTGGCCGTAAAGGCTGCGCGCAAGGCCTTCCATATGAAGAGCCACTGGCGGCGGATGTCGGCCTCGGAGCGCGGCAAGCTGCTCAACCGTCTCGCCGACCTGATCGAAAAGCACCAGGATGAATTGGCCACCCTCGAGTCGCTCGACAACGGCAAGCCCCGCCACATCGCCATAGCCGCCGATCTGCCTCTCACCATCGCCTGCTACCGCTACTACGCGGGCTGGGCCGACAAGATCCAAGGCAAAACCATTCCCATTGCCGGCGATTATTTCTGTTACACCCGCCATGAGCCGGTGGGCGTCGTCGGTCAGATCATCCCCTGGAACTTCCCCCTTCTGATGCAGGCCTGGAAGCTTGCTCCGGCGCTCGCTGCCGGCAACACCGTCATCCTGAAGCTAGCTGAGCAAACCCCACTGAGCGCACTTCGCGTGGGTGAACTTATCCTCGAAGCCGGCTTCCCGGAGGGTGTCGTCAACATCCTCGCCGGATTCGGCCCCACCGCCGGCGGCGCCATCGCCCGCCACATGGACATCGATAAAGTTGCCTTCACGGGTTCCACCGAAGTGGGAAAACTCATCATGAAGGCCGCCGCTGAGACGAACCTGAAACGCGTCACTCTGGAGCTGGGCGGCAAGAGCCCCAACATCGTCTTCGCCGACGCCCCGCTCAACGAGGCCGTTGAAGGCGCCCATTTCGCTCTGTTCTTCAACCAGGGCCAGTGCTGCTGCGCAGGCTCACGAACCTACGTCGAAGAGAAGATTTACGACGAATTCGTCGAGCGCAGCGTCGCCCGCGCCAAGGCCCGCACCGTCGGCAACCCGCTTGATCCCGAGACGGAACAGGGACCGCAAGTTGACAACGATCAATTCGACAAGGTAATGGGCTACGTCGAGTCCGGCAAGCGTGACGGCGCCAATATGCTCTGCGGCGGCGAGCGCGTTGGGGACCGCGGCTACTTTGTGGCGCCCACTGTTTTTGCGGACGTGAAGGACAACATGAAGATTGCCCAGGAGGAGATCTTCGGACCCGTCATGAGTATCCTTAAGTTCCGTGACATGGACGACCTCGTCGAGCGAGCCAACGCCAACATGTATGGCTTGGCGGCCGCTGTCTGGACGCAGGATGTGACCAAGGCACTCCACGTCGCCAACAACGTTCGCGCAGGCACAGTGTGGGTCAACTGCTACGACGTTTTCGACGCCGCCGCCCCGTTTGGCGGATTCAAGCAATCCGGCCTTGGGCGCGAACTGGGCGAGTACGGCCTTCAGCAGTACACCGAAGTCAAGACCGTCACCGTCAAGCTGTAAGTCTTCCCTAAAACGAAAGGAGCCGCGCCGCCTCGGGCTAGCGCGGCCCTTTTCGTCTAGGCAGTCCAGACATCTCGGCACCTGTTCGGCGGCCAGACCGGATCTCACTTTCCCAACACGGGACCTCGCCCCTCGACAAAACATAGGACAATCGAGGGGAGGATTCTTCATGTCGCCATCAGCCGCCCTCCAGAAAACTTTGACGCGCCATTCAGGCAATACCAATCGGCCCGCCGGCGATGCCCGCGTTGTGGGCGATACCCGCCATCTCCGCGACCTTCGCGGCATCGGCGTCAGCATCGAAGCGAATCTAAAGCAGCTGGGGGTGCGCACGGTCGGCGAACTGGCCCACCACGATGGCGATTCGCTCTATGAAGCGCTTTGCGAACTCACCAGGACCCGCCAGGACCCGTGCGTTCTCGACACCTTCCGCTGCGCCGTCGCGCAGGCCCGCAACCCCAAGCTCCCAGTGGAGCAGTGCAATTGGTGGTGGTGGTCGCGCCAACGCAAGTCCGCTTTGCCCTAGCGTCCGGTGATCCATATGCCCTGTCTCTACTTCGAGCCGACCGGCCCTGTCGAGGAACCCTTGCACGACCGCACCCGTCTGCCGCTAATCGAGGAGTACAACGGCTGCTGCCATGCCATGCCTGATGCCGCCGCTGCTACGGGTCAGTTGCGCTGGGAATGCTGTAACCAGGGCTATTCGCTCGGTCGATGCGCGCAGTTTCCGGCCGGCGGGTTTGGTGGCGCGCTGCGCTATTCCGTCACCAGGCACACGGAGGATCTGCTGGAGGTGCTGTGGATCGAAGAGCGGGACCACGCCCCGTTTCGGCATGGCGGCCTGCATTTCACAATCAGCTCAGCCTGCCTTCTGGAGACCGGGCTGGACGCGATCGTGGCCGCCCAGGCACTGGCTTATTGCCGCAGTTACGTGAAGCGCTACCGGGAAGGCTCCGCTGAAGCTTCAGGCCTCAGCCTCAATCGCTAACATAAAGTAACAGTGGAGACCCATACTGCTCACACAGTGGCCGAGAGCCGCTCGGAATACTCGGAGTTCTGTCTGCCCAATGACGCCAACCCGCTCGGGAACATGCTAGGCGGGCATGTCATGCATTTGGTCGATCTCTGCGGTGCGATCGCGGCCATGCGTCATGCCCGGTGCATCGTTGTAACCGCTTCTGTCGACTACATGACCTTTCTGCATCCAGTCAAGGTCGGCTCCCTAGTTCGCCTGAGGTCGCAGGTCAACCGGGTCTTCCGCACGTCCATGGAAGTCGGCGTCAAAGTCTGGGTGGAGAACCTCCACACGGGTGATGTGAAGCACACATCGTCCGCCTACCTCACCTTCGTGGGTCTAGATCCCGACCAGCAGCGAGTCGTCCTGCCGCAGATCATTCCTGAAAGTGATGAGGAGAAGCGGCGATACGACGAAGCCGGCGAGCGGCGTGCCTATCGTTTGGCACAAAAAGAACGGTTCAAGGCGCAGGATTAGGTTGTCCTGTCGTTGAAGCCCACAAAACCTATTCGGGTTCGGCTTTGTACATGTACTTGATGCAGTGCTTGTAGAGCAGAAGATTGGGCGCACCTTCGCGATTCAGCTTCAGGCAAGTTTTGTCGTACCATTCGATGACGCCCTCCAGGTGCTCGCCATCGGTCAGCACAACCACCATCGTGGTCTTGCCCTGCATCTGTTTCGAATAGTAGAACTGCTCGGCATTCGTCTGCTCCGGCGGAGCGGACTTTTTCGCGGCAGGTCGGCGGTTTAAGTCTTTCACTTCCATGAGTGTTTTATGAACTGGCTTTCTGGATGCGACGTCCAATTGCCAGATCCTCCCATAAACTTCATTCCGGACGGGCCCGCTTTTGCTGTCAGCGTGATTACCCTGTCGCCCGCGGTTAGATGTTAGGCGCGAGCGGGCTCTGAATCGTTACGCAAATTTATAATCACTGCGTCTAAAGCTACCATTTTTTGGATGTTGCGTCCGGCCATTCTTACCAATTCGTCAATCGACGCCACCGCCCTCTCGATCCAGCGGAAGCTGACCCGGCCTGCCAGCGTCGAAATCTCCCGGTGTAAATCCCGATTCTTGACCGCCTCGCCCCCGTGCCAGCAGATGAGGAGGTCCTCCAACAATCCGTACGCCACTTTTGAATACAAGTCCAGCTTCTCCGATTTTTTTGCGCCGAACGATTCCGATCGCTGAATCCACGTGCCAAATGGAACCGCACCCGCCGCGCACTCGAAGAACGTCATCATCAGGGCTCGCCGCTGACGGTACTCCTCCATATTCAGTGTGGTCGCGAAGCCCGGGCTGCCCTCCGCCACCACTACCCTGTTTGCCGCATCCGGCAGTCCCTTCTCCACGGCAAAGGCCCGCATTTCCTCGTCGCTCAACCTCGACATCGAGAAAACGAGAGAGCGCGATCGGATCGTTGGTAAAAGATCGTATATATTTTCCGTGGTCGCAATCAGCACCAGATAGGATGGGGGCTCTTCCAGCAACTTCAGTAGTGAATTGGCAGCTTGTTCATTAGCGCGGTCCAGTCGGTCGATCAAGAATACTCGCCTAGTGCCGCTGAGCGGCCGAAATTGTGCGCGCTCTTTGAGAATCCGGATTTGCTGGATCGAAATCTGGCGCATCGGTCCGTCCGGTGCGAATGTTACGAAGTCCGGGTGGGTGGAGAAAAATAGCGGAGCGTCGGCTCTCTTTTCCGCTGTCCACTTCTCGCGTTCCTGAATCAGGTCCGCATTTTCGGGCAAGCTCAGGTCGTCCCGCTCAATCTTTTCGCCGCCGCCCAGTAGACGTGCTGCAAAGCGCCGCGCCAGCGTCGCCTTGCCGATGCCTTCTGGCCCACCCAGCAGGATCGCCTGCGCAACGCGCCGCGTCTCGATCATTTGTGCCAGCGTGGTGGCCACGGCCTGGTTACCCCAAAAGGACTCAAACCCGAACTGGCCAACCGTTGCCATGAGAGAAGCCTTCCCGCCCGGCGGTTCCTATTCCTGGAGACCACGAAACGATGAATTCCCCTATTGTGCCACTTATCTTGTGGCGGCTCTGCGCCGCGTCGCTGCGTCACTCATATCGTAGGGCAATTGTAGGATAGATAATCGTCGCGCGGCGCGCCGGCAGAAAGCCCGCCAGCAGCGCAAACATGATCATCGCTGCGATTGCGAAACCGACCGCGAATGGATCGTAGAATTTCAGCCCGAACAGCTGGCTCTCCAACCAGCCGGAATGCGGCCAGTACCAGCGCGAGCCCTATCGCGACACCCATCAGAGCAGGCCGGAGTGCATCCCTGAGCACCATCCACAGTACGTCGTGTCGTTCAGCTCCCAGGCATGCGGATCCCGAACTCATTCGTGCGTTTTGCGATGCCGTAGGATGTCACGCCATAAATACCGATGGACGCCAGAACCCGGCCAGCATCCCGAAGAATGGGCAGAGCTGGGCCACCATCCACTCTCCGGATAGCGAGCCCCCCACCATCTGCTCGAGGGTCGAAAAGTCGCCAACGGGAAGTTGTGGGTCGATCTCGCGAACGGTCTTGACGACCTCTGGAATGACCTGCTTCGGGCCTCCCTCGTAGGGGGTAACGAAGTTGTAGAGAAATGGCGCGGCGTGCTGGGCGTGCGGATAGAACGCGGCCGGCGTCGGCTCCTCATGCAGGGTCATGTACTTCGCATCTTTCGCTCCTTGTGCACTCCGGCGCCCATACTGAGATATGTGCTAGAGTTTTCACTGCGGCAGCGGGAATTGGTCACATGCAATTGGCAGGACCCAGCCGTCCACTGGCGTGTCACGGACCTTCAGTTCTTTGGCAAAGCGAATTAATTAAGCGGTCAGTATCGACGCCAGTGGCATCGGTGGCGCGCTGGCGCTGATAGTAGTGAGGGATGGTCTGGTAGTAGAGCGTTGCGCGAACGGTCGTGCCGCTTCCGGATGCGGAAAGGGGGACCAGATAACGAACGACGTTCGATCCGCTGCCATCGTCGTAATGGGGATCGTAAGCGGGAGATCCGGGAGCGGATAAGCATCTTCCGACCGGGCCGGTTTCTTCCGCATCCGGGCCGGTTGAGCTCCAACCTTTCGGTTGAAGCGATTGTCCTTCACCTTGTGATCAAGTGCGATGAAGCTGGTTGTCAGAAATCCCTCCGGGTTCACGACCAGTTCTTCGTAGATCTCTACCTGGTCCTGCCGGGTGATCGGGTTTTGGGTCCCATAATGGGGCTGAAAGGCTGCTGGCCTGGCGTGAAGGTTTCCGTCCTGAGGGGCTCACCCGACAGCTCGGTTACTAGCCCTGACGACGTTCTCGACCGAGGGCTGACGGTTCCCTGGCGGGATGATGCCATTGGTCACTCAGATCTGATTCGGTTCCGGAGCGGATTGATCCAAGCCGCCAAGGACCATGACCTGAAAGCCATTCAGCGCGTTGCGGATCCGGACTGTAGAGTTGGCTGCCAGCTAGGCCGGGGGCCCGATGAAGTTTGGAAAATGCGTGGCAACGAGGGTTTACGCAGGTATTTCCTCGAGACGGCCAAGGAGTTCGACCCCTGCTCTGCTTTCTACAAATCGCTCTCACTCGGAGGAGTGCTCAGGTACGGCGGGCGATCTCTTTCGTCGAACAACGCCGCGTGGACTTTTCCCGCGGAACAAACTGGCACGCTAGGCGCCGAGTACTTCGAAGTGATCGACGCCGTACGAGTGCCCGTGTGCGAGAGTCCCGCGTCGTCATCAGGGACCCTCGCGTACCTGTCGCACAACGTCGTCATCCCGATGGAGGCCGAAGGCAGCAACGGCTGGCAGCGGATTGAGTTTCGAAAAGGGAGACGCGCTTTGTCCGACCCGGAAATCTGCTCTCTCCAATTGGGATGGTTGTGAACTTCGCGTTTCGACGTGGCCGATGGAGACTAACCGGACTTATTGGATATTGCGAGTAGATGCGACGAGTCCGGACGTGGGCGCCCACCCTACGGCGCGTTCACAGAATATGCTCTGATAGGTCGACCACAAATGAACAAGCTTCTAGTTGCGTTTCTCTTCTTGCCGGTCCTGTGGGCTGCGGACGCGAAGAAGGTCTTCGACGACCACTGTGCAGGGTGTCATGGCGCCGACGCGCGCGGGAGCGGCAAAGGGCCTGGGCTGGCCGGCAATCCGCACTTGACCGGCAATTCAACAGAGCAGCTGCAGGCCACGATTCAGCGCGGGTTTCCCACGTCCGGCATGCCGGCGTTCGATCTTCCGGCTGACGAACTCGACGCGGTTGCCAACTATGTGCGCGCCCTCAATATTGGACCGCCAGTGCAGGCGTCGACCACAAACAAGCGCGTCACATGGCGGAAGCCAGGCCCAGGCGACTGGGTCACTTACAACGGCAATCTCAAAGCCAACCGCTACAGCGAACTGAAGCAGATCAATACGGCCAATGTCGCCAATCTGAAGCTCAAATGGATTTTCCCCACGACCTACTTTGGCCTGGAAGTGACGCCCCTTGCCGCCGACGGCGCCTTGTACGTTACAGCGCCCAACCAGGTCATGGCGCTTGACGCCGTGACGGGCAATCCGCTCTGGAAGTATGCACGTCCCCAAACTCCGCACCTGGTGGGTGATGCGTCGCTCGGGACGAATCGAGGCGTTGCGATCCTCGAAGACAAAGTCTTCTTTGTCACCGATAACGCTCATCTGCTGGCACTCGATCGCGCCACCGGCGGTCTGGTGTGGGATAAGGCAATGGCGGATGAGCCACAGCACTATGGCGGGACCTTGGCTCCGCTGATCGTCAAAGGCCAGGTGATCGTCGGGGTTTCCGGCGCGGACGAAGGGATCCGCGGATTCGTCGCCGCGTTCCGGTCCGAGAACGGCGAACTCCTGTGGCGGCAATGGACGGTCCCGCGCAAAGGCGAGCCGGGCTCGGAAACGTGGAAGGGTAGCGAGCCATTAATGGGAGGCGGTTCCACCTGGCTGACCGGCTCCTACGATGCGGAGTCGGATACGCTCTTCTGGCCAACCGGAAATCCATTTCCGGATGACGAAGACCAGGATCGCGGCGGCGATAACCTCTATACCGACAGCATCCTTGCGCTGAACCCCATCACGGGCGAGCTGAAATGGCATTTCCAATTCACGCCTCATGATCTGCGCGATCGTGACGCCACCGAACCGCCGGTGCTAGTGGACACGGTGTACCATGGCAAGCCGCGCAAGCTACTGTTGCATGCGGACCGCAACGGATTCTTTTATGTGCTTGATCGCGCCAATGGCGAATTGCTGCTGGCGAAGCCGTTCCTGCGCCGGGTGGATTGGGCGTCGGGCATCGACGCAAACGGGCGGCCGCTGGTCACCGACCCCGGGGGATGCCCGGATGACGCCGCAAACTGGAGTTCCACAGCCTACAGCCCCGTCACCAAGCTTTACTACTTCCTCGCTCTGGAAGAGTGCGTGGGCAGTCCGCTGGGCTATCCAGATCAAACCGGCCAGCGGTTTCTGCGAGCGCTGAACATCGAGACCGGCCAAATCGTTTGGGAAGTTCCTCAACCGGGACCAGCCAAGGCCAAGACCTGGACCGGCGTGCTGGCAACGGCAGGCGGCCTGATCTTTTACGGACAGCCCAATGGCGGCTTCGCGGCGGTGGATGAACGAAACGGAAAGACGTTATGGCAGTTGCCAACCAATGTCCGAATGAAAGCTTCGCCGATGACCTTCATGGTTGAGGGGAAGCAGTATGTAGCTGTGGCGGCCGGGCCGAATATTCTGTGCTTTGGGTTATGAGATGAGCGATGCTAGGGAACAATCACCGACGAACCATCCACGGCATCGCTCTTGAGAGCGGCCAGCGCTTCGTTGGCTTGGTCCAGGGAGAAGACCGTGACTCTGGGCTTCAAGCGAATCTTGGCTGCCAGCGCCAGAAAGTCATGCGCGTCCGCACGCGTCATGTTGGCGATACTGCGAATCTGCCGCTCTCCCCACAACAGCTTGTCGTAATCGAATTGGGGAATGCGATCAAGGTGGATGGCATTGATAGCCACTATCCCGCCCTTTCGCAGACTCGCCAGCGCTGCCACCACGACATCTCCGCTGGGAGCAAACGTAATAGCGCGGTCGAGCGCTACCGGCGGCTTCTCCGCTTCGGCCCCGACCCAAGTTGCGCCCAGCGAGGTCGCGAGTTGACGGTGGGACGCTCCTCGGGTTGCGACGTAGACTTGGCAATTCCAGGAAAGAAGAACCGCAATCGCCAGCGATGCGGACGAACCGAAGCCGAACAGTCCCACCCGGTCGCCCGGCTCGACCCCGGCCACGCGAAGGCTGCGGAAGCCGATGATGCCCGCACACAGCAATGGAGCGGCGTGCAAGTCGTCCAACGTGGAGGGCAGTGGATAGGCGAAGTCCGCACGCACCACCGCATATTCCGCATAACCGCCATCCACGCTGTAGCCGGTGAAAGTCGGCGCGTCACAGAGATTCTCGAGACCGCGCCGGCAGTAGGGACACTCTCCGTCCACGCCGCCCATCCAGGAGACGCCCACCCGCGCACCACGCGGGAGTTCGTTTTGGCCGCTGTCCATCACCTCACCCACGATCTGATGGCCGGGAATCAAGGGATGCCGCAAGCTCGGCAGTTCGCCCTCGACGATATGCAAATCCGTGCGGCAGACTCCACAGGCCCGGACGCGAAGCAGAAGCTGCCCGGCTCCGGGCTCGGGCCTCGGAACCGTCTCGATGCGAAGCGCCCGCGTGTGGACTTCACCCGGCGAATGGAGAACGGCGGCCTTCACTCGGGAGCACCCTCCTACTTCATTAGAATAGGCTCAGCAGCGCCGAATAAAAGCTTACCGTTTTTTCAAGGAGAAAGACATGTTGAAGAGCGCCAGTAGCATGAAGGGTTTGACCATCAGAGCGACGGACGGCGACATCGGTAAAGTCGATCAGTTTCTCTTCGACGATGAGAACTGGGCGATCCGCTACCTGGTGGTCAATACCGGGAACTGGTTGGATCAACGGCTGGTTCTGATCTCGCCTATCTTCATCGGCCCGGCAGACTGGGCGTCGGAACGGCTCGAGGTGCGGTTGACGAAAGACCAGGTTGCCAAGAGCCCCGACATCGATGCGCATAAGCCCGTCTCGCGCCAGCACGAAGCCGAATTCCTGAATTACTACGGCTATCCGAACTATTGGGGCGATTCCGGGATCTGGGGCTCAGGCCTGTATCCATCCGTGTTGACTCCGATAACCGCGTTTATGCCGCCGCCGGCCCCGCTACCCGAAAAAGAAACCGGGGATTCGCATCTTTGGAGCACGCATGATGTGACCGGTTACCATGTCGAAGCGACCGACGGCGAACTGGGGCATGTGGCGGATTTCATCGTTGACCTGGAGACATGGGCGATCGTCTACGTCGAGATCAGCACGCGCAATTGGCTGCCCGGCAAGAAGGTGTTGCTGTCACCGCAGTGGATCAAGACGGTGGATTGGGACGACGCCAAAGTTTACGCTGCCCTGACACGGGAAGCCATTCAAGAGGCTCCCGAGTATACGGAGTCGAAGGACATTACGCGAGAATACGAGACCGCGCTTCACGAGCATTATGGCGTGGCACCGTATTGGTCGCACGGCAGCAGAAGGCCGGACGATGTGGCGGCCGGAGAGGGAGCGGGAAAGCGAGCTTAGCTGTGCTGCTGAAAAAGTTGGACGGCACCGTTTGGTCGGTTCGAAGAGCAATGCGGGTCCGCTTGCTCACGCGCGCGGTTCTGTGCTGAACTTTGCCCGAAGACTTTGTTCCTGTACTTCCAAGGAGCGAGTGAATGTCATATGTCTTAATGGCTGGTGAATCAACGGCTGCCGGGATCAAGCGTGTGATTGAGGAGGAACTCGAATCCGCTGCGGCACAACTCAGCCAAAAGAGTATCGCCCGGCGAGATGAGGCCATTCATGAGGCCCGCAAAAGCGTAAAGAAGATTCGAGCGGCACTGAGGCTGGTCGAGGACAATCTGGGAGTGTTGTTTCAGCGCGAGAACCGCCGCCTGCGCGCCACCGGGCGCCACCTGGCGACCTTCCGAGACGCCGCTGCCTCCATCGAAATATTCGACAAAGTTATGGCCGGCCAGGAGCAGAAAACAGATCTCAGCTCAATCCGGAGAGTACTGCAACAGTACAAGAGGGAAACAGTAGAGGGTGCGGTTGTGAAAGCCGTTCTGGACAAACTCGTTGTGGTCCTGAGCAGCACGGACAAGCGAGTGAAAGAGTGGCCTCTTGATGCCGACGGGTTCCCGATCATCGCGAGAGGGCTCGAACGCACGTTCCGGCGCGGCCGCACCGCGATGGCAGCTGCCCACGAGCAGCAAACCCCAGAGAACTATCACGACTGGCGCAAACGCGTAAAAGACCATTGGTATCAACTGATGTTGCTGGAGAGTCTCTGGACTCCTCAGATGAAGAGGCAGCTGAAACAACTGAAGGAATTGGAGACCTATCTCGGTGACGATCATGATCTGGTCTTGCTGCTGGAGAGGCTGGGCGCGAAGCATGCTGAATTCAAGCCGAAGGATCTGGAGTCATTCCAAACCGCCGCAGGCCATCATCAGAAGAGGCTGCGCGAGAACGCCGTTTCGCTGGGGCACGAAATCTATCACGAAAAGCCGGAGGACTTTATTGAGCGGGTCGACAAGCAGTGGGACCTCTGGCAGAAAGGGTTGTCCGCTAGCTCAATACGAAGACGTACCCGTAATTCGAAGGCACAGTAACGCTCTGGATTGCGTTATCGGCTGCGATGTTGATCTGCCAGGGCGCAGTGCGGACGTCGTCGTCGATCTTTTCGGTCCACGTGCCGGCCTTGGGGAACGGCACCTCAATCGTATCGGCATAGGATGCGAAGTTGATGATGACCATGGCGTAGTCATCGGGGTTCTCGGCCCGACGGTGATAGGCGATCATCTGGCTGCCCTGCAAGGACTGCTGCCAGTAGTAGAACGAATCGCGACCGCGGAGCGAACGGAAAGAGCGCCGCAGTAACGCGAGGCGCCGGTAGAGCCGGATTAGGGGCACACCGTAATCGTCGTAGAAGTACTCCCAGTGGGTGTCGCGACGGAGGTCGATGCGCGCGAAGCCACTGCTGGGAAGGGTGTAGTTGTCGACAAACTCTTCGCCTTCCCACAGCATCGGGACGCCCTGTGATGTGTAAAGGGCGATGGCTAAGGGCTGCATGCGCCAGTAGAGGCTGCGGTCACCCGGCGCACCATCGTCGCTGCTGGTGGTGCCTGCGAACGAGATCAGGTGGCTGTGATCGTGCGAATTGAGGTACTGAAATGGCGCGACCGGCATGTCGACCGACTGCCCCGCGGCGTTAACAACCGTCTTGGTTGGGGGGTACGTGTTGTTGAAGAAGGGATCGAGTAGATGCGGGAGCGCATCGGTTACCGGGGCGCCCGCCGCAATGCCTTCCGCTTGATCCAGCAGGTCATCCTGCCAGGCGCAACTGGTGTAGGTGTTGCGCAAAACGTCGGGTGCTCTCCACAGGGCTTCGGCGCACTGAATGATCCGGCTATAGCTGCTGGGATCCTGCTGAAAGCGGGCTAAGCCCAGGGAATAGTTGTAAGTCTCGTAGGCGAGCAGGGCATAACCGGAGTCCGTCGGGCCGACGTACAGGTCGGTGACTTCGTCGTAGCGGAAGCCGTCTACATGATAGTCATTCAGCCAGTGCCGGTTGACGGCCGCGAAATACTGCTGCGTGAATGTTTGCGAGAAGTCGGATTGAGGACCAAACGGGCCGTTAGCGCCGATCATGGGACTGCTGACTTGCGGCGCGCCTGGTGTGCCGTTGATGTCCTCGTAGACGAGTGTGTAGGCGAAGAATGGATCCACATGCTGGTAAACAACATCCAGGATGACTGCCATGTTTGCCTGGTGGCAGGTGTCGATGAGCTGCCGCAGGCCGTCCGGACCGCCGAAGTGGGCACTCGGAGAGAAGTAGTGCAGCGGGCCGTAGCCCCAATCGAAGTCGAGCTTGGTGCTCGTCACGGGCATGATCTCGATGCAGTTCACACCCAGGCTCTGAAGATACGTGAGCCGGTCATTCACACCTTGGAAGGTGTCGTTGAACTGCTCGATCTGCAACTCGTAGACGATCAAGTCGTCGAGTTCAGGCGTCTTGTAGGCCGCGTCCGTCCAGCTGAATAGTTGAGGAGTGTCTTGAAGCAGGACCGCGGACAGGAGCCCAACATCGGTCTGCAGCGCGAAGGGGTCGACGAACCAGCGTGTGATGAGCTGGCGATTGCCGCTGGCCGGCGTCCACCAAAGCTGGAACCGGTAGAGGTACAAACCTTCGTCGCCGAAGCGCGTTCCGGCGGCTGGTTGGATGGGCACAGTCGCGCTCCAGAGGTCGAGCGGGTGACCGGCATCCCAGGTCAGATGCGAATCCTGCGGCTGCACGGCTGTGTCGAAGCGATCCAGCTGATGGATCACGCGCACCACGACGTCGAAGCCGTCCGACGGACGAATGCCAGGAAGGTAAACGCCAAAACGAATCTGGAATGCAGTGCCGGTGAAGGAGGGAAATGCGCCGACTTCTGAAACGTCAATCATGTGAACCTCAGTGGGGTCAGAATAGCGCGTTTATGTGTCAATTTGGAGAAATTCAAAAAGAAGATCGGCTCTTGAAAGCCTTGCTACCATTTGGAGACAAACAGTACGGGAGGTTTGAAAAACAATGTCACCCAAGAGACGCATAGCGTTTTTTGCACCTGCATTATTGTTGAGTCTTTCTGTGCTTACTTCGATGTCCGCCGCGCTAGCGGAAGATGCTCCGGCAGCGACCGAAGCTCAGCAGCAAAAGATATTGAAGATTGCCAAAGACATTCATAAGGCGATCGTTACCCTTCCGCAGTACGGAGTGTTTGACAACATCAATTACGGGATCAAAGGATCCACGGTGATTCTCAGGGGAGAGGCCTCGCGACCGGTCTTGAAGTCGAGTGCCGAGAACGTGACGAAGAAGATTGAAGGGGTCTCAAGCGTGCAGAACGATATCGAAGTCCTGCCGCTGTCGCCGAATGATGACAAGATTCGATCGGGCGTTTATGCCAGCATTTATCGATACGCCCCGCTACAGAAGTACACTTCCAATCGCGGTCCGCGGGGTGGGCCCCCCGTGGCCCGCATGGCTGGCGGTATTACAAACGATCCTCCCATCGGCTGGCATGCCATTCACATCATCGTGAAGAACGGGAACGTGATTCTAAACGGTGTTGTGGACAATGATACGGATTCGGCGCTGACGGAAATGCGGGCGAACTCCGTGTTTGGCGTATTCAGCGTCCAGAACGACATACAGGTTGCCACGAAGAGCAAGTAGGTTTGTCGATTATTAGCGCTCTTCGCATCGGGTCCGGTCAGGTTGAGCCTGGCCGGACCTGATTGTTTTCAGCCTCGGAAATGATGAAACGGAACTCAGACTCGCATGGCCTACGCGCAGACGCACTCTCACCTGTGGAGACGCTGGCGCAATCGATTGCGAGCATCGCGCCGACTGCCGGTCCGGCACTCACGATGCCGGCCGTGTTTGCGCTAGCCGGGAATGCGACCTGGTTCGTGTACTTCCTCGGCACGCTGTCCATGGTGTTGGTGGCGCTGAGCGTGCGGCAGTTCGCCCAGCGCTCGGCATCACCGGGCTCGTTGTACGAATACGCAGCGTCAACTCTATCCCCGTTCTGGGCCGCGGTCACGGGCTGGTCCCTGTTGATGGCTTACGCCGGAACAGCGGCGGCTGTCACGGGCGGGTTCTCCAGCTACCTGAATCTCTTGGTTCACTTGGGATTCGGGATCAGCCTTCCGGCCATCTTGCCCACTTCGATCGCGGTCGGTCTCTCGGCATGGATCGCGTTCCGCGACATCCGTCTTTCCGCCCGGCTGATGCTTTGGCTCGAGAGCATCTCCGTGCTGCTCATCGTGATGGTTGCGTCGGCAACACTGCTGAAGAGGTCGACCGTCTTCGATGTGCCGCAGCTCAGGCTAAGCGGCGTCTCGTTTCCACACCTGGGACCCGGCTTGGTGCTGGCGCTGTTTAGCTTCGTGGGCTTCGAGAGTGCCACGGCGTTGGGGGCCGAGGCACGGAATCCGCTGCGATCGATCCCGCGGGCTGTGCTGGGAAGCGCCATCCTGGTGGGCATATTCTTCGTCATCAGTGCGTACGTCGAGGTGCTCGGCTTCCGCGCGGCAGGCCTTGAGTTGAGCAACAGTGAAACGCCGCTTCAAGTGCTAGCCCAGCAGGCCCAACTGAACTGGGCGGGCCCGCTCATTGCGGCCGGCGCGATGTTCAGCTTCTTCGCCTGCACGCTTGCTTGTCTGACGGCTGCGGCGCGAGTGCTCTTCTTCATGGCACGGCGGGGACTGCTGCACGGTTCTATGGGGAAAGCGCATCTCAAGAATGAAACGCCGTCGAATGCGGTGCTGGTGGTAGCTCTCTTCACCTTTCTGATGTGCGGACCTCTCGCCGCACTAGGAGCTTCGGGGACGGATGTGAACGGGTGGTTGGGTACGCTGGCGACCTACGGGTTCATCGTGGCATACCTGCTGGTGGTGATCGCTGCGCCCGTTCATTCGCACCGAAACGATGAGTTGTCGCTGAGACATCTTGTGCTTGCGGCGGTGGCGGGCATCTGTATGGTGGGCGCTCTCGGGTTCAGCCTCTATCCGTTGCCGCCCGCGCCGTATCTGTACCTGCCGTATTGTTTTGCCGCGTATCTCCTGTTTGCGCTGTTGGCGAGCCGGGCGATGGGGGCCGGAACCGTACCTGGATAGAGTTACTGCTCCGAAAAGCATCCGCTTGCTGTGCTCCGGTGCAGAGATCTACGCGCGCGATTCCGTGCCGAAGTTTTCACACAGACTCTCATCTATTAGGTAATCTGGCCGGTGGCGTCCAATTCGATCTTGACCTTCTTGTCGACGCGAAGAAGGAACGTGCTAGGATCCTTCATTCCCCACTCGACGTAAGGGATTTCAAAGTGAACGGTGGCTGAAACCTGGTTGCCGTCGATCTTCACTTCAGCCGGGACTGTGATCGCGTGTTTACCGCCATGGACTTCGAAGGTACCTGAAATCCTGAGCGACGAAGTACCTTGCGGCGCGAATTTGCCATCCACGCGCTCAGGGACGAATCGGATCTCGGGGTACTTCGCGCTTTCGAGTACTTCCTTGTGCATGCGACGGTCGCGGGTGCTATCCGCTGATTCGCCGCTGGTTGCGTCGACTACAACGTCGCCCGAAGCCGAACCGGTTCTGGGATCGAGACTGATGTGGCATTTTTTCAGCTTGAAGGTGCCATGGGTGTTGTGGACTACACCGTCGAGTTCCCATCTGATTTGGGTCTTGGCTGGGTCGAGGGATACGTCTGCTAAACCAGCGTCCGCGGCAAAGAGCATCAATGAAGTGCTGAGCGAGGCATCCGAATAAACGAAGCAGTTTCCGAGAAGTCATGGGCAATGGTGATTCGATTACGTCAGGCAGAGAGGAACTCGCGGCTGAAGCCAAGAACCTGGCTGGGTTTAAATTCATGGAACGATGAAGCACCCACATGGATGGCCAGCAGGCGAGCAAAGACGTCCGGCCGGTAAGCAAAGCCAGCAAATACACGACGGCGCCACCGCGGGTGATCTCCCCAAGAGAAGTAGAAGAGCCGCCATCCTGGATGGGTTCGCTTGAAATCGCTCGTGAGCGCGTTGATACTGGGTTAGATCGCCAGTCGCATAGGCGTCGGCTAGGGCAAGCGCTGCCTTGAATGAAAGGCAGAGGCCCTCGCCGGTGATGGCGTCGACCGAGCCTGATGAATCACCGGCCAAGGCAAACCCGGGGTTGCAGACTCGTTTCAGCTTGCGAGATACCGTCAGTGCTCCCATCTCGCTCGACGAATAGGGATGTCCTTCGAGACGGCGAGCGAGGGCCGGGATTTGCGCCAAAGCATTATCGAGACGAAAGCCGGCATGGCTCGACATGAGCACGACGCACACCTCATCCGGAGCGACGGGCGTGACGTAGATCTGGAATCCGCCACCCCAATACGACTCCATATACTCCGACCAGGGGGCAACACGATAGTGACGGCGAAATCCGTAGCGGAAGGACAGGCTACGCGCGGCCTCCAGGCCAGCGCGGCGCCGGAGTAGAGACTTGTGGCCATCGGCAGCGACGACGAGATCGGCACGGATGCCTTCGTTCCTGACAAACAAACCATCCGCGCGAAGGTCGATTCCAGTAATGCCCCACTGGAGTTCTATGCCCAGCTGTTCTGCTCGTTCGATCAACAGTTGTTGAAGCACGCGCCTGCGGACACCGAATCCGGCGCCGTCAGGGAAGTCGCCTTGGACGGTTGTATTTCCGTCGAGGAATCGTACCCCACGGAAGGCGAAGCCGTGCGCCGAGGTAACCACCACGCCGAGCTTTCTGAGCGCGGCCTGGGAATCGGGCATAAGACCCTCACCGCAGGCTTTCTCCACGGGCGGCACGGCGCAATCCGCCACTCTCACTGAATAGCCCTTCAAGCGGAGCGCGATCGCTGCCGACAAGCCGGCAGGGCCGCCGCCGACTACAAAAACGTCCGAGCTTTGCAAAACCCAGCTGCCCCCTCTTAATTAGTACGTTGTTTGGCCGGGGCTTGCACGAGGCCGAACCCGGTCACCTTCTTGATTCGCCGGCTTTGCTGGGCGAGCCATTTTCGTGGTGACCGGTTGGCGATGTTGCGAGCGGTTACCACTTCAATAAGACAAGCTCCGAGCAGAATCCCGGCCCCATGGCCGCCAGCAGCCCGAGCGTTCCCGGTGCGGGTCGGCGGTGGGTCATGACTTCCTCGAGTACGAACAGCACCGAGGCTGACGACAAATTGCCGGTTCGGGCTAAACAATCCCAGGACGCGGACAGAGGCCTCCTCCGGCAAATTGAGCGATTCCTGCGTTGCTTCTAAGACGCGCGGGCCGCCGGTGTGGAGTACCCAACTTTTCAGATCAGCATCGCTTTAAGCCCTGGTCGGCAAGAAATGAGTCGACATCCGGACCCAGGTTCTCCCGAACGACGTCGGGCACTTCCCGGGAGAGCACGATGTTGAAGCCCTTTTCCGAGATGTCCCAACCCATCACGCGTTCGGTGTTCTGGTAGAAAACCGATCGGGTGGCTAGAATTTCCGGGCCACTCCGGCTGGCGGCTTTCTCCGATGCCCGCCACGATAACGGCTGCAGCTCCATCGCCAAACAATCCAGCGCTGATCAGATTCGCGACGGTTACGTCGTCCTGTTGCAAGGTGAGCGAGCACAACTCGACGGAAACCAAGGCCGCTACCTGATCCGGGTAGGCCTTCACAAAATCAGATGCACGGCCGATGCCCGCCGCTCCGGCAACGCAGCCCAACCCAAAGATGGGATTCCGCTTGACGTGGGGATTGAGCCCCATTCGGTTGACGAGCAAGGCGTCAATGGATGGACTGGCAATTCCTGTAACGGAAACGAAATAGAGCGCGTTCACATCTTTTGGTGTCAGGCCCGCTTTTTGGAGGGCGCAACTCAGCGCCTTCTCTCCCAGTTCCTGGGCGACACGGATCCAGACATTATTGAATTCACCCCAACGCTTCATGTCGAGGTACGCTTCGATTGGCAGGGCCAGATAACGACCGTCGACTCGCGTGGCGGAATGAAGCCTGTCGAGAATGTCTAAACGGCCAAGCCGTTCACCCCAATGCGCCTTAAACGCATCCAGCAAAACCTGCTGCGGATAATAGTTCGGTGGTAGCGCACTCGCGGCGCTGAGAATCTTCATGTTTGATGAACAACAGCCACCCGATGGACCGTGGCCGAATTTTCCCCTTCCCAAACATCATGACAAGTTTCAATACGTACTTGCCGCAAGTTGAGGCCTGGATAGCGGAATTTTCGCAGAAAAAGTGCTAAAAACCCTTGTGTTGCTCAGATTTGCACCACCCGACCCGCCAATTTGAGGGCTTCACCCCAAAAAACGGTCGGGGAGTGGGCCAATTGGACGACCGCCTTGACGGCCTGGACAAACTCTTCAAGCTGGTCCCCGCGGACTACCAAGGGCGGAGCAACCTTCAGGACCATGAAGTTGTTTCCGCAGATCTGAGTGAGCATGTGGTAATCGCGGAAGAGGCGCATGACGAGGATCTGTCCGAACATGGCGGGGTGGATGCGATTGAACGTCTCAAACGGCACGCGCAGCGCCAGCTGCCCGGGAGCGCCAAATTCAATTCCCGAGAACAGGCCCACTCCGCGAATATCCTTGATCATCTCGAAGCCACTCAGTTCCTGGCGGAGGCGGGTACGGACGAACTCGCCAAGCCGCGATGCGCGTGCGCCGAGGTGTTCCTGTTCCAAGACGTCGAGCGTGGCCAAGCCGGCGCGCATCGACATGCCGTTCTCAGAGAATGTCGACGTGTGGATGATCGATTTCTTCAACGAACCATAGACGGACTGATAGATGGGGTCCGTCATGAGGACGGCGCCGGTTGGGATCAGTCCCCCACTCATTGCTTTCGCAAGGACGATCATGTCGGCTTCAACACCGTAGTGATGTGCGGCCAGAAACTTGCCGGTGCGGAAGAACCCGGTTTGCACCTCATCGAGGACAAACAGCGTGCCGGATTTCCTACACAGCTCGCGCGCCTCGAAGAGATACTCCGCGTCCGGTAAACGAATACCGGCCTCGCCCTGTATGGGCTCAACGAAGAAGGCGGCAAATCGCCGGGTAGATAGTTGTGCGGAGAGTGCTTCGAGGTCGTTGAACGCGACCTCCTCAGTGCCTGGTAAAAGAGGGCCAAAGCCCTTGCTCCAGAAGGAATCGCCCATCAATGACAAGGCGCCGCACGTCAGGCCATGGAAGGCGCCACGTGCATTGAGCAGGCCCGTTCGACCTGTGTGAACACGAGCGAATTTGATGGCCGCTTCAACGCCTTCGCTGCCGGAACTGCAGAAGAAAGCCTTGGTCACCGGGCCGCCAGCCAAACGGCAGAGGCGCTCGGCCAATTCGCCCGCGCGTTCGGGGATGTGGCTTTGCAGCATGGCCGGACCTTTTCGATCGAGCTCGTCCTTCAGTGCGTTAATAATGTACGGATGATTGTGGCCAGCGTTGTGGACACAATAACCAGACAAGAAGTCCAGGATTCGGTAGCCATCAGTTGTGAACAGCTCAGCGCCCTCGCAGGATGCATATCGAACATCCATTTGTAAGAGGCGCAGAAGGCGTACCCACTGTGGATTCACATTGGACGAATATTTTGAGTCATCAAAGGCGTTATGAACATCTGCTGGGGCGCTCAGTGGCGGGGGTGTTGCAACTTGCAGTTCGGACAAATCAGGGGAGTCCTTGTGGACTTCATTGGGTGTACCGGTTAGGCTCTGCACTGCTGGTCTGGACGACAGAGACAAGTCCGGCGTTTCCGATTTGTCTCGCGTTTGTTAACTCGACTTTCTCCATTCGGCGGCGTTCTCGAAGGCGTCGTCGCGGCTGAGTGCCTCGTTAGGTCCGCTTTCTCAGAGCTGTAAAGAATTCAGAAGGCATGAGGTATTTCACCCACCAGAAGGCCGGGTGTTGCAGGCTGTATCCTAAGAGTTCATGCGTAAACTGTGGTGCCTGTTGCTCTTGCCCGCCCTTTGTGCGGGCCAGATCGAGAAGAATCTCGAGTCTCTCTATGCGGTCCGGAGTTTTCAACAGGCTTCCATCTCGCCGGATGGAAAAAAACTGGCCTGGGTCGAGACGGCACGGGCCAAGGATCACAGCGAATCGCGCAACACCGTCCTCTACGTAGTCAATCTCGACCAGCCTTCCGCTACGCCGCACAGGCTGACTGCCGGAGACGGCAAGAAAGCATGTGAAGAATCGGGAGTCGCGTGGTCGCCGGACAGCGAGCGCATCGCATTTCTCTCCACTTGCAAGGATCCAGGCCAACGGCAACTCTATGTTGCCTCGGCCGCAGGCCAAGATGTCCGGAAGCAAACCAGTCTCACCGGGTTTCTGGCAGACCCGCATTGGTCACCGAACGGCAACCAGATCGCACTACTTTTCACGGAGAATGCCGTGAGGGCGGCCGGACCATTGGAGCCGACAGCGATTGAAACGGGTGTGATCGAAGAGAGCTTCTACGAGCAGAGGCTGTCGCTGGTCGATGTCGGGTCGGGCAAAGCGAAGCCAATCTCCCCCGCCGATACCTACGTCTACGAATACGAATGGTCGCCGGACGGAAAGCAAATCGCGTACACGGCCGCTGAGGGGAACGGCGATAACAACTGGTGGCTCGCCCAACTTTTTCGCGTCGATGTAGCGACGGGGGAGACGAAGTTCGTGTTCAAGCCGAGCACGCAAATCGCAGTTCCGCGATGGTCTCCGGATGGCTCGACGATCGCCTTTATCCAAGGCTTGATGAGTGATGAGGGCTCGACCGGCGGCGACGTTTATAGCGTTCCGGCCAGCGGAGGTGATGCCAAGAACCTAACTCCGAACCGTAAGACTTCACCGGCCTATTTGGCATGGCTATCGAATTCAAAGCTGCTGATAACGGAGCGCGTGGACGGCGGCAGCGCCATAACCGAGCTCGGCACCGACGGAACAACTGAGACGCTCTGGCGGGCCGACGAGTCGATACACGCCGGTGGCGACGACCTTAGCATTTCTCTCGCCAAGGATGGGAAAACATCGGCGCTCATACGGTCGTCATGGTCGCGAGCGCCTGAAGTCTGGGCTGGCCCGATCGGCGACTGGCAGTCGAAGACCGACGCGAACAAGTCGGTGCGGCCTCTTTGGGGTGAGGCTAAAAAACTGCATTGGAATTCAGATGGCGTTCCAGTTGAAGGATGGCTGTTGTATCCGAAGGACTACGACAACAAGAAACGATATCCATTGCTAGTCGCCGTACACGGCGGCCCTGCTTCACAGCGTTCGCCGGCGTGGCCGACGCCTGGCTTCGATCTGAGCCTGCTCTCGGCGGAAGGCTACTTCGTGCTCTTTCCGAATCCGCGTGGCAGCTACGGCGGCGGTGAACAGTTCACGGCGGGTGACGTAAAGGACTTCGGCTACGGAGACATGCGCGATATCAACGCGGGCGTTGATGAGGCACTAAAGACCTTGCCCATTGACGAGAACCGGGTTGGGATCGGGGGATGGAGCTATGGGGGCTACATGACCATGTGGGCCGTCACGCAAACAAACCGTTTCCGAGCGGCGGTGGCCGGCGCCGGAATATCGAACTGGCAGAGCTACTACGGACAGAACTCCATTGACGAATGGATGATTCCGTACTTTGGCGCATCGGTGTATGACGATCCCGCCGTCTATGCGAAAAGCTCGCCCATCACCTACATCAAGAACGTCAAGACGCCCACGCTGATCCTGGTTGGCGACCGCGATGCGGAATGCCCTGCTCCGCAGTCGTACGAGTTCTGGCATGCGCTGAAGACCGAGGGAGTCAAGACGCAGTTTGTGGTCTATCCCAACGAAGGGCACAGCTTCCACGATCCGAAGCATCGCGAGGATGTGTTGAAGCGGACGGTTGCGTGGTTCAATGAAAATCTCAAACCGGCGGCCACGACGACCGGATCAAACTGAACTGACGGCTGAGCCAGCCAGCCCCAGAGAGTCTGCCGACGCCTTCATCGCCTCGATGCAAAAGGCGATGTGTTCATCCAGCGGCACGCCCAGTTCCTGCGCGCCGTTGATGATGTCCTCACGATTTACATTGCGAGCGAAGGCTTTGTCTTTTAGCTTGCGCTTGACCGAGCCCAGATCGACCTCATGAATGCTCTTGCCCGGCTTGACGTAGGAGCACGCGGTTAGGAATCCGGCTAGCTCATCACAGGCATACAGCGTCTTCTCCAGCAGACTCTCGCGCGGCACACCGCTGTAGTTGGCGTGCGAAAGGATGGCGCGGCGAATTTCGGGGCTGACGCCGCGCTCGGCCAGGATGGTCTCGCCCTTCATGGGGTGATCGGGGGCAGCCGGGTGGATCTCCCAATCGAAATCGTGAAGGAGCGCGGTTGAGCCCCACAGTTCCTCGTTATCGCCGAATTTGCGCGCGTAGGCCACCACGCAGCATTCAACCGCTAACATGTGCCGGCGAAGGCTATCCGACCGCACAAACTCACATACCATGGCCCACGCTTGGTCGCGATTCATTGGGAGCTCAGGCTTCGTTGATCTTCACGGTCTTCACTGTGTCGCCCTGCTTGACGGCATTGACGACGTCCTGGCCGGTACGCACCTGACCGAACACGACGTGCTTACCGTTGAGCCAGTCGGTGGCAATGTGAGTGATGAAGAACTGGCTGCCATTGGTGTTTGGCCCGGCGTTCGCCATGGAGAGAGAACCAACCTGGTGCTTCTTGTAACTGCCCTTCAGTTCGTCTTCGAACTTATAGCCGGGACCGCCGCGGCCGGATGCGGTGGGATCGCCGCCCTGGATCATGAAGTTCTCGATAACGCGATGAAAGGTGGTGTTGTCATAGAACCCATCTTTGGCCAGAAACAGGAAATTGTTCACCGTCTTAGGCGCCTCGCTTGGGAAGAGATCTACAACGATGTCCCCACGCGATGTTTCGAAAGTCGCGGTATAGGTCTTCGCTGCGTCGATCGACATCGGTGGTGGCGCATTGTACTGTTTGCTCATAAGCTCAGTGTACTGTTCCGCGGCTTAGAGATCCGCCCTGCTTCAGCCGACCAGCGAGGTCGCCAGGGGCCGCCGGGCCAGGGTTCGTTTTTGTGCTACCTTTCGAAAGAATAGGAGCCGAAATGAATCGACGATCCTTCTTGAAGAATTCGCTTGGCAGCGCGGTGGCCCTCAATGCGTTTCCCTATCATCTATTTGCCGGAGAGACAAAGAAGAGCGCGACTGATCGGATCCTGCTGGGACCCAAGAAGGTCGAATTGAGCAGGCTGGGACAGGGCTCAGGGACCAATGGGGTGGGCGGCAGTTCTAACCAGACGCGGAAATTGGGATTCAACGGCTTGGCCGAGTTGTACCGGGCCTGCTACGACAACGGCATTACGTTCTGGGACTCGGCTGACCAATACGGAACGCACCCACATCTGAGAGAGGCGCTCAAGACGGTTCCCCGCGACAAAGTCACCATTCTCTCCAAGACGCACGCATCCACCGAAAAGGAAATGCGGGCTGATCTGGATCGTTTCCGCAAGGAGCTGAATACGGATTACATCGATATTCTGCTGCTTCACGCGGTGATAGACGGAGACTGGGATCACCGGAAGGCTGGCGCAATGAACGTAATTACGGAAGCGCAAGCTAAAGGAATCATTCGGACCAAGGGCACATCGTGCCACACGCTGGAAGCGCTGAAGACGGCAGCTAAGTCACCCTGGGTGGAAGTGGATCTGGCGCGCTTCAATCCTGCCCAGGTGGCGATGGATGCCGACCCAGCTACCGTGTATTCCGTGCTGCAAGGAATGAAGGCACAGGGCAAAGGTGTTATTGGCATGAAGATTCTGGGTGCCGGAAAGCTAAAGGATCACCCGGACGAAGCCTTGCAATATGCATTGGCCCACAATGTGATCGACTGCTTCACCATCGGGGCGGAAAGCCGCGAACAGATGCAAGACCTGATCCGGCGGATCCCAGCGGCCAGCGTACGGGGCTGAGCTTTGCCGGCCCTTTCCTCTAATGCCGGTAGTAAGCCAACAGGGTATCGCCCGGATTGGGCAGTGCGCCGTTGATAAAGATGATCGCGTTGCCGGCGAGCGTGTAGTCCAGCGAGGCCTCCAGCAGGACGCCGTTCTTGTACACGCGAAGTGCTGAGCCGGTTACCGGCGTCTTCGCCAGACTAAATGCAGGATTTATGCCGTCGATTGTTCCGGAGGGAATCTCGCCGTCAACGAATGTAACGCTCGGAGTGGAACCGGCGATTCGATAGAACGCAAGCACATCGTTCGACTGAGGCGTGGCGATCGTGGAAAATGTCACAGTATTCGCCGACAAAGAGAAGTCCACGCCGGCGTCCATGAGAACGCCATTCCGGAAGAGTTCCAGGCTGAGCGCCCAAAGGCGTCAGCGAGAGACTGAAAGTCAGATTGGCTTCATTGAGCGTGCCCGATGGTACTTCAGCATCCACGAGGGCCACGCTGGCGGAGGAGCCGCTACGGCAAGGACCTGACGTCCCGTTGACCTTTACACAGTCGGTCGGGTTGCCGGGAATGGATCCGATGTTTCCGGAGCTATCGATCCAGGCTGTCGTGGAGCGGTTGTAGCTGGCACCCATATTGGGTTTCGCTGCCAACGCTAGGCTCAAGCCGGAGACGTCGCTGATGGGGATCGGGACAGCTACCGTGCCACCGGAGCCGCCCCCACCGGTGCCTCCACCACCACCGCTGGAAGTTGTGCAAGCGCTGGAGACGGCAAGCACCTGAGCGATTGTCAGGGTCGCCGTTGATAGCGGTACGTACCAGAGCTGAACCCAAGTTTGTTTGTCCATCGTTCGATGTGAAGGTCACGGTGTAATAAGCGCAAGGCGAAACCGTCGTGGTCGGAACGAGCAGGACGGAGATTAGCCCGGCATACACGCGGGCGCTGGACGTGGTCGGCGCGACGGAACTGCCGCTACCGCCGGTCCACGTTATCTTCACGATGCCGTTGAATACACTCCCATTGGGTTGTGTCACCGTATCACTCACTGATGGGAGTCAAGGATTCTGCCATTGCATGGCCGCTCAAGACTCCCCGTCACCGTGCATGTGAGTCTTATGGCTCATCGCTTTCTCCCACCGGTCCGCTGCTCTTCAGCCGCGCTATCGCACACCGCGTTTTTGCATTCCGGTTAACAGGACACCGTCTGCTCCCTGACTCGCAGATTTCGGAGCTCAATACCCCGCCCACATATACCCCTGTCCAACGCTTCAAGTGCAGCCTCACGACTGCCCTCGCATGGCTCGGGGCCAGGTTGGTTCGCTATTCCTTTTCCTGTATGAAACTTTCATTCACTGCTCCAGGCCGGTTTATCCCGACGCTATCCCTGCTGCTTTGCTTGCTCTCCTTGTCGGAGCAGACCGGATTCGCATCCAACCTACGAGGGCGTTTACTTCCGGGCTTTCGACGGTTTGGTCACCCGTACCGCCGCCAGATATCACTACAGTGCCAACTGGGAAACTTGCACTGGCGGGACTCGCACCCGCTAGATCATCAACTAGCTTCACCGCACTAATTAGCTCCGTCTTGTGTCTGGCCTTCTTGATCTGGCGGGTGATTTCCCCAATGCTGAGTCCTGCAACTGTGTACATCTCATAGATACGCTGCACCACCCGGGCCTCCGCTTCAAGAACGGCGTACGCGGCAAGTGTCTCGTCTGTCTTGCGAATATAACGGTAGCCATACGGAGCACCGCTCATCACGCTGACCTCACCAGACTGCGCCCGGTGTCGTTTACCGCGGCGCGACCGCTCCAGAATCTGCGCCCGTTCATATTCAGCAATCATCCCCTGAAACTGAACAAGCAGTTGATCTTCCGCGCTGGACCCCTGCGGCGCCTTGACAAAAAGCGTCTCGACTCCGTTGCGGGCCAGTTCCTCGATCAGCAGAATTTGGTATGCGTACTTTCGGCTCAGGCGGTCCGGTGCGTACGCGAGCACAACCTGGATCTGCCCTTCTGCGGCTAGGTCTCTCACACGCTCAAGGCCCGGCCGCTCTAGCGTTGCCCCGCTATAGCCCTCAATATCTACGTCAGCAGCGAGCGGGCGGGGCAACGGGTGATGGAGAGCGTTACGCAATTCATCACGCAAAAGCTCAAGCTCAAGGTGAATGAGACGAAGAGTGCGGTGGCACGACCGCAGGAACGGAAGTTTCTCGGGTTCAGCTTTACGGCCGGTCCGGAGGTCAAGCGCGTGATTGCGCGTAAGGCCATGGATCGGTTCAAGCGGCGAATCCGGGAGATCACGCGACGGGCCAAAGGCGTCAGCATGGAGACGACGATGGAGGAACTGGCACCATATATGCGGGGCTGGCGCAGCTATTTCGGATTCTGCGAAACGCCTGAAGTGTTGATCGGCTTGACCCGCTGGGTCCGGCTGCGCCTCAGGGCAGCTATGTGGCGGCAGTGGAAAACTCCGCGCCGTCGCCGAGCGGCTCTGTTGGAACTGGGGGTACGGGAGCGGCTGGCGAGCAATACCGCCGGCAGCGGTCGCGGCCCCTGGTATCTCGCGAAGGCCACGGCCCTCTGCGTAGGGCTTTCTAACGCTTACTTCAAATCGCTCGGACTTCCCTCATTGTTCGAGGAGTGTTAGCGTAACCGACTCGAACCGCCGTGTACGGACCCGTACGCACGGTGGTGTGGGAGGAGGGGAGCCGCGAAGCTTCCCCCTATCCCGATCGCAGCAGTGGCCCGGAGACCCGAGGCCGCAATCGCCCTGCTTCAATGTTGCTTTGGCCTTCTGGCCGACAAAATGTTGCTGGCAAAACCGGGATGCTACAAAATGCTACAAAATTCCCGGTAAACTATTGAACGGTTGGTAGCGCTAAGGGGAATCGAACCCCTATTTAAGCCTTGAGAGGGCTCTGTCCTAACCGTTAGACGATAGCGCCACAGGCTGGTGGATCGACACCAGTATAGCAATTGGAGTGGTACCGGCAACTTGTCCCGAGGGCGCCTGCGGCTTGATTCAATGGGGTGTAGAATCAGGACGACCTTATGAGACGAGTCCTACTTTTCATGGCGCTGGTAGCACCGCTTTTGCTCCGGTTGCCCGTTCGGGCGGAGCAGCCGCGTTGGTCAGAGCAGGCGGCGAATGCGTGGTACAGCAAAGAGCCTTGGCTCGTGGGCAGCAACTACATCCCCGCCACCGCCATTAACGAATTGGAGATGTGGCAAGAGGACAGCTTCGACCCCAAACGTATCGATCTGGAACTGGGATGGGCCCAGAGTCTGGGTATGAACACGATGCGGGTATTCCTGCACGATCTGCTGTGGGATCAGGACGCGCAGGGCTTCAAGAAGCGGATCGACACATTTCTAACGATTGCGAATAAACACCATATTCGTCCGCTGTTCGTGCTGTTCGATTCCTGCTGGGATCCCGACCCCAGGTTAGGCAAGCAGCACGCGCCAACGCCCGGTGTGCATAACTCAGGCTGGGTGCAGAGTCCGGGCGCGAAGGCGCTGGAGGACGAGAACGAGAAACCGCGACTCGAGGAGTATGTGAAGGGCGTAGTGGGCGCGTTCGCGAAGGACAAGCGTGTTTTGGGCTGGGATGTTTGGAATGAACCCGACAACTACAACGGCTCCAGTTACGGCAAGCGAGATCCCAAAGACAAGGTCGCGCTGGTAGACGCCTTGTTGCCCGAAGTGTTCCAGTGGGCGCGGGCGGCAGGGGCCACTCAACCGTTGACCAGCGGTGTTTGGCAAGGAGATTGGTCGTCGCCTGAGAAGCTGTCGAAGACTGCGAAGATCGAATTGGACAATTCCGATGTGACGTCGTTCCACAACTACGACGGGCCTGCTGAGTTTGAGAAGCGCATTGGGTGGCTGAAGCAATACAACCGTCCCATTCTTTGCACGGAGTACATGGCGCGAGGAAACGGGAGCACCTTCCAAGGCACTCTGCCACTAGCCAAGAAGTATAGAGTGGCGGCCTACAACTGGGGCCTGGTGGCCGGCAAGACCCAGACCTACCTGCCATGGGATTCCTGGGCACATCCTTACACCGACCGGGAGCCCGCGGTGTGGTTCCACGAAGTGTTCAAGACCGATGGCACCCCCTACAAAGTCGAGGAAGTGGAGTTCATTCGCGAGATGACCGGTGCTGCGCACGGACAAAAGAAGGCGCAATCGGCGGGGATGTAGGGGAGGCGAGTTAGCATTCCGCCAGAGCCGAGACAAATCTCGGCCCAGCAGGCAAAACGGTCTGCGCTACGAGCGACAGGGAGAAAAGGGTTGGCGGCTATTTTCTTTAGAGAGCCGCCGGCATGGGCAAGCCCGACTTGCCTAGCGCCCGCTCGATCAGCACGATCGCCTCGAATTCCTTCACTCCTTTCGCGATGGAGGTCTCCATGATGATCATGTGCCGCGCTCGATCAAGCATCTTCTTTTCGCGGAAGGAGAGTGGCTTTGCCGTCTGGATCATGAGCAAGGTTTTGAAAACCTCGGCAATCTCCAGGAGGCTGCCGTTCTTCATCTTGTCCGAGTTCTCCTTGAACCGGTCTTTCCAATCCTGGACGCAACCAGGACGGCCAGCCGCCAGATAGCTCAAAACGCGCGTGATTTCAGCGCATTTTGTCACTTTGCGGAGGCCCACATCGCCCACGTGGGAGAAGGGGACCATAACGGTCATACTGTTCGGGAGAAGTCTAAGAAGGTAGAAGCGCTCGTGTTGGGCACCAAACGAGCGAAAGCTAATATTCTCGATGGTGCCGATACCGTGGTTTGGGTAAACCACTTTTTCGCCAACCTGGAAGGTCATGCATGGACCTCTTTTCTGAAAGAAGGAGTCAAGTACCAGTACAGGGCCGAAACCGAATAGTAATCCCCCGTAAAGGTTTCGTCAAGTATGAAACTTGGGAATGTCACACACAAAACGTGGTGTATAGCGGAAAGAGGGGCGAAAGCCGATAAATAATACCTTCCAGCTAGGGCTCACACTTGACGGAGTGGCTGAAATTGAGGAGGTGGCGACGGAGAGGAGACGGCGGTTACACTTCTTGGAATTCTCCAGGAAACGGGCCAGACCGTTCCAGTCAGGGCTGACGGGATCGGCCGGGGATTGGATGACGTAGGTAAAAACTGCCGATCGTGGGGGAACCAGTTGCGTTACGGTGAATACGTGGGGTGGCAGCGATAGCTACTCGCTGCCGCCCATAAGATCTAGCGCCGCCCTTCAAAGCGGAGCTAGATCTGGACTGTACCGAACCGCAGTAGAATCCGTATTCGAAGGTGCATAAAGAATCACCTCCTGCCGAAAGGCGGGAGTGAAAAGGCGGGGACCTGAATCCCGGCTTTTCCCCTTTGCGGCTCGAGTACCGCGTTGGGGAAACCAGCACCCTCAAATCGCCTGACGACATAAGAGCCCGCCGAAGCGAGATCCTATCAATCCTTGTCCGGTTTGGGCGAGAAAGATCTCGAAGAATTACTGATTCGGGCTATAGGATGTCGGCGGACCAGTTTTCCAGGATCGACTTGACCTTCTGGCAGAACTGATCGGCCAGAGCGCCGTCGATCAGGCGGTGGTCGAAGGTGAGCGCGAGATGGGCCTGGGAGCGAATAGCAATGGCATCGCCTTCCACCACAGCCGGAACTTTCTCAACCGCGCCGATGCCTAAGATGGCTACTTGGGGCTGATTGATTACGGGCGTCGCGAAGATGCTTCCAAAGCTGCCAAAGTTAGTGATGGAGAACGTGCCACCCTGAACTTCATCGGGTTTCAACTGGCGGGAACGGGCACGGGTGGCGAGGTCGACGATAGAGCGCTGCAGACCGGTAACGTTCTTCTCGTCGGCGTTCCGGATGACGGGGACAATCAGTCCGCCTTCGAGAGCGACGGCGATGCCGATGTTGATGTCACGGAAGTAGACGATGTTCTTGCCATCGATGGCCGCGTTGAAGATGGGGAAGGCACGAAGTGCTTCGGCTGTGGCAGCAGTGACGAAGGGCAGGAACGTGAGGGAGAAGCCATTCCGCTCCTGAAACTCCTTCTTGGCCTTGTCGCGGAGCTTGGCCACCTGGGTGATGTCGACGCGATGGACGGTGGTGACGTGGGCGGACGTGCGTTTGCTGTTCACCATGTGCTCGGCGATTTTCTGACGCATGGTGCTCATGGGCTCGACACGCGTCTTGGCGCTCTCGGCGAGCGGGAGCGGGGCCGCAGGAGCAAGACCAGGGGCTGCCGGGGTTGGGGCCGATGCGGGCGCCGTGGTTGCCGCACTATATGTTTTGGCTGCCTGGGCGGTAATGAACGCTTCAACATCCTGTTTGCTGATGCGGCCACCGGCTCCGGTACCCTTTACGTTTGCCAGGTCGATGTTGTACTCTCGCGCCATCTTGCGGACGAGCGGAGACAAAGGGCCGAGGTCGTCTTCCTGGCTGGACGTAGATGAGGAAGGAGTGGCTGAAGGCGCAGGTGGCGGAGCCACTGCGGGTGCAGGTTGCGCTTGAGGAGTTGGAGGCGCTGGCACGGGAGGGGGTGGTGCAGCCGCAGCGGGTTGGACCGCTGGAGCGGAAGCGGCCGAGCCGATGCGGCCAACTACCGTGTTGATGCCGACCGTGGTGCCCTCCGCGACAAGGATTTCGGTGAGCACGCCAGCCTCGGGCGCCGGTATCTCGGTATCTACCTTGTCGGTCGAGATCTCAAAAAGCGGTTCATCACGCTCAACTTTTTCGCCTACCTTTTTCAGCCATCGGGTCAAGGTGCCTTCCACGATGCTCTCGCCCATCTGGGGCATCACCACGTCTGCCATTTGTTCTCCTTCGAGGATCCCTTAAACTTCCTGATGCGCCAACACCAGCTCGTACTTAAACGTCTTCGCAAACGAGGCAGCGATGGCCTGCTGCACCTCTTCGCGGCCGGCCAGGCAGCCAAGGCTCCGCAGCGAACAGACCGGCTTGTCCAGGCCGCACGGAACGATGTAATGAAAGTAGCTCAAATCCGTGTCTACGTTCAGCGCAAAGCCGTGCGACGTTATCCAGCGGCTAATGTGAATGCCAATGGCCGCGAGTTTCGCCCCAGCGACCCAAACACCCTCGTGTCGAGGCTCCTGGTTGCCACTTGCCTCCACACCCAAAGTGGCTAACCCATCGATTAAGAGCTGCTCGATTGCCTGGAAATATGCCCGAACATCGCGCCTCCATTCTCGCAAATCGAGGATGGGGTAGCCGACGAGCTGACCGGGGCCATGATAGGTGGCGTCACCACCCCGGTCGGTCTCGACGAACAGAACGCCGGCACGCTCCAGGACGCGGGGGCTGGCCAACACATGTTGTTCTTTTGCATTGCGGCCCATGGTGACGACGTGCGGGTGCTCCACGAAGAGCAGGCGGTCGCAACCTTCGCCACGTTTCCGCTCTTCGACGAATTGCTGCTGAATCCGAAAAGCTTCGCGCCAATCGAGGCGCCCGAGATCCAGTACTTCACATTTCCGCATACCGTCTGGAGGGTCAGCAGGCACTAAATGTTGATGGCCAAGCCGTTGACGGCGTTGAAGGCTTCTCCCACGGCCTCGTAAAGAGTGGGATGCGCGTGGATGGTATTGACCAGGGTGTCAACCGTTGCCTCCGCTTCCATGGCAGCGACCGCCTCAGAAATTAGCTCGAAACCTTGAGGGCCGATGATGTGTACGCCGAGGATCTCGCCGAATTTCTCTTCCGAGACAACCTTGACGAAGCCCTCATGCATGCCGAGAATGGTGGCTTTGCTGTCGCCCACAAACGGGAATTTGCCGACCTTTACCTTGTAACCCTGGGCTCGGGCTTGGGCTTCTGTCAGACCAACGCTGCCAATGCCCGGTTCCGTGTAGGTGGCGCCTGGGATGCGATTCCGATTGATAGGCGGCCGTGGCTTGCCGGCGATGTTTCCGACCGCGATCATTCCCTCGGCCGTAGCGACGTGCGCGAGCTGCGGCGTACCGGCCACGATGTCGCCAATCGCGTAGACGCCGGGCTCGGCGGTACGCTGTTGGCCGTCTACTTTTACGAAGCCACGATCGAGTTCGACGCGGGTCTTCTCGAGGCCGAGGTTTTCGGTGTTGGGCTTGCGACCGACAGCAACCAGCAGCTTCTCGAACTCCAGCTCCTCTTTGGTGCCGTTCGCGAGCGTCGCCGTCAGGCTTACGCTGGCTGCATTGCGACGAACGCTTTCCACTTTCGTGCCGGTTTCAACCCGAATACCGGTCTTCTTGAAGTACTTTTCGAGCTCTTTGGATACTTCTTCGTCTTCCACTGGAACCGCGCGCGGCAACATCTCCAGCACGGTGACTTTGGAGCCGAAGCGGTTGAACATTGATGCAAACTCGACGCCCACCGCGCCCGCTCCGACGATGCCAAGGGTTTTGGGAACGGTGGTCAGGTTGAGGATTTCGATGTTCGTGAGAATCAGGTTCGGGTCGGGTACGAGGCCGGGCAACATGCGCGCCTCAGAGCCGGTGGCGAGGACGATGTTTTTGGTTTCGACGATCTGTTTGCCCTGCTCGCCTTCCACTTCAATGCGGCCGCCTCCCAGCAGTCGGGCATAGCCCTTAATGACGTCGACCTTGTTCTTCCTCATCAGGAAGTCGATGCCCTTGGAATGCTTGGTGACGATCTTGTCCTTGCGACCGACCGCAGCGGGGTAATTCAGTTGAGGGTCTTTGCAGAGAATGCCTTGCTCTTCGGAGTGCTTAAAGTAGTCCCAAACATCGGCCGTGTGGAGCAGGCTTTTGGTAGGAATACAGCCTACCAGCAGGCAGGTACCGCCGAGCCGAGGCTGCTTTTCAATCAGTGCGGTTTTGAGGCCGTATTGGCCGGCGCGCACCGCCGCTGAGTAGCCGCCGGGGCCGCTACCGATTACAACAACGTCATATGCCATTTCTTATCCCAATGTAGCATTCAAGCGCCCGATTACCGCCCTTCGTCCGGGACGCGTAAGCCCAACGGAGAGCGGCTTTTATGAGCCCAAGAGACGAGGTTTTTGGATAAGTGCTGCTCGAGGAATTTGGTCCTAACGGCGTGCCGGTCTCCCCCAACGCCCAAGACTGAATAGGGCGCTTCAGACCACGTTGGTTTCCGATGCAAGCGCATTTGTCAGGACGAATCGGATACCATCATGAGCGGCGCATTGTGCCGCCTGACGGTTAGCGGCTCATAACCATAAACAAATGCTCCTCATCGGAGAATCAAATGTGGAAGAATATCAGGATCACAGCGTTAGCATTCGTTATTCCGATTCTTTTCCTCTGGCCGGCCTATGCACGAGCGCAAGCTGCGAAGGCACCCTATCCGGTCATGGCTCCTCTCGATCAGTATTTGATTCCGGACGAGAAGGCTGAGATCGCACTGGCCCGGAGTTCCGCACCGGCATCGATTTCGGATGCAGCCGAAGTGATGGTGCTGCGACGGGATGGCTACGCAACTGCTGTAAAGGGCTCGAACGGCTTCGTCTGCATCGTCGAGCGATCCTGGGCGAAGCCGACCGATGACCCGGAATTCTGGAACCCTAAGGTCCGCGCCCCGAACTGCTTCAATCCGGCAGCCTCAACGACGTTTCTGCCCATCCTTCTGAAGAAAACCAAACTTGTGCTGGCGGGAAAATCTAAAGCACAGATCCTCGCGGCTACTACGTCCGCATTGGATAAGAAGGAACTACCCGCGCTGGCTCCCGGGGCGATGTGCTATATGATGGCGAAGCAGCAGTATCTGAGCGACGACGGCATGAACTGGCATCCCCATGTCATGTTTTTCGTTTCGGGTGATGTCGTGAAAAGCTGGGGAGCGAATCTCCCTGGTTCTCCGGTAATAGCGGCGAACGATCCGGAAGAACGGGTGACCATCTTCATGGTTTTGGCCGGCACTTGGTCCGATGGGACGCCGGGCCCATCCACGATGCACTGACTTCAAATCGATTTGAGTTGCTCATGCGGGTGATATAGCTCCTGCGAAGTCGGCTTGCGACTTATAACGCCCGCATCCTTCCACTTGGACGTAGAACGCCTTATCGTCAGACGTGGAGACTCCAATGAACGTGAAGTCCATTCCGACAAGTTTTGAATTCCAGTGAGGCTTTGCTCTCTCGCGGATGATGTATTGACGGCCCGAACTTTAAGTCTGCCGTAGGTTAGGTTAGGCCAATTGGAAACGTGCGAATGAACCGCTACGTAGAATGAAGTATATGGTGTTCGCCCGAGCTATCTTCGCCGCTGCCCTGGGGGCGCTAGCGCTCAGTGGACAAACTGCGTCTAAGAAACCGGCCGAGAGCAATCCGCAAAACAGCCCGCAGCCAGCGCCCGGCTTCCTTCACAGCGTCCTGGTGAAGGGAAACCACATGTACCAGACGGCGGACATTGTGAAGGTGATCGGGTTGACACTGGGCCAGGCGGTGACGGCGGGCGACTTCGCGGCGGCGAATCAGCGAATCACGGACACGGACTTGTTCGCCGGCGTGACTTACGAATTCGCGTTTACAGGCAAACCTCCGCAATACGACCTAACATTCAATGTGATTGAGTACGACCAGATCTACCCCATGCGATTTGAAGACCTGGGAGTGCCGGAGGCGGACCTCAGGAAGTACCTGCGCGAGCGGATTCCACTTTATATCGACCGCATCCCCGCTACCGATGTGGTGGTGAAGCGCTACCGCGATGTCGTTCAAGAATTCGTCGACCAAACCAAGCCGGGGGTGAAGGTAGTGGGCCATCTGAGTCCTGAGGATCCCAAGCAACTCGCGGTGCTGTTCCGTCCGAATACACCGATTCCCACGATTGCCCGTGTCGAAATCAGCGGAAACAAGGTGATAGAAACGGCAGCGATTCTCAGGTCAGTCAATGAGGTTGCGATTGGCGCGCCTTACACAGATATTCGACTGAAGCAAATATTGGATGCGTCGGTAAAAGGCCTTTACGAGACGCAGGGCTACGTGGGCGTCTCGTTTCCCAAAATTGAGGCCGAGAAAGCCAAAGACATCAATGGTTACCTGGTGAAGGTAACCATCAATGAAGGGCCGCAATACAAGTTCGGTCCGATGACGTTTCGCGGCGGTGACTTGAGTTCCGACGACGTGAAGGCGATGCTGAAGTTCAAGGTGGGCGACATCTTCAACGGCGAGAAGGTGGACAATTTCCGGGCCGACCTGGTGTCGACGATGAAGCGACACGGCCACCTGGATGCGAATGCCGAAGTGGAGCGCACGCTCGATGAGAAGAAGCAGGCGGTGAGCCTGGTCTTCAATATGGCGCCCGGACCGCTGTATACATTCCAGACACTGGAGATCCATGGGCTCGACATTGAAAGCGAACCCGTAATCCGTAAGATGTGGGGGGAGAAGGAGGGCAAGCCCTTCAACCCCGAGTACCCTGACTACTTCCTAAAGAAGGTGAACGAGGCGCAGCTATTCGACAATTTGGGGAATACGCGCTCGGACTTCTCGCCAGACGATACGTCGCATCGGGTTACCGTGCGGTTGTATTTCAAGGGCAGCAGCCCCGAGGAGCGGCGTAAGGCGGACGAAAAGAAGCGGCAGAAGGAGCAGGGGCAGAGCCCGAGTTAGGGCGGTCCGCCGTTTTGACGAGAACGATAACTTGGCCGATGGGCTAACCGGCCGCTACAGCCATTGCTCGTTCCGGGACCGCTTGGATTTGTTGCATCATTCCGTGAAGGTCCCAGTTCTGCCAAGCCTCCACAGCGCGGCCGTCGCTGAAACGCATCAAACTCATGCCGGTAATCGCAACGTTCTTTTCGGTGTCTTTGTGTTTTCCGGTCGAAACCCACCGCACCGCTACGTATTCGCCTTCGCAGATCAAGAATTGTGGGTTGACGCGAACTTCCGAGAGCGTATTCTGGATGCTGTCAAAAAAGTGTTTGAAGGCGTCCGGACCAACAATGTCCTGACCCGCGTCGTGAATCACGCAACCCGGTGCAAGCAGTTCATCGATGGCTTCGCGGCGGCGGTTATTCCAAACTTCCTCGAACCAGCGTTCAACAAGCTTCCTTGGAGAATCGGCCATAGGGTGTCCTTCCTTCCAGCGAGTCAGCTTTCAGGGTTATCACAGTTTCCACCGCTGTGGGTAACGCAGTTTTGCCGGGTTGACGCTGCGCCCAGAGCGGGCGCTATCCACGACTTTAGACGTCAGGCGGATAGGCTAAAACCGCTGGGAATCCAGTTATTTTAAGCTCTTTCTGCATGCTATCGTGGTGCTAGTGTCATCGCTTCTGAACTTCCACCTCGAGCGCTACGAGGGGCCGCTTGACCTGCTGCTCGACTTGATCAAGAAGCAGCAAGTCAACATCTATGACATCCCGATTGCCCAGATTACGTCTCAGTATCTGACGTACATGCAAAAAGCGACCGAACTCGATATTGAACTGAGTTCGGAGTTTGTTTTCATGGCAGCTACGCTGATCCACATCAAGAGCAAGATGTTGCTCCCGCGCGATCCTGAGCTTGATCGGATCTCGCCCGAAGAGGATCCGCGAACGGAGCTTGTGGAACGGCTGATTGAGCACGAACGCTTTAAGAATGCGGCCGAGATGCTGCAGCAAAAGCGGATCGTGGAAGATGCCATCTGGTCGAATCCTCAAATTGAGCTCTTTCTGCAAGAGGACGAGGGACCTGGGCTGGCTGTCTCGATCTTCGACCTGGTGAAGACGTTTCAGGACGTGCTTGAACGCCTTAAAAACCGCCCGATCTACGAAATCGGCAAAGAGGACGTCAGTGTTCCCGACATGGTGCGCTTCTTGCGCGACCAGTTCGAGAAGCTGAAAAAGGACAAGACGCTTTCGGCGACGAAGTTGTTTGAGCAGCAACGCAGCAGACGCGCCATGATCTGCTTGTTTCTCGCCATTCTCGAGATGGTGAAGCGCCAGGCCGTTGAAGTGGTGCAAGGAGAAGCATTCGGCGACATCGCGCTGCGCCGCCATGAGAGCTATGATCAGGCCTTTATCTCGGAAGACCTGACCGCTGTAGAACAGGATTATCAATAAACAGGCATGCAAGAAGTAGATAAGATGAACGACGCGGAAATCGCCGCGCCGGATACGACGCATCGGGTGGACAGACTAACCGGTGAGGCTGGCGTTGCAGAGCGGGATGAGGCGGACCTAGCCGTGGAGTCTCTGCCGGATGAGGCCGACGAAGGTGACGGGTTTCTCGAGGTGTCGGACTTCGTTGCTGAAGTTGTGACGGACTCGGTCCCCGGCAAGGAAGGACGTGACCGGTTGAAGGCAGTGATCGAAGCTGCCGTTTACATTACTGACGAGCCTCTTTCGACGGAACAGATTGCTACTGCCGTTGAGCAGCCGTTGGATGTGGTGCAGAGCATTCTGAAAGAACTGGTGGAGGAGTACGCGGCGCCATCCCGAGGCCTCGCGATACGCGAACTGGCCGGTGGCTACAAGCTTTCCACCAAACCGGAGCATCACGAGGACATCCGCAAGTTTGTGAAACGTTTGCAGGCGCCTTTCAAACTTTCGCTTGCAGCCCTGGAAACATTGGCGGTTATTGCTTATAAGCAGCCCATCACCGGCCCAGAGATTATGGACATTCGCGGTGTGCAAGGCGCAGGCGTTGTAAAAACGCTGCTGGACCGTAAGCTGATTGCGGCGGCCGGGCGCAAGAACGTCCTCGGGAAACCGATGATGTACAAAACGACGCGGGACTTTCTGGTCCAGTTCGGCCTAAGCTCGCTGACCGAACTGCCGACGCTGAAGGAGTTCGAAGAGCTGGGGCGGCTTGCGCTCGGCGACGAAGATCTGGAAACGCCGGAGCACGGAGATGCCGCACGCGGCACTACCCAGAGCGCCGCCGGTGGAACGGTGCATGAGCCCCTGCAGCTTGACCTTGAAGCGGCAGAGGACGATCGGGAGCCGGACAGGGAACAATCGCGGGCCGCTGAATCGGACGCTGTTGATGCGTCTGGAGAACCGGTGAAGCAGAACTAATGGCTGAAGAACGTCTGCAAAAGATCCTCGCCGCTGCTGGGATCGCAAGCCGCCGCAAGGCGGAGGAACTGATCGTAGCCGGCCGTGTGTCGGTAAACGGTAAGACGGTGGTGGAACTCGGTTCCAAGGCCGACCTCGCTGTCGATGAAGTAAAGGTCGACGGCCAGCGGCTTTCCGCCCCGAAGCACTTCGTCTACTTCGCGCTGCACAAGCCCAAGAACTCCGTCACGACCGTGTTCGATCCGGAAGGCCGTGAAACGGTGATGAAGTTCTTCAAGGGCGTGCGAGAACGGATTTACCCTGTGGGGCGGCTCGACTACGCAAGTGAAGGATTACTGCTCCTCACCAACGACGGTGATTTTGCGGCCAAACTTATGTCGCCGGCGAGTCACGTTTCCAAGACCTATCTCGTGAAGATCAAGGGTCTGTTGACGCCGGAACAAGAAGAGCAATTCCGGACCGGTATTCCGATGCATGGCCGTCGGACCGCGCCAGCGGGGCTTCGAATCTTGAAGAAGACGCAGAATCCGTGGTATGAGGTGCGGCTGATTGAAGGCCGACAGAACCAGATTCGCGTGATGTTCAAGCATTTTGGCCATTTGGTGGAGAAGCTGAAGCGCATCCGGATCGGGTTCCTGGATTTGGGAGCACTGAAGGCGGGCGTGTATCGCACGCTGACCAGCTCCGAGGTGGAGAAGTTCAAGAAGCTGCTCGATACGCCTCCCGAGGCCCGGCCCGAAGCATTCCCAAAGCCGGAGAAGCGTTCCGGTGGGGCGTTCACGGAGCGCGCGACCGGCTACAACGAGAAACGCTGGGCCGCCGAACGGAAGGCTGCGTTCGGTGGTGGACAATCCGCTCCGGAGCGAAAGACAGAAGACGAACCCAGGACACCGGCTCAACAGGGTGGTGGCCCGCCCGTGAAGCGCGAGCCAGCAGAGCAGTGTCCACAAGCGGCCGGCGACAGACAGCGTCGCTTCGAACCCAAAGGGGCTCATTCGGCCGGAGAGAAGCCGCGCGCGTTTCCTCCGAAGCCATTTGCGAAGCCCAGTAGCAAGCCTGGCGGCGGCAAGCCGAGCAGCCTCAAGCCAAGCGGTGAACGACAAGACCGTTCATCGGGAGGGTCCGCGCGTAGGCAGTTTCCGTCGAAGCCGTTTTCTCCCCGGCCGTTCTCAGAATCGCGGCCCAGCGGCGAGCGCCCGAGTGGCGGAAACGCGAGTGGCGAGACGCAAGAGCGTTCCCGAACAAGACCACCGCGGCCCGCAACCTCGTCGAAACCATTTTCACCACGGCCATTTTCCAGGTCGGCGCCAAGCGGGAGACCGCCCAGTGGCAAGCCGGGCGGCGGAAGGCCAAGCAGCGGCAGGGCTGGCGGCGAAGGACGGGGGCCTTCCTCCCAAGGGCCAGCACCCCGGAAGTTCTCAGCCAAGCCGTTTTCGAAGTCAGGGTCCGATCGAAAGCCCCAGGGCGATCGTGGGCGAGGTCCCAATCGCAGGGGCCGCCGATGACTACCACGCTTACCCAGGAGACCATCGCAATGCTGCTGCGGGAAGCCAAGACTATCGCGGTGGTGGGCCTATCGAGCAAGCCCGAGCGTTCGAGCTACGGCGTTGCCCAGTACCTTCAGAAGCATGGCTACCGGGTCATACCGGTGAACCCAACGGAAACCGAAGTGCTCGGCGAGAAGAGTTACGCTTCGCTCAACGACGTCCCCGAACACGTCGATATCGTCGATGTGTTTCGCCGTTCCGAGTTCGTGCCCGAGATTGCAGACCAAGCTATTGAAATTGGTGCGCGAGCACTATGGCTCCAAATGGGCGTGATTCACGAAGAAGCCGCCGAAAAAGCCAGGGCGGCCGGGCTCACTGTGGTTATGAATCAATGCATTGCGGTGGATCACAGCCTGTTCGCTCGCTAAGTTGACCCAAGAGGGCTGCCCGGTCGCAAAGGGCGCTGCCGTTCATCGCCGCCAGTCCTGCCGTTCATCCGCCGGAAGCATCGGTTCGTCCCAAATCCATTTCGCCCCAGCGCAGATCGCCTTATTCTCGAATTCAAGGAGTAACTGTATGAACCCCAAACGCGTTTTGCTAATTCTGGCTGGCTTGCTGGCGTTTGCGATCGGTTTAGTCACTGCGTTGCACGCACAGGACCCATCCCCGCGATTCGAAGTCGCTTGCTCCGGATGTCACGTAGCCTCACCGAGTAAAGCAATCCGATAAGGTACGCTGGGTCGAAACGAGAACGGAACCTCACGATGATCAAAAGCGGCATTCGTTGGGTGTTGCGCGTGATCGCGTCCAACTCGTGCATTGCGGTCACCGTTCCCCTATTCAGGTGGGCCTTTAGCCCGTCCGTGACGTTTGGCTGGGTAGGCTGCGCGCTTGGCGGAGCGATAAGCGTCTCCATTTTCACAGGGTGGGAGTTCTGGTCTGAATTGAGTGCCTCCTTCAAGATCGCGCTCCCGATTTCTTTTGTAGCGCTAGGCTTTTCGATGCTCTACGAGACGTCAAAGGCCCGGCTTGAGGCGGCGGCTGTTCAATTGAAAGTGAAGGAACTGGAACGCCAACGAGCGCTAACCTTGGCGACGCAAGCGAAGCTTTCGGCGCTTGAATCGAGGATCCACCCGCACTTTCTCTTTAATGCCTTGAACTCCGTGGCGTCGCTCATTCGCGATGATCCAAGCCGCGCCGAACGGCTGCTGAACCAGCTTGCGGCTTTGCTTCGATTTTCGCTCGATTCCGTTAAAGCTAGGCTGGTGCCGCTGGATCAGGGGCTGAAAATTGTGCGCGACTATCTCGAGATTGAGAAAGCTCGTTTTGCGGGGAGGCTTCGGTATGAAATAGACGCGCCAGCGGCGCTTCTGGCCACTTCGGTTCCTCCGCTAGCGATACAAACTCTGATAGAAAATAGCGTTGGGCGGCCTGCATATTCTGGCGACCGAGCGGCACGAATCGTTAAGTATGCCGTGGCGCCCAAACGCGACGGCGGTGCTATCTGGGTCCGGGTCGCGCGCAACGACGAGCAGGTGATTGTCTCGGTGATTGACGACGGTCGGGCTTTGGGAATCAGGATTTGACTGCCGGGCACGGCTTAGACAATCTGCAAGAACGGCTTCTGGCGCTGTTTGGCGACCTTGCGAAACTAAGCATTTCCGTGGAACAAGGGAGAACGATTGTAAGCATTGCGTTGCCGCTAGGCGCCAGGCGCCAGATTTAAGCCAGCCTCTGGAACCAACCATTGCGTTGGCTCCCTCTACATGCGGAGAGCTCTGATGAGACGACAGGCATGATTCGCGCCTATCTTGTCGATGACGAACCACTCGCTTTGAACCGTCTCACCCGTTTGTTGACCGACACGGGACGTGTCGACGTCATCGGATCAAGCTGCGATCCGGTTGAGGCAATCGAGTGTCTGCGCAGTCACCCCATCGATATATTGTTCACCGATATCCAAATGCCCGGTCTCACCGGATTTCAAATGCTGGCGAAACTGGATTCGCCGCCGTTTGTCATTTTCACAACTGCCTACTCAGAATATGCACTGCAAGCGTTCGAAGTAGATTCCATTGACTACCTGGTAAAGCCGGTGGATGAAAAGCAACTGGAACGGGCACTGGATAGGCTCGACCGGATCCGCACCGGCGCGGAGACGAGACCTCAACTCGAGTTGCTCTTAAACCGGCTCGCGGCAACGCTACCCAAAGCGAAGGAGTATCCATCCCGGCTGCCGTCGCGAATCGGCGACAAGATTGAATTTGTTGAGGTGGCTCGAGTGACCCACTTCTACGCCAGCGATAAACTCACCTACGCCGCCACTCCTAAGAAGAACTACGTCATCGACCGCACCATCTCGGAACTCGAGGAGACGCTGGATGCGGAGCGCTTCATTCGTATACATCGCTCAACCATCGTCAATCTCGAATGCGTGAAGGAGTTACATTCCTGGTTCGCCGAGCGATTAATGGTGCGGCTGGACGACGGAAAAGGGACCGAACTGACGGTGGCTCGAGACCGCGTAAAACGCCTGAAAGATAAGCTGGGGCTGTAAGGCTCGGCTCTTCACGCGTGCTTTACTGGGTACTGACGCTATGCTCAGCTTGGTCCGTTTTTGCGCCATACCTCTGTGGCTAGTCGCCTTCGTTTCCCTATTGGCCTCCGATGCCTCCGCAACGCCGGTTTCTTCGGTAGTAAAGGCCTGGGAAGACACAATTAGCCTCCCAACCTACGACGAAGGCCTGCCTCCTGAGGATCCGCCTTTCGACATGTTCCGCTATGAGAACTGGCTCTATCCCTACACCATGCGGACGCAACTGGGGACAACGGCCAGGGCTGAAGCGTGGCGCGTCATCCATCTTGAAAACGAGTTTCTGGCCTGTTCGGTGCTGCCCGATCTGGGCGGACATCTCTATCGTTGCATCGATAAGGCAAATGGCCATGACGTGTTTCATCCCGCGCTCAGCATTAAGAAGGCGAGTGTTGCCCCTCGCGGCTCCTGGATCAGCACCGGCATCGAGTTCAATTTCCCAGTCGGCCATAGCTGGGATACGGTTTCGCCGGTCGATTTTTCCTATCGACAGAACGATGACGGTAGCGCCTCCGTGTTTGTTGGAGACATTGATCGCATCTCGGGCATGCAATGGCTAGTCGAACTGATTCTCCGTCCCGGCAGCAGCGTTCTTGAGCAGCGGGTGTCCCTTTACAACCCGGGCGAATTCAAGCAGCGCTATTACTGGTGGGCGAACGCCGCCGTCACCGTTGAGAGCCCGGACACAACTTTCGTGTATCCCGCGTATCTTATGTATCTCGACGGGCATCCTGACACCCTTATTCCTTGGCCGAAGAACCGCGAGGGTGTTGATATGAGCCGCCAAGGCAACAGCAAAGACATGGTTGGGCTGTTCGCGGCTCACTGTAGAGAGCCGTTCATGGCCGTCTATAACCCGGCCTCGAAAACCGGAGTTGTTCACTACGCAGATCCGGCTGCAGTGCCCGGCAAGAAGGTGTGGAGCTGGGGGAGGGACATGGACGGCTGGGTTCGCAAGAATCTCACCGACAACGATACGACCTACGTCGAATTGCAGGCTGGCGTGCTCGACACCAACAGTGACTACGAGTTTCTCGAACCGCAGCAGATCAGACGGTTCACCGAGTACTGGATGCCTGTGCACAATATGGACGGCATCAGTCGCGCCACACTCGACGCAGTCCTGAACCTCCAACGCCATAACGAAAACGTTCTCGTGCAGATCGAGACTAATTACGACATTGGCCGCGCGCAGGTTCGCTTGACAGCCGGTGCGACCAAGTTGCTTGACGAAACAGTGGATCTGACAATGCGCGAAGTGTATTCAAAGAGCATCCCGGTGGCGAGCAAGGAGCCGCTTTCGTTTGAGCTGCTCGATTCCAACGGGAAGTCACTATTGCGGCACACCGAAGGCGTCTATGATGCCATGACGGCTGAGCAAGCCGCGGCCTCAAAGCCGCCGCCCGAAGTCTCCATGGGTTGCAACAGCCAACAAGGCTGCTTCGAAGAGGCGATTCGTAGCGAGCGCAACGGCGCGCTGTCTTTTGCGTACAACAGTTACTCGGCAGGACTTGACAGGTACGGCAAGTCTCCGGTGGGCGTCAAGGCGCTGGCCCGACTGGATGTGCTGCACGCTCATTTTGACGAAGCGATCAGGCGCTATGAGGGCATTTCTTTTGGGGGCGCACCACTTGATGCGGAGGCTGAATACTATTGGGGAATTGCGCTGTATAACACGGGCGATGTGGTCACGGCCCGTCGTCATTGGGAGAATGCGCTGAAAGACCCGACGTTCGGTGTGCCTGCCCAACTGGAACTGGCGTTCAGCTGGGCATCACAGGACCACTGGAATCAGGCGCTGGCTGGAGTGGCTCGGTTGGATGCGTTGTCCAAACGGCTTACGCGCGCCGGCGAGCTGGAGGTGATTGCCCTTCGGCGTGGTGGTGAGAAGGTGAAGGCGGAGCAACGACTGCAAGCCTGGCTTGCGATAGACCCAACCAACTGCGTCCTACGCAATGAAGCGACTTTGCTAGGCAAGGACGATCCTTCACTCTGGCTGCATTTGGCAGCCGAGCCCGAGCGTGTTCTCAATGCCGTGGACACTTACCTTCGAGCGGCCGACTATGGTGCGGGGCTATCGCTCCTTGAGCGAACCTACCCGCAAGTTCCAGCCAATCAGATGGAGCCGGGCGCGGTTCCGCCGCAACAGCATCCGTTGATTGCGTACTACCGCGGATATTGCAAACAAATGCTTGGAAAGCCCGCAGCAGAGGACTACGCAGCGGCTTCCCGCTTGCCTGTCAAGTACGTCTTCCCGAGCCGTTTCTCGTCACTTGACGTGCTGCGAGCGGCGATTCGATCCAACAAGGCCGATGGCACAGCCCATTATCTGCTCGGCAGCCTAGAATTGCATTTTGCACTGCGCTATCTGGCTCTTGAGGACTTGAGAGCAGCGGTGCGATCGAACTTCAAAGAGCCAGTTGCTTATTGGGAACTGGCCAGGCTACTGGAACAGATGGGCGATACCACCGATGCGCTGGCGGCTCTCCGCGATGCGCGCGCGCTTGGCTCGTTGCCCGATAGCGTGGAGCAGTTCTCCCAAAAGCTCGCGGCTAAACCGGCCCCTGCCGTATCCCATGCCAAGCGATCCTTCGTTCCCGCCGCCGTGGCCCCGGCTCCTCCTAGTCCCGTGTACAAACCGCCGGCTGACACAAGCGCTCTGTCGCCTGACGAACTGGCGCGGTTCGTGTTCGAACAGCTGACTGGTAACGAGGTCGACTCCGCCGAGGAGGCCCTGAAGCAAGAACGGCTGAGGCAAGTTTCTTCGAACAATCTGCTTCGCCAGGCTTACTACGAGACGAAGTTGCAGAACGCGCTATTCATGGCTCGCAAGCGGCAGTGCGATGGCATGGCGTCGATTGTGCTGACGGCAACCGAAGCTGATTCGGAGCGGCCCTTTACGAAGCCCGGCGGCAAGCCGGTTCTCGAGAGTCCCCGTTTCCTCTTTTATCTCGGCCGATCCTTCGGACTTTGCGGCGACGCGAAAAAAGCCGAAGCCCTCTGGAAGCAGGCTGCCGGAAGGCAGCGAGACATCACCTCTCCGGAATACGCATTCCCCGTTCTGGCACGAGTGCAGCTTAGCGCGCTGCACGGCAAACCCGTGCGACCGGATTTGGATAAGGCGCTCGAAGAAGTCGAGGAGAAGCTGAAATCGGCTTCGAAGGAGCAGTCGACCGCCTTGAATTACTCCGCCGGCTTGCTGCTTCAGGCGCTCGGTCGTCTGGATGACGCTGAGGCACGGTTCCGAGCCGCCATGAAGGGCGATCCTGCGGTGGAGTACATGGCACGGATCGGCCTTCGTGATGGCGACCTGGCCCGGCACGGCGTTAAGTAGCATTTGCGAAGCAGAGGATGGCTCGCCGCTCAGAAGATCGGCTGTAGGACCATCCGGCTGTAAGCGATGAACGCCATCAGGAGACCCAGCACGCCGCTTAAGATGGTGGGCGTGATCTCGCCGTACTTGGCGTGTACCCAGACGAACACGAGGCTCTCGATCGTCAGGACTGCGGCGGGGCCACCACGGTGAGCGCCGGATGCCAATGGAGGGCGGCGGGGACGATCAACCCGACCGTGCAGACGAGTTCGAGGATGCCGAAACCCTTCCAGGCTCCCCGCGGCAACGCACCGAAGGACGGGACATCCTCGCTTATTCTGTCGAACATGAAGACCTTCATGACGCCCGACGCTGCGTACAGGAGCGCGGCGAGGACCTGCAGGACCCACAACAGGATATTCATCGTGTCCCTCCTCCCGGTTTCCGCGTCGGCGAGCGCAGGGCGGCTTCTCCCCGCGCGATCCACGTTCTGGTCCCAGATCTATGACCATGGATAACCTCATGATAATTCCCTTCGTGTTGCACAGAGGGCCCTTTGTGATAGTAAAGGCCGGTTAGACTGCCAGCGGGGCAGGGCGTCCCGGAATCGTTTCACGCTATAAGGGATTACCGATGATCGTCGCAAAACAAAAGCGGCAGCACCACCTTTCGGTGATACTGCCGCCACTTTACGTGCAGTTAGGAGCTGTGGTTATTCGGCCTTCAGCTTCTCGCGCTGTTCCTTGAGAATCGCCTTACGGCTTAACTTGATCTTGTTGCCTTCCAGCGCCAGCACCTTCACCAGTATTTGGTCGCCTTCGTTCAGTTCATCCCGAACGTTCTTGATGCGGCTCTCCGAGATTTCGCTGATGTGGAGCAAGCCGTCGGTGCCCGGGAAAATCTCAACGAACGCGCCGAAATCAGCGATTCGCACAACCTTGCCCAGATAGGTCTTGTTGACTTCGGCTACTGCCGCAATGTCGGCCACCATCTGCAAGGCCTTGGCGGCGGAAACGCCGTCGGAAGCAAAGATGTTCACTGTGCCGTCGTCGCTCACATCAATCTTGACGCCGGTCTGATCGATGATGCCCTTGATCACCTTTCCGCCGGGTCCAATCAGTTCGCGGATCTTGTCGGTTGGGATCTTGGTGGTGTAGATGCGCGGCGCATACTGTGAGAGCTCGGCGCGCGGCTTATCGATGGTCGCCAGCATCTTTTCAAGAATCTCCAGGCGTGCCTGGCGAGCCTGCGCCAGCGCTTCCTTCATGATCTTGGCCGTGACGTTTGGCACCTTGATGTCCATCTGGAGCGCCGTGATGCCGTCCTTCGTGCCCGCTACTTTGAAGTCCATGTCGCCGTAGTGATCTTCGGCGCCCGCGATGTCCGTCAACACGGCATATGCGTCGCCTTCCTTCACCAGACCCATGGCAATGCCCGCAACCGGGGCCTTGATGGGAACACCTGCGTCCATCAAGGACATGGTGCCGCCGCAAACGCTGGCCATCGAACTGGAACCATTCGATTCCAGAATGTCGCTGACTATGCGTAGTGTGTACGGGAACGATAATTCGTCGGGAATGACCGCGGCGAGAGCGCGTTCCGCTAGTGCGCCATGGCCGATTTCACGCCGACCGGGGCCGCGCATGAAGCCCACTTCGCCCACGCTGAACGGCGGGAAGTTGTAGTGCAGCATGAAGCGCTTTGAGGTCTCACTCAGGTCGAACATCTCAATCCGCTGGGCGTCGTCCTTGGTGCCGAGTGTCGTGGTGACCAACGCTTGCGTTTCACCGCGGGTGAAGATAGCCGAACCATGGGTGCGGGGCAATACGCTCACCTCGTTCCAGATGTGGCGAATTGTGTCGAACTTGCGTCCGTCGGGACGGCGGTGAGACTTTAAGATCTCATCGCGGAAGATGCGCTCCTTCAGCGCGCCGAACAGCTTGGCTGCTTCCGCCTGTTCTTCTTCAGCAAAGAGTGCAAGAGCCTTCTTCTTGGCGTCCTTAACCTTGTGGTAGCTCTCTAGCTTCGGATACTTTTCCGTATTGAGAGCGTCAGTGAGTTCCTCGCGAATAGCGTCGGAGATTTTCTTGCCGATGGCTTCGTTGACAGGAGCGGGGGTATAGACACGCTTGGTCTTGCCCACCAGCTTCGCCAATTGTCGAATGCCGTCTGCAATCTTCTTGCAACAATCATGGCCGAACTCGATCGCATCGAGTACTTCCGCCTCGGTTGCTTCGGTGGCTCCGGCTTCCACCATCACAATTCCTTCTTCCGTGCCGGCGACGACAATGTTTAGCTTGGAGTCCTTGGTCGCCTCATAGCTCGGGTTGGCCACCAGGCCGCCATTGTGCAAGCCGACACGCACGCCTGCCAGCACATGGTGGAAGGGGATGTCGGAAATCGCCAGCGCCGCACCGGCGCCAATGATCGCGAGTACGCTAGGATCGCGCTCTGGATCAGCCGAGAGCACCATCGCAATAATCTGTGTTTCGTTGCTGTACCCTTCCGGGAACAGGGGTCGCACCGGGCGGTCGATTAACCGGCTGGTGAGGACTTCTTTTTCTGAGAGGCGTCCTTCGCGCTTAATGAAGCCGCCTGGGAACTTGCCCGCGGCATACGTGTACTCACGGTAATCGACCGTGAGCGGGAAGAAGGAGGCGCCCGGCTTGGGATCCTCATTCGAACAGGCGGTGACCAATACAACTGATTCACCGGACCGAACGACTACCGAGCCGTCCGCTTGCTTGGCAACCTTGCCGGTTTCAAGCGTAATCTTCGACCCAATTAGGTCGATTTCAACTGTGTGTGACATTTAGCTTTCCTTGATTCATGATGTAGCCGCCCGGTCTAATGCCGGTAAGCTCACCAAGTTTCAGGATTAAGTGGGGACTTAGAGCGTGTAGCGGAGGAAGGACCGTCCACCAGGACGGTGTTACGCCAGACTCGGCTGACGCCTACCTGAGAACCGTTTCCTAGCGGCGTATGCCGAGACTCTGGATGAGAGCCTGGTAGCGTGCCGGACTACGATCTTTCAAATACTTGAGCATTCGCCGGCGCCGGGCCACCATCAATAGCAAACCGCGCCGTGAATGGTGATCTTTTTTGTGCGTCTTGAAATGCTCAGTCAGAAAAAGAATTCGCTGACTCAACAAAGCTACTTGTACCTCTGGCGAACCCGAATCCGTTTTGTGGACCCGGTATTTACCGATTACTTGAGACTTCTGTTCTACCGCCAGGGCCATCTTGAAAACGATACTCCTCGTCTTACCTTAATCTTCCGTGTTTATACCCTTAAAGGTAACACAATCGCAACTGCCGTTGGGAACGTAGTGCGGGTGCCGCATTAAGGTGCAGCGAACCTCAGGATAGCACAGGGAGGCTTGCGGTCGCTGTGCCCGCTGTTAATCAAGGCCTTGCAAGGACTTATGGATTCAAGCTTTATCGATGGCTATAGCCACGCGATTGGCCGAGCGGGTGGCTGCCTCCTGGCCCCAATTCAGATTGTCGCAGTACGCTCCCGCAAAGTGGATGCGCTTGTAGGGCTCGATCAATGCAGGCCAGTACCGTCGGAGCTCACTCACGGGGTAGGTGGTCGTTTCGCAAGCCATCGCCCATGGATCACGCGACCAGTCGAAGACCGTAGTCTGCTCGATGGTGTCACTTCCCCCCGGGTATTTCGATCGGAACAGGCCTAGGGCCGACTCCGCAGTAAGGCCGGGGCCACCCGTGCCGATGATTAGCCCCCGCGCAGTGGGAACGTCCTCCGCGGTTGACCAGACGTTTTCGAGGTTTGGCCCCTCAAATTCAAGGTTTACACTGCTCTTTTGAGCGCGCCAGAACTTTGTCCGGGATTGGAATGCCGGACGTATCTCGGTATAGTAAGGCACGTTCGTTACCGCCCACTGTTTTTCCTCGGGCAGGCTCGGTGTGACGGGTAGCTTCCGGAGCATGACGGCAGACATGCAGCAGACGAGGTAGTCGGCTGAGATTTCCTGGTTGCGTCCAAACTCGCGATAGCTGACCGTAACCCCGCTATCGCCATGGCGGATGGCCGTCACGGGACACCCCAATTTGACCCGCTCTCCCAACCGCTCGGCAAAGGCCTCAGGCAGCCGGCTGTTTCCTCCCTTTAACCGGAACACCTCGTTCGGGGCCAGGGGAACGCCGCGTTTGTTGAGAATTGCAGCGTGCCAGACGACGTGCAACGCCGAGCCTGTTCCTCCGCTGAACTCTAGAAAGGCCGGTGACGCTCCTTCCTTTTCGAGCAGCTGTGTGAGGCTGATCTTGTCCAGGTCATTCAATCCTGCCGAAAACGGTTGGTACTCATCCGGGAACGCGCTGGTGTACTTTGCCAGATAAAAGTTGTCTCTCTCCTGCCATTGATTGTGGCTCAGGAATTCGATTTCCATTTGATTGAAGCCGAGTTTCTTGAGCACAACCGGATTTGCCAGGTCTGCGTCCGAATACACTCCGCCCCCGACCCAACGCAAACGGTTATCGCGTTGAACGTCACGCACGTAGTCGAGCTTGAATTCCTTGACGTAACCCCAGTAAAGGTCGTAGCCCGGCTTTGTGAAATGCTCCGCACCCGCATCGAAATACAAGCCGTCGGCCAGCCCGTCGCGAACTGTGCGAACGTGGCCACCAACAATGCCCGACGCTTCGAGCACCGTTACACTGTGCCCGCGGCGAACCAACTCATAGGCGCAACACAGCCCGCCAATCCCGCCGCCGGCTACGATGACTTGCTTCTTTGGGCTGTTGGTGACGGTCTGCGTAAGCGCCCGGCCTGCACCTACGCCCGCTGCTCCCAGGCTCCACAAGAACTCTCGCCGATCCGTCATGCCGCACCTCGTCCTGATCCTAGGTTCCGAGAGAGCGTATCACAGAGAAACCGGCGACCCTTCCGAGCATGACGTCGTATCTTGGGTTCTTGGCGTATCGTGCCCGTTGGAAACCTTCCTCGATCAAGAAGCTTTCGAAAGGTAGTGTGCCTCGGACTGGTCGTTCGCGTAAAGGTCTGTTCAGGCTGCCTTCTTGGAGGCGGCTGTTGCTCGGCATCGCCCTCCTTGTCGCGACCTTTTACGGAGCTGTGATTCTCGCCTTGTTTGGCCTTCGCTGGATTGACCCTCCTATGACATCGGTTCAGATGGAGCGTAGGGTCGAGTCGTGGTTCGCAAAGCCCGGCCCCGGATTCCAGCCGTACCACAAGGAGTACATCCCGGTGCCGCTAAGTCGCATCGCGCCTGACCTGCAGCATGCTGTTGTCTCGGCCGAGGATGCCCGCTTCTATAAACACAATGGCTTTGACTGGAAGGAGATCGAACAGGCGGCCAATAACGACTTAGAAGGCCGGCGGCTTCGCGGCGCGTCGACCATTACACAACAACTGGTGAAGAATCTCTTTCTGACGACGTCTCGGACGGCGATTCGCAAGGCAGTAGAGATCACAATCGTGCCGCTTGCGGAGGCGATTCTCGGTAAGCAACGCATTCTCGAGCTTTACCTGAATGTCATTGAATGGGGGCCAGGTGTTTATGGAGCGGAGGCTGCTGCTCGCTATCACTACCGGACCTCGGCTCTTCGCGTGACCCGGGAAGAGGCCGCGCGTCTGGCCGCCATCATTCCAGCGCCACGTCACCGCAAGCCCGCCGCAATGAACGAGGGTAGCGAACGGATCGAGATGCGCATGCGGGAAGTGGGCTGGTAGCCTTCGACCGACGTTCGTGAGCGTACACTGCTGTTCGGATGTGGGAAGCGCTTGCCCGATCTCCTGCCGTTCACGGTCCGAAATCTCTTTGGCGCCTGCTACTTACAGCGCGATGGAACCTGGCGTCCTACGTGCCCGTATTCCCTTCTGACGACAGCGATTCGCCTCGGGCTAGGCGCTCGTCCGCGAGTTCCGCCACGAAAGGAAGTCGACATGAATCTGTTGCTCGGAGATCTCCGCTATGCTTTGCGCCAATTCAAGCAATCGCCCATCTTTACGCTGACGGCAACACTCACTCTCGCGCTCGGCATCGGTGGAACCACAGCCATCTTTTCGCTGATTCACGCCGTTATGCTCCGCTCACTCCCGGTTGCCGATCCCGCCAGCCTTTACCGTATCGGCGACGGCAACGATTGTTGTGTCGAAGGCGGTCCCCAAGACAACTGGGGGATGTACACATTCGATTTGTATGGCCAGTTGACTGCCGCTGCGCCGGAGTTTGAGGAAGTGGCCGCCTTTCAAGCGGCTTCTGGGAGCTTTGGCGTGTTGCGGCCTCACATCGATCAGAGCGCCCGTTCGATGGTGACGGAATATGTGACCGGGAACTATTTCTCAACCCTAGGAGTTCGTACGTTTGCCGGCCGGCTGATTTCGCCTTCTGACGACAGCCCGGCAGCTACCCCGGTTGCGGTGCTCAGCTATCGCGCCTGGAAGGGGACGTATGCAGGGGACCCGTCTATCATCGGCTCCACAGTCATGATCGCTGGGAATCCTTTCACGATCGTGGGCATTGCGCCGCCGGGATTCTTCGGTGACACACTTCGCGGCGACCCACCGGACCTCTGGCTGCCCCTGCATCAGGAACCATTGATCGCGGGCAAAGACTCGCTCCTGCGCCAAACCATCCCGGCATGGCTACGTGCCATCGGCCGACTCCGCCCTGGCGCTAATGTGAATGGAATGTCGGAGCGTCTAACCGCTGTCCTTCGCCGCTGGATGAAGAACGATGCGGGCTATCCACCAGCCTGGGTGCCCGAAATGACCCGGCAGCTGCCCAAGCAACACATCAACGTTGTTCCTGGCGGCGGGGGCGTTCAAGCCATGAAGGAAGACTACGGCCGTAGCCTGCAGATCCTACTAGCCGTTTGCGGCCTGGTTCTGCTCATCGCTTGCGCGAACGTCGCCAATCTCTTGCTGGCTCGCGGCATGGCGCGGCGCAGCCAAACCTCTATTCGACTGGCGATCGGAGCTTCGCGGTCGCGTATCATCTCGCAATCGTTAGCAGAGAGCATCCTGTTAGCGATCGGAGGCGGCATCGCAGGCCTTGCCGTTGCGTTCGGTGCGGGCCGGCTTTTGATGGCGCTCGCCTTTCATGGCGGTGACGCCATGCCTATCAGCGCCGCTCCATCCGTTCCCGCTCTTGCGTTTGCCTTTGCACTATCGCTCTTGACCGGCATCCTCTTCGGAGTTGGTCCCGCCTGGTTTGCCACGAACGGCAACCCAGTGGAAGCTCTTCGGGGTGGTAACCGTAGTACTAGTGACGGCTCTTCTCTTTCACGGCGTGCGCTGCTTGTTACGCAGGCAACAATCTCTGTTGTGCTGGTGGCCGGCGCTGCTATGCTCACCCGCAGTTTGAGCAACCTGGAGCACCAGAACTTTGGACTTCAAACTCCCAATCGCGTCTTGGTTAGCTTGAATCCGCCGTCTGCCAGTTATTCGCCCGAACGTCTCAGCGCCTTGTACCGGAACATCGAAGAACGCCTCAACAGCATCCCCGGGGTTGAGCACGCCGGCCTGGCTCTCTACAATCCGTTCACAGACAATTGGGGCGAATTGATTTTTGTTGCGGGAGGACCCGCGCCATCGCTCGACAATAAATCGGTCTCTTCGTGGGACCGGGTCAGCACCGATTATCTGCAGACTGTGGGCCAACCGATCCTGCGCGGCCGTGGTTTCACGAACGCTGACGCCGCTACCGCACCGGTTGCTGTCGTCAACGAAGCCTTTGTTCGCCGGTTCTTCCCGAACAAGGATCCGCTCGACAAGCAATTCGGAATGGATATGCCCGAGAATGCCGGGACGTTTCGCATCGTTGGCGTGGCGCGCGATGCCAAATACACAGATGCACAGGCGGCGGTGCGCCCCATGTTCTTCGTTCCACTGACGCAATGGGCGCATTATGAGAATCCACTTATGTCGAGCATTGAATCGCGAAGCCACTTCGTCAGCGGCGCTCTTCTCATCGCTCGCCTTCCGCTGGGCGCACTCGAGCCACAGATCCGAAAGGCCTTTGCCGAAGCAGACCCAAATCTGACGGTCACGGGTGTTCGCTCGCTACAGAAGCAGGTGGACTTGAACTTCGACCAGCAGCGGGCGGTGGCCGGTCTCGCCGGCTTATTCGGAATCGTGGCGCTGATCTTGGCGTCGGTGGGCCTGTATGGCGTCACGGCTTACTCCGTCGCTCAGCGGACGAGTGAAATCGGCCTTCGGATGGCACTCGGCGCCGACCGCGCCGGCGTCGTCCGCTTAGTCCTTCGCGGCGCATTTAAAATGGTTTTGGTTGGGCTCCTGCTCGGCATCCCGCTCTCTATCGGCGCCGGACGCCTTTTGTCTGCTCAACTTTATGGCGTTACGATTTGGGACCCCGTCGCTTTGTCGACCGCGATCGTTTCGCTCGGCATCTGTGCCTTTGTTGCCGCGCTGGCTCCCGCAGCCCGGGCCGCCGCCATCGATCCGATGCGCGCATTGCGAACCGAGTAGAGTGTCGGAAAAACCACGTAGGTTGTCTGGGCTGCGGCCAAATACCCATCGCTTGTTACGATTGAAAATTACGCAGTAGCCACCGTTGCTGGGACTGCCTTAGCCGAAAACTCATGCCCCTTCGTCTGTACAACACGCTTACGCAGGAACTCCAGGTGTTTGAACCCATGCGGGATAACGAAGTCCGCATGTACACTTGCGGCCCCACCGTTTATAACTACGTTCACATCGGAAACCTGAGAACGTTTACCTTTCAGGACATCCTACGCCGCTGGCTGAGATACCGCGGCTACCGGCTCAACCACGTGATGAACATCACCGACGTCGAAGACAAGATCATCGCAGCTGCCGGAAAATCCCATCAGACACTTGCCGAATACACCGCGCCCTATGAGAAGGCGTTCTTCGAGGACACCGCTATCCTGCGTTTGGAGCGGCCGGAACGGATCGCCAAGGCGACCGAACACATCGACGAAATGGCCAATGCGATTGAAGTGCTGACGGCTAAGGGCTGCACCTATGTCAGCGATGGATCGACCTACTTCCGGATTGCGTCGTTTCCCGGCTATGGTAAGCTCTCGCACAATAATTTCGAGGGCAACATGAGCGGCGCCCGCGTGGATGTGGATGAGTACGAAAAGGCCGATGCGCGCGACTTCGTGTTGTGGAAGGCCCGCAAAGGCGATGAGCCTTATTGGCACGAACCCATAGGCGACGGCCGTCCAGGGTGGCACATCGAATGTTCTGTCATGGCGATGAAGTATCTGGGTGAGACACTGGATATACACGCGGGTGGCGTCGACCTCACGTTCCCGCATCACGAAAACGAGATCGCGCAATCGGAATCCATTACCGGCAAGCCATTCGCCCGTTTTTGGCTGCATTCGGAGCACCTGCAGATTGAATCGCAGAAGATGTCGAAATCGCTCGGCAACTTCTATACACTGCGCGATCTCATGCAAGCCGGCTATCAACCCGAGGCAATCCGATATCTTCTGGCGTCGGTCCCCTACCGCAAGAAACTCAATTTCACTTTCGACGGATTGAAGGCCGCGGCCACCTCCATTGAACGCCTGCGAAACTTTGAGCACCGGCTGAGGAACGCGAAACTGCCGGCAGGAAAAAGTCCGGAACTAACCGCACGGGCCTTCGCGGCCATTCGCCAATTTGAGGAGAGCCTGGACGATGACCTGAATACCGCTGAAGGCTTAGCTGCGGTCTTTGAGTACATCCGCGAAACGAACAGCGTACTCGATGAGGATCAGTTCCCAGAAGGCAATCGCGAAGATGCTGTCCGTCTGCTAGCCGCTTTCGACTCGGTATTTGACGTGCTCCGTGGGAATGAGGCTGCCGGAATACCGGCCAGCGTTCTGGCTAAAAACGAAGCCTCAGCAGCGCTCTCCGAAGCGGACATTTGCGCGCTGGTTGCGGAGCGTACGGCAGCTAAGAAGGCGCGAAACTTTGCAGTAGCCGATGAGATTCGTGCGACGCTGCTGGATAAAGGAATCGTGATCGAAGACACCAAAGACGGAGTCCGTTGGAAACGAAAATGAAATTTGATTCACAGGTTGTTCACGTAGGCGATCGCAAGCGGAATCCCACCACTGCCGTGCCATCTACCACTCCCATTCATTTGGGAACCACGTTTTTTTACGAGACCGCCGAGACGCTCGACCGCATCTTCGGCCACGAAGAAGAGGGGCTCAGTTATGCCCGGTATAACACTCCGACTAACGAGGCGCTCGAAGAACTTACCACAGCTCTCGAGAACGGTCACGGGTCGCTGGCGTGTGCGTCCGGTATGGCCGCGTTGCAGATCGCTTTCCAGGCTGCCCTTCTGGAGAAGCCGAAGTGCGTGGTCGCTTCCCGTGCCCTCTACGGCGCAACCATCAAAATGCTCGATCAGATGCTGGCGCCCATGGGTGTGGATATCAACTACGTCGACATCTGCGATTTGGCTAAGGTTGAAAAGACCATCGCAGATAAGAAGCCGGGGGTGGTTTTCACAGAGAGCATCTCCAACCCTATCTTGCGCGTCGGCGAGATCGATAAGCTTGCCGCTCTGGCCCGCGGCGCGAACGCCTCGTTCATTGTCGACAGTACCTTCGCAACGCCGATGCTGATGAAGCCGCTCGATCTCGGCGCCAACATTGTTGTTCACAGCGCCACCAAGTATCTGGCCGGGCACGGCGACGTCCTGGGCGGTGTCGTCATCAGCGACAAAGAGCACCACGAAACGATTCGGATGATTTCGCGCATTGTTGGCCCGGTGCTGGGACCCTTCGAGGCGTACCTCACCATGCGCGGCATTAAGACGCTGGCTGTGCGTTTTGAGCGGCAATGCGAGAACGCCTGCAAACTCGCCTCCTGGTTGTCTTCGCATCCTCGCTGTTGATCGCGTCTATTATCCGGCCGACCCTAAGCATCCGGATGCGCCCGCGATTCAACGCCAGTTCGCGAAGGGTCTTTATGGCGGCATTCTCAGCTTCGAGATCAAAGGCCTCGACCGGGCCGGCGTGATGCAATTCATGAACCGGCTCACGATGATCGTCCCCGGCACCTCGCTGGGCGACGTCCACACGCTATTACTGTTTCCGGTAATGGCCTCGCATCGCGATGTGGCTCCCAAGACGCGCGAACGGATTGGCATCAAGGACAACCTGGTACGTATCTCGGCCGGGATTGAAGCGGTGGACGACATTATTGCCGACCTTGATCAGGCTCTTAGGGTGGTCTGAAACGGCGCCGCAACCGTGACATCGTAGTAGCTATGAAATGGTTGTGGTATGCCTCACCGCTGACCGCCATTGCGTTGCTCGCCGCTAGTATGCAGCCTCCAAAACCCAACTACGACGAGAGCCGCGTTCCGGCTTATGACCTGCCCGACCCGCTGATCGCAAGTGACGGCCATCGCATCAGTACCAGTAAGGAATGGCTCGACAAACGGCGACCAGAACTAATCAGGCTATTCGAGGAAAACGTTTACGGGCGCAGCCCAGGCGATCCGAGGTCGCTCTCGTTCCAGACACTGTCCGTCAGCCGCAACGCACTTGACGGCAAAGCCGTCCGAAAGCAGGTTCGGGTACAGTTTTCCTCAAAGGGCGGCAGTTCGGCCATGTCGATTCTCATCTATCTTCCTAGTCACGTGAAAGAGCCGGTGCCTGTCTTCGTCGGCTTGAATTTCGATGGTAATCAGACTGTGCAGGACGATCCAGACATCTTAATGCCCAGTGGTTGGATGCCCGCTGGTCCGGGCGTGGAGCGCAACAGAGCCACTGAGGCCACGCGCGGCGCCGACGCCCACAGTTGGCCCGTGTCCATGATTCTGGCCCGTGGTTATGGGGTCGCTACCGTCTATGCCGGCGATATCGCAGCTGACCATGCGGACAATTATCAAGAGGGCGTGCTCCCGCTGTTCTACCGGCCTGGCCAAACCAGGCCCGATGCCAATCAATGGGGCACCATCGCTGCGTGGGCGTGGGGGCTCAGTAGGGTTGTTGATTATCTCGAGACGGACCGTGATGTCGATAAGCGGCGGTTGATCGTCATCGGCCACTCGCGGCTCGGCAAGGCGGCGCTGTGGGCGGGTGCGCAAGACACGCGGTTCGCTCTGGTGATCTCAAATGATTCGGGCGAGGGCGGCGCCGCTCTGGCTCGACGGAAGTTCGGTGAGCGGACCGAGGATCTGAACACGCGCTTCCCGCACTGGTATTGCGACAACTACAAAAAGTACAACGGCAAAGAGGAAACGCTGCCGGTCGATTCAAATGAACTGCTGGCATTGGTCGCGCCGCGTCCTCTCTACGTCGCTAGCGCTGAAGACGATCTCTGGGCCGATCCGAAAGGCGAGTTTCTCGGTGCCAAGGGTGCAACGCCTGTCTACCGGTTGTTTAGCAAGGAGGGTCTAGGCGCCGAAGCCATGCCGCCGCCCCAGCAGCCTATCGTGACCACCGTTGGTTACCACATCCGTCACGGCAAGCACGCGATCACGGATTACGATTGGACGCAGTACATAAGCTTTGCGGATAAACAGCTCAAGCGGAACGCAGCGCTAGACGTGCCAGCGCAATAGGTAGGCGGCTTCGGCGTTGCTGGTAAAGGCCCCACTCCCGCATAGTAGGGCACCGCAAGTCATTGCAAGCAAAACAAACGCTTCTGAGCCGCGACCGTGAGGGAGCGGATCTCGCTGAAGTAAGGGATTGCTCCGCTCCCCTGAAAGCGCTGTCCAAGTTATTGATTCCATTAGACCGACACGATTTGCATCTTCAATCCGGTTTGGTGGCCCGCCTGGCCATGGCTACTCCTTCCGGTCGCGGCTCAGAAGAGGCCTCTTTCAGCGATCTCTTCGGTCTGCCGCTGATGCGTCAAACCAACTTCGTCTTTGAAACCGGTAACTCTCGGATGCGTTTCCCCGTGGCGGCAAAGATTGCGTTGCAGATGGCCGGCGCCACGGGTGGCACACCCGGTTCGCCGGTTCCAGTCGGAAGGTTGCTGCCCGGCGCCAGGTGCACAAAAGTTTCGCGCGGTGCTTCGTTCATGCGCGCGACTTTGTAGTTGTGAAAATTGGATTGGTTAATGCGGCCGTCGGATGCGGTGATCTCGCCCATCAATGCCACGCCGACACCAAACACCGCCGCGCCTTCAAACTGCGCCTTCACGCGGTCGGGATGGATCACCTGGCCGCAATCAACCGCCAGGTCGATACGTGGAATCGTGAGCTTACCCTTCGAATCGACTTCCACTTCCACGACTGCTGCCACGTAGGTCAAAAAACTGCGATGCGCCGCAAACCCCAGCGCCTTACCCTGTGCCCGCTTGTTCTTCCAGTCTGATTTTTCAGCCGCAACCTGCGCCACTTTGCGGAGCCGTGCGGTGTCAAATTGATATTTCGACAGGGGCTTGCCGTAGTTAGTGTACTTAGCATGCTCGCCATCGAATGTGATCACTCGGTCGGGGCCCAGAAGTTCCAGCCAGTATTCAATCGGGTCGCGCCCTGCCGCATGCGCCAGTTCGTCGGCAAAACCCTCCACGCCATAGGCATGATAAATGTTCGACACGGATCGCATCCAGCCGATCCGAACGTGCGCTTTCGCGGGGCCGTTCTCCGCACGAAGATTCTTCACGTCAAATGGAATGTCCGTGAATCCGAGGTTGCATTCGTCCTCGCCGTACTCGGCGGTCGGATCGAAGGTGGAACCGATGGGCGGGAACACGCTGCGCTGCAGCCACGCCACCGGCATTCCCTTCTCATCCACTTGCGCCTTGAAATACATCGCCGCTGTGGAGTGGAAGTAGTCAAAATGAACGTCGTCTTCACGGCTCCAAACCACTTTTACCGGCTTTCCCAACTGCTTTGAAAGGTAAGCTGCCTCGGTCGAATAGTCGGGCTTCGACTTGCGTCCGAATCCACCGCCTAACAGCGGAACATGGCACGTGATGTCCTCTGGCTTCAGGCCCAGGTAGTTGGCCGCGGACGACTGCACCGCCTGGGGATTCTGGGTCGACGTCCAGATATCGACCTTTCCGTCCTTATAGAGCGCTGTTGCGACGGGTGGCTCCATAGGCACGTGGGCCAGCAGCGGCGTGTAGTACTGCGCCTCCACGGTCTTACCACCTTTGCCAAACTCGCTGTCCACATTGCCAACCTCGCGCACCACCTTCTGCGGCTTTTGCGACGTTTCAATCAGCGATTTTTTATAGCTTGTCGAATCGTAGATAGCATTCGGCCCCAGGTCCCACTCGATTTTCAGCTTCTTGCGCGCTTGCGTTGCCGCCCACGTGTTGGTGGCTATCACTGCGATGCCGCCCAAAGGCTGAAACTCATGCGGCGGCTTAAATGCGTCGAGGGTCGTCGTCCCAATCACGCCGGCTACCTTCTTCGCCTCGCTGTCGTCGTACGACTTCAACTTGCCGCCCAGTACCGGGGGGCGCTCAATTGAGGCATAGACCATTCCCGGCAACGCAATATCCATACCGAAGATGCTTTGTCCGGTGACGATCTCGTCGAGGTCCACAATCGGCACGCCCTTGCCGATATAACGGAACTCGGAGGCATCCTTCAGCCGCAGTTCCTCAGGCTTCGGCACCGGCTGATGCGCGGCCAGCGTCGCCAGTTCGCCGAAGCCGAGCTTACGCCCATCGGAAGCGTGAACCACGAAGTGGTTTTGCGTCTTGCACTCGCTCACAGGTACGCTCCACTTCATTGCCGCCGCTTGCTCAAGCATCAGTCGCGCGGTAGCGCCGATCTGGCGCATGCTGTCGTAAAAGTCAGTGATCGAATGCGAGCCGTCTGTGTCCTGCGAGCCATAGGCCGGGTTGCCGAGCGCTTGCTGCACCTTAACCTTTGACCAATCCGCTTCGAGCTCATCGGCCAGAACCATCGGCAGGGATGTGCGGATGCCAGTACCCATCTCAGAGCGATGCGCCACAATCCGCACCGTGCCGTCGCTTTCGATACCTACGAACAGATTCGGGTGGAAGGGGGCGCCGTCAATCGGGATCTCGCGAGGCACGTGATCCACCGTCGCCGCCGCTAGCGCCCCCATCGGCAGAATCTTCATGCCTAGCACCAACGCGCCCGCTGAGAAGACTGTGCCGATGAACCCGCGGCGGCTCACCAGTTCAACCCGTTGGTCCTGCTGTGTTTGTCCCTGTGACCGGTTCATGCTTTCACTCCTGCCGCGATTTTGATCGCTTCGCGAATGCGTTGATAAGTGCCGCAGCGGCAGATGTTGCCCTGCATGAAGCCATCGATGTCGGTGTCCGTCGGTTGCGGCTTCGCCTTCAGGAGCACCACCGCTTGCATGATCTGACCAGCCTGGCAATAGCCGCACTGTGGAACATTGACCCGCTTCCAGGCCAACTGTACGGCGTTGTCGCCATGTTCGCTGAGCCCCTCGATGGTCGTGATGCTCTTCCCTACGGCCGCCTTTACGGGCGTCGTGCAAGCCCGTGTTGCCGCACCATCGACGTGTATCGTGCATGCTCCGCATTGGCCGATCGCGCATCCAAATTTGGTTCCCGTGAGTTGCAGCACATCTCGCAAGTACCACAACAGCGGCATATCCGGATCGCCTTCAAAACTCTGCGTGGTTCCATTTATCTTTATTTTGATCATGCGCAACTCTCCTCGTCGACGAAAGTCAGGGCTGTCTTACTTCGGACCACAGACCACCCCAAGATGCGCCGTGTTCCTTAGTGTAGCGAAGCAAAACGGGATGGGCACACACCAGCTTGGCCGGGCTATTTTCTCCTCCGCACTCGGGAGCGAGAAACGAAAAGTGGCTCCTTCGCCAGGTCTGCCTTCAGCCCAGATTCTTCCGCCATAGCGCTCCACAATGCGGGTGCATATGGCCAGAGCTAATCCGGTGCCCGGATAGTCGTCGCTGTGCAGACGCTTGAACAGCCCGAAAACTGCCCTTCAAAACCGATGCCATTATCATCTACGGAGATCGTCCACTGGTCCACTTGCAGTTCGGCAGAAACGTGAATTTCCGGCCGGATCTCTCTCTTCCGGTACTTCAAGGCGTTTGCGAGAAGGTTCTGAAATACGTGGGTCATTTGCAGCGCATTCCCGCGCACCGGGGGCAGGGGTGCGACCGTTACCACCGCGCCGCTTTCCCTAATACTGTTCTGGAGCAAGGACAGAGCATCATCCAATGAAACCGAGAGGTCCGCCGACTCATTGGCTTGATCTTCGTTCAGCACGACACGCGAGAACTTCAAGAGATCGTCGATTAGCGCATCCATTCGGGTGATTCCCTGCCGGACAAAAATGGCGTATTGATTGAGCTTGGCATCTTCCCGACCGAGGCGTTTCATAATCAGCTGGGCATAGATATTAACGGCTCGCAACGGCTCGCGCAAGTCATGGCCTGCCACGAAGGCGAATTCCTCGAGGTCGCGATTCTTTCTCCGGAGTTCCACTTCAGCCCGCTTGCGCGCTGTGATGTCTTTGGTAGCACCGAGCATTCGAATCGGTTCGCCTTTTTCATTCCGCAACACGCGGGCCGTCGTGGCGATCCAATGTGTCTCCCCATTGGGGTGAGTTACCCGAAACTCGACGTCATACGGAGCACTTTCTTCGAGTGCCGCTTGAACTGACTTGACGATTCGATCCCGGTCTTCGGGATGAATGAGCTTGGCGAAGTTCTCCAGGCCGCCAGGAAACGTACCTCGCTCCAATCCATGAATGTCGTGGAGCAAATCGGACCATTCGATCCGATCCTGGAGGATATCCCAATCCCAAACTCCAATCTGGCCCGCATCAAGCGCGAGTTTCAAACGTTCTTCGCTGTGCCTAAGGACATCCTCGGCGGACTTCCGGCGATCGGTTTCGAGTGTCAGCTCCCTAAGTCGTTGGTTGCTCCGGGCGCGGGACCGCCGAACGGATTCGTTCAGCACGCTCACAAAAACCGAAAACCCAAAAAAGACGAGGGCGCGAACAACACCCGGTAGCGTCGTTGGAATCAGGCGGTGGAACGGCGGAAGCAAGAAGTACTGCGCCGCAACGACACCGAGTAACGCTGCCAGGATTCCTGGGCCAAATCCACCGAACCAACCAGCGAGCAGCACTGCTGAAAACAGCGGGAGGTAAGGAGGTGATTGTGCCGGCCCCAGGACCCTAACAAGCGTGGCGCGTAGTGCCACGCCTGCCATGACAGCACTAACCGCCATTCCGTATCGGGCGACGGCTGTCCGAATGATGTCCTTCCGAGGATTTGTCACCTCGAGCACATGTCTAACATGGCATATTTCGAAAGCGGTCTCTGCTATGCGCCCCGTTCCGCGGCTGCCCGATACTTCGGCATGAAGCAAAACACGGCGCCTGCGGCCGCCATGAACGCCACAAACACGAACAGAGTCGTCTGGTAGCTGTGGGTTCGATCGAACATCTTGCCCATCACCAGAGGCCCCATCGCCGCGGCGATGGCATAAGCAGACCAGGTGTATCCATACAACTCACTGAATGCCCGCAATCCGAAGTACCGGCTAAGAAGATAAGGCACGACATCCGCCTCCGCGCCTAGCCCGACTCCAATCAGGACGGCCCCGGCGTAACTTAGCCAGAGTTGGTGTGACGTCGTCACCATCCATATCCCCAACGCGCTCAGAAAAAACATCGCAGCCGCGACTCGCGGAGCAAAGAACAGGTCCAAGAGATAACCGGTACCGAGCCGACTGGCCAGCGTTGCAGCGCCCAAGAGCGACGCGGCTAGCGCCGCCTGCCGGCCAGAGAAACCGCGGTCCGTGATCAATGGCGCCAGATGCCCGATGACGCCGTTTGTGCTCAAGGAGATCAGCACAATTGCCATCACAATGCCCAGGAACGCATAGGTTCGCACGCCCTCGGCGACCGATGATCCCGCCTTTGGGGTGCGCTCCCTCCCCGGCGACTCACTACTGGTTGGAGGCCGCGCCGGGTCCTTGACGAAAGCTGCCGTTAGTGGAATGCCGAACAGCAGGATCAGGCCGCCTAGCAGCGCATACGCCGTTCGCCAACCCAGATTGGTAATCAGCCACTCAGCCAGTGACGGAAACACGATCGCCCCCGTCCCTACTCCTGCCATCACCAGCGCCAGAGCAAAGCCGCGTCTCTTGTCGAACCATGCGGTGATTACCCGCGAGTAGCCTAGCTGCGTGGTGCCGTTGCCGACGATTCCCAGCACGATAAACATGGCATATAAGTGCCACAGATGATTTGTCAGTAGCGAAAGCGAGCCGAACGCCACGCCGAACACCGCCATGCACGGCAGGATGATCTTCCGCGCGCCATGCCGGTCGAGCAGCCGGCCAAGTAGCGGCGAGCACACCGCCACTGTCAAAGCAGTTACGGTGAAAGCCATGGAGACGTCTCCGCGCGACCACCCGAACTGTTTCGTCAACGCCGTCAGAAATATGCCGAAGGTGAACACCATCAGCGAACCGAAGCTCACGAAGGCGCCGCACATCGCCGCAACCACCATCAGCCAGCGGCTTCGCGCGTGCGGGCTCTCGACGGCGCGGTCGCCGATTACGGTGCTACTTAGGGGGCGTGGTGGGGGCGAGTTGCGAGCTTCTTGAGTATCCATGTTGTGCGGATCGTCTGGCGCCAGCGCGATGGGAATCATCGCTCATGGCATGTACACCGCTCACATCAATCCAGCGGTTATAAAAGTTGAATAGCGCGCAAACGGTAAGCGCATAATAAATTGCTTCGTCGTCGTATCCCACTAAATGCAACGCTTCAATGTCAGCCGGACCAATACTCACCGAGTCGAAATTAATTTTCCGGACAAACCGGAACAGAGCCTTCTCCGGGTCGGAGAGCGCACAAGTCTCCAGATCGGCCAGCACCCCATCCACGAGTTCGATGGGTCCTACTTTCCCGGCCACAACGGCCGGATGACTTCCTAACAGTTCCGCCGCGACCGCGGCGTGCGACTTCGTTCAAAACGGGCAGTGATTCAGATGCGACGTATAGCCCGCGATCAACTCCCGAATGCCTGGCGAAAGAGGCGCCTCCTCGCGCATGATTTCCTGGGTGAAGCGTTCCAGGTGCGCCGTCGCCTTGATCTTGAAAGCGAACATGTGCAGGATTTGGGGATGCTCCACGCCCGCGCGCATCATCATGTCGATGGCTTTGCTGTAATTGTCGTCGCCGCGATGTGCTTCCACATCCCTGAGAAACATTGGATCCATACGATTCGTTTCCTGCCTAAGCCGCGCAAATTGGCCTCCGGTTCTGACCGAGGGCCATTGAGTTTGTTTACCATTCACCATAGCGGATTCCTATAGTGAGTTTGAAGTAGACGCCGTTCAGGACTGACAATCTCTTAGCTCGGGCACATCGCCAGACACCACGTTCCTGTTGGGCTACTGCTCGCGCTCAAAGATCTGTACGCCTCTTGGCCCATTACCCAGACCATAACGGGTCACCGTGGACGCGAACACTTGTTTAAACCGCTTCATCCCTTCGTAAGCTTCCATCGGCCGCATCGGGTCATCGCTTGCCAGAATGCACGCGTTCGGCGCGCATCGTGCCGCCACCGCCTTTGCCTCGGACAAGTCGGCGTAATGCTGGATCGATTTCACCTGAGGGTAAATTCCAGGCACAGTGGACTCTTGGTCAAGAAAAACGACTGCCGGTTGCGCAGTCTCCGCTAATGGAAGGCCGCCTGACAGAAACAAACGAACAGCCATGCTCCTGAAGTAGGCGGGCCGATAGAAGATGGATCTGGATCGTTTCCCCTGTTCGTCTCTCTCGTCGGCGAGAAAGAAGTAGTCGTCGGCTCGTGCGTCCCGATCAAAGGCGAAGAGCGCCTGGTAGATACCGTTGCCATGCTGTCTGTTCCCGGTGAACACAAGACGCGAGTCCACCACCACATACTGGCTTTTCCAGCGCTCCAGGATCGCCGCACCCTCTTCTTCTGATTGCGCCAGGAAGAATGCGGCCGCCGCTTCCGCTCCTTTTTGGGTGGGATTTGCCACCGGAATGCGTCGGCCCGCCGTGCTGATCCAGTAGCCATAGTCCCACCACGCCATGACGCTGTAAGCGGTCGGAGGGAAAACAAAACTCAGGTCGCGGGAGGCGGCGTTGCCGTAGTCGGCAAAATAAAAACTGGCATCTCCAAATGGCTCCGGCGTGCTAGTCCTGAGCCAGTTCAGGGCCTGCCGCCAATCGGGCGTCAGCAGGCCACCAGGATTTACATCCCGGAACGCCTGAATCCAGTTTGGGATGAACACAACGCCGACGAGCACAGCCGCCCCGGCCCACCGAACCCTCCCTGGCTTGCGCAGCGCTTCCACACCCAGATAGGCGCTGAGAACTGCCGCGATGAGCCCCAAGTAATAGCTCATTCGCACCTGGCCGATGGTCATGAAAAGAATGGCCGCCCCCCAGAAACCAAGCAAATCCTGCTTCGCAAGCGGGCGTCTCGCCGCCATATCCAGGAGCAGGAGCACAGCGACAATGGTCAGCGCGAAACATCCGGCGAACTGCTGCCACGCCCATTCGAGTGAAAGATATCCCTTGCTGAAGACTAGCGATTGCATCTCACCAACAAACTGGGCGCCGGGACCACGGTGCGGGATGAATCGCGCTAGCACCAGCTTTACTTCCAACAACCAGCCGGGCGCGAATTTCGCAGCCAGCAACAGTGCGATCCCAACTGCCGCGACGGCGCCTCCGGCGAACCATGCCCCCCGGGAAGGCAAGCGGAAACAGATTCGCGCCCATCCACTCAACAACAGCATTCCCGTTACGCCCAGCAGCAGCGCCGCGACGGTGTGGTTCATCCAGAGCATGTGACGAACAGGGAAAAGAAATGGCAGAGGTATGAGCAACACAGCCGCGATGCTCCGAACGGGAAAGTCGTTTTCAGCCCCCGCCCACAGCCGACCGTGCGATCTCATAGAACGCCCACAGGACAACGATGCCAACGAGGAACGAGCCCGCTACAAAGGTAAGCAAATAGGCCGTCAGCCCAAGTCCCGCCGCCACGATGCGCCCCGCCGATCGAGGGTTGTCGAGACATCGCACGAGCAACCACAGGAACACCGCCGCCAGCAGGCTTTCCATCACATGGTGATCCGTGTACCCGATTCGCGAAACGGACAGAAAGATCCCAGGCAATGAGGCCGCGATGAGCGCGGAAAGCAAGCCCACTTTCCGCCCGAACACCGAGCGTCCCAACAAAAATGCGACCGGTATGAGCAGCACTCCCAGTACCGCCGGGTACCATGCAGCGATTGTGTCCACCAGTTCTTCGGAGGGATGATCCGCACCCGCGACCCAGATCACACCGCCCAGCAGCAGATCATAGAACGGCCCTGTATCTACCACCTGCCCGTCAGGATATCTTCCATACGGGTCCCTCACCATCCGCCGCGGGTAGTGATGTGCCAGGTTCTCGACCGTCCGCACATGGAACCATGCGTCTGTCTCCTGATACGTGATCACGCCATTCTTAAAGACGTTGTCGTATGGCACGACGACCCGCGTCCAGAAAGCGATGGTACAAGCCACTATCAGGACCACCCATGTAGGTATGTGCTTTCGACAGACAGGCAGCAATAGAGCGATGGGCGCTCACGGCTTTGATGTGTTACGTCGGTGCCAGAACTGGCGTTCGAGGACCGCGTATCCAGCGATTGTCAGCACGATGAGGATCGGTCCTTCAATGGGAGACACGTTGTGAATTGTTCGCGGTCCCCACGTTTCATCGAAGAGCCAAAAGGATTTCGGAATCTTTCGGCTCATTACGAACCAATGACGTGGATCACCGTGTTCGTCGTACAGCGCCAGGTGTCCGCTTGCGAGCAGGAGCAGCGAGATTATCACGATACTGAACTGCACCAACACGCCGGGCCGTCTAAACAGGTTCTGCAGCCAGTCCCTTGATGCTTGGCTTGGCGACCGCGTCTTGGGTCCCAGAATTACCGCTGCCAGCAGCATTCCCATCGCACCGCCCAGCAGATCCATATAAATATCGTTGAAATCGAAAGGAACACCCCAGCCCGCATGAAGATACGCATATTGAAAACCTTCATCGATTCCAGCAAAGAGGGTCACCCATGCCAGCGTCTCAATGGGCGATCCGGTGAGAGCCATCACCAGCAACCCGGTTGGAAGATACTGCGGATAATGCACCAACTCGGTGTTGTTCACAGTGAGAAGTGCCCATGTCCCCAGGATCAACACGAAGGTCAGCAGCCAAAGCTTCGCGATCAGCCCGAAGCGGCCGTGTTCTGTCTTCTTCTTGAGGATGGCGGCCAGCTGCCACGTCAGCACTGCGCCGATCAGGAGCCCAACCGTCGCCGCAATACGGTAAACGTTGGAGCGACCCAGTTCCTTAACAAGCCACGCTACGAAGTCCTGCACGGGCTGATGCGGTAGCGTGACCAACGTGCTGTAGGCCACCACCAGAAGCCAGCCCAACTTTGGTCGTTGGCGTAACCGGAGTAGCAGTTCATCGACTGATTTGGCGGGCAAGCAGGTTGATTATACAAACCGCTGCCCACTTCGTTTCATCCAGACCGCGAAACAGTTCTACTGGGCCTTGGGTTGGGGCCTGCCCGTCGGCTTGGCGCCCTGTGGTTTGCCGCTGGCCGCCGCGCCCTTCTGGCCTGCATTATTGGGCGCCTGGCGAGTGGCCGCCTGCCGCGTTGCGGCCGATCCGGTTCCGCCAGTCGGGCGAGACATGGTCTGATTCTGCGGGCGGGATGCCGGTTGGTTAGCGGGACGTGCCGCTGGCTGGTTCGCTGGCCGCGTCGCTGCCTGATTGGCAGGACGAGACGTCGTATTGCCGGTGCCATTGTTGGGACGGTTGCCCGCAGTGCCGGTGTTGGGGCGGTTCATCGTATTCGCGTTCCCTGTGGCAGGACGATTGGTTCCAGCGGCAGCAGTGCCCGTGGTCGGCCGGTTCATCGTGTTCGGACGCTGACCAGTATTCGATGGGTTGGCATTCGCCATTCCGGTGCCAGGTCTTTGGTTGCCAGTTGTATTCGGGCGCTGGCCTTGATACTGCCCGTTCAAATTGCCTTGGTTGTTGGCTGTGGCCGGCCGATTAGCTGGGAGCTGGTTGTTCGGCCGATTAGCCGGAAGCTGGTTGTTCGCTCGATTGTTAGCGTTCGGGTTCTGGTTGCCCGGCCGATTGTACTGATTATTCGAATTCTGGTTGTACCGGTTGATCTGGGTGTTCTTGTTGAAGTTGTTGTAGTAGTTGTTATTGACGGTGACGTTGGTCTGCCGGTTGTACTGATTCCAGTGGTAGTTGGGCGGCGGGTGATATCCGTAAGCGGGACGGTATCCGGGATAAACGGGTCGATAGGGTGGCGGGTAATACGGTCTGCCACCGTAATACACACTGCCGTAGCCCCACGAAGGGTAGGGATAGTAGTTATTGCGATTGATCATGGCGCCAACCGCCATCCCGACTCCAAATGACAGTAGGCCGATTCCCACCGCCGTGCCGGTGCTTACGCCCTGCTGTACCACCACGGTTTGCGGCGGGGCCGGCGTGGTGTAGATCGTGACTGGATTGTACTGCGGCACATAGACCACGGTGGGATTGGCGGGCTGGATCTCAATAACCTGTTGTCCGTTGTCCGTTTTCGTGTCAACGACCATTTGCGGCGTGCTCGCCAGATTGCCCATCTTCTGTGCTTCCCGACGCCGGAGCTGAACCGCTTCCAGCACGCCCTTGGGGTCGGCCTTGAATGCCGCGCCCAATTGTGTCGTCCAGTCAATCTCCTGGCACATCTGGTCTACTACCTGAGGAAAGTTCACCAGGTATTGCACGCTCGGGGTGAAGCCGGCTTTTTCGGCGGCGGCCACCGCGGCATCACCCTTCAGACTTTGGTTTTGAAGGAGCCAGTTGCCGACATCTAACACTTCTTGTGGGTTCGTCGCCGAAGCGAGAACTTGCGCCAGCAACGCGTCCGGATAGAGAGCGATCGGCGCCACAAGTTCAGCGTTGCTCATCATAGGGGCCGGCGGCTGATTGGGTTGAGGTGCGTTCGCGGAATCCTGGCCCACTACAGGTTGATTGACTGGCTGAGCAGCGGGATCCTGAGGTGTTGGCGGTCCTGGAGCCGCAGCCGCGGTAGCGGCGGGTGCCGCGGCAGACGCCGCCGGGGCCGTGCTCTCGGCCGAAACTTTCTTCTCTGAGGTGCAGGCTGTCAGAGACGCTAACAATAATGTCACCGTCAAGAGTGTTGCCATAGCGCTACGAAAATCAGAATTCATGAATCACTCTTTCTTTTGCAGGTGACAAGACCTTGCCAGTCTCAAGTCTACTTCAAACAGCGAAAGGCTCGCTTTTTTGCTATGATCGCCACTGGACTGAGTCTCGCTACCATGGCGGTTAATGAATAGCCTGACTTCCTCAAGACTGGCCTGCGTCCTCCTACTGGTGGCAGTGTTGGCAGGCTGCGATAAGCCGAAACCGGCGACTGCTGCACTCGAGCCCTCGGTATCTTCGGGGGGGCAGGCCGCACAGCTATCGGCCGAGTCGAAACCGTCGCCAACCCCGCCCCAACCCCCCATCCCAGCTTCTGAGACGACGACAATCGAAATGCGCAATGTACTTCTGCGCGACGAAGCAGCCGGCACTTTGCGCGTACAGCAATTGAATGGCCGCGTGAGCCCCACCCAGGCGGGCGGTACGATCTCGCTCGACGACAAGAATTCGTTCCTTATCGACGTAGACACGGGCGTCATCAGCACGAGCCTGACAGATATGTCCCGGCTGTTGAATGAACGAACGTTTGGCTATCCAGGCTCGCCGATAAGCGAAATCGTGCTGTCGGTCAAGGGTACGGAATTGAAGATGAACGCCAAGCTGAAGAAAGGCGTTCAGGTGCCGATCGAACTGTTGGGCGCAATGGGCGTCACACCGAACGGCGACATGCGGGTGCATGCCGACAGCGTTCGGGCGTTGAAGATCCCGGTTAAAGGACTGTTGGGCGCCTTTGGCGTCAAGATAGCCGACCTGGTGGACGCAAAAGGCGCGAAAGGGGTTTCAGTCCAGGGCAACGACCTCATTCTGGATATTGAACAGCTCCTACCTGCTCCCCGAAAACGGGGCAAGCTGACAGACGTTCATAGTACCGGAGACCAGTTGATCCAAGTCTTCGGCCACCCCAACCCACTGGAAAAATCGGCACGCTGGCGGAGCTACTTGAAATTTGAAGGCGGCACCGTTGAGTTTGGCAAACTGACCATGCACAATGCGGACCTGGTGCTCACCGACAACACCAACACCGAGTGGTTCGACTTCGATCTTGACCACTATCAGAAGCAACTCGAAGCCGGCTACAACAAGGTCATGCCGAAGTTAGGCCTCGAGAGCTACATGCCCGGCTATGGGCGGCTGAAGACGGGTGAAGTAGCGAAGCCAAAGTAGCGTCTAGCGGCCTTGCTGCGTGCCATACTCAGAAATATTCGTCCGGTTCCACGTCAACTCGAAACTATGCCCAATTTGTTCCGGAAGTTGTTCTTTTGCGCCCTCGGCTTTTTGTTCTCCGCACTCGCCCTTATGTCCGCTGCGGAGACACGCTATGCGGTCGTCTGCGGTTCCTTGCTTGATCCCGCCACCAACACCGTAAAGCAGAATGCGGTGGTCGTGACGGAAGGCGGCACGGTCCAGCAGATACTCAACGCTTCGGACCCTATACCGGAAGGCACCACGAAGCTGGATCTCTCGAAGGGCTTTTGCTTGCCTGGGCTCATTGATGTGCACGATCACCTGACCGGCGATCCGACCGACGAGGGCTACTCGTCGCTTGGCATTTCCGTTCCTCGTTCAACCGTCAAGGGTGTTCGCAATGCCAGGACGACCCTGCTCGCGGGCTTCACGACGGTTCGCAACGTAGGAGCCGCCGGATACAGCGACGTCGCCTTGCGGGATGGCATCAATGCGGGCGATATCCCAGGCCCGCGGATGTTCGTTTCGGGGCCGCCCCTCGGCATTACCGGCGGCCACTGCGATAACAATCTGCTCGCGCCCGAGTTTCACTACAAGGAAGAATCCGTCGCGGACGGTCCCTGGGCGGCCCGCGCCAAGGTTCGAGAAGTCATCAAGTACGGCGCTGACCTCATCAAGATCTGTGCCTCCGGCGGAGTGCTTTCAAAAGGCGACCTTCCCGGCGCGCCTCAATACTCGCTCGAAGAAATGCAGGCAATCGTCGAAGAAGCGCACAAACTGGGCCGCAAGGTGGCGGCCCACGCTCATGGGACCCAGTCCATCAAAGATGCGATCATCGCCGGCGTCGACTCCATTGAACACTCCAGCCTCATTGACGACGAAGGCATCCGCCTCGCCAAGGAACACCACACGTTCCTGGTGTTCGACATCTACAACGATGACTACATCCTGAAGGAAGGCGCTAAGGCGGGCATGCTGCCCGAGTCGATCGAGAAAGAAAAAGGAGTGGGCAAGTTACAGCGGGCCAACTTCCGCAAAGCATATCTAGCTGGAACCACGATGGCTTTCGGCACGGACGGTGGTGTCTATCCGCATGGCGACAATGCCAGGCAGTTTGCCACGATGGTCGAGTTCGGCATGAAACCGTACGAGGCGATTCAGGCCTCCACTGTGAACGCTGCTCAGCTTCTGAGTTTGCCGGGGAAGGCCGGTGTTGTTGCTCCCGGATCGTTTGCTGACATCATCGCGGTGGACGGCGACCCTCGCGCGAACGTGGAACTTCTTCAGCACGTGAAGTTTGTCATGAAAGACGGAAAGGTGTACCGGGACGATTGGCAGCCATCCACGGCACTGCTGGTCCCCTAGCCGGTTCTCCTGAACTGAACACTGTGAGTGACAAACGCATCGTGATCGCCATCGATGGCCCGGCCGGGGCGGGGAAGAGCACGCTCGCCCGCCGCATTGCTGAGCGCCTCGGCTTCGTCTATATCAATACCGGCGCCATGTACCGCGCGGTTGCGTTCTGGGCGCTGCAACGACAGACCGACTTGACGGATATGCACCGCCTGGAACAGCTTGCCAAAGAGGCCCACATCGAGTTTGGCCTGGAGGGCGGCAAGATCTTTTTGAATGGCGAGGACGTCAGTACAGCCATTCGAACGGAGGAAGTATCCGTCGCGGCCTCTCGAGTTTCAGCCGTGCCCGCCGTACGTCGTGCGCTTGTCGCCACCCAGCGCCAGATGGCCGACCGTACAAGCGTCGTGATGGAAGGCCGCGATATCGGATCGGTGGTTTTCCCGGATGCCCAGGTCAAGATCTTCCTCGATGCTGACCAGCAAGAGCGGGCGCATCGAAGGACTTTGGAACTCGAGCATCGCGGCGAGAAGGTGACTGAGGATCAGGTCACATTGGATATTCAGGCCCGCGATGAGCGGGACCGGAATCGGGAAGCGTCACCGTTGGTGCAGGCGCCTGACGCGGAGCTGATCGATACTACGGGCCTCTCATTGGAACAGGTGGAGGAGGCGGTGTTGCGCGTTATCCGCGCCCGCACGGCCAATGGAAAGGAAGTTACGAGTTGAAGCAGTTGTTGGTGATGAAGTTTGGCGGAACGAGCATGGGCAGCGCAGAGCGCATGCAGGTGGCCGCGCGGATTATCTCCGCGGAATCAGTCCGTCGGCCTGTCGTTGTCGTGGTGTCGGCGATGTCCAAGGTCACGGACCTTCTGCTCGAAACGTTGCGCCGTGCCGAACTGGGTGACCGGCAGGTGGTGGATGCGAACCTGCGGAAACTGCTCGACCGCCATGTGCAGGCCTGCGACGAGTTGCTGGGTTTTGCGGAGAGCGCCGCTGGTTATCGCACTGCCGCTGCCGAGCCCATCCAGTCGCTGGTCTCCGAGTTCCATCGCATTGCGAATGGCGTGCTCATGTTAGGTGAACGCCCGCCGCGATCGGTCGATGAAGCGATTGCCATTGGCGAGCGGCTCTCCTCGGTATTGCTGGCCTACTATCTCGAAGCTACGGGCGTACCGGCGCAGTCCGTTAACGGCGCCGACGTGATTGTCACCGATGCTGTGTTCGGGAACGCGTCGCCGATTATGGATCTTACGGCGAGACGCGGCGCCGAACGGCTTGTTCCGTTGCTGGAAAAGCAGGTCGTGCCTGTCGTCACGGGCTTCAACGGAGCCACGCAGGATGGGCGGCCCACCACGCTCGGGCGCGGCGGATCTGACTTCTCAGCCGCGATTCTGGCCGCCGCGCTCGATGCTTCCGAACTCTGGATCTGGACCGACGTGGACGGAATCATGAGCGCCGATCCCCGGCTGGTGGAGAACGTCACGGTACTCGATGAAGTGACTTATGCCGAGGCCGCCGAGCTCGCCTACAACGGCGCCAAGATTCTCCATCCCCGGACCCTCGCGCCGCTGGTCGAGAAGCAGATTCCGGTATGGAGCAAGAACAGTTTCGATCTCACCAAGCCGGGCACCCGGATTGTGGCGAGCTTCGACGAACCGAAAGGCGTGCGTGCGGTGACGTCCATGTCGGATGTGGCGTTGATTTCCATGGAACCGGCAAACGCCGTGTTGAGCGGTACGCGGCTGATGGCGCGCGCACTAGACGCGCTTGCTTTGGGCAACGTCGAGGTGCTGGTCTTCACCAGCTCCAGCTATCGCCAGAGTTTTTGCTTTTTGGTTCGCAAACAGGAAGTTCCGGCCGCGCTCGAAGCGGTGGAATCGAACCTTTCGATCGAACTGGCCCATGGCTATCTCAAGCCAATTGAGGTCGACCAGAACGTGGGCCTGCTTGCTGTGGTGGGCGAAGGCATGCGCGGAACGCCCGGATTGGCAGGCCGGGTCTTTACCGCCATCTCACAGGAGAGCGTGAACATTATCGCGATTGCGCAGGGGTCCAGCGAATTGACCATCGGCATTATCGTCAGCCGCGATGGCCTGGAGAAGGCGGTGCAAGCGGTGCACCGCGAATGCCAGTTAGGCGCGCGGACGTCATCGCCGGCCGCTGTCTCCAAATAGGGGCAGTTTGACCGCAAGAAACGGATAGTATGAGGTCGGCATCCGTCTTAGAGTCGGATCATGAGCCAAACGATGATCAACTCAAATCCGCCTTCTACGGATCAAGATGAACTGTGGCGCGCTGTTCTAGCGCGCGACCGCAGTGCTGACGGCCAGTTTGTCTACGCCGTGAAGTCCACCGGCGTTTACTGCCGTCCGTCTTGCCCCAGCCGGCGGCCGAAGCGCGAATCGGTGGAGTTCTTTGAAAAGTCTGCCGATGCGAAGCGCGCGGGATATCGCTCCTGCCTGCGCTGCCTTCCCGATCAGCCGGACGCACAGTCGAAATGGATCGCCGAATGCTGCCGCTTGCTGGAGCGGGACCTCGATCGCTCCGTTTCACTCGCCGAGCTGGCCGCTCACGCCGGCATCAGCGTTTTTCATCTGCAACGTACCTTCAAACAGCACCTGGGCGTGACACCGCGTGAGTACCAGGATGCCCTGCGCATGCGGCGCGTCAAGCAGGGCCTCACCAAAGGATCGAGCATCACCGACGCCATATACGACGCCGGGTTCAACTCGGTCAGCCGCTTTTATGAGAAGGCCGGCGAGCATTTTGGTATGTCGCCCTTCACCTATAAACGAGGAGGATCGGGCCAAGCCATTCGCTATACCGTGTTTCCTTGCGCACTGGGCAGGGCGATGATTGGGACCACTGATCAGGGCGTCTGCAGCGTCGCGTTCGGCGACGACGAACCAGCTCTCGAGCGCTCCTTGCGCGGTCAGTTTGCCAAGGCGCTGATCGTGCGGGACGATGCCGGCCTACAGAATCATGCCGAGGCCCTGAAGAGCTATCTCGAAGGCCGCCGCATGTCATTCGATCTGCCACTGGACATTCGCGCCACGGCGTTCCAGGAGCGTGTTTGGCGCCTGCTGGCCGCGATTCCGTATGGCGAAACGCGCACCTATAGCCAGATTGCCGAGCAGCTCGGACAGCCGACTGCTGCCCGGGCCGTCGCAACCGCGTGTGCATCAAACGCCCTGGCGGTGCTCATCCCGTGTCATCGCGTTGTCGGAAAGAATGGGAGTTTGTCGGGATATCGCTGGGGCATAGACCGCAAGCGAAAACTGTTAGAAGCCGAGCGGCAGGCGGCGAAGGCTTAATACTTGCGCATCACGGCCAACACGCGGCCTTGAATCGCCAGTTGTTCCGGCTTAACGTAAATGGGCTGCATGGCGGAGTTGGCGGGTTGCAGGCGGACGCGGCCGTCGGCTTCCGGGTAATATCGCTTCAGCGTGGCTTCGGTTCCATCGACCAGGGCGACCACGATCTCACCGCTCTTAACCGCATCGGTTTTCTCAATTAGGACGTAATCGCCGCTGCAGATGTGATCTTCAATCATGGAGTCGCCGCGCACGCTCAGCGCATAGGTAGTTTCGCTTTTCGCGAAGTCGGAGAAATGGAGCATTTCAGGATTGGCGATTGCTTCCACCGGTACGCCGGCGGCGATGCGGCCCATCAGCGGCACGCCGGGATCGGCAGGCTGCGGCTTGCGCGCCCTCTCCTCGCTCCAGAATCGCTCTCCGATTTCCAGCGAACGGCTGTGGTTGTAGCTGCGCCGCAGATACTGTTTGGCTTCGAGCGCCTGGATGTGTTTGTGGACCGTCGCGAGCGACGCCAAATCAAGGCCCTGTGCGATTTCTTCGTAACTGGGGCTATATCCGTTCTTCGCAATGAATGCCGCCACGAAGTCCATGAGCTCTTTTTGCCGCCGTGTAAGCGCCATACCGTGATTACACTCCTCACCACATTGTTGGCGAAGAAAAAACGAAAGTCAACAAATATGTTTAGCCGGCGGATGGAATCCCATCAGCCATCGGTGTTTCCGCGCTGGCTATCGGTGGGCTTCTTGGAGGCGCGCCTCGACCGCTGGAGCCAGCGGCGCGATCGCCGACACGGCCCAAGCTGTTGCTGCGGCCGAGACCCACTGGTCGTGATCGTAGGGGAAGCCACTCTGGAAGTAAGGCTGCAACGTCATCGCGCGGCTGCGCACGAACCATGAGCCATCGGGCATCTGGGTCTTCAGTAAATAGTCCACGCCGGCCTTATAGATCGGATCTCCCACTTTCATCTGCCCGGTCACGCGCAGCGCATACAGAGCCAGCCCGGTGGCATAGGCGTCCGAATTCAGGTATTGTGTCTGTGCCCAGCCGCCGTCTGCCTGTCGCGCCATAATCAGCGCACGCGCCGCGTCTTTCAGATCCGATTCCGTCGCGCTGGCATAATAGAGTCCCAGCAGCCGGTCCGCCTTCTCGTAATTCGTTTCCGGTTTCGCTTCCAGCAACCAATGCTTGGCGCACGCAAGCCGCTCATTGAACTCCTCCTGCCGAGCCGGCCACCCATAGGTCTTCAGCGCCCGAAGCACCGACGCTGTTCGCGAAATCGAACTTTGTTGGAGCGGCGGACGAACGTCGATGGGAAATCGCGCCCACTCACCGGTTCTCTCCTGGCGAGTCGCCAGGTAATGCAGCATGGCGTCCGTCGTCTGGTTTGGCGGCGTCTTCATATCGGCCATCGCGTCCAACTCAGTCAGTATCGAATCGTAGTCGCCGCCAAGAGTCATCAGAAATGGCGCCGTGTTGAAGGTGCGCGGCTTAACCGTCATCATGCCGTCGGTGAACATCTTCTTCATCGGTTCCGGCGGGCTCATTCCGGCATCCCGCATGGCAACGTAGGCCCGTGCCGTCAGCGGTTGAGCGTGGCACGCGACGCAGCCCCCACCGGCCGGCCAAAAGGTCTCCATCGTTTTCGAAAGCAAATCGGCACTGCGCTGAACGGCCTGCGCGGTTGTCGGCTGGTAATCAGCGGGCCGCATGGGCGCTGGACGCGGATTGCCATGCGTTCCGCCGGCGGCTTCCAGCATTCGGTCGATCTCAGGGTTACCGTACTTTCGTGCCCAATCGAGCACCGTTTCGCCGTTGTAGTCCTTGGCGTTCACATCTGCGCCCGCATCGAGCAGCGCCTTCACGCTCGCCGGATTCGCATTGTCCCGTGCCACCGCCCGCATGAGGGCCGTGATCTGCTTCACGTCTTTCTCATTCACATGCGCGCCAGCTTTCACCAACTTGGCCACGACCGCCGGCCCACAAAAGGGCGCTGCATTCATGAGCGCGCTCATGTGGGTCAAGGAAATGGGCCCGTTCTTCATCATTCCGGCGAAGGTGTTCAATGCATTCACGTCCGACCCCGGGAGCAAAAGGTCCGTCTTTTCCTCGCACTGTGAGAGCGGATCGCCGCCGACGGCCGACATCAGAGGCGTCCCTCCGAATCCGTCCAGCACCGTGACGTCACCGCCGTGCGCTAGCAGGAGCTTGATCGTCTCGGGGTCGCCTCGCTCGGCCGTATCCGTCAATACATACGACTCCCTGCCCGATTTGACGTCTGGCTTTACAATCTCAGCGCCGTGCTCAAGGAGATACCGCACTGCGGGAGCATTCCCGTGCACCACGGCGGCCACATCCAGCGGCGTCACGCCGTTCTTGGCTGCGACTTTCACCCGCGCTCCATGATCCACGAGCAGCTTGGTTTTCTCGAAGCTGTACGCCGCATAGACCAGCGGCGTCGCTCCGCGATTATCCAACGCGTTCGGGTCCGCGCCGGCGTCAAGCAAGACCTTCATCGACGCCGCATTGCCGTATAGCGCTGCGAAGTGCAAAGGACTGGTTTGCAGCTTGTCTTTTGAGTTAGCACCGCCGGCGTTTGCCAGCCGTTTCAGCTTGTCCAACTGATTGGAGCGAATCGCTCGAAAGACGTCTTCAGCGGGCGCAGTTGTCAATGGCGGAGGTGCCGCTTGCGCCGCCAACATCATTACCGCTGTCAAAAACAGGGTTGTTCCCAACTTCATTGCAGACCGTGCCAGCATGGCTCCCGCCCCTTTTGCGAAACGAACTTAGCAAACCACACGCCACGCGCCGAGAAACCTCCCCGAGCCAGGCAAGTGTAAGTGACTCAACAGTCTGGCATAAAACCGCGTCTACCGCAACCTGGGGGGCGGCTCCGCCGTCGCAATTTTCTGAAAAAGACTTCACCTTTCGGATAACGGAACTAGATCTGCTTCCAAAAGATCGTCGTGTCGCACCACGTTCCGTCGGGGTACAGGGCATAGTTTGGGATGATGCCCACCCTGGTCCATCCCAACCGCGTGTACAACCTTTCGGCATGACCGCCGGTTGCGGTATCCAGCACAAGGAGGATTTTGCCCGCGCGGCGGCTCACCTCTTCTGCGTGTTCCATGAGTCGTCTGGCGACGCCTTGTCCGCGAGCCGATCTCACGACGAGTAACTTGGCAATGTCGGCCCGATGAGGTTGGTTGGGAGGCGTGGCAAGCAGGATCTGGACTGTCCCGACCAATTTCGATTCGATAAAGGCCGCCAACAAGATGCGATCGCCCTGATGCACTCCTTCCAGCACGTTTTCAAAAAAAGATTGAGCCTCCGTTCTTGAGAGCGATGACATGAAGCTCACCGATGCGCCGCCTTTGACACAGTCGAGCAGCACTTCGGCCAGGGCAACCAAATGTTGACGGCCCTCCACCGCGGTCAATTGCTGAATCTCCACCACCAAAACAGCTTACGACTTTCTGGGCTCTCGTCGACAATGCGAAACGAAGTGCAAAAGCCGAGACGAATCTCGGCTCAGCAGGCTAAACAGCCAGCGCCACAAAAAGGATTGCGAAACGAAGTGAGAGGCGGGCTGACAACTCGGCGACCACGGGTTGAGCCTTTGCAGCGAAAAACTGCCCCACCTCGGAGCCGAATTTCCGGAAAAAAGGGCGAGGAGACGCACGAGGAGTGTGGCCGCTCGCGCGGGGGCTTACTCAGATATTCAGTTTTCAACTTTATTGGCCCGGTGGGGCCACTCCGGCGGATGAAAATACGGTGATCCCGGGATAGAATCGGGCTGCGGAGGAGCGAAACCCGAAGATCTTTGTGGAGAGTAAGAGACCCGTTTTTCAACTTGGTCCGGCTGGCGGATATGGACCCCGGATTGGCGCCTAGTGCCCGAGAGGCAAAGTGTAAACGATACGCCGGCTGCTCGCTTCGCAAGCAAGGAGCAGAGTCATGATCGAAATCCCTGCGGTAATCGAACGGTGCGCTGGAATCGATGTGGGCAAGAGAGAAGTCGCGGCCGCTCTCATGGTGGGTCCAGCCGACAAAGATGGAGAGGTGACGACACGGGCGTTTGGAACCACCGTGCCGGAACTGGAGAAACTGACACAGTGGCTCATCCAGGAGGGCTGCACCAGCGTGGCGATGGAAAGCACGGGATCGTACTGGATCCCGGTGAAGAACGTTCTGGAGGGCAGTGAGGATATTGTGCTGGTCTGCCCGAAGAAGCACAAACCGGAACGCGGCGATAAGACCGACTTCCGGGACGCGAAGAATCTGGGTCACCTGCATCGGCATGGGTTGCTGAAAGGGAGTTTCCTGCCGCCTCGGAGCATTGTGGAACTGCGCGATCTGACCCGAAGGAGGAAGAAGCTGCTGAGCTGTCTGGCGGCAGAAAAGAACCGGGTACAGAAAGTACTGGAGGTGGCCAACGTCAAGATTGGCAACATCGTCAGCGATGTATTCGGCGTGTCGGGGCAAGCCATGGTCGGTGTTCTTTTGACGGGCGAGGAACTCGCCGCCGAACAGGTAGCCCAACTGGCCAAACGGAAGTTGCGGCAAAAGATCCCGGAACTCACGGAGGCTCTCGAGAGACACCAGATGAACGATCATCACCGTTGGCTGATTGCACAAAGCGTGGAACACGCGGTGTTGCTGGACCGCCAGATGGAGGAACTGGAGGAGCAGATCCAGAGAAGGCTGGAACCTTACCGGGAACAGTACGAACTGCTGCAGACGATTCCGGGTATTAAGGAGATGACCGGAGCCAGAATTCTAGCCGAGATCGGGGCCGACATGGGCCAGTTTGAAACCGCGAAGCATTTGTGCAACTGGAGCGGAATATGTCCCGGCAATAACCGGTCGGCGGGTAAAAGCAAGCATAGCCACATCAAGAAGGGGAACAAGTTTCTGCTGGCAGCGCTGGCCGAGGCGGGCTGGGCAGCTGCCCGGAAGCGCGATTCGACCTTCTAGCGTAAGTTCCACCGATGGGTGAAGCGGTTAGGTGAGAACAAGGCTAACGTCGCCATGGCCCACAGTTTGCTGACCGTTGTCTACGCAATTCTGAAGGGAGGGCATCCCTACCAGGAACCCGGCCCGAAACAAATGCATGAGTCGGAAAGGGGGAAACGGATCCGTTATCACAGCAAACGGTTGCGGGAACTGGGTGCCGACGACGAACTTATCCGTGAAATGGTTGCTAAGCTCACCACCCAGCCGTCGGCCTGTTCCCCCGCAGGGCAGAGATGTTACTCACAGAACCGCGTTGGCGACCGTACGCTGCCACCTGGCTGAATGGCGAACGGTGGGAAGACGAGATCGCGCCAAGTCAAACCATTACCGAAAAAGACGATTATCAGGAGCTCCCATCATGACGAACACAATTACAGGCCGGGACCTACCGGCGAACATCGAAGCCGAAAAGCTTGTGCTTGGCTCGATACTGAACGACTCTCAGCAGTTCGACCTCGTGGCCGGGGTGCTCTCCAGCGGCGATTTCAGCATTGAGCGACATCGGCGGATCTTTCTCCGCATGACGGACCTGAACACGCGCGGCGAAAAGATCGACAGAGTTACCGTTGTAAATGAACTTCGCGACAAGGGCGAGTTGGATGCGGATGGAATAAGCTACGTTGCCTCCCTGGACGATGGCTTACCGCGAATCCCGAACCTCGATTCTTACGTGCGAATCGTTCAGGAGAAGGCCACGCTTCGGCGGGCTATCATCGCTGCCGAATCGCTCATTGATCGCTGCATGCTCGCTCGCGATGGCGCTCAAGAGATTCTCTGCGAAGCCGGAGGCATCCTGTCAAAGCTCGCGGACCGGCATGGGAATGAGGTGCGGTGGCCCAATCCAGGCGACGTAATGACGTCCTTCCCCGGCGGTATCAACTCGTTCTTGATGCCTCCGCGAAACGGTGTGGGCGCGGAAACACCGTGGCCTCGGTTGACGGCGTCGTTGTGCGGACTCCACCGCGGAGACTTGTTCCTCGTGGCCGGCCGGCCGTCGATGGGCAAGTCAATCGTCGGTATGCAACTCGCACACCACGCGGCCGGCCTCGGCGAAGGCGTTGCTGTGTTTTCGCTCGAAATGACTGAAGACAGCTTGATCCGGCGGCTGATTTCGGCAGTGGGTTGCGTCGATGCGCAGCGCTTCAGAGCCGGCCGTCTCGACGCAGCCGAACGGCTGAAGGTGCTGACCGCAGCGTCACAGATTAAAGGCCTGCCACTTTTCATTGACGACTCGCGAGCCCGCACGATTCCGGCGGTGACGTCCGCACTTCGTAAGTTGATAGCAAAGCATCCCATCCGTGTGGTAGTTATCGACCACTTGCAACTCATGAGGAGCATGGGCCGAGTTGAAAACCGCCATCAGGAGTTGAGTGAGATTTCGCACTCACTGAAAAATCTAGCCGGCCAATTCAACGTCACGGTGATACTACTCTCACAACTGAACCGGGAGTGTGAAAGGGAGGCCCGCCGTCCGCGACTCGCGGACCTCAAGGAAACGGGCAGCCTCGAAGAAGACGCCGATGTGGTGCTCTTCGTTCACCGGCCTGAGCAATACAACCGGCAGGACTCGACTCTGCGGGGGCGTGCCGAGTTCATCATTGGGAAACAACGCAACGGGCCAACGGGCAAACTTGCCATGCGGTTTCAACACGAGTATCAGCGTTTCGTTGAAGAGACCAGCGCCGAAGCAGAAGATGTCGAGTGAGCCCCAGGTAAATTGGCGCGGCTCACGCAGTTCTTCCATCCTGTTCTGATCGACCGGCGGTCAGAACTGTATTCGCGAGTAATTCGGAAACAACGTTGGGTCAACCGTGTGAACTGCTTGAACCGCGACAAGGTGGCTGAGACGTAATGAGGTTAAGAGATGGGCAGCTTATGCAGGAAGGGCGAGCCACGGCAGCAACCATGCCGTGATATCCTCTCTGCCGAGCCATCCCACGGGCGATCAGGAGAGACGATGGCTCGACGTAGGGGACAGAAGAACGGCCACTTACCCAAGCAAGGGAACGCCTGGTACCTGGCCTATCGGGAAGATGCCTTAGACCAAGAGGGCAAGATCATAAGAGTTCGGCGCAATCAGCGGATTGCGGACGCAAAGGAGGTGAGTAAGAGAGAAGCCCAGCGAATAGCGAACGAAATTCTCACCAGTATAGACGAGCAGGCGCAGAAGCCCCATTCGCTGATGACCGTGGCTGAGTTTATTGAGGCCAGACTCAAGCCTGATGTTGTTTCGGCGTTGAAGCACGCCGGGCAGAAACCGTATGACTATATTTTGACCAAACATGTAGTTCCCGCCATTGGGGAATTTCGATTGCGTAACATAACCAGCGATGAAGTGCAGGCGCTGGTAAAGATGAAGATTGAGGCCGGATACTCGGTGCAAACAGCAGTCCACATCCGAAACGCCGTCAGTGCGGTTTTCAACCACGCGAAATCTAAGCGGGCATACCACGGGGATAATCCGGTCTGTGGTGTGCGTCTGCCTGAGATGCAGCGTAAGGAAACCCACGCCCTCAGTTTTGAAGTTGGGCGTGAAGTGCTCTCGATCTTGCCACCCATGGTGCGGGCCATGGCGCTAGTTTCAATGACCACGAGCTTGAACGTGGCGGAGATGCTGGCGATGCGATGGAAGAGACTGAATCTTACCCAGGAGGTGGCAGTGGTTGGAAGGGAGGCGCTGGAGCCGTGGTCGCTGGCCGTCCGAGAGAACTATTATCGCGGCAAGTTCGGATCGGTAAAGGCCAAGTCCAGGCGGAGAAACCTACCGTTAAGCAGGTCCGTCGTAAGTGAGCTAACGGAGATCCGGGCGAAATCGAAGTTCGCCGGCCCGGATGATTTAGTGTTCGCCTCTAGGTTCGGCACGCCTCTGAGTGAACGGAACCTGCTTAGGCGTGCGCTAAAGCCCGCAGGAGAAAAACTCGGGATTCCTTGGCTGAGTTGGCATGTGTTTCGTCACACTCACGCCACCCTCGGGGAGATGATCGGAATGGTGTGATGCGCAGAAACTTGGTCCGGTGGCTGGATCACAGCTCGTAACGTCCGGTAACGTGCGATCCTGGGCGTTCATGTCGGGACTGTTAATCTTCCTCACCGCCGTGCGACACTGCTTCCTAACTGCATGCGTCGCCTTCTTCAACCTGGGTCGGCTGCTTGTCCTGGTGGTACGTCCCGCGCAGCGTTGGCTGCGGAAAACCTGTTTCTGCGAAAGCAATTGGCGCTCTTCCAGGAGCGGCAGGTCAAGCCGCACCGAGGCCCACGATGCTACCAGGTGGTTGATGGCCACCGTGAGTCGGCTGTTCGATTGGCGGGTGGCGCTGGTGGTCGTCAAGCCCGATACCCTCATCCGCTGGCACCGCAAAGGATTCCGGCTCTTCTGGCGCTGGAAGTCGAAGCCGACGGGACGACCGCCCCTGCCCAAGGACCTCCGACAATTGATCCGCAAGATGGCCGCTGCGAATCCGACCTGGGGCGAGGAACGCATCGCCAACGAATTGAATCTGAAACTGGGGATCCGGGTGTCGCCCCGCACCGTGGAGAAGTACCTGCGGCACGGAGGTCCTGCGCGAACACCCGATCCGAAGCAGCGTTGGCTGACCTTCGTCCATAACCATGCCAAGGTGATCGTGGCGTGCGACTTCTTCGTCGTGATCACGGCGACGTTCCGCACCCTTTATGTATTCGTGTTGATAGAAGTGGGGACCCGGCGCATTTTCCATCACAACGTGACCGCCCATCCGACGGCGGAGTGGACTTTGCAGCAGTTTCGCGAGGCGCTGCCGGGCGATCATCGGTATCGGTTCGTGATCCACGACCGAGACAGCATCTTTTCTAAGGAGCTGGATCAATCCGTGACAGCCATGGGTGTGCGAGTGCTCCGAACTCCGGTGCGGGCGCCCCGGGCGAACTCTGTCTGCGAACGCTTCGGCGGCTCACTACGTCGAGAATGCCTGGACTTCATCATTCCCTTCCATGAGCGCCACCTGAAACTGATCTTGAGATCGTGGATGGCGCATTTCAATCACGGGAGGCCGCACATGAGCCTTGGCCCGGGCATACCGGCGCCCATGTGTCCCTCCCCGCCAGAAAGTACGGACTGCCATCGCATTCCTGCCGGGCACGTGATCCGGAGCAAGCCGGTTCTCGACGGGCTTCACCACGAGTATTCGCTGGAAAGGGTGGCGGCATAAGCTTCGGAGGAGCACTTCGGCGAAACCCGCGCCGCGACATGTTACGAACCGTTACGGGGTCCGTCAGAAGGGGCGGACAATGTTCTTGCGGACTACAGGAAGAGCGCCATCGCTATCGCCCGTCTGTGCGGTAAAGAACGAAACTTCACGGGCGAGCACTTCTGGGCCCGCGGTTACGCGGTGTCAACCGTCGGGTTCGAATTGGAGCAGGTCCGCACATCCATCCGCGAACAAGACGCGACGGATGGAGCGGGCGGACAATTCTAGCCGAGCCATAAGGCGCGCAACGCGCGACGCCTAAACCCATAGACCAACCGCCTTTGAGGCCGCCAAACTCATCAAGCCACCCGCTTTGCGGGGGGTGTCTGACTGCTTCGGCATCGCTTTGCAGACTAGCATTCTTGCGTTTGCCTAGGCCATTGTTTCACTGCTTTCACAACGGTCCAGTTTCCAGATATTACGGGTTCTTATCCTCAACTTCATCTCGGCGGATGGCGAGGTTGTTGGCACTAAAGAGCTCAGACAGTCCATTGATCGACGACCGATTAAGAGAAATAGGCGCTGGCAGCGGTGAAAGCAATCGGCGAAGGTTTTGCAGACCTGGGAGGTGTCTGGCCGTTTGCACGATGCAGAATTCGACGGTCAATAAAGGTCCCGAGTAATCTTACGATTCATAAAGATTACGTTTGTGCTTCAGAAAACACTCCATACAGCTGAAAGTTGGAAATTGGCATTGTGGCGCCAGCGTCTCACAAGCATAATTGTCGCCAGGCTTTTCGGAAGCTACTGGGGCAGCAGAGAAGAACTGAAAGATTCAGGTCGAACGGGACGTAAGGAGAGACGTGATGATGCCACTTAACTGTTTGTTTCGGAAACACCTCCTAGTTGGAATACTCCTTGCTTTGCCGGCAGCTTCATTCGCTCAGGTGTCCTTCGGCATCTCCGTCAACATTGCCCCGCCGGCACTCCCCGTGTATGTGCAACCTCCCTGCCCAAGCCCCAACTACATCTGGACGCCGGGCTACTGGGCCTGGGACGCGAATAATAATGACTACTTCTGGGTTCCTGGGACTTGGGTGGCTGCCCCGCAACCAGGTTATCTGTGGACACCTGGGTATTGGGGTTGGGGCACTGGCGGCATCTACGTCTTTCACGCTGGCTATTGGGGTACTCAAGTCGGATTTTATGGTGGCGTGAACTATGGCTTCGGCTATGGGGGCGTTGGCTTCGTTGGTGGTGAATGGCGAAACGGAACCTTCGCCTACAACACCGCTGTTGTCAATGTCAACACCACGGTCGTTCATAATACTTACATCAATAAGACAGTGATTAATAACACGACGATCGTCAATAACAGTCGCACCAGCTTCAATGGAGGCCCCAATGGCATAGCAGCCCGCCCCACCCCTCAGGAGCAGGCGTTTGCAAAGCAGCCTCATATACAGCCCACCTCGGTTCAGGTCCAGCATCAGCAAGTGGCAAGGCAGGATCGCTCCAATTTTGCTTCGGCAAATAAGGGATTACCGACACATGCCGCCGTGCCTCGGCCGGTAGCAAATGTGACTGAGCTACAGCACGCCGCCGTCCCGGCCAAAGGTGCACCGGCGATGCCTCGAGTTGCCTCGGCTGCGGCATCCGCACCCCCTTCCCAGCATCCCGTTGCTACGCAGCCCGCAAGTCGTCCTTCTTCGGCGACTCGTCCTCCTGTAGCCCAGCAGCAAGTGGAAAGCAGGCCTGCGACGCGCCCGCCGCCCGCTTGGCACCCAGCTCCCGCGGCGCAGCCGGCTCCCCACGCGGTTACGGAAGCGAAGCCCGCTGCACACCCGGCGCCACACCCAGCCCCAGTGGCGAAGCCAGCTCCGCACCCGGCCCCGGCTGAGCACCCAAAGGAGCCAAAGGAGCCAGAGAAACATCCCCAAAGCTAAGCAGCTGGCCGGGTCGGCGACTCCTACCTTCCGTGTTTAAGCGCAGCTGCTCGGAGGCGAAGACTTTAATGACGCATTACAAGGTAGCGAATAATGTCAGAATTCCGGCGCGCTGCGCGCTGGGCGTTCCGGTAGTCTCGATGCTCGGTCGATAGCCCGAGACTTGGCTACCGATAACACCAGATATCGGGTGGTCTCCTAAACTGCAGGCTCCGGCTGCCGGTGGGTCCAACGCGACCACTGATTCCAGACGCTAAGCCTATAGTCTTGATCGGAAGTGACTCGGCAGAGAACGGTCGGCAAGCTGAGGTAGGCTGAGCCCGAGGCACTTTCGATCAGGTCGCTTGGAGGAGGGCCGCTGGCGCGGCCTACCTATTAAGTATGGAGCTAGTTGGCTGTTTTGGTACTTTCGTACTGTCTAGCGAAAGTAGAAATGCCAAAACAGCATAACGATAGCCTATCTCATCTCTGGCACGGCCGCAGGCCGTCCGCGAACCAGCGGCTTCGTCCAAGCGTGTATATCGGGAGTAATCCACTCAAGCTCCCTAGTCTAGAACCCGGCCTCAGACCGCTAGCAGCTAGGCAGCACTGGCTTCGTTGATTGACTGGCAGGTTGTCGCGGGAACTCTTAACGCAAATCACGATGCAAGGTCTTTTCCTAGGCATCACGATCGCTCCAAGTAATCGCCGGGCTGCTAAGTTTAGCAGGCAGCCAAAAAAACTTCTCATACGCTATTGATACGTCCCCAGAAGCTCGACGCCCCCTGACTCGTGTTCTAGCACGAGCTACCTCTTGGCCTCGCTCCTCGCGAATGCCGCCGACCTTCCGGCCTCCAGAACCTGCCTTCCGTCCAGACGGCCAAAGATATCGATCAGCTTGGCAATGAGGCCGGTCCAGCCGGTTTGGTGGCTTGCTCCCAGCCCCGCGCCGTTGTCACCGTGGAAGTATTCGTAGAACAGGATGTTGTCCTTCCAGTGCGGGTCGGTCTGAAATTTCTCTGCGCCTCCGTAGACGGGACGTCGCCCAGATTTATCCCGTGTGAAGATCCCGGTGAGCCTGTTGGCAATCTCGCGGCTTACTTCAAAGAGGTTCATCAAGTTCCCGGAGCCGGTTGGACACTCAATCTTGAAGTTGTCGCCGTAATAGAGGTAGTAAGACATCAATGCGCGGATCAGCAGCACATTGACGGGCAACCAGATAGGCCCGCGCCAGTTGGAGTTACCCCCGAACATGCCGGTGTCCGATTCGGCAGGAAGATAGTTCACCCGGTATTCCTGGCCTTCCACGTGGACAACATAAGGATTATCCAGGTGATAGCGGGAGAGAGCTCGTATGCCGTACAGGCTCAAGAATTCGTTCTCATCGAGCATCCGGGTGAGTATCCGGCGAAGCCTTTCCTGGTTGACAATCGCCATAATGCCTCGTTCTCCGACACCATAATGGCCTGGTCCGGTTGCGTGGAAGCTCGCTCTGAGTTCGGGCATTCGCCGCAAGCGCTCAGCCAAGGTGGTGGTTAGGCCAGGCATGAATTCCCGCTGCCATGGTTCAACTACGGTAGTGGCACAAACGGGCAACAGTCCCACCATAGACCGCACCTTTAGCCGCGTCGCGCTGCCGTCGGGAAGGCGCAGGACATCATAGTAGAATCCATCTTCTTCGTCCCACATCCCACCCGGGCCCGTTTGATTCATGGCGTGGGCGATCCAGAGCCCATGGTCCATTAACTTGGTTGACATGTCCTCATAAGCTGGATCGGCACCAGCCAACTCGAGGCAGATCTCCAGAAGATTCTGGCAGAACAGCATGACCCACGAGGTTCCATCCGCCTGTTCCAGATGGCCGCCTGTGGGCAGCGTCGCACTGCGGTCGAAAACGCTGATGTTGTCCAATCCCAAGAAACCGCCTTCGAAGAGGTTCTTGCCGAAGCGATCCTTGCGGTTGATCCACCAACTGAAATTGAGCATCAGCTTTCCGAACGACCGCTTGAGAAAATCGGCGTCGCCCCTGCCGAACATAGCCTGCTCGGTCCGGTACAAGAAAAGTGTTGCCCAGGCATGCACGGGCGGGTTGACGTCGCTGAAATTCCATTCGTAGGCTGGGATTTGTCCGGTGGGATGCAGGAAGAATTCGCCCAACAACATGTCGACCTGTTGCTTGGCGAAATCCAGATCGACGACAGAGAGAGCGATGGTGTGGAAGGCTAAGTCCCAGGCCGCGTACCAGGGATACTCCCATTTATCCGGCATGGAAATGATGTGGTGGTTCACCAGGTGGAACCATTCCAAGTTTCGGATCTGCGTGCTGCCGGGCCGCATCGGATCCACGCCATGTTCTTCCAGCCATTTGTCGATGTCGAAGCCGAAATACTGCTTGCTCCATAGCATTCCGGCCATGGCTTGGCGCATAACCCGGGCCTGATCTTCGGTGACCCGTTCGGGCGTGATGGCCCGGTAGAACTCGTCCGCCTCACTGCGGCGGGATTCAATGTCTGCCGTGAAGTTCTTGAAGGGGTCGCCAATCGCCACAGGAGCTACGTTGCTGAGCCTCAGCCGGACGGAAGCGTTTTGCCCGGCGCCCACGCTGAGTTCATATTGAGCCGCTGCCTTGGTTCCAGTCTGTTGCGGATTCACCGCGCCCTGCTGGCCGTGCACCACGTAGTTGTTGATCCCGTCCTTGACGAACGGCGAAACATTCGGCGTCCCAGAGATCCGCTGGTTGTTGGTTTCGTTCTCCGTAAACAGAATAGGTACAGCCCCTTCGCAATAGAGATAGCGGTCGCCGAGCCGCTCGTGTATTGCGGCAACAGCACTGGAGCCACCCGTCGCTGTCACCTGCTTCAGCCACGGCTTCGGTGTGTCCTCCCACCAGGTCCAGGTATTGCGGAACCACAGCGTTGGCAGCACGGAAAGTGTCGCCGACTCGGGCCCGCGATTAGCAACGGAAATTTGAACAAGGATGTCCTCGGGAGCGACCTTGGCGTACTCCACGAACACGTCGAAATAGCGGTCGCCATTGAAGATTCCCGTGTCGAGCAACTCGTATTCCATCTCGAGACGGTTGCGGCCTTTGCTATTCTCAACCAGATTGTCGTAAGGGAATGCGTTCTGCGGATACTTGTACAGATACTTCATGTACGAATGCGTCGGGGTGCTATCGAGATAGAAGTAGTACTCCTTGACGTCTTCGCCGTGGTTGGACTCGCTGTTAGTCAAGCCGAACATGCGCTCCTTGAGGATGGGATCCTTGCCGTTCCACAGAGCGATGCTGAAGCACAACAACTGCTTGTCATCGCTGATGCCGGCAATGCCATCCTCGCCCAGTGATAGGCACGCGACCGGGCCTGATCGTGGGTGAAGTAGTCCCAGGCATTGCCATCCGGGCTGTAGTCCTCCCGAACCGTTCCCCATTGGCGCTCGCTGAGATATGGCCCCCATTTTCTCCAGGGGATTTTTTTGTTCTTCGCTTCCTGGAGTCTGACAAATTCCGGATTGTCGCTCATGTGGTTCTCCTTGATGCTCCGCCGGTTCGGGGAGGCACTGTGTGCGGGTTGAACGAACTGGTTGTCGGGCATGATGCATCCGTCGACCGACAACCGGGCTGAGACAAAAACGTGACAAACAGCGCAAAATTCGGAAGAGACGCCGAGCCGAAACGACCGTCGGTCGAGAATAAACGCATAATCCTCCGCGGGTGCCGAGTACTCCCCGACGGAACGGGCACGACCAATTATATTGGGTTGCGACCGAGCTTCATCGCTTTCGAAAGGTCTCTCTCCCGGAGAACTGTCAATCGCTGGCGTTGAAAGTACTTGGGCCGTTCTGTAGTGCAACAGTTAGCTAAGCTAGCGATATTACTTCTTAACGCCCAATGCTTGGTTGAAAAGAACGGCCAGCAGAGCACGGATCGCAGTGCGCCGACGATTACCGAACAAGCCCATTTATCGTTCCTCTTTCCGTGGCTGCCGGTCGGGTCGAGGACTGGCGCGGTGTTCCGAAGGTCAAGCCTATCTGTTTACTCCCCGTTTCCTCTGGGAGTGCCTCACTAACTCGACCGTAAATCCGGTCGGGATGGAGCTCGGGCGCGCCAGCTGTAGGTGGAGGGTTATCAGCCCCCTCCTTGCGGTTGCGGGATGGGTTCACAGTTCCACCATGGCTACGGTCGGGATGGAGCTCGGGCGCGCCAGCTGTAGGTGGAGGGTTACCAGCCCCGCCCTTTCGGTTGCGGGATGGGTTCACAGTTCCACCATGGCTACGGTTCCCGAGGCCCCCCTATAATCCCGGACGGCCGGATTTCCCGTGGTCCGGTTTGAAACCTTGGCTTTCTTCCGTGGGCCTTCCCAGTTGAGAGAGGTTGAAGCGCTGGCTCGCATCCACCCCTGCCCTTCCTGGTTTACCCTCAGCCTCGTCTCTAGGCCAGCCTGAGCGTTGCGCCGGTTTTATCAAGCCGGCCACCCACCCTGACGTAGAAACCGCCAAGTGTCCAGAGTCGCTTCGCCCAATCTTGGTGTTACCTCCATTGGAGAGACGTGTCCCGCCTCTTCCGAGGGCATTACCCCTCCGTCATCGCTACTACCAACTCGTGCGCCAAACCCATCTGGCTTTCCTCTCCTTCGACTTTTGGTCTCGTTTGAGGAAGCTTTGCAGGTTGCTACCAGCCCCTGCTGCCAGCGGGTCCTTCCCGACGTTATCTCTGAAAATCTTTCCTGTGATGCCTGGGCCCCTATCACGACGGTTGGCAGATTGCACATACCTGGTTCTTCCTCTACCACAGCGGCCTTCCCCACGGGAACATGGGTCGGCATACCGTAACATTCCGCTTAAAGCGACTTCACAAGCGGGGGGGTTCGAGATTGCAGCCATTTCTTTATGTTCAAGCCTCACAATTTGCTCGCCACCCTGATCGCTCCTACCACGACGGTCTCCCGCAGGGCAGTTGGTGACTTTTACATCCGGGCAGAACGTGCTTCGTTACCTCCGCACGCACCGAATATGCTAGCTGTCTGACTACAGGTAATTGACAGCACAGGGACTTTCACCCTGCAAATTCTCAGCCTTATCGGCCGCTCCTTTCCAGCCCCCGCCACATCGCACCCAGCGTGCGGATTTCCCGCACTGGGCGCACCTGTTTGCTTGGTGCCAAGAGTTATGTGGCCTATCGTGCTGGGGCCGCTTTCACAACTGACCATCGAACAAGCCGGTAGTCGTTAAACAAACCGAGCCGGGTAAGCCACTGGTTCGACCAGTGAGACTCGAAAAGGTTTGACCGATACGGGAGTAAAATCCTCTCCAAGTGGCTTGATGACCCACCAGGAGAGGATCTCATGTCAGAGCTTTATCAGAGCCTATCCCATTCAAAATGGGACTGCAAGTACCACGTTGTGTTCGTGTCCAAGCGACGACGGAAGGCCATCTTCGGGCAAACGCGTCGGCAACTGGGCGCAATCTTCCACTCGCTCGCCCGGCAGAAAGAATGCCAGATCATTGAGGGTCACCTGATGCCGGACCATGTGCACATGTGCACTGCGATTCCACCCAAGCACCCGGTCGCTTCGGTGAGCGGGTTTCTCAAGGGGAAGAGCGCCATCGCTATCGCCCGTCTGTGCGGTAAAGAACGAAACTTCACGGGCGAGCACTTCTGGGCCCGCGGTTACGCGGTGTCAACCGTCGGGTTCGAATTGGAGCAGGTCCGCACATCCATCCGCGAACAAGACGCGACGGATGGAGCGGGCGGACAATTCTAGCCGAGCCATAAGGCGCGCAACGCGCGACGCCTAAACCCATAGACCAACCGCCTTTGAGGCCGCCAAACTCATCAAGCCACCCGCTTTGCGGGGGGTATCTGACTACCGCGGAAGTTGCCCTCTCTAAACGGAAGGGAAGGGCGAGAGCAAAGAAGACGGCTTGAAGTGAACCCCTGGAGTGAGACACGAAGTTAAGGGGGTTATCGCCGTTCACTGTGAAAGCGTGGACGGCGAGGTTACGGTTAATCCACTCTGGAAGGACCTGAGCGGAGGATAGGGCAACGCAGGGATGCGACCCGAGCGTCGACTCAGCGGCCGGAACGGCCGGGGCGGCGACGGCGGCCGCCCCGTAGTTGGTCAGCCATTCTGGCGCAACTGCGTTAAATCCCGGGGTCGCAGGGGCAGAGCCCCCGTTCTGCGGCGTGCGATGACAATCCCATCTCATTGGGAGGCGCCGTTCTCGAACTCGGCGGGCGGAAGATATCCGAGAGCCGAGTGCAGCCGTTTCTGATTATAGACGCGCTCCAGGAACTCACCAATGCTGGAGCGGGCGTCGTGGAAATCGCGGTATTCGTTGCGGTAAACCTCCTCTTGTTTCAGCGTTTTCATAAAGGACTCGCAAGCCGCGTTGTCGTAGGGTTTCCCTTGCGGCTCATGCTGATGGTGGCGTGGTGTTGCTTCAGCAGTTCCGTGTAGTCGTGCGAAGCATACTGCACGCCGCGGTCGGAGTGATGCACCAGGCCGGGCGACGGTTGCCGCTCGAGCAGCGCCATGCGCCATGCCGTCACCGCCAGTTCGGCTTCCAGCGTCCGGCCCAGCGCCCAGCCGATCACGCGCCGCGAGAAGGCGTCCAGCACCACCGCCAGGTACACGAACTCCGTGCGCAGTCGAATGTAGGTGATGTCGGCGACCCAAAGCTGGTTGATCGCCGTGGTCTGGATCTGGCGCGCCAAGTTCGGATAAACCGGCAGGTTGTGCCGCGAGTCGGTGGTGACCACGAACGCTCGCCGCCGCACGCACAGCAGATTGTCTTCCCGCATCATCCGCAGCACGCGTTTGTGGTTGACCGCAAAGCCGCGCTGCCGCAGTTCACAGGTGATTCTTCGGTAGCCATACGCCGGCCATTCCAGCGCGACCTTCTGCATCTGATCGCGCAGTTCCATCTCCACCGGAGTGGCTTGGCGCGGCAGCCGCCAGCGATAGAAACCGGCCCGGCTCAGACCGGTCATCTGACACAGCGCGTTCACGGCTTGGCCTTTCGCCCTGCCTTGCTGGATTTCTTCAAACAGGCATCCGCGCCACTGACGACGGCCGGCGGGTGATGATCCCTGAAATGCTGCAAGGCCTTTTTTAAAAAATCATTCTCCATGGTGAGCTGGCCGATCTTGCGCTCCAACTCGGCGATCCGCCGGACATCATCAAGTGCCGGTAGGCCGTCACCGCGCCGGCCAATGCCGGGAAAAGCCGATTCCCCCTTGGCTCGCCACTCTCCGCGCCAGCGCTCCAGCAGTTTCGGGCTCAGTTGATACTTCCGCGCAATTTCACCGGTGGTCGAGCCCGCGTCCAACGCGCGCATCGCGGCGATCTTCAGATCGCGACTGTAAATAGCTCGGGACAAATCCATTCCTCACTCCATTCAATGTATTTGTTCCCTTAACTCGGTGTCTCATTTTTGGGGTTCACTCCAGCTGCAGCCAAGTGGAGTCGACGGGGGACGCGCTAGAACTGGCGCGCCAATCTACGGTTCTGAGCTGGCGACGGATAAAACCGGTTAACGCCCGGAGGGGGCATGCGGCGCGTCTCCACCGGCATAGCGCGCGTTGCTTGCCCACATTCGCGGGTAGGATGGCGATTGAACACATCGGTAGGCAGGATGTTGCAGGCAGTGATATGCTTCCCACCTACTCCGTCAAATCCGAGGCCAGTAAACATGAACGAGACCGAAGAACAAGTCGTTGAGATTCTGACCTCATGTCCCCGAACTAATGTGCCCTGGACGAAACCGATGAGCGCAGTAGCTAAGAAGATGAAGTGGAGTACCGAAAAAACGGTGGCGTATGTCGAATACTTGATGTACCGCAAAATCGTCGTCCTGAAGACTGAGGGCCTGCATAAGGCGGCCGAGCAGGAAAACAAGGGGCAGTTTTGGTGGGAGCGCGGCAAGCCGGTCTAAGGTGCGTGATGACTCCAGTAGGTATCGAGTCTGGGCGTTTCTCTGCTGAATCGTGGCTGAAAGACAGCTACCGACAATACAAATAAGCACCCACGACATCTAGCGGGAGCCAGGGACTTCAATTCGCTTCTACGAGGGCGTCATCTGAACCTGCTGCTCCGTGAACCTGCTGCTCCGAGATCGAAAGAGCTGAACGGGTGTATAGTAGCCAAAGCGGAGATGCCAAAATAAGAGCTCCGCTCAAACGGGACCCAGGCGATATGTTCAAAACACGCAGGTCGCATTCTGATTTACCTCAGGCGAGCCGCATCTACAGCAGCGCCGATGTGGCCAGAATTGCCTCAGTGAGTTTGCGGCAATTGCAGTGGTGGGACGAGCGCAAGGTCGTCTCGCCGCGCCACGAAGGCCGCAAGCGGACTTATCTGCCGCAAGACGTGGTCGAGATCACGGTCATCGCCGAATTGCGCCGCAAGGGCTTCTCCTTGCAGAAAATTCGCCGGGTATTGCGGTTCCTGCAGCGCGAAATGGGAAAACACCTCGGCGACCTGCTCTCCAGTGCCTCTAATCTGCATTTGCTCACCGATGGCGCGTCGATTTTCCTCGAAGATCAACAGGACAGAATCATCGATCTATTAAAGAACGCCCGACAACCGATGTTCCTGGTCTGCGTGAGCGACCAAGTGCGCCGGCTTGAGCCAACCGCACGGAAGTCGGCCCGCAGCGAAATCGTGTCCGGACGGCGCGCCCGCTTGGCCGTTTGGAACGTAGACATCAGCGGAATCTGAAGCCGGCAAACTGCCGATAACACGTCATATCGTTCCGAATTCGGCCGTATTTCGGGGTGCGCCGGGATAAACCGGCATGTTGTAGCGAATGAAAGAGTCGTACAAGAAAGGAGAAGCGAATCCATCTTGGCCCCTAGACTTGCGGTCAACATCGCGAGGTGTTGGTCGAAGCGTAGATCGGGGGTATCGGTGGGCCGGGCTATTGAGCTTCGAAAAACGGTTGAACAGGGTGCTGACTCCGTCCCGATTTTGGGGGAAAGCAAAACGGTCGGCCGCGTTAGGTCGCGAGTGGTCGGTCGGTCCTGCGTAGTCTAAGAACCCGCGCACGCTGAGAAACAACATGCACGAGAACCGGGAGACCTCCGGGGCTTCTCGGTCGAACCAGGATCGAGACCGGTTGGTGAAGGCTCAAAGCCACAAGGCCAACAGGCACGCGCCGGAGGAGTCGGACTGCGCTGTACTACCGATGAACCAGCCGAACAAAGAGGAGCAATCTTCAGCGGAGGTTGGGGAGGGAAGGGCGCAGGCCAAGGAGAACATCGTTCCGTCCCACACGAGCCCGACACAGAGCGGGGAACGAGTGTCCCAGGGATTGAGCGGTGTGCGACAAGCAGCAAAGGAAAAGAGACAGGAACAGTTCACCGCTCTGCTTCACCATATGAGCGTTGGTCTGCTCCAGGACAGCTTTTACGCTTTGAAGCGGCAAGCTGCTCCGGGAGTGGATGGCGTGACATGGAAGGAGTATGAGACCGGACTGGAGGATCGGATCGCCGATCTGCACAGCCGAGTACACTGTGGAGCGTATCAGGCACAGCCATCACGAAGAGTCTATATTCCGAAGACCGATGGGCGGCTACGTCCATTGGGCATCGCGGCACTGGAGGACAAGATTGTTCAACAGGCTGTGGTGACCATTCTCAATCAGATTTACGAGGTGGACTTCAAAGGCTTCTCGTATGGTTTCCGGCCGGGTCGCAACCCGCATCAGGCGCTGGATGCGCTGACCGTGGGAATCCAGAAGAAGCGAGTGAACTGGGTGCTCGACGCAGACATTCGAAGCTTTTTCGACAATTTATCGCACGAATGGGCATTAAAGTTTGTCGAGCACCGCGTGGCCGATCCCCGGATACTCCGCCTGATCCAGAAATGGTTGAAGGCGGGCGTATCGGAAGATGGCCAATGGTCGGAATCTAAGGTAGGTACTCCGCAAGGGGCAGTGGTTTCCCCACTGCTCGCCAACGTGTACCTGCACTACGTATTCGACCTATGGGTAGAAGCCTGGCGCAAGAAAGTGGCCGCAGGCGATGTGATTGTCGTCCGATACGCTGACGATCTTGTGGCGGGTTTCGAACACCGGGCGGACGCCGAGCGGTTTCTGAAGGATTTTCGGGAACGGCTGGCCAAGTTCGGTCTGGAATTACATGCGGAGAAAACTCGACTGATTGAGTTCGGGCGGTTTGCCGCTCGCGACCGGAAACAACGGGGAGAGGGAAAACCCGAGACCTTCACGTTCCTGGGCTTCACACATTATTGTGGGAAGCGCCGGAGCAATGGTACCTTCATCGTCTGGCGGGAAACGGCGAAGAAGCGGATGGTGGCCAAGCTGCATGCCATTAAGGCAGAGTTGCGCCGCCGGATGCATGAGCCGGTAGCGCTAGTGGGTGAGTGGTTACAGAAGGTGAGCCTGGGCTATTACCAATACCATGCGGTACCGGGAAATCTTGATCACCTCAGGGTCTTCATGTACCGGTTAAGAAGGCTGTGGCGGTTTATTCTAGTCCGTCGCAGTCAACGGAACCGGGCTACCTGGGATCGGATCAAACCGATTCTGAACCGCTGGATTCCAGTACCCCGTGTCTTGCATCCTTATCCAATGGACCGCTTTGTCGCCACCCATCCAAGGTGGGAGCCGTATGCGTAGACGCGCACGTACGGTTCTGTGCGGGGGGCGATCAGCGATGGTCGTCCCTACCGCGACAACTCAGACCGGGGTTCGTTGGTGAGTAAGGCTGTTGCCCTTGCCGACTTATCGCGAACAAATCAGCGTTACGGTGGTTTTTGAGGTTCAGATGGCCCGGCCAAACGACCCTGAATCGCAACACCCCAATGGTCTGAAGGATGCTCGCGGTGCACGCTCGCGCGGAGTCGTGGTAGCCCCAGGCGTCAGCGTAGGACGAGTTGGCTGAGTGCAGCCTCAAGAGCGGGGTCGCGGCCAGCGGCGATATCCGGGTCAGCAAAGACGGGCATGGGGATGTCCGGTGGGATCCCGATGGCTTCGAAAGCTGTGCCTTTTTCGGTACGGAAGACTTCGTTGGGGAGATAGATGGTCCATCCGTTGGGCAGGCGACGAGAGAGTGTGTCAGAGAAAAGACCTTGTGTGTTCTCGCCGATGCGGATAATGCGTGGGGCACGGCCCATGAGTGCCTGGGTGAAGGTCTCGCCGGCGCTCTGCGTGAGAGGGCCGATGAGTTCGACGACGGGGCCGTGAAAGCTGGGGCGATCACTGGGGTGTATCATGATCGACTCTGCGGGGGTGAAGCTGGAGCGGTCTGATGGATCGTTGCGCGCCTGTTTTGTGTATGCGAGGTAGTCAGCGTTGGCGAGGCGTGAGGCAATAGCGAGGCCAATTCCGTCGGCACCGCCGAAGTTGATGCGGAGATCGAGGACAAGTAAGCGGAGATCGGAATCGGAAAAGATAGTGTCCAGCGTTGATTCGAGAATGCGGAGATCGCCTTCGACATCGCCGTTCTTCGTATACCCGCCCATGGTAAGTATGCGGAGGTAGCCAGTGTTCCTGTCAAGGTGACCATAGGCGATTTGGCCATTGTCGAACTTGCGGAGCCGGGTGGAAAGAAGACGATCAGTAACGCCCCAGATAACAGGCATTTTGTGCCTAATGAACTCTTGTTCGGCGTTGCCTTCCGTAAGCTGATAGCCGCCAGGACGAAACCCCTCGAATTCGCGATGAATAGCATGGGCCTCGATCCCGGTGTGGGCGTCGCCGAACGGCTCGATCAGGCCTTTCATGAGATCGAAAAGTTGCGCGGGTGACATGGCTGGCGTGATGGCGACGCGGGCCTGGTCTATGAGCGCTTGCCAGTCTGCATGTTTGAGATCAAACGAAATGTAGTGTTCTGCGAAGCTACGAGCAAAGACTTCAAAGTTGGCGGCAGGGACATTGGGTGTGAGATGGGTGCAGACGGTAGGAAGAGCAGAGATACGGTCGAGGCGAATGTGACCAGCGGAACCAACCGGGTGAAGAAGTTTGTGGCCGGGAGAATCACCATCGCGAATGGTGAAGAGATCGCCGTCCGAGTCCTTCGCAGTCGCACTGGCGCGGATGAAATAGGCGGCTGGGCCTTTCACACACGTTGTGGTTGTGAATTGAAATGACTCGATGCGGCTTACCTGGATGACAAAGACATTGCCGTAGCCTTCGCTTTGCCAGATGCCATCAAGGCCGTGAGTGGCGGAAAAAGCTGATGGAACTGAGAGCCAGACGAGGATGGGAGCGTAGTGCAAGAGTTTGCATTTACCCCTCGCTGCGGGAGGGCCCGCTAGAGTCGGTGAGGATAGCATCGAAAGACTGATCGTTTTGCCGGCTAAATCGCAGATATCGGCCTGCATCTCTGCATATTGTGCCGCAGGTTTACTGAAGCTCCCACAGATCATGCCGCAATCCCGCCGCAGTGCGTCCAGGGACGATCAGTAGCTACCGATATGGGACGAAATCAGCCTGATTGCTAACCGTCAGGTCGGCGGTGATCGTTTTCGCTTTACCCCAGGCGCCCGCCGCGAATGACTTCAACCCCAAGAGGCACAGTGCGACGCCTGGGGACTATTTAGGCTGCGACTCAGGTTTCGTACTGCCGCGGTGGCAGGTCCAGCAAGAGACAGAGCGGGTTTCGGCAAAGTTCTCGTCGTTGATCTGGTGAACCATTTTGAGCATGCGGCGGGCGGTCGCTTTCGTGGGCTTGTCGTCCTTCGCGAACTCGTCCGGAAGGTGGCAATAGCTGCACTCGACACCCAGCGACTTCGTGAACATCATCATGACTGGCATCAGACGGGACGCAGGCATACCCTTCATGATCTGAATGTTCTTGTATTTCAGCTCTGCGGTTGGGGGTACGAAGGAAGGCGCCCAGGTCGCATCGTTTTGTTTCTCGAACACTATCGTCTCATCACCGGCGGGCTCGGCTTTGAACTGGTGGTGCTGCTTGAAGGTGAGGGTCTGCCCGTCGGGCGAAAGAGTCCATCGGTCGTTCATGCGCAGTTCGTTTGCACCAAACGTAGCCACCGAATTGACGACCAACGTTGACCCCTCCCATTTCACAGCGCTGATCATGGGAGCACCGTGGATCTGGTTGTGGTTGTCGTCCGAACCGATGCGGAGTTTCTCGATTGTCTCTTCGTCGCCTCGAATCGTTATGGTTATACCGGACCCACCCTGTTCAATGCGGACCTGCATTTCGCTGGGAGGGCGACCGGAGGCCTGACTTAGCTTGGGATTCAAACGCCAGACACCGGAAAGGTCGGGCGGAGATTGCTGTGGCAGAGCACGAGTTGTACAAACCATCAGGAACAGCATGGCGAGTTCTCGAAACCGCGTCACATCCCGATCGTAACAGGGTTCGGAGCGTGGAAGGACTACAGCAAGCGGCGGCATGGGGCCGTTTTTCGACTTCTGTCAAGCGCAATTCCGCCCTGACGGGAAACCGCGTTTCCCTTTCTTGAGAGCGTCGATGTCCGCAACGATTGAGAGCCGCGAAACAGCCTTCGCGGGCGATCAAAAAGAGGACATTACTCGCCGAATAACCTCTGGACGAGTTCAATGAGCTCCTTTGCTTCCTGCTCCGGAATCTGGTTCGAACTTCGCTTTCGGGCCGACAACAGCTGTTGATTGAAAAGCGTCGCTCGGTTTCCAGCAACACTGAGGTACTACGAGCTTTCGCGGTCGACAGTAGGCGATCCAAGCGTACTGAGTAGCCTTCCGAAGCGATAGTCGAGTCAATTCCTGCAGCGCAGACACGATGCGGAAAGCCCAGCAGAACCAATCGCCCACATGTCGGACACTTTGCCAGGATTTTCACACACGACTCCGTTCTCGTCGATCCGTTGTTTTAGCGTATGCTATTCCAGCCGGTCCTATCGAACACACGGTCTTGTCGAACTCGGTCAGCCGGCGTAGGGCTCACCGCAGGCCAGATTCACTTCC
>CAVYTS010000018.1:0-352915 GCA_963771305.1 uncultured Acidobacteriaceae bacterium
ATATTGGTTAGAACCGTATCGGGGCCACCCGCGGCCACAACGGTGGATGATCGGGGCTAGCGACGCGGCTGTGGCCGTGGTGGTTTCGATACGGCGTGATGAAGGAAGCCTCTCCGGGTTGGCACAATGCCGCTATGCGTTTTGCATCGAGGCTGATTGAATGGCGTATGTCCAGTGAGTCTGTTCGGGAGCCGGGCGGGGTAGCGGGCGGTTCGCAATGAGCGAGAATTTGCCGGGAAACAGGGTAAGAGAGCGAGTGATAGATCGAAATCGTGCCGTCCGGCCGACGCTGTGCCCACGGAATTCCGACACCGGAGGCATGGAAGTAGCGCCCGCCTGAGGAAGCGTTGGATGTTCGACAGTGAAACCGTTTCGGCACCTCAGACAATGACCCCGGCTGGTGGTGAACGGAGCCTGATCTGAACAGCGGTCAGTCGCTCAACCAGAATCATTGAACCGCCGCATACAGGGCATGTCCACAACGGGCATCGTTCATTTCTCCGGCCCGCGTGAGTTGCTGGAGCATGCGTCGTGCAGGTTGAGCGGGCGAGCACCCGCTTACACAGAGGGAGGAGTGGACCGCGACGGCGGCTGGCCAGAAAACCGAAGTGCCGGATGCGCACGAAACCGCGCGGCAGCACGTGCAGTAGGAAACGACGCAGGAACTCATCGACTGGCAGAGTCAGGAGGCGTTTCTTGTTTTTGTGGGCGGAGTCTCTCCAGCGAAACGTGACCCTGTCATCCTTGAAGGAAACAAGCCGGCGATTGGAGATCGCCGCGCGATGGGTGTAAGCGCCGAGATAACGCAACACCTGCTCGGGCCCGCCGAAAGGCGGCTTACAGTAGACCACCCATCGAGGCGCATGAAGCTGGCGGATCAAACTCCGAAACAGTTTGGGCTGCGCCAGACCGCGAAGCAGGCCATGAAACTGGAGTTGTCCGGAAGCGTGAGCCTGCTGGAGCGCTTCAAGAAACTTGCCGCGGAAGACTTCGCTGAGAACCGCTTCCGGGAGAAAGAAGCGCTCACTTCGGGGGCGCACCCAATGGGTATGGTCGCAAGACAGACCGCCGGCAGCGACGACGCAATGAACATGGGGATGATGCTGCAGCTTCTGATTCCAGGTATGGAGGACGCTGAAGAAGCCGATCTCGGCGCCGAGATGCTTCGGGTCCGCGGCAATTTCGATCAAGGTCTGGGCGCTGCAGCGGAAAAGCAGCCCGTAGATCACTTCTTTATTTTGCAAGGCCAGAGGCGCCAATTGGTGGGGCAGCGTAAACACGACATGAGCGTAGGGCGTAGCGAGCAGTTCGGCGCGCCGGGCGGTCAGCCAGCGGTCGCGCGTCTGGCTTTGGCACTTCGGGCAGTGCCGGTTGCGACAAGAGTTATAGGAGATGGCGCGATGGCCACAGCCGGAGCACTGATCCAGATGACCGCCCATCGCGGCGGTGCGGCACTGCTCGATGGCTACCAGGACTTTAAGATGCATCCAGGTGAACCACGCGGGAGGCCGGTCTATGAATCGGTGGCCGGCGGCGGTTATGATATCGGCCAACTCCAGGAGTGGCCCCTTCATTCACTTCTTTCGGGAACCGTTTTCAGGTTCGGGGCCGCCGCCAGGGTAAGCGAGTCGAGCGGGCTTCGAGTGGCTTTGAGATGCCGCTCCGACAGGTGCAGGTAACGGCTAGTCGTCCTCAGATCGGCGTGGCCCAGCAGGAGTTGAATGGTACGTAAGTCGGCGCCGGATTCGAGCAGATGGGTTGCAAAGCAGTGCCTCAGGGTATGCGGGTGGACGCTCTTATCCAGTCCCGCGCGCACGCCTGCTTGCTGCACGGCATCCCATACGCTTTTGGATGTTATGGGGACATCGCCGTTGGGATGAGTGCCTTTACTGGGGAACAGGTAAGTTTCCGGCTTGGGGTTCGCCGCGCGCCAGTAGTTGCGAAGTTCCTGTAGTAGCCTCGGGCTGAGCATGACGTTGCGATCCTTCTTCCCCTTGCCCTGACGAATGCGGATCAACATGCGCTCGCTGTCAATGTCGCTGACCTTCAACTGAACTAATTCTTCGCGACGGATGCCGGTGGCATAGAGGACGAGCAGCCAGATTCGATGCAGGGGGCTGGCGGCGGATTGGATTAGACGTTCGACTTCTTTCCGCGAGAGGACTTCGGGCAGGCGAATCGGCCGTTTGGGAACCGGCATGTCGTCAGCCTGCCACGGGCGCTTGAGAATCTTGAGAAAAAAGAACCGTAGGGCGGATAGTTGCTGAGCGACGCTGACGGCCTCCAGTTTGCGATCGGTGAACAGATGGGCTTGGTACTGTCGGATGTGCTCCAGGCCTAACCTGTCGGGAGGAGTCTTGAAGTATTGAGCGAACTCCTCAACGGAATGGAGGTAAATACGAGTGGTAATCGCAGACAAATTCCGACGCTGGAGTTCCTCCAGCATCGCTTTTCGTAGATGGGTCACGGGGACTCTCCTCGTGACCTACGATAGTCCAGCCAGCCAGCTGCTGCTTTATTACGAACCGCCCCCCCGTTCTTAGCAACGCGAAGCGTCTGCCGCGCTCGCGGCTTCGTTCAATGCCCATTAACGGGACTTGGAGGGAGAGGCATTTCGTCGAGGTCCGGAGGGTCGGCTAAAGCCCCGAGGCCCCAGACCGAAATCAAACTCGCGGACGCCATCGGCTCGATTGTGTACCGGCGTCTTCGTCAAGTCACGACTCCGGTTGCAAGAACTGAGGCAGATCCAAAGACGTGGCCGTTCGAGCGCCTCGCATCGCCCGAACATGGGGCCATGTGAGCGCGGTGCGAGCGCAGACCGCAGAGAGCCTCGTTTCGGAGTCAGGGCAACGTTCGGTGGAGAATGGAGTTCGCAAATCGCTTCTGGCGCTTGCGTTGAGGTCATTCAGTCCGCATAATGAGTCTAGAAAGTTGACCTTTTATGCAGTTTGCGGCCACGCCATCCGAGAGGCAGCAGGAACTCTACCACCTTGCCCAGTCGCAGAGCGGCTACTTCACCGCCAAGCAGGCAGCGTCGCTCGGGTACCAAAGCAACAAGCGGATATACCACGTCCGCGCGGGTAACTGGGCGCGCGAGTATAGGGGGATTTACCGACTGACGCGCTTCCCCGAGCCCGAGCGACCGGATTTGATCCTCTGGATGCTCTGGTCGCGTGACCGGAGCGACCGACCTAATGGCGTGTTCAGCCACCAGACCGCGCTAAGCCTCCACGAAATCACCGACGTAAATCCGGCGCGGCTCGACCTAACGGTTCCCGCCACCTTCCGCCGTGGCGTACCGATTCCGAAGGTGCTTCGACTGCATCGCGGCGACGTCCCATCTGCGGATCGCGTTGAGCTCTTTGGCGTTCCCGTCACGAATGCGATGCGAACGATTCTTGATGTCTGGAAGGAAGGCTCCATGCCCCACGCCGATCTGCGAGAGGCGTTCCGCCAGGCCGTGCAGCGGGGCGCGATCACGCGCACGCAGATCGCAAAGTGCAAAGAAGATGCTGAGAGTGCACCGATCCTCGCGCAGATCCGGAAAGGCAAGCAGTGACTCCCGGATCGAAGTATGCGACCGGTGTTGCGCTCCGTACCGCGCTGGAAGAACGCCTCAAACGGGAGTCCCGCGAAGAAGGCATCGATCTGCAGAAGCTGCGCCGAAAAGTGGCGTTCGACCGGTTCCTTGCCAGACTCTTTCGCGCGCCGGACACCGGCTGGGTATTGAAAGGCGGCTACGCCATGGAACTCCGGTTCCATACCGCCCGGGCAACCAGGGACCTCGATTTCACCGTGCGATTCGCGCCGTCCGACCGGAATGATGCATTGCTCCGGCGTCTGCAGGACGCGGGTGCGACCGACGCTGGCGACTTCCTTTCGTACCGGATTGGCGAGGCGATGATGGATCTCGACGGCGCTCCTTACTGCGGTGCGCGATATCCGGTCGAATCCATGATGGGCGGCCGCACTTTCGTGAAGTTCCATCTCGACGTCGGGGTTGGCGACGTAGTGCTCGATCCCACAGAGCAGGCGAGCATGCGGGATTGGCTCGGCTTCGCCGGGATTGCGCCGCCGGAAGTTCCCATGATTCAGCGCGAACAGCAGTTCGCAGAGAAGCTTCATGCATATACGCTGCCCAGACCCCAAGCTCCCAACAGCCGCGTGCGCGATCTGGTCGATATGGTCCTGCTGATCGAGTCGGGCACGCTCGAGTCGAGCCGTGTCATCCAGGCTCTCGATGCGACCTTCGAGCGGCGCGCGACGCATCCGGCTCCCGACATCCTGGCTCCGCCCCCGGACGCATGGGTCTCGCCGTTTGCGAGGCTCGCCGCAGAGTGCCGTCTTGAACTCTCCATGACGGATGCTTTTGGCATTCTCCAGGAGTTCCGCGGGCGATTGAACGGAGTGTCTCACGAGAACACGGAGCCTAATAGGTCTTAGCCGGTGTTATCGTCCCGGAGGGCATACCTGAAGGTTCCAGGTTTCGGTGGAAGGACTTTTCTCCAGTGCGTTAACCCGGCTGCTCGTTTTGTTAGGCCTGGCGGGCATTACCTGGGATGGAGCTTCACGGGTGCCGATACCGCGCAGCAACGACCGTAGGTTGAAGTATCAACTGAAGACGTGCGGTTCAGGCTTAGAGCTCCTTTGAAGACGTGTTCCAGCCGTGAGAAAAACGTGGACATCCGTGTAAACGCCCCGGCGTTCTTCAGCAAGCAGGGACTCGAGAGTAAGGGGGCTCTGGCAATGGCCGTCCTTGTCGAAACTGGTAGGTACAGCGGTACGGAGCCACCTTCAGATAGGGGAAGCGTTCCATAAGGGTCGACCGGGCTTTGATATGGCATGAATGCCGCGTTGCGGATGGCTCGGCCCGCTGCCTGTCTTAAAGGCGTAGTAAGCAATGCTACTGATTTATTGCGAGGCTTGTCGTTGGAATGTTGCTTTACTTCAGCCAGGTGGTTGCGGGGATCCGCCCCAGCCTGTCCGCTTTTTTCCGAATCCCGCTTCCAACGCATTCACTCCCCTCACCAACCGATTCGACGCCAGCGTTCACAGTTGAGCGACTAAGCCTGACATTCCATCACCGTTTAGACCTATCGGTTTGATAACGGCTTGGCCCGTTCTTGGAGTAGAGCCGGTCTTTGACGCTCTGCACAGCAATGGAGCGGGTGACGGGAATCGAACCCGTATGGGTAGCTTGGAAGGCTACTGCCCAACCTTTAGGCCACACCCGCCCAAAAGACGGTCGCACTGCACGAAAACACGCTGTGACTCACAAGCGGAGTCGCTTCTTAGCTTGGAAGATTGTGTCGCAATTGAAAACAAAGAACAAATGCGGCCATGGCGAAGCATTCTGACAATTGCGAACCACTGAAAACACAGCGCTTGCACCGAAGCGGCGCTTAACGGAGTAATCGGAGTAATATCCGGTTGCCTCGTTAAGCGCTCTCCAATTCCTTTCTTGATCCTCCTCTGAATCGCCCAACTGCGCCGCCTCGGGCGGCGTCGCCTGGAGCTATTCATGACAGGTATTCTAACCCACGCCGGCTTTCAGCACTTCGGGTCCGATTTGGCGGATCGGTATCCCGATTTCGTCCTATCGAAGCGAAGGCTCCGCCAAGCGGAATCCATCGAGTGCGTTCGGCTCCGGCGAGAAAACGCGCACCAGAATCTGGGGTTCTCGTCGCGGCCCTTCGTCCTTTGTGGCTTGCCCATCAAGAAGCCGGCCGAAGGTGCACTGCTGCATGAACGTCGGAATGGGCCATTCGTTTTGCAGGTGACCGGGCATCCGAGCTATGGGCTGCCCTGGGGACAAGATCGTTTAGTCCCGATCTTTCTCTCGACACTGGCCACGAGACAGCAGACTCCCCAAATCACCTTCGAGAGTGCCGCCGACATGTTGGATACCTTTGGCATGCAGCAGGGCGGTTCGCAGTATCGCCGCTTGATTGCAGCCTTTCAGCGAATCTTCGGAGCGACCATCTTCTTCGGCACGGACGTGCAAAAGCAGAAGGCCGAGGTTGTCCATCGGGCACGCTTCAATTTCATGACGGAAGCTCGAATCTGGTACTCGAAGGACCTAGCTCAAAAGAATTTGCCCGGAGACTGCCGCAACACGATCGTGCTCAGCGACGAGTTCTATCGAGAGATCACCGGCCATCCTATACCGACGGATCTGGAAGCCACCAAGGCATTGTCTTCGTGCCCCGCTGCTCTCGATCTCTATATGTGGCTGTCATACCGCTGCTTTACGGCAAAGGGGAAAGAGCGCGTTCCGTTGTTCGGAGAGTTTGGCCTGGTGAGCCAATTGGGCAGTGCCAACTATGCACGACCGAGAAAGTTCCGCGAGAAGTTGGAGGGTTGGTTACATCTGGTGCGAGCCATGTGGCCAGACTGTCCGGCCGTCATCGATCGGAATGGCACCGGGTTGTATGTGGACCGAGCCGTCGCGGTCTTGTCTGCCCAATCCCTAACGACACAGAGATAAAGAGGTAATTGCATGCCAGATTCAACCTGGATTGTCACTCCGCGTCTGCGCCGGATATCACTTGCGCGGATCAACGACGTGGTCTCAGCTCATCTTGGTCCGACTCGAGTACCGGGCAATGCCCAACCCGCGGCGTTCAACCGCCAGATCGCGATGTACTTGGCCAAACACGTCAGCGGCTGGAGCACCACGGTCATCGGGCGTTTCTACAATGGTCGCGACCACTCCACCGTCTGTTACGCCCTGCAACGAGTTGAGGCGCTCCGGGAGAGCAGTCCTGAAATTGATTGCTTACTCTCACACCTCAAAGCTCAGCTTCTCAGCGAGGACAGCATCCTTGAGGAGGCTGAGGCAATGCTGCTAAGAAAAAGACACATGTCCATGCGGTCTGTCCGCGCCGCGGCTGCGAGAGAAGGGCTTCTAAATGCGATTGCCGACCGGGTCGCAGAGCGGTTGAAGGAAGTTCTGCCAATGACCTTCTCGGATTCAAACCCGATTTAGAACTGTGATGGCGAGTTTAGAACTGAAGGATCTTGCTCCCAATCGGTGGGGACAACGGGCCGCTCTCTGCGGCCCGTTTGAGGAGTTGCTTAGAAATCACTTTGAGCTTCTGCTGGTTCGGCCTCCGGCGATTGAGAGCCCTCGGCGCCTTTGCCTGGCCGATCCAGCTTGAGGATCCCGTTTGCTTTGACGAACCAGGACCGGATCTGTTTATCCTCTCGCTTTTTGCCCGATCCAGTCTGAATCGTGTAGGCCCGGCTGCGGAGGACGCCTTCAATCAAGACGTGGGCCCCCTTCGTTAGCCCGGCAGCGTACTTGCCGAGAGCGTTGTTGCAAATGACGCTGTGCCATTCAGTGGCCTTCTGCCACTCGCCGGTTTCTTTGTTCTTCCAGGACTCCTGCGTGGCAATGCTCAATACGGTAAATTCGTTGTCATTGCTATTGGCGATTCTTACCTGGGCGTCCTTGCCCAGGAAGCCGATGAGCTCTACGTTGTTCTTGTACATGGTGTTCTCTTTTCTGCCCGGTTTCGTTTGCGGGCACCTAAGAGCGAACGGGGTCCGCTCCCCAGGCAAGCAATGCCGTTTTTCGGAGGATCCGTCGTCCGGCGGCGGAGATTTTTTCGCGCGGTTGGAAAAAGGTGATCGCCGGCAATCTCCAGAGGGAAACCGAAACCCGAAGGGCAGTCGTATAGCTTGGGCCACGACGAAGAACTGGATTGTGCAGGCGCGAGGGCGCGGGGATGTACCCCTGAAGCAGTGCCGCAATCGAGACAGGGCCTGAAATAGAAACCCAACATAAGAGGTACGTGCGCTCCTTCCGGTTTCTGACGATTCAACCGCCCAGCGTATCCGGAGAGCTTTGTTCGCAAAACGAGGAATTCTCTCCACCTGAATTCCACGCTGAGCTACAACAGCAAACAGACGTGGCACGGTTAGTGAGAGAGGCCTACCAGCTGTAATGGCGCCCTTGGCGTGTTGTGCCGGGTGACCATACGGAGGAGCACCTTTGAAATGAAGACTCTATCCGTAGGTTCATGCAACTTGGTCACCAGTTACGGTCGCGGGCCAATGGATATGTCAGAGCAGCACAAACGGAGCAAAGCGAGGAGCGGGACCTGGTAAACAAGGGAAAACATGGCGCGGGAGACGGGGATCGAACACGCGACGTCCAGCTGGGGGATGCGACTGCAAATTGGAAACAAAAGAGATTGCGCTTCCGGCGCTCGTTCTGGCGGATGAGAATGCCCAGTTTTCACTTTGCGCTTCCTAACAGAAAGCTAACGGAGCATAAGCGGAGCACTGATTTGACCCTTCCAAAACGTGCCATACGAAACAACGTCGTCCGACGCGCTATCGTTGCTTCCGCCGCCCTCAGCGCGCTTCCATGGCATGGAAGAGGTCGACGGTTCGAACCCGTCCAGGTCCACCAAACCCCTCAAAGACTTACGACCAGCAGCTCATCTAGAAGTGCGGCTGTGGCGTCCAACTGGAGTCCAACGCACCGCTTAGAGCATGAACAGCCTTGGGTCCTGTGACGCTGCCCGCGATTAACTCTGCGCCTTTGATGCGATAGATGGTGGCGACATGAACCCGTCAAGCGACGAGTGAAACGGCTACAGGAGGTTGCCGGGTTTATATCTCCAGTCGGCGAAGCCTATGCGACACTCTAACATGCGCACGAGAACTACATTTGTCGGTCTTGTGATCGCCATGACGGCAGGTGGGCTGAGTTGGGCTGACGACGCTGTAAACCTGGCTGCAGTCCAGAAGGCGATACCCCTACTCGCCCGAAGCGATCAACAGTGGTTCACGAAGCAGGACTGCGCCTCATGCCATCAGCAGGCGCTCCCGATCATGGTCTTTCGTGAAGCTAGGCGGCGCGGAGTACCGATTCCCGAGGATGTCATACGTGAGCAGGCCGATAAGACAGTGAACATGTACCGCTCCGCCGGCGCTCTAGACCGAGCCATTCAAGGCTCAACGATGATGGATCCCGGTTTGAGCGAAAGCTACATGCTGGTCGCAGCGGGCGCCGCCGGCTTGCGGCCTTCCCCCGTGGTGGCCGCACGAGTGCGGTTCATCGCCTACCGCCAGATGCCGGAGGGATTCTGGCGCACTGTCGAACATCGCCCTCCGTTGCTCGCAAGCCTTATTTCCTCGACCGCGATCACCTTGCGTGCCATTCAGATCTATCTGGCCCCGTTCACTCCAGAGGATGCCGGGCAGCGGGTTCTGCGCGCAAAACAGTGGCTGCTTCAGGCCACCGCCTTCGACACCGAAGACTTGTCGTACCAATTGCTGGGCCTAGGATGGGCCGGCGCAACGGAGGCCGAAATCAGGCCAATTGCCAAGCGACTGCTCGCAACCCAGCAATCGGACGGTGGATGGGCGCAGCTTCCCGATCGCCCGAGCGACGCCTACGCGACTGGCGAGGCCCTGGTGGCACTCCATCAAGCCGCGGCGCTGCCGGTGAGCGATGCGGCTTGGACGCGCGGTTTGAACTACCTGCTGAAGACGCAGCACAGCGACGGCTCCTGGGAGGTGACCACCCGCCTTCCCGAACCCGCTCCGGTTAGTCCGCCCTACTTCGAGAGCGGTTTCCCTTATGGCCACAACCAGATGATTTCGTGTGCAGGCACCGCTTGGGCCACCATGGCTCTGCTGGTGAGCCTTCCCGCAGCCGCGAAGCCCGACGGGTCTCCGTTCGTTTCCGCGTCTAAAGGCGACTCGACCGAGCCCTGGGCCACGACCGTGTTATTCGGCTCGTTGGCCGACACTCGCCGACTGCTCGATAGCGGGTGGGATCCGAACAGCCACACGAAGGGAGGCACTACGGCGCTGATGATGGCTGCCCCCGACCCGGCGAAGTCCGAGTTGCTGCTTGCGGGTGGGGCCAACGTACAAGCGCGGGCCGAGACGGGCTATACGGCGCTGATGGTAGCGGCGAACTACCCCGGCACGGGGAAAACGGTCCGCCTACTCCTGGAGCGTGGCGCTGTGGTCTCGACTGAAAAACAAAAGCCGGCGCTTTACAATGCGTCGCCGTTGCTGCTTGCCGCTTCCGCCGGCGACCGGGAGAACGTTGCGCTGCTGTACGAGCGTGATCGGGATCTGAAGCAAAGCATGTTAGCAGCGGGGATAGCTCCTTCCACTCCGCTAGCCTTCGCGCTCTTTAACGACGACACCGAAATGGTTCGTTACCTGGCGGCGCAGGGCGCCGATGTAAACGAAGCTGATGACCGTGGAATAAGCGAGGTGAGTTGGGCGACACTTATCGGAAAACCGGACCTTGTAAAGACGTTCATCGCCTTGGGCGCCGACGTCAACCACAGAGACAAGCTTGGGATGACGCCCCTGCTGTGGGCCTGCCTGATCGACAACGGTACGACCGAGGTGGTGGAACTCCTGCTCCGGGCCGGAGCGGATACTAAAGCCCAGACGAAAGATGGTCTCACCGCGCGCCAGCTCTCTAAGAAGTATGGGTACACTCGGTTCGTCCGTGCGCTGGATGAGGCGAAACCCGTCGAGTAAGCCGCACGATTGGCTCGTCACTCAGTTTAACCCGCCACGATCAGTTGGGAACGGCTTCATCTCCGGTGAATTCTCAGGCCGGACCTACGGAGCACAGGCAGCCCGTCCTCGGTTATGACGGCATGTTGGCGAGATCATCCATTGGCGCGGGCGTTGGTCGTGATCAGATGACCAAAAAAAGCGAGACCGGTTTAGTCGTGAAGTTTCCGATCGAAAGTGATGTTCCGGTGGTCCCGTATGCTCAGTCGATAGTCCGAGACATGGCTTCCGGTTACACCCGGACCCAGCTCTCGGAGGGTCGATGGCGAAACACATCGGATAACAGACGATAACGCCGTGTATCGGGAGTAAACCTCAGAACGTCTGGGCGATGGCGCTCCGCCGTGCTCGACCTCGCAGCCTCCCACGCAGCTAAGACCTTCTGGCCAGGATATAGACTCAGCCCAGGCGTACACTACGGTAGGAGGTGGGTATGCGGACCCAGTTTACCCTGATCTGGCTTGCGCTGACATTAGCCATGAGAGGGTTAGGGGCTAGTCAAACCGATGTAACAGCCGCCGTCGCTCCGATATATCCGCCGCTGGCCGTTTCCTCCAGGATCTCGGGAACGGTAACAGTACGCAGCACTTTGAGCGAGTCAGGAGAGGTTTCGCGGACGGAAGTGGTCCAGGGACATCCGCTGCTGAGCCACGCGGCGGAGGAAGCCGCAAAGCAGTGGAAGTTCGAGAGATCCTCGATAAGTGGGAGAACCTACGACTTGAAATTTACGTTCGTCTTGCTGTCCGAAGACGCACCTGAATCATCTCGTACGATATTCTTGCCGCCCAATCAGATCGAGGTCGATCAGCGGCCGGCCAAGCCGCCTGTGAACTATAGTCAGTAGACATTTCGAGGAGACACTGGGGATGGACGTAAATTTTCTCTAAGTGCGCTGAGCCTAGCCCGGCACCCCTCTAAGGGAGCCTAAGCCCAGCCGGTACAGCGTTTTGCGCTGATTCCGCCCGAAAAGTCCGGTTGTCGTCGGTGATGTCACGGCAGCTGCCTCGCCTCGATTCCGGACGATATCGCCGTTTCCCGGTCCCGCGAACCCGCCCCGAATGAGACGACGGAAGACCCTGGGGCTTCAGCTCATAGTTGACATGACAGTCAAATGTCCCCAAAGGCACCCGGCACAATCGATTGATTGGAAACCGACTGTGACCCGCGATCTGCCGCCGGCAGACTTAATAAGACTCATTCTCTTGATTTTGCAGCGCTCGTGTTGCTTCCCAAAACCCTTTGTGAGACGCAGCGAGATCGCCGGTCGATATTTGATCGGCCCATCTAATCACAGAGCCTTTCCATTTCGCGTCTCGCCTACGGTGAAGCCAAAGGTCATGGCCCCACAGTTCAGGGTCATCCGAACTGCCGACTAACCTAACTGATATAGATTCTATGGTGTCGGTGCCGTGGAAGCCTGTACCGTAGTCCGCGACGAAATACAGGTCCAATGTCTGGTGTTCACGAGAGAAGGACCACGTTTCACCGACATAGTGCCAGTCCTTAGGATGGCTCAAAAAGGCCGGCCCAGCCCAGCCGCGAAGCCGAAGCGCATCAAACACGTCCTCCTTGTGCCAAGCCTTCATAATCTTCAGAATACTTTGGAGCGGACGAACCCGTGTTGCACAAGGACCCTTTCTGACACACCCGGTCCGACCGGCGCTGGCCACCATTACCGCCGCTAACGCCGTTTCTCGGTCCCAATCCAGTCCTCACATGGCTCCAAAAAATGAAACGGCTTAGAACCCCAAGCAGACGTGATTCTCAGCGCAGTCTCCACAGCTTGACGCCGCTTCCGGGTGCTCGCGGTCCAGCCGCAAACCAGTCTCCATCCGGAGCAAACGCAGCCGCACTATGAGAATCCACCTTAGGAATGAGGACGCGCAGCATCTGCCCGCTGTCTGCGTCAAATTGTCTAATCGAGCCTGTCCCTTGCCAGTTTTCTTCTGAACTCACCAGGGTGAACTTGCCGTCCGCACTGAAAGCGAGCGCCGATACCCATTGGCCCGCCGGTGCCGACCAAAGAAGCTGCCCCTTGTCGATATCCCACACCGAAACTGAGGCGTTCTGTCCCGCCACCGCATCGAGGACCGGCAGACCTTGTCCCTGCCGAGTGCGCAGTTGCACATGCGTTCCCGCTGAGATCCGTCGCCCATCACGAGAAAACGCGATCGTCGAAACGGGCGCTGTCGTCGGCCACGTTGCCACCACCCGCCTATCGACAACATCGTAAATCCGAAGATCCTGGGTCCCGCCGGCGGCCAGCAATCTTCCGTTCGGGCTAAGGGCGACTGGGCTGCCGTTTAGGATATTCCGCTCTCCAACGTGAAGGACCTCCGATCCAGTCTCGACGGACCAGATAGTAATCACGCCACGACAATTTCCTGCTATCAGTTTTCCGTCGGTGCTGAAAACGGGTGAGAAGACCACATCCGGGGCGCAGCCGAATTGGCGAATGGGCGAACCTGAACCAACATCCAGAATCTCCAGCGAACGCGTGGAAACAGCTACGTCCCTACCGTCGGGGCTAAACGCCAAGCCCAGCATTGCGTGCGCCACCCGGGGTGAAGGCAGTTCGGTTTGCCTGCGAACATCCCAGATTTGGAGTGTGCTGCTCGAGCCGTCGCCCCCAGCGCCAATGGCGAGCCGCTTTCCGTCCGAGGCAAAGGCTAAGGCGTACGCTCCGAACTGCCCCGAAATTGTCTGCGCAACACGGCCAGTCTGAACGTCCCAAACCTGAATACCCGGTCCATTCCCCGCTGAAGCAAGCCAGCGGCCGTCTGGACTCACGGCGAACTTGCTAAACGCCGCTGCGGTTCCGTAATGAAGGCTTCGTGTTTCGCCGCCACGGCTTCTTTGAACGGTCACTGTGTCGTACGGAACACGGGAATACGCTAGCCAGTCGGCGCTCGGCGCAAACGCGAGGGGGCCGATTTGCCCTTCTAAAGTTGTGACCTGCCGCTCTCCGGGAGATTCGAAAATCCTAGTGGCCAGCTGTTTTCCGACGCCTTGTTGGATCGCCATCCATGCGCCGTCTTCCGAAGCCGCCTGCACCAGCGCCGTCCGTGTTTCCAGCAGGTTGCCCGTCCCGGAGTCAAAGGTTTTGATCGTGCCGCGGATGTCGATGTCCCCAGTTTCACTGGCTACCACTACCCTGGAGCCATCGGAGCTGAAAAAGACGTTCGTAACGCCGGTTGCCATAGCCTCCAGCGTTCGAAGCTTCCTTCCCGTCGGAACATCCCACAGACTCACGGGAGCTGTGCCACCCTCATACGGACCGCCGCCCGCCGCCAGCAATCGGCTTCCGTCCCGACTAAATGCCAGGTGAAAGGTCGACTCGTCTGGCGTTTGCCACGTGGCCATGATGCGGCCCGTCTTTATTTCCCAAACGCGAATTGTGTGATCGTCTGATCCGGAGGCTAGAAGGGCTCCATCACGGCTGAACGCAAGGGCGCGAACCGTACCAGTATGGCCTCGCAGCCAAAACATTTGTCTCCCTTGAGCCGCACTCCAGAGCAGAATAGTCCTGTCCTCGCTTGCTGACGCGAGGACGTCACCATTGGGATTGAAAACAAGGGCCGTGATACGGCCGGAGTGCCCGCTCTGAAGAATCACATCGGCGGTGGTGCCATCGGCAGGTTGAAGTGTGGCGGGCGCAAGCAGTCCTGTGGTTTCCTGGGCGCAGGCCGACGCGAGCACCACTCCACACGCCGATGCCAGGATGAAGTGTCTTCCGATCGCCCACGAGACGGGTAAGCGGCAATTAAAGAATGCAAAACCGCATTCCCCCCGGGATGATCTGGGCAACCGTTGCTTAAGTTTCATCGCGCTGGCCGTCACCACAACCCGTGCACAACTCTGGCATTGCTTGATTATCCTTGATCCTCGAACCATTCAAAGGACCATTTCACCGGGCTTTCTGCGCGATTACCGACGGTATCGCCGTATATCGTTCCTAATCCGGCAAGCTTCCCAGGACCAGACTTCGGGACAACGGCTACCACTTCTACGGGTAAGCCGTGTTATCCGGCCAAGTGGACCAGCCTACGCGCATCGCCGTTCCCGGACCGAAGGGCGCGATTGCTAGCAGGGAAGGGCTCCCAGAACGCTCTTCTGCTTGTGTATGGTTGAAGGCGGAACTGAATAGCATCTGCCTTCGTTGCCGCCGCGGCTTCGTTGATCAATGACTCCAGCACGAAGTCCTGCTCCCGCTGTCCCGGAGTACGCATAATCAGACCGCGCAGTCCGCCATAGGGCGACTCCGCTCCGACGTTTGCTCTCCCATACACCTGTTCCATCCGTGTCTTGATCCCGTCGTACGGCCATTCAGTGGCCAGGAAGCCGCCTGGCTTAATGGGGCCGGCGGGCATTCCCGCAAGAATCGCACCAAGCGGCCGTGCATCCAACATATGCGGGGAATAGAAAGAGCTATGCACCGCTGTCAGGTTGCCCTGCGCATCAAATCGAAGGCCGGAGGGGTTCCTCCAGCCTTCGATGTTGCGGGGCAATAAGCAACTTCAGAAGCTGTTTTCAGGAGCGGCTTTCGGAGCCCCGGTGGCAGCGGTGAGGTCCAGCGATTTCCAGGTGCCATTAAACCAGAACTGGTGAACGTGTTGGTCGGTCGCGATGTAGTCGGTTTCAAAGGCGCCAGAGAACGGATTGAACACGCTGGCTAAAGAGCTTAGTGCAGCGGCGTCTGGAGCTCCGGTGGCGCTGTTTAAGTCGAAGGGATACCAAACGCCTTCCGGCCCCGGTCCCCTGGACCAAAACTGATGGATATGCTGGTCAGTCCCCACGAAGTTCGCCTCAAGGGTATCTGCAGTCATATTGAAATGGCCTTCCATCGCACTAAGTGCCGCAACGTTCGGGGAACCGGTACCGCTGGTCATATCCTGCACATGCCAGGAAGTGCCGTCGAAGTAGAACTGGTGCAGGTGCTGATCCGTGCCGGTGTAGTAAACCTGGTCCACAAAAAGGCTTTTGTTCGATAAGCTGCCTAGTGAACTACGGGCGGCAGTGTTCGGCGCCCCGGTGCCGGCATTTAAGTCGGAGACATGCCATGTGCCATTAAACCAGAAAGTGTGTACGTGCCGATCGACGCCAATGTAGTTCACTTCTTGAGTGTTCGGAGCGCCAAGTTGATTGAATTCGCTGACGAGCGGGCTGCCCCCTTCAGCCAAAGGGGCTGCAGTGATTAAGGTCAAGTCACGGATGTTCCAGGCGCCGTTGAACCAGAATTGATGGACGTGCTGGTCCGTCCCAATATAGTTCACTTCCACGTTGTTTGAAAGGGGGTCGTATTCGCTTGCCAGTGCGCTCCCCACCGCTGCATTTGGAGCCCCAGGAATGCCGGCGTTTAGATCCGAGACATGCCAGGAGCCGTTGAACCACAGAACGTGGATGTGCTGATCTCTGCCAACGTAGTCCACCTCGACCGTATTTGGGACCGCAACCGAGTTGAAATCGCTGACGAGCGGACTTCCGCTTGCAACCGGTGGAGCGCCTGTGATAGCCGTCAGATCTTCGGTGTGCCAGACGCCATCAGGCCCGGACCAGAGTTGATGGACGTGCTGATCTGTCGCGACGAAGTTTACCTCGATGGCGTTCGAGATTTGGTCGTATTCAGTGGCAAGGCTGCCGCAGAGCCCAGAGCTAGCCAGGCAGGCGGCGAAGAATACACCAAGCGCGGCACGTGTACTGAACCCCTTTCTTGCCGCGATTCGGATGGCTTGCGACGCAGAGAACCTTCGTGGTGTCAACCAGCCGAAAAAGCGTAAATCGGTTTGCCGGTGAAAAACCAGGGCAGTTATGAGCAGAGTTGTCTTTTGTTTCACGTTATACCTCCAGACAGGTCTTATGTATGTTAAGCGGCAGCGCCATTACGCCGCCATCACAAGCGGTAATGGCGCCGCCGTAATTAGCAGAGAAGGCCATTGGCACAAAGGTCTTCTTGTGTAGCAAAGTTGAGAATCACCGACGCTGAAATATCCCTCTATTTCAGTAACCGAAATCTTCGAACGAAATGGCTCAGCCGAAACTCGAAAAATACTTGACAAAAGGCCGGATCACAATTGGTCATTACCACGGATCTCATCATCCAAACGCCGTAGCTTCATCTGGTCCAAGATCACTCGGACAACGTGTCACTGGGAGCAGGCGTACTCGCCAGATGAGGGCAAAACCTGGGAGACGAACTGGGTGCAGGACATCGAGCGAGCTCAATAGTCGAAACAACGGATTGGCTCTGAACACTCAACTGTGGAAGGCATCGGCCTACCCGCGGAAAAGCGCTCGCCTTGACTGCCGCCCTTTCAGATGAGCGCACTCTCCTCTGCCTCGGTTCAGTTGACGCATAATCGCCAATGCACTCATCGAGGAGAGATAGGTAACGGCAAGTCTGGTTATCGTCGGTGATATCACGGCAGCCGCATCGCCACGATTCCGGACGAGAAGCCGTTTAACGGGAGTCATCCGCCGGAATGAAGGACGCCCGAGCGGGCGCTTTCGGGAGTTCCGCATGGCGATGTCAAGGGTGGTCGGTTGGCGGCTGTGCCAAGATCTAAGGGAAAGTGCTGCGTGTTAATCCTTGCGTTGATGCTGTTGATCGGACTCTTCGCCTCAATTTGGGGATTTCTGAAGTGCTTCTTTCCCGCCAAATGGAGCAGACTCACCCAGGCGGCCAGCTTCGCAAGCCGATGGACCGTGGCTACTCCCAAACACCTTAATCCAGTTGTGAGACTTGGTAATCGAGTGTCAGGCTTTGCTATCTTGGCCGTGGGGTCATGGTTTGCTTACGTTGCCGTTTCAAAGATCTACTTTGTGCTTAGCCGAGGTGCCGAAATCCATGCGGCCCCTCCAGAGGGCGGAAGAGCTCCCAGCCCCGGGACGCCCGTTTTAACCGCGTTCTCGATCTTCATGGCCCTGGTGGGCGCAGGCATGCTAATACTTCCGGCAAACGTATTGGACGCCTTCGCGCAGGTCTGGCCCGGCGGGCGATCTGTGAGACCAGAAGCCGCTCCGAGAGTGAGGCTTATTCTGAGGGTTATTGGTGTCGTACTGTTCCTCCTTGCGATTGTGTCCTTGATGCGCTGACAGGCTGAATGCATGGCGATCTACAAATCACAACTCGTCAACAGCACAGCAACCTAAAGCCGCTCCTGGGAACTTGGGGTGGTTTCGGAGCGAGGTTAAGCCGGACGCTGAGCAGTAGTTCCGGCGATCCCGCAATGATTGCTGGTAGAGTCGAGGATGGGCGCGAGCACTGACGCTTAAGCGCCGCCCCGTTTCCCATCCCCGCTCATCAAACCGGACGTGCCCAATTAAGGCATCCGGCTTTCCGACTGGCTTCATCGCAGACTCACGAACGACTGTTCACCTTGGCTCGGCTGAGCCGCAATACGCCCAACTCGCCAAAAACCGCTACGATGCTGAAACGGTTAGTGCCACGCGAGTGCACCTGGTGACGTCTCCGCAGGAAATGCCGTACGCTCTCATAAACGTAGCGGTCAACCGCATCGTACGCCGCTACCCGGGTTCCGTAGTTGAAGTATGCCGACCAGCCTCTCAGAATCTGATTCAACCGGTTGCGCGCCTCCTCCCAGCTCCCCGTGTTGCTGGGTACCAGAAGTTGTCCCACCTTTTCCTTGATGCGTGCCACCGCCTTCTTCGACGGGCTTGCTCCCAAATACCAGTGGCCATCCTTCTTGTAACGCTGCGGCCCGAACGTGTAACCCAGAAAGCTGAAGCTCTCCTGTCGTGCTTCCTTGATGCTGGTCTTCGCCTCATTCAGGGTAACCCCCATCCGTGTTACCACCTGCCGCGTCCAACTCAGTGCCTCTGCCGCTTTACCGCGGCTGAGAATCACGAAGTCATCCGCGTAGTTCACAATATGGGCGTCAAACTGCTCTCCCCGTCTGGTGTTCTGCCAACCCTTCAACAGTCGGTTCATGTACACGTTGGCGAGCATGGGACTGGCTACGCCTCCCTGCGGCGTTCCGCAGTGGCGGCCCTTCCCTCCCGACAACCGACGCTTCCCGTTCTCGTCCCTCTCCTCGGCCGGGGCCTGTAGCCACATCTTGATCAGACGCAGCACCTCCCGATCCACGATCCGGCGAGCCACACACTGTAGAAGTTCGCAGTGTGGAATGGTGTCAAAGTATTTGGACAGATCGGCATCCACTACATCGGTGTAGCCTGCGCAGATTAGCTTATGCACTTTCCGAATGGCGTCCTGAGCGCTTCGCTTCGGTCGGTAACCATAGGCACTCGGTTCCAAATCCGCCTCGAATATCGGTTCCAGCACGATCTTGGCTGCGGTCTGCACCACCCGGTCCCGAATACTCGGAATCCCAAGTGGCCGCTCCCCGCCTCCGGGCTTCGGGATCATTACCCTCCGCACCGGTTGTGGTCGATACGTCTTGTTGCGTAGCTCCTGTCGGATGCCGGTCAGCCATTCCTCCAACCCTGCCGACTCAATCTGTTCGAAAGTCTGTCCATCTACTCCTGGAGCGCCCTGATTGGCTCGCGCCCGTGCGTAAGCATGGGCCAGAATGTCCTCGCGATAGATCTTGTCGTAGAGCATGTAGAAGCGGTATCCCGGCTCGTTCTTCGCCTTTCGATACAGCTTGATCTGAAGTTCCCGTACCTGACTCGGTGTTGTTAGACTCATCGTCAATCACCGCTCCTTCCCTCCTTCACAAGCACACCAGAAGTAAGGGCCCTTTCCTCCGCCGCCATTACCCGGCCTCATCGGTCGTATGGCCCTCTCCGACTCCCAGACTGGCCGCCGCCCTTTCTGGCGACGTTCGGGGTCGCGACCCCCAGCCAATCCCGAGCCTCCCTCACTAACCCAGATCACCTTCTCTGCATGCCGTGCTCACTACCCCGGTGGACCGGATCAGGTGCTCGTTGGTTGGCGAGTTGCGCGTTCCCGCGCGGGCTTCTTCCCTGTCCGTGCAGCCTTCCCCGTTATCGTGGCGGGTCGGCGTCCACATCACTACTTTCGAGGCCTGCTCAAGCTTCACACGCGTTACGGCCTGCAGAGTTGCTCACCCACCATCCGTGGGCTTTATCGCGAGGCTTCGCCCTGGCCGGTTTCCCGGCTCGGTCGCTCGCAAGCTACCAAGTTCAACCAACAACCTCCTTGGGTGGGTCCTTCCCCCACTGGTGATCTACGCCGTTGAGGCGCACACGACAACGCCGTTTCACAGTCCTTAACGGGGGCCCATTTGTTTTTGTCGCCTTCTTATCGAATCTTCTCCAGCGGTCCGGCAGATGTATCGCCGGTCACTTCGCTACCCGCCTCGCCAAGCCTTGGAACTACAGTGTCGTCCACCCACCCGGTCCCCGTGTTGTAGATTTGACACCGTGAACTTTTGATTGGCTTCGTTCTGCCTGAGTCAATGTTGAGCGCTTCGGCAGTGCCATCCTCCCTTCCCCGACACGCCGCTACACGGAGCAGGTAATGGGAATCTGCCGACCACTGTGCCTCGGACTCCGGCAGAGTCTTGCGTCGTTCGAGGGTTGCCCCATCGAACGAAACTGTCCTAGGTCGACGGCCGTCCTCGAGAGCCGCAATCCATTTCCCATCCGGCGACCAGGAAGCCGCGAGGAATCCCGAACCAAGAGATCGAATGGTTCCTCTGGCGACATCGAGTATTTGAAGTTCGCCATGATGGATGATCGTCGCGGAAGCACATTCCGGTGAGCAGCTGAAGCTGTGACGTTTGGGCCCATCGCTGCAGCTTACGCCCACCACGAGCTTTGGAACGCCATTGGGCAACCGTATCTCAAACACTCCGCACTTGCGGTCTTGATCCCGGCCTGTGGCCCCGAAGATTAGTGCTTTATCTTCTCCGGCCGAAAGCGCGATGTCTCCCGACCAGATGCTGAAGTAGATGCCCGTCGGGCAGGCAACAGTCGTGCCCCGGTTCGATTCTAGCCGGAGCTTATAGAGGCAGTTCTCGTGGACCGTTCCGTAGAGTGTGCGCCCGGTTGGTCCGAATTCGTAGGGCCAGCCGTCGGGGTCGAGGCGAATCCTGACCGGCGCGGTCCCTTCAGAGAAAATCCAGAGCCAGTACTTGCCAGAGTTTGGGCCTTCGCTCACCAGAAGAGCAGGGCTCGAAGCGCCCGTAAAAGGGTCCTCACCAGCCCGAAGTGTCGTACTGTCGGCCGCGATTAGTGCGAGCCAGATCAATAGGGCCACAGAGCGCTTCGTCATAAACATAGAAACAACTAACTCCACCCAGAGGGGAAACCGCCTGAACTCGGGAACGAAAACATGCTACGAAGTGAGAGGTCCTTGCTCAAAGCTCACTTTATCAACAAGACCCGGTTTGCGCCTGCGTCGCTGCTATGGGAGTGGGAGGCGAACTCGCGCTGGCAGTCCTCGGACGCCTATGTCTAGGCAAGCCGGTCACCGCCATTACCGGTAGAGTCGAGGATGGGCGCGAGCACTGACGCTTAAGCGCCGCCCCGTTTCCCATCCCCGCTCATCAAACCGGACGTGCCCAATTAAGGCATCCGGCTTTCCGACTGGCTTCATCGCAGACTCACGAACGACTGTTCACCTTGGCTCGGCTGAGCCGCAATACGCCCAACTCGCCAAAAACCGCTACGATGCTGAAACGGTTAGTGCCACGCGAGTGCACCTGGTGACGTCTCCGCAGGAAATGCCGTACGCTCTCATAAACGTAGCGGTCAACCGCATCGTACGCCGCTACCCGGGTTCCGTAGTTGAAGTATGCCGACCAGCCTCTCAGAATCTGATTCAACCGGTTGCGCGCCTCCTCCCAGCTCCCCGTGTTGCTGGGTACCAGAAGTTGTCCCACCTTTTCCTTGATGCGTGCCACCGCCTTCTTCGACGGGCTTGCTCCCAAATACCAGTGGCCATCCTTCTTGTAACGCTGCGGCCCGAACGTGTAACCCAGAAAGCTGAAGCTCTCCTGTCGTGCTTCCTTGATGCTGGTCTTCGCCTCATTCAGGGTAACCCCCATCCGTGTTACCACCTGCCGCGTCCAACTCAGTGCCTCTGCCGCTTTACCGCGGCTGAGAATCACGAAGTCATCCGCGTAGTTCACAATATGGGCGTCAAACTGCTCTCCCCGTCTGGTGTTCTGCCAACCCTTCAACAGTCGGTTCATGTACACGTTGGCGAGCATGGGACTGGCTACGCCTCCCTGCGGCGTTCCGCAGTGGCGGCCCTTCCCTCCCGACAACCGACGCTTCCCGTTCTCGTCCCTCTCCTCGGCCGGGGCCTGTAGCCACATCTTGATCAGACGCAGCACCTCCCGATCCACGATCCGGCGAGCCACACACTGTAGAAGTTCGCAGTGTGGAATGGTGTCAAAGTATTTGGACAGATCGGCATCCACTACATCGGTGTAGCCTGCGCAGATTAGCTTATGCACTTTCCGAATGGCGTCCTGAGCGCTTCGCTTCGGTCGGTAACCATAGGCACTCGGTTCCAAATCCGCCTCGAATATCGGTTCCAGCACGATCTTGGCTGCGGTCTGCACCACCCGGTCCCGAATACTCGGAATCCCAAGTGGCCGCTCCCCGCCTCCGGGCTTCGGGATCATTACCCTCCGCACCGGTTGTGGTCGATACGTCTTGTTGCGTAGCTCCTGTCGGATGCCGGTCAGCCATTCCTCCAACCCTGCCGACTCAATCTGTTCGAAAGTCTGTCCATCTACTCCTGGAGCGCCCTGATTGGCTCGCGCCCGTGCGTAAGCATGGGCCAGAATGTCCTCGCGATAGATCTTGTCGTAGAGCATGTAGAAGCGGTATCCCGGCTCGTTCTTCGCCTTTCGATACAGCTTGATCTGAAGTTCCCGTACCTGACTCGGTGTTGTTAGACTCATCGTCAATCACCGCTCCTTCCCTCCTTCACAAGCACACCAGAAGTAAGGGCCCTTTCCTCCGCCGCCATTACCCGGCCTCATCGGTCGTATGGCCCTCTCCGACTCCCAGACTGGCCGCCGCCCTTTCTGGCGACGTTCGGGGTCGCGACCCCCAGCCAATCCCGAGCCTCCCTCACTAACCCAGATCACCTTCTCTGCATGCCGTGCTCACTACCCCGGTGGACCGGATCAGGTGCTCGTTGGTTGGCGAGTTGCGCGTTCCCGCGCGGGCTTCTTCCCTGTCCGTGCAGCCTTCCCCGTTATCGTGGCGGGTCGGCGTCCACATCACTACTTTCGAGGCCTGCTCAAGCTTCACACGCGTTACGGCCTGCAGAGTTGCTCACCCACCATCCGTGGGCTTTATCGCGAGGCTTCGCCCTGGCCGGTTTCCCGGCTCGGTCGCTCGCAAGCTACCAAGTTCAACCAACAACCTCCTTGGGTGGGTCCTTCCCCCACTGGTGATCTACGCCGTTGAGGCGCACACGATATCGCCGTTTAACAGGAGTTATCGAGAACGCCAATCTAAACGGCTGTGAAATCGGCCTGCTGGGCTATTGCTGGAACGACTGTACGGTCTAGTGACTGAAGTCGAGATTACGCGGTCCGTCGGATTCGATCAAACTGCGCCCGGTCGTTGGAACTGATGTGTTGACAACCTCAAAGTCGGCGCCGTTCAGCCACAGCTCGCCCGGACCGTCCAGCAGTACACCCAAGGCGATTCCGACGGCTGAATCCGGCACGTCCAGAACTACCTCATAGCGCTGCCACCCCGTGGTTCCTTTTAATGGACGATCTTGCATGTTATCGAAGGCTATTGTTTTGCGTGGACTCCCCGGCCCGTCAACGCGCATCCACAGTCCCGCCCACCGCACGACGTTGTCACTCTTGACATACCCTCTTAAGCGGATCCGCTTGCCCAAATAATTGGCGGCTGCCAAGCTCTGCATAAGGGTTCCGAAGCCTTCCTGGTCCGCTTTCGCCTTTAGGAAGGCGCTCGGGCGACCTGCGTAAGAGGCGTTCTGATCGACGCCGGTATCGTAATTGGCAGGTTTGGAACCAGCCAAGATCCATCCATCGGGTGCGGGCCCAGCAGCCAACCAGTTGGCCGCCAAAAACAATATGACTCCGGTACAGATCTGTTTCACGGAGGGCTCCTTCAGTTAAAGACCGAGATCAGCAGATTTGCCACGAATTATATCGCTATTTCGAGGCTGGCTATCTGCGGCTCGTAATCAAGCGGCTCGTATCAAAATGCGGCTCTATCAAAAAATACGTTCGTAGAACACGGGGACCAAAACAGGATGGCGGGTAGCTTATCCGGAGTTCTTTGACGCGGAGCAAACCACTTGGAGATCACTCGGCTGGCGGCCCGCAGGCCGTGGGTACTACCGACAAGCCCGCCAGCGCCATTTGATCCGCCGACGCGGGACTACCCAACCGTTTTACCGGACACAACGCCGTGTATCGTTCCTAATCCGCCGAACCTTCCCACGTCGAGACTTTCGGGGGGCGTGGCAGGGCGGCAGCCCCTTCTCCGAGTGGCCGACGATCCGGTCGGAGTCATTTAAGGCCAGCCTTAAGTGTTCGTGGTCTTGAAGTTACCTAGCGTTCGGAGGAGATGCCTTCTGCGCTGGACGAAACGTTATGCCCATAAAATGTTTAGGAACACCATTCTGTGCCGGGACCTTTTCAAGAAACGCTTTTGCCGACGCGTTGTGCTCCAGATAGGCATCCAGAAACTTCAGCGTGTAGAGCGCCGCCCAAACATAGCTAGTGTTAGCGTCCTCTCGTCCGTAATCGGCCACCTGATTTTCCGCAAAGCGTTGCGCGCTTTCTCTGCGTTGAAACATGGAGCTGAACTCCGGATGAGCCATACCAAGCATGTTCACGGTGAAGAGATCGCCTCGGGTCCAGGCGTTCAATACGTTTGGGCCAACCCTATCTGCGGCCGGACTAGCATCTTTCGCCAAAGCTTCAAGGCTGAGATCCCCCTGGGTGAAGAACAGGAGCGGTATTGTCATCCGCTCCGGATGAACGTCGCCGGCCCGTTGCACGAGGCCCGGATAATAGCGAATGCTGCCGTCCATCTCCACCAGGGCGTCGATGCGAGGGTCTCGTGCAGCGGCAAACAGGCTCGACATGCCGCCCCAACTCCAGCTCACTACGGCGACCTCGGACAAATTCGAGTTGGGGATTGAGTTGGCATATGTGATGAGAAACGAGATGTCGCGAGCCTGCTCATTGATTCCATCGAGATCGTCTGTCATGTCGCGAGTGGAAATCCCCACCGACGGGCTCGCAAGAACGACATAGCCATGACTGGCAAGGTATTCACATAGATCGGCGTTCTCCCATGAAACGGAAGAATCGCTGGGAGCGTAGATCAGAATCGGATAACGCCCTTTCTTTGGCTGCGCATTCCGCACCGCCCACAACGGGATGTCGAAGGATGTTTTCAAGAGCGACCGCCACCGGTTGTCCTTTTCATCAGGAGCGTTGAAGTGGACTTCCATGTCGGCCAGCTGGACATAGTCGCCAACCGTCATCGGTTTGGCAGGACTTCTCAGCGACGGATACCAGATCAGGGTTTGCAGTGGCCGCGCCTGATTGCCAGCGGAGGACGGTGTCGAGTCCTTCTTGGGGAAGGTGCGCGAGTGATCGTACTGATCGACAATCTTCAGACCTACGGGATAGGGTCCGGGTTCTTGCAGGAATTTAAACCCGGATATTTGGGAGGCTGCGAGTATCGACGCAGAGAATGCGCACAATGCACAAAAGGCAGCTAACCATTGCCTTCTCAATCCAGCGTTCCCTGGTTGTGCCAGGCACATGTCAACTTTTCTCCTCTAAACACCAAAATCTTACGCCAAGGACAGAATCGGCAAACTCTTCCGCACAGATTCTATGCCTTGAAGGCTTTTGTGATTTGCACGAGGTCGGAAGAGTGACGCAACTGGCTTTCATTAGAATGTACGAAAATCGAAGCCATGAGGTTCGGAAACGCGACCTACATTCCTTCCTGATCGTTGGATCGTTCCTCCGAAATTAAAGCGCTTAAAACTATTTGCAGCTGGATGGTCGGGCAGCCAGACCTCATTTGACATCAATACATCGGCCCCCATCGGCAAGGGTAGTTCTATCCTTCGGCGGGGTCGATGAGCGGCTGGGCGATTTATCTATACTTGTCGAGGGTAGTATTGGCACGACGGAATGTGGCAATTCGAAGTACAGATTTATGTCGATGAGTTCCCGCTTATTCGCCAGTGCGATGCTCGCCTGCCTGTTCAGCGCCTGTCTTGTTTGCGCGCAGCAGCCGAGCGCATTTAGTGGCGTGAAGACATCCGCCGCTGTTTCCGAGATCCCCTTTCCATCCGGCCCGCTTGGAATCGGCAGGATTGGGTTTCACTGGATCGATACTTCGCGCCCTGATAAGTACGATCCAAAGCGCAAGCGCGAGATGATGGTTTATTTCTGGTATCCGACGGCGAAATCCGTCGGGGCCAAAGGACAGTACTTTCCAGGTGCGGCGCAAATGGACGCGGTACCCGCAATGCATGAGTTCCTGAGCCAGCAGTTCGGCAACACTTGGGCTCCAATTGTTTCCGGAAAGATTTCGTCTCACGCGATCGACCGCGCGCCGATCGCCAGCAGCCGCACTCCATTTCCGCTTGTCACTTTCTCTCACGGGCTCGGTGGCACAGGGTTCCAATACACGTTCCTGATTGAAGAGCTCGTGAGTCATGGATACGTCGTAGCCAGCATTGAACATACCTACATGGCGAAGGTCATCTGGTTCCCAGACGGAAGGATCATCACCCAGCGCAATGATTCACCGCCCGCCGGGCTATCCCAGGCCGAGCGTATGAACTGGATCATGAAAGAAACTTCGATTGGGATCGACCAAGGCGCGGCCGATGTTCGCTTCGTCCTTGATCGCGTCGGGCAGCTCACCCATGACAAGCAGCAATTCGCGCTGGCCGGCGCGATCGATCTGGGGCGACTTACCGCGATGGGACACTCGGCAGGAGCAGAGTTTGCAGCACGTGCATGCCAGCAGGACTCCCGGCTCCATGCCTGTGTCGATCTCGACGGGGCTATGGTGCCCGTCTCCGCGCTTCCGCTCTACGGCGATGATCGAAAGATACTCCAACCCCTGCTGTTCCTCGAAGCCTTCCATCCTGAGAACAACATGGGCGGCACACCCGATCAGATTGCGGAATACAAGAAGGTCAAGGAAAAACAGCTTCAGGAACTGCGCTCGGGTTCGTACGACGTCGTCTTGCATTCACCAGGGATCGCTCATCCAAGCTTTAGCGATGTGCCACTTCTCTTCCATGGCCAGGATGGATTTCCCGAGACCCCGATCGTGTTGCACAACCTCGATCTCATTACACAATTCGTCCGTGCATTTCTCGACAAAACACTTCTCGGCGAAAATCAGCCGCTGTTCGACGGCCGTATCTCTCCTGTTCCCGAAGCGACCGTCACGGCGTATGGCCACTGATTCGAACAGCCGACGACTGCAGGCCGAATCGACCATCGCGCTTCCTTTGCACGTCAAATTCAGGAACATGTAATGAAAAACGAGCTTGGCTTCGACAATCATCCTGCCGAAAGGGTCGGCTTGTTCGGACATATGGACTGGCTAACTACTCGCGAGTGGTCGCCAAGGGTTTACTTTTTATTCGTCGTGTCATAACGGGCAAACCACCTGAAACTACTTCCACGCACGGTAACGGATTATTCACAGAAACGTTAGGGCGGCCCTATTGCCTCCTGGCCTTCAATTTTCGATTATCGATTGTTGGGTAACTGCCAACAATGGCCGGAAAATTACAAATTGGCTTCCGACGGCACAATGGTTTTGAGAGGCCTGGAATTCATTTTTTCGAGTCGAAGATGACCTCCCCGCCGCGGATCGTGTAGCGAACTTTGGAAAACGCCGAAGTCCCTGTCGCCGGATCCGCACTGAGCACCACAAGATCGGCATCCATTCCTTTCGCTATTCGTCCACTATCAGTTGCATAGCCGAAGCGCTGGGCGGGATTGGTGGTAAGCGAAGCAAGAACCGCCTGAAATCCCATTCCGGCGCGAGACATCCAGTTGAATTCCTCGGAAGTGTCGAACTGCAGGATGTAACCAACGTCGGTGCCGAAGAGAACCTGGCCATCTGATCGAAAGAAAGCCTCCAATTGTTCGGCCGCCCGGCTCATTCCTTTCTCGATATCGCCGGGTGAAGCATTGCCTTTTCTTGATTCGGCATCCCAAAGGGTGAGCGTCGGGGTCAGAGCCATGTGAGCTGCTACTAGGCGATTTGCAAAGGACGGACTCCAGAGGTCATCAGTAGGTGTGGTGTGGGCGAGTATATCGACCCCGCTTTCAAGCGCCACCTCGATTCCTTGATTATTAGATACATGAGCAAAAACAGGTTTGCCAGCACGGTGGGCCTCGGTAGCAATCACGTTTGCCAGATCTAAGGGCATGGTCAAGATTTCATTGCGTTCCACGGAGTTCTCGAAGATTTTGATCCCATCCACGCCGTCGCGAACCTGCTGCCGTATCCGCTCCTTTGCCTGCGCCGTTGATTCCACCGCCGGAATGCTAATGTGATTGGCTTCGAGGAAGCCCTCGACGTAGACCGGCGTCTTAATCCAGAACGGCTCGCCCGTGGTGAGAATCCGCGGACCCTTCGCTTCGCCGGTTTCGATTCGATGACGGATAAGATTGGTGTTCTCGACAACGGAGGCGATGTCAAAGACGGTAGTAAATCCCCACCGGGTGAGCATCTGTCGCAGTTGTGACGTGATCTGATCCGACGAGAGTTTTCCAGCATGAAGCAATCCTGGCAAAAGGATGTGCACATGGCTGTTCCAGAAACCGGCAGTCACGACGAGGCCCTTGCAGTCGATTACGGTCGAACCGTTTGAGGCTTTGATCTTTGCAGCCGGTCCAACCGATAGAATGTGGCCGTTGTGGACCAGGATAGTGCCGCTTTCGATTGGTGGTTCAGAGGGAGAGAGATAAATCTTTGCACCAACCAATGCCAGGTCAGCCGAGTGGCCCTGGGCCGTCGCTAAGAATGCCAGAACCAAAGAAAGAAGTAGTGTCAGTCCGAGTCGAATTGTCTGAAATATGTGAGGTAAGCTCAGGAATAGCCGGAAGTGACTTTGGGAACGCCCGCTTTGCCGGGGTAGATCGCTAACAAGAACGGTCATTCAACAATCCAATCACACAGATCATCAGCGACCCCTAACTTGAAAAAAGTGCGCCTGGCACATGTCGTGCCGGCGTCCAGACAGAGCTCACTTATAGTCGATAGATCGGCGCTAGTCGTCCAGTGTTTACCGAACGTTTTCGGCTCGCATCCGAGTGCTCTGGCCGGATTACACGCTACCCGAACAGCAGCCGGCTGACCTGTCCCCGTCCGGATATTGGCATCCGTCCGAGGCCGAGCAAGCTGCCACTTATAGTCGATAGATCGGCGCTAGTCGTCCAGTGTTTACCGAACGTTTTCGGCTCGCATCCGAGTGCTCTGGCCGGATTACACGCTACCCGAACAGCAGCCGGCTGACCTGTCCCCGTCCGGATATTGGCATCCGTCCGAGGCCGAGCAAGCTGCCACTTCAGCGGTTAAGCCGTTTTACCTCCAAGTGGCGGCATATCACTCTATACTTGGCGACAGGTCCGGATCAGTCTGCCCGAACGCATGTCTAGCCGCGCTGTCTATGCTGATCCAGCCCTAAGGGCTGACGCAAAAACAACTTCACAGATTGGGTGAGATGGTGTAGTTCCACTTCGGAAGAACCTGGTGCGGTTTCAGTCGAAGTGATTGAAGCTGTTCGGGTGTCGGTTTGGCGCCGGTGGGATAGTTGCGACGGTCGAGTTGAGCGGTGACCGACAAGCCGGTATTCGTTCTCGTGGAGCGGATGAAGTTGAGAATCTTCTGATAAGTGTCGAGTGGTTCGCCTGCCCAGTTCTTGGATATTTCGGAAAAGAGACGATGTTCAATGGGGTTCCATTTGGAAGCGCCGGTCGGGTAGTGCGCCACGGTGAGGGTCAGGCCGAGGGAGTCGGCCAACTGAGATTGGAGTTCGGTTTTCCAGGTGCGGCGACGAGCGCCATTGCTGCCGCCGGTGTCGCTCAGGATGAGGAGTTGACGGGAGCGGGGATAGCGTACCGCGCCTTCCTGGCGCCACCAATGTGCAATGGCGTGCGCCGCAAAGGCGGATGTGTCATGCGAGACGCCCAGCATGACCGCTCCCCGATTGGCGAGCAGATCGTAGATGCCGTAAGGGATGGCGACACCGGTGGAATCCGAGCGGAAATCGTGGTCGTTGACCAAGCGGGGAGATAGATCCCAGCGCGCGCCAGGGTTCTTGAAGTTGCCGACCAGTTCGCGTTTCTTGGTATCGACGCTGATGATGGGCAGGCCGCGGCGTTGGAAGCGCTGACGAAGATCGCTCAGATAAAGGAACTGATCGTTGCGGTCGGGACTAAAGTCGGTGGAGAGTTTCTTGTGATTGACCCGCAGGGAATAGCCCATCTGATGGAGGAGACGAGCGACGGTGTTGGGGCTAACATTGACACCGAAGTCGCCCAGCGCCATGGCAATCTTCTCCGTAGTGCGCCGAGACCACTTCAACCCGGTGATGGGATCGCCGGCAGTGTCGTATTCGAGCAGGAACTCGATCAGTGTGACGATGTCGGCGGTTTTTTTTCGACCGGTTTGCGGCCGCCGCCAGAACGGCGGGTGCGCTCCGTCGATACATTCTGATCGAGCAGTTGTTGGCGTCCGCGAGCGACGGTGTGCGGGTCCAAGCCGAGGAATTCGGCCAGAACGCTATCGCCTCCGTGACCCAGCTTGATGGATTCCAGCCCAGCAAACAAGCGACGCAGCTGCTCGTCAAGCAGACTGTAGAAAAGCAAGATGGCCGCTTTCAGTTCATCGGGAGACACCTGGAGAGCGGAGGCATCGGTCAGTAGAGGGACCGACTGGGCGGTTTGCCTGGTGCGGAGTTGACCGCGAGCTTGCCGGCCATCGGCGGAGGTGTAAAGAAATCGTCCGGCCACCTCGGAGCGGCGCAGGCGGTTGGCGCGCACCAGATCGTGGAGGGGATCTTGGACCTCAGCATGAAGAACGTCGGCCAGTTCATCGGCGAACCAGCCGTTCGGGGACTGGTTGACGAAGGACTCGACGGTAGAGACGAGGGTGCCGTAACGGGAAAACCAAACTGCATCGTGGGACCACAGGCCGATGTCATCGAAGCGGGCGGCTTCGCGTAGGGCATAGTAGCGGCCGCGATGGGTATAGCTGGAAAGGTAATCCAGGAGCTTGAGCTTTCGAAAGACGGTAAGGTCGGCGGACGTGCCGAGAGCCGCTTTGAGTTCGGGCAAAGTAGCGATTTTGTGGCGAAGGAGATGCTTGCGGAGATCTTGGGGATTGAAGGAGAGTGGGCGCATAATGTTAGAGTTCCGACTAATCAAACATTTCACTCGGAACTATAACACAATGGACAGAAGCACGGGTAGGCGGACCGTGATCGCGACTTCTCCAGTGTTTACAGAGCTTGTAGGCGGTGTGGAGGCCCGTTGATGGGGCCCGTCAAAGCAACGCGCAATGATTTCTTTCCGATTTCGGCGTACTAGTTAATGTTGCGCAAACCCTAAGGGGCGAGGTCCACATCATCGTCGCAGGCAACAAATTGACGACCTTGTTAATGGGCAGCGGGTATTCGGTTATTGGGGAAGCAATCAAATCCTGTCAAACGAAGCGATAAGATATGAGTCGGCGCGTTCGGGGCGCCCCCGTGTCCGCGGGAAGGACTGAGTCCACCTGAGTGTTAGCAGTTTCCGTAGTTGATGTGGTGAACTCTTTTTCGCCCGATAGAGCGGACAGCGGGCTCAGCAGCTGATCCTACAGGGACAGCCAGAAAAGGAGCTCATTTGTGAAGAAATTTCTCCCTACTCGCGTGCTCCCGAAGCACCCGGATCTCGATCAACTCAGGCGTCAGGCGAAAGAGCTGCTGGATGCCGTTCGTGAAGGCGAACCAGGTGCTGTGTCAGAAGCCTCCGCGCGATATCCCGGCGTTGATCCCTCAGGATTCGCCTTGCACGATGCTCAGCTTGTGCTCGCCAGAGCGTATGGATTCCATAGCTGGCCAAGGTTAAAGGCATACTTGAACGGGGGCATAATTAAGCCGCCAGAACTCGAGTCCGACCGTGGGCGGGATGTGTGGAACACGATCACCGCCGCCGCGGCTGGCGACACTGCCACGCTTCGACGCCTGTTAGCACGCGATCGGAACCTGAGCCGTGCCGAATACTTTTATGCGCCCGCGATCCTCTTCGCGGTACGTGAAGGGCATGCTGAAGCCGTGCGGGTCCTGCTCGACGCCGGAGCAGCAGAAGCGGAATGGAACGGTTGTGACCTCGACGGTTTAATCAAGATCGCCAGGGACCGGAGTTATGAAGAGGTCGCTCGGCTTCTCGATGAGGTCCGCCGACGCCGCTGGCCAACTGTCCTCGCAGAGGACCATCCTATCCACATGGCCGCGGAGAACGATGATGTCGAGGGCGTTCGTAACCTGCTCAATGAGGATGCGACACTGCTGAACCGGCGTGACGAGGGCGGGGGAACGCCGCTGCATCGGGCCGTCAAGGGCTCGGCAGATGAGGTGATTCAGCTATTGCTCGATTCTGGCTGCGATATTGACGCAACCGATGGCACAAGTTCGCAAGCCCTCGACCTTGCGGTATGGAATCAAAGACGGTCGGCGGCGGCGAGCCGCGATTTCCATATCGCCCGGCTGTTGCTGGCACGTGGTGCTACCTGTGATTTGACGATTGCAGCCGCGCTCGGAAACGTGGACCGGGTCGTGGCGCTTCTTGACCAGAATCCCGGCTGTGTTCGCGACATACGTGCGAACGGGAAACGCGCATTATCCGTTGCAGTCAAATTCGGCCACCACGAGATCGTACGTCTACTGCTACATCGCGGGGCCGATCCCAATTGGCCCGAAGCCGACGCCCAGCAGGGCGCGTCCCTACATGCCGCCGCGAGCATCGGTGATCGCGAGATGGTGGAGCTGCTACTGGCGCATGGAGCCGATCCCAACGGCCACGTGGATTCGGCTGGCAATGCCGTCTTCGCGGCAAAAACTCCCGAACTGCGGACGTTGCTCATGGCGCGCGGGGGCACGCTGGATCCGTACGATTTGGTCTGGCTGGATGAGGACGACGAAGTCATGCGGCGCGTGACGGAAGACCCAAGTTCAGCGGAACTCGGCTGTGGCGGGGTGTTCACGGCCGTATGTACGCGAGGGAAGCGTCAACTGCTGTTGCGCCTGCTGGACGCGGGCATCCGTGTGCCACCGGTTGTGACCGGTTGCCACAGCTACCTGCTCGAAAACATCGAGATGCTCCGCATCCTTCTCGCGAGCGGAATGAATCCCGATCTACCAAACTGGGAGCGTCGTACCTTTCTGCATGATCTGTGCGCGGGCGGCAAGGGCTACCAGCCAGCGGAGGCAATCGAGCGCGCGCAGATTCTGCTAGATGCAGGCGCCTCAGTTTCAGCCAGAGACGAGGAGTACCGATCGACACCGCTCGCATGGGCAGCCCGGACAAACATGCCGGAGATGGTGGAGTTTCTGCTCGCCCGCTGCGCACCTACCAATCTCCCTGATGACCCGCCATGGGCCGCGCCTCTGGCGTGGGCCGAGCGGCGGGGACACGCAGAGGTCGCCGAAATCCTGCGGAAGCATGGCGCCGTCAGATAAAGCAGGCGGACCGCCCGGCCACCGCTAGGCGCGCGAGCGACACGAGGGGCTGGTACACGCTGTGCCTGGAAATGACGGCTTCGAGAATCGGTCCGCCCTTACGGCGCAGCATTTAGCAATCCACTATGACGGTTAGTCCGAACTTCTTTTGTGGAGTTTGCGGTAATCAACAGCAATGATTGAAGTTACGCAATCTTGCGGTGTCGCCTACTGGGTACAGCTACAAAGACGCGGAGACCTGGAGTAATTGGAAAGCGCGCAGTTGGACGGGTGTTGTATTGGCTAACAGGCGGAGGTTTTGAGCGCCGACGCGAACCTCGTTGAGCGTCAGGGTGGCAAGATCTTTCAACAGAGTTTGAAAGCTGTGCACGGGTAAGTGATCAGCGGTGATCTTGGTGGCATCCTTGCGCTTGGCTTTGTCCGATCGCTGGGCAGGACTGACGATGCTGCTGCGCGCGGCGTCTGCCGCCTGCGCCTCGTCGTCGTCGAAGAGCAAAGGAGACAACTCTCGTCGCATGTGCCACTCAACGTAGTAGGCCAGCATGCACAAAAAAACATGCGCCCGCACTCGATCGGCCAGGTAATGATAAATGGGGCGGACCTTCAAATCCACGCTCTTCAGACTGCGGAAAGCGCGCTCGACGTCGGAAAGCCCCTTATAGTGACCGACGACCTTCTGGCTGCTGAGTGCCTCGGCCGGAACGTTGGTGCGGATGACGTAAATGCCATCCAGGGCCGCTTCCCGTTCAATGTTGTCCGGCTTGCGCTCGAAACGAAAACCGTCATCCTCAATGAACAGCTTGAAGTGTTTGCCCATCTTGTAGCGGCCTAGAATGCGGCCCACGGCCAGGCCGATCTCTCTGCGGCCGCGCAATGGTTTTTTCTTTCGCTGAGTAGATTTCACAATTTTGTTGAGCTGCTTTTCAGTGGCCTCCAGTAGTTCATTACGCTTACGAGTTCGCTCTTCAGCGAGCAGCGGGTTGAGGCAGGCAATTAAGCGTTCACCTGGGAAGGATGGATGCTGGATTTCCGCCATGTCCTGTTGATCGAAGAACGACAACTGCAGTGCGCCTCCCGTTATCAGTTTCTGAATCTGGACCGACTTGAGGGCCGAGATCCATTGCAGACCTGCATGCGGGTTAAGGTCTTCGCGGATGCGTGCCGAAGTCAGCATCCCGCGGTCGCCGACCAGGATCACTTTCTTCAGGCCAAAACGGAGCCGCAGTTTGTCGACTTGCGAGGCGACGGTCTTGGGATCGCCTGTATTGCCCTCGAAGACTTCCACTGCGATGGGGCGACCTTCCGAGGCAGTCAGCAGTCCGAAGGTGATCTGCAGATTACCACGGCGCTCATCGCGCGAATGGCCAAAGCGGGCCAGCGGGCAGTGACGGCCTTCGAAATAGGTGGAACTGAGGTCATAGAGGACCAGAGAACCGTCTGACAAGTGGCGCTTGGCGAGAGCATTTTCGATGCTGGATTGGCGGGTAAGCAGCCAATCCAGGGCATTGTAGAGTTGGGCCTCCTGAATGTCGTGACCCAGTCCGAGGAGGGAGCCAAGCGAAGAGGTGGCCGTTTCTTGTCGGAGACCGCGACAGGTGGCGAGTTTGGAGGATGGGGCAAGGATCCGAGCCACGATCAAGGCCACCACCAAATCACGTTCGGGGCAACGGGAGCGAGACAAGATGGGCTCAAGACCGAGCCGGCGAAGGGAGCCGAGGACAGCGGCAACATGACCATGAGGCAAGGAGCGCTGAATCTGGAATGCTTCCGACAAAGGAACCAGAGATTCGCCTTTCAGGACACGTCGAAGAGAATCGAGCTGGGATGCAGGCCAGTGGGAGAGATTGGCGAGAGTGGTTTTGACAACCTTGCCGTCCAGCCGCTGGGCTTGACGGAGGAGAATAGCGGGAGGAGAGTTGCGGTTGGGGACAGTCTCCACGTACATGGGAACATGATATCACAAATAACCTGACAATACAAATTAAATATAGTAATATACATGGGTACAAAACTAGAGTTGTAACGATGCTCTACTTTGGCGAAACTGCTGATGGTTCAAAGACTTAAACGCATAGGGAGCCCAAACCGGCGCAAGAAGTTCGGGTTAGTCGGCAAACCGTCGACGCTACCCTGAAGGCTCAAGAATAAGGCGCTCGAAGAAGTGACGGCATCGGATTAACACTGTCCCCCTACCGGTTCGGGCGGCGCTCCGTTGCCTGCCGATAATACAAATTAACGTCCCAGCAGTCGTGGGATGCCGAAAGTAGACTTGCCGGGCGACGCCATGTCACCCAGCGTTTGCGCGATATGCCCCTGACCAAATCGCGGCCTTCCAGAGGCCCTGAAGCGCTTTCAACCACATAGGTCGGATGGCGATCGAAGTGCTGACCGGACTGCACAGGATGACTCAACCCCAATGAAACTCAGCGCCGGCGCGCAGCAGATATTGGCGCAATTGTGTAAAGCGAAAGACGCCTACCTATTTGGTGCGCGCGACGCCGAGGCGCCATTTAAACTGAATTCCGGTTCGGCATCTCTGTCGGTGCCACGTCAAGCGGTGGACGAACTATCTATCGCCGGTTGCCTTACTCGCACAACGACCGGCGCGGGACCGCTTGTATTCGTATCCTTCACGGTGTCAGATGAAGGCCGAGCCATATTCCGACGCCTATGCTAAACCGCGATAAGCGCAAAGTAAACCCACCGTTTTCCCGAAATCAAGCGCATACTCGAACCAGCCGTGGAAGTATACAAGCGCGACACCCAGCGGGTAATACGGATGCTTCTCGATCACGAGATCACATTCGCTGAGTGTCGCTCTGCGCTAGATACCGCGCTTGGCTCGCTCCTCCCAACGCTGCGCGTCGAACAGCGCGCCTCTCTTCATGATCTGATTCTGGCGAATGAGGAGATTCTGAGGAGCGAAAGAGAGAGGCGCGGGCCGGCAGTGGAAGCTCGCTGACTTGCAGCCCGCGATGCTCTTTATGATTGTTAGCGGCACGTTGGACGCGTCACCGCTACCGATAACGTCATATCGTTCTACGCGGCAGCCGAAGTCCAACGGTCGATGGTGGACTAAGAGTCGGCCGCGGGCGCACTAGCGGTTCCTTCGGCCACCTCCCGCACGATTGCTCCAAGCTGCGGAAAAGCATGATAGTCCCATGGTTTTCTGAAGTAGCGTGCGACCCGCAGTTCCTCCATCTGCTTCCTGTCTTTCGTAGCGTCGGAGGAGGTTATTACAATGACCGGCGTATCTGAACAATCGGGGTGCTTTCGGAATTCACGCAATACACGCGGCCCATCGACCTTCGGGAGGTTTAGATCCAAAAGCAGAACATCCTAACACGGCAGCTCTCCGGCGCGGCCCATGCGAGCTATGAATTCGAGGGCTTCAGCACCGTCCCGAACGACGGTTAGGTCGTGCGGGATGTTGTATGCATTCAGAGCTCGTCGCACCAGAAGCACATCGCCTGGATTGTCCTCGGCTACTAGAATGTTCAGCACGATCTGAATCATCCTCCCGTTGAGCCATCGCTTCTGACCTAATACCGCACCTATTGCGTTTGACGACAACCGAAACTCGCCAGCAACAAGCAAAACTGCGGGGCTCGTTCCCTCTTCGGGAATAAGACCGTCGGATTGCCTTGGCGACCGCTATAATCCGATTCGAGGAACCAGATGGGTGGGGAACTGTACAGGATCCTGCTGATCGAGGATAATCCGGGCGACGTTTACTTATTCATGGAGGCGCTCCGCCGAGCGGAACTCAATTTCGAATTGACGGTGCTTGCCGACGGCGATGAAGCATTGCAATTTATTTTGCGCGACGGCCAGGATGAGGACAGTCAGGGTCCCGATGTCGCGATACTGGATCTGCAGCTGCCGGCGCACGACGGAATGGAAATATTGGAAGCGATACGTCAAAGCCGACGCTTCGCCGATCTGCCGGTGGTGATGACGAGTTCATTCGTCTCTCCGTCCGACCGTTTGAGATTAGAAGGATTGGGTATTGCCGGATACGTCAGCAAGCCTTCTGACCCTGGAGAATTTTTTGCCATAGGGACATTCGTGCGACAAATCCTTGTTCCCGATCCGGCTTAGGCGGATCGCGCCGAATGGCCGCACTTACCTCCCGCGCTTTGCATCGCCGGATCCGAGACGCTAACGGTACTTCCTCGTCCTTAGACCTGAGGGCAACGGCAGTAGGGTGAACGAGGAGCTATTTTTGGGACGCCGACATTGAGCGCTGAAAGGCTCGGGGTCAATCCGTTCGAGGCCCCGGTGATAGAAACGAAAGGAAGAACAAGGGTGCGAACCAAGACCCTGGCCGTGTCCGTGCTGGTCATAATGTCATTGACCTTCGGATGCATCCCGGCGCGCGCGGACCAATGCAGTAACGTTCGCGCTCAGATTATCGACCGCTCGTTCCCTGAAGGCTGCACCAGTCTGCTCAAGGTATGCTTGGCCGGCACTGTCAAGGGCAACCATGGACTCACTGGAACGACATACTTTGTGCTCGATGGAGTTGCTCCCGCTCCTTCCGCCGCGGCCGGCTTCAAATCCACCACAGGAACCTTCGTCTACACGACCAGGTTAGGGACCCTCACCGTTCGCGAGACCGGCAGCGGTAAATTCTCCGGTCACCCGTCGAGTGGTTATGGCAGCGGAGTTCAAGAAGTCATCAGCGGCACTGGAAAATCCGGCCTGTTCGGCATCCTCTATCTGTTACAGAGGGACATGCTCGGCACGTTTTTTAGCGACGTCAGGGGACAACTGTATAGCGGTGCCAGCCCAGCGGCCGCTGACTTACCCAGGAAGGGTACCGAGGCGGCCCACTGAAATGAAACGTCTAGCGGGCTACTCTTCGCGCAGAGCGATCATCGGGTCTACGGTGCTCGCGCGTCTCGCTGGAACATAACAAGCCAAAAGCGCCGCAAAGAGTAGAATCGCAGCGACAGCCCCAAACGCCCGCCAATCCATGGTTCCCGTCCCATACAGTGTGCTTTGCATCGCTCGCGCTACGAAGTACGCGCCACCCATCCCGATAACTAGCCCGCCCACGGCCGGCGTCAAGCCTTCCCGCAACACTCTTGTAATCACATCGCTGCGCCCCGCGCCAAGGGCCATTCGCAGCCCGATCTCCGGGATCCTTTTCGCCACCGTGAACTGCATAACTCCATAAATCCCTAGTGCCGCGAGCAGCAGAGCTACCCCCGCCAAACTTCCGTAGAGAATCATCCCGAACCGATCACCCACAAACCTGCCCTCCTTCACCCGCTCCATCGTCCGCACATTAGCAAGGGGCAAGGTGGGATCGAGCGAGTGCACGGCCGTCGCGATCGCTTTCTGCATCTGGTCGGGATTCATCCCCGTTCGAACGGCGATCCCCGCCCCGGGCCACGGACTCTGCCAAAAGGGAACATCGATCTCGGGCCGGTCTGGATCCCCCAACCGGCCCCCGTTCTGCACATCATGAAATACGCCAATGATTTGCCAAGAAATAGCTGGCCCCAGCTTCGTCACTCCGGGAATTAGTTGTTCGACCTCTACCCGTTGCGTGAGTGGATCTTTCCCGGCCAGATATTTGTGCACGAAGGCTTCGTTCACCAACGCCACGGGGGTACTCGACGCCCTATCCTGCTCGGTGAAAACGCGCCCCTTCACCAAGTGAACTCCAAACGTCTCAAAGTATCCGGGAGTCGCCATTTGAAAACCCGCTCCTGGCCTTGACGAGGGGTCGCTGACTGTTGCACCGGCCAAGTTGAATGGCATTCCGAAACCTGTCCCTTCGAGAGGCAGACCCGTGGCCGCCGTCGCGCGTGTTACGCCGGGCACGGCCTCAATTCTCCGCAGCAACTCCCCATAAAAACTTGTAATCTGTTCTGGCTTAGTCAGTCTCCCGTCCGGTACCGGAAGGAAGAATGTCAGCACATGGTCGGCCTTGATACCTAGGTCCACCTGCGTGCGGTTTACAAAGCTATGAACCGTCAATCCGGCGCCCGTGAGTAGCGCCAGCGCAAGTGCAAACTCCGCGACCACCAGCGCGCTCCGCAGCCCTCTGTGGCCGCTGCTTACAGATCGGCCGCCGCGCTTGAGGTTGTCGTTCGGATCGACGGCGGTGGCCTGCCATGCTGGGGCGCACCCAAAAAGCAAACCCGCGAGAATCGTTGTAGCCAACGTAAACAGAAGCACGGGCACACTAAGGCGCACGTCCGCTTCCGAAGGTAGCGTCGAGGGCGGCATCAGGGACATCGTGATCTTCAACAAAATAAAGCTGAGTGCAATGCCCAGGGCGCCCCCCACCAACGCTAGCGTCAGGCTTTCCGTCAGTAGTTGCCGGAACAGTTGCCCGGGTGAGGCTCCGATCGAAATCCTCAGCGCCACCTCCCTTTGCCGCGCCGTCCCGCGCGCCAGAAGCAGGTTCGCCACGTTCACGGACGCAATCAAAAGGACGAAGCTTACCGCCCCGAGGAGCAACCACAGACTAGTCTTGGTGTCCGAATCCAGGAAATCGTTCTTGAGCGGTTCCACGGTCGCGCCCCAACCCTTATTCGATTTCGGGTAGGCCTCTCCGATTCGCTTCGCTACCGCGTCCATATTCTGCTGGGCTTGCGTCATCGACACCCCTGGCTTCAGGCGCCCCATCACCAACAGCCAGTGAAAGTCGTGATTGATCTGCTCTGGCTTGAACGTCAGCGGGACGAAGATCTCGGCGTCAAGGCGATCCGCTCGCCCTGGCTGCAGTACCCCGACCACGCGATAGGGTTCTCCGTTCAGACTGATTTCTTTGCCAATAATTCGCGGGTCTGAGCCAAAGCGATGCGCCCACGTCCGGTGGGCCATGACCATTACATGGTTCTTACCGGCCTGGTCCGCGTCCAGCGGATAACCGGCTCCGAGAAACAACGGTTCGCCCAGCATCCGAAACCAACTGGAAGAAGCGGTCTGCCCCTGAATCTGTTCGGGCGAATCCTTCGTGGCAAGGTTAAAGCTGTTGCCGGTGAACGCAACAAGATCCTGAAACACAGTCGCCTGTTGCTTCCAGTCCAAAAAATCGCCGGCTGAAACGCCATTGCGGCCGCCCCCGATTTTGGACCAGACCATCACCAACTGGTCGGGATTTGGGTACGGCATTGGTGCCAGCAGTGTGGCGTAGACAACGCTGAAGATAGCCGTATTGGGACCGACGCCAAGTGCCACGGCGAGCACCGCTATCGTAGCGAAGCCCGGGTTTCGAAGAATCTGTCTGAAGGCGAAGCGAATGTCACGGACAATCTGGGTCACCCTACACGGCTGTGCATGTAGACGCCCAAGGTACGAAAAACAATCCTTCTTCTTACCTATGACTTACAGAAAGGAGTGTGGGGAAGGTTCGCGAGTGGAGAGCGCTGTCCGAATCAGGACACCCGGACTCGATCACCAAAGGCCACAGCGCTAGCTCGAACGGCAGCAATCGTCGGCCCCAGACCTGAACGGCTACCGATATGGGACGTTAACGTCCCGTCGTAGCGCTGGCACAAACGTAATCATCTCGCCTGCGATCGTGTAGCACGTATACGGGTTGATTGTTCTACGGACGAGAGAGGGAACATTACTCCACCCTTGTCGACACGGCCGGATCCAACGCTGCGAGTGGCGGCCTTGTCGATTTCAGTCGTGAATCAGGGCTTCGCGCTTCGCAGATCTTCGAGGGCAGTTTGGTTATAGACGCGGCCCTCCCGAATCACGGCTGCAATACGCTTCGTGTTATTGATGTCTTTCAGTGGATCACCATACAAAAGAACCAAATCGGCAGACTTTCCTTTGTCGATTGCCCCTACCGAAGGAGCAAGCCCGAGGTAATCCGCAGCGTTCGACGTAGCAGCCCGCAGCGCTTCCGCTGGAGTGAATCCTGCGTCAACGAGCAGGCCCATTTCCTCGTGGAGGCTCTGCCCGGGCACAGCGCCTTTGGATTCTAGATAATCACTCTGGTCCGTACCCGCAAGGATCTGGACCCGGTCGTCACGAATCAGGGCTGTTAGCTCGCGAAATGTAGACATAATGATAGTCCATTGTTTAGGAGCGAAATAGCGAAAGCTGCCGATAGTCGGAACTAGCCAGGTGCGGTTCTGCGCGAGTCTTTGGAGCAAAGAGTTCAGGCTTGTTTGATCACAGCCGGGCGGTGTCGAATTTGCGTTGAGATTAAACAGTGCCATACAAGGCTTAGGGAGGAATTCAAAATGCTCGATGCTCTTTTGTCCGATGTCCGAAGCTTCCCGAGGCGAGATGAATTCCGACACATGCCCGGCAAACGGAACGCCTCTTGCCTTGGCCGAACTGGCAACTGCCATGTATGCATCACGAGTCAGGTGATCGTGCACCTTAATGAAAGTTGACCTTTATCCAGTTTCCAGGGTGCCGGTACCGCGCAGCAATGACCGTAGGTTGAAGTATCAACTGAAGACGTACGGTTCAGGCTTAGAGCTTCTTTGAAGACGTGTTCCAGCCGTGAGAAAAACGTGGACATCCGTGTAAACCCCCCGGGGTTCTTCAGCAAGCAGGGACTTGAGAGTAAGGGGACTCTGGCAATGGCCGTCCTTATCGAGACTTTTAGGTACAGCGGTACGGAGCCACCTTCAGATAGGGGAAGCGTTCATAAGGGCCGACCGGGCTTTGATATGGCATGAATACCGCGTTGCGGATGGCTCCGGCCGCTGCCTGTCTCAAAGGCGCAGTAACCAATGCTACTGATTTATTGCGAGGCTTGTCGTTGGAATGTTGCTTTACTTTCAGCCATGTGGTTGCGGGGATCCGCCCCAGCCTGCCCGCTTTTTTCCGAATCCCGCTTCCAACGCATTCACTCCGCTTACTAACCGATTCGACGCCAGCATTCACACTTGAGCGACTAAGCCTGACATTCCATTACCGTTTAGACCTATCGGTTTGATAACGGCTGGCCCGTTCTTGGAGTAGAGCCGGTCTTTGACGCTCTGCGCAGCAATGGAGCGGGTGACGGGAATCGAACCCGTATGGGTAGCTTGGAAGGCTACTGCCCAACCTTTAGGCCACACCCGCCCAAAAGACGGTCGCACTGCACGAAAACACGCTGTGACTCAGAAGCGGAGTCGCTTTTTAGCCTGGAAGGCTGTGACTCTACCATTGAGTTACTCCCGCACCGAGGGACATCTCTATTCTATGCGGTGCCGGTTTGGGCGGTCAACGCTCCGCGAACGAGCCTCGCAAGCCGAGGAGCCACTCGAAAGGGAATTGTTAGCCTGTTCTTTTAGCCCTTACCAAGTAAGGACGCACGTAACTACGCGTGACGAGCCGTCTCCTAACACTCGAACCAGCAGTCGCTATCCCAGCTTCGACGCCTGATCACCCTTGGATCTGGCTGAACATTCTCAGCCTTGACGCCCCAATCGTGGCACTGCTTTGGCAGGCGCTGTTTTCACGGTCTCTGCACATTCACATTCGTTGGCCCCCTATCGTAGCGCTCGGCCTTTCCACTTGGATGATCTACGCGGTAGACCGGTTGTTGGACGCCCGCTTACCAAGTAATGGCCCCATGAGTCTGCGCCACAAGTTTTCGCGCCGGCACAGGACTCTGATGCTCACCTCGGTTGGCTTTGCCGCCGCGCTTTTGCTTTGGACCTGTCTGCACCTGAGGCCCATTGTGTTTCAGAACGGCATCTGGATGGTGGAGGCCGTGACGGTCTATTTCGCGATCGTGCATTTCGCACCCGTGGCGATTCGCCGGCTCTGGCCGAAAGAACTTGCAGTGGGCGTGCTCTTTGCGTTGGGTACTTGCGTCGCCACATGGTCGCTTGCCCGACATGCCGGCACAGCGGGGTCGCGTTTGATGTTGGTCACTCCGACGCTTCTTTTTGCCGCACTCTGCTCACTGAACTGCATCGCTATCGAGTGCTGGGAGTGGCGGCGAACCGAAAAGGTCACACCCATTCATCCGCTAACCGCGTGGGTTGGCGCGCGTATCCATTGGACCGCCTTGACGATTGCGGCCCTTGCCCTTGTCTTCATACCGATAGAACCTCTGCGGCCGGTGTTCATCGCAGGAATTTTCAGTGCGGCCACCTTCGTCTGGCTAAGCGCACGGAGTGATTCCCTGCCCTTGGACACGCTGCGGTTGCTTGCGGACGCGGCCCTGTTGAGCCCATTGTTGCTGCTCGCCGTCGCTTCATAGCCCACCGAATTCTTCGATGATGAACTGCGATTCAATCGCGAGAGTTTACCGCTGGATCGAGTACGCGGCGTTCGGTCCGGTGCTGCAGCGTACCCGCCTTCACTGGCTTGAACAATTGGGCGGCGCGAGGCGGGTACTTCTGCTGGGAGATGGTGACGGCCGGTTTCTTTCGCGCTTCGCTTCAAGACATCCCTCGGCTGAGGTGCATTACATTGATTCGAGCGCCCGGATGCTCGATTTGGCGCGCAGGCGTATCCGCAGGGCAGCGCTGCCGAACCCCGATCGGGTGATCTTCACGCACGGCAACGCGCTAATCGCTGTACCTCCTGGGCAGGAGTACGACCTTGTGGTTTCGCACTTCTTCCTGGATTGCTTCGATGAGCCTGGGCTCTCCCAATTGGCTGCCCATATCGGGCCACACTTGGCGCCAAATGTCACCTGGGTAGTCTCCGATTTTCGCGAGCCGCGCCACGGTCTGATGGCCCTGGTGTTTTGCTTCTATTTACGCATGATGTTTCTGTTCTTCCGCTACACAAGCGCTCTCGAGACGAGACGACTGGCGGACTATTGCGTCTTTCTAAACCGGCTGGGATTCGTTCGATCCCGGTGCGCCATCAAACTAGGCGGCTTCGTGTTTTCCGAGATTTGGAGCAGAAGTCCCGGGGCGTATACCGGTTCGACTATGCGACGCGCCGGATGAGTCTTGCCGGCAGCATGATCATTGACTCCACCAAGCCAAAGGCGCCTTTGACGGTGATACCGATCAGGCGCAGCGGCAATAGCAACAGCCAGATAATCGGGTACGCCACGAGTGCCAGAAGCGCGAGTGGCCAGGACAGTATAAATAGCAAGCACCAGAGGATGAAGGTCAGCATGGCAGCGTCCTAACAGAAGGATACGTGCAGCCCCGGAGAAAGTTCCAGCTTTGATAGAATCTCATCCGTCGATGAAGAAAACCTTTATTGCCCTGGCCTTAGCTGCCGCCGCCCTAGCAGCGGTATCCATCCCGAACATTCCCTGGAAGCCGAATGACAGGAACCGGCCACTCCCGCCCATCATTCAGCCCGGCACTCCCAGCACCCAGGCCCAAGCCGGCAAGCCTCCGTCCGATGCTGTCGTCCTGTTCAACGGTAAGGATCTGAGCGGGTGGGTCAGCGCTAAGGGCGGCGGGCCGGCAAAATGGAAAGTCGGCGACGGATACTTTGAGACGGTAAAAGGGAACGGGGACATCGACACCGTGCAGTCGTTCGGCGATTGCCAGTTGCACGTCGAATGGGCGACTCCCAATCCGCCTCACGGCGAGGACCAGGACCGCGGCAACAGCGGCGTGTATCTGATGAAGCGCTACGAGATTCAGGTCCTCGATTCGTACAACAGCAAAACCTATGCAGACGGGCAGGCGGGCGCCGTTTATGGCCAATATCCGCCGCTGGCAAATCCCAGCTTGGCGCCGGGCGAATGGCAAACCTACGACATTGTCTTCCACGGCCCTCACTTTGCTGCGGATGGGTCGGTCACCAAGCTTGCTAACGTGACCTTGATTTACAACGGCGTCCTGGCGCAGGATCATGTGCAACTCACGGGTCCGACGGAGTGGGAATCAAGGCCGCCCTACAAAGCTCATCCCGCGAAGCAGCCCTTGCGGCTGCAAGACCACGATCACCCCGTGAGGTTCCGCAATCTCTGGATCCGAGAGATCCCGGATTCGGAATAGCCCAGCTATTGGCCTAAGGCGTGGCTGAAAAACGCCAACTTCACTGGCTCCTCAACTGTCGGGACTCGGTAGCTCATGGAAAGCGATCAGAAACGCCTCAGCGCCGCGACTCGTCAATTAAACGCCAGCACAGAACCGCGCGCGTCAGTGTCTGTGTGAAAACTCCTGCACTGAACCGCGAGCGTCACCCGCGCGGTTCTGTGTTGAACTTCCAGATTGCCTCAGAAGACGCGTACGGTATGGTCGGGACAATCGAGTGCCGCGTCATTGAGCAGCCGTTGCGGCAAATCGAACCCGAATTTGGCGAGAAACGGAAGTATCGAGTACAGCCGCTCTTGCAGGTGACGATGCGGATAAACCAAGTCACTTAGGTAAAGCGCTTCGCCGGTGGCGCGGGCGTCACGCCGCATGGCCTCGCGCGCCGTTTTCTGTTTCAGCTTCTCCAGTTGGTACAGGATCTTCGATTCGCTCTTACGGGCAGCTGCTTCGAGAGTGGGATCGAAGCGCACCAGTTCCACGCGCAGGCCCACCAACTGCGAAGCCGTTGCCTCACGCATCGCCGAGAAGTATTCCAGCAAGTGAGCCGGCACAAGCTTGGCGGCGATGCGAGCCCTCACTACCTCCTGGTAGTCGAACAGTTCAGGAAGCTGGAGGCCATATCGCACCATCAGCTTTCCGGCGCGTCCGTCCAACAGTGTGAAACCGTTGCGCGGCGCCATCACCGGCATGCGGCCCAGCAGTGCCAGGTAGATGACTTGCGATTGAGCCATGTAGGCGAGTTCGGCCGGCCCGCCGACATAGGCCACTGTGGGGAAAAGATAATCCTGCATCACCGGCCGGAGCAGCGCGTTCGGCGACAGATCGCCCCTTCGATCCTGCAGCTCGGCAACCGTAAATGAACGGTCACTCGATCGAAAAAGCCCGTCCCTTAGTCGCAGGGCAATTCGTTTCCCGTGGTCGAAAAGAAACAGTAGCGACGAATCGGCTTCCAGGTTGACCTGCGCGTGGTAGCCATCCGCCACGAGTTCTCGATTTCGATGGAGCAGTTCGTCAAGCAGCCCTGGGATTCGTCCCACGGCATCGGCGAGGAACTGCGAGGAGATCTGGCGGACTGCGGGCAACAGAGGATCAATAAAGATGAGGTCGAGATCGGCGAGCAGCTCCTTCATCAGCCTCAGGAACGATTCGCCAAACGTCGCGCCGGGTAGATAGGTGCGTTCCACCAGCGCCACCACCTCGTCCGCGTAGGGAAGCGCACCCAGCGCATCCGCAGGGCGTCGATGGGAATGTCACGCAGTGGGATGTGCCCCACCGGCTGGCCGGTGCCATTCTGCTCGGTGACATCGATCTTGGTGGGCCGCGCGGTCTCGTCGAAGACCCAGACATGCGACACCTCTTCCACGTCATGGTCTTCCGTCGCCAGCCAGAAGACGGGCACAGCTGGGATGCCATTCTGTGTGAGTTGACGCGCGAGCTTGGCAGCTGTCACGGCCTTGTAAACCGTGTACGCCGGACCGGAGAAGAGACCGACTTGCTGGCCGGTAACCACAGCCAGAGTTCCGGGCTCGGCCAGGCGCGAGAGATTCGGTGAACCAGGGTTCAGCGGCCGGAGCGCTTCGACCAGCGCCGCCCGCCGCTCCGCCGGATACTGCACTTCTTTGGCAGCCGCGGTGTACGACTCGAGACTATAGGGCCGGTGGGGGAAGAACTTCGCAACCTTCTCGAAATCGTAGAGATAATCATTGAACAGCGCACTCGTGCCAGGGATCAGGGTGTGTGGAATACATTGAGGTTCCATCGAAGGCACAATTCGGCGTCGAGTTAGCTGATGACGCCAGCAGACCCAAAGTTACCAAATGTTCGGCCAAAGGACAGTGGACAATAGAGAAAGACGATCGCCTTCATGACTGAACAAGAATTCAAGACACCGAGCTGACGAGGCGCTGGACTCGCTCTACAAGAAACTGTCTGCTGCCACCGACAACTACGAATTCGAGCCCGACTTCAACTCCGGAGCCCTCTCCATTGAGTTCGAGGAGCCGAAAGGCAAGTTTGTGATCAGTCCGAATACGCCCGTGCGGCAGATTTGGATATCGGCGCATTCGAGAAGTTTCAAGCTTGACTGGCAAGACGACAAGCGCGCTTTCGTGCTGCCGGACACGGGCCAGACCTTGGATTCGTTCATCGAAGGGGCCATCGGCCAACATCTTGGGCGAAGCGGTCTCGCTATAGCGGCGCCGAAAACAGGCATACCAGCAAATGGCCGGCGTTTACATCTCGTACCCGTTCTGCTCCCAAAAGTGCACCTACTGCAACTTCGCATCGGGCGTTTATCCGGCGGCGGCGCAGAAGCGGTACGAAGCGGCGCTGGTGACGGAGATCGATCAGCACCAATGGAGTTGGAAACCGGAGACGCTCTACTTCGGTGGCGGGACGCCCAGCCAGATGGATCTCGCGGTACTGCGTGATGTGATATGCTCGCATACCGGCGCGGTCGCTCGTCGGAGACCACTCTGGAGTGTGCGCCGGGTACGCGTGACCCCGGAGCGCGCCGCCGCCTGGGCCGCCATGGGCATCAATCGGGTGAGTCTCGGCGTGCAGTCGTTTGTCACCCCAGAACTGCGCCAAACCGGCCGAAAACACACTGCGGCAACTGTGGAATCGGACATCGGCCTGCTGGCGGCGGCGGGAATCACAAACATCAATATCGATCTGATTGCCGGACTCCCCGGGCAGACCGCTGCTTCCTGGCTCGCATCGCTGGATTGGATTGAGCGGCTGCAGCCTCCGCATGTCTCCGTTTATATCTTTGAGATCGACGACGACAGCGCGCTGGGCCGCGAGGCAACTCTCGGCGGTGTTCGCTACGGCGCTGAGTTCCTGCCATCCGATGATCTGGTGGCGGATTGCTACGAAACAGCAGTGGAGCGCCTGGCCGCCCTGGGCATTCCGCGCTACGAGGTTTCGAACTTCGCGCGGCCGGGCTTCGAATCGCGCCACAACTTGAAGTACTGGCAATTGGAACCTTACGACGGATTCGGCTTGGACGCGCATTCCTTCGACGGCGCGATGCGCACCAACAATACCGACGATCTCGATACCTACTTGCGCACGATGGAGGAACAGCGCCGGCCAGAGCGCTGCCAGGTGCGCGCCGACACGGAAGAGGAGCACTTCTTCGTTGGCCTGCGGCTGGCTCGCGGCATCGAACCCTCCGCCAGCGAATGGCTCCGGTTTGGGAGCGCCATTGAACGATCGGTGGATGCCGGCTTGATGAAAAATGAAGGAGGCCGCTTGCGCCTGACGGACCGTGGCATTCTAATCTCGAACGACGTACTGCAGGAATTCGTGAATGTCTGAGCCCCTGATCGATTTGCGCAGCGATACCGTAACGCGGCCTACCGCGGAGATGCGCGCCGCCATGGCTGCCGCCGTGGTCGGCGACGACGTGTACGGCGAGGATCCCACCATCAACCTGCTCGAGCGTCGTGCCGCCGAAGTGTTTGAGAAAGAGGCGGCGCTGTTTGTGCCCACCGGCACCATGGGCAACACCATCGCCATCAAGCTGCACACCAACCATGGCGAAGAGGTGCTGTGCGAGGCTCACTCGCATGTGCTCGATTGGGAGCTCTCGATGATGGCTTGGTTCGCCGGGTGCGTGGCGCGATCCGTGCCGAACCCCGACGGCATTCTGCATTGGGAACAGATTGAACCCGCCTTGCGCAAGCCGGGTCCGCACAACGCCACCACCACGCTCATCGTCATTGAGAATACGCACAACATGGCCGGCGGCACCGTATACCCGCAGGCGGAGATAGACCGCATCTGCAGCGAAGCACACGCGCTCGGACTTAAGGTGCACATGGATGGGGCCCGCGTTTTCAACGCCTCCGTGGCGAGCGGCGTTCCGGTGTCGCGAATCACTCGAGATGTGGACTCGGTCATGTTTTGTGTCTCCAAAGGATTGGCCGCGCCGGTCGGCTCTCTGGTGGTGGGAACGAAGGAAGCGATCGCGCGTGGCGCGGGCGTTTCGCAAGCGCCTGGGCGGCGGCATGCGCCAGGCCGGCATCCTTGCGGCGGCGGGGCTGATTGCGCTGGAACGGATGCCCGCAGCGTTTGGCGGAGGATCATCGCAACGCCAATCTGCTGGCCGATGGGCTCGCGGCAATTCCACAGATCCGTTTTGACCGCTCGCTGGTTCAGACCAACATTGTGATATTCGACATCGTCGGAACTCGGCCTCACCGCGGAAGAGTTCACGGCGGCGCTGAAAGCAACGCGGCGTGCTGGCCAGTGTGGTGGGCCGCTCCCGAGTACGTCTGGTGACGCACCTGGATGTCACCAGCGAACAATGCGTGCAGGCGGTCGGCGTAATTGCGGACGTTGCGGCGAAGGCTGTGGGTGCCATCGCCTGAATCGTGACCTGCAGGCTTGTTTCCGGTAATATGCTCACCATGACTCTGGTCATCGAAGGGACTTGGAATCGATCATGAAGAAATACATTTATCTCGCGTTGGGCGTACTGCTGGTGGGAACGCTCGTTAAAGCCTCCAATCAGGACAAACCGGAGGCGAAAACCCGGACCCTTACCGTAAAGCTGAACTACAAAGGCGCCGGCACGGTGGACGAAAAACACAAGATATTCGTGTTTGTCTTCGATTCGCCGGACTTCATTCAAGGAGGCGCCTTCCCGATCGCCGCTGACGCCGCGACCGCTAAGGACGGGACCGTCTCCTTCCCAAGTCTTTCCACTTCACCGGTCTACGTGGCCACCGCCTATGATCCGTCTGGCAGTTACGATGGACAATCCGGGCCGCCGCCTTCCGGCTCCTCCATGGGCCTTTACAGTAAAACACCAGGAAAACCGGAACCGATCGAGATTGAAGCCGGGAAGACCGTGACAATCGACGTTCCGTTCGACGACACTGCAAAGATGCCGTAGTACCCGCGCAAAAGCCCACCGAGCCGCGACGGTCACGGAGCGGTAGCCCGGAATCCTGGAGCCTGTCTGGCTCCGTCGCAAGCCGATGCGTGACACGAGCTCACAGGTTGACGTAGACTCAATGTAATCTGGCGTTCGTTGCCCGATCGCATGCGTCATCGAGGAGGACACAGAAATGGCTTTTTGTGCAAATTGCGGGACGGAAACGCCGGGGGCCTTCTGTCCAAATTGCGGGGCGCCGGCAGCCGGACCCGCGCCGGGATCGGGCCCTAGTGCTGCCCCGCCTCCGCCGCCGGGATACACCCCGCCTATCGGATCCCCGTCCGCGCCCGGCTTGTCCCAGAACGTAGCCAGTGCTCTTTGCTACGTGTTCGGCTTGGTTACGGGCATCATCTTTCTGGTGCTCGCTCCTTATAACCAGGACAAGACGATTCGTTTCCACGCCTTCCAGTCGATCTTCATGCACGTGGGGATCATCATCTTATTCATCGCGCTCGGCATTATCGGGTCGATGATGCATGGATTGGGCATCTTCGGGCTCGGCCTACTCTATCCCCTGGTGTGGTTGGGTAGCTTCCTGCTTTGGCTATATATGATGTGGTCGGCTTACAACAATAAGATGGTTGTGCTGCCGGTGGTCGGCGAACTCGCCCAAAAGCAGGCCTAAAACCATGGCACAGGCTTCAGCCTGTGAAAGCAGCCCGTGGAACCTTCAGGTTCTGAAAGCCGTCGCCTGACGAATCTCTCAGGCCTCGCCTTGAAATAGCTCAACCCGGAACCTGCGATCATACGTCTAGGTACTATTAGGCCGCCTGACGGGCAGCCGCATCCGAAACAAATCATGAGACGTATTCCCCGGGCGTTAGCCCTGGTGCTGCTGCCGGCAACTCTGGCATGTGCCGCAGACCTGACCCCGCGCATTGGAGCCATTGAGATTTATGGCGCGCGGAAGGTCCCCCAAAAGAAGATTCGTGAAGTACTCGGCGTCGAGGAGGGCAGCATTTTGCCGCCCTCGCGTAGCGATGTCGAAGAGCGCTTGGACAAGATGCACGGCGTAGTTGCGGCCCGCCTCGAAGCGACCTGCTGCACGCAGGGCAAGATGATCCTATACGTCGGCGTCCAGGAAGGTGATGCGCCGCAAGCCGAGTTTCACCCGCCGCCCACGGGCGACATGGTGCTTCCCGCAGAGATCACTAGCACGTACCAGGATTTCCTGGATTCCGCCAAAGAGGCCGCCCGCGCCGGTATCACCGCTGAGGATTTGACTAGCCGGTTACTCGATGATGGCCGATAGCGACACCCGGCCCATCCAGATTCTGTTCATCACGCAATCGGAGAAGTACCTCGGACAACTGCACGACGTCATTCGCAATTCAGGCGACCCCGAACAGCGCGCGACAGCTGCCTACGTTCTTCAATACGCGCCGCGGAAAGACCGCCTGATGCACCAGACGCTTGACGATCTGCAGTACGCTTTGCACGATTCCAACGACACGGTCCGCAGCAATGCAATGCGGTCTCTCAAAGCCGTTGCGGTCGGCGCGAAACTACACCCCGAAGCAGGAACATTGTCATCTCGCCCGTCTGGTTTGTGGAGCTGTTGAACTCCATTGTCTGGTCAGACCGGCGCAATGCCAGCCTCGCGCTGGTGGATCTAACCGAGTCTCGCGACCCGGAGACGCTTGCTTTGATCCACGACCGGGCGCTCTATTCCGTGGTCGAGATGGCCCGCTGGCAAAACCTGGAGCACGCCCTTCCCGCCTTCATTTTGACCGGACGCGTAGCGGGTTTCAGTGAGGACCAGATTCGGGCAGCCTGGATTAGCGGCGACCGCGAAACCGTCATTAAGAAGGCTCTGGCTCCAGCCAAGCGTCCCAGCCTGCCTCAGCGCGTCCTTCACAAGCCAAGCGCTTAGCGCCTCGCGCCACAATGGTGGGGTGCAAACAACCGCAACCCCGGAGCGGGGCCTGGCGCTACCAGCCTGGATCATAGCCTTCATCGAGGGCTTCTCGACACTCGCCGTTGAGGTGATCGCCATCCGCTTGGCGATCCCGGTGGTCGGCTCGAGCATTACCCTGACCGGAGTGATGCTGGGGGTCGTACTGTTCGCGTTGAGTGCGGGCTACTGGCGCGGTGGCGCTTTGTCTGCGCGGTGGGACCGTTCCAAGACCCAAATCGCGCTCGCCAGAAACCTGTTTATCGCTGCTGTACTGTATGGAGCGCTGGCCTTCCCATTCGAAGCGCTCTTATTGGAGAAGCTGCTCGATCGGGGCTTCTCACTTCCGTTGGCAATCGGCGCAACGGCCATCTTGCTGTTGCTCGCTCCTGTTTATCTCGCATCGCAAACCGTGCCGATGCTGGCTGAACTCATCAACACGGAGGGCCATGCCGGCAAAGCCTCGGGCCGCGTCTTGTTCTTCTCCACACTGGGTTCGGTCGCCGGCGGAGTCGTAACGCCGGTATGGCTGTTTCCTTCCATCGGTGTGACTTGGTCGAGCCACCTGGTTTGCGGGCTGCTCGCGGCGGTGGCATTGGCGATTGCTCTCCGCCAGATCCCGATGTGGCGAGCCGCTGCGTACGGCTCCGCGGCGCTGGCGCTGGTGGTTGCGTCGCGGGTAGCCGTAACGCCTCCGGATACGCTCTACTCCTTTGACAGCGCCTACCAATCGATTCGGATCATCGAGGAGCCCGCCGATAACCTGCGCCTGGCGCGCATTCTGTTGATGAGCGGCGGCCGGTCGTCCGGCGTTTATGCCGATGACGCCGAGACATCGTTCGAATACGTCCTGGCAGCGGAGAAGGCGCTGGTCGAAGTGCATCCGGAAACAGTACTGGTGATTGGCGCCGCCGGCTTCACCTTTCCGCGCGACGCCGCGCGGCTGCCCACTGTGCGACGAGTCGATGCGGTGGATGTCGATCCAGTGGTCCTGCCCGTCGCCGAGCAGCATTTTCTGAAGCAACCCTTGCCCGCGAACGTCCGCTTTCTTCCGCTTTCCGCGCGCTACGCGGTCCGCAAGCTGCGCAAAGACGGCGCACGCTACGGGTTCACGTTCGTCGATGCCTACTTCGGCCGCGGCATCCCGGATGAACTGGTGACGCTCGAGTTCTTCAGCGACCTGCGCCCATTATCGGAGCACACAGCCATGAACGTCATCATGGACCGTGACATAGAGTCAGCCTTCGCGAAGAATCTGCTCGCCACCTTCCGGGCCGCCTTCGGTGGCGTCTGGGTGAAGAACGTCAAGCCCGGCGACTCCGACCTCACCAACTTCCTGGTGACCAGTTGGCCCGTGGAAGGTTCCACGCCCTGGAACGGCACGGGAGCGGTTTATCACGACGACAGGAGCACGGCGAACAATGACCACGTCCTCATGGTCTGGTCCGACGAGAGCTGAGTTGCAAGGTGGAGTGGGAGCCGGGGCCGCGCGTTCACGGGGAACAAAAAGCAAAAAGCCGCCCAGCGGCTTTTTGCGATTGTTGCTTGTCCTACACGCTGAAGGAGCTGCCGCAGCCGCAGGTCGATTTCACCTGTGGATTGTTGAACTTAAAGCCGGAGCCTTCGAGCGTCTCAACGTAGTCGACTTCCGCGCCATCCAGGTACAGCATGGACGCCGAGTCGATGAATACCTTCAAATCGCCGAAGTTGTACGTCTTGTCGAGCATCGAAGGAGTGTTCTCGAAAGCCATGGAGTAACTGAAGCCGGAACATCCCCCGCCCACGACGGAGACGCGCAAGCCAGCCGGTTTCGGTTCCTGCATGCTCAGTATTTCATGGATCTTTGTGACTGCCGTGTCGGTTAGCTGGATCATTAGGTTTGCTCCTGAGATTAGTGTATTACGGGGTATGGTAGCAGAAAAAGCCGCGCTACAGGCCCACACTTCTACGGAAGTTCGATGCAACACAAGGGCCTTAGGACGCAGGTATTGCAACGGATACCGGGTTTTGGAGCTAGACTTGAGAAGCGGGGAAAGGGTGACAACCGGTTCGCCGGGCGCTCCTAACTCCGTGCAACCGAAAGAAGACACGCTACGTCTCAGGTGCATGAGCGGCGTGAGCGCAGCAATCCCCTTCCCCTTAGCGGGCGAACAACCCCGGGCAAAGACGAGATTGGACCACCGAACCACCGAGGAAGCGGCGCTTGTCCGTCGGGTGCAGGCTAAAGACGAAATGGCGTTCCGGGAAGTCGTGGAGCGCTACCAATCGAAGGTCTACTCCATCATCTATGGCATTTTGCGTAACCGGAACGATGCCGAGGATATCGCGCAGCAGGTGTTCGCGAAAATCTACTTTTCGATCGGCAATTTCGACTTCCGGAGTTCGCTGCTGACCTGGATCTATAAGATCACGGTGAATGAATGCTACGACTATCTGCGCAAGAAGCGGGTTCGGAAGTTGGTATATGAGAGTGATTTTTCGCCGGAGGAGTCACTGCGGATGGAGAATTCGGAGCCGGCCTCCGACCAGACGCCGGGCGTTGATACCCAGCTGGCGCACCACGACCTGATCGTGAAGCTGCTTTCCAAGATTTCCGAGGAAGACCGGTCGCTGATCCTTCTAAAGGAAGTAGAAGGACACTCCGTGGAAGAGCTATCGCAAATGACCGGAATGAATGAGAATACTATTAAGGTTAAATTGTTCCGCGCCCGCCAGAAGCTGGTAAAAGCTGCCCAGCGGCTGGGACGGACTCCGTTCGGCAACTAGAGCGGATAAGAAGGTTTACAAAACGGGCAAACAGACCCGTGTTCGCAAGGCAAGGGTTCGAAGTAATACGCGCACAACGGACTCGCCGGCTGGCGGCCTGTGCGCTTCTGAGGGAAATATGCACGGCGTAATCCGAGATCGATTGGAAGATGTACTCCGGTCGCAGGATGTTTTGACCGGACCTAAAGAAGTGAGAGAGCATTTGGCGGACTGCGAAGAATGTGCCCGGGAAGTATCGATGCTGCGGGAACAGTCGCGCATGGTCCGGAGCCTGCGGGTTGAGGCAGAGCCCAGTGCCGGCTTCTATGCGCGCGTGTTGCAGCGCATCGAAGAGCGGGCACAGAACACGGTCTGGGCGGTCTTCCTGTATTCCCCGTTCGGCAAGCGCGTGGCATTTGCGTCACTGGCCCTGGCGCTGTTGCTCGGCACCTATGTGGTTGGCATGGAAAGCCAGGACGGCCACTTGTACCTGAGCGGCCCGGCCATTGCTCAGGACAACCGCGACACTCCGGTGCAAGGCGACCCTGCGGACAAGCGCGATGCAGTGCTGGTGAACTTCGTCAGCTACAATTCCGAGACGGACTAAGGACACACGCAAGTGTTTGTCGAGAGCCGCCGCCACATGTTCAGCACAGAAGAGTCGGGTTGGTCAAACCCTAAAGTCCTCGCGATTCTTGCGGTGGTCTTTCTGTGCGGCACGGCTTTTGGCGCGGCGGCGATGCGCCAGTATCTGCACCGCTGGATGCCCCTTCAAACAGGACACGAGTTCGTATACCAGGGAAAACGGCTGGGCCTGGAACAACTCAAGACCGAACTGCGCTTGCGGCCTGATCAGGCGCTGCAGGTGGAATTGATGCTGGACGACTTCGCCAAATACTACCAGAACATCGAAGACCAGCGCTCAGCCGTGGCTGTAATGGGCAAGGAGAAGATCCTGGACGTGTTGGACGCCGATCAGAAGCAGCGCTTTGAACAAATGCTGCACGGGCCGGGCCACTAAGAACTGGATCAGCCACTCAGCAATCGCTGCGTGCGCTTGGGGCGATGCCTTTGCTTTGGGCAATCTTCTTTTGCAGAGCTTGAAGTAACCGTTGCTGGACTTCGGCAGGTACCGGGTGGGCTTCCATCCCTTTGAAGACTCTTAACGTCCTCTTGGTGGTATCGCAAAGAACAAAACAGTTGGGGCACTCGGTAACGTGCCGTTCGATTTCCCGTCGAAGCTCAGGGTCGAGCGACTCATCCAGGAAGTCATTCAGCTCCTGTAGAAACTGCTTACAGGTAAGCAAATGCGTCATCCCCCTTCCGCTTAAACAAGCGGGTCAGTTTTTCTCGGAGCTGGAGCCGGGCGCGCAGAAGTCTACTCTTTACCGCAGATATGGAAAGGTCCAAGGCTTCAGCCGTCTCCTCTATCGACATCTCTTCGATGTCACGCAGAATGAAAACGGTGCGGTAAGCTGGCTTCAAACCCTGAACGGCCTGGTTGAGAATGTCGGCCAGTTCCTCACGCCCGTAGAGCTGCTCGGGGTCGTCTTCCCAGACAGCGATCTCGCGCGCTACCACGTCCTCGCCCGTGTCGATGGGATCGTCGAGCGGGACGGTTTTGTCGGAGCGGCGTTTCCGAAGCTTCATCAGGGCTTCGTTGACGGCGATGCGAACCAGCCAGGTATAGAACTTCGAGTTGCCCTGGAAAGCGTCGAGGTGCGAGTAGGCTTTCAGGAAGGTCTCCTGCAGCACATCCTCCGCATCTTCATCATTCTGCGTGATTTGCTTCGCCATGCGGAAGACCCGGCGGTCGTAATGAGTGACCAGCTCGGAAAAGGCGGAGGCGTCGCCGGCCTTGGCCTTGGCTACCAGGGCGGCTTCGTCGAACGGCGGTGCGGCTAAAGAAGACAAGCGAGAGAGTCCTGTGCGAAGCATTGACGCTTCGCACTGAGCCAGTGTAACGCGAGGCTGGCACTCTTGCCGAGGGACTGCCGGGTGAACGGCGGATGTTCGGGGCTAGACGGGTAATTTGCGAACGGAAGGCATTTGTAAATTCTCGTAAATAGAAGCTGTTCTAGGTCTGCTCCGCGTTCGGAAGCCATTGAGAGAGAAGATATTAAGGCTATTTAATCCGCTCTTAAGGTTGGCTTCATACCCGCCTGAGACACTCAGTTTGAGCACATCGCGAGCTCGCGTAAATACTGTTCAAGGAGATTATCAACTATGAAGAAGATTATGAGCATCATGCTGGGCATGTCCCTGGTTCTCGGCGCCGCCACGGTTGCCTTTGGCAAGGACGACACCACCACCAAGAAGACCACCAAGGCAAAGAAGACCAAGACCAAGGCCACCAAGACCACCAGCTAGTCTTTCGGGACAAAGCGTTTTTCAAGCGGCGGAGGGCTTCGGCTCTCCGCCGTTTGTATTTAAGACGTCGTCGGGTGGGCCTCCTCGCCCGCAATCGACGCCTGGTCGATTCTCCTCCGACCGAAACTCTCGTTTTTCTAGCTCTCCGCCGTTCGTACTTAAGACGTTGTAGGGTGGGCGCCTTCGCCCGCAATCGACGCCTCGTCGATTCTCTTTAGCGCCGATCCAAAAAGAATCGTGTTAAAAGCTCACCCGCCTGAGCGGCCAGGAGCCCTTCTTCCACTTCCACCTGATGGTTGAGTAGTTCCGAATCGGCGAGGCGGAATTTCGAGCGAACCGCACCGAAGCGGAGATCGCGGGCCGCAAAGACGAGGCGCCGGATGCGGGCCAGCACGATCAGTCCGGCACACATGGCGCAGGGTTCCAGCGTGACGTAGAGGGTGGTATCCGCCAGGCGATAGGTCTCCACCTGCGCGGCAGCAACTCGAAGAGCCTGCATTTCCGCGTGAGCTGACGGGTCGTGCATTGTGATGGGCTGATTGTGACCGGAGCCTAGGACATCACGGCCGGCGACGAGGACCGCGCCCACCGGCACCTCGCCGGCAGCCGCGGCGAGTCGGGCTTCTAGCAAAGCCTGTTGCATAAACTGTTCGTCTTCTACGGTGAATGGCATGCGACGGTCCGATTGTAATAAACGGGCTGGAGTCGAGGAGCCTTCCAGGCCCCGTTGATCCAAAGAATTCGGCCATTCGTCTAGAAATGTTAAGCGGTGCGGCGAATTCCCGTAATCTGGAAGTACGGCAGCTTTCACGGATTCATGGCTGCCTGGAGATTCGCATGTTCCGCTATTTTTCGCTATCCCTAAAGAACACAATCCGGAACCGCCGGCGCAGCATTCTCACCATCTGCAGCATCGCCGCTTCGTTGTGCCTATTGGGGGTGCTGTTTGCCATCTATAACGCGATGTTCTACAAGGAGCCGACACCGGGCGCAGCGCTCAGGGTGGTGGTGCGGCACCGGGTTTCGCTGGCGCAGGCGATGCCGTATTCCTACGAAGCAAAAATCCGCCAGGTTCCCGGCGTGAAGGAAGTCTCGACCTGGGACTGGTTCCAGGGTGTCTACAAGGACCAACGAGACCCCAACAATTTTTTCGCTCGTTTTGGAGTTGAGCCGCCTGCATTCTTGACGATTCGTACTCAGATGCAGATGCCGGAAGACCAGCGGCGGGCGTTTTTGGCGGAGCGAACGGCCTGCGTCATTTCTAAAGACATTTCCGAGCGATTGAATCTGCACCTGGGCGACCGGATTGTCATCGTAGGTGACATTTATCCTGTGACGCTTGAGCTAACCGTTCGAGGCATATTCGAAGACCCAGATGCGCTGAACAGCTTATATTTCAATCGCGACTATCTACGTGAGATGTTAACCGGGGCGCGCCGGGATCAAGCGGGGACATTCGCAGTACTGGTAGACAGCCCGGAAAGCGTGGCGCGGGTGTCGAAAGCGATCGACGATATGTTCGACAATGCACCCCAGCCCTCCAAGACGGAGTCCGAGCAGCAGTTCCTGCTCACGTTTGTTTCATTTCTGGGCAACATCAAGCTGTTCTTGCTGTGCATTTGTGGAGCCGTGACATTTACGATCCTGCTGGTTTCTGGGAATACGATGGCGATGTCGGTTCGCGAGCGAATCAAAGAAGTGGGCGTTCTGAAGACGCTGGGTTTCACCAACGAGAACATTTTGACCATCATCTTGACGGAGGCGGCGGTGATCGCCCTAATTGGCGGGGCTCTGGGAATACTGCTGGCCGAAGGCCTCAGCGTCATGGTTGGCAAAGCCGGACAGAACTATAACCAGAACCTGCATGGGTTGACTGTTACGCCGCTGGTAGGGCTGATTTGCCTGGCGCTCGCGCTGGTCATTGGCCTAGTGAGTTCTTTCATCCCGGCCTGGAACGCGGCCCGCACGAACATCTTGGATTCACTTCGGTATAGCGGCTAGGGAAAGGGAACTATGGCCATTCCAATCTCGTACAACATTCGAAACCTGATCGTTCGCAAGACCACAACCATCATGACGGCAGTAGGAATTGCGATGACGGTGGCTGTGTTGTTGGCCGTGCTCGCGCTGGGCGCGGGGCTTCGAACGGCATTTGAAGCGGCCGGCGATCCGCTCCACGTGCTGGTGCTGCGGAAAGGCGGCAACGCCGAATTGACCAGCGTGGTTAGTCAGGAAAGCTTTCAGGTGATTAAGAACTATCCGGGCATTGCCAAGGGGCCGGACGGACAACCGCTAGCGTCGCTCGAAATGGTCACGATTATTGACGTCGTAAATCCCGAGAATCCGCATGGCGGAATGAATGTGACATTGCGGGGCGTGACGCTACGCGGCACCCAAATGCGCGACAAGCTGAAGCTGGCCTCAGGGCGCTGGTTCGCACCGGGACAGCGGGAGATTGTGGTGGGCAAGAATGTAGCCAAGCGGAGCCCGGACGCAAAACTTGGTAAGCAACTGAAGTTCGGCAAGGGCTACTGGACGATCGTGGGGATCATGGACGGCGGCGAGAGCGCCCTAAACAGCGAGATCTTTGGGGATCTCAATCAAGTTTCATCCGATTTCAATCGCCCGGACGCATTGAGTTCCGCGCTGATCCAAGCGACGGACGCCTCGGCTGTGCCGGCTCTCATCAATTCGATGAAGGAGGACCGGCGGCTGACGGTGGATCCGTTGACCGAGAAAGCCTACTACCTGAACCAAACCAGCGCTTCCGCCCCGATACAGTTCCTGGGCATCTTTGTCTCCATCATCATGGCGGTGGGCAGTTCGTTCGCCGCGATGAATACGATGTACGCGGCGGTCGCCCGGCGCGCCAAAGAAATAGGAACGCTACGCGTACTCGGGTTTACGAAAGGCAGCATTCAACTCAGCTTTCTGCTGGAATCCGTGGTCCTATGCCTTGATTGGCGGCGCACTAGGCATCTTGATTGCGCTCCCGCTCAACAACGTGACCACCGGTATTGGGAGTTTTGTCACGTTCAGCGAGATCTCATTCAACTTCAAGGTGACGCCGATGATTATGCTGATCGGGTTGGTTTTCTCCACCATTCTCGGTGCGCTGGGAGGCCTGTTCCCCGCCCGCCAAGCTGCGCAAAAAGAGATCCTGACCGCGTTGCGGGAAATCTAAACTCAGGACACTTGTTCTTACGACTGAAATGCAAACCGATCTTCACAGCTTGAAAATTGACCGCACGTCCCGCCGCCCGGCCTCGGCCTCGAACCCGGCGGTAAAGTGGATCGTGATCGCGGCGATCGTGATTGCCGCCCTCTCGGGTGTGGCTTGGGGCTACAAGAAATTCACCGCTCCGATGCTGGTTCAGGTGGTTCGCGTCCAAAGCCCGATGTCGGTTTCATCGACCGGCGAGCAGACAATTCTCAGCGCCACTGGCTATATCATTGCGGCGCATAAGATCGAAGTGGCCTCCAAGGTAAACGGCCGGGTGTCATGGATTGGCGTGGAGAAAGCAGATCATGTGCAGGCCGGCCAAGTGTTGGTGCGCCTGGAGGACGATGAGTACAAAGCTCAACTGGAGCAGGCCACCGGACAACTGAACAACCTGGAAGCCCATCTGGCGGAATTGCTGAACGGCTCGCGACCCGAAGAGATCGCGAAGGCCAAAGCGGACGTCGAACAGGCGAAGGCCGACGTCGAGAACAGCAAGGTGACGCTCAACCGCACGAAGGCGCTCGTGAAAGAAGGCGTTATGTCGACGCAAGCTCTGGACGACGCGCAAGCCAAGTACGACGGGAACGTGGCGAAGATGAATAGTCTCCAGCGGACGCTCGATTTAGCGGTCCTCGGCCCTCGCAAGGAAGAAATTGACCAGATGCGGGGACAGATTGAGCAAGCCAAGGGCTCGGTGGCGTACTACCAGAATCAACTCGACAACACCATCATCAAGGCGCCGGTAACCGGCACCATCCTGGAACGCAATGTGGAGAAGGGCGAGTTTGTCACCACCGGCTTTGTCGGCGACAAGGGCGCCAAGGGTTACGTGGTTTCCGAGGCGGACCTGATGGATCTTAAGGTCGAACTGGATATCAACCAAAACGATTTTGCGAAGCTGGCATCGAACCAGAAGGGCATCGTCACCACCGATGCCTACCCGGACCGCAAGTACAAAGGAATGATCGACGAAATCTCGCCGGAGGCGAATCGATCGAAGGCCACCGTGCAAGTGAAGGTAAAGGTCTTGAATCCGGACGATTACTTGCGGCCGGAGATGAATGCCACGGTGGCGTTCTACAACGATCAGCCTGCAGCTTCCGCCGGCAGCACCCTGCAAGTGCTGGTGGTTCCCGCGGCGGCGATACAGGACGGCGGCGTGTTCTTACTGGTCGATGGCAAGGCTCATAAACGGAGCGTGACGACCGGGGGAACCACGGCGCAGGGCGTGGTGGTAAAGAGTGGCTTAATCGGCGGTGAAGATCTGATTTTGAATCCGCCACCAGAACTGAAAGACGGCCAGAACGTGGCCGCAAAGTAACAAGGCGCAAGCCGGGAGAACGAACATGGCCGAAATAGTCATCAAGACGCGCAAACTCAGCAAGGAATACATTCGCGACGAGTTCAAGGTCAATGCCCTGGACGAGGTCGACATAGACATTGAGCGGGGTGATTACATCGCCCTCATGGGCCCGTCTGGCTCCGGTAAATCGACCTTGTTGCATCTGATCGCAGCAATGGACCGGGCAACGAGCGGCGAAATTGAGGTGTTGGGCTCAAATCTGCGGACGTTCTCGGATAAACAGATCGCACACTGGCGCAACGAGAACATCGGGTTCATCTTCCAGTCGTTCAACCTGATTCCGGTGCTGTCGGCCCTGGAGAACGTGGAATTGCCCTTGAAGCTGACGAATCTGGGGAAGAAAGATCGCCTGGAGCACGCCGCGACGGCGCTGAAGCTGGTGGGATTGGGTGATCGGTTGGGCCACTTGCCCAAGCAGCTGTCCGGCGGGCAGGAGCAGCGGGTCGCCATTGCGAGGGCGCTGGTTACGGACCCGGCTTTGATTCTGGCTGACGAGCCGACGGGCAACCTGGATGCATCGTCGGCCGAGGACGTCTTGACTCTTCTGCAGCGCTTACGGAGCGAGTTCAACAAGACGGTCGTGATGGTGACGCACGATCCGCATGCGGCGAAGTTCGCCCGGACCGTGCGCTATCTGGAAAAAGGCAAGCTGCTTCCTGATGGGCAGTTGCCTGCCGATTGGGTAACCACCATGGCAACGCGGAACCTGGAGTTTGTGGATACCGTGACCAGGCCGGAGAACCGAGGCTAACGGGGTGTCAGCCTGCACACCGAAGACTTGGGCAAGAGTTGGAAGGTGCAGGAAACGAGTTAGAAGTGGGGTCAGCCCGAGCACTTACAACAACCGAAAGCTAACCTCAACCGTGGCTGAGGTGATCACGGCTTTTCCGTCGACGGTGCCTGGCCTAAAGCGCCATTGGTTAATCGCCTCCATGGCTTTCTCATCCAAGCCTGACCCCAGTTTGCGAAGCACCCGCATGTCGACGGCATGACCCGAACGGTCGACCACCAGGACAATTGTTACCGTTCCTTGCACCTTGGCCCGACGGGCCTCCTCCGAGTATGCTGGTTCCACCTTGTACACAATTGACGGCGCGTGTGGAACGGGAGGAGCCGAGGCACTCCCTGAGGGGGCCGGCCCCCCAGCGACTACGGTCGCAGCCCGGCACTCCATCTCAGTGTTGGCGGTTGCCGCTCGCGGCTTTCCGTTTAAAGAGCCCGGCTGGAATCTCCAAGCTTGAATCGCCTTCAATGCCGCATCGCCCATTGCGTCCGCAGGATGCTCGAGGGCAACCTCGCCCGGCACTCCATCCTCGTCAATCTTCAGGCTCACGATAACGAACCCGCCATCTGCAGGGCACGCTTCAGGGGCTGGACTAACATACTGCTTCAGGAGCGGCTTCGAAAGCTGATTCACTTTCTTGACTCCGGCCACATCCACATTCAAACCTGATCGATTAATTCGCCAGGGCGCGGGTGGGTCCAGGAGGAAACGCACTTCGCCCGACTGCTCGGCCTCGACGGGTTTTCCATCGAGAATGGCCGGTTGGTAGCGTCGTTGCTTCACTGCCTCGATGGCTTTTTCATCCAGACCCAGGCCCAAGCTCTGAATCACGTGAGCTGTCTCCACTTCGCCGGCAGCACCTATTTCCAGATACAAGACCACCGAACCTTGCGGGCCGGCGGCGCGGGCTTCAGGAGTGTACTCCGGCTCGACCTCCTTTATCAATGTCAAGCCCGCTCCGAATCTCGGCACAGGGTGAGGAGTCGCGGGCGGCTCTTGGACGTGGCCCGGTTCAAGCGCTGGTGGAGTGGTTTGTGATGAGGCTCCAGCTCCATTTGCTTGGCCGGCGGGCGCGGCCTCGTCCCCGTGCTGAGGACCAGGAACATCTTGTGCCATCAAGTGCCCAGCCCCGAGAAGCGACGTAAGCAGCGCCAGGCAAAGGCCGGCCGCAATAATTGATTGGCGCGAAGTCATCAGAGTTACTGTAGCTCAAAATGCCGGCTCTACCCGCAATCTATCTCAGAACGTGGTGAGTTAGGTACCCGTAGTGGCGGGCTCGCAGTGAGCAGCCCGGGAGGGGTATAGTCTTTGAAAGGCGTCTCAAGCAAACCCCTCATGCAGCCCTGGTCAAACTTCGCCACTCCATTTGGCGCAACGATACTGGTCGGGCTTTTAATGGCGACGAGCATCGCGGCGCAAGACGCGCCTGCTCCGCCAGCCTCAGGGCAATCTAAACCTCGCATCCGTGGCAGCTCTTTCCATCTCTACGAGCGTGGACCGTCGAACAAGATATCAATCTGGCCGGTGCAGCGGTGCTCGTAGCAGCTTTTGCGCCCGATGGAAATACCATCGTGTTCGGTGATGCCGCCGGGAAACTGCAGCAATGGAATCTGGGCACCAATGCGTCGATGGGCGACTGGGACGCCCCGCCAAGTTCTGGCGGCGTCACTGGTGTGGCGTTTTCCCCCGATGGTAAGACTCTGGTTACCACCCATCAATCGGGGCCCTTCGATGCCCTCGTGATGCTTTGGCAGAACAATACCGCAGGCGTGCCGGACCCATCACCGGAGTGGCTTGGCGCGCAAGCGCCGAGTGGACTGCACAACTCGAACCCGGATTCGCTTCGGCTGCGTTTTCCAAGGATGGCAAGCTGCTGGCCCTGGGCGGCGGCCGCATCAAGCTGCTCGACGCCTCCACCTGGAAGGAGATTCGCACGATCGAGCTACCCCGGATGACGCATCGCGAGGCCACGACGCAAGAGGGGCAAAACGACAAAGAACCCTATCCGAGCATGAAACTTTCAGTCTTCATCGAAGCTCTTTCTTTTACTCCGGATGGCCGCACGCTGGCCGCCGGTTCCCTCGACGGAAGCATTCGTTTGGTGCAGCTGACCCCGTGAGACTGGAAAATAGCCGGGGAACGTTTTTTGCGGACTTCTCTCCGGACGTTCTACCCAAGTCCTTGAAAGCGAGAGTAGATCACAGTACACGGTAGCAATGGACGTAACTCCGCATCCTCCTGTTGACGGTCAACAGAACTAATGTTACACTTCTGTTGACCGTCTAAAGGAGAGCATGCCGCCTTCCCGATCGGAAGTTCTGCAGGGCACCCTGGATTTGCTGGTGCTGAAGACGCTTGATTCGATGGGGCCGATGCACGGCTTCGGTATCGCCCTTCGCATCCAGCAGGTCTCCGACGACCTCTTGCAATTGAACCAGGGAACACTCTATCCAGCGCTGCTCCGGCTCGAACAACGTGGCTGGATCGCCTCCAGGTGGGGTGTTTCGGACAATAACCGCAAAGCGAAATATTATTCGCTCACTCGCGCCGGACACAAGCAACTGATCCAGGAAACGGAAAGTTGGGACCGAATGTCGGCGATGATCAACCGGGTTCTCAGAACCAGCTAGCCCATGCGCGAAGTCTTCAGCATCTGCATCAACCGCATCGCCGCACTCTTTCGGCGCCGCCGTCTGGATGACGATCTGGACGAGGAGCTTCGCTCTCACCTCGAAATGGCCATCGAACGTAATCTCCGCCAGGGCTTGAGCGAAGAACAGGCGCGCCGCCGGGCCGTTCTCGACCTCGGTGGCGTTGAACAGACTAAGGAACGTTATCGCGACCAAAGAGGGTTGCCTGTAATCGACACGGCCCTTCAAGACCTCCGCTTCGGCTTCCGGATACTCCGGCGCAGTCCCGGCTTTTCCATCCTCGCCATCTTATGCCTGACGCTGGCGATCGGCGCGAATGCTGCCGTATTCAGTTGGATCGAAGGAGTCCTGTTCCGTCCTTTTCCTCTGGTTGTCCATCAGGAGCGCTTGTTGGCGGTCGTCAGCACCTCTCGCGGCATGCCTGGCAACGATGACGTGTCGTGGCCCGACTTCCTCGATCTTCAGAAGAACTGCACGCTGATCGACGCCTTCATCGCTGAGAAGATCGTCGGGACCACTCTAAACGTCGGCGATCGGGCCGAGCGCGCAAGAGGCAGTATTGTCTCGGCAAACTACTTCGAAGCGCTTGGGATCCGCCCCATTTTGGGACGCGGGTTCGAGGCATCTGAGAACACGGGAAGAAATGCGCACGCTGTCACGGTGATCAGCTATCGAATGTGGAAAGATCGCTTCCGCGGAGATCCGGCAATTATCGGCAAGACCCAGATGATGAATGGCGTACGGCACACCATCGTAGGCGTCGCCCCGGAAGGTTTCTATGGCACCTTTGTGGGCTATGCGTTCCAGTTCTGGGTACCGGCGTCCATGCAGGAAACATTTGAAACCGATGGATACAAACTGGACGATCGCGGCGCGCGCTGGATTGAAGGGTTCGTTCGACTCAAACCGGGCGTCAACCGCGAACAGGCGCAGCAGGAGGTTTCAGCCGTCGCCAATCGCTTGGAAGCCGCCTATCCGGAGACCAATCGCGGTCGCGGCATCAAGCTGTATCCGTTGTGGGCAACGCCCTTCAACAACGCGGGTGCGCTTGCTCCTACGCTTGGAATTGCTCTTGGCGTCGTTGTTTTTGTTCTGCTCATCGCGAGTGCCAACGTCGGCAACTTACTGCTGGTCCGCTCCTTCGCACGGCGGCAGGAAATGACAGTTCGCATTGCCGTTGGCGCAGGACGCGGCCGCTTATTGAAGCAACTCTTCATGGAGGGCTTGATTCTCTCGACGTTTGCCGCGGCGGGCGGCCTCATCATGGCGTACTGGTGCCGCAACTTGCTGGTGCGTTTAATCCCTTGGCGCGGTGTGCCCATGTATTTGGCGGGCTATCTCGATTGGCGCGTATTCGTTCTAAGCGCCGGGGTTGGCTTGCTTTCCACCCTCCTCTTTACCCTGGTCCCGGCGATGCAGAGTGGCCGGATCGATCTCGCTGCCGCGCTGAAAGCCGGCTCGGCGAGTGTCGTCGGCGCACCCGGAAAGGCCTGGGTCCGGTCCAGTTTGGTAGTCGTGCAGGTATCGCTGAGTTTTATTCTGCTGGTGGGAGCGGGCCTCGTGCTTCGCGACCTTCAGCGCATCCGAACCGCCACCCCCGGGTTCTCAACCGAACACCTGCTGGTCACCGCTGTCAATCTGTACGCCGCCGGTTACGATTCTCAGAAGGCGAAGAGCTTTCAAGACGAGTTGATGGCTCGTGTCAGGGCCCTCCCTGGAGTACACGCAGCGGCGTATGGACGAATCACGCCCTTCAGCTATCGCGAATACTCTTCCTCTCCGATCGCCGTCGACGGCTATCAGGCGCCACCCGACCAGCAGCCTACCGCCGACTATAACGAGGTGAGCCCCGGCTATTTCGCCACCTTGGGAATCCCTCTCATCTCCGGTCGTGAGTTCACGCGCGCCGACAATGAGACCGGTGCGCTCGTTGCCATTGTGAATCAGCCCATGGTTCAGCAGTATTGGCGCGGCGAAGATCCGGTTGGCAAGCGTCTTCAGGTCAAGGGCCGCTGGATGCGGGTGATCGGCGTCGCCACGCTCTCCAATTACCGAAACTTTCTGGAAACCCCGAAGGCATTCTTTTACGTACCTCTGCGCCAGAACTTCTTCGCACAAGTGGGCCTGAACATCCGGACGTCATTGCCCCCGCAAGCCATGTCTGCGCTGCTGGTGCACGAGATCCACGCGCTGGATCCCGAGATGGCACTTTTCGAGGTCATCCCGATGCGAGAACAACTCGACCGCTCCACTTCCCCGCAGCGTATCGCCGGCACTCTGCTGAGCGTTTTCGGCGGACTGGCCCTGTTGCTCGCCGCCATTGGGCTTTACGGCGTGATGTCATACACCGTGTCGCAGGGCACCCGGGAACTGGGCCTTCGCATGGTCCTTGGCGCACGCGAATCTGATCTGTTGCGGTTTGTGATCTCAAATGGTTTGATGCTAGCCGCGGGCGGAGTCGCTCTGGGCGGGGTGGCGGCATTCGGATTGACCAGACTGCTTGGATACCTCCTCTACAATGTCAGTCCCCACGACCCGATCGCGTTTGGTTCGGCGTTTGTGTTGATGATGATCACGGCGTTAGCAGCGTGTCTCCTGCCTGCCTGGCGCGCGACTCGCACCGATCCGGCTAGGGTCTTACGAAATTGAGATCCGGGATGTCGATGTAGCCGCCAGAACTCTCTCGGAGCCGGGCAGATTCGAGGGCTTTCGGGCTTCGGCATACGCTGCCGCGGGGCCCGTCCTAAGTGTCACGAATTCAAACAAATTATCGGCACAGACCCGCACACGTCAGAGTCTGTGTGAAAACTCCAGCACGGAACCCCGAGCGTCAGCGAGGGGATACGTTGAGTCCCACTTGCCGACGCCGGGTCTCGACTCACTGAGAATGAAGCCCGTCGGGCTCCACTACTTGTATGAGGCCCGTTTACCTCATTACGTTTTGCTGCTACGGCGCCGTCCTGCCCGGGCACGCGGTGGTCGTTCAGCCCGCATCTCGCACCGAGCGCATTCTGGTCACTGACATGGCCCAGAGCCACTGACTCACCCAGCGCGCCATCAATCTGCAGACCAACTTGATTGAAGACCCCAAAGCCTTCGCGCTCTACCTGCGCTACCAGACCACGCATCAGCGCGCTTACTATCGCGCCTTGAGGCAGCTGATGGCCCTGCAAAAGCCTCGTGCTCGATCCGGCGCGCCACATATCGTCGATCAACCCGCGCTCGATTTCGACGGCACCCTTGACATCGATACCATTCCGCGTCCCTCGGACCCGGTAGCTCCGCAGCCCGACACATCATCCAAACCAATGACCCTTCCCCAAGCCGCGTAGCACTTGTCCTCGGACCAGGAGCCTCTAGCGCTCGAGATCTTTGAAAACTGAATGAATAAGTAAGCCCTCGCGCGAGCGACCCCACTCCTCTTGCGCCTCGACTGCCTTGAGGGGCGGTTTGGAAACCGGCGGCGGGTTGTTTACCCGCCGTGGCGCAAGGCTGTTAGCCTGCTGAGCCGAGATTCGTCTCGGCTTTGACACTTCGCTTCGCAATAGGGTCTACCGTGGCACGCTCTCCGCTTTCGTAATCGCCAGATGGCACATATTTTCTGACCGCTTCGCTCAGTGCCGGAAGTGCCGCACGCCGGTGAAGACCATGGCTAGGCCGAGACGGTCGGCGGCGGCGACCACCTCGTCATCGCGAACGGAACCGCCGGGCTGGATCACGGCGGTAATACCATGCTTCGCTGCTTCTTCCACACCGTCCGGGAACGGGAAGAAGGCATCGGAGGCAAGCACGGTTCCGGTGAGTGGCAGGACAGCCTTCATGGCGCCCACTTTCACACTGTCGACACGGCTCATCTGACCGGCGCCAACGCTGACCGACTGGCCGGACAGCGAGTAGACGATGGCATTCGACTTGACGTGCTTGCAAACTTTCCACCCGAAAATCAATGCGGACAGTTCCTCGGCATTCGGAGCACGAGAGGTTACGACGCGCAGAGCGTCCTTATAAAGTGCGGCATGATCGGCGGTCTGGGTCAATAATCCGCCACTGATCGACTTGATGACCAGCTCCGATTTCTCAAGCGGCGACACTTTGACAAGGCGCACATTCTTCTTCACGGTCAGAATCGCCAGGGCATCGGGCGAGAATGCCGGGGCGGCGACGGCCTCAACGAAAAGCCGGCTGACTTCCTGAGCCGTTTCGCGGTCTACCTCACGGTTGAAGGCAATGACGCCGCCGAATGCCGAAACGGGATCGGCTTCTAGGGCCTTGCGATAGGCGTCTACCAGGCCGGACTGCTCGGCACAGCCGCAAGGATTGGTGTGTTTGATGATGGCGGCGGCAGGCTGCTCGAACTCGAGGATCAACTGCCACGCGGCATCGAGGTCCACCAGGTTGTTATAGGAGAGCTCTTTCCCGTGAAGTTGTTGGGCCGAGGCTAGCCCGCCGTGCTGGAAGCTGTAGAGCGCCGCCTCCTGATGTGGATTCTCGCCATAGCGCAGGGATGAGCTTCGCGGGGCATTGATGCGCAATGCCGCAGGCAGGGTTTCGACCGGCAACGTATTCCCGTCTGCGTCAACCCGCGCCAGGCGCTGGAACACCGCCGCATCATAAGCGGCAGTGTGAGCGAAAGCCCGCTGTGCGAGGTCCCAATGGGTTGGGTAGGTGAGGCAAACGGCATTCGCCTCCAGCTCCGCGATTATAGCCTCGTACTGGTGCGGCGAAACAATGACGGCAACATCCTGGAAGTTCTTGGCGGCGGCGCGAATCATGGTAGGCCCGCCGATGTCGATATTCTCCACCAGTTCATCGCGCGTCACACCGGGCTTGTTGGCGTGTTTTTCGAACTCATAAAGGTTCACGACAACCATCTGAAAAGCAGGGATGCCATGCTCTCTCAGCGCCTTCATATGTTCGACGTTGGCGCGTATGGCGAGGATTCCGCCCGCAATCCGGGGATGAATGGTCTTGACACGGCCGTCGAGCATTTCAGGGAAGCCGGTGATCTCGGACACTTCACGAACCGGGATATGGTTCTCTGTGAGCAATTTCGCGGTACCGCCGGTCGAAACCAGCTCCACTCCCATGGTGTGCAACTTCCTGGCGAAGGCGACGATGCCAGTTTTGTCGGTAACGCTCAACAGGGCACGTTCGATGTGTGGCATTGCTTATATTCTGTCAAAGGCGGGGGGTCAGTTGGCGGAGAAGTACAACCCGGCCGGGGTAGGCTTGCCTGTGATACGATTTGATCCGTTTTGGGAGGTCTTTCGTGACAATTCCTGGCAAGAAGTTCCTGTCTTCTGTCTCTGTTCTGACATTAGCGATGTCGGTTACCGCAACCGCCGCAGGCCAGGTATTGAATCTCTCAAAGGATCTGGTGCCGATGGGAATCGCCGCGTCGAACATGACGCCCGATATATGCACGCTGGACTCGCGGCCCCTGTTCCAGGCAGGTGTTCAATACGCGTCGGCCCACGGAATTCCGAAGGTGATCGCGGACCGCGGCCGTTATTACTTTCTCAGCCAGAACAGCTCGTATCAGCATGTCTACCTGAACCAAATCTCGAATGTGACCGTCGACCTCAATTATTCCGATCTCTACTTCGCATTTAGCAACATCGTCGCCATCCAAATTGCGAACAGCACAAATTTCACGCTGAGGAACTTCGCGGTCGACTACCAGGTACTACCATTTACACAACTGACGGTGACCGGCGTGAGTGGCACGACGGTAAGTGTCGAGCAGATGGGATCGTATCCCCTGGCATCCAGCTTCAACACGCGAACGGTGCCATCCAACTACATCATCAGCGGCTATTACGCGTTCATCTTTCGCAAGGGACAGGAACTGCGGGCCACGGGCCGGATGCAGGTGACGCCGCCCCCGTTTAGCGACACGTCAATTCAGCTCATGGGAACTGAACCGTGGGCGACTGTGGCCGATATTGCGAACATCCAGCCGGGGGACACGCTCGTGCTGGAGTGGCGTGCGGGCGTTGCAACCATTTTTGCTCAACCGAACACGAATCTAACCTTGCAAAACATCTCCGTATACTCTTCGGGCTATCTCGGTTTTGGCATCGGTAACAGCTCGAGCACCACTGTCGACCATGTGCAAGTGATTCCACGACCGGGCACCGATCGCTTAATCAGCAGCAATGCCGACGGGATTCATTTGAGCCACGCGGGGGCCAACAACATGGTGACCAACAACACGGTTCGCCGCGGTTGCGACGACGGGATTGCGATCGACGGCCAGTGGGCTGCGATCGTGAACGGCCCCGCCACGGGCGATACGGTCGAGGTCACGCTGAATGGCAGTTCGCTCACCGTGGGCGAATCGGTTGAGTTCGTCAGCATTCTGGACGCAACAATTGTCGATACCGCCACCATCACGGCGGCTACGGCACCAGTTGGCGGGATCGTCACCCTGACTCTGGACCATGCTGTTAGCGGCTTGCTGGCGGGATTCGGCGTTACTCCGGCCGATCCCAGCTTGCGCGGCGGCGGTTCAGTGATCAGCGGCAATTTGGTGCAGGAGGAAGTCTTTTGCCGCGGCATTTATCCGGCCGGCGTCAAGAACGTCACCGTCACCGACAACATGACCGAAGCGACCAATCAGGCAGGCATTCTAGTGGAGCAGGATCAGGGCCTCTCTTACTCGTATAAAACGGGGCCGAGTTCCGGCATCAGCATCACGAACAATATTGTTGATTCAGCTCTCGGTTATGGCACACCGAGCAATCCGATACTCGGGCTTACCGGCTCCATCAACGTGGCGGCCGAGGATGAATACTTCAACTGGGTGACGACAAAATCACTCTCCGCCTTCACGATCACCGGCAATTTCGTGACAAACTCTCCTCATTCGGGAATCCGCGTGGAGAATGTCGACGGCGGCACGGTGAGTGGCAATCTCGTCGCCAATGCTGGAACTCAGCCCGATGACTATCTGTGGTTCATGCACTCGGGGGAAACGCAGTCGGAACTTGAAGGGGAAGACGCGATGCCGATTGTTCCTGTCAACAGTTCCGTGTCCCTGGGCAGTAACGACACCAGCGCCCCAGCGGTGACGAATCGGTCCTTTGCCGACGGCAGCTTTCGGTTCGCGCCGGAATCCATTGTGGTCGCACTGGGAGAGAATTTCACGAAGAAGACCGCATCCGGGAATGGGAAAGCGCAGACTTTGGCAGGCATTCAAGTCAACGTCAAAGACAGCGCCGGCATGTCCCGAACAGCCGGACTCTATTACGCCGGGTCGAGCCAGGTTCGGTATGTCATGCCGGAAGGCACGGCTGCGGGCGTTGCCACCGTCACGGTCGGCACGGAGGTGAGCGGCGCGCTAGTCTCGACGGTGGCGCCGACTTTGTTTTCTGCCGACGGCACCGGAAGCGGAGTCGCGTTGGCAACCGCGCAGCTCGACACAAGCGGAGGAAAACAGAAATCCGAGACGGTGTACCAGTGTGCACCAACTTGCATCGCCGTGGCGCTCGATCTGGGGAAGCCAGCCGACAAACTGTACGTCTACTTCCAGGGCACCGGGATCCGCGGCCGCAGTTCACTTAGCAATGTTGTGGCGGAGGTTGGAGCAGTGCCGGCGAAGGTTGAAACAGCAGCAAGGATGCCCAACTCTGACCCAGGCATGGACTACGTCTCGGTGCTCATCCCGCACTCGCTCAAGAGCGCGGGAGGAGTGCCGGTAGTTGTGATGGTGGACGGATTCACGGCGAATGTTGTGACCATCAGTATCAAGTAGAGTGTTGGCCAATAGAAAGGCGAGGTGATGAATCGTCCAGCAGATCGACGAGTAGCGCTACCCGTGCGCCTCTATGGCACGTTGCTGAACGCTGCCATCCGAATTCCTGGCGGATATCTTTCCGAATGGCGGCAGGATGTCCGATATGGTTTTCGAATGCTCGCGAGCTCGCCAGGCTTCACTGCAGCGGCCGTGATTTCGCTGAGTCTCGGAATCGCCGTTATCACCTGCGCCTACAGCGAAATAAACGGGCTCATACTGCGCGACGTGCCGGGAGTTCTTAATCCCCAGGAGTTGGTGGCGCTCGCGGCGCCGATATCCTATCCGCAGTACAAACGCTATTGCGAGCGGAGCGACCTGTTCTCTTCAAAACTGGCCTATGTGGCGCCGGTGCCGTTTGGAGTCTCGCTTGACACGCGCACGGAACGTGTCTGGGGACACCTTGTTACGTCGTCGTACTTCAGGACCCTGGGCGTTCATCCAGTGGTGGGCCGCTTCTTTGAAGGGCAACAAGAGAAGGAATCGACCGATGCTGTCGTCAGCTATCGGTTCTGGCAGGAACATTTGGGTTCAAACGCTGCCGTCATCGGAACGACGCTCCGCGTGAATGGGCAGGCGCGAGTCATTATTGGCGTGGGTCCGAAGGATTTCCTTGGCGCATCGCCTGGGCTTTTTGTGGCAGACGTCTGGCTGCCGGTTTCAGAGAACTTAGGCGGGGTTCCGGAGCTTGCGAACAAGGCGCTTGAACGTCGGGACCTGGCGATGTTCCAAATGATCGGGCGCCTGAAGCCGGGGCTGACATCGGAGCAGGCGGAGGAGACGCTGGACGCGGTGGCGCGGCAGATGGAGCGTGATTACGGCGACGCCCGCAGAGATCAGGGCGGACGACAGGTGGTGCTTGTGCCGGGCGGCAAAGTGCTGCCCATAAGGAAGCAGGACCGTCCGATGTTCACGGAAGTCCTGTTGTTATTGGGAGGCTTGGTGCTGCTGATCGCGTGCTCAAATGTGGCCAATATGATGTTCGCCCGGGCAGCCGATCGCCGGCGTGAGATTGCTGTTCGCCTGGCGCTGGGCGCCAGCCGCGTTCGCCTCATTCGCCAGCTATTGACGGAAAGCATGCTTCTGGCTGCCGTGGCGGGGATACTCGGGTTCATCCTGACCGTATGGCTGATGCACTTCGCTTCCCAGGGAAGAATGCCGTACCCCATGCCGATCACTTTCGACCTGAACGCCGACTGGCACGCCCTGCTGTTCGCGCTTGCCGTGACCTGCCTAACCGGGTTAGCGGCCGGTCTCGCGCCCGCATTGCAGGCCACGCGCAGGGACCTGGCGCCTGCGCTTAAAGACGGCTCCCACATCGAACTCCGTAGCGTTCGCGGCTTGGGCCTGCGCAATGGGCTTATGTTGTGCCAGATGGCTGGTTCGCTAACGCTCTTGCTGCTCACCGGATTTCTGGGACTTGGCATTCAAACCACCATGGGCGTTCAGCAAGGATTCGATGCCTCGAACCTATACCTGGTCTCACTGGACCCTGTTCGCGATGGATATTCGGGTTTGCAGACTGCAGTGTTTTTTGATAAGGTCCTGGAGCGCGTGAAGCGTCTCCCATCGGTGACAGCCGCAACTCTGACCGACACTGTGCCAGTCTCCGTAGACGGCAATGCCGGCGCCATATTCTCCGGTGCGCGAGCGGATGTGGCGAATGCGAAGCACCGGGCCCGCAAGCATGTGGTCGGGAGGGACTACTTCGAGACCGCCGGCATACCTGTTCTGCTTGGCCGCGGCTTCCGGAGAGAAGACGAGGCCGCCGAGGCAAATGCGGTCATCGTTAGCGAGGAGTTGGTGCGCGCATACTGGACCGGAGAAGAGGTTCTGGGACGCCGCATTGAGATTGACAGCGATGAAGCATCCGCCGGGTTCGGAGTTGTGCCCGGAACTTTCGATTTCCGCCCGGGAGTCCTAGGTAAGCCCCGACAGGTCTTCGAAGTCATAGGGGTTGCGAAAGACGTGTCGGAAGACTTCGTCGCGAGTAAAAAGCACCCGGCGATTTACTTCCCGCTCCACTCGATCGATTACGCTCAACCCTCCCTGCGCGGCATAACGTTAATGGTGCGGGGGCGACCTGGCGCGGACGTGTTGGGCGCGGTCCAACGTGAAATATCGGCCACGGACCAGAACGTTACGCCGTTCAACGGGCGCAGTATGACCGAACAGATCGCGCAGTACATGTACTCGCTGCGGTCGGCGGCCTGGACCTGGAACCTGATCGGGGCGTTCGGTTTGATCCTCGCCTCGGTGGGCCTGGCCGGTGTGACGGCTTATTCGGTAAGGCAGCGCGGTCACGAGATCGGCATTCGCATGGCACTCGGTGCTCAGAAGACTGACGTGCTGGGGTTGGTCATGAAGGAGGGTGCGGTTCTAGTCCTGGCGGGCACCCTGATCGGGATGGCGCTTACTTGGGCCGGTCTCCGAATGATGTCCGGCTTCTTCTTCTCTGTTGCCAGCGTGAAGGCCTTCGACCCGGTGCTCTTGGTGGGCGCTCCGTTACTACTCGCGAGCGTGGCTCTACTGGCGTGCTATCTGCCGGCGCGAAGATCAACCCAGATTGATCCAGCGGCCGCGTTGCGAGGAGAATAAGGCGGCTTGGGCCGATTCGGCCTTGGCTTCATGCAGAAGCCCGCAACAAGTCGCCTCTGAAATCCATGTGCCATTTATGGGAAGTTCACTGACTACCGACTCTCAGCCACAAAGACAGCGGTTGTGAGCGCCGGGACCGTAGCTGTCCCCGTTGCAGAGCTAAACGTGGATTGCGTCGTCGCGGGATCGCTGGAGGTTTGCTGGACCGGGTGCAAGTGCAGCTTCAGACCCAGCATCCGGCTATCGCTAAACGTCACCGCGGCATTGGTCGCATTAAACAGCACCACGATGTGTTTGTACCTCCCGTAGCTCCCTACGTTCGCATCCAGCTTCATGACGATCAAGTCCGGCGTCTGCGATGGCCCGGTATTCAGGAAGGTGAGGTTCTGCTGCACTTCCTCGAGTGTCGGCATGCGGAATAGGCCGGAGCTGTAGCGGATCGCCAGCAGGTCGCTGAAGGCCGCCTTACTGTAGGCGATATTCGCCGGAAGCGGCGTGTAAGCAGAATTGCTGAGCAGCGGTATCATGAGCGGCCACTGGCCCTCATTCTGGCCGGCGATTGGCAGTCCGATGCCCCAGTTTGCGGTCTGGCCGGTCCAGTCGATCTTGTTGAACCAGTCGCCGGAATCGTAGCTGTTCTGATCCATATCCTTCGACCGGAGCAGATCGTCGCCGGCCTGGAAGAATGGGACGCCTTGTCCCAGCATGACGAGGCTCATGCCCATCACCTGCCTTCGGGCACGGGTGGCAATGCTGTCGTTGAAGCTCGACTTCAGCTGTACTGCGTCGAAGAGGTCCTGGTTGTCGTGGACTGACGCATAGTTCACCGCCTCAATCGGACTCTTCGTATATCCGGTTGGTTGCCCGTTGTAGCTCACCTGGGCTCCTGTTACCGTCGCGCCTGCACTGTCGATAAACGTGTAGTCGCGCAGATTGCCCGTGAGTCCCACGTCGACCCAGTCCGAATACTGCAGCAATTGCGCCTGCTGCTGGCTCGGTGAAAGGCTGCTGTTGGTGAATGCGCTGGGGTCTGTGAAGAGACCGGTCGCAAAGCCCTGTACACGTTCATCGGCAAATGGGCTGCCTCCGCGAATTCCGTCGCGAATACGGTCGTTAAAGGTGCCGATGCCGAAGCCGTAGAGATTGATTTGTGAGGCGTTCGGCCCAATCTGGTTGTTATAAGTGTCTCCGAAATTGAACCCTTCTCCATACAGATAGATACTAGATCCGTTCACTCCGCCATTCTCCGGAGTGAGAGCCTGCAGGGCCGTCTGAATATCCTGCATGTTGTAGGTGAACATAAAGCTCATGATGTCGAAGCGGAAGCCATCGATCTTGTATTCCTGCGCATTAAGCACGAGCGTATCGATGATCAGCTTTTCCATCATCTTGTGTTCGGGGGCCGTGTCCGGGCAGCACGAACCGTTCTCCAGGTTTCCGTTGGTATCCAGGCGATGGTAGTAACCCGGCACGACCTCATCGAGATTGGAGTTGGGACCTTCGCCGCTGGCATTGGTGTGGTTAAACACCACATCCTGAATCACGCGTAGGCCCGACCGGTGAAGGCCGTCCACCATGACCCGGTATTCGAAAACGCGGTTATCGGGATTGATCGCGTAGCTACCTTCGGGCGTCATGTAGTGCACGGGATCATAGCCCCAGTTATAGGCAGGGCTCGACTGGCTGGCGGTAACAGCTGCCTGCTGCTGCTGACCATCCGGAGGATATTGTGCGAGGCCGGTGGGAATGATCCATGTGGACTTGTCTTCATTCACACTGGCGAAGTGGAAGGACGGCAGGATATGCACTGCCTTGAGGCCGCTGTTGGCTAGAGAGCGCAGATGCTTCATGCCGTCGGAGTTCTGGTCACTAAAGGCCTCATACATGCCGCGATGGGCCAATGGAACCGTGAGGTCGTTCACGCTGAAGTCACGAATGTGCAGCTCATACACGCTCATGTCGCTGAAGCTTGTAAGCGAAGGTGAAGTATCCCAGTCCCAGCCCGGGGGCTTGGTCTCGTAAGAGTCGAGGTCGGTGATCCGGCTCTTGGCGCCGTTCAATGCGATGTCGATGGAATATGGATCGCTGGTAACATTCGTGTCCACCGCCGCGTCGGCCGGCACCCAGACTTGCACGCTGTAGAGGTAGTATTTGCCCTGCCAGCTGGGCTGGCCGCCGGCAACCCACACGCCATTGTGTTTGTGCATCGGAACAACAGCGACAGGTGTCGTGTCGGACTCGTGGTTGAAAACCTGAAGCGAGACATTCTGTGCGGTTGGCGCCCAAAGCTTGAGCTTCACCGCGTAGTTTTGGTCGTCAGGCCAGTCGTGCCAACCCTCCTGTCCGTGATTAAATACGACACCGAGCGTGCCCGGGTAGTAGAAGAGATCATCCAGGACTCCCGCGATCTGGATGCCTGTGGCGTACTGTAGCGCTCCATTCGAACCGATCGCTGAAAACGCCAGTTGCCCCTCGAGAACCGTCTGCAAAGTGGAAACCGCCGTACCGGCCGGCAATTGGAGGACGGTGTAACTGCTCAATTGCGGGTATCGGAACAGTTCGTCCGCAGTCAGGCTCCCGCCAGGCGTGAGCGGAATGCTCGTCCCACCTGTGATGCCGGTGGGAGTCACCGACAAGCCCCCAGTCAGGCTCGAAGTGATGGTATAGGTATCGCCGCTCTTGGGCGAACTGCGGCTGGATGGCCACTCGCTGGCGGTCGAGCCAGTAGGCCTGCTGCACGTTCAATAGACTGTCGAGTATCTGGGTGGGAGTGGGCGTCGAGGTGAAGACCGTCGCGTTGCCCGAAATCGCCCAAGCTTGCGAGTAAGTGCCTACGGCGAGATACATGTTGGGTCCTGGATCCTTGACCCCGGTGGCGGTGTTATGGATGATGAACCCGAGGTTCTGCGCGTTGGGGATCAAACTGATGTCGAAGTACGCGCCGTAGGAGTCCTGACTCGTTACGAAGGTAAGTCCATCATTGTAGTCGCCGGTATATTCGGCGGTGTCTTCAAAGGCATAGACACTCCAGTTGGCGTAGTTTCCGTCCGGCCGGTAGTAATGAATTCGGGCGTAGCCAGGCAACAACGCGTTGGGATTGGCCAGACTCGGCTGGCTCTTGTACAACTTGCCGATCCCGGTGTAGCCCCAGTATTCATAGCCTTCTGTAGAAGGGTCGACAAATTCATTCGGTCCTGGATCTTTCTGGTCGCCACCTGAAGCTGAGGAATTGTGAATGATGAGTCCAAGATTCTGCGGATGGGCAACAACCGCGACGTCAAAATACACTCCGTAGGCGTCGGAATTGGTAGGAGGTACCAGCCCGCTGTTGTAATCGCCGGTGTACTCGGTCGTGTCGTAGAACGCATAGATCGTCCAGCCTCCATAATTGCCGTCGGCGCGGTGGTAGTGAACGCGGACGTAGCCTGGCAGCAAAGCGGTGGGATTGGTCAAGCTGAGCGCCGTGTTATAGAGCTTGGCTATCCCTGAATATGCCCAGTATTCAATGCCCTGCGTTGCGGGATCGACAAACAGATTATTGGGCGTGTCCTTCTGGTCGCCGCCCGGCGCGGTTGGGTTGTGGATGATGATCCCAACTTCTTGCGCGCCCGAAGTGATGCCGACGTCGAAATATACTCCATAGCTATCGGTCCCGGTTACCTGCACTGGGCCGTCGCCATAGTCGCCCGTGTTTTCCGTGGTGTTATCGAACGCGTACACGGTCCAGTCGGAGTAGTTGCCGTCCGGCCGAAAATAGTGGATGCGTATGTCCCCGGACGGGATGGGTGGATCCGGTTGTGCGTGCGCGGACAACCCGCCTAGCATGCACAATAGAGCACAAAACAGAAACGACAAACGCTTCACAGCGAGCTGGGTGGGAAGGGTATCCGCGATCATCTGAATCCTCCTAACGGACAAGGTTTGGGCGACGATTCGGCTTGGGGCGCAATCCGTCGTAGATCGGCGCTGAACTCAACTTGATGTGTCTACTCGACACGGCAGAGAGAATTATAAGCCAGATTTTTGCCCGGCGCGCGATGCCACTTGGCGTGAATGAGATCATCCGACCGGGTACCGTGGTCTACTCCGCTCTGTAGAATCAGGTTGTGCCCTACTATTGCACCTTAATCCCCGGGGACGGGATTGGTCCCGAAGTCGCCGAAGCGACGATACGCGTGGTGGATGCCACCGGCGTGGACATGTGCTGGCGGCGGGCGGAACTGAATGAAGCCATCATTCTGGAATCCGGGAAAACGCTGCCGCACTATCTGCTCGATTCTCTGAATGAGACACATGTGGGATTGAAGGGCCCGGTGACGACACCGGTTGCGGGAGGGTTCCAAAGCGTCAACGTGGCGCTGCGCAAGACCTTGGATCTGTTTGCCAACGTGCGGCCTGTGGCGACGCTGCCCGGGATCAAGACACGGTTCCAGGACGTGAAGATCGACATGGTGATCTTCCGCGAGAATACGGAAGACCTCTATTCGGGCCTGGAGCACGAGATTGTGAAAGACGTAGTGACCAGCCTCAAAGTGATTACGCGGACGGCGTCGACGCGAATCGCCGAGTATGCGTTTGAATACGCCCGAAAAAATGGACGAAAGCAGGTCGCGGCGATTCACAAGGCCAACATTATGAAACTGGCCGACGGCCTGTTCTTACGGTGCTGCCGCGAAACTGCCAAGAACTATCCCGAGATTGAATACAAAGAGTTGATTGTCGACAATGCGTCGATGCAGTTGGTGATGCGGCCCGAAACCTTCGACGTGTTGTTGCTGCCGAACCTGTATGGCGATATCGTTTCGGACTTGGCGGCGGGGCTGGTGGGCGGACTCGGGATTGTTCCCGGGGCGAACATGGGTGAAACGCACGCGGTATTCGAAGCGGTACACGGAAGCGCGCCTGATATCGCCGGGCAAGGTAAGGCTAACCCGACCGCGCTGATGCTTTCGGCAGTCATGATGTTAATTCATCTCGGCGAGACGGAAGCCGCGCACCGGATGAAGACAGCGATTGAGTCGGTGTACGCAGAGGGCAAACACCTGACCGGCGACGTCGGCGGGCGAGCCTCGACTGGCGAGTTCACGGAAGCGGTGCTCAAGAAATTGCGCGGATAGGTGGGAGAGCCGGATGTAGGCATCCGTCGCGGGCGTGGGCGCCCAGCCCCACCACAAACCAGACGCTTGGCTTGCATTGGCGGGGCCGGGCTTAGGCGGCCAGCCTCACCTCTCAGAGAATCTACAGACCCTTCTTGCCAAGGAAGACGACCAGGTCGTCGACACGGCAGGAGTAGCCCCACTCGTTGTCGTACCAGGAAACCACTTTCGCCAGGTCGCCGCCGATGACCTTCGTCAATTGACCATCGATGATGGAGCTGTTGGAATTGCGCAGCATATCGGTGGAAACGACCGGGTCCTCGGTATAGGCCAGAATGCCCTTCATGGGGCCTTCGGCGGCAGCTTTCAACTCGGCGTTGATTTCGGCCGCGGTGGCCGGCTTCTTCAGCACCGCAACAAGGTCGACCACTGAAACGTCCGGGGTGGGAACGCGCATAGCGTAGCCGTCCAATTTGCCCTTGAGCTCCGGAATGACTAAGGAGATGGCCTTTGCGGCGCCGGTCGAGGTGGGGATCATGTTGAGCGCGGCAGCGCGGGCACGGCGCAGATCTTTGTGCGGGAAGTCGAGCACAGTCTGGTCGTTGGTGTAGCTGTGAATGGTGGTCATCGAGCCCTTCTCGATGCCCCACTTGTCATTCAACACTTTCACGAACGGAGCCAGGCAATTGGTGGTGCACGACGCATTGGAAATAATGTTGTGCTTAGCAGGGTCGTACGCGTTGTCATTAACGCCGAGCACAATCGTGACGTCCTCATTCGAGGCGGGGGCGGAAATGATGACCTTCTTGACCGAACCGTGAAGGTGCTTGGCAGCATCCTTGGCGTCGGTAAAGCGGCCCGTGGATTCAATCACCACCTGGGCGCCGACCGAGGTCCAGTCGATTTCAGCCGGATCCTTGATCGCAAAGATCTTGATCTTCTTGCCCGCGACGACAATGCTGTCGCCGTCCACATTAACTTCCTCAGCGAGCGGACCCAGTATCGAGTCATACTTCAACAGGTGGGCCAGCGTTTTTGTGTCTGTGAGATCGTTCGCCGCTACGAATTCCAACTCAGGATTGTGGAGTCCAGCGCGGACGACGTTACGTCCGATACGGCCGAAGCCGTTAATACCAACTTTGATAGGCATAGCTGCCACTATTGTAGCCAGCGACCCTCTCAAAACCGTATTTTTACGTGGCCCGTGCGGGACAACAGCTGGTATTAATTCGGGGGAAGTGGCGGAGCAGTGGAGCCGCCCACGCTGGCGTAAGCCTCTCGGATCTTCACAACTTTGCCCTCACTCAGGGTTACGAACGTGATTTTTCCGGGGGGCTCGCCGTACACCCAATCTTCGATCTCGTCGCCGTCCTTCATCTCGCGGGACTTGTTGCGCGGCTTGCCCATCGCCAGCAAGAGCTGTTCGCGATTCATACCTTCCACTGGCCGCTGCTCCTTGATCGCCACCCGAATGGGCTCGGGCAGTTGTTCCACGTAATCTACCGTGGCACTGTGCTTATCGAAATCGAAGACTGGGGCGAGTATCTCTTTAACCTCAGCCGACTTGATGGATGGCACGCCGCCCTTGAAAACGACAGCTATGTTCGAACCGGCCGCCGCGTTCGACTGGTTGCCGTTCTGGTTGACCGGCACGGTTGACCCGCCCATGCCCACCTGGACGTGGTCGTACCAGTGCGTGCCTTTCTTGGTGCCGTTGTTGATTTCGAGAAGGATTCGATCCGACTCGATGAGGACGCGCGTGATCTGAATCTGATCGCCGGAGCGGGCGGCCGGCCCTGACTTCACGCAACGCTTTGTCCCAGGCTGCCTTGTCGAAGTGCCCGTCGCTCGAGTAGATGAGAGGCTTAGCGGAGCGCGGCAAAAGGATTTTCGAAGATGGCGATTTCGGCCATAAGGCCCCGTTCCAATTCGATTCGCTCGTCAAAGCTGAGTTTGTCGCCAGCCCGGAGGTTGAAGGCGCCAAAAGTGGACGCCAAGGCGAGAAACGCAATGGCGGGGGTTCGTCCGCGGCGCTAGGCGGACTCGTCGAGCGAGGGAACCAGCGGGTTGTGCTGGGGCACAATCGGCGCCCGGCGCAGGACGAAGAAAAGCGCGATGACGAAAATGGTGGTCAGTATGCCACCCTCCGGACCGTAGTCGCCACCACTCCATATAGGCCCAAGATCCCATTTGTACGAATATCCCGTCACTTCAATTGTAAGACCACTGAGATTGACGCCGAACAGCGGGAGGACGGCATTCCAGCCGTAATGGAGTCCGATGGGAAGCCAGAGGTCGTGGCTGCGAAGGAACGCAAAGCCGAGTAGCGCGCCCCACAACATCGTATTGAAGATGGACAGATTTGTTGCATGAGGGTTCCCCGCGTGCCCGAAACCGAAGAACACCGCAACCGGCAGGATGGTGGCGTAGGGGCCGATTTTTTCGATCAGGACTTGGAAGGCATAGCCGCGGAAGAGCACCTCTTCGCCCGCAGCACCGAACAGAAGTGCAACCAGGAAGAAAAGCAGGCTCGGCCAGGAAATGGCAGAAGTCGCTCGGGGGACCAGATGGCCGGCGCCCGCCAGGATTGGGGCAAGCAGCATCAGAGCGGCCGAGCCCGCACCGCACACAATGCCGATCACAAAGTTTCGTCCCGCTCCATGTGGACCGAGGCCGATGTCGCTAATCGGGCGGCGGTCAAACACCCGGATGGTCAGGACGTTGGTGATAAAGGCGACGGCAAAAAGACCGATAGTCGCCGCGATAACGAGGCCGAACAGAGGCTTCAGCAAAACCGGGATAAACAAATACAGGGCAAAGCCAATAGCGCAGTAGAAGAGCAACCGGACTGGAACGCGGAAGCGCGGGTCTAGTTCCGGCTGGTGCGGCGGTGGTACGTAACGGGGATGCACCTGCATGGCGTACAACTTTACTGTAACCGCGCAAGGGGTCGGAATCGCGAAAAAGGACCATTGGTGGGTGCCGCGCCCCCACAACAGCGCTAACCTCGTGCAAGGCGCCGGCCGATTAGAGAAATATGGGCGGACGCATGACAGAACAGCGTTTGGTCGAGACGAAACCAGCGATTGAGCAAAGAATCGATCCGCGAATGATGTGCGCGGAACTGGTGGAAGTGCACTGGAACGACAAGGCAGGGCGCCGGCACCGGGATGTCGCGAACCTGGAAGACATCTCGCTCTCGGGCGCGTGTGTCCAGTTAGAGAGACCCGTTCAAAAGGGGACACACATCACCGTAAACTATGGAGACGGCGAGATGCCGGCGACGGTCCGCTATTGCTTGTATCGAGATTTGGCGTATTTCTTGGGCCTTCAGTTTGACGACGGCTGCAAAGATGGAGCACCAAGCGGTTCCGGCCGCAGTACATGCTCGATCCTCGTGAACTTGTGTTGCGGGCCGCGAAGCGAAAATCGGAAGGTGAGGCGACAGCATTGGAGAAATGATAACCGCCAAACGCAGAACAAGACTGCAGCACTGAACCGCGCGTGCGAGTAAGCGGACCTCGGCCAGTTGCAGCCACGCCTTGGGGTCGGGTGTGCCCATTTCGCGATGGCGAACTTCGCTTGCTTGCGCCGTTAAAGTAGAATCAGGTTTCATGTCGCGGTCTTACGCGGCATAGGTAAACCTGGATCCTGCGATGGCACAAAAGCGCAAAGTGGACTTGGCCGCCGGCGTATATGCGGCGCTTGCAACACCCCGGCGACCCGAATCAATTGAGGCCGACACCGCAGCTTTACTCGAATACCTTGACACGGTGGTGCGCACGGGTGTTGACGGCCTGGTTTTGTTCGGGTCGACCGGGGAGTTTGTCCACTTCGACACAGAAGAGCGAATGCGCGTCTGCTCCCTAGCTATTAAGCGCAGTCGTGTGCCGGTGCTGGTCAACGTATCGCATTCAACGCTCGACGGCGCCATTCAGTTGGCTGAGAGCGCCTGCGGCTTGGGAGCCTCCGGGGTGCTTCTGATGCCGCCGTATTTCTATCGATACGCGGATGAGCAGATCGCGGCGTTCTACACGCAGTTCCTGGCGGCATTCGCGGGACAACTGCCGGTGTACCTCTACAACCTGCCCTTTTTCACGAACCCGATGTCAGCGGCGCTCGCGGTGAGCCTGCTGGAGACGGGCAAGTTTGCCGGGATCAAGGATTCGAGCGGCCAGTGGGGAATGTTCGAAGCGCTGCTGGCGCAGCGCAAGAAGCAGGAATTCCGCTTGCTAGCGGGCCACGAGTGTATCTATCTACGGGCGCGGATGGAAGGCGCGGACGGGATCGTGTCGGGCGTGGCGGCGGCGGTACCCGAGCTGATGGTGGCGCTGGATCGGGCGTGCGTCGCTGGCGACTCCGAAAAAGCTGCCCGTTTGAATGCGCGGCTGCTGGAGTTTCTGCCATGGGTGGAGCGATTCCCCTCTACGGTTGCCATCAAGCAGGCTGCGGTTGCTCGTGGCTGGAAACAAACGCACTCGGCGGTCCCGCTGGCTTCTGTCGAAATCACGGAGTATCAGGCGTGGCTGTCAGAATGGATACCGCAAGTGTTACGAGAGTCCGCCGCCTAACCAGCGAGCAGACTCGATTGTGGCGAACCGCGGACGTGGAGAATTGAAGTGGGGGGGCCGATTCCGGGATGACCGAAAAAGACCACAGGCCGACGACGACCATGTCCCCCGACGAATTCCGCGAGGCCGGTTACCAGCACATTGATTGGATCACGCGCTACTTTCAGCAGGTTCGCGACTTTCCGGTTTTACCGAAGGTCGCGCCGGGAGAATTGCAGGCGCGCCTGCCGAAATCGGCCCCGGAAAACGGTGAGCCGATCGAGCGAATCCTGGAGGACTTTAACAACTCCGTCTTTCCCGGTCTGACCCTGTGGAATCACCCGCGCTTTTTTGCCTGGTTCGCCAACTCGTCGTCGCCGCCCAGCATACTGGCGGAACTGCTGATCGCGGCCATGAACGTCAACGTGATGCTGTGGAAGTCGTCTCCCTCAGCGACCGAGTTGGAACAAGTAACTCTCTCGTGGCTGGGCCAATGGCTGCAATTGAGTGAGAGCTTCTTCGGAATCATCTACGATACCGCGTCGGTGGGCGTTCTGCAGGCAATCGGCGCGGCACGGGAGTGGAAAGATCCCGAGTGCCGGGTCAAAGGCATGAAACCGGGCATGACGGTCTATATCTCCGAGCACACGCATTCGTCGTCCGAGAAGGCCGCCATCACGCTGGGCTTCGGGCAGGAGAACGTCAGAAGGATCGAGGTCGACGATCGATTCCGGATGCGTCCGGAAATGCTCGAAGAGGCTATAATGAGCGACCTCGGAAGTGGGAAGACACCCTGCTGCGTGGTCGCGACCGTGGGTACAACGTCGATTACGAGCATCGATCCGGTACCGGGAATTGCATCGATTGCCGAGCGCTATGGCATCTGGCTGCACGTTGACGCGGCTTACGGCGGCCCGGCGGCGATTGTTCCCGAGATGCGGCACATCCTGGACGGCGTCGAGCGCGCGCATTCTTTGATTCTCAATCCGCACAAGTGGCTCTATGTTTCGATGGACTGCAGTGTCTTGTACACCCGGTTTCCCGACTTATTCAAGCGTGCCTCGTCACTCAGCGCCGAATACCTGAAGACCGCGGAAGACTCGCTGGTTGTGAACTACAACGACTATGGAGTGCAGCTTGGCCGGCGGTTCCGCGCGTTGAAGCTGTGGTACGTGATGCGATATTACGGACACGAAGGTGTCATCGCGTTGCTGCGGGAAAGCTTGCGGCTGGCACAGTTTCTGGCGGCCAGGATTCAAGAGAACCCCGAATTTGACCTTTGTGCGCCGGTCTTGTTCTCGCTGGTTTGCTTCCGGCATAAGGGATCGAACGCCGTCAATCAGCGAACCATGCAGGCAGTCAACGAGACAGGGCATGCATTTCTGTCGCACACCGTCCTGAACGGCCAATTCGTGCTGCGCTTGGCAATCGGCAACATGCAAACCAACGAGGACGATATTCAAAGCACTTGGGATTTGATCGCCAAGACGGCAGCTCGCGAGGCGGCGGCCGAAGAAGCGGTGGCTGCACCCGGCATTTCATGACGCGCCTTGAAACCACGCTTTGTGGCGTCCCGCTGAAGAATCCGGTTCTGGCCGCGTCGGGAACGTTCGGCTACGGAGTTGAGTTTGCCAAGCTCGTGAAGCTGAACGAACTTGGCGGGGTGATCACCAAGGGGCTCTCGCGTGAATCGATCGTAGGGAACCCGGCGCCGCGGCTGTGGGAAACGTCAGCCGGCATGATGAACTCGGTGGGCTTGCAAAACATCGGGGTCCGGGCATTTGTGGCGCAGACTCTGCCTGAGCTGCGCCGGTTCAGCGTGCCGGTATTTGTCAATGTCTTTGGCTATGCGGCCGAAGATTATCAGGAAGTGATCCGGGTGCTGGAGGATGCGGCGGGAATCGCCGGCTACGAGATCAATGTCTCGTGCCCGAACGTCAAGCACGGTGGCATCTTCTTCTCGAGCGATCCCGGCTGCCTGTTGGATCTGATTGGAGGCCTGCGGCCCCTCACGAAGCGGCCGTTGCTGGTGAAACTGTCGCCCAATGTAGCAAAGATCGAACCGCTGGCAGAAGCGGCGGAGGCTGCGGGCGCGGACGCCATTTCGCTGGTGAACACGTTTCTCTCGCTCGCCATCGACGCGAAGACACGAACGCCCCGTCTGGGAGCGAGTTTTGGCGGCCTGTCGGGGCCGGCCATTAAGCCGATGGCTCTACGTTTTGTCTATGAGGCGGCCCAGGCAGTGAAGATTCCGGTAGTGGGACTCGGAGGCATTGCGACAGGGACAGACGCAGCCGAATTCCTGATCGCGGGAGCGCAGGCCGTGGAGGTGGGCACGGCCACATTCTGGGATCCGCAAGCGCCGCTTCGGATCGCCCGCGAGCTGGACACGTTCCTGAAGCGCGAGAAGGTCGGTCGCATCAGCGAACTGGTGGGCACGCTGCGGTTGAAAAGCAAATAGCGCGGAGAATCCGCGTTCCGATTAGAATGGAGATCAACTCAACACCATGAAAGAAATCATTTGTTCGGAACATGCACCGAAAGCGATTGGGCCTTATTCGCAGGCCGTGCGGATTAACGGGATGCTCTTCATGAGCGGGCAGATCCCACTTGATCCCAGCACGATGCAATTGGTAGAGGGCACCATACAGATGCAGACGGAACGTGTCCTGGAGAATTTGAAGGCGGTGCTGGCCGCGGCCGGCCTGTCCCTGGAACATGTGGTAAAGACCAGCGTGTTCCTAAAGAACCTCTCCGAGTTCCCGCAAATGAATGAGGTTTACGCGCGCTATTTCCCGACCAATCCGCCGGCACGGTCGACCGTGGAAGTCGCAAAACTTCCGCGCGACGTCCAGGTTGAAATCGACGCGATCGCGGTTTATCCGAGCCCGTAGGAAACGCTAGTTCCAGCACACATCGCGCTGGTGACGCTCTGAAAATAAGGGGAGATTCGCTCCGTCGCCCTGGAGGCCCGTTGGCGAGTAAGAGCCGGGTGTGGGCGCCCAGCGCGGGTCTGGGGACCCGCCCCACTACAGGTGGGGAGCGGGTTGGCTATGAGGGTCCACTTGCTGACGCGCGCGGTTCTGGACCGAACTTCTCACACACAGAAACGCAGATGCGCGTTACGCTGGCTCCCGAACTTCCTATTGCTGCGGCGGCGGGGTCGTTTCCTTGGGCTTTTCTTCTGGCTTGGCAGGCGGCATGTCGCCATGAACACTGTACTGTTTTTGCGGGTAATTCAACTTGATGTCGATGGTTTTGGCCGGCTCGTCAATGTCGAAGTTCTGGCCAAACGTCTGGTAGTCCTTGGCGATGACCTGCACTCGCACCTTGCCTTGCGGTACGGACGGAAAGCTTGCCGCGCCTTGCAGATTGAGCCGCACTTCCCAGTGGATCTTGTGCCGTGCGCCGAGTTTCTTCGGGTCGTGGCCGCTCAGGAAATCCAGGATGACGGACCCGTTTTGGACCGGCTTACCGTAGTCGTTCTTTACCTGGACCGAGATAACGGTCTGAGGCGGTTCGAATGCCCAAAGCGAGCTGCCCGTCAAAAGCAGCGACAAAACAGCACCGGCGCAAACGCGATGAGTCATATAGCACGATTATCTCGTAGTCGCTCGCGCGAGAAGGGGTTCGATGACGGCGCGCAAGTCCGATTCGCCCATACGACCGGGATGATAGAGCCGCACAATTCCTTGCCTGTCGACAACAACCAGGGTCGGCGTGGTGCTGGCGCCGAACGTGTCAAAGTTAACCGAACTCACGGGAACGGCCATGTTAGGGATGATGGCGTAGTATTGCTCAAAGATCTGACGAATGTAGGGCCGCTCCTCTTCCGGGATCGCGTCTTGGCCGGCTCTGGTGTAGCCATAAAGCATGGTGGGGCCAATAACCGTCAGCCCCCTCGGCTCGAGATCGGCGGCGATGCGGGCAATGATGGGCGCTTCGGCCTTACAGTCGGCGCACCAATGCGCCCAGAAGAAGAGCAACCGCACTTGGGGAGTGGCGATCGGCGCTGTCGCTGGAAACAAGAAGTTGCTCATTTGTAGCGCAGGCGCCGGCTTTCCGGTGAGAGTCAACAGGTTCAAATTCTTCCGCAGGCGCCCCACCACCGAGGTTCCTTGATAGGTCCGGATGGCGGTCTGGAGTAGACTCACCGCCTCGGCCCGCTGACCTCTTTCGCTCAAGATTTGCGCTTCCACTTCGAGAGCAGCTCCAAGAGCCAGCGCGAGGTGCGGGTTGCTGTCGAGCTTGCGCGTCTTCAGCTGATCGCGGACCAAGCGGCGGGTTTCCTCCGCGTTGTCCAGCGCGCGGTCCGTCTGTCCGGCGCTCAATTCCGCGCGGCCCAGCCAGGAGAATGCCTCAATCACCTCCGGTGTATAGCCGTTCAGCCGCTGGTAGAAGCTGACCAGCGAGTCCGCCCTGGCGAGATCACCCTGGCTCAGCGCCGCGCGGACTTGGGCCACTACATTTTCCTGGCCCGAGGCGGTACGACCGTGTCCGAGCAACAGAAACAATAAGGTGCAGGCGCCAAAACCCCGGCGCAGCAAAGGCCAACTCGAATGCGGACGTAAGAATCTGCGGCGCGGCAATGCGGTTGACAGTTCGTTACAACGCAAGCTTTTGGAGGTATTCGCGGAATGGGCCGCCCAAGTCGTGCCGGCTGAGCGCGAATTCTACAGTGGCCTTCAAATAGCCGAGTTTATCGCCCGCGTCGTAGCGCTTCCCCTCAAACTTCAGGCCGTAAATGGGCCGGTTCCGAAGCAGGTATTTGAGGGCATCGGTCAGCTGCAATTCGCCGCCACTTCCGGGCTCAATCGACTCTATACATTCGAAGATCTCCGGCGTCAGGATATAGCGGCCGATAATGGCGAGATTGGAGGGAGCTTCCTTGGCCTTCGGTTTTTCCACCATGTTGCGGATGCGGTAAAGACTCTGCTGGTTGCCGTTGTGCGAGACCGGTTCAGCGTCAACCACACCATAGGAGGAAATTGAGTCCTTCGGCACCTCCATCAGCGCCACCACAGAGGCGCCGTAATATTCGTAGACGTCAAGCAACTGGCGGATGCAGGGAACCTCGGAAGCGATCACGTCATCCGAAAGGATGGTTGCAAATGGCTCATTTCCTACCAGATCCTTCGCCCGGAGCACGGCATGACCCAGACCAAGCGCTTCCTTCTGGCGGATGTAGCAGACATCAATCATGTCCGAGATGGAGCGCACCATGGAAAGCATCTCGGGTTTGTGCTTCGATTCCAGCAGTTGCTCGAGCTCGAAGCTGACATCAAAATGGTCTTCGATGGAGCTTTTGCCGCGTCCAGTGACGATGATGATGTTCTGGATGCCGGAATGCATCGCTTCTTCAACACCGTATTGAATCAACGGCTTATCGACGAGCGCGAGCATTTCTTTGGGCTGCGCTTTGGTCGCCGGAAGGAATCGGGTTCCTAATCCGGCAGCGGGGAAAACGGCCTTTCGAACCTTCGGTATCATCTAGCCTCATTGTACGCAGTTGAGAGTTACAAACCCGCCGATCGCTGGCGAATGGTTGGTGATTCCAGGGTGATGTGATACTCCTAGGATTTAAGCAACAAGAGTTTCCTGAAGGATCGTTAATCGAAAGTTCTCATGGCATACGTAATTGCGGAACCCTGCATTGGGACGAAAGACACGGCTTGCGTCGATGCGTGTCCGGTAGATTGTATTCACCCGAAAAAAGACAGCGAGAAGTTTGAAGGCGAGCAAATGCTGTTCATTGATCCGGTGGAGTGTATCGATTGCGGAGCGTGCGTGCCGGTTTGCCCGGTCTCGGCGATTTTTGCGCTCGACGATCTGCCCGAGAAGTGGAACGATTTCGCCAAGAAGAACGCTGACTTCTTCGCGCGCTAGGAATTCTTGCCGTTAACGTGACTCGAGCACTGAACCGCGCGTGTCAGACGCTCTGAAGAATTGGAATTCTGGCCGCCGAAAACGCCGGTGAACTCAGATTCGATGTTAGGTCGCAGAGCCAAAGCTTTCGGGTCCGCATGCTGACGAGTCTGTGTGAAAACTCCAGGGCGGAGACGAGTCGACTGTACTTCGTCTTGGGACAGGCTCGCTCTCTCCATGCGGCGATTGGGCCTGGGTTGACAAGAGTGGACTTCGTGATCGCCTTGGGACAGAGGCGCCTTTGCCGGGCGGCCTTGTCGTGTATCGGCTCGCTGACGCTCGCGGTTCTGTGCTGAACTTTTCACACAGACACTGACGCGCGCGGTTCTGTGTTGCAGCGTTGCGTTCGCTCCGTTTTGCATCCGCTGCTCAGGGCCGGTAAACAGCGTAGGAAGTATCTGTCTCCCAAACTTTCACGGCGGACACTCGCGCGGCGTGCAATTCTTTCTGCACCTCGTCATAGATGTACTTGGCTATGTTTTCCGCTGACGGATTGATCTCATCGAACGGCTTGAGGTCGTTGATGAACTGATGATCGAGATACTCGCTGGTCTGGCGCAGCCGTTTCTTGAGATCGGCGAAGTCATGGAGCAATCCGTTTTCGTCCAGGTCGGGGCCCTCCACACTAACCTGAACGCGGTAATTGTGACCATGCACGTTTTCGCACTTACCGCGATAGTTGCGGAGCGCGTGCCCAGCGGCAAATGAATGTTCCACACAGATCTCAAACATTAAAAAACTCTCGCACTTCCTCTAGTTTTGTCGTGAACCGATACGGGGGAAGACTATCGAAGAATACTTTTCCGTACCGCAGCTTGATAATTCTATTATCCAGCAGTGCCAGCACGCCGCGGTCGGATTGAGCGCGAATTAAGCGCCCGAAGCCTTGTTTGAGCGCCAGTGCCGCCTGGGGAACCTGGTATTCGTAGAACGGATTGCCTCCCGACTCGCGAACGGCATCAACCCGTGCGGCAATCACCGGATCTGTGGGCACCGCGAATGGAAGGCGGTCGATGATGACACAGCTTAGCTGCTCACCTTGCACGTCGACACCTTGCCAGAAACTAGAGGTGGCGAACAGAACCGCGCCGGGGGTTTGGCGAAACGTCTCGATCAGTGCGTTTCTGGGAGCGGTTCCCTGAAGCAGTACCGGGAATGGAAGGCGGTCGACCAACTCGCCGTGCACCTGGCGCATCTGCTGATAGCTCGTGAAGAGAACGAATGCCCGGCCACTGGATGCTTCCAGGATATTCTCGATTTCGCTGGCAGCGTGCAGGGTGTAATCACGCTCGCGCGGATCCGGGAGATGCGGCGGCACGTAAAGCAAAGCCTGCTTGCTGAAGTCAAACTGGCTGGGGACATCTAGAGTCCGGGCGCCGCTGAGGCCGAGCCGCGACTCGGTGTAATCGAATGATCCCGCAACGGTCAGTGTCGCGGAGGTCAGGACGACGGTGTCTACCTTGCCCGTCAACCGCTCGGTGAGAACGGTCGAGACATCGATCGGCGTGGCCTGGAGATAGAGCCCTCGTCCGCGACGCTCGGTCCAATAGACGAATGTCTTTTCGCCGCCCTCCATCCAAAACTCAAGCGACTGTTGAATGAGCCGCGCGCGCCGCACCAGCGGAATCGTATCTTCCACCGCATCGTCGGCCAGTTGCAACTGCCCGCTCAGCAAGCCGAGGGATAGAATCAGTTCCCGATACTCGAGTTCGTTACGTTCCAGGAACCGGCGGTGATCGCGGAATCCCTGCCGGCCCTCTTGGGGAAACAGTGAGAAATACCCCTCGCTGCGGTCACCGAGCACGATCACGGCTCGGTCGAGTTCCGCCGTTGCAAAGCCCTTCCGGCGAGCGATCGAGCTGGTGTCCCGCACCAGTTCCTGGATCTGCAGGTTGCTGACACTGACGCCGAAATATTGGCCGGCGACGTCCTCAATCTCATGCGCTTCGTCGAAGATCACTGCGGCGTATTCGGGCAGAATTCCGCCATAGGATTCATCCCGGACCGAAAGGTCAGCAAAGAACAGGTGGTGGTTGACGATAATGATGTCGCTTTCGAGCGCCCGCCGGTGCATGGCAGTGATAAAGCAGCGGTCGAACTGCAAGCACTTTTGACCGGGACAGAGGTCGCTGCGGGCGTCGATTTTGTGCCAGAGCGAGCTGTTTTCAGCCAGTTGGATAAGCTCTGAACGGTCTCCCGACACGGTTTTTTGTTCCCAGTCACGAATGAAGCGGAAGTCGGAGATCTCCTCCATACCGTTCAGAATGGGTTCGCGCTCGGCATCGTAGATCTTCTGGCGGCACGCGTAGTTATTGCGGCCTTTCATATAGCAAACGCTTAGCGGATAGTCGAAAAGCGTCTGGAGGAACGGCATATCCTTGAAGAACAACTGCTCCTGGAGGTTCTTGGTACCGGTGGAAATGACGACGCGCTTGCCGCTGAGTATTGCGGGGATGAGGTAGGCCAGCGTCTTACCAGTGCCAGTACCCGCTTCCACCACGAGGTGACGTCGTTCGGCGATCGCCGATTCCACCTCGAGAGCCATTTCCAGTTGGCCGGGCCGATACTCGAAATTCGGGTGTGCGCGGGATAGCAGGCCGTTCATGACGAAGAACTGGCGGGCTTTTGATGTCTGGGCTGGTGGCACTCAAGAAGCCGGTGGCCGGCTAAGCATTCCCTTTTGTCGAGCGGAGCAGGGCTCGCTGGAGGCTCGCGGGTGGGGGCCCACAAGTTACTTCAGTGTAGTACGCGCCCGGGGAACCAGTAGCGCCCGGACGGTAGAACATTTCGCGCCGTTCGTGTCGTACCGTGTACCATTCGGCAAATGCTTTGCGTCCAAGGAGACTAGACGATCAATTCTATTGTTTCTGTCTCGTTGCTGCGTCATATTGGGAGTGCGGTTTGGGTCCGGCGAGTGGGCCTGACCGGCGTGGCTGCTGTCTACCAAACCAATGGAAGAGCCCGGCGATGGCGGAAGATCTCTTGTATCTGACCGAACTGCTCGGCCTGAAGGTTTACGACCTGAAGGGCCGCAGGATCGGTACGCTCCGGGACGCTGCCCTGGTCCCGCTGATTGATCCGGTTCGGGTCGACCGCTTTTTGGTGGGCGCTGGGCCCGGCTGGTTGAGCATCCGGTACGACCAGATCGCTTCCATTGGCTTCGATGGCATCCACCTGCGCGATGAACAGCTGACGCCCTACCACTCCGACGAGTACATGCTGCGGCTGGTGCGGGACTTACTCGATCAGCAGATCATCGATGCGCAGGGCCGAAAAGTTGTACGCGTCAATGACGTCACCTTCTTGAAGATGAACGACCAGGAGGGAGAAGTCCTGCACATTCTGGAAGTGGATATTGGCATCCGCAGTATTTTCCGGCGGGTCCTCGCCGGCGCCGTGCCCCCCATGCTGATCCGGAAGATGCAGAACCGGATTCCGCCGCACTCCATTCGCTGGGAGTTTTGCAACATCCTGGAATCCGATCCGCAGCGGCGCGTGCGGCTGAATATATCGAATCGTCTGCTCGAGGACATGCACCCGGCCGATCTGGCCGATATTGTCGAAGACTTGAGTCCTGACGACCGTGAAGCCATCTTCAGCACGATTGACAGCGAGGTAGCGGCCGACACGCTGACTGAGATCGAGCCTGACATTCAGGCGCAGATCATCGAGTCGCTCGAAACCGAGAAGGCGGCTGAGATCCTCGAGGAGATGGACCCGAACGAGGTCGCCGACGTGCTGAATGAGCTCGAGGAGGAAACTTCGGACGAAATCCTCGAAGAGATGGATGAAGAGAACAAAGAGGACGTCGAGGAGTTGCTGGAGTTCAGCGACGACAGGGCGGGCGGTCTTATGAACACCGAGTATCTGGCGTTGCCTGAGGATGCAAACGTGGCGGCCGCCATGGACGAGCTACGCAAGAACGAGGAGATGCTCGAGAACCTCCACAATCTCTTTCTGGTTGACCAGGACGAGAAGCTGCTCTACTCCGTTCCGCTGGCGCGGCTGATTTTTGCCGCCGGCGATACGCCGCTGAAAGAATTGGCGAGTGACCCGCTGCTGGCGGTCGAGGCGGATGCTAAGCAGGATCGGGTAGCGGAGATCTTCGATAAGTACAACCTGTTGAGCCTACCGGTGGTGGATGAAGACGGCAAGCTGTTGGGCACGATTACCGTCGACGACATTGTAAGCGTGTTGCGGCAAGGATAAGCACGGGACGCTGGTAGGAACACCGAGTCCGGTACTGGCGCATTCTGAATTCCCTCCGACGATACAATAGTCAACGTTCATGACTGCCCAAGAATCGGTGGAAGAGATCCACCCGGCGCGAGCAATCACAGGCGCCATCAGTATCCCCGGCGATAAATCGATTTCACACCGATACGCGATGCTGACTTCGCTCGCCGATGGCGAGTCGCATATTCTGAACTACTCGACCGGCGCGGATTGTCAAAGCACGCTGTCCTGCATGGCGAAGATGGGCATTACCCACCGCTATGCGGAACGGGATGGCCGGCAGGAACTGATCGTCTGTGGCCACGGCGTGCGCGGGCTAGAGCCGCCCCTACGGTATCTGGATGCGGGTAATTCCGGTTCGACGATTCGAATGCTCTCCGGCATTTTGGCGGCTCAGCGTTTCAATTGCGAGATCGGCGGAGACGAGTCACTGTCGAAGCGTCCGATGAAACGCGTCTTGAGCCCGCTCGAAGCGATGGGGGCAAACATCAGAGCCACCAATGATCAATATCCGCCACTCGTCATTCACGGCTCTGAACTTCACGGCATCGACTATCCGTTGCCGATGGCCAGCGCTCAGGTGAAGAGTTGCGTTTTGCTGGCCGGTTTCTACGCCCGAGGCGAGACGGTGGTGCGGGAACCTGTCAGGACGCGCGACCACACCGAGATCGCCTTGCGTGAATTAGGCGCTGAGATCAACGTGGATGGACACACTATCCGGATACGTGGGGGGCAGGAACTGCGATCCAAGAACCTGGTGGTTCCGGGGGATCTGTCTTCTGCGGCATTCTTCCTGGTCGCGGCTCTGATCGCAAAAGAAGCGGACCTGATTATTGCCAACGTGGGGTTGAATCCCACCCGGACGGCGCTGCTCGACTTCCTCGTTTCAGCCGGCGCCGCCATCAAGATTCTGGATATTCAGCAAGTCAATGGCGAGTTGATTGGCACGCTGCAAGTGAGGACGTCACGCATGCGAGGCGGTCGTATTGAAGGCGGGCTCACTACCGCACTCATCGACGAGATACCGGTGCTTTGCGTCCTCGGGGCGCTCAGCGCGGATGGCTTGATTGTGAGAGATGCCGCGGAGTTGCGCGTGAAAGAGACCGACCGCATCGCTACCGTTGTGGACAATCTGCAACGCATGGGCGTCGAGGCAACAGTCCGGCACGATGGGCTGGAGATTCGAGGCGGGCAACAGTTTCATGGCGCCGAGATCGATTCGTTTGGCGACCACCGCATTGCCATGGCGTTCGCTGTGGCAGCGCTGGCGGCCGATGGGCCGAGTTTGATCCACAATGCCAAGGCCGCCTCGGTGTCGTACCCTGAGTTCTACTCGACGCTTCGCGAAGTCGTGCAGTAGCCGATGCGCCATGCAGAAACCACTCGATTCTGATTTAACTCACGAGAGCCTGGTTCACGACCTGAACAACGTCTTCGAGACGATCACCGATGCGGCGGAGCTACTCAACACGGACAAGCACTGGAAATCTCTCGCGGCCACGTTGCAGCGCTGCGTGGCTCGTGGGAAACGCCTGGTGGGCGCCATTCCGGATCGGACCCCGGATTTGGCAGCCATCATCGAAGACGCGGTTCAATCGAATACCGATTACTGCACGGCGGCGCGGAAACCGCGCATGGATTTTGTCCGAAAGCTCCCACCCGGGATTCGGCTGCCCGGTGCAGCCAAGGACTGGGAACGGGTATTTGTGAATCTTTTTCTCAACGCCGTACAGGCGGTAAAGAAGCCGAGCCGGATTGAGATTGCCGTCGAGCAGGCGCCGGATTCACTCTGTATTACGATCTCCGACAATGGCCCTGGTATCGCGCCTGACATCCTGCCACGCATCTTCCGTCCGAACGTATCCACCAAGACCAATCCAACTGGCCGTTCGGGACTCGGGCTCCACATCGTGGCATCCATTGTCGAGAAAAATGGCGGAACGGTGTGGGCGGCGAATCGGGAAACGGGTAGCGGAGCGGTTTTCAGCATCCGACTGCCGTCGGACTAAATGACGGCTCCAGGATTGTTTGGGATTCGGTTCGCAATCCAAAAGAAGAAGCCGATATCATGACTCTTCGACGCGCCACACAATTTTCGCGTCCGCAATTCGGTACACATGCATAAGCAGGACAAATATCTCTGCATTCATAGTCATTTCTATCAGCCCCCCCGCGAGAATCCCTGGTTAGAAGAGATTGAACTTCAGGAGTCGGCCTATCCCTATCACGATTGGAACGAGCGCATCACCGCGGAATGCTACGCCACGAATCTAACGGCTCGCATTCTGGATGGATCGGACCGCATTGTGCGAATTGTCAACAATTACGCCCAGACCAGCTTCAATTTTGGGCCCAGCTTGCTCTCCTGGGCACAGCGCCATACGCCGGAGGTATACGACGGAATCCTGGAAGCCGATCGGCTGAGCGAGAAGCGATTCTCCGGCCACGGTTCGGCAATAGCGCAGGTCTACAATCACATGATCCTTCCGCTTGCCAACCGGCGCGACAAGGAAACGCAGATCAAGTGGGGGCTGGCTGACTTCGAATTTCGATTTGGACGAAGACCCGAAGCGATGTGGCTTCCTGAGACGGCGGTGGATCTGGAATCGCTCGACCTGTTGGCGCAGGAGGGAATCACATACACGATTCTTGCGCCCCATCAGGCCAAGGCTTTCCGCCTTTTAAATACGGGCGAAGGAAAGAATTGGACGGACGTCTCCGGAGCGAGAATTGACCCGACGCGTTCGTATTTGCAAAAGCTGCCTTCTGGACGGAGCATCAACTTGTTCTTCTATGACGGACCTGTCTCCCAGTCCGTCGCGTTTGAGAAACTGCTGAACAACGGCGAAAAGTTCGCCTCCCGGCTGCTGGGCGTCTTCTCGGACGCACGCCCCGGGCCGCAGCTGATGAATATCGCCACCGACGGCGAAACGTATGGGCATCACCATCGCCACGGCGAGATGGCCCTGGCCTATGCGCTGGATTACATCGAGTCCCATAGTCTGGCCAGGATCACCAACTACGGCGAGTTCCTTGAACTCTACCCGCCGATTCACGAAGTTCAGATTTACGAAGATACCTCGTGGAGCTGCGTACACGGGATTGAACGATGGCGAAGCAACTGCGGCTGCAACGCCGGCCGGGCAGGTTGGAACCAGGATTGGCGCAACCCGCTGCGCGAGGCACTAAACTGGCTGCGCGACGCGATTGGAGAAGTCTTCGAGCAGCACGGCGAGCCGCTTTTGAAGGACCCCTGGGCGGCACGGAACGACTACATTCAGGTTGTCCTGGACCGCGGCGCCGACGTTCGCCGGAATTTTGGCCTTCGGCACTTCCGGCGGAAGCTTACATCGGCTGAAGAGGTCACGGTCTGGCAGTTGCTGGAGATGCAACGCCACGCCATGCTGATGTTCACCAGCTGCGGCTGGTTCTTCGACGAGCTGTCCGGCATCGAGACCATTCAGGTGATCGAGTACGCGGGCCGGGCTGTGCAACTGGCCGAACTGATCTGTGGTACGCCCACCCAGGAGCCGTTTCTCGAGCGATTGAGTAAGGCGAAGAGCAACGTCGTTGAGCAAGGCGATGGCGCGGCAATCTACCGAAAATATGTGAAGCCCGCGATTGTGGACTTGGAGAAAGTGGCGGCTCACTATTCCATTTCCTCGCTGTTTGCCAATTACAGCCAGCGCACAGACATTTATTCATACACGGTGGATCGGCTGGACTACCATTCAAACGACGCCGGCAAAATGCGCATGGCGTTGGGCAAGGCTCAATTCACCTCGCGAATTACCCAGGCTTCCGAGATCTATACATTTTGGGCCGTACACTTTGGTGATCACAATATCGCCGCGGGCGTTCGGGTATTTGACTCGGATTCGTCGTATGTTGCTTTGCTTGACAGCATCACGGACTCCTTTTCAAGGGTTGATATCCCCGAAGTGGTCCGATTGCTGGATCGGGGTTTCGGCGACCGAACCTATTCCCTGAAGTCACTGTTCCGCGACGAACAGACTCGGATTCTTCGGCTGATTCTGAGTTCGACCCTGGCTGAGGCAGAGAATGCCTATCTGCACTTGTACGAGAATCATGCGGCCTTAATGCGATTCATCAGCTCGCTCGGAACTCCAATGCCGGGCGAGTTCGGGTCCACCATCGAGTTCGCCCTGAATAGCCTTCTGAGGCGAGCATTCGGCGCGGAAGAGTTGGACGCGTCCCGCATTCGCGGCCTGATGCAGGATGCACGCAACTACAAGGTGAAGCTGGACCAGACGACGCTGGAATTCACGCTGCGGCGCACGTCTGGAGCGCATGGGCACACGGCTTGGCGCGGAACCCACCTACCTCAATGCCCTGCGCCAGTTAGAGAATGGATTGAAGATCACACGCGAGGTTCCTTTCCAGGTTGTTCTACGGACAATCCAGAATCGGGTCTACGATATTTACATCAAGCTCTACGCCAAGTATCAAAGGAAGGCCCATAAAGGCGATGCGAACGCCCAGGAATGGATCGAGAAGTTCCGCTCCGTTGCCAACCTACTGTCGATTCAGGTGAAGTGATGACGCGCCGCACATTTTTTCCGTGGCTGGGCTTGCCTGCTTTAGGCATGCCCGGATTGAGCACCAGCCGCGCGCAGCAAGCGAACCCACAAAGAGAGAGAAGATGAGTACGGAAACGAATAAGCGACACGCTAGTGTTTTTGTCGTCCGTAACTATTTCTTGAAGAACGGGTCGCAACCGGCGCGTCTCCATAAATTCATGCAAAATGCGATGCTGCCGGAGTTGCAGGGCGTAACAAGTATTCCGCCCATTTTTCTGGACGCACTCATCGCGCCTCACATGCCACAAGTGATGACCATATTCGGGTTTGAGTCGATGGAACAGTGGCAGGCTTTCGAGGCAAAGGCGGCTGGGTCAAGCCGCTATCAAGCCGGCCTCGCGGAATGGGAACGCGGCGATGACCCACCCTTTGAAGAGTACTCCGAGATGCTTCTCGCTCCGACTGCCTTCTGTCCGCCACTTGAACCTTCCGGTTCGCAGGCGGCCCGGACATTTGAGTTGCGGGTCTATCATTCCCCAACGCGCCGACAACTCGCTGCGCTCAACGAGCGGTTCGCTGGACCGGAAATACAAATCTTCCATCGCTGCGGAATCTTCCCAATTCTGTACACCAACGGGCTGTCCGGAGAGAGCCTGCCCAACCTGACTTACCTGACTCCCTTTGAAAATCTTTCAGCGAGAGAGAAGGCCTGGGCGGCCTTCGGAGCAGATCCGGAATGGGTCAAGGTGCGCGCCGAATCAATTGAGAAGAGTGGCCAGATCTCGGCCGTTATGCACATCAGCTTGTGGAAAGCAGCGGCCTACTCGCCCGTTCGATAGGCGGTCTCACCGTGGCACAGCCTTTGAGGCTGTGGTAACACGCTGTTCTCTCAGTTGCTTTCCTTCACCACTTCCACACGTTGCGGACCAAGCACGCCGATGTTCACCTCTTCCTTCGTCTTCGCCGCCTTTGCCGAAGTCTGCTTGTAGAGTTCGGATTCGCGGGCGCTGTCCGGCTTGCGACCAGCGCGGGCGAGTGCGATGGAGGCGTAGTAATGCGTGGTGGGGTTGTCAGGCTGTAGTTGAGTTGCGTGTTGCAGCGGCATCACCGCATCGGCCGGTTGCCCTGCTGAGAGCAGCGCGCGACCCAGTCCAACATAGGCATCTGCGAGGCTATTGTCCAACTCAGTCGCCTTCTTGAAATGCGCGATCGCCTCGGGCCACTGATCATTCTTCCTCGCCATCTCGCCAAGCACATATTCCGCCGCGGCGTTATTCGGGTTGATCTTGAGTTCAGCCTCAAACTCTTTTTTGGCTTCGGCCATCGTATCCGGGGTCTCCGGCTCGGAAAGAATGACGCGGCCAATCCGGAAGTGAATGCCCGGCATTTCGGCGTCGCGTTCCAGGACCGTGCGGTATTCCGATATAGCGCCCTTCCAATTGCCCTGTGCCTCCAAGGCCTCGGCGTTGAGCTGGTGCACCTGCGGAGAAGATGGATTGGTATACAACAGCTCCTGCGACGCTCGGATGGAGAGGTCGGAGTACAGATGCACGGCCAGGAAGAGGATCTCCGGATCGTGCGGGAACTCGTGTTGCAAATATTCGATGAAGCGTGCAGCATCGCCGGCTTGGTTGTAGCTCATGGCACAGCGTACGCCCGCATGGCCCAGTTGCCGCTTCAGCTCGGGATCCTGCACTTTGCCGACTGAGGCCTTCAGCACCGGCATAGCCTCGCCGCATTTGCCCTCGCGGGCTAGCTCGATGGCACCGGAAACCGAAATGGCTGGTGGTGGCTGAGCTGGCTTCGCGGCGGGAGCGGGCTTCGGTGCGGTCTGCCCGACTGCGCTGAAAGTAAAGATGGTGAAAAGGATAGCGAGGAGTAGAGACCGTGACATTGCTTGCATGAATATAAAAAGGGAGCCTGAAGAGGTTTCCCTCCGACTCCCCTTTTTCGAGTGTAACGCGTGCGCTAGGCAGGTAAGAAAGATCGGAGTCGCCCGAGGTCAAGACGACTCCGAAAGGATTTGAAACCGCCTGGTTCTGCCTCGTCAGAAGATGTATTTCAGGGCGAACTGAATGTTGCGCGCACCTGACGAACTTTGCAGAAGCCCTAGGCTGGAACCAAGACCGATCCCCGGGGAATTGAGAATGGGCGTGTTCGTAAGGTTTATAAATTCACTACGGAACTCCAGGCTCTGGCGCTCCGTGATAGCGAAGAACTTGTCAACGCTAAAGTCGAAGGTTTTCAGGCCCGGCCCGCGCACGGTTCCAACGCCGCATGAGCCGAACGTTCCGGCGGTGGGTTGGGTAAAGCCAGTCTGGCTGAACCACTGGTATCCGCCCTGAGGGGAGTTTTGATAGTTGGTATATTGCACCGGAGAGATGCAGTCGGGCCTGGGACCGCGCGAGTTGGTGCCTGAGGCATCGTTTGCCTCAAGGGTGAGCGGGAAGCCGGTATGCAAGCTGAGGATGCCGTTGATCTGCCAGTCGCCGACGAATGCATTGACTACCTTGTTCATATCCTTGCCATACTTACGGCTTCGGCCGAACGGAATGTCGTAGGTCGCGTAGGCGGTTAGTATCTTGAGTCGCGTCGTAGTAACAGGGTCCCCATTCCGCCTTCTGATTGAAGAGGTTTTGCCAGTACGGCGATGTTGGCGTGGTCTGACCGCCCCAGGATCCGTAGTAACCGCTAGAATCCGTCATGCATTTCGAGTAGGTATAGGCCACGTTGAACTGCAAACCGTCTGATAATCGCTTCTGCAACACGGCCTGCAAGGCGTTATAGGTCTGGTTGCCATTGGAGGCCGTGCCCGAGATCTGGCTGATCTCGTTCTTCAGCGTCGGGTTACCGGAGAGATAGGGGCTCTCCTGTGTGGTGCCGTTCGGGAGAAGCTCCAGCTGTTGATAGGGCATTGGCACCATCAGATGCGTGTTCTTCTGACCCACATAGGCAGCCTGAAAGGTCGTAGTGTTGCCGAACTGATGCTGCACCGTAAAGTTCCACTGCTCGGAAACTGCCGGGCGAACGTTTGGATCCCATACGCGGAGGAGTGCGCCGGCATAAGGGTTCGTCGCGGAACCAATGGGAGCAAAGCCTTGATCCAGCGTCGTCAGCGGAAGGGCATCCGATGAGTAGGTAGCGTTCTTTTCGCCTTCAAACGGGGGGTTAATCGTCAGGCGCAGGTTCGTTCCCGTTCCTTCCAGGTAGGAAGACATGGAGAATGATCCCCGAATGACCGTCTTTCCGCCCCCAGGCGTATAGGCAAAACCAATCCGAGGTTGGAAGTTGTAGACGCCGTTGTACTGGTTGTACAAAGCGCGGCTGTTGCCATCCTGACCGGCCAGCTCAATCTGGCCGGAGATGAGGCCGAAGTTCGATTGCCGGTTGTAAACCTCCACCCATGGCGTGTGAAGTTCCCACCGCAGGCCCAGGTTAAGAGTCAAGTTGCTGCGGACCCGCCAATCGTCCTGCACGAACGCCGCGAAGATATTGGCTCGCTGGCCCCACGTGCCGCCGTTGGTCCCGACCCCGATGCTGTCCGGAAGGCCGAGCATGAAGTCGGCTTCGCCGACGCCATTCGCCTGAACACCACTTGAGCAACTGCCGGTTAACCCGATGTAGCACGGGCCGGCCGTGTATTGCCCATTGAAGCCCATGTTGCCCGCCAAGCCGTTGTTCCCTGCGTAGAAGGTGTCGATACGGTCACGCCATCCCTGAAAGCCAAACTTGATGTTGTGCGCGCCCTTATTCCAGGTCACAGTGTCGCCATACTGGATCACGGTATCGGCGAACAACTGGTAAGAGTCTCCATTGCCGATTTGTTGGGCATATCCGCCGCTGAAGTTCATTGCGGCAGAATGGTTGACGTGGCTCCCGGGAACCCAATGGTTTGGGGGAAGTTCACCGCCGTGCTGGCCGCCGCCCCATTGTTGACTGTCACATAGTTGACGCCGGCGCGCGCATCGTTCACCAGCGAGGGACTGATGGTGCTGGTCCAATCGATCACGCCATTGTATTGCGGGAACACCGCGAACCCGTTGTAAAGCAGCGGCAAGCTGTTCGTGGATGGGTTATTGATGTAAGCCTGTGAGTACCGGACGAAGAGCCGATCCTTATCGTCGATGTTCCAATCGACCTTGGCGTCTCCCTGATTACCGTCGATGGCGCTGTTGGTCGTGTTGAAGTAGTTGTTGTTAAGACTCGTCCCGTTGGGCACGGGATAGTACTGAGAGTTCACGATACTCAACGCCATCGGACTCAGCAAGGAGCTCGGTATGATATTGCCGGCAAAAGGAATCCGGCTTCCATTTGCATTCAGGGCAGAACGGATTATAAAGCTGAATCGGTGTTGCCTGTTGGAGAAAGGCCGAAAAATTGCCGGCCCGTTCCTGCGCCGTCAGCAGCGATACCGCACCCGTGGTGTTAGGGTTATCGAAACGCTGTCCTTGATAATCGACGAAGAAGAAGATTTTGTCCTTCTTGATGGGTCCGCCCAGGACGCCGCCGAATTCGTTCCATCGCAAAGCAGCGCGCGGCGAGTCGGTGAAGTTGTTCGACCACTGATTGGCATTGAGAACGTTGTTGCGGAAGAACTCGAACGCATCGCCGTGAAACTGGTTCGTGCCCGACTTGATGCTGGTGCTGACGATGCCGCCCATGTAATTGCCGAACTCAGCCGGAGCGTTGCTGGTAATTTCGTTGAACTCCTGGATGGCGTCGACGCTCGGAGCATAGCCAACCAGATTGTCGGAGACTTGGTTGTTGTCCATGCCGTCGAGAATGAAGTTGTTCTCCTGTTCCCGGTTGCCGTTCACGTAGGGACGCCCGGCATTTGCGGGGGTCTGGGCTGACGTGAACAAGCTGGTATCGGGATGCACGGTGCCGGCGGCGAGCAGGGTCAATTGGACATAGTTGCGAGTCGCAAGGGGCAAGGCCGTATTGGTTCGGGCATCAATAATCTGGCCAATATCAGTCGACTCAGTCTGAAGCAGCGGCGCGGCCGCAGTTCACTTCCACCGCAGTGGTGACGTTGCCAACTTGCAATTGAAAATCGATGCGGGCGACCTGGTTGAGAACCAGGGTCAGGTTGGATTGCTGCGCCGTTTGAAAACCCGCATTCTCCACCTTCACGGTGTAGATACCTACCGGAACCTGCGGCAAGTTGTAGTCGCCGTCCGAATTGGTGACGGTTTGTTGAGTGGTTCCACGTTCCAGGTCAGTTGCGGTCACCTTGGCGCCGGCGATGGCCGCACCCGAGGAGTCGGTGACTTTTCCGGTAATGGCTGCCGTTACTTTTTGGGCCCAGATGGTACAGGGAGCAAGCAACAGCGCCATCGACAGCAGCACGCCAAACGCGGTGATTCGCGTTCGACCACTGCCGCGTATTTGAATTTGAGACTTTCCTCATGATTTGATACCTCCTGCCTTGGAACTTGTCTGCGGCCGGGCCGAAGGCAAGTCCCCTGCAACTAGTACGATTCGAATTAATGCAATTGTAGGAAGACAATCGCAAGAGTGTCAAGCAAAAAGAAAGTAAACGAAAGTCTTCACGTAGTCTTCCCAGGTAGTGACCAATAGGTGAGATGGAATACTAAAACGAGAAAAACAAAGAAACGAAAGGTATAGTCGGAACTTCCGAGGACCGAGGGTGGCTCAGGCGAGAACTACGTCAATGCCCCTGTTGCGGAGTTTGGCCACCGCTTCCGGCGGTGCTCCAGAGTCGGTAATGAGACGTTTCACGTTGGAAAAATCCGAAATCACCGCCAAACTTCGCTCACCGAACTTGGACGAGTCCGCCAGCACGGTCACTTGGCGGGCAGCCCGGATCATCACTTGGTTTAACTGGGCTTCCATGATGTCTAATGTCGTCAGGCCGGCATCCAAATCAAGCCCTACGGTGCCCAGAAAGCAGTGATCGGCATGTAGCGACCGCATCACCTGTTCCGCGTGAGGTCCGACAAACGCGCTTGATACCTGGCGCAAAATGCCGCCGACCATCACTACGGAAATGTGCGGCAAATCTGACAGTTGGATGGCGACATTCAGAGCGTATGTAATCACAGTCAGATTTTCGGGAGCCGATCGCCGAAGTTCCCGAGCTACCCCCGCCGAGGTGGTGCCGGAGCACAGAATAACCGTGTCGTGCGGCTTTAGAAGGGCCGCAGCGGCATGGGCGATCCGGGCTTTCTCTTCCTGGTGAATGCTTTCGCGATTTCGAAGCGAATGGTCGGGACCCACCGTCAGCGGCCGGATACCACCTCCATGTGAACGGACCAGCGCTCCGGAGGCCGACAAAGCGTCCAAGTCGCTTCGGGCGGTAACCGCCGACACACCGAAAAAGATCCCTCAGTTCATTGACAGTGACGCGCCCATGCTTGTCCAATAACTGGACAATCTCGCGGCGGCGCTCTTCGGCAGAGAGCGGTATTCTTGCTGTTCGCCGGATGGGAACAGGCAAGGGTTGCGCCTGGGCTGGCGGCGGATTCTGACCTGGAAGCTCGCTCGGACCGTTACTCACAGCTCTTTATTCTTTCGCGTGGTTATCTTACAACGACTTCTAGCCATGATCCCATAAGCTATAGGCTTCTTATACTATCTTTTAACTTGCGTAGGCAACAGATTTACTGATTTTGGAATCTGGGAAGCCGTTTCATTTCGTGTGACAATGAAGTTAATGGTCGATAGAGGACACCCTTTCAAGTAGATCAATGCCATACGTGCACAACGCTGGAACCAGGCTGTATTGGGAGGAGCTGGGATCAGGGGACCCCATCCTCCTGATCATGGGCCTGTCGTTCACCCTGGATATGTGGTTTCGGATAACGCCTGCGTTATCAAAGCGTTACCGCCTGATCCTTTTCGACAACCGTGGCGTCGGACGAAGCGACACCCCACGCGGACCTTATTCCATTCGGCAAATGGCTGATGACGCCGTAGCGGTAATGGAAGCCGCAGGCGTTTCCTCAGCCCACGTGATGGGCGCTTCCATGGGCGGAATGATCGCGCAGGAGTTGGCGCTGCGCTACCCGGAGCGGGTCCGGGCATTGCTATTGGGATGTACCAGTGGCGGCGCCTTCGGTTCCAAATTGCCTCACTTTCGCCGGCTCCCGCTGACGGTTGGCTCGGCCAAGACCCTCGAGGAGCGGGAGTGGCTGTTCTCCCCCTTGATCTACGCCGATTCCACGCCGAAAGAGCGCATTGCGGAGGACATTCAGGTTCGGGTACGGTATCCGCAACCACGCGCTGGGTTCCTGAATCAGTTTGCGGCGATTCTCACTTGGAGTTCGTATCACCGCCTGCACCAAGTCCAAGCCCCCACGCTCGTCATGCATGGCGAGGAAGACCGCCTGCTTCCCATGGAGAATGGCCTTCGCGTGGCGCGGAGAATCCCGCGCGCTCAGTTTGTGAAGGTCCCCGGAGCGGGACATGTGATCAGTACGGACCAGCCGGAAATTGTAGATGACGCGGTACTGCGGTTTCTCGGCATGCTTGCCGTGCCCGCTGAGGCTGCGCGAAGACGGACAGCCTGATCATCGTTCGTCCGTCTTGCGGCGGCGTAGCTCGAAGAACGATTTCTTATCGATATTGACGTCCACCGCGACGTCAAAGAAACCTACCATCATTTCCTCCCAGGTTTGCTCACCCCACGTGACTGCCGAGTCCGGATCGGGATTGTGCGGGTTATTGCGTGAGTTGTCCCAAGTGGCAACCGCCTGCAGTATCGTGCCTGCTTTAAGCGGTAGCGGCTCCGCCAGCCGGTATGACATTTGCCATTGAAAATTCCAATTCACTTTGAGTAGCGTCTGCGATTTTTCGCCGGCTCGAATCAGGTTGTAACTGAAGGTCTTGCCGCGGAAGTGCATATGAGGAAAGAAGCTGAGCAGCAGCGCGTCAGCCGGCAAACTGCCGCGAACCTCGGCCTGATAATCCGGCACCCCGGGCGGAATGTGAAAATGATCGTTCGTCAGCTGCAGGCTCAGCACTCGTTTCGCCGGTGGTTCCTGGGCAAAAACAAGGCCGATGCGCGTTTGATCCTCAGAGGCTACACCGTGTGAAGTGTAGTGCATCTGGAAAACCAGATCCGACCCGGCCTTCACTAGCTTCGCCATTCCACCCGGCCAGCGGTCCGGTGAACTCCCCGGGGCATACACCAGCAACAAATCGCTGTCCGACCACATCGCGTCCCGGCGATCCTGTTCCTTGGATAACGTAGAAGCCGTAAACGGGGTTCCGACAGGCGCCCCCCGCAACCATCGAGATTCGGATTCCCTGATGTAAACGACTGCGTGATGAACAGCTGCCCGGTCGGTTGGCCGAATCTCCGACATCCGTACCCAGCGGTCCGAATTGAAGCCAGTTGGCACGATGACGTAGGTGTAGTCGATATCACCAGAGGCCGGCAGCTTCACAGGCTTCGGCATTTGAATTACAACGTCGGGTGGATCGATATTCCAGCCCTCCGTCCACTGCTTCGAAGCGGGGGCATCGCTAGGATCTCCCGCGGGAGCACCCGCGTCTGCCCATTCGGCGATCTGTCGAATCTGCGCCGGCGTCAGGCTGGGATCGTTCGAGAAACGCGGATAGTGAGCGTCGCCACTCCGATCCACGAACCACGGCGGCATGTTGCGGCGGACCACGCGTTCGCGAATAGCGCGGACCCACGGCCGTGCCTGTTCATACGTCATCAGCGGCATGGGACCGATTTCCCCGGCCCGATGGCAAGATTGGCAGTGTTCCTGCAGTATAGGCACGACGTCCTTATAGAACGTCGGCGCTGATGGACCCGCCAGTGCAGACATGGCAAGTGCAGCCAGTGCAAACAGGCAACGTGCGCAACTCAATGGCAAACCGCTCCGCTTCGGGGTTTTACTTCGCAGCCCCGGGCTCCGGTTCCGGCTTCTGCGCTGGCTCGGCCACGGTGTCGTACGCTCCTTCGGGCATACTTGGCCAGCGCGGTGCGCGATGTTCTTTGAACGCCCGCACGCCTTCCTTGAAATCTGCTCCCTGAAGAACTTTTGCCCGCTGGGCTACGGCCAGCTCCCCTTGCTTACTCCAGTTCTCTCCGCGGGCGCCGTGGACGTACTCTAAGCCCGCCGAGATCGCCACTGGACTGGACCATGCCAGGTCTCGCGCAACAGCGGCCGCCCGGTCATCCGCCTCGAACTGCGGCGTGACCTGTTGGACGATACCCCAATTGAGCGCATCGTTGGTGGCGATCGCCCGGCCCGTCAAGCTCAATTCCATGGCGCGCCTTCCGCCGATAGCGGCTTCAATGCATCGGTACACCAGAAAAGGCCAGAGCCCGACTCGAATCTCGGTCAAACCAAACAGAGCGCCTTGGGCCGCCACCACAACATGCCCTTGCACGGCCAGTCCCATACCTCCGCCCAGTGCCGGCCCCTTCACGCAAACCACGATTGGCTTCTTGGAGGCCGCTCCGTAAGTAAACAACCGCTCGTGTGTTGCAAGGCGATGGATATTGCTGCTGTTGGCCGCCTCTTCCAGATCCATGCCCGCGGAGAAGACGGCGCCTTCCGCGTCGATAAGTATCGATCCGATGCTCGGATCGTCTTGCACTTCATCCATGGTCTTCACCAGCTGGGCGCACATGCCGGCGGTCAGGGCATTGCGCTTCTCGGGGCGGTTCAGCGTGATGTGCAGAACACGATCTTCTCGTTCAATCCGCAAGCTCATCGGGTTCTACCTCTATTTCCATTGTTAACAGAGCAGCGCCATGGGTCTTTCCCTGTGCGTCTGTGCGCAGCGAGATGGTTCCGCCCCCATCCAAGGCCTGCTCCATCACGAAGTTGAGTGCCCCCAGATTCGGCAGTTCGTAACGCGTCACGGGCCCCAGCACCAGCGGACCAAAGTGATTCTTGACGCGGCCGGCCGTCACTTCCCTTCGCAGCAGGTCGTAGTGCCGTGGGCGAATTGCAATCAAGCCGATGTTCGAGATATCGCCTTTATCCCCGGAGCGGGCGTGCGCGATTTGGGACAAACGAATCTTCATTGCACCAACTCCACCGCAACCTGAATGGCATCGCGCGGAATCAGCGCCGGCCAGTAAGCCACCACCTCGCGAACCGAGGGCCGGCCTTCGCCATATCCGGTCGCCGTAGGGGGCCCATTCAGCACCAGCGGAATCAGCTCGCGCGTGAATCGCTCCAGTTTCCCTTTCTCTTGATCGCGAGCGCCGATGTGAAGTTCCACTTCAGCTGGTTCTGCGATGTGAGGCGCCAGGTGCCCGTGGCAGGCGTTTATGCCGAAGTACTCGGTATGAATCTTTTCAAAGGTCAAGCCTAAATCCGCCAATCGCTGGCGCACAATTCGGTCTGCGGTCTGGGCTTTCAAGAGTGCATCGGGCGCCGAGTAAACCAGCTTGCCGACCGCCTTCCACCCGCATTGGTAGGAAATCGACACCTTCAGCATCTCTGGCCGTCGAGTGCCATGCACGTCATGTAATGCGATGCGGTCGGGGCCGTCGTCTTCGAGTTGGATGCTGGTGAAATCCGCCACCACGTCGGGTGTCATATAACGGGCGGGATCGCCGATCTCGTAAACCAACTGCTCCTTCACCGTCGCCTGGGTAACCCGACCTCCTGTCCCTTGGTGCTTGGTGATGACCATACGCCCGTCGGCATTCGCTTCAATCAGCGGATAGCCGATATGCGCAAAATCGGGAGTGGTCTTCCAATCAAACTGGCAGTTTCCGCCCGTCGCCTGAGTTCCGCATTCGATGACGTGGCCGGCGGCGATTCCTGCGGCAAGCAGGTCCCACTGATTCTCGCCCCATCCGAATTCGTGCAGCATGGGAGCCAGCGCCAGCGCGGCGTCGGCGCAGCGGCCAGTCAACACAACGTCTGCGCCGGTCTTAAGCGCCTCGGCGAGCGGAAATGCGCCAAGGTAGGCATTGGCGCTCTGAACGCGATCGCGGATCGTCATGATCGGTTGACCGGTGTCCATGTTACGCAGTTCGTGTCCACCGGCAATGAGTTCATCGAGCTGCGAACTCACGTCGTCGCCCAGCACAACGGCAACCTTAAGTTCCGGCGCAAGCCGCAACACTTCTCGTGCGCAGGCTATTGGGTTCACTCCGCCGGCATTGGCAATGACGCGGATGTGGCGTTCCCGAATTCGTGGCGCGATGCGGGCGATTAACGGCGGAAAATCGCGTGCGTACCCAAGCTTGCCGTCGGACTTCCGCTGTTTCTGCAGAATCGACATGGTCACTTCGGCCAGGTAGTCGAGCGTAAGATAGTCGAGCGGTCCCTGTTCCACCAGATTTACCGGCGCCTCCAGCCAGTCGCCCCAGAAGCCCTGCCCATTCGCAATACGAATCATGCCGGGGTCTGCTCCGCGTCCTCGGCAGGCAGGCGGTCCGGCTCCACAAACGTAACCCCGCGAAGTGTGGTCAGTTGAATCGGCAGATGTTCGGTGAAAGGCGCGGCGCATGCCAAATCGAAGGCGAGGTCCAGAACTCGCCGCGTTGCGAGCGGATCAATCAACGCGTCGAGATGACCGCGTGCTGCGGCGTATCGCGCATCCAGCCAGCGGTCGTAATCATCACGAGTCTGGGCGATCTTTTCGGCCAGTTCGGATGGCACCGGCCGCTCGGCCGATTGCAACTTGTCAAGCTCGGGGCCATAGATAGCTTGGACCGCGGATTCGCCTTCCATGACGCCAATCCGGGCGGTCGGCCAACCGAAGGTGAAATTCGGATCAAAGCCTTGCCCGGCCATTGCATAGTAGCCCGCGCCACTGGCATGGTTCAGCGTAAGAACGATCTTTGGTACCGTCGAGCACGCCATGGTTTCCACCATCTCCGCCCCGGCCCGAATGATTCCACTGGTCTCAGCCTCCACCCCCACCATGAACCCCGACACATCTTGCACGTAGAGCAAGGGCATGCGGTGACGCTCGGCGTTTTCGACAAAATAGGCTACCTTCTTCGCCGATTCGGGGTAAACGATGCCACCGATGCGCGGTCCAGCCGGAGTCTTGATGAAACCGCGGCGGTTGGCGATCACTCCAATCGCGCGGCCGTTCAGGCGCGCGGTAACGCATAAGAATTCCGGCGCGTAGTCCGGCTGGAATTCGAGCGTTTCGCCAGCATCGAGCAGACGATCCAGCACGTCTTCGATCCGATAGGGAAGGCGATGGTCGGCGGGCAGCACCTCATAGAGACCCTCGGCAGGCAGTTTGGGCGCCTGGCCGCTCAACTCCGGTGCGTGCGGCGGCAGCGAGCGAAATTGCTGGCGGATCAACTCCAGGCAGGCTTGGTCGTCTTTCGCGCGATAGTGAGCAACGCCGCTGAGCGTGGTGTGCATCCTGGCCCCGCCTAGCGTCTCCGAATCCGTAACCTGCCCCACCGCACCCTTCACCAGGTTCGGTCCACCCAAACCCATGAAGCTGACCTGCTCCACCATAATGATGACGTCGCTCAAGGCAGGCAGGTACGCACCGCCCGCAATACAGGGCCCCATCACCGCCGCGATCTGCGGGATACGCAGCCTGCGCCGCATCAACGAGTTGTAATAAAAAATGCGTGCCGCGCCATATTGTCCGGGGAAGATGCCATCTTGCAGCGGCAGGTTCACGCCCGCCGAATCCACCAGGTACACAATCGGTACGCGGTTTCGCATCGCAATTTCCTGCGCCCGTAGAATCTTTGTAATCGTCTCCGGCCACCACGCGCCCGCTTTCACGGTTGCATCATTGGCGACAACCACGGCCGGGCGCCCTTCGATCTTGGCCACGCCCGTCACAACACCGGCAGCCGGCGCCTGGCCGTCGTATTGGTCGTAAGCGATCAGGAGACCGATCTCGAGAAACATCGTCCCGCGATCCATCAACCGGGCGATGCGCTCCCTCGCCGTCAGCTTGCCGTCTTTATGCTGCTTCTCGATTTTTTTCGGGCCGCCACCACTTCTTAGGCGGTCTTCCAGGTCTTGCAATTCACTGACAAGTTGGCGCATAAGAATCGCGGCGGTGCCCAGGCAACTGTTAGTCTAACAGTCATGTTGGGCATTGACAGCCGCACACTGCGCGTCGTTTGGACAGTGTTTCTGTGCGTGATGGTCCTCTCCTTCATATACACGGTTCGTGAAACCTTGGCCCTGTTTGCAGTGGCCATTTTCATGGCCTACATGCTCTCCCCACTTGTGAATCTCGTGGAGCGCCTGATGCCGAAGCGGCGACTCCTGGCCTTGAGTTTGGTCTATCTCCTCCTCGTTGCCTTGTTCGTTACCGCCGGAATTGGCGTTGCTTCTGAAATTGCTGCGCAGGCCGCAAGCCTGGCCTCTCGGCTGCCCGCCATGCTTGCAAATCCGCAGTTCGGCAATCTTCCGCTTCCCGAGTGGGTGCTGCCGTTCAAAGACCATCTGATCGCCGCCATGCAGAGTGAGGCGAAAGCACTATCCAGCAGCGCGGTGCCCCTTCTCCAGAGCGCCGGCGGTCAAATCCTGTCAGGCTTAAGTGCCTTAGTTCCGCTCATTCTGGTCCCGGTCCTATCGTTCCTCCTATTGAAGGACGTTCACACCATTCGAGTCATGTTACTGGGTTCCGTGGATGACGGCCGCGATCGCACCCTGATCGCGCAAATCCTCGACGATATCCACAACTTGCTCAGCAATTACATCCGCGCGCTCGTAATTCTATCCATCGCTTCATTCACTGCCTGGTTCGTGTTCCTGCAGATCTTCGGTGCCCCCTATCAACTCCTGCTCGCGGGTCTGTGTGGTTTATTGGAATTCATTCCCGTCATCGGTCCGTTGTCCGCCGGCCTGATCGTTCTGCTCGTCTGCGGGTTTTCAGGCACTGGCGGTCTGCTGTGGATTATCGTGTTCTTTGCAGCGTTCCGAATGTTTCAGGACTACGTGCTGAATCCGTTTCTGCTTAGCTCGGGGGTCGAGATCTCACCGCTGCTCGTACTGTTCGGCGTGCTCGCCGGCGACCGCATCGCCGGTATCCCTGGTATGTTCTTCTCCGTCCCGGCCATCGCCATCTTGAAAGTTCTCGTTACGAGGCTTCGCCTTGCTCATTCGCGCCGGCTGGTGGAAGAAGTAACGACGATCGGCTGAGCGGTGACTTACGCAACGGGCTGACGTTCCAGCACTGAACCGCGCGCGGTAAAACAAGTGGATTCTTTCAGCACCGTCCTGCTGCCCGCCTCAGTTCTGTGGAACCGTTACCTGCTCGTACATCGTGGCCCGCCAGTTTTCCGAAAAACAGAAACGCGCCGTGTCTGCCCCAAACTTGTTCACAATCTCGGGCCCCAGCTCCGGTTCCTTGATCTGCACAAACTTGAGTTGCACTGGATCCCGGGAGGTTTTCGACCTGTTCACCGTTACCAGCACGTACCCGTACTGGCCTTGAGCGTATTTCGCAAAGTCCTTCACACCGGGCGGCACTGAATAAAACTGAGCGCCCGCCGTTCCCACAATCCACCCCGGCAGCACTCCCCCGTTAGCCTGCCATTTGCCGGTATTGTAGATATCCGAGAGAAAGTAGTGCGAATGGCTCGCCACTATGTACACCGGCTTACCGGTTTGCTCCCTTAGCGCCAATAAATCTTTGTAAACGATCCGGCCGCTCATGCCTTGATCCGTCCCCTGGTTCATGCTGTGGTCTGCAGAGTAACTGTCCGGAAGGGCCTCATGCATCCCGACCATGAGGGCGCGGATCTGTGGATTGGCTTGGTCGGAGGCAATCAGCTTGGTCGCCCATGCCAGCTCCGCATCATCAAACATGTTGTCAGCATTGTCGAGATAGATGAAGTCAATGCCGTCCATCACCCAGTGATAGTAAGTTCGGACCGTATGGTCAGTGGGATCATCCGCTTCGCGCTGCTTTCGGATCAGTTCCATGTTGAGTTGATCCTGAAACGTCTCCACAAACTGAGCCCTGGTGCGGCCGATGAGTTCGTGGTTGCCTATGCCAAGAAAAAACGGAAGAGTTCCGAACGGCTTAATCTGGTTCGACTTGAAGTCATCCCAGGCCGCTTCCTGATAGTTCTCCATCTTGAGGGCGCCGGGATCGTTCCGATGCAGCCCGGCGTAGTCTTCATCAATCTCGAACAGAGCGCGCAGATCGCCCAGGTGCCAATAGAATCGCGCACCCTTTTGAATCGCCCGCTTCGCGATGACCGGCATAATCAGATCACCGCAGTTGCGCGAATCACCGTCCAGGACGAAACTCCAGGTAGCAGGCTCCGCGGCCGGCTTAGCCGGTTGAGCAAACAGGAGCGGCGAAGAAAGTGCCGCGGAACACAGTAGGGAGCCGATTTGCCACGGTCGTCGACGCATGCATCACAGTCTAGCGCCGTGCCACCGTTGACACTAGTTTGAATTCACCGTCCAATATCCCGGCCGTGTTCTCACAATCGCATCCGGCCGGTCCTTAATCTGGATCTCCAAGGTGTGAAAGCTGCCGGTCACCTCATGCGGCGGTGTGAAACTCACCAGGTACCGGCTGTGTATTTCCTTGGACACCTTCATGACGTCCTCCTCCAGGCCAGCCTGGCGTGTAAATGACAGATGCCGGCCGCCGGTTGCGGAAGTCAGCGCTTCCACCGTGTTCGTCTTGGCAAGCCGTGCGGGCTCCGTGATAAGCCCCAGCAAACCCGTTCCGTCCGTGCTTTGCGGGGTATCGGACGGCTTCGACGTGAATGCCGTCATATATACCGAGTACGAGAGAGAGTAGATCGTCACGTTCAGTCGCTGCGCATGCTCCAGCACATCCTGCAACTTCGCCTTGCTTCCACGGTCGCGCGATTCGCTGATCAGCAGAATCTCCCGGCGCGGGTTTCGAGGGCGCTCGGAGAGCAGGTTCAACGCCAGGTCCAACGCATCGAGCATGCACCCGCTGGTATTCCCCGACCCTCTCAGGCCTCGGAAGGCGTCGTCGATTTTATTCGCATCGCGTGTGAACTCCTGCAGGACCTTCGGTTCGCTGGAGAACCCAATCACCGCCGCTTCACCCCGGTCACCACTCAGGCCCTCCTGGATCATGCCTCCGATCTTGCGCAGCTTCGCCAGGACTGCCGCTGAGATATCACTGGTTTGAAGGACAGCAGCCAATGACACGGGTGAAGTCAGAGCATCCGAACTATCCACCTGCGCCGGACGCGGTTTGCCGTTATCGAGCACCACGAAGTCAGCCACCGTCAGCCCATCAATGGTTCTGCCTCGAGAATCGGTCACCGTTACCGGCAGAACGACCAGTGGAACCTCTGTACGAATCGTCAACGGCTGCCCCTGGGGAGGAGACGACAAGGTCCCGGGCTGTGCCTGTTGACGCGCAAAGGATGAGGTAAGTGCGACGGCTAAAGTTAGGATCAGTACGCAGAACGCCCGGCTGCTTTCCACATCAGGGCGACGCGCCCTGTTCGCGCCCGGTTTCCGCGTTCTTTGACAATGGCTCTGGCGCTAGGATATACGAGCGAAGGGGCGCGGCGCAGGCTGTTAGGCGGCTGGGCTGTGACTCATCGCGGCTTTCGGCCGGTTGGCTAACCCGCCTTCGGAGAAAAGAATCCTGCGCGCTCTGGCGCGCGACCGCGCCAGCGAGTTCTGATCAGGGTCAACTTGTCCTTGCTAAGCAGAGGCTACTGAGAAATCCATGCTGTGTAAGAAGCGTATGCGGCGATCACTACGCCGTAAACAACAAGAGCGATGGTCAGATAGCGGATCGCCTTTTCCACCGTCTCCAACTTTTTGGCCGCGTCCTGTTGCATGTGGATAATCTGCGCATCGCTTGGGTTATTGTGCAGATGAATATTGTGATCGTCGTGATCCTCGATGCGGTGGCGATACATAAACATTGCGCAAACCACCAGCGCCAGTACACCCATCAAGATTAAATTGACAACCATAGAGATCGCTCCTTTTGAGAGAAGGAATTGCTCAACACCGCTAGCCGCGATCGCTACACTCTGCGTCCTTAAACAAGTACGCCCGTATAGTTACGCGGCGCCGAATTTTCTTCTATCTGCCTGAATCATACGCCCGGCTAGCTCTGATTTCAAGAGGTCGACAGAGTGGTTTCAGGGACTAACAGAATGGTATTAGGGATCTTAATAGCAAAACACTTCGGATTGCTCACCCGGTTGCGCCACAACCAGTTTCGTGAAGAGCAAGCGGCCGTCCAGAGCTTTCTGCGCGGTACGCCGCACCAATTCCGGATGGTTATTGTGCTCACTAATGTGGCCTAGGATCAGCGTCGATACGCTGTGGTCGAGACCGTCGCGCAAGAATGCGCCCGCTACTTCGTTGGAGAGGTGGCCCCGGCGGCTCATCACCCGTTGCTTGACCGACCAGGGATAGGGGCCCACCTTGAGCATGTCAAGATCGTGATTCGATTCAAGCAGCACTAGATCCGCTCCTCGCAGATGCATCTTGATGGAATCGGGCAGATAGCCCAAGTCCGTCGCAATGGATATCCGAATCCCCTGAACGGAAAGCGTATAGCCGACCGGATCAATTGCATCGTGCGGGATCGTAAAGCTGGCGACATCAAACTCGCCCAACGCGAAGCCACAGCCCGCCTGAAATGCCTCCACCGTGGGTTCAAACTCGTTCCAATCGATCGACGATACCGTTCGATGAGTGAGGTAGACCGGAATCTTGAGATGGCGCGCGAGGGAAGCAAGCCCGGCTACATGATCACTGTGTTCGTGAGTGATTAAGATGGCGTCCAGGTCGTGTACGTCTTCGCCGATCGTCGCCAGCCGCTTAGTCACTTCCCGGCGGCTCAGGCCGGCATCAACCAGAATCCGGGTCCGGTCGGTCGCGACAAACGTCGCGTTGCCGGAACTGCTGCTCGCTAGTACGCAAACTTTAACGATGGCCGGACCCTCTTGATGTTTGTCCTAGTGTAGTGGAAACGATGGAGGTCTACTCGAACCGTTTCCTCTATTGGATCATCCGCCTTTGTTTCCGCATGATCGCCGGCGTGTCATAGTCGTCAAGCGCACCTGCCTCTTCGGTTGGCTCAAAGACGGTTTCCACAATCGGAGCCTCCGGCATCAGGTCCATTTGCGTAGTCGTTGGCGGCTCTGGGACCTCGGAGACCGGGGCGAACGGGAAGTTCGGGCTGCGGCGTTCAATCTCCGGCAGAGATTCGCGTTGGAAACCCGTGGCAATGACCGTAATCTTGACTTCGTCGCCCATCGCCTCATCCAGGCTGAACCCGAAATTGATGTGAACGTCAGGGTTCTCGGTGGCGTTGCAAATCAGATCGTAGGCCGCATCAAAATCGTCCAGGCTGAGTTCGCTGGAGGCGGTCATATTCGCCAGAACACGGCGCGCCCCAACGATGCCGCAGTCGTCCATCAGGGGCGCATTGATCGCTGCTTTGGCTGCTTCGACGGCGGCTTTTTCACCGCGCGCTGTTGCCGAGCCCATCATCGCGTAGCCCATTCCCAGCATGATGGTACGGATGTCCGAGAAGTCCCGATTGATCAGGCCGGGCTTGGAGATGATATCGGAGATCCCCTGCACCGCCTGCTTCAAAATATCGTCCGCGATGCGAAAGGCATCCTGAAAGCTTGCGCCCTTTTTTACCAAGCCCGGCAGCTTCGCGTTGGGAATGCTAATCACTGTGTCGCAGGCACCGGCCAACTCGGCCAGTCCACGCTCCGCCTGCTTCATGCGCGGCGATCCCTCGAATTTGAACGGCTTAGTCACCACCGCCACCGTGAGCGCGTTTAGCTCTTTCGCCAAACTTGCCACGACGGGAGCGGCACCGGTCCCAGTGCCGCCGCCGAGCCCCGCCGCGACAAATACCATATCGGCTCCCTCCAGGATTTCTATGATCCGATTCGTGTCCTCGAGCGCAGCCTGCCGGCCAACAGCGGGGTCGGCTCCAGCACCCAAGCCCTTGGTGATCTTGGTTCCAATCGCCACCTGCTGCGCCACCGGCGATGCACCAAGCGCCTGCCGGTCGGTGTCGATGACGTAGAACTCCACCCCACTTACGCCGGACTGCATCACCCGCGCTACGGCGTTCGATCCACCGCCTCCTACGCCGATGACTTTGATTTTCGTCCCCAGTTGTGACTCTTCCTCAATCAGAAACTTGAGGTCTTCTTCGCCGTTAATCGCCATACTTCCTGACTCCTTCGGTTTTCTCACTTGTCACCCTTTTCCCTGGCTATGCTGCCTTCCGCCGGCGCCACATCTTGAGGCGTCCGGAATACATTGCCAAACCGGCCGCGGTCGCCCAAATCGGAGTGTCCAATTCCTCGGGCCACCCCGCAATGCCCGTCGCTAAACCATTGCGCACTTGTGTGTTCAGAACCCGCTCTGCCAAGTCACACATTCCGGTGAGCATAGCGCCACCGCCGGTCAGCACCACGCCTTCCAGGAGTTTGCTCTCCATGCTTACCCGGCAGATTTCGTCGTATACCCTGAGCAACAACTCTTCCGCGCGCGCCTCCAGGATTTCATTCAACTGAGCCAGCTTGGCCTCTCGCGACGCCCGCCCTTCGGGCGAGGGAAGTTCGATTAAGCTGTTATCCGACACGTCACCGGTGGCTGCGCCGTACTCCTTTTTGAGACGCTCGGCATCTTCATAGTTCACTTTCAGCAACCAGGAGATGTCGCGCGTAAAATGGTCGCCGCCTACCGGCAGGGCTGCGGCGTGCAGTAAGGCCTCCCCGTCGTAAATGGCAATGTGGGTGGAGTGCGCTCCGATATCAACCAGCGCCGCGCCGCGTGAACGGTCTTCCGGAATAATGCTCGCGTAGGCCGCCGCAACACCCTCGAACACCGTCTCTTCCACCGCCAAGTGCGCCTGATGCACGGCCCCAATTAGCCCCTCGTGCTCCTGCGCCGAAGCAGTGACGATGTGCACATTCGCTTCCAGCCGGGAACAGGGCATGCTCTCAGGGTTGCGAAAGCCCGCACGGCCGTCCAGAGTAAAATCCTGTGGACAGACCTGCAATATCAGGCGGTCGTCCTCCAACCGCACTCGCACCGCCAGTTCCACGGCGTAGCGCAGATCGCTGGCCTCAATCTGTCGCTTCCTGCCGAACTCGTATACTCCGCGGCTGTTGACGCCGGCCGCGCTTCCTCCCAGACCCAGCACGGCTGCATCCGGTGACACACCCGAGCGCACCTCTGCATCCTGCATCGCCAATTGCACGCTCTCGGTAAGCGCCACCTGATCCGTCAGACGCCCCTTGGACCATGAATTCACAGCTGCCGTGCCGTGCCCCAGGAACCGCAGGCTCTCGCCCTCAACCGCACAAATGACCACACGGGTGGTGCTGCTGCCCAAATCGAGCCCAACCGCATGCCTCACTTTAGTTGACACTGTTCTTATCTCCCACCGATGACTTACCTGCGCTCCAGACGCCGATGTCACCGTCCACTCGCAAGTCAAATGTTGTCGCGTCGGGGCGGTTCGCCTTGATTTGGGGATACGCGCCAGTGAAGGTCACGAGCCGCGCCCGGTAATTCTCGTCGCCGAGCATGAGCGACACCACCCGCCCGTCCACCTTCTCACTAACCACGAGGTTGCTGGGGTCCGAAGCATCCACGTCCGATACCGAAGCGGCCAGCGTTCCCAGGTCTTTTAGCAAATCCAGCACCCGATGAACCCTGGCGCGACGATCGTACGGATTCTCCTGCTCCCGCACCCCCGTAATCAGCGGGAGCGTGAATTTGGCGGGCACGCGCGGGCGCAGGATCACGCCATCTTTGTCGATCAACGCAAACTGGGAAAGGCCGCCTTTGCGAGTTGGGGTCAGTTGTACGAAGGCCACCGGCACCCGCTCGTGCACCCACACCATCACCGTGTGCGGCCAGATCTTCGATACGGACGCCTCCTCGACCCAGTCGATCGCCAGTAACTGTTGCCGGCGCTTTTCGATCGGAAGTAGGTATAGACTGCGTCCCACGTCTGGCGCGAAGACATCACGGACTTGGGCAGGCGACGCATAATGAACCCCCTCAACCTGTAGACTCGGGCTTTGCCCGGTGAAGTAATCCGCCTCCGGTATCCGGAAACGGTCGTCCTGGATCAGGAACTCCTCCGTGCGCCGCCACGCAAACAGGCTTCCCACCATCACCACGCCTCCCAGAATGGACCACGCCATCAAACGGCCCCAAGGGATCGACCACTGTGATGTTGAGTCGCGCCGCGATGCATTCGCCCGCGCGTTCTCCACGGCTGCCGGACTGCGTGCCATTAGCTAACCTCCCGGAGCTTCTCAAGGATTTTGTCCCCCGCCTGGGAGACGCTGCCGGCACCCAGTGTGATAACCAGGTCGCCCGGCTGTGCGGCTGCCACAATTGCATCGATCCCTTCGGTCATGGACGGCGTGTAATGCGCCGAACGATGACCGAACGATCGAATCTTATCCGTTAAGGTGCTGCCCGTCAGGCCCGCAATTTCCGGCTCGGAAGCTGCGTAGATATCGAGCAGATATACGTCGTCCGCCTGGTGAAAGGCCGTACCGAAATCTTCCAACAAAAACTTGGTTCGCGAATACCGGTGAGGCTGAAACAGCACATGGATTTTCTTGTAGTTGCCCAGGCGGGCTGCCGCCAGCGTCGCTTTTACTTCTGTTGGGTGGTGTCCATAGTCGTCCACCACCGTGATGCCGCGCACCACGCCCCGCAGGGTGAATCGCCGGTCGACTCCGGTGAATGTCGCCAGCCCCTCCCGAATCTTGTCGGGTGGGACTTCCATCTCCAGGCCAACCGCAATCGCGGCGGTTGCGTTCAATACGTTGTGTACGCCTGGAATCTCCAGGTGAAAGAGGCCCAGGTCGGTACCCTGCCGGCGGACCCGAAAGTCACTGCCCGTCCCACTCAACGCGATGTCCTGGATCGCCAAGTCGACCTGGGCCGAACGTCCATACGTGATGGTGCGGCGCTTAATTTGTGGAAACAGGTATTGGATGTTGCTGTCTTCCATACACAACACAGCCGCGCCGTAGAACGGAATTCTATTGATGAAGTCCGTAAACGCTTGCCGGATCGCATCGATGGAGGCGTAATGGTCCAGGTGCTCACGATCAATATTCGTCACCACGGCGATGATCGGGGCTAGCTTCAGAAAAGACCCGTCGCTCTCATCCGACTCGACCACCAGGACCGAACTGTGGCCAATCCTCGCGTTCGATCCGCCCATCGCAGCCGCCCGTCCGCCCACCACAACCGTCGGATCCAACCCGGCCGCGTTTAAGATCGTCGCCACCATCGAGGTCGTGGTGGTTTTACCATGGCTGCCCGCCACCGCGATCCCAAACTTCAATCGCATCAGCTCCGCCAGGAGTTCGCCGCGCGGGATGACCGGAATCTGCAGACGCCTCGCCTCGGCTACTTCCGGGTTGGTGCTGTCAAGCGCGGACGTGACTACCACCGCCTTCGCACCCACGACGTTCGCCGCGGTGTGACATTGGTGGATAGTCGCGCCGAGTTTCGCCAGCCGTTCCGTAATCGGAGTGAGCTTCAGATCCGAACCCGACACTTGGTAGCCAAGGTTCATCAGGACTTCGGCGATGCCGCTCATTCCGATGCCCCCAATCCCGACGAAGTGGACGTGTTGGGGCTTAAAAAACATTTCGCACTAGTATTGTTTCGGCTTTCATCTCTTGTGTCAATGCGGAACATCACCCAGCAGCCCTCGCGCAGCTCATTTTGCGCCTGATTGCGCCGTTTTTCCGGTTCCCGCTTCCTCTAGGACATCCGCGGCCCGCTCAGCCGCGCCTGGCTTTGCAAACAGCCGCGCCTGTCGCCGCATCCCGGCCAGACGCGGCGGATTGTTTCTTAACTCCTCAACCTCCTGGAACAGACGTCCTCCCGTCATCTCGTTATCCAACACCATGCACGCCGCGCCGGCTTCGACCAGCGCATCCGCGTTCTTCCGCTGATGGTCATCGGCGGCAAACGGCAGTGGTACCAGCAAGGACGGCATCCCTGCCGCGGCGATCTCGGCCACCGCACCCGCGCCGGCCCGGCCCACGATCAAGTCCGCGCGAGCAAAGGCGGAAGCCATGTCCGGAATGAACGCAACCACCTCGCCCTTCAACCCGCTGCCCGCAAACTCCTTCGCCAACTGCTCATGCTCCGCGGCGCCCGTCTGATGAATTAGCCGTAGTGGAGTCTGGTGCTCGCGAAACAGTCCCCAGCTCTCGCGGGATGCCCGGTTCAATGTCCTCGCTCCCCGGCTTCCGCCCGTAATCAACAGCGTGAACGAACCGCCTTCCACGTGCTCCGCCTTCTCCGCCACGTCAAAAAACTCCTGCCGCACCGGCAACCCCGTGATTTCGGTGCGATCTTTCGGAAACCACAGCGCCGTACTGTCGAATCCAACCAGCGCCCGGTACACATAACGCGCCACCCTCCGGTTCGCGAACCCCGGCATCGCATTGGGCTCCATCACCACCAGTGGCACGCGGCACAGCAGCGCCGCCAGCATCACGGGCCCGGCTACGTAACCTCCCATACTGAAAACCGCCGCAGGTTTCTGACTTCGCAAAACCCCCACCGCCGAAAACACGCTAACCGGCAACTGCATCAGGGTCCGCAACTGCCGCACAACCCCCACCCGATTCAAACCGCCGATACGGATAAAATCGATCTCGAAGCCCGCCTGGGGCACCAACTTCGCTTCCAACCCTTCCGCGGTGCCCAGAAAACGGATCGAGTGACCCCGCTGGCGCAAAACGCGCGCCACCGCGAGGGCGGGAAACACGTGGCCTCCCGTGCCGCCGCCCGTCATCAAGAAGCGGAGACTCACCTGCCCTGCTTACGTGGCATGCTCGCTAACGCTCAATAACATTCCCATCAAGAGCAGCGTGCTCATCAGCGAACTGCCCCCGTAACTGATAAACGGCAGCGGGATGCCTTTGGTCGGACCAAGGTTCAACACCACGCTGATGTTGATAAACGCCTGGACCACCACACTCACCGTGACGCTCAACGCCAGATAGCGGCCGAAATCGTCGGCGGCGTTCCAATACAACCGCAAGCCGCGCCAAAGAACAACCGAGAAGCCCACCAAGAGCAGGACGCACCCTACCAGACCGGTCTCTTCACCGATAACTGCGTAGATCATGTCCGTATTGGCCTCAGGCAAGAAACCGTTCTTCTGGCGCCCTAACATCAAACCCCGGCCCGTTACCCCGCCGGAGCCCAGCGCGATCTTCGCCTGTTGCTGCTGGTAATGCGGGTCGCGGGTCGAGAGCGAGCTCTTTGAATACGTCAGGATCCGGCCCTTGGGGTCGATCTTGCTTAACAGCGTGTGGTGCGGGTCGAGAAAATCAATCGCACGGCTCAGCCGGTACGGTTCCTTCACGATAAACGCGCCGCCCAGCAAGCCGCCGATCGCCAGCGTAGCCACCAGATAGCGGTAATCCAGGCCCGCCACGAACATCACCAGGACAGTGGTCGCTACCAGAACCACCGCGGTGCCCAAATCTGCCATCGCCACAAAAAATGCAATCGCGCAGATTGAGAACGCTACAGGCAGCAGCGTGTGCCTGTCATTGATGGCGCCCAGCCGTCTCGTCAAAAAGAACGAGAGAAACAAGGCGAGGGCCGGCTTCGCGAATTCCGAAGGCTGCAGCGAGAAGCCACCCACCCTCAGCCATCGGTGCGACGTACCGTCTGCGAAATAGACCACCAGCAGCAACATCAACACCAAGCCCAGCACTGCAAACGCATACTTCGGGTCGTTCCAGCGGCGATAGTCCTTCCTGGTGCAATACAAAAGCAAGAGGAACGCACCAACTGCCCACCCAAACTGTTTTTCGGCGAAAAACATGGGGTTCTTCATGCCAGACGATGCGCTGTAGACCATCACCAGTCCGAAGCACACCATTCCCAGAATGGTAAAGAACAAAATCCAGTCTGTTTTCAGTCGCTGCGACATTACTTCAACATCTTTCTGCAATCCGTTCGCATTAAAACAATTCTGCCACTAATTGTTTAAATACTCGACCCCGGTGCTCAAAATTCTCAAACTGATCGAAGCTCGCGCAAGCAGGCGCCAGCAAGACCGTGTCGCCGGCCGTGGCATGCTTTCGCGCATACTCCACGGCGGCCGAGAGCGTCCCACAATTCGCGAGGGGCAGAACTCCCGTCAGATGGCTTTCAATAATCGGCGCCGCCGAACCGATCAAGAGTGCCGATTTCGCCTTCTTGGCCAGCGATTCTCCAAGCGGCCGGTAATCGCTCCCCTTGTCTTTGCCGCCGAGAATGATCCACAGCCCGCCGTCAAATGCGTCAATCGCCTTCTGCGTCGAGTCCACATTCGTCGCTTTTGAATCGTTGTAGTACTCAACGCCGTCCAGCTTTCTTACAAACTCGATCCGGTGCTCCACACCCGGGAAGGTCTCCACCGCACCTGCAATTCGGTCTGGCGCGACTCCCGCGAGATGGGCAATCAACGCGGCCGCCATGACGTTCTCCACGTTGTGCATCCCGCGGAGGTGGATGCCTGTCCGCGCCATCAGCGGCTTATCGCCGAGCATCAAGCGTTCGTTCTCCAGCCACACCCCTGAGGGAACCCGTTGCGCCGAACTGAACCAGAACACCTTCGCTTTCGTCCTGCTGGCGAAGCTACGGCAAGTCGCGTCTTCATAATTCAAAACCGCCATATCGCCATCGCGTTGCGTTTCGAACAGCCGGGCCTTGGCGCTGGCGTAGCTTTCAAAGTCGTGGTGCCGGTCCAAGTGGTCCGGCGTGACGTTTAGGCACGCGCCAATGCGAGCCCGGAAGCACTCGATCCCTTCCAGTTGAAAGCTCGATAGCTCCAGCACGTTCCACTGCGATTCCGCCGAAGTCTCCACCATGGCGGTGACCGCCTTCCCGATGTTGCCTCCCACCTGGCACGAGATGCCGCTTTCTTTAAGGATGTATCCGGTCAGCGCCGTCGTCGTGGTCTTTCCGTTCGTCCCCGTAATGCCAATCACCGGCCCTCTCAAGAAATGGCTCGCCAGTTCCACTTCGCCCAGAATCGGGATCCCTCGTCCCCGCGCTTCTCTGAGCAGCGGAAGGTCGGCCGGCACCGCCGGCGAAAGAACGATCAAGTCCGGTGCCCTGTCCAGATCGCTGCCGAAAAGCGCTTCCGCGCTCTGCGTCGCGATCGGCACTCCCAACCCGTCAAAGACCGCCCGCTCCTCGGGCGTCAACGGCTTATCGCTGATCGCCCGCACCCGCGCCCCGCTCCGCAGCAAGAGCTCGGCCGCCGCCAGACCCGAACGCTTGGTGCCGATAATGACAATCTCCCGATCACGAAACTCCACGGCTCTGCTTTACCTCAGCTTCAATGTCGTCAGCGCGAACAGTGCCATCACCAGTCCGGCAATCCAGAACCGCACGATCACCTTCGACTCGGGCCAACCCAACGCTTCGAAATGGTGGTGTATCGGAGCCATCTTGAAAATTCGCTTCCCTCCGCGCAGTTTGTAGCTGCCAACCTGCAAGATCACGGAGAGCGCCTCGATCACGAAAATGCCTCCGATGAAGATCAACAGCACTTCCTGCTTGATCAGCACTGCCACCACACCCATGGCCCCGCCTAGAGATAGGGAACCTACATCGCCCATGAACACCTCCGCGGGATGGCAATTGTAATACAGAAAACCCAGGCTCGCCCCTACCATCGAGCCGCAAAAAATTGTCAGCTCGCCCGAATTCTGAAGACGCGCTAGATCCAGATACTCCGCCAGCTTCACATTCCCGGAAACATACGCCAGCGCGGTCATGGCCCCTGAGGCAATCACCATCAGCCCCGTCGCCAGGCCATCCAGCCCATCCGTCAGGTTCACCGAATTCGAAGAACCCACCATGATGAAAACGATGAAGATATAGAAAGGCACGAACGCCATGCGGATAGGTCCAGAAGTTCTTCGTGAGTCCGTCAATCAGTAGTTGTGGGTGAAACTGCTTGAAGAATGGTACGTTGACAGCGGTTGAGTATTGATCCTTCTGATGCAGCACCAACAACAGGAAGCCCACCAGCATGGCGACGCCAACCTGGCCCCAGAATTTCTGCCTCGCCGTCAGGCCCAGGTTACGTTTCTTGGCCATCTTCGAGTAGTCGTCGATAAAACCAACCGCGCCGAATCCCACTAATCCCAGCAGCGCAATCCAAACATAGGGATTCGAAAGATCTGTCCATAGCAACGTCGGAATCACGATCGAGCCCACAATCAACACGCCGCCCATGGTCGGGGTGCCGGCCTTCTTCTGATGCGATTTCGGCCCATCCTCACGGATGTGTTGCCCAAACGCTTTCTCGCGCAGTCTCCGGATCACCCACGGCCCCAGCACCAGCGACAGGAATAGCGCCGTCAAACTCGCCAGCGCCACGCGGGTCGTGATGTACTGAAACACCCGGAAAGGGGGAAAGTACACACGAAGGACTCGGTAGAGAAGCCAGTAGAGCATTTTTATGATTCCATGGTGGCGAGCGCCCGCTCTACGTGCGCCCCCCGCGATCCCTTGAATAGAATGGCGTCACCTGGCCTCACAAAGTCTCGCAGAAAGGCTCCTGCTTCTTCCGGCTCGTTGAAAAAGTACGCGGCGTGACTGCTCATACCGCCGCTGATTGCTGCGTCAACTGCTAAACTGCCAGCGCCGCGTATGCCAACGAGCACATCAATCCCTGCCTTTGCGAGGTATTCGCCAACCTCGCGGTGCAGAGCCTCGGCCCAGTGGCCAAGTTCGAGCATCTCCCCCAGCACAGCGATCCGTCGCTGCGCCGGTTCGCCCTTCAGCACGTCGACCATGAATCGGACGGCGTCCGGGTTGGAGTTGTAGCAATCGTTCAGAACTGTGATCCCGCGCCACACACGGCGTTCACCGCGCATCGGCCCGGGCACTAACTGGGAGACCGGTTCCACCAAGTCCTGGGGTTCCACCGCAAACAGCTTCGCCACCGCCAGCCCCGCGAGAATGTTCAGAATGCCATGACGGCCCATCAATTTGCTGCGGAAGTGGACACCATCGGTATCAAATGCCACTCCACTGGCGGCCACGGTAATGTTTTCGGCGCGCACTGTGGCGCCCTCCGCCGTTCCGTAGGTCACAACCGGCCCTCGATGAACCGCGGCAAACCGCGCCACCCGCGGATCGTCGGCATTCAGCACCGCCGTGCCCGTTGGTGGCAGCGCCTCAATCAATTCGCGCTTCGCTAAAGCGATGCCATCCACGGAATCAAACGCCTCCATGTGCGCGTAACCCACATTTGTGACGACGCCGATCTCAGGCTTGGCCAGCTTCGCCAGATCCCGTATCTCGCCCGCGTGATTCATTCCCAGTTCGATCACGCCCACCTGGGCCGAGTCCGGCAAACGGAGCAGCGACAAGGGCAGCCCGATATGGTTGTTGAAATTTCCCGTAGTCTTGCCCACCCGGTAACGCGTCGAAAGAATCGCGGCAATAACGTCCTTCGTTGTGGTCTTGCCCGCGCTGCCCGTCACGCCCACAATCGTCCGTCCCCAATGTTGGCGAGCCCAGGCCGCCAGCCGCTGCAAGGCGGCGACGGTGCTGTCCACGCGCAACTGGAGCCCGCCGGCATCCACTACGCATTGGCTCACCACCGCCGCCGCCGCCCCCTTTTGAAATACGTCCCGAACGAAAACATGACCGTCTTGGTGCTCGCCCGGGATCGCAAAGAAAACATCCCCCGGCGCAATCGTCCGCGAGTCAATGCTCCAACCTTTAGCCACTTCCGCACTCTGCATTTCAGAGCCGCGACCGTAAGGGAGCGGTTTTGTCTGCGTCTCGGCGCCCCGCTCATTAGCCCGCACTGAACCGCGCGCGTGAGCAAGCGGACCCCCGCCCTTCTCAGCAACGTCCCCCCGCACCTTCGCCGCCGCTTCAAACAGCTGAAGCACGTCGGCGACTTGTGCTAACGGAATCTCCATGCAACTCTCGGCTGCCTACCTGCCGTTTGTACCCAGCCGCTTAGGGTACCCAAACGAATGCAGGGCACGCCGCGCCACTTCCCGGTCGTCAAACGGAATCGGACCGTCCTTCAAAATCTGGTACGTCTCATGGCCTTTGCCGGCGAGAATCACCACGTCGCCGGGCTCGGCTTTTTGTATCGCGGTCCGGATCGCCTTCTCGCGGTCGGGCTCCGCCAGGTGCGGCGTTTCGAACCGTTGCAGGCCCACCATCGCGTCGTTCATGATCGCCAGCGGATCCTCGCTGCGCGGATTGTCGGAAGTCAGCACCACGTAGTCGCTGAGTTCAGCCGCCGCCATGCCCATAAGCGGCCGCTTGGTCCGATCGCGGTCTCCGCCGCAACCAAACAGCGTGATCACACGCTTCGGCTTCATGGCCCTCGCCGCCGCAATCACATTGCGCAGCGCATCATCCGTGTGCGCGTAGTCCACCACCACCATGAACGGCTGCCCCTCTTCGACCCGTTCAAAACGTCCTGGAATTCTTGTCAATGTCTGCAAGCCTTTCTGTATCTCGTCTTCACGCAACCCCAGCGACAGGCCGGCTCCGCAGGCCAGCAGAATGTTGTACACATTGATGTTTCCAACCAGCGCCGACTCGATCGTGAAGCGTCGATCACCATCCGCTACACAGAAACGCAAGCCGGCGAACGAGGACTGTATATCCACCGCCCGCAACCACCGTCCTCGTCCGGAGGGCGGTGGCTTGTCGATGCCGTACCAGATCACGTCGGTCTCAGCCGCCAGATCCAGCCGCCGGCCGCCTTCGTCGTCGGCATTCACCACCGCAAAGCGCGGGGGAGGAGCGCTAAGCGGCCGGAACAGCATCTGTTTCGCTGCGAAATAGGCTTCCATCGTGTGGTGGTAATCCAGATGGTCGCGCGTGAAGTTCGTGAAGGCGGCCGTGTGCAACTGCATCGCGTAGATACGGCCCAAATCCAGCGCGTGCGATGACGCCTCTAATGTCACGTGTGTGCCGCATGCCTGTTCCAGGTCGTGAAACATCGCCAACAGGTCCAACGATTCCGGTGTCGTGTTGACGGCCGGCAGAACGCGCCCAGCCAAGTGGTACTCAATCGTTCCAATCAAGGCCGTCGTCTTGCCCGTTGACCGCAACATCGCGTCAATTAAAGATGTGCTGGTGGTCTTGCCGTTCGTCCCCGTCACCGCAGTCAGCACCAGCCGCTTGTCCGGATGATTGTAGAAGTTTCCCGCAGCGATGGCCAGCGCCCGGCGCCCGTGCGCCACCTGCAACCACGGCCCTGCGATCCCGCCCGGATCCGGCCGATCACTCACCACCGTGACCGCGCCTCTCGCGATCGCCGCGTTCGCAAAACGGGCGCCATCCATTTTGGCGCCGGCGAACGCGAAGAACAGGTATCCCTTGCCGGTTTTGCGCGAGTCGTAGGCGAGCCCCTTCACCTCCGCATCTCCCAGCGCAGCCGGCAGGCGAGACTCCAGGCCCGCCCCAGCCAGGATCTGCTCCAGTTTCACGGAGTACCTGCCCTGTGGTAACCGCCGTCGGATGCTGCAAAGAAGTGAGTCAATCGTTGCCTCTAGAGCCGCCTGAACCTAACGCGAATACGCTCCCCCGGCGGAAGTGGCGCCCCGGGTGCAGGCTGTTGATCCACCGCCAGGCCGTGCCCCGTCACTTCGACCAACAGCCCCTTCTCCGCTGTGAACTGCACTACCTCGCGTTCAGTCATACCCATTAGCTTCGGCGCGACCGGGCCGTTGTAGGTCGGCGCAGTCTCGACGACGGCGCCTTCCGCCTCACCCAATCCCCCTTTCCAGTCCTCTTCGGTCGGTGGGTCGCTGATTCCGGCGATCGCCAGATCGTTCTCGTCGTTCTCCGAGCGATGTTTCGGTTCCGGCTGCTTCACTTCATCCGGCTTGTCCCTGGGGACCCCGATGATTCGCATTGCCGCTTCCGCCACTCGCTGAAACGCCGGCGCGGACGCAACGCCGCCATAGCCAACCTCACCCGTCGTCCCCGTCACTGTGACCGCTATCACGATCCGAGGATTCACCACGGGCACAAAGCCCATAAAGGAAGCGTTGTATTTGTGCGTGTAGACCTTGTGCTGGAAGTCGAAGATCTGCGCCGTTCCCGTCTTGCCGGCGGTCGTGTAGCCAATCACCTTCGCCCGCCGCCCTGTTCCACCGGGGTAGATGACAACCCGCTCCATCATCTGCCGCATGGTCACCACGTTGGCTGGCTCAAGGACCTGAACGCGTTCCGGCGCCTTCAAAAACTCCTTGGGCCCGCCGGGCACTTGCTTAAACTGCACGACCCGCGGCGCCACCCGAAACCCTCCATTTGCTATGACGGATCCGGCTTGCGCCAGTTGCACCGAAGTGACGCTGATCTCATGTCCCATTGCTACAGATCCAATGGAGCCCTGCTGCCAGCGCCTCAACGGCCGCACCAGGCCGGGCGCTTCCGCCGGCAACTCAATCCCCGTCCTCTGGCCGAATCCAAAGCGCCGAATGTACTCGTACATGTTCTCGTTGCCTACTTCCATGCCGATCCGAATTGCGCCCACATTACTTGAAAACGCCAGCACATCTTGCATCTGGAGCGACGAATAGCTCTTATGGTCCTTAATGACCCGGCTTCCAATCCGAATACTGCCATTACCGCAATTGATTATGCTCACCGGCGTCAAAGTGGTGGTTTGAAGAGCGGCTGACAGCGTAATCACTTTGAACACCGATCCCGGCTCAAACGGCGCCACAACCGCCAGGTTCTCCCGTCCCTCTGCCGTTTGTCCCCGCAGCAGTCGCTCATCCGGGTCGTAGGTTGGATAGTTGGCAAGCGCCTTCACCTCGCCGGTGTAAGGATCCATGGCCACCAAGCTGCCGTGCTCGGCATGATTCTTTAGGACGGCGTCTTTGATCGCTTCTTCCGCGACATCTTGCAGCCGCAAATCGATCGTCAGCGTGATGTTCTTGCCATTCTGAGGCGCCTTTTCCTGCTCCTGGTCGTAGGCTTGGCCATGCACGTCGTGTGCGACGCGAATCAGTCCCGGCTGGCCAGCCAGATCCTTCTCCAGCCGCTTTTCGACACCCGCCACGCCGGTGCCGGCGAAGTTCACCTCCCCGATAACATGTGCGGCCAGTTGATGATTCGGATACCAGCGCGTGGTGCCGTCCTTTAATTCCAGCCATTCCAAGTTCAGCCCGGCTAAGGCGTCCGCCTCCTCCTTGCTGACATTGGTGCTGACCACCAGAAAGCCGGGGTGGCTCGAATTGGCGGTTTCCTCGAGCGCTCTCTGCAGCGTGTCGGTGGAAATGCCTAAGTTGTTACCGAGCAGGCCGGCCGCCATAGTTTTGTCCGGAATTCGGCTCGGGTTGACGATAGCCATCTTGGAGAACTTGTTGGTCGCCAGCATCGTTCCATTGGCGTCGTAAATGGTTCCGCGAATAGGGGGAACCAATTCCAGTCGTTCTTGTTGCCTCCTGGCCAGCGACAAGTATTTATCGTGCTGCAGTACCTGCAATTGGAACAGCCGTGCAAGCATTAGCGTGACCCACGCGGCCAGCACCAGGCTCATGATCAGCAGGCGGTTTACGGATTTCGACAGTGGTGCGAGCGGCGGAAGTTCCATACTCTTCAATGCTCACGGGGAGTGCGGACTGCGGCGCGGTACACCCAGTCTTTAGTGGTTGTCGCCCACGATGGAAGCTCCCGGCTGGCGATTGCGCGCTTCGCTGGGTTTTCCGTCCAGGTACTGCAAACGCCCGGGCGCCGGATCTTGCAGACCCATCCGCTCGGCGATCGCCTTCAGGCGTGCCGGGGTCAGCAGGTCTGCCTCCTGAATATCCAGCGCGCTGATCTGCTTCTTCAACTCCACTTGGTTCTTCCGCAAGCTCTGGATATGGTATCCCTCCATCGTGTTGTAAGCCGCCGGTGCCAGGCCCGCGATGAAGACCACCGCCAGACCGAAGCTGGTCAGCATGGAGTTGGTTCGCGCGCGCTGGGCAGACGGATCAATCGCCCGCACCACCGCGTGGTTATCAATACGCTTCACGTAGAGATAAACATCCTCGTTCGGAAGCGGGCGCAGCCGGCAGGAGTCCACCCGGGGATGGGAAGTTTCGTGGTCAATCGCGTCGAAACTGCGGACGCCGACGAACCGATTCACGAATGTTGCCAGTGTGGCCATTGTCTTCCTCTTCCTAATTCATCGCCAACGCACGCAGTTTCGCGCTGCGCGATGGCGGGTTCTCCGAAAGCTCTTCCTCCGTGGGCCTAACGACATGCTTCGTCAGGATCGTGGCCCGTTTCTCACGAGACAACGACTGAAATGCTTGCTTCACGATCCGGTCTTCGGTCGACATAAATGTCAGAACCACAAACCGTCCCCCTTGCCTCAACGTCTCCGGCACGATCCGGAGTAATTCTTTTAACTCTTCCAACTCGCGATTGACGCTCAACCGCAGCGCCATGAAAGTCTGCGTCGCCGGATGAATCTTACCCGTCCGCGGCACGGCCGATTCAATCACTTGGGCCAGTCGGCCGGTCGTGTGAATCGGACGTGCGCGAACGATTGCTCTAGCTATTCTTCGCGACCTCCTCTCCTCCCCGAGCTGATAAATCAGATCGGCGAGCGCTCTTTCCGGCAAGAAGTTCACCAACTCAGCCGCCGACTCCGGGTCGCGGCGACTCATTCTCATATCTAAGGGCCCGTCTTCCATCAGCGAGAACCCACGCTCGCCGCTAGACAGTTGATACCGGCTTACCCCCAGGTCAGCAACCACTCCGTCCACCTTCTCCAAACCATTCGCGCTCAACGCGGCATCCAATGCCGAGAACTCGCCATGATGAAACCGGATGCGTTCCGCGTGCCGCTCCGTGTTCCGTTTCGCGATCTCCAGCGACTCCTCGTCTCGATCGCAGCTGATCACCAAGCCGCTCATCAGCCGCTCCGCGATCGCTCCTGTATGCCCCCCCAGGCCCGCGGTGACATCAACGTAGATGCCTTCCGGCTTTACCGCCAAATACTCCAACGTCTCTTTGAGCAGGACCGGATAATGCCGCGGCTCACTGCTCATAGACGTTCAGAAATCTTTCCCATCGCTCAGAACTGGCGCCGCCCTACAGCCCCAGCTCCGCCAACAAACTCGAATTATTCGCTACACTCATCTGCGCCTGTGTCAGATACTTGTTATAGGTCGCTTCGCTGTACATCTCGACATGCCCGTTGATACAGTCCAAATGAGCCGCCGCGTTTTCCAACTCCAGCTTCTTCCGCAAAACGGCGGGAAGCAGGATCCGGCCCTGCGCCTGGATTTCCGCATCGGCGCCATAGTGCTTGGCGATGAAACGGCGATGCGCACGCTCCGCTGCCCCCTCACCAGGCTTCGACAACAACTCCAGGATTTCTCTCCACCGGGGAAGCGTGTATATGCGTCCGGTAACCTCATCCAAGGTCGTCACGAGGACGCGTGTTTCCTTCAGCGCCGCGAAATACTGCGCGATCGCTGCCGGCAATTTAAGTCTTCCTTGATCGTCAACACGTGCAGCGAGAAAGCCGAAAGGGGCCTCCACCGTCACCGGCGACTCAAGTTGACCACTCATCTGTTCCTACAGGAGACTGTTTAACCCTATTCAGTCCTGTCTGGTACTTAAATATTAAGCACGCCCGATTCCGGATATCAAGAACTTTCTGTATCGGAATTTACTGTAAGTCGTTTGTTCGCCTTGTGTTCGCCACTACTTCCTAAAGTCCACCATCGGGTTGATCTTTCAGCGCCCTGGGAACGCTTGGCGTCTCGCAGGCATAAGGTCCGCAAGCGCAAGCATGGCGAGCCGCGGCACACGCGATAACGTGCAGCGTTATGCCACGAGAGATACTAGGAGCGACATGAGCGGACCGACCAGACGTGACTTCCTCGCTGCGATGCCTTTGGCGCTGACCGTGGCCCAGATCGAACCGGCAAAGGCTGATGACAATGCCACCCCGAGCGATCTTGTCCTTTGGTATCGCCAACCTGCCCGTGAATGGACCGAGGCTCTCCCGATTGGCAACGGAAGACTGGGCGCCATGATGTTCGGAGGTCTCGCTGAAGAGCGGTTTCAACTGAACGAAGACACGCTTTGGTCCGGGTGTCCGAAAAGATGGAACAACCCGGAGGCTCAGAAGTATTTGCCCATGGTGCGGCGGCTGGTGATGGAGGAGGAGAAGTACGTCGAGGCCGACGCCGCCTGCCAACACATGCAAGGGCCCTTCAACGAAAGCTACGAGCCGCTCGGCAACCTGCGGATCAAGTTCGCCGGGACGGAGAAGGCGGAGGCCTATCGCCGCGAACTCGATTTGGATACGGCGACCGCACGGGTAAGTTACCGGGTCGACGGCGTCGATTACATCCGCGAGGCATTCATTTCCGCCGTGGATCAAGTCATGGTGGTGCGGCTTACCGCCAGCGCGCCGGGTCGAGTGAGTTGCGCGGTTAGCTTGGACACGCCCCATCCCTTTCTGCAGCGGGCCTCGGCGAACGGAATCCAAATGGACGGGAAAGCTCCCAGCCACGCTGAGCCCAACTATATAAATTCGGACAATCCGGTTGCCTATGACGAGACGGAAGGCAAGGGCATGCGCTTCTGCGCGGAGTTTCGGGTCGTAGCAAAAGGCGGCAAATACATCGCAGGCCGCCGCAAGGGACGGCGTTTCCCCCTACCTCGTCTCGATAGAAAACGCCGATGAAGTTGTTCTTCTCTTCTCGGCGGCGACAGGATTCCGCAACGTCAACCTGCAGCCGGATATGCCGGCCGACCAAGTCGCTCAACGATGCGGACAGCCGTTGGATGCGGCGGCAACGAAGAATTACGCGATGCTTCGTGCGAGCCTGATCACCGACCACCAGAAGCTCTTCCGGCGGGTCGATCTTGATCTCGGCAAGCAGCCACTTGACCGGCCGACGGACGAACGGCTTAAGGCCGTTGGCGCGGCGGCAGATCCGGCGCTCCTCGCGCTCTATTTCCAATACGGCCGCTACTTGCTGATCTGCAGTTCCCGGCCGGGAACACAGCCAGCCAACTTGCAAGGCGTCTGGAACCAGGAAGTCCGCCCGCCGTGGAGCTCCAACTGGACGGCCAACATCAACGTGCAGATGAACTACTGGCCGGCAGAGTCCTGCCATCTCTCCGAATGCCACGGCCCGATGTTCGACCTGATTCAAGGCCTCGGCCAGACGGGGCACCAGACGGCGCGAGTCAACTACGGCTTGGGCGGTTGGGTCTCCCATCACAACGTGGACCTGTGGCGGCAATCGGCGCCCGTGGGCCGGGGCTGGGGCACGCCTACGTGGGCCAACTTCCCGATGAGCGGTCCCTGGTTCTGCCAGCATCTTTGGGATCACTACCGCTTCACGAAGGACCTCGACTTCATTCGGAACGTCGGTTACCCGCTGATGAAGGGGTCGGCCGAGTTCTGCCTGGACTGGCTGATTGAAGACAAGCAGGGACGCCTCACCACCTGCCCATCCTTCTCTACGGAAAACGTCTTCCTCACGCCGGATGGCAAGACCGCTAGTGTCAGCGCCGGATGCACGTTGGACATTGCTCTGATCCGTGAGCTGTTCTCGAACTGCATCGAAGCCTCAACGCTGCTGGCCGTGGATATCCCCATGAGGGAGCGAATGCAGAAGGCCCTGCCGCGGCTGGTGCCGTATCAAGTGGGACAGTACGGGCAATTGCAGGAATGGTCGAAGGACTTCGCCGAAGCGGAGCCCGGCCAGCGGCATATGTCGCAACTCTACGGGTTGTATCCTGGATGCGAGATCACGCCGCGGCGCACACCGGACTTGGCAAAGGCGGCGCGGATCTCGCTCGAACGGCGATTGAAGGCGGGCGGCGCGTATACGGGCTGGAGCCGAGCCTGGGCCATCGCCTTCTGGGCTCGCCTATTGGATGGCGACATGGCGCAGGAGTCGTTGACCATGTTGCTGAAGCACTCCACCGGGCCGAGTCTCTTCGACACCCATCCGGCGGAGCACGGCAGCATCTTCCAGATCGATGGAAACTTCGGCGCAACTGCCGCGATTGCCGAGATGCTGCTGCAAAGCCACGACGGCGAGATCGCGTTTCTGCCGGCGTTGCCGCGCAACTGGCCGGTCGGTCAGTGTGAAGGGGCTACGAGCGCGGGGCAACATCGGCGTGGCGATCGAGTGGAAGGCCGGCAAGGCTTTCGCGGGCGCGCTGTGGCCGGCGGCCGACGGCGAGCAACGGCTTCGCGCGCCGAAGGACCAGCAAATCGCGGGGGTAGCGCAAGCAGGGCGGGAACTGCCTTTAACTCGGAACGATGACGGGTCAGTGAGTGTCAGGCTGGCTGGGGGTAGGAATTACGAAGTGATGTTTGGCTGAAGGGACCCGGCAAGTTAGCTACTCGGGAGAGCCGGTCGTAGGTGACCGGCCCCACTTCGCGTTACTTGATCCGGACGGTTTTGGCGTTGACGAACTCGCGGATACCGGCGAGGCTCAGCTCACGGCCGTAGCCAGACTTTTTGACGCCTCCGAAGGGGAGGCGCGGGTCGGAAGCAACCATCGAGTTGACGAAGACACTGCCGGCTTCGATGCCGCGAACGAAGAAGTCGACCTCGGTCGAGTCCTCTGTCCACACACTGGAGCCGAGCCCAAAGCGGGAGTCATTGGCCACCGCCAGTGCTTCGCGCGCGTCCTTGACCCGGAACAGCATAGCCACCGGGCCGAAGAACTCTTCATAAAAAACGGCCGATTGACGGGGCACCTTCGTAAGCACAGTGGGCTTGTAAAACCAGCCCGGCGGCGGCAGCTTCTCTCCGCCGGTCAGCAGTGTGGCGCCTGCGGCGATTGCTCGTTGGACTTGGTCATGTAGTTCCTCGCGAATCTTCTCGGTCGCAAGTGGACCGACGTCGGTCTGCGGGTCTAATGGGTCCCCAACCCGCGCTGCTTGCATCGCCGCCACAAATGCCTGTTCAAACCGATCGTAGATCTCTTCGGCGACGATGAACCGCTTCGCGGCAATGCAGGATTGGCCATTGTTGATGTTGCGCGCCTTGGCAGCGGTCGCCACGGCGGCATCAAAGTTCGCGCTGGGCATGACAATGAACGGGTCACTACCTCCCAGTTCCAGGACGGTCTTCTTGATCTCATGTCCGGCGATGGCTGCGACAGAGGCTCCTGCCGGCTCGCTGCCGGTGAGCGTAGCGGCCTTGATGCGGTCGTCCCTCAACAAAGCCGGCACTTGAGGCGACTCAACCAGCAGGCTCTGGAAGGCTCCTCGGGGAAAGCCGGCCCGCAGTAGGATCTCTTCGATCGCCAGCGCGCACTGCGGCACGTTGGAGGCGTGCTTCAGTAAGCCCACGTTGCCCGCCATGAGGGCCGGAGCGGCGAACCGGAAGACTTGCCAGAACGGGAAGTTCCAGGGCATGATGGCCAGAACCGGGCCTAGCGGGGCGTACAAGACGAAGCTGTAGCGACGCGTTGGTGGCGATCACTTCGTCAGCCAAGTGCCTTGCGGCATGTTCGGCGTAGTAGCGGCAACCCAGGGCGCACTTCTCTGCTTCCGCGATGGCTGAGGCGAGCGTCTTGCCCATCTCCGCGGTCATGATGCGGCCGAAGCGTTCTTTCTCCCGTTTCCAGGATTCGCGCGGCTTCCAGCAGCCAGGCAGATCGCTGATCGAAGTTGGTTGAGGCGTATTCCGGGAAGACAGCCGCGGCGAGCGCCAGCTTCTGCTCAACCTCATCGGCGGTAAGCGGGGTGAAGGTGCGGGTGGTCTCGCCGGTGGCTGGATTAGTGGATGCGATCGCCATAGCTCCCATGATCGCGCGAGAGTTCCCGCAGGGTTCAGGGGATGTAGGCGGTCACCGGCGGTTCCGTGGCATCGACGGTGAGCTCCGTTTTGGGGGCTTGATAGTCGGTCCGGACATACGCGAGCGCAGCCACTTCGCCAAGTGCCGGCGAGTAGGCAGAGGATGTGATTTCGGCAGCATCCTTCCCATCGGCACTTCAGCTTCGTGCCGGACGCTGGAGCCTGAGTGGAACGGATACGCACCGGCATGAGATGGCGGTGGACCTGAGCGCGGGAGCGTACGCGTTCCACGATCTCCTGGCCCAGATAGCAGCCCTTGGTGAAACTGACGGCGTGCATCTGCTGGGTTTCCTGGGTGAGGTAGCGTTCGGCGATGTCCTCACCGTAGCGCGGTCTCCCGTTTTCGATCCGTACCGTACGGGCCGCCTCGGCGTCAGCTTCGGGGATGCCGGCGGTGGTAACAGTCTCGATCAACGCGGCACGCTCGGCTACGGGAAAAAGCACGCGAAAGCCCAGCGGACCAGTGGCGGCCGTACGCGCGACGAAACCATTCTCCCAGTTGGCAACGTGATAATCGACGGCGGGAGCCGGCAGGCCAAGCGCTTCAACCGCTTCCTCTGAAGCGGGGCCTTCGATGCCAACGGCCTCCCAGATCGCGGTCTGGTCTTCCAGCGTAACGTCGTCCGCAATGATGTACTTGTCGAGATGTTGGAGTACCTTGCCCGCCGTTTCGGGTTCCGTGTCAAGCAGGAACGATTCGCCCAGATGGTAGATATAGGCATCGGCGAGGATGCGCCCTTGCGCATTGAGAAAGAAGGCGTATAGACCGTCACCCGGCTGCATGTGCTGGATGTCGTTGGTGGTCATCGCATGCAGCAGCCGGGCCCGATCTTCGCCCGTAACTCGGATCTTGCCACGCGCGGAGAGGTCGATCCAGGCGGCGCCGGTTCGCAAGGCTTCGTAGGATTTCATGCTCACTCTGTTTGATGCAACTGGCCTAGCCGGCGACCCGGGCCTGGATTATCCGCCATGCATTGTCAGCCAACGCAGATAGTTGGAGATGAGGATCACTAACAATCCGGAGATGGCGAGGCCTGCCAGCCGCCGCTTCCCTTTACCTGCAACCATGCACGTCGCCGTAGGGCGACAGCGCCCACAAGATGGAGGCGGCAGCGATATGCAGAACCAGCAACATCTTGATGCCAAACCACATCTGCCAGGTGGCGGTGTGATGGCCGCCGGCGATCAGATTGTAGGTGCCGGATCCGATGATGAGCACCAGCAGAATGAAGACCGTTTGCCGGAACTTCGCCTGGGCGCTGGAAGCAGCGGCTGCCCGGGCCGCTTCTGGCAGTTCATTGAGAACCGGTGTGAGCACCAGGCGGGCGTAGAGGATTGCGCCCACCAGCGTCACGACAGAAGCGATGTGGAGGAATCGCATCAGAATATGAACAAAGGCGTCCATAGATCTCCTTGGCTGAAATTCGAGTATAGCGGTGAGCTCCGAACGCCCGTTTTCGGACTCGATGACGCTACTCTAAAGCCAGATGATTCACGTTGTAATGCCGGTCGGGCTGCTGCAATGCAACTGCTCCGTGCTTGGCGACGAACAGACAAGGGAAGCCATTGTGGTAGACCCCGGCGACGAAGTGGAACGGATCACGGCCGTCTTGCGGCAACATGGGTTAACGGTGAAGGCGATTGTGATCACACACGGGCACATCGACCACATCTCGGGCGCGCAGAAGCTCAAAGTCTTGACCGGGGCGCCGGTCTATATGAACCCGAGCGACCAGGAACTGGTGGATGCCCTGGATAAATACGCCGCCTGGCTGGGCGTGCCGACTCCTGAGGCGGTTGAGGTGGACACTCCCACCAGGGACGGCGACACGCTGAAACTGAACGCCAGAGATCTGCATGTCCTGCACACACCCGGCCACACCCAGGGCAGCCTTTGCCTGTACATTCCTGCCGAGCACAAGCTGCTGGCCGGCGACACCCTGTTCCAGGGATCGGTAGGTCGAACCGATTTGCCCGGTGGAAACAGTCAGGCAGTTGCTCTCGTCCATCAAGTCCAAGCTGCTGGTCTTGCCGGAGGACACGCTGGTGACGCCGGGCCACGGTGGCAACACAACCATTGGCGAGGAAATCGAGCAGAACCCGTTCTTGCAGAACTTGTAGGGGAGCTACGGTTGCTGGTTTTGCAACTGCCGCGCGCGGGCCATTTCTTCCAGCACGCTGGCTATGAGTTCCTTGGCGTCGGTCAGGCTCTTCGTGATGAGCTGAATGTCCATGGCCGGCTTCCCCGGCTGCCGGGCGCTCTGGCAGTAAACGCCATGCTGGCCCACCAGCACCAGCGCGTCGGTAATGCAGTCCAGCGTGACGGCAAGCCTGCCCCGCTCACGACCCATCATGAATTCGTGACGTTCCAGTTCGTCTTTGCGCTCTTGGTAGACCGACATGTAGATCACCTATTGTCCCACCGATGAATTGCCCAGCCCCTGGAAGCTATGCTTGGGTTGAGCAAGAATGAATCACCTGAACATCCCAAGCTGGCCGCAGTCGAGCGCACGGGAAGAGGAATTGTTGCGCTCGGTCCTCCAAAGCCCCCAGTGGGGCGGCTTTCATCCCATCGTCACAGAGTTCGAACAACAGTTTGCCGCCGCCCACCAATCGAAGCACGGGATCTGCGCTTTCAACGGAACCGTGACGCTGGAACTGGCGCTCTCGCGTGCTCGGCAATCGGCGTTGGGCACGAGGTGATTGTTCCGGCCATCTCGTTCATTTCCACAGCCAGCGCGGTCTCACGGGTAGGAGCGACGCCGGTGTTTGTGGATATCGGCCCGACTTCGTTCAACATCGACCCGGCGCAGGTCGCCGACGCCGTTACGCCCCGAACGAAGGCCGTCATCCCGGTGCATTTCGGCGGAACCCCGGCCGACATGGACGCGATCAACAGCGTCGCCCGCGAGCACGGCTTGTGGGTGATTGAAGACGCCGCGCACGCTCATGGCTCGGAATGGAAAGGCAAGAGGGCGGGAAGCTTTGGGATTGCCGGTTCGTTCAGTTTCCAGAATGGGAAAGTGATGTGTGCGGGCGAGGGCGGAATCCTGGTGACGAACAGCGACGACTTCGCGACCCGAGCCCGGTCGTTCGTCAACATGGGCCGCAAGGCCGGTGAAAGCTTCTACAGCCACTACCGGCTAGGGACCAATTTCCGGATGACGGCTTTTCAGGCGGCGGTTCTCACCGCGCAGTTAGAGCGACTGCCGGAGCAGATCGCGCGCCGGACAGCCAGCGTGCGGCTGTTGAAACGGCTGCTGGCCGACGTCGAGGAGATTGTCTGGCAGGACGAACCGGCCGGCCGTGACGCAAAACTCGTGGTATCTCTTGTGTGGCCGTTTTCGCTCAAAGACCGTCACGCGGGATGAGTTCCATGCAGCAGTGACGGCGGCCGGCGTGCCCTGCACGCCGTTCTATCCGCACACGCTGTACCAGAACCCGCTCTACAAGCAGGAGGAATGCCGGGTTATGGCATGTCCGAACGCGGAAGCATATCTGACGCGATGCGTTCTGGTTCCCGCACCGGCTGCTCCTGGCGGATGAGGAGACCATCCACGACGCTGCGAAAGTAATTCGCACAGCCACACTTGGGCAATCGTAAATGACGGGCGCTCGGCTAAACGTTCCGCGAAGCTCAAGCTACTTCTGATTAGGGACAACGGCCGTGTTGGCCTTGAAAACTGTCTCGTCCGGCCTTCGATATCCCAGAACCTTCTTAACTGCGGTTTCTTGAGCGCTCGGGTCGTTTTTGAGCTTCTCGATACGCTTCTGCTTCTTATCGAGATCATATTGCAGGTCGGCGTTCTCTTCCTCGAGGCGACGCGCTTCGGCGCGCTTTTCCGCCAGCACGCGCAGCCCGTGGGGGCCTCGCAACATGATCGTCGCGTAGGAGGCGAAGGCTGCCAGCGTTGCAATGAAGAGAATCGGGCGTGCAAATTTTCGTAGCATGGGAGGAATTCGTCCCTATCACTCGTTTATAACTGAGCCGGGTCGCTGCGTCCAGCGAAAACATTAGTCTTCGGAACAAATCCGGCTAGAATTGTTTAGAATGCCGGAAGCATCCCCACTAGCACTGGTCGTTCTCTGCACCGTGTCCTCGCTCGAGGAAGGGCGCCGGTTGGCTCGGGAACTGGTGGACCAGAGGCTGGCGGCTTGCGTCAACTTGATCCCCAAGGTGGAGAGTATCTACCGCTGGCAGGGTGCGGTGGAATCAGCAGAGGAAGTGTTGCTGGTGATGAAGACCACCCCGGTGCGTTTTGCCGAACTGCGCGACAAGATCGCGGAGTTACATTCCTATGACGTGCCCGAGATCCTGGCGCTTCCGGTGACGGACGGATCGGCCGCCTATCTGGAGTGGCTGAGCGGCCAACTCTAACAGCTTCCGGCAGGTGCTCGTTCGCACGCATGAAGTGTCCCAGTTCCGGACGCTTCGTGGCGGGAAACCTCATGTAATCAATGTGTCAGCGTGGTGCTTGAATTGCGTGACGAGCGTCTATGGGAATACGGTCTGCGTTGCGGTCTTTAGCCAAGAATCCGGGGTTCGCCGGCCTCGTGGTCATGGTGATGGCGCTCGGCATTGGTGCCAATACGGCGATCTTTAGCGTGGTGAACAGCGTGTTGCTTCGTCCGCTCGACTTCCACGAGCCGGACCAGATTGTCACCTTGACCAGCGCCTGGAGGGACGGCGGGAGGTTCGGGCCAGGTCTCGGCGCCCGACTATCACGACTGGCACGACCAGAGTTCAGCGTTCTCGGCAATGGCGAAGTACAACCCGGACGAAGGCAGTGTCGTGGCCGGAAATTCGCCCGATTACGCGAGCTACGCCATCGTGTCGCGGGAGTTTTTCGATGTGATGGATGTGAAGCCGAAACTGGGCCGCCTGCTTACCGCGGATGACTATCGAAAGGGCGCGCCTCCCGTGGTTTTGGTGAGCGATGCATTCTGGCGGCGTCACTTCGCGGGGCAGACGCCGGATGGCCATCAGACAGTGCGGACCGCAGGCATGATCTTTCCCGTCATCGGCGTGCTTCCGGCCGGATTCCGTTTCCCGGGTGAGTCGGAGATCTGGGTTCCCGACAGTATTGCCGAGGAAACTACATCACGCTCAGGCCATAACTACCGGGTCATCGCCCGATTGAAGCCGGGCGTCTCCGTTGAGCAGGCGCAGACGCAAATGACCGCCATCGGCTCCCGCTTGGCGCAGGCCTATCCTGATACGAATAAGAACAAAAATGCCGCTGTCACGCGTCTGCTCGACTACACGGTGCACAACATCCGGCTGACGCTTTACGTGTTGTTGGGCGCGGTGGGATTGGTGCTACTGATCGCGTGCGCGAATGTGGCCAATCTGCTGCTTGCTCGGGCCACGGCGAGGACCCGGGAAGTGGCAATCCGAGCGGCCATCGGTGCGAGTCGGGCTCAGATCATCGGCCAGTTGTTCGTTGAGAGTCTCATGCTAGCCGTGGGTTCCGGGATTGCCGGTGTCCTTCTAGCCAATTGGGGCCTCAAGGCGCTGGTCATGCTGGCTCCCAAGGGTGTCCCGCGGTTGGATGAGGTTGCCATCGACGGAGCCGTGCTCGCATTTGCGATGGGCGCCTCTATTTTGGCAAGCCTCCTCTTCGGAATCGCGCCGGCCCTGAAGGTTTCCCAAACCGATCCCGTCGAGGCTCTTCGCCAAGGCAATACTCGTGGCGTGGTCGGCGGATCGTCTACATTTCTCCGTCAAGTATTCGTGGTTGCCGAAGTGTCGTTATGCGTCGTGCTGGTAATTTCGGCAGGTCTGTTGTTACGGAGCGTGTCGTCGTTGACCAAAGTCGACCTCGGGTTCAATCCAGAAAATGTTCTGGCCGTCGAGCTAAGCACCGGAGTTGCCGGGGATGCTGAAACCCGGCGCGTGACGGAGGGGTACTTCCAGGAAATCTGGAAGCGCGTACAGGCGGCTCCGGGCGTTCAATCGGCGACCCTCGTTGGTCGGCCGCCTCTGGAAGCCTCATATCGTTCGGACGGATCATACATTGTGGAAGGCCAGACGATGAAGGATTTCAACAACACGTCGCCACAAGCCGGCTTTAGCCTAGCCGCGCAAGGCTTCGTCAGTACCCTCGGTCTGCGGGTGGTCCATGGTCGGGAATTCTCGGAGCGGGACGTGTATGCAGCGCCCCGGACCGCCATGATCAGCGAGGCACTGGCAAGACGATCGTTCCAAGGCAACGATCCCCTCGGCCGCAAAATCCTGTGCGGCCTGGATGAGGAATCCGGGAAATGGATGACCATTGTTGGCGTAATCAGCGATGCGCATTTAGACAGTGCCGCCGCCCCGGCCCAGCCAGAGATTTACATGCCCGTCCTCCAACATCCGCGCTCGGATTCTGTGCTGCTCGTGAAGACGGCTGGCGGTCCCATGGCGCTGGCTGAGACAGTCCGGCGGGTCTCGCGCGAGCTCAACCCCGATGCGTCGGTACGCTTCAGCACGCTCGAGTCGAAACTGGCCGACACCATCGCCTCACCCCGCTTCCTGAGCCTGCTGCTCTCTTTGTTTGCGGGCTTGGCGCTTTGCCTGGCGTTGGTGGGTGTGTACGCCGTGATGGCGTACGCCGTGGCCCAACGGTCGGCCGAAGTGGGGCTACGGATGGCGCTCGGCGCAGAACGCCGGGATGTCTTAAGCATGGTATTGAGCCAAGCACTCAAGCTGACGGCGGTTGGCCTGGGCATAGGGCTAGTCGCGGAGGCGCTTGCCAGCCGGGTCTTGCGATCCCTGCTGTTTGGGGTTACAGCTGCCGATCCGGCGACCTATGCGAGCGCCATTTTATTGCTGGCGGCGGCTGGGATCCTGGCGGGCTACATTCCTGCCTGGCGGGCGTCGAGAATTGACCCGCTAGAAGCACTGCGGCAAGAGTAAATTTTTTCGCCATAGCCGGCGGGCGTTTGCTACTCTACGGGCGCCTATGAGACAAAGCGTCGCGGTTACCGCCATCGTATGCGGCGTTTGCGCTCTTGCCGTCGCCGAAGAGTTTCGAATCACCTTCGTTCCGCAGGAAGTCATTAGGGCCCGAATCGAGTTAGCTCCAAACAAGAACACGGAGCGGCAGATCGAAATGCAGAAACTGTTCGGCGAGGCGGGTTGTCAAGGCCCTCTTGAGGTCGATCAGGCGCTACCGCATTCACACTTTGCCAACATCGTGTGCGATGCCCAGGGCGGAGCGGGAAAACAGATTCTGGTTGCCGCCCACTTCGATAAAGTCCACCCCGGCGATGGCGTGATCGACAACTGGAGCGGGGCGGCGTTACTGCCGAGCCTGTATCAAAGCGTCAGCTCGATTGAGCACAAACACCGTTTCCGTTTCATCGCCTTTTGCCAAGAGGAGGAAGGCCTGGTGGGATCGCAATTTTATTCGTCGCATCTCGCCAAGGAAGAGCGGCAGGAGATTGCAGCCATGGTCAACTTGGACAGTGTTGGCGTGGGTCCGACCAAGATATGGACCAGCAGGGCTGACAAACATCTGGTCGAATTGCTCGGCGAAGTCGCGGCCTCAATGCACTCGCCCATTGCGACAATGAACGTGGACAAGGTGGGGTTGAGTGATGCGACTTCCTTTCGATTAATAAAAGTTCCTACCATCGACATCCATTCGCTCACCGCCGAAAACTTTCACGTTATCCATTCGACTGACGACTCGCTAAAGGCACTGCATATGGATGACTATTATGAGACGTATCGGCTGGTAGCCATGTACCTAGCCGTACTTGACCGAAAACTGGATTGAGTCACGAATCAGACGGCGTAACATCGCTGAAGAAGGAGTCTCGTCGACGTGACCCGAATCAATCTCACCGAAAAGTTCGCCTTGTTCCACGATCACTGGCGCCCCAAAGTAATCGCGGAGCTTAATGGCCAGGAAGTAAAGCTGGTGAAGTTTCAGGGCGAGTTCCCCTGGCATCATCATGAGTCCGAAGACGAGCTGTTTCTGGCGTGGCGCGGGCGGTTTCGGGTGGAGTTTCGAGACCACTTGGTGGAACTCGGCCCCGGCGAAGCGGTGGTGGTACCTCACGGCGTCGAGCACCGCACGGCGGCGGATGAGGAAGCTGAGGTCCTGATTTTCGAGCCGGCCGCGACCAAGAACACGGGTAGCGTAGAGAGCGAGACGTTTACAGCGCCGAATGGCGTACAGATCTAGGCGTCCTTATTAGGAACGCGAGCGGCTCATAAGCGTATCCACTTGCTTTGCGCGCGGTTCTTCGCTGGAGTTCTAAACGCCGTGATCCTTCATCTTGATCAGCTGGCTGACGCTGAGCGAGCCGAAGCCTTCGGATTGCAAGTGGCGTGCGTAATCCGGGGTGACGCCGTGCTCGTGAAGCTGGATCAACTCCTCGGCGGAAACACTGGTGTAGCCCGCCTCGTCAAATGAGCGCAAAAAGCCCGCGTCCACGCCGTGATCATGCAGGCGGATGATCTCATCGGTGGAGAACGTCACGTGGTGCGAACGCACGGTCTGCGTCACGAGCTCGGCTGGAACACCATGCTCGTGGAGGCTGATCAGTTTATCCGGATCGTGCAGTTCAAAGCCGGCGTCGCTGATACGGCGGGCGAAGTCGGGCGATAAGCCATGGTCGTGCAGCTTGATCAGGTCGTTCGCGCTGACCTTCGCATGCAGAGCCTCCGACATCTCGCGGACATACTGTGGATCGACGCCATGGTCGTGCAGAGCGATCACTGAGTTGGGGGAGCCGTCCAAACCGGCATCCTTTGCGGCCCGCATCAGGCCCCCGTCTGTACCATGGTCATGAAGCTGAATGATCTCGCTGGTGGAAGCATTCACGCCCGAGTCCCGCAGCTGGCGGACCAGATCGGCCGACACTCCATGATCGTGCAATTCGATCAGGTCGCGGGCATCGGTGGCGCCCTTAAACTGCGGGCTCATCTCCCTCACGTAAGACGGAGACACGCCATGGTCGTGCAGCTCAATCGCGGCGCTTGGCGGCAGCCGGTAACCGCCCGACCGCAAGGCCTCCAACAGCGAAATCTGCACGCCGTGATCTTTCATCTCCGTGACCTCTTCGATACGCAACCGCTGGGGAAAGAGGCGCGTCACCTGCCGGAGATAGTGGCCGTCTACGCCGTGGTTGTTGAGGTCGACGACATCATCCAGTGTTTCCACACAATCACACGCGGCACGAAGGTCGCGGGCGGTGGAAATCCGGAAGTTATCCATCGCAAGGTCAAAGAGCTGCTCTTCATGGACATTTTGAAATCCGATCTCCTTTAGTGCGGCGGCGAAGTGCGGATCGGGCTGAAAGGTGACTGGCCCGGAGCCCACGCCCAGGGTAAACGAGCCTTTGAAGTACAGGGTGCCGGGGTCTCGATGCAAGCGAAAGGCAACTACCGAACCGAACATGTCGGAACGCTCCAGCCCCTGCAGACTCGAAAGCGGCACTGAGTTGGTGTGCGAGGTGGTGATGAAACCTTCTCGCCGGATGAGTGTGAGGTTCACCTCGTCTCCTCCGATATTCGGCAGAATCCGCCAGCGATATTCGGAATCGGAGCCTGCCGCCGACAGAATCGACACCAGCATTCCCATCAGGAGAACCAGCCAGAGGGGGGTAGTTTGAAACGGTCTCATTATGGCCTCTCGAAAAGCGGGATCCGGGTAGGCGAACACGTGTCTCCCGGGATCAAGAGATTGATACGCAACCGGAGAGCAGAATGTTCGAGAATCGTTGCAGGTTTGGGGACGGACCGGCATATCGGGGGCATATCGGGGACGGACCCTGTTTGGCGGGCCTAACTGATTGATACTAAATCGGCTGAGTCGACCGGCGTTTTCCTGGGATACTATCCGCACCGGCCCTGCTTCACGCTGGACCCTACTGCCACGCGGCGAGTTCTTGATAAGAAACGCAATATTCCAGCCCCGATGGATCCGGTTTCCGTCTTGTAAACTATGGATCAACGGAGGAGTTCGAGCTTGAGCAGCGACCGCCAGCCGTCACCGCCCGCTCCGCCGCGCATTGCGCGCAAGCAGCGTTGGTTTGTTCTCTGGCTCGTGTTAGGCGCCGGGCTAGCCGGCTTGCTTCTTTTCGATTCGATCTCCACGTACCGTTTCGTTTCCCGAATCCTCGTCATCAACCAAGTCCGACGCGACCTGAACAAGCGGGCTGCCCAGATTGAACGCGAACTGCAGATCAAGCAGGCGCAGACCGATGCGGAGATCGCGGCTGTTCTTGACAAACTACAGGAAGAGCATGAAAAGCTCGTTTGGCTTATGCTCCGCGCCCCCGACGGCCATGTCATTGCCCAAGCGGGCGCGACGCCAGCTATTCCCACATTTTCTGCCAAGGAATTCAGCAACAAGCTGCGCGACCACGAGGAAGTGCTCACCACCAAGCTTTCAGGGGATGACGAACTGGTGGTTGAATTATTTGCCATTCATATTCGTCGTCCGCATCCCAACGGGCCTCCGCCCGCTCAGCCCGGCACCTCAGCGCAGAGCCGCTCCAGCAATGTACCGCCCGGAATGCCGCCTTTCCCATTGCTCGAAATCGCGATGTCGATGAAGGAGGTCAACGCGCAATTCTGGCCCATTCGCCGGAACCTCATCATCGACTGCACTGCCGCGATCGCGCTGCTCGATCTCCACGCTCATTGCCGGTCTAAGGTTTCGCTCCTACGTGCGGACGCAGGAGTTGGAGCGCCAGCTTCAGCTAGCGCGCCAGGTCCAGCAGGCTCTGCTTCCTACTGCGCGTAAGATTTCTGATCGGGTGGAGGTTGCAGCGGTTTGCGTTCCGGCCTGGCAAGTCGGCGGCGATTTCTATGACACTTTTTCGATGAACGAGGACGACCTGGCGTTGGTGTTGGGAGACGTGTCGGGTAAGGGTGTTCCTGCCGCATTATTAGCCGGCCTTGTGCATGGCGCCATCCGTTCCAGCAACTGGGTCGCGTCGCCCGCGCACCACGAACAGGCCTTGAGCGATTTGAATCAATTGCTGCTGGAACGGGCTTCAGGCGAGCGTTACGTAACGATGTTCTCCTGTTACTACGATCACGTGGAGAGGGCGCTGCACTACATCAACGCAGGGCATTGCCCGCCATTGCTGGTCCGAAAAACGGCCAGCGGGTTCGAATTGAAGCAACTCGAAGAAGGCGGCACCGTCATTGGACTAATTGCCGGCGCGCGCTACCAGCAGACCAGCGTATCCATTGCGCCGGGCGATCTGCTGATTGTTTTCTCGGACGGCATCGTGGAATCGGCAAATCCGAGGGATGAGGAGTTTGGCGAGCGACGGTTGGCCGAGGTCGTCAAGGAGAACTTCACCAAAGGCGTCGAAGAGATCCGGGCCAGCGTCTTAAAGTCGGTTGAGCAGTTCGCCAATGGAGTTCCACCCGCCGATGACCTCACATTCCTGGTGGTCCGTTTCGAAACGGCCCCAAGTCGTCTAGCCACGGCCGACGCAATCGGCGCGCCAGTCTCGGCGTAGCGCCAATCGATCAGGTACGTCCAACACTCCTAGATTGCGCTAGCCGTGCTCACTTCTTTACGGGCGGCGGGAAGTTCTTCAGCAGCTTGTTAATGCCATTCTGCATGTTCTTCAGATTCTTCTGTTCGTTGGCGCCGGGGCTGATGGTCTTGGTTGCCCGGCCTTGCCAAACCTGTTGCTTGTTGGCCATGGTGTATACATCGAAGACCAAGGTGCCGTTATTGATGGTTGAACTGGTGGCCGTGCCCATGCCGCCAAATCGGAAGCCACCCATGCCATAAGCATTCCACTGCTGCTGTTGCTGGACGGCTACCTGGTAGCAAACCAATAAATCGGATTGGGTCTCCGGGGCTACTTTGGTGAATCCCTTCTGGGCCAAATCCGCATCAATGTCCTGTTTGATTTCAGCGTCCAGGATGCCGCTGGGGTGAGCGTTTCCGCAATTGGCCCATTGGTAGGTGTGGAACGCTGAGAAATTTGTGCCAGGTAGCGCATTGTAGGTGACATCCTGCGCCATTCCGTAGCCGCAGAAGAGAAACAAGGCGAGGGGGATTGCCGCCACGTGAGTCGTATTTCTGTGTATTTTGATGCTCATTTTGATTTCCTTCTTTTTGGGGAGGCTGCTCGCGTTTGGCTATAGCCGTTCTTGCCGCCGAAAGCTGTTTCCCCTTAAAGCCTTGCCGCTAGTATTTCACCGAGTGGCCGGTTGTGCAAGTGAGCGGGAACGTTCGTTGACAGCCGGTATTCAGATATAAGAAGTTGCCTGCCTGAGCGCGGAATTCGGAGTGGGGACAGCGGGCTAACGGGAACCCGCCAGGGTTCCTTCGATAAAGGCAACAGGAGAACCAAATGGGCAGATCTCGAGTGTCATCCGCTGTTTCGTTGGTCGTCGTGGCTTCCCTGGGAATCGCGGCCGTAAGCGCTCAGCTGAGCCCCTCCAGCGGCTCCGGCTTCTTAGAGGGGACTGGTGCGCTCAAGGAAACAAAACGAAACACTGCTCGATTACGAATCAGGGAATGCAACTGACCCTCACGAACGAAACGGGAAGCACATCACCCGGCATGATCATGGGAGTCAACCAGAACACCAATAACGCCATGATGTGGAACGGCGCCATCGGAACGCTGAGTGCTCACGGTAAGACCATCAATTGGTCGAACGCACGTTCTGGGCTCGATGTGGCGGAGGAGGAGGACATCACGGCCAATAACGATAGCCCGGGCCTGGCGGGAGCGTGGTTTGTGAACGGAGACCAATCCCGGTCTTGTCAGATTACCCAAAACGGCAAGAAGCTTCAGTTACAAAACGAGCAGGGATCGACAGCAAGCGGACGTATCCCGGGCAAGAAAGCTACAACCAGCGGTTGGCCTGGAAACCTGGTCGGGACCCTCACCAATAACGGAACCGAATCGATTGGAGTAACGGAACGTCCTGGACTCGCTGAGATTGAAGGATCTGAGTCTACGAGAAAACCCCGGTAAAACTTCTGGTACACGAAGACACAAACCTGCGATCGAAATCCCGGATTCCCTCGTTAAGATAGGCGAAGACCGTTGGACTTACCAAGGAGGTGGTCAATGACTCCATCTGAAATAATGCTTCTGGCGTTTCTGATTGGTGTTATCTCTGGCTTGCGCTCTGTTACTGCGCCTGCCGTAGTGACGTGGGCGGCGCACAAGGACTGGCTCAACCTCCAGAACACACCTCTCTCTTTCATGGGGTCGACTGCGGCGCTCATCATCTTTGTGCTGTTGGCACTCGTTGAATTGGTCACGGACCAACTTCCCTCGACTCCGAGCCGCCTCAAGCCTCCGGGGCTCATCGCCCGTATCGTTTTGGGCGGACTGTCCGGCGCGGCGGTTGCCGTGGCGGGAGGACAATCGCTGGGCGTTGGCGCCGTGTTGGGCGCCGCGGGTGGAATTGCCGGTGCCTTCGGCGGATATCAAGCTCGGACTGGCCTCGTGCGGGCTCTCAAGGTGCCGGACATTGTCATCGCCTTGCTCGAGGATGCAGCGGCCATCGGCGGCGGCCTTTTTCTGGTGTCCCGGTTCTAAGCGCCACGTCGGGCAGCGGCTCAGGGGGTCCAATCATTCTTCAAACACAGAAAGGGTTGTCGTGAGTGCAATTGGTCAACAACAGGCAGATCACTACCAAGCGATTGTTATTGGCTCTGGTCAGGGAGGAACGCCTTTGTCGATAGCGCTGGCGGACGCCGGGCTGCGAACGGTTCTGGTGGAACGCAAGCACGTGGGTGGAACCTGCATCAATGAAGGTTGCACTCCAACCAAAACCATGGTCGCCAGTGGGCGCGTGGGCTATCTCGCGCGTCGGGGCGCAGACTATGGCGTTCACACGGGAGCTATCAGCGTCGACATGGTGCGTGTGCGGCAGCGCAAACGCGACGTTGTGGACAGGTTTCGAAACGGCAGCCAGGGGCGCATTGAAAAGACTCCGAATCTGGACCTGCTCTTTGGGGAGGCCAGTTTTACCGGGCCGAAGACCGTGCTGGTGCGCTTGAACGATGGCAGCCAGCGTACTCTCACCGGCGAAAGATTCTTCATTAACGCCGGCGCACGGCCGGCTGTGCCACCGCTCGAGGGCATCGGCAACGTACCGTTTCTCGACAGCACATCCATCATGGAATTGGACTCCGTTCCGGAGCATTTGCTGGTTCTGGGAGGAGGCTATGTCGGGCTGGAATTCGGACAGATGTTCCGGCGCTTCGGCAGCCGGGTGACCATTATTCAATCGGGCAACCAGTTAATGGGCCGCGAAGACAGCGACGTGGCCCATGAAGTCGCCGCCATTCTGCAGCAGGACGGCATCGATGTTCTGCTCAACGCGAATGCGACGGAGGTCGCGAAGGCAGGCGCGCGGACTCAGTTAACAGTCCGTCTCGGCAGCGAATCGCGGGTGATCGATGGTTCACACCTGTTAGTTGGCACGGGGCGCGTTCCCAATACCGATTCGTTGAACGTCGCCGCGGCGGGCATCGCGACCGACAACCGCGGGTTCATCCAGGTCAACGAAAACCTGGAGACCAGCGCGGCCGGCATTTTCGCGTTAGGAGACATCAAGGGCGGCCCTGCCTTCACCCATATCTCCTACGACGACTTTCGCATCCTGCGGACGAATCTACTCGAACACGGCAGCTCCAGCACGACCGGACGCTTGGTGCCCTATACCGTTTACATTGATCCGCAACTTGGGCGAGTTGGCCTGACCGAAGCCGAAGCCCGGGCTCAAAAGAAGAACATCAGGGTTGCCAAAATGCCCATGTCTTCTGTCGCGCGGGCTATCGAAGTAGACGAGACACGCGGGTTCATGAAGGCAGTCATCGATGCAGGCACTGGCCAGCTTCTCGGCGCGGCGGTGCTTGGACTGGAAGGAGGAGAACTCATGTCAATGCTGCAACTCGCGATGATGGGCGGGTTGCCATACACCCGATTGCGCGATGCGGTCCTTGCTCATCCCACGCTGGCGGAATCCCTGAACAACCTCTTCACTCACTTCGATTCGTAGGCGTCACTTCAGCCCGGCGAGCATGGCCTTCCATGAATCCTCATCGTGACCGATGCTGATCAGCTTGCCGCCACGAACCAGGGGCAATCGCAGTAGTGTGGGATCCCGCTCGATGCGGAGCCGCAGTTCTGCATCAGATAGTTTCAGGTACTTGAGCCCAGCATCGACGTGGGCTTTGCCCTCCGTGTCCAGCAGCGCCAGCAAGCCGAACCGGTCGACGAAGCGCTTGATTTCGCCCGGAGACACAGGCTTCTCCTTCAGATCAACGAAATGAATTCCCACCCTGCGTTCCTTGAAGAAGCGTTCGGCTGCGCGGGTCGCCGGTGAGTTCTTCACACCGAAGATCTGGACACTCAACATGGGAATGGCTCACCAAGCCGCCGTCGTGATAGAGCGGGCCGGCACCGAGAGGTGAAGCGTGTGACTGTGGTAAACGAGATTGACATCGGCGCCGGTGGTCTGGCTGTTCAAGATCTGTGCGACGACCCCACCTTCAGGCGTTTGGAACGCCATCGCTCGCACGCCCTTGGCATTGCCGGCGGTCTCCACACGCACGGCTCCCGGCCGCACGAACTTACTGAAGTGAGCCAGGTAATAGTACAAACCGGTGTAGGTGATTTCATGCGTACTCTTGTTAATGATCACCACTGGATGCTGGACATTCGGATCGGGATTACCATGCACCGGAGATACGGCCCAGGGTCCGCCGGTCTCATCAAGAATCGCGTTCCAGTACAACCACGCCGAAGTGCCGGCTTCAAGATCGCTGAAGATAATGTTGCCCCACACATCCCCATCATCGAAGTCGTAAATGGGAAGCGTCTTACTTTTCGGGAATCCGGCTTCGTAGGCGTAACACAGTTCGTCCATCCAGAATGGCAGATCGGGGTACTTCGACTTTAATTGGGCGATCTCGCCGTAGTTCGTGAAGTCGTAGCCGTGGTAAGGCACCACCGCGACAAACCTCCTGGCTTCGGGGTCGTTCAGCACAACAGGGTAACGCCGGGACGCGACTTTGCGTTCAGGCGCTTCGCTGAGCATGATTTTCGTAGGCAAGCCGGACCGCTGCACCGCTGGCCCAACGAAATCGCGCAGCAGCACCCGAATCTCGGGGTACGTTATTTTCGTGTACACTTCTTCCGGCTCATTAAAGAGACTGAGGTAATCGATCGTAATCCCGTGCTTCTTGTACTCTTCCAGGTACCTCACGTAATATTCCGCCAGCACCGGATAGTATTTCGGCTGGATATCCTGGTGCCTCTTGACATCAAACAGCATCCAGTCCGGCGGATAGTCCATAGGCGATTGCAGGGCGAAGTGGCCATATTTTCTGGCACGAAGAATGTAGGTGCCCACGCCATTCGGTCCGAAATCGCGTTCCACAGAAAAGTTCTTCAGGTCGACATCGCCAGGCGTGTCGTCGTAGCTGTACCACGGTCCGGCGGACTGGAAGTCAGTCCCGGCAATGGGTGTTTTCATGGCCGTGTATCCCGCGCCATCTTGCGGGTCGAACAAAGATCGCAGCACATCTCCCTGCCTGCCGGCAGGCAGCGTATTCAGCGTGATAATTCCCGCCTCCATGATCGAAGCGCCGAAGCCTGCGACCGTCTGGTACTTCACGGCGTCATTGATCTCGAAGGTTGCACCGCCGGACGGCTTGACGGCGTCGAACGGCACATCCGGCTTGGCGGCGATCCGATCTCCCGTCTTCGAGGACACATAGATTTTCGCCGTCTGCCCGCTCAGCGCTGACTCAAACAGGAACAACCCCACCAGAATGCCGAGCCAGCTCAACGTGAACGTCCTGCTCACAGGTTCCCTCCAATGGAATCGTACTGGAAACAGGCAGCAGTTGTCAGGAGTCTCGCAACTGGGATGGAATATAACTGGGGTTGGGAACCGACATGGGGGAACTTGCAATCAGCGGCGGCCGGAAAACGAAGCAGAAGCCATTTCCGATTTGGCCGCAATTCGACGAGACAGAGCGCAAAGCTCTTCAAGACGTCCTCGAAAGCCGGGTCTGGTGGAGAACGCCGGGCACGAAAACCCTGGAATTTGAACAGGAGTTTGCGCGTTTCCATGGCGCCCGGCACGGGATTGCGGTAACCAACGGGACGGCCGCCCTCGAAGTGGCGATGTCTGCGCTGGGCGTTGGGCCCGGCGACGAGGTCATCGTCCCGGATTTCACCTTCGTTGCCACGGCCAGTGCCGTGCTCTGCGCCGGCGCCCTGCCGGTGATGGTCGATATTTCCCCTGAAGCACAATGTCTCGATCCTCGCCTTGCTGAAGCAGCGGTCACTCCGCGAACCAAGGCCATCATAGCGGTCCATATGGGGGGACATCCGGCGGACCTCGATGCGCTGGGTGAATTAGCGAAACGCAAAGGCCTGGCACTGATCGAGGATAGTGCCCATGCTCACGCCAGCGAATGGAAAGGGCGGCGCGTGGGCGCGATAGGAATGGCTGGCACTTTCAGCTTCCAATCAAGCAAGTTGATGACGGCTGGCGAAGGTGGCATTATCATCACCAACGACGATGCCTTTGAACGTAGAGCGCGTAGTGTTCATGATTGCGGCCGCATGCCGGGAGAGTGGTTCTACAGCCACTACATCAATGGCTCGAACTATCGGCTCAGCGAATGGCAGGGAGCCGTCCTGAGCGCTCAGTTATCCCGCCTCAACGCCCAGACGCAACTCCGCCATCAAAATGGCCGCCTGCTCGATCAATTGCTGGCGGCCATACCCGGCATCACGCCTCAGAAACTGGACCCCCGCTGCACACGCAACGGGCAATATGCCTACATCTTCCACGTGGATTCGAAAGAATTCGGGGGCGCTAGCACGGAGGGGCTCATCCGGGCCATGAACGCAGAAGGCATCCCGAATCAGGCCAGCTACCCCCCTGTCCATCTTCTCGATGTCTTCAAGAGTGGCGAATATCGCAAACGGCTGAGCGGTCCGCAGGCCGGTGAACCCCATGCATTCCTCCGAGCGCAGTATCCGCAGACCCACCGGGCCGCTTGGGAGTCTATATGGATTCCTCAACCGGCACTGCTGGGAGATGAGGAGGATATCTACGAAATCGCCGAGGCGTGGCGAAAAATCCACAGGTTCGCAACGGAGTTGGCGTAAGGCCGCCCGACTTGCCCCACGCCTCGACCAGCCTGTACCTTGGTCCAAGCCATTGGTAATAAAACGCTAAACAAGCTACAATACAGAGAATTGCTTTTCTTGACTCCTCCCCAAAATCGGACGGAGTTCAAAAAGGAATGAATCAAAAACTCTGCGTAGCTAGTCTTATGGGTGTTTTGCGACTAACGCGCGGGAAACCAACAGGTTATAGTGAGAGGGTATCGGAGACGACCTACATGATAAAGAAAATTGCAGTATCACTCATCAGTTTAGTCACGCTTGCCGGTGGGGCATTCGCGGCGGACACCGTCGCGGAACGGCTGCAGCAATCCACTGCCGTGCTACAGGCTATGACGCACATGGACGACAAAGGCATACCGATGGACACGTTGCAGAAGGCCGTTTGTGTAATTGTGATTCCGAACTTGAAAAAGGGCGGCTTCATCGTTGGCGCTAAGTATGGCAAGGGCTTCATTTCCTGCCGAAGAGCAAACGGAGTCGGCTGGACTGCGCCGGGCGCCATGCGAATCGAGGGTGGAAGCTTTGGGTTTCTGATCGGTGGGACTGAAAACGACCTGATCCTTCTGGTCATGAATAAAGAAGGTGCCCAAAAACTGCTGGCTGACAAGTTCACCATCGGAACGGACGCGACAGCGGCGGCTGGTCCGGTTGGCCGCACGACCGCGGCAGCAACGGATGCCCAATTGACGGCCGGCATCCTCACGTATTCGCGTGCCCGAGGCGCATTTGCCGGTGTGGCGTTCGAATCCGGAACCCTTCGCCAGGATTTGGACGACAACGCCACGCTGTACGGATCCAAGGTTGGAAACAAGGAACTGATGGCCGGCGCCGAGAAGGTCCCGGCCGCCGCCGATGGCTTCATCGCTGCCTTGGACGCGATCTCCAATACCAGAGCAAAGTAGAACTCATCGAGTCACTGAACGACCCCTCGGCGCGCTGCAGCCACGCGTGTTCGGAGAGGGCTGATACTTCCCGGCGCCGATCTAGACCACCGATCGGCGCCTTAGTTTTTTGGGCCGCTCGTGGTTCCGCAGCGACGATTGTCCCGTGGGCGCTTGGCGATAAACTAGCCGGAAGGATGCCAATCATCAGCACGTTTGTCGCCCCACGATGACGCAAGAGGCCCCGCCAGCTCGGACCCCCCTCCACCCTCCCGAACTGCTAGTCGTGATACCCGTTTACAATGAGCAGGCCTCGATTGGCGAGGTCGTTCACGAATGGATGAACGAGTTGGACCAGCGCTGCGATAGCTTCGCCATTTTGGCCATCGATGATGGCTCCAAGGACGGATCGCTCCAAGCCCTCCGGCGACTTCAAGAACAGTGGGGCGCCCGATTTCTGGTGAAGACCAGGCCCAACCGCGGCCATGGTCAGACCTGCCTCGAAGGCTATCGGCACGCTGCGGGGATGGGTGCGACCTATGTATTTCAAATCGATTCCGATGGCCAATGTGATCCACGTTACTTTTCCAGTGTGTGGCAATTACGAGAGCAGTGCTCCGTTGTCTACGGTGTCCGAACGAAGCGGGATGACGGCCTTGCCCGCGTTTTTGTCAGCCGGGTGCTGCGAGTGATGCTGTTGGTCGCTTTCCAGGTAAATTGCCGGGACGCGAATGTCCCCTACCGGTTGATGAAGACAAACGAAGTAATGTGGGCGGTAAATCGGATTCCCCCGGACTTTGGTCTGGCTAATATCGCGCTGGCGGTGTTACTGGCCGGGAATACGAAGTGTTCGCAGGGGTTCGTGCCGATCGGTTTCCGGCGGCGCAGTGGCGGCCAGCCTAGCGTGAAGCCGTCGATGTTTGGCCGCAAGGCGTTCGAACTTTACCGCGATATCCGGAAAATGCGGAGCGAACCTCAACGTCAATGAAAGTCGATTACCTGATTGTCGGTTCCGGCCTAACCGGCGCCACCATGGCGCGCCATCTTATGGATGCCGGGCGCGACGTATTGGTGGTCGACCGACGGTCGCACCCCGGGGGCAACGTTCACGATCACCTTCACCCCGGTAACATCCGCGTTCACACTTATGGCCCACATTGCTTCCGCACCAACTCGCCGGGGTTGTGGGAGTACGTAAACCGCTTCGGAGAGTTCTATCGTTTTGAGGCGCGGGTTCTGTCCCTGGTGGATGGCGCATATGAGCAGTGGCCGGTGACCGAGTCGTATATACGGCGTACTGTTGGGGCGGCCTGGAGACCTGGTTTTCAGGGCGCACCATGCAACTTCGAAGAGGCGTCTTTGTCGATGATGCCTCGACTGGTGTACGAAAAATTCGTCAAAGGTTATTCGGAGAAACAGTGGGGCGTTCCAGCCACCAGTCTTTCGGCTGATCTTGCCCGCCGCTTTCAGGTGCACAGCGACGATGACCCCCGGTTCACCCGGCATACCTATCAGGGGCTTCCGGCCGCGGGGTATTCGGCGTGGGTGCAAAACATGCTCACCGGAATCCCGTTGTGGCTGAATTTCGATTACCTGAAGAACCGGTCTGGGATTGAAGCGCGCCGCGGTCTGGTGTTCACCGGACCCATCGATGAGTTCTTTGGCTATCGCTTGGGAAAGCTCCAATATCGCGGTCAACTCCGCGAGCATAGTTATCTTCCCTATGCGGACTACGTGCAGCCTTGTCAGCAGATCAATAACCCCCAGCTTGAAAACGGTCTCCACATTCGCACGATCGAATGGAAGCATATGATGCCCGCTGAGGCTGCCGCGCGCGCCCGCGGAACCGTCCTCACCACGGAGCAGACGATTACACCGTCCGACCCGGATGGCTACGAATATCCTTTCCCCGATGCGGCGAACAAGGCGCTCTTCCAGGCCTACGCAAAGCAGGCGGAGGCGATCCCGAACGTTCTTATCTGCGGCAGGTTGGGCGAATACCGATACTACGACATGGACCAAGCCATCGCGCGGGCGAGAATGCTAGCGCGAAGGATCATCGATCAGCCGTGCGGTGAAGGCATTCTCAAATGACTCAACGTCGCCGAAACGTGCTTTGATGGGAGCTACGGTTTTCTGCTGTCACCAAATCAAAGGAGTCATATGGAATCGCAGACTGCAGGCACTCGCCCGGCCCGTTCTCACCTGATCTTCGGTCTGTTTTTGCTCGCGGTACCCATGATGGCGCAAGGGCCTCAACCGCCCCAGCAGCCTCCACCGCCTGCCCCTGGCGAACGCCGGCAAGGGCCTCCGCCCAAGAATCTGAAATTGTTGGACCCTGAAAATCTCATGCCAACCATGATGTCGTTCAAGGTGGCACTGGGCGTTGAATGCAGCTTCTGCCACGTTCAGGGCGATTTTGCCAGCGACGACAAGCCGACCAAGGACATGGCTCGCAAAATGATCGTGATGACGCGCAGCATTAATGCGAACTTTCCTGACGGCAAGATCCACGTCACGTGCTACACCTGCCATCGCGGATCAACGGAACCAAAGACTGCGCCCGACGCGCAATAGCATTTTCCTAAATTCATGCCAGGCTTTGAACGCCGGACGTCATATACCGTTCCATAGATTCGGGCGCAAAGGGCCGCACCACTTCCGCAATTCGGTTTGACTCTGCGTCGCTAGAGCTGTGTATTGCCACAAAACCGGCGCCCTCTTTTGCTCGCTCGATGTTCTCATCAGCGAACTTGGCCTCGGTATCCATAAAGCGGGAGAGCTTTCGAACCCACTCGCCCCAGACACCTTCCGTCTCCCGCTGCTCATGAAAGAACTCGAGCGCTTCGCGCCCATCCACCGCGATCATCCCGTGCTCAGGGAAACCGGCAGTGAGCAGCCCACGCTGCGCAGCTGTCGCTGCAGCGAACGAGGGGAAAGCCGCGAACACGAAATCCTTAGGATAGAAGGTACTTCCCACGAAGGTATGGGCGGAATCAAAGAACCCCGATAGCTTTGTCATCGAAATCGCCTCATTCGCTTCTAAACCGTAGGTGTCGGCACATCGATAACCTGATGCTCGACGTCAGCCGTCTCTCCGGTAGCGAACTTCTTAACAAAACCGATCAGGGTCGTCACGGGACCCTCCGGCGGATCCCAGTATTCGGCGTGCTCGATTGACACCTTCAAGAGTATGAGTTCCGGATCGCTGAGGCCCTTTGGAAACCACGTGCGGTACGACGCGTGCCACAACTCCGCCGCTTTGGATTTGTCGTCCATCAAAGTGCCCGTACCGGAAATCGAGACGTAGCTCGTGGGATTCGTAACCGTCACGTTGATCCGGTTGTCCAGTTCGAGTTCTTTGGCCTTCTCCGTATGGCGGCCGGTGAAAAACCAAAGCTCGCCGTTGACTTCGGCCTCATGCAGTGCCATGGGCCGGCTTCGAAGATTCCCGGCCATGTCGTGTGTCGTCATCATGCAGATTCTGGCGCCTTTGATGAGCAACGTGAGTTTCTTCATGCTGTGTGCTGTTGTTTGGTCAGACAAGCTCTCCTCGGCTATGGAATTCAAGCTGGGGATTTGGGCGCCTTCTCCCGGAACGCGGGAGGACGGGAGCCCAACTCGAATAGCCACTAGAGATAAGGCAATTTAGAAGCCATGCCGCGTCTGTTCTGGGTTTCGGCAGGCGCCTCAGGAAGTTCTGCTATTCGAGCCGAAATAGTCGGTGATCTGGTACAGTCATCTGTCGCGCAGAATTTGCAGGCTTCCGCGAAAGATTTTCGTTGTGACAAGCCCTTTACTTGGTCAGTTCCTGCTGCACAAAGTGCCCGGCGATCCATTCGGCATCTGGTTGCCCCCCACCGACGCTAACCAGCGTTCGTCCACCCCGAACCTCCGCGGCCTTCAACGTGAAGCGGACGGTCTGGCTCGCGCCGGCCGCGAGATGCAGCCGCGTGAAGCCGCGAAGCTCCAGCTGCGGTCCATTCGCCGCGCCAGGATAGCTAAGATACAGCTGCGGCACTTCATCGCCTGCGACCGCCGAAGTATTCTGCACCCTCGCCATAATGGCAATGCCGTCTGATGCGCGACTCACCGACAGATCGGAATACTGAAATGACGAGTAGCTCAAGCCGTAGCCAAACGGATAAAGCGGCTTGCCGGTGAAGTACCGGTAGGTTCGATTCTTCATGGAGTAATCGTCGAACGGCGGCAGGTCACCGGTCGATTGATAGAAAGTGACCGGCAGCCGGCCGGCTGGGTTGTTCTTCCCGATCAGCGTTTCCGCAATCGCCGTTCCGCCTTCCTGGCCGGGATACCAAGCCTCGAGAATGGCGCGCGGCGCCGGCGCGGAGGTCGGGCAGCGTTACCGCGCTCCCGTTCAGCAGCACCAGAATAACCGGCTTGTTCAACGCCAGAACTTTGGTGAGTAGCTCTTGCTGGCCGGCAGGCAGGTCAAGCGTGGTGCGATCTCCCCCTTCGAACCCCGGTTCCTGGAGCGGTGACTCTTCACCTTCCAGCTTCGAGTTCAGCCCCAGGCAGACCACGGCGAGATCGGCCTTCGCAACTCTATCGAGCGCATCCTTGAGCAAGATCTCCGCCCCTGGATGCCATACGATTTCCAGACCGGCCGCAGCGCCGGATTGCCGGTATTCAACGACAATCTTGTAATGCTTGCCAGCCGTTAGGTCCACAGAGGTCATCTTCGTCGAGGGCTGCCACTGCACCTTGTGGTCGTCGGAGACGATCACCTTCCCGCCAGAGAGAAACTGGCTGAATCTTTGCCGGGGCAATCGGCACACTCCAACCGCGTGAAGCCCAGTTGATATGCGCCGGACTGCGCAACCGTCAGCTCACCACTCCATCGCACAGAGAAATGCTCGCGCGGAGCTGCGGCAACGATCTTTGCGTCCTGCATGTCCCATCGGAGGTAGCCTTGCCGTTCCGTCCGCGTCAGCTTCGGTTTTCCTTTGAGGTCGTCGTTATCGAAGTACTCCACGGTCAGACCTTGGGTGCCACTGCCGGACTTAACCGGAGTCAGCGCATTCGGAGGAATGAGCGCATTTGATTGCGCCGTGTACGTGGCGCCTTGGGCGAAGTGAACAGCTTGCTCGCTCCATGCCAGTTCCATTCCTTCGAGCGGCGTAATGATGTGCGGCGGAATGCCGTTGTAATTACCGAGCAGCGCGTCCGGATCGTTCGCGCTGGGCCCAATGACAGCCACGTTGCTCGGCTTGGATTTGAGCGGTAACGCGGAGCCTTCGTTCTTCAGCAGGACCATTGACTCTCGTGCGACCTGCAAACAAAGCGCCTGATTATCAGCGGTGGAGACATCCGCCATGCTCAGGTCCGAGAACGGGACCCGTTCGGGCGGGTCGAACATGCCCAGCCGGATGCGGGCCACAAACAACTTCTCCACCGCTCGGTCGATGTCCGCCTCTGCAATGAGCTTGCGATGCACCGCTTCGACCAGATTCTTGTACTCCGTGCCACAATCCAATTGGGTTCCAGCTTGGACTGCAGCGGCTGATGCAGCCGCCATGTCCGGGCTGTACTTGTGGCCGTTGACGAAGTCACCGATTGCGCCGCAGTCGCTCACCACGTAGCCATGGAAACCCCAGGCCTTGCGGAGCTTGTCCTGGAGCAGCATGGTGCTGCCGCAAGCAGGCGCGCCATCGACCGCGTTATAAGCGCACATCACGGAGTACGCCTCGACCACACTTGCCTTGAAGGCTGGCAGGTACGTATCGTTGAGGTCGGCTTCGCTCGGAGTCACGTTGAAGGTGTGGCGCGTGGTCTCCGGTCCGCTATGGACAGCGAAGTGTTTTGCTGTGGCAATGGCTTTGAAGTATTTGGCGTCGTCCCCTTGGATGCCACGAATGAAAGCCTCTGCCAGGCGCGAGGTCAGATACGGGTCTTCCCCATAGGTCTCCTGCCCACGGCCCCACCGTGGATCGCGAAAGATGTTGATGTTCGGTGACCAGAACGTCAGGCCGAAGTAGCGGCCATGATTGCCCTTCCGGACCGCGTCATTGTATTTGGCGCGGCCTTCGGTGGAGATGGTCGTTGCAATGTGATGCATCAGATCCGTGTCGAACGTCGCCGCCACGCCGATCGCCTGAGGGAACACCGTCGCCAGACCCGCGCGCGCGACACCGTGCAGTCCTTCGTTCCACCAATCGTAGGCCGGAATGCCGAGCCGCTTGATCTCGGCTGCGGTGTTCTGCATCTGCGAAACTTTGTCCTCCAACGTCATATTCGCTACCAGATCGGCAGCCCGGGCTTCAGGCGTTGCGTTCGGGTCTTTGAACGTGGCCAACTGCTGGGGGAAAGCAAATAACGGAAGAACCGCAAGGCAAGCGAGTTTCAACATACGCAGGCATCGTATCAGGACGGGTGAGAGGCCTGCACGTTTTCGTTGATCGAATAGCGGCTAAACAGTCTGCAAAGCCGGCTCGTTATCCTTGGCGCGCAACTGATCGAGAGCATCCACGACTCTCCGCCGAACTTCATCTCGCAAGAGCGAGCTCTGGTGCTTCTGCAAGCCTTCGACGGAGACAGGCTCTAAGACCTGGAGATGGATCTCAGGAGCATCTCCGAAGATCCAGGAACTCCGGGGCAAGACATCCCTCGTGCCGTCCACAACCAGCGGCAAAATAGGAATCTGCTCGCGAATGGCTAACCGGAACGGCCCTTCGATGAACGGCAGCACTTCTCCATCCGGTGACCGCGTTCCTTCCGGAAAGAAAACCACAGAGCAGTGTTGACGCAGGCAACGGGACGCCATGAGCAGAGCATGTCCGGCTTTCCGCCGGTCGGAGCGGTCAACCGGGATGTCCTTGGCCATCCGAAACATCCAACCGAGCCCGGGAATTCGGAACAACTCGGCCTTGGCGATCCATTTGGCATCGATCCTCAACTGCGACACAACTGGAATGTCGGCAAGTGACTGATGGTTGCTGACGATGATGTAGGTTTGGCCGGGGCTTATGTTCCGAGCTCCGGACACCTGAATCGGCCGGCCGTAGATCCGAGCGAGAATCCGCGCCAAGCGGCGAAACCAGCGGCCCGTCCGCAGCCGGAGGTGGCCGCGGTCAAAGAGCGCAACAACTCCCAGCAGGGGAATCCAAAAGAGAATGGCGATTCCGCCGGCAAACCAAATCCAAATTGATCGAAGCAAAACTGGTTATGCAATCCGCATGGGCACGATAAAGACGCCCCTTGTCAGGCGACTGTCAATCTCGCCCGGCGGAGGGACACGTACCCGTACGAGTACCAGGATAGCGCGTAGGAGCTATTCAATCACCATCAGCGTTTCACCGGCGGCGACGGTGGCGCCTTCTTCCGCATGCAGTCGGGTAACGAGGCCTTCTTTGGGCGCTTTCATCTCATTCTGCATTTTCATAGCCTCGATCGTAAGGACTCCCTGACCAGCCGTGACATGGTCGCCTTTCGCGACCAGAATCTTGATGACCTTGCCCGGCATGTGAGCGCGAATCTCCTGCGGCCCGGCAAAGTCTTTCTTGCCGCGCGGGGATCGATCGCGAAGATCGCCCAGATTGACTAGGAGACGGTGCCCGCCAAACACGACATCCAGTCCGCCTTCCGGAGACGGCGACAGGCGAACCAAGGTACTGCGGTGTCCGGCTATGACGGAATAGACGCCCGGCATCACTTCGAGAATGCTGGCTACGCCGGAGCCCGAGAGCGAATCCAAGTTTGGATTTTCAGTCTCGGCGGAACTTAGCTTATAGCCAAGACCATCGGCGATAGGCGTGATCTCGAGAATACAGGTGTCGTCGTTCCAATCAGCGCGGAGTTTCAACGGAGCATCTCCTGGCGGCCACGGCGTCTCCAGGCGCTCGACACATCCGGCTCGTGTGAATGTGTTTGAACCAATGCTTGTTGCTGCTCGGACTGTGCGGCGGCGAGTAAGGCGGCGGTAAGACCTGCCGGGTCAGGCGCCCGCTCGCCGGCCAAAAAGCCGGGCATGAACTGATCGAGGAAACCGGTATGAAGATCGCCACGGCGAAAGGCGGGGTCATCTAGCAGCCTGGCATACAGGCTGAGATTGGTGGTGATACCTGTGATCTGGAATTCCTCAATCGCGCGACGCATACGGTCAATGGACTCCTCGCGGGTAGCGGCCCAGACCGAGAGCTTTGCAATCAACGGATCGTAGTCGAGCGGCACGTTCCAGCCAGGATATACGCCGCTGTCGACGCGCACGCCCGGACCAGAGGGCTCGGCGTAGTGGACGATTTTTCCGGGGCACGGGAAGAAGCTGTTGGCGGGATCCTCGGCGTAGACCCGGCACTCGATGGCCGAGCCGCGCAGTTCCACGTCTTCCTGGCGAAGGTTGAGATGCTCGCCAGCGGCGATACGGAGCTGCCAGCGGACGATGTCGACACTCGTGACCCACTCTGTGATGGGATGCTCGACTTGTAGGCGCGTGTTCATTTCGAGGAAGTAGAACTGGCCGTCGCGGGTGGCGAGGAACTCCAGCGTACCGGCGCCGCAGTACCCGACCGAGTGAGCGATCTTCAGCGCGGCTTCGCCGATGCGGCTGCGCAGTTCCGGATGCTCGAGGACGAGCGGTGACGGCGACTCTTCGACCACCTTCTGATGGCGGCGCTGTATGGAGCACTCCCGCTCACCGAGATGGATGAGATGGCCATGCTCATCGCCGAGGATTTGAATCTCAATGTGACGCGGACGCTCAACGAGTTTTTCCAGATAAACTTCGCTGGAGCCAAAAGAGCGCTCCGCTTCGCCCGCAGCTCCGCGCATGGCGCTCTCGAGTTCGCTCTCCTCAGAGACCGCGCGCATGCCTTTACCACCGCCGCCGGCAGCTGCCTTCAGCAAAACGGGATAACCGATGGAGGAGGCGATGCGCAGCGCGTCGGCGAAGCTCGCGATTCCCTGCTCCGTCCCGGGCACAACGGGGGCGCCGGCATCAATCGCCACCCGGCGAGCAGCGGTTTTTGATCCCATGCGCTCGATGGAGGTCCAATGCGGCCCGACGAACTTGATGCCCGCGGATTCGCAGGCGTGAGCAAAGGCCGCATTCTCGCTGAGAAACCCATAGCCGGGATGGATGGCTTCCGCCCCGGTGGCGTGAGCGGCCGCGATGACTTTGGCGTGGTCGAGATAACTTTCGGCGGAGGGGGCCGGGCCGAGACGGACGGCTTCATCGGCCATCATCACGTGCAGCGCGCCCCGGTCGGCATCCGAATAGACGGCAACGCTGCGGACATTACACTCACGAAGAGCGCGGATGACCCGAACGGCGATCTCTCCGCGATTAGCGACCAGAACTTTCTTGAACATAGATGGCAGGCCATCCCGGCATTGCTTCGGCGGCGCCCGGGCCCCAACCAGCCCGGTCGGGTGCATAAGCTGCTTGCGCCTTTAGATTACACAAGCCAAACTATGAATTATGGCGCAGGGAATCAGGCAGTCGCTACAGCAACAGGGAGTGCGGCTCACCCGCCAGCGAAAGATCCTTCTGGATCTCATCGATCAGTCGGGGAAACATCTGGATGCCGAGAGCCTGTATACACTAGCGCGCGAGAAGGATCCGAAGCTGAACCGGGTGACGGTTTACCGAACTTTGAAACTGCTGAAGCAGGGTGGGCTGGTGGACGAGTTGGACCTGATGCACTTCAGCGGCGAGCAACACTTTTACGAAACGCGCATGAAGCAGGAGCACGCCCACGTGGTATGCCTGCGTTGCGGAAAGATCGAGGAGTTTTTTGGCGAACCCTTGCGGCGGATGCGAGAACAAGTGGAATCGGATTTTGGCTTTGAGATTCTGCTGGCGCGGACGGAGATTGGCGGATACTGCGCAGACTGCCAGGTAGCACGGACTCGAGAAGTGGAAGAGGCCGCCGAGGAGAAGGCGGCTAAGCAGGTATTGGTGCGGGGATAGCGTGGCGCGGCATGACGCTGATTGAAAGGATCTCTGAAGGCCGCACCGACCTGGTCTTTGAGTACGTCGCGGAAGGTCATTCCGCTCAGTCCGTAGCGGCGGATGGTGTCTCGCTGATCCAAACGTGCGCTTACTCGGCGATGTGAGCGCCATCAAATTCCTGCTGGCCAACGGAGCGTCGCTCGAATCGTTGGGAGACAACCTGGATCTGAATGGAGCAGGTTTTCACGGGCACTGGCGACTGTGCCAGTTTCTTATTGAGCGCGGGGCCGATGTGAAATTTGCCGTTGCCTGACACAGGAGAAACGCCCTTGCATGGAGCGCTCTGCACCACGAGCCGTCTGGCACACAACCTCGTGATGAAGGTTCTGCTGGCTAATGGCGCGAATCCAAATAGCGTGACGAAGGAGCCCGTTGAAGCCGGCGGGTTCATGCGCGATTGCCGGGCCAAAGGAGAGACTCCCCTGCATCGTGCCGCGGCATTCGGTGACGAGGAGAGCATCCAGTTGCTGTTGGACGCGGGCGCGGTGATCGATGCGAAAGACATGAACGGAGATACGCCGCTGGGGTGGGCCAGTTGGTAGGTGCGCCCAATCCCGATTCTTCGAAGGCTGTTGTACCGGAACTTCCGCATCAACCCGAACTACGGTGGCGGGATGGCTGCCAATCTTCGTGGCAAGCCGAGCACCTGAGTCACGCCATCGCGGGGCTATTCGTTGCGTAACGCCTGTGCGGGTTGAACTGTGATGGCTCGCACAGCCGGGAAGAACGTGGCTACGGCAGAAACCACCACAACCCCCGCCACGGCGCCCGCAATGGAGGGCGCGTCCCATGCTGACATGTTGTAGAGCAGCGCGGCTATTGCGCGCGAAGATGCCGCGTAAATAGCCACACCCAGCAGAACGCCCGGGACGACCGACGATGCGGCATCTCGAATCACGAGGCCAGCGATGCGCCGGACCGTGGCGCCGACCGCAACGCGAATGCCAATCTCGCGCGTTCGCCGCGAGACAAAATAGGCCAGCATCCCGAACAAGCCAAGGCCGGCTAGTACAGCCGCGAGCGCGGCAAATGCAGAGGCGAGCGCAGCCAACAAGCGTTCCTGCCAGAGCGAGGTCTCGATCTCCTGCTCCATGCTGGCGACATCGGTAGGCACGAGGCCACTCCCCATGGAGCCCAGCAGAGCGCGCAACTTCTGGATTACCGGTCCAGGATCGCCGCGGGTACTAACATGCAGCGCCATACCGTCAGAAAACTTGATCGTTTCTTCGTCGAGCAGGTCATAAAACGTGGGTGGCGACTCCCGCAGTCCGATATCGCGAGTCGTTAACAATGCCGACTATTTCATGAGAAGCCGGCGCAATGCCGCCCGGAGCGGCGGTCCCAAACGTGCGTCCAATCACGTTGACGCCGGGGAAAAACTGCTGCGCGAAACTTCGGCTCACCACAACGGGACGAGGCTTCGGCTTGTCGTCGCCTGGCCGGAATCCGCGGCCTTCAATGATTCGGATATTCAGGTTCGCCAAGTGTCCCAGGCTGACGTTGTTCACACTCGTGTTCAGAGAGTCGGCAAAAGTCAGCGCCGTCCCGGCTGGCCCCACGGTAGTCTTCAGACCGATGCCCCGCATCAAAGCTGTATAGGCTAAGCTGACAGCCTCAACACCCGGCACCGTCTCGGCACGGCGAACGATTTGCTCAAACACCTGCGGAATCTGTTCGCTCTTGATGCCCGCCATGCGGGGGTTGACGATCATGACGATCAGGTTTTGACGGCGAAAGCCCGGATCTTGTTCGCGGAGGCGATCGAGGCTTCTGACCAGGGACAACCCACCCGTTAGGAGCACGGTGGAAATAGCCACCTGGAAGGCGACTAGACCGTGACTGACGCGCCGGCCGGAAAGCCGGCTACCACCGCGTGCAATGACGGAGTTGGGGTTGGTGCGCGCGGCGGTCCAGCCCGGAAATGCGCTAACCAATAATGCGGTAAGAATACATGCCAATGCGGCAAACGCCAGCACACGCAGATCCGGCGTCAGCTCGATGCCAATGGGCCTGCGCTGGGGAAGGAAGCGCAGCAGCAAGGGCCCGCACCAATAAGCGACTGCCCAGCCGCCTGCCGCGCCGCTGAGGGACAAGAGCAAAGCCTCGGCCATAGTGCGCCGCACGAGGCTCCAGCGGCTTGCTCCGAGGCTCAATCGGATGGCCGTCTCATGACGCTGGGCTTCACCCCGCGCGGCGATCAATCCGCCGACATTGGCGCACACCAGCAACAACAACGCGACGCCTGCGCCCATCAAGGCTACGACTGCCCCAGCAAATGTCTTTCGCATCGCCGACATCCCCCGTCCTGCCGGGGCGAGCACGGGTTTGCGTGACTTCCATTGTTCAACGTCTTTAGAGGTCCATCCTGGCTGGCCGGTCACCTCCGCTTCTACCATCGCTGGATATAGGGTTCGCACTTCAGCGTCCGCTTGCCCCAACGACACTCCATCGCGCAGACGGAGGTAGACGTTGGATTCGGCGTGCGTGTTGTCGGGCTTCGTAAACCACAACTTTCCTGCCGACATGGTCACCCAGACATCGGTGCGCTTCTCCAGATCGAGGCCGGAAAAGCCGGGAGCGAGCACGCCAACGATGGTGAAAGGACTACCGCGCAACCGGATCGTTTTGCCAATCGGATCGCGGCGACCGAAAACACGCTGCCAGAAGCCGTAATTGAGAACGGCCAAAGGGGCATCCCGCTGTTCGTCGTCGTTGGTGAGCAAGCGGCCTTGCGCCGCTTTCAATCCAAGCGCCGTGAAATAGTTCCCGGAGACCGTCTCCCCGGTGATGCTCTCCAGGCGGCTGCCGGCCCCCAGAGCCATCTCCATTTGCCACGATGCGAAGACGTCCGAGAAAGGTTTCGAGCGCTCGGCCAGAAAGCCCTTGTACAGGTATGGGTGGTCATAGGAGACATGGGTCGGAGAAGCCTGTACGCCAAGTTGCAGGAGTTGCTCAGGCCGTGCGACGGCGAGCGGCCGCAGAAGCAGTGCGTCGACCGCGGTGAAAATGAGCGTATTCGCGCCGATCCCGAGCGCGAGCAAGAGCATTACCACGCCCGAGAATAGGGGTGTCCGCGCGATGGATCGTAGAGCTTGGCGGAGATCGGTGGCGAACGTCCACATCTGGCTCTTATCGTACAGTCACGGCGGCGACAATCCATGGGTCCGAGACAGAGGCATTGGCGGCGGTAAATTGAGAAGCGGGGTTGTGAACGCTTTCAGCGTGACACTGAATCCCATTCGAATCTAAGGAGGAACTTTGCAATGGCGAGGACTGCACTCTCGAGCCTTGGCTCGGGAAAATCGATCGTATGGGCGATTGTGGTAATCATCTTAGGATTTCTGGCGATTGCACTTCCGCTGGCAACGTCACTAGGAGTGGTGGTGGTCGTTGCGTGGCTGATCCTGCTCGCAGGAGCCTTTCAGTTGATCCACGCTTTCCAGTCGAAGGGCGTCGGCAGCACACTCTGGAAGATTGTGGTCGCGGCTCTGTATCTTGTCGTTGGAGTCTACTTCCTAATGAACCCTGTGCTGGCGGTCGCCGGATTCACCTTGGCGCTGGCGGTTTTCTTTGTGGTGGAAGGAGTGATGGACCTTATCATCTATTTCCAGAGCCGCAAAGCCGGAGGCTCGGGGTGGATTCTGTTCAACGGCGTCGTGACGCTAATTCTGGGAATCATGGTCTGGCGACAGTGGCCTTCGAGCTCGGGTTGGTTGATTGGGACGCTGGTCGGAATCAGCATGATCATGACGGGAACAACCCGGCTGATGTTGAGCCTCGCCGCGCGGCGGGTCGCTACGGCTTAGTGCTCACGTTCAGAAACTCGATCACATATCGCCACACGGCGGATATTTCCGCATGAGGACGTTTTGGCTGACTGCCGCGCTCACTACAATGGCACGTGCAGTGTTCCCACCAAGCCCGACGGTATATCCCGAAATCCCATGCTGAATCCAGTTGTGCCCGAGGGCGTCTTCACCCGCGCCCCCAAGACGAGGCCCTGATTTTGGATCTGGCGAAACATCGGGTCGTTGAAGTTCAAGGGGATCGTGGTCAGTTGCTCCACCTTGCCCACCAACACCAGAAACTGCAGTGAGCCGGTCCAGTTCCCGTCCTTGGGTTGGAACGTGATGTTGCGCGGGTCGATAGTGACCGATGCTTTGTAACCTCCTTCAACCGGGTCGAGATGCACCGTGAAGCCGATGCCCGCGAGGGGAACCGGATTGGCGATCGCTTCCGCAAGCGAGGGCGACAGGGCCGTGTCCGGCGCGGCCACATAGCCGGGACGGTAGCGCAGCTTAACGCTCGGCCTTTTCACTATCACCTCCAACTGGTGATATGAACCGTCCAGACTGCCGACGGCGGGAGAAAACGCGAGTGAGTAACTGACACGTGCGTCGCTCGCCGCCTCCTGAATCGCAGCGTTTAGGTCGTTGATTTCGTGGAAGGCCCGGCCACCGGTCTCGCCGGCCAGAGTTTCGAGCGTCTCGTAATTAAAGTCTGGCGGAGCGACGGCCTTAGCTTAGCTTAGCTAGCTTACCCTTCTTGCCGATCGAACTTCGGTCCGCCTGGAAAGGCCCGGCTACTGTGACTCCTCGCGCGTCTACCGGATAGACCGACACGTCGGCTTCGTTTAGGGCACGAATAGCGCGCGCCACGTCGTCCTCAAAGGATCGGCCGGTACCGGGCAACTCGGTAGATGCGGTCGAAGCCGGCATAGCCGACTGGTTGCCTCCAGCGGACTTCCCCATGCTCTTGCCGCCAGCCGCCACCACGGTTCCCTTTCCTCCGCCTTGCCGGTTTTGACCGGACGAAGCGCTGGACTGTCGCGCATCGGGGTTGGCCTGGGGTATGCTGTCGACGATGTTGCGCAAGCCGAGCTGAATCGGAAAACCACCGGAAATCCAGATCAGCGTCTTCCGGCCCGGGACGCCTTGCAGATGCTCTGCAATAGTCTCAAGAACTGCGGCAGTGCGGGTTGCGCGCACGGTTTCGGCATAGTCGACATATTGCTGGTTGGAGGACTTCAAGAAATCGTCCCATTGAGCGGTGTTCGCTTGGTCGCCGGTAAGCGAATGAGCGGAGGGAGCGGACGCTGCGGAGGCCTGCACCTCGGGGTTCACACGATTCGAGTGCCGGGCAACGGCCGACTGAAGCGAAGCCATATCCTGCGAGAAATCGTGGAGCATCGACAGCGAGTCGCCTAGCGTGAAAACGGCAACGCGGCTCGATGCGGGCAACCCTTGCAAGTAACGGAGGAAATGCTTCTTGGCCAGTTGTTGATCGGCGAGGTTCGTGTTCAATTCATCAAAGAGAAAGACGGTGACGGGAGACGTCCCCGGCCCAGGCCGGTTTGTGAAGGTCAGCGGGGAGGGCGAATTGGGAGCCGCCGTCGCGGACTCGCCCGCCCCTTCCCGCGCGAAATGCGTGATCTTTTGTTCCTGGCCATTGTCCATCAGTACGAAATCGTCACGGCTGAGATCGTCAACGGGCTTTCCCTGCTTGTCCTTAACGACCACATTCACCAGCACCACGCGGGTGCCAGCCTGAATCACGACCTGATTCGGCATGGGCTGCGGAGTGGCCGGCCAGACTAAGGCCAGAAACAACGTCATCGCGGCGGGAGCCGACGCCTTAAGGGACCATTTCGAAACGGATTGGCGGAAGTGGCGAGTCCGCATGGGCCTCAAGAACCGACCTTACTTCGAGATTTATACCATTGCCCAGGCCAAGCATTGATGACCTCACAGGAAAAAACGTCACGCCTGAAAGAAGGCGCTGATTTCCCGGTAGCTTACGGCTTCCTGAGCGAACGAAAACGTACCGAGTTCTTGCATTTCGCGGGCTGCGCGAAGGAAGGCGCCCAGCGCGGCGCGAGACAGCGCGCTGCCGATGCTCACACGTTTAACGCCGAGGGCCGAAAGGTCAGCCAGACTCAATTGAACGCCTTGGAGCCCCATGACGACGTTGACCGGTCGGTCTACAGAACTGACCACAGCGGCAATATCGTCTTTACTTGTCAGGCCCGGCGCATACAAAACATCGGCGCCGGCCGTCTGATACGCCTGCAGACGCTCGATGGTGTCTTTTATATCGGGACGGCCAACCAGGTAGTTCTCACAGCGGGCCGTCAGCGTGAAGGGAAAAGAAAGAGTGCGGGCTGCCTCTGCCGCAGCGTGGACCCGAGCGACTGCATGGTCGAGTTCATAGATGGGCTGGTTTGGCTGTTGGGTGGAATCTTCGATTGAGCCACCAACAACTCCGGCAGCCGCCGCCAGCCGGATGGTTTCCGCGACAGTTTCAGGAGCGTCGCCAAAGCCATTCTCTAGATCGGCGCTAACAGGCAGTTCGGTAGCTGACGCAATGGACGACAGATGCGCCATCATTTGTGGGCGATCGACGGTATTATCCGGCTTCCCCATGGAGAAGGCGTAACCGGCGCTGGTGGTGGCGAGCGCCTCAAAACCGAGCAGCGTTAGAAGCCGCGCGGTTCCGACGTCCCACGGATTGGGGATGATAAAGGCGCGATCGCGGTGATGGAGCGCGCGGAACGCCCGTGCTTTTTCGGTTTGAGTCAACATAGCGATTAGGCAGATCCGGCACGAGTCGAGGGAAGGCCGAACGTGCCGTCTACTACTTCAACAAAGTTTCGCTCCTCGCGGAGGATGAGGCGATTATTGTGGGCCATGGCGAAATTCTGGCGCGCTTCCTCGTCGGACTTTAATCGGGCGCGGTAAGCCTCATAGGACGCGAGGCTATCGAATGCGATCAAGCCCCACGCTACGTCGTTGGTGCCTTCATGCGGAAGAAAGTAACCGATTAAGTGGCCTCCGCACCGCGGAATGATGCGGCCCCAATTCTCGGCGTATTTCCTGAACCCATCCAACTGAAAAGGGTCGATCTCATAACGAATGACGCAAGTGATGGTCATCGGCTTCTTCCTCGTATCTGGTATGGATAAATCGCTGGAGTCCGCGGTCAAAGCCGTTCCTGCTGTGAAGAAGGCCGCGAATGCTTCGCGACGGCCGATCGGTCTGGCGGAGGGCTCCTTTCGCTGCATACCGGCAGTATGCCCGTTGCTGGACAGGAACACTTCGTCTACGATCAAAGTATGTCAGTCGAGGAACACTTTCACACCGCCGTGTCCCGCATTGCCGCGGCGATTGGTGAGCCGGCGCGAGCCCGGATACTCTACTGTCTGATGGACGGTCACGCGCGAACCAGCACCGAGCTTGCCTCGGTGGCGGACGTGAGCCCCTCCACCACCAGCGTGCACTTGCACCGGCTGAAGACGGAGCACCTCCTGAAGGTGCGGGTTCAGGGCAAGCATCGCTACTACAGCCTGGATGGGCCCCATGTTGCGAGCGCACTGGAAGGGTTGAGCGTGCTGGCTGGCGGATCTCGCAAGTTTGTGCCAAATACGCCGAGCCGCCTGCGGGTTGCGCGGACCTGCTACGACCACATGGCGGGTGCTGTGGGTGTGTCGCTGCACGACGGGTTGATTACTCTGGGCTGGCTACAAACTGGCTCCGCCGATGATGGGAGTGAATATGACTTGACGCCGGAAGGAGCCAAGCGATTTGAATCAATGGGCATTGACATTGAGGCGACCCGCACACTGCGTCGACGGTTCGCGTGTGCCTGCCTGGATTGGAGCGAACGGCGGCCCCACATCGGTGGGGCTCTGGGTGCAGCTCTTTTGAAACTCGCGCTGAAGAGAAGATGGGTGATTCAGGAACTTGATAGCAGGGCGCTAGACGTGACCGGTCTTGGGCGACGCGAGATGTTGAGTCGCTTCGGGATCCAGGTTTGAGGAACTCAAGGATGCTCGATTTGAGCTCGTTCGTGTTATTTTCGGTCTACTTCCCGAACGAGAACACCGGCGCGCCGAGGACTTCGGGGCGTGGGGTGACACCCAAGCCAGGGGTTGTGGATGCTGACAGACGGCCGTGCTGGCGCTGCGGCGCTCCTTCGGCGGTGCTGACCGTGACGTAACTATTGAAGTCAGTGGCAGTGAACAGGAACTCGGGCGGCGTGCTGTGTGCAAGGTGGGCGATCGCGGCCGTGATGATGTCACCGCCCCAGGTGTCCTCGATCGTCATTGCGATGCCGAGGGAAACGCATAGGTCGCGGATCTGGCGAGCCTTGGTCAAACCACCGACCTTGGATATCTTCAGATTGATAACGTCCATTGCCTGATCCGATACGCCGCGCAGCACCATCGCCAAGTCATCAATCACCTCATCGAGCACAAAGGGCCGATTGGTATGCCGACGGACGGCCAGGCATTCCTCATACGAGAGGCACGGCTGCTCGATATACACGTCGACTTCGCGGACAGCGTCGGCGATACGCACGGCTTCATGCTGCCGCCAGCCGGTATTGGCGTCAGCTATGAGCACGTCGCCCGTTTGCATTTCCTTCGCGACGGCCTGAATCCGTTCGATATCGACGTCGGGGTTGCTGCCGACTTTCAGCTGGAACTTGGTGTAGCCCTGAGCGCGATAGCCGGCGACGTTGGCGGCCATGTTTGGCGGCGTGTCCTGAGAGATGGCTCGATACAAAGGAAAGTCGTCCCCATGGCGCCCGCCCATAAGCGTGACCACGGGCTGCCCAGCCACCTTGCCGAGAATGTCCCAGCAGGCCATGTCGATGGCCGACTTCACGTAAGGATGCCCGCGCATGAGTTGGTCCATGCGGCGGTTCAGCTTACCCAGTTCGGTAGGATCTAAATCGAGAAGATCCGGTGCGAGCTCAGCCAATCCGGTTCGGGCGCCGTTCGCATAGGCAGCCAGATATGCGGATCCAAGCGGACAAACCTCGCCGAAACCCGTGATGCCGGCGTCGGTCTCGACGGTGACGACGGTTGAATCGAAGACTGCGACGGAGTTGCCGCCTGACCATTTATAGCTGCCTTCATGAAGCGGCAGGTCAACCTTGTAAGCGCTGATTTTCGTGATTCGCATGCTGTATTGGTTTCCGGTTGACCACTATGTATAAGTCGCTTCGGTGGCGGAAGGGAGAGTTCGGCTTTCCACCCGTGCGGAACGGAGCATGGCGACCGCCGCATATAAAATTACCACCATGACCAACCAGCGAAGGGCGGTCAGAGGGATCGACTTGATGATAACGGCAGCCACTGGGACGCCGACAAGTCCGCCCAGCGTGAGCCCAAGCGCCACTTGGGGCGAATAGGCGTTCCGCAGCACAAAGCGCGAACTCGCCACCGGCATCAGGAATGCCGCGGAACCCATCATAATGGGAAAGGCTGCGGCGGGATTCATTCCCAGCAAGCCGACCAAAGTCATGCAGGGCGCATAAAAGCCGATGCCAAGGGTGCTGACGGCGCCAAACACGGCATTCGCAAAGACGGCGAACAGCAGTTTGTAGCCGGTCAGGCCCAGCGCATCGCCGCCAGCGGGAAACAAATCAAACTGGCGCATCAGCAAGACGACGAAGGCGACCAGCAAAGCGACAGCGACGCCGATCTGAACGCCGCGCTTCGGCAGGCCTGCCACCCAGCCGGCGCCGAACCACGAGCCGACGACGGCCGCCGCGATCATGAGCAACAGCGTGGTGACGTCCACCTGGATCACGGCAATGTAGATGAAGGCCTGCAAGATGACAGGCAAAGTATGCCCGGCATTGAGGGTGCCGGGGATGAGACGATCGGGGACCACCCGGGTGAACTTGAAAACGGACGTCGTGGTGGCGAAGGATCCGATACCGAGCGTGTCGAAGAAGTTCGTGACGAAACCGGTGAGCAAAATGAGCGGCGTCGGAAACGGTATCCGGCTGGTAAGCCGCGCCAGGCATCGGACCCAGATGGCTAGGTAGGAGGCAGCGAAGACGGCAAGGGCCATGAGTGTCGCCGGTCGGACCAAGGGAAGCACTTGGGTAGGATAGCGCTTCGACGCTTCGAGGCCGCGGCAAACCTGTCGCTAGCGACAGTGGCGCGTGCGGCACACACAGGATAAGCTTGCCCTGAATCGTGCACCTGCTGCCGGGTTTTTGTGAAGAGATGATTACGGCGCACGGTCAGGCAGGTGGCTTTTGTGTTGCAAAGACGACATAATGCTGGGTGACCCCGGAACTGAGACTTGGGGACCAAAAGGAGCAAGCCCTATGACAAAACGTACTATCCTCTTCGGACTCATTCTCGCCGTTGGTTACCTGGGCGTGGCGAGCGCTCAATATCCAATCATGGACGCAATAGCCAACAAGGTGATTCAGAAATACACATCTTCGACGTGTGAGCAGCTGTGGGTCAAGAAGGAAACGAAGACGCCCCCGACTGCTCAAGAGCAGAAAGCCATAGCGATGCTGAAGGCCGATCCGCAAATGCGTACCGCATTCCTCAATAAGATCGCCGCGCCAATTGCGAACAAAATGTTTGATTGCGGGATGATCCCATAATAGTTCCCGCGGTGATTTATGTTGATAGAGTTGCGAATCGAGAATAATTCATGATCGCTTTTAAGTCTTTTGGCCGGGCAGCATTGGCCACGTTCGGGTTCTTGCTCGTCTGTGCTTGCGTGGCGAGCGCACAGACAACGCCTCCGACGTCATCGAAGCCCCCGCCCGCGAAGAAGGCGGCGGTGAAGCCCAAGACCCCCGCGCCCCCCGCACTGGAACCGAAAGCGCTCGACATCTTGAAGGCCTCAAGCGCCGTTCTGGCTGCCGCTAAGTCCATGACCTTCACGGCCGATGTCAGCTATGAGAGCCCAACCCGCCAGGGTCCACCGCTGGTCTATGTCACGCAGTCCAACATCACCCTGGTGCGCCCAAACAAACTCCGGGTCATCACACCCGGCGATGGTCCGCCGTCCGAGTTCTATTACGACGGGAAAGTGATGATGGCCTATGCTCCGACGGAGAACCTAATAGCGGTAGCGGATGCTCCGCCCACGATCGATGCCACGCTGGAGGCAGCTTTTAAGACGGCAGCCATCTATTACCCGTTTACGGACGTCATCGTCACCGATCCGTATCGGGATCTTTCGGACGGCCTGACGCTCGCCTATTACGTGGGCCAATCTCACGTTGTTGGCGGAATTACGACTGATATCGTGGCCTATATCACCAACGGCGTATTCATCCAGGAGTGGATCGGGGCCGACGACAAGTTGCCGCGCATTCTCCGGGCGATCTACTTGGCCGACAAGCTGAAACAGCGCCACATTCTGGTTCTCTCCAATTGGAACCTCAACCCCGACGTCTCGCCGGACGTGTTCGGGACGCCGAAGGCCGCCAGCGCGACGCACATCAAGTTTGCTCATCCGGGCGCGCCGGTTCCGGCAGGAGCCAAGCCTCCGGCAAAGGCCAATTCAGCAACAACTCAGCCACAGCAGTAATAGAGGAAAACACTATGAAAAAGACGGTTATTGCGAATTTTCTGGCCATGGCGCTGACCTGCGGGCCGGCCTTCTCCTGGTCACATGCGGGTGGCTACAGCGCCGGGGCGTCGCACAACAACTACGGCGGGAGTTCAGCACACGTCGAAGGGGAAGGAAGCACCCACACCAATGCCGCTGGGGGCAACACGACGCACGTTGACGGTGAGGGCACAACCCATACAAGCACGTACGGCACCAGTTCGACGCACTATCAAGGCGCGGACGGCGGCTACTCGACCCACACGAATGAGTACGGCGATACCACCACGGGCAAGGCCGGCTATGGGGCGGTGACAACGACGCCGGGCGGGTCCTCTTACTATCATCCGCCGACGACGACCGGCTACTATCCCGCGGGCTCCTACGCTTACCATCCGCCCACGACCGTGAATTATTACGGATCTTCGTGCTACAACTGCGGCGGCTGGTCAGCCGGGGCAGCTGCCGTGACGGGCGCTGCCGTAGGCATGGCTGCGGGCGCCGCTATCGCCTCGGCCAATACGGCCGCTGCCACTTCGAACGCTTACGCAGCTGGCTACGCTGCAGGCGCAACTTACACAATGGGTGCGGTCTACGCCACGCTGCCGGCAGGATGTGCCGCCCCAGTTGTATCTGGGGTGACCTACAGCCTTTGCGGCAACACCTGGTTCCTGCCCTCCTACGGCGCGAATGGCGTCTTCTATCGGGTGGTCGTGGCGCCTTACTAGAACTGGTGGCGGTCGCAGAACTGGCTAAGCTCGGCGGACGAGCGCCCTGTGCGTCCCAGAATTCCGTGCTGTCCCGAGGGATTTGAGGCTCCGTCCTTGTTCCGCGTCGTAGACTGAACAACTGGGGTGTGGCAGAGCGCAACGGCCCGGCTGCTGGTTGTTGCTTTGATCGGGGTGCTTTAATTCTGGACAAGCTCAACTCGCTATTTTTCCGGCTGCTTTGTGCTTGCTCGATTGTCGCTGCTGTTTGCCACGGCCAAGACCTGTCGCCTCGCGCCTACGTGATCACACCGGTAAATGGCAACGCGATCACGCTCACCTATTCCTTCAACAACGGAGATGTTCTGTTTGACCCCTCCATTCCGATCGAGGGGGCGAAGGGAGAGATCAACACTGCGGTCATGACGTACTACTATTCCGGCGACTTCTTCGGTCGTTCATTCAACGTCACCGGCTCTTTGCCCTATGCAATCGGCGATTTCAGCGGGAATGTTTTCAACACTCGGATGTCTATATATCGCTCGGGTTTGGCGGACACCGTTTATCGCTTCGCCGTCAACCTGAAGGGCGGCCCTGCTATGAAGGCGCCGGAGTTCGTGAAGTGGCGTCAGAAGACCCTCATTGGCGCCAGCCTGAAAGTGGTTGCCCCCACCGGCCAGTATGATCCTCGCCGGCTGATCAATCAGGGTTCCAACCGCTGGGCCTTCAAGCCGGAGATTGGTCTGTCGAAACGTTGGGGGAAGGTCGTTCTCGACACCTATGCCGCCGTTTGGTTTTTCACCGACAACACTGCGTTCTACCCCACCGGCAACAGTACTCTTACACAGCGGCCCACAGCGGCCTTTGAAGCGCACCTCAGCTACGACTGGAAGCGGCGGCTTTGGTTTTCCCTCGATGGCAACTACTGGGTGGGGGGCCGTTCTATCGTGAACGGCGTAATCAACTACAAAAGCTTCCAAAACAACTCGCGTATCGGTGCAACGGCGTCGATCCCCATCGGCACACATCAGTCCATCAAACTCAGCTATAGCAACGGCGCCTACATCGTGTACGGAGGCGATTATCAAACCGTCTCGGTCGCTTGGCAGTACTCCTGGTTAGGCACGAAGTTTAAATAGCCCCGGCACGTTCATTCCTGCGGGAACGGAGGCTACTCCGCCCCGCATTTCAAGGCCCGATGTGAGCTTGACAGCGATGCCTTACTTCGCTGGGGTGGTCACCTTGGTGGGCTTCGCGCCGCTCTTTTTAGCCTGTTTCTCGGGGAGAGAAATCGGTATAAAATAGCCGACGCCACCGTTCACCGAAAAGCTCTTCAGGATGAGTTTGTCGCCGTACTTCAGGAATGTCACAGCCGAACCAGTCGGGGTAGTGTCGGTGGAGTCTGCCTCGAACATGACGCCGTGCCCGCTGGAGACACTCGAAATCTGGAATGTCATCAGGTCCTCACCGACGTTCTGGATCTGGTAGGCTCCGGCGGGAAGGTTGCCGTTGCCCACGGAGAACGGAGCTTTCGAGGTAAGGGTGAGAATCTGTGCTGAGGCGACTCCCAAAGAGATGAGCGCCAGGCAGGTAAGCATCAGAAGTGTTTTCATGTCGTCGGTCCTCTTTTTCAATTGGTCTCGTCCCGACACGGGGATGCAACTCGCGTGGAACCAGACCGGGCTCCGCGTATTCCTCAGAGTTTGGCAAGTTGACAGGCGCCTCGTCAAGAGATATCGGCGGGACGGCACGCCTGACTCAGGGCTCCATCTTGGCTAGGGCTCTGTCCTCTGGAAATTGCTGTTCTGAATCGTGATCTGGATGACCTTCGCCTTCTCATTCAGCGTTGTAGAGGAAACATAGTTGGTGCCGTCCGGCAAAGTTGCATACGCGGCGAAGAGCGTGACGGGATCCTTGGGGTCGCCCAAATACGTATTGACGAAGACCTTGCGGAGAGACCTTGTGGCTGGATCAAAGTTGAATATGAGCGAGTCACCCGATTGAAGATAGCTCCTGAAATTCAAGGTGATCGTCCCCGGCGTGGATGAACCCAGCGACACGTTCCCAGCTTCCCGAGCCGTGCTCATCAACCGCGGGGAGGGAGGCAAGTACTGGTTGAGGAGAGCCAGCAAGCGCTGTGTATAGGCTTCCAGCACGGTGTTATTCATTTCAAAGATCTTGGCTTTCAAGCCCGAGCGAGGTTGCTCCGAGGCGCTGATCGGCGTTCTCTGCAATTGGTCATCAGGCCGGTAATGGCAAGTCGCGATTTCGGTTCTTCGGACCTCGCCCTTCTCGCTGATGATCGTGCGCTCCGACCACGTTAACTCTCTCAACGCGGCTTGGTTGCGCGCGACTGATTCCTTGACGGTGGCGAGCTTTTGAAGCAGTTCCTGTTGACTGATCTGAGCCAGGATAGAGGCCGTTGGCCAGACTAATGCCCACGCCGCCAAGGCACAGATTGGTTTGTGCACTGTGAGCCTTTCGCTTTGGCTAGCCGCAGCTGGGTTGTATACTCAGCCGCAGCTTGCGCGGCTTACGATGATTTTCGGACGGTGGCTTACGACAATTGCTGCCACCGACAAACTCCCAACGCAGGTTTGAGCTCCGGGGCGTGCCCTAATTTTGGTTTCTAATGACCACGCCTATATACTACGTCCCAACCGGGGATCCCGGGGAGCGTTGTGCTCCCCGAGTCCCTGCAGCTGTTTGTTGTAGGAGCCAGGTCACATCCGGAATTCGATCCCGGCCTGGAACCGAAAATTGCTCTGGTTGTTGTTGCCGTGCGTGAAGTCGTTGCCAAAGCGAGTCAGTATGTAGTCAAACTGCGCCGGCCGGATGGCGAATCTCGCGTTCAGAGGAACGTCGATGCCGCCGCCGATGATGAAATCGAAAGCGTTGTTGCTCGGGGACTTGCTAGCAACGACGCAGTCAGCGGTTGTGCAATGCTGATACAGATTTCCATAGAAATTGCTGTGCGCGCCGCCGAACATCGTCTCGACAAAGGGTTCGAAATGCTTGGTACGGTATTTCACAATGGGACCGACGTTGTAGGTAAACAGATTCCCGCTCGCGATGACAGTGCATCCGGGACCGTTGCAATATGGGGGAGGCACGTTAACGGAGTGGTTATAGCTTCCATAACCCTCGAATTCGCCCTCAATTCCGATGTACTTGGTGAAGTAAGCAGCAACCCCGCCGCCGCCGCCGTTGAGGGCGAAGGACTTGATGTAGTCATTGTTTTGCGGCGTTGCGTAGATGTAGGAGTAGTCGCCCCACACCTCGACCTTCGGGGAGTCCTGCGCGTAGGCCACGCTGCAAGCCAGTGATGCGGCCGCCATTAGAATTGTGAATCGTAATCTCATTTATTTCTTCTCCTGAAGACTTGCCTTGATATCTAGCCCGGGCTTGCGCAGAATTGCCGGCAGGCGTTTCCGACCGCTGCTGTAATGCTTATTCCTGCTGCGCGAAGCTAAGGCTATAGTGATGCTGCCACCAGTACCTCGTCCGGCAAAGGGACAGGAGGGTATGCAACCCCGTGTAACCCCAAATCAAGTCATTGATTATAATAAAGATATCCGTTTGACCTCATTGCGCTGTGGCGCTTGGAGAAGGGGCTTGGGCTTGGGCCAGGATCGAGGCACGATAGGAAAGAGAAAAGGCATAGGGTTCTGGTTTCTTTCTCCCTAGTTCGCCTTGCGGAGCCCGCTAGCGGTTTTTGTGAGGCAGAGTGAGGTAGCCGGAACGAGGGAGACCTAAGGAGCGTCCCTAGTGCTTGTGGTGACGCCCGGAGGCATGATTACTCAGAGTTCCAATTCGGAGATTAATACATCTGAGATTCTGGATGCCGTGGCGCGCATCGAGGGAAGCAGGCTCTTCGCCAACTCAAAGCGGCTGACGGAGTTACTACGGTTCGTCGTCGAAGCAAGTCTCAGGGGTGACACGGAGGGGTTAAAGCAGACCGCGATCGGCATTGAGTTGTACCGCCGTGATCCATCGTACGACCCCAAGCTGGATGGAATCGTTCGCACCCACGCTCGACGACTGCGGGAGCGCCTGGTCGAGTATTATCAGAGCGAGGGCGCCCAGGATCCGGTGGTGATCGAGCTTCCGAGAGGCCGGTATGTGCCCTCATTCCACCGTCGCAGGGTACCTGCTGACGATAAAGCGGCGCGGACGGGAAGCACACGTCCGTGGGGCCTGGATCTGGACGTATTGGAGCCCAGCGATCAGCCGCAACTTCCGCCGAGTCCGGCCAGGGTGGCCCGCGTCTACGCCAAGTTGCACAAGCTCCATGAAGAAGTAGGCAGGATCCACATTCTGAGCCTTCCGCTGCTGGTCCTGATTCCCGCAGTCATTCTGGTGATTACCTTGGCAGGAGCATTCGTCTGGCAACGATCCAGCGGTCTTGGCAAACCTGCGGCCGCGCTTGCGCACCAACGGTTGCCGCGAGTGGCCGTTCTGCATTTCCGGTCCGCCGGCAAAAGCGCTGAAAACGAACTGTTCGGGCGTGCGCTGGCCGATTCCGTGGTAGCTTCGCTCGCGCGCATGAACGAAATCAGCGTCGTTGAGCCTCCTGAATCCTCCACCGGACCAACAATCGATGGGACGGACTCGGAGATCGCAGAGCGATTGAAAGCGGACTACGTGGTGACGGGCCGGTTTGAGAGAACAAGAAAGCTCTCGCGGCTCTCCGTAACGCTCACCCAGGAGCGCGGACCGAAAGTGATCTGGAGCCGTGATTATTCCTTCCCCTGGACGAATCTGGTGGAGATTGAAGACTCCATGTCGGCCGCCCTCTCGCAGAGTCTTGCGCAGCGGGTAAAATCCACAAACTAAACGACACTGGTCGCATTACGGCCGCGCGACAGAAGTCAAATCCCGCAGGATTCACATCGACCGGATCGAGAACATCGATCAGTCTGGCCTAGGGATCTTGCTAGGCTTAAGAGTCCAGGGTTTCATATTCCGAGTGCCCGACAGTCTCGCACTGTCTCATACCGCGCACGGATCCGGGGCGGAGATTCAATACATGTTCGATCGTTTTCTAGAAACAAGCTTCAGCGCGCGTCCAGCGGGCAGGAAGGGGCACGGACGCTTGCATGTCGGCTGTGCACTCATCACGGCATTCATTCTTTGCGGGCCGATGTTCAGCCAGACGACAGAACAAACTCCGAAGCGACCGAAAATCGGCGTCGCTTTCGAAGGCGGCGGCGCACTGGGACTGGGACACATCGGCGTGATCGAATGGTTGGAAGCGCACCATATTCCGGTCGACTACATCGCGGGTACCAGCATGGGCGGGTTGGTGGGCGGCCTCTATGCCACCGGCAAGAGCCCAAGCGAAATACGCACTCTGATTCGCGATATCAACTGGGACCAAGTGCTGCGCGGGCAGGTGCCGTTCAAGGAGATGGCCTACCGAAGAAAGCAAGACCGGGAGGCATATCCGAACTACCTTGAGCTGGGGCTGAAACACGGGTTGAGTTTCCCGGGCGGGCTGAACTCCGGGCAAGAGGTACAGTACATTCTGGACAGCGCCTCACTGCCCTATTCGAACATTAAGAGCTTCGACGATCTGCCCATCCCGTTCCGCTGCGTAGCGACGGAGATGAACACCGGAACGGCCCACGTATTCGATAACGGCTCGCTGGCGGCGGCGCTTCGGTCGACGATGTCGCTGCCTGGGATCTTCGAACCGGTGACGACGCCCGAAGGCAAGGTTTACGTCGACGGAGGCTTGATGGACAATCTGCCTGTCGATGTTGTTAAGAAGATGGGCGCTGACGTGGTGATCGCTATTTACCTTAAGACGGCATCATTCAACGCTAAGGAAACGCAGTCGATGTTCAGTGTGCTGGGGGACGCGATCTCGGTGATGATCGCCGCCAACGAAAAACGCAACATGGAGGCGGCGGATATTTTGGTAACCGTCGATCTGGTCGGATACACGGCGATGGATTATGACGCCGGCGACAAGATCGCGGACTTGGGCGTGCAAGGCGCCGAGAAGAAAGCGCGAATGCTGTCAACCCTCTCGGTGGACGACAAGACATGGGCAGCTTATATCGCTCAGCGGAACTCCAGGAAGTTGACGGTGGTGCCACCGGTCCAGTTCGTCGAGGTCCGAGGAGCGAGTCCGAAAATGGCCGAGGCCCTACAGAAGAGCCTGAACGGATACGTGGGCAAACCGCTGGATACCGAGAAGATTCAGAATGACCTGGACCGATTAATCGGGCTCGGGCGTTTTTCGAGCTTAAGCTATGAGATGGCGCAGCGGGATGGCAAAGATGGCTTGCTGATTGATGCGGTGGAAAAGTCGTATACGCCGCCGTCCTTGATACCTGGCGTTTTCGTAAATGGAGACGACTACCAGAACGTGAAGATTGACGTAGCGGCGAGAGTCACCTTCCTGGACTTTGGCGGCTTTCGTTCCGAGTTGCGGACCGACGTATCGCTGTTCTCAACGTATGGGATCCGGTCGGAGTACTTTCATCCCTTCACGCCGGAGAGCAGATGGTTCGTTTCCCCAGACGCACTAGTGGTCAGTACGCCCTTTGACCTCTATAAGAACAACAAGCAAATTGCCGAGTACCGCCTACAGCAATATGGAGGCGGCCTGGACCTTGGATATCAGTTCAACCGTGAAAGCGAACTGCGTGTAGGGTATCAAGCTGTTTACGAAACCGCCTCTTTGCGCATCGGCTCACCAGACATCCAGGTCAATGGAGGCAGGCTCAGTGGAGCCCGAGCGAGTTATCAATACATTGGCACCGACAGCCCGGTTGTTCCCCGTTCAGGAACCCATTTAACCGGCACGTTCCAGTATCGTGATACAGCACCAGGCGCCCCCAGCGGCTACCCTGTAGCTGAGCTGAGCTTCAATACGTTTAGACCCGTGAGCAAGAATGGATCGATTTTCGGTGGCGGAGCCGGTGGTACGACATTTGGACACGAAGACACGGGCCTGCCCCCTTTCACCCTTGGCGGACCGCTACGGCTTGGTGCGTGGGCCCAAAACGAGATACTGACCAATCAGTACTTTCTGTTCCATGCAGGGTACGAGCACCAGATTGGAAAGCTGTCTCCGTTGATTGGCGGGCCCATTTACGCCATCGGCTTCTATGAGATCGGAAGACCCTACGGCGGATTGACCCCCGTGAACCTGGCTCAAGACGGAAACGGCGGCGTGGTGGTGACGACGTTGCTTGGGCCGCTCTTCCTCGGAGGCGCCGCGGGAACTGGCGGAGCGCACAAGATTTATTTCGCGTTAGGACGGCTGTTCTAAGCGAAGTTTTCCTGTGCCAGGCGGACTCATCGCATGAAATGCAACGGCGTTCACTGACCGGCACGCTAATATCTCAGTCTTGCATCTCAATTGAACGAATAGCTGATTCCCGAACTGGAGCCATAATCGCTGCCTGACAGGCCTCCCGGTGGCCTGCTGTCCCAGTTCCCGTAGAACGTAAACTTCCACCAGAGGTTCTTGATGATCTGGATGGAATACGATGCGTTCGTGTTGAAGCGCACGCGCCCCGGCTGGCTGAGGACCGGGAGCAACGTGGCATCCACGATCAGAGTGGTTTTCTTGAAGATGAACACCTGAACATTTCCGGCAATCAGTCCGGCCACAGCCTTCTCTGAAGGGTAAAGCAGTGATGAATCATACTGGGTGTTCTGCCACGTAAAGCCGCCGGTCAGACCAATCCGAGTGCGGTTCGTGTTCCTGAAGAAACGCCCAATTCCGCCCCCCAGACTGGTCTGCAGGTTAATCCCCTGCTGTGAGCTCTGAAGGAAGCTGCCTAAGCTGGTGTAGTACCAGTTATTCCAACGTATGAACCGGAGCCCGTTAAAGTCTACCTGGTTGCGAGTCGCCGCAGTCTCGCGGTTGCTGGTGGAGAGGTTGGAGCTATAGCTCAGGCCGGCGCTCCATCCCTCCTTCCGGAATGTGAGGTCCGAACCAAGGTTGTATTGGGCGGTGTTGTTGCCTTTTGAATAAATCATTCCGCTATCTATGCTTCCGCTGAAGCGGCGCCAGAAGGATTCGGAAGCCTGATCCAGTTCGACAATCTGTCGCCGCTCGACAACTTCCTGCTGCTGCGGCGCCCCGACAATCTCGATTTTCACCGGCTCCTCTGCAGGCGTGCCCGGCGTCCTGATAGTCCCCTCGTAGATGGTGCCGTCCTGAGTATGCACCAGAAACAGCTGAGTACTCTCTACCCGCGCCACCTTCGACCAATCAATAGAGACGGTGCCATCGACGTAATCCAGCCCAGCGTAGAGGACCCCGCGGTTAAGCTGTTTGATCTCGCATGTAAAGCGATCGCCGTTTTTCATAACGATCGTGTCGGTTTTAGGGCGCCCAAAGAGTGGGACGGCAAGAAGAACTAATAGAAGTATGACGTGTCTGGTATTCATGGGATCCGAGCCCTTGATAGCTACAGTAGCGAACGCGCTAAACGTTAATAGAGCCAAGTCTAGCTTGCGGCTTTATGCTGAGTCAGGATAGACGGCGACCCTGTTGGTCATTGCTATGCTCGATCATGAGCGCTACGGCGCACAGACTGGCAAGCCTTCCAACCGACCAGACGGTTTATTAGACAGTGTTCGATTCCTTGGGCCAAGACTTAAAGAGAACAGAGGATTCCAGGCCGGAGGCTGACTCAGCGTGCATGTAGCCGGGATGCGCAGGCGGAGCTTTCTGGCCCGGTGCTGGCAAGGGCTATCGGTTGGGGTGATGTCGACCGCACCCCGTTCTTTTTTTGGTCGGCTCGATTCCCAAATCGCAATCGCCCCGGATGGCCAGTACTACTTAGCCCCGCACTTTCAGTCGCAGACGCCGCTGGATGGCACACTGCTCAAAGCCAAGACACGGCTGGAGAGCTTCGGTGCGGAAAAACACCGTAGCCCGATCCAGACGATTCTGGACGACTGGAGCCTTGGGTTGCGGCAGTCTCCGCAATCGGTTGACGGCATCGACAAGGTCTTGGCCCAGGCATTCTCAGGGTGCTCACTAGAGCCATTGGCATCCCGAACGCTGCGCTCCGGTCCCGCGCTCCAAGTTGCCCAGCTCACTTTTCGACAAGCACCTCCTTTGGGCCGAGACGCCTTCCTACAGGAACTGCGGCGTGCACTGAGCGCCTTCTCCAAAATCCTGACGGCGGAGTTTCAAATCACGCGAATTGACGCGGGAGCCGGCCAGTCTTCCTCTGCTCCGCAACTGACAACTAGGGTGCGGTATGAGTTCGTGGGCACGGGACTTGATTTTCATCGTGAGCAGCGCGTCGGCTTCTGGGAACTCGAATGGGAAACGGCTTCTTCCGGCAATTATCTCCTCCGGCGCTGGAGTTCGACAGAAGAGATGCGTAGTAGAGCGCCGTCCCCGTTTTATTCGGATATCACAAGGCAAGCACTCGGCGGCAAGTGGCTCTTATGCGCGACCAACTTCTTCACGGAGTCGATTATTGGCGCACCGTGTTGGATGGCGCGACCGGCATCGACATCTACGGACACAATGGTGTGTCGGTCGGAGACATCGACGGCGACGGCTTCGATGACCTGTATGTTTGCCAGCCGGCGGGTCTTCCCAACCGTCTTTACAGGAACCGAGGCGACGGGACCTTTGAGGACATCACCGAAGCATCCGGCGTAGGTATCCTCGAAAACACGGCCTGCGCGATTATCGCCGACTTTGACAACGACGGTCGCCAGGACTTGATTGTTGTGCGGGCAAACGGCCCGCTCTTGTTCCTGAACGAAGGCCGCGGTAAATTCCGTTTAAAGCCAGATGCGTTTCAGTTCGCCAACGCACCGCAAGGAACATTCACGGGCGCGGCCGCGGCCGACTACAATCGCGACGGCTTACTCGATATTTACTTCTGTCTGTATGTCTATTACCAAGGCACGGATCAGTACAAATATCCGATTCCTTACTACGACGCCAACAACGGACCACCAAATTTCCTGATGCGCAACAACGGTGACGGAACATTTCGCGACGTGACCGCGGAATCAGGTCTGAATCAGAACAATACACGCTATAGCTTTTGTTGTGGTTGGAATGACTACAACCAGGATGGATGGCCCGACCTCTATGTGGTGAATGACTTTGGCCGGAAGAATCTCTACCGCAATCACCAGGGAAAGTTCACTGACGTTGCGCCTCAGGCAGGCGTCGAAGATACCGGCGCGGGAATGAGCGTTTGTTGCTTCGACTACAATAACGACGGCGCGGAAGATCTGTATGTCGCGGACATGTGGACCGCAGCGGGAGAATGTCATCTCCACCAGGAAAACTTTCAGAAGAGCGAGACATCATCGGTGCGAGCAGCTTATCGCAAACACGCGATGGGTAACTCCCTCTTCAAGAACGGCGGCAAAGGCACTTTTCTGAGATGAAACTGCCCAAGCCGCCGGATGGGAATCGGCCGCTGGGCGTGGTCGAGCGATGCGTGGGACTTTGATCATGATGGATTCCCCGATCTCTACATAGCCAACGGGATGGTTTCCGGTCCCTTGCGGGAAGACCTTAATAGCTTCTTTTGGCGGGAGGTCGTGGCCAACTCTCCAAACGAACTGAGGTTCTCGGCTGACTACGAACAGGGTTGGGCCGCTGTGAACGAGTTACTCCGAACCGACCAAACCTGGAGTGGCTACGAGCGGAATGTTTTCTATGCCAACAACGGGGACGGAACGTTTTCTGACGTCTCCGGTGTGGTTGGCCTGGATTTCTCAGAAGACGGCCGGTCGTTTGCGTTGGCCGACTTTGATCATGACGGGCGACAAGAACTGTGTTTGAAGAATCGGAATGCTCCGCAGTTGCGGCTGTTGAAGAATGTGATGCAGGACCTGCCGCCTTCGATCGCCTTCCAACTTCGCGGCAACAAGAGCAATCGAGACGCGATTGGCGCCACGGTTACCGTAGACACTGGCGTCTCTCGCCAAACCCGCACGCTTCAAGCCGGGTCGGGATTTCTTTCGCAGCACAGCAAGGAAATCCTCTTCGGCTTAGGCGCGGCGAAAGGCCACGTGAACGCATCGATCCGCTGGCCAAGCGGGCTCGTCCAGCGGTTCGACGGTCTGCCCCCGAACCACCGGGTCTTTATCGAGGAAGGCGTACTGGCTCCGCGCATGGAACCGTTTAAGAACCAGACCCCTAGCGGCACCACCGACGTGATCGAGCCGTCAGAAGAGGACCAACTTCCCACGTCGTTTGAAACCTGGCTGCTCGTCCCCGTGTCGGCCCCCAATTTCTCTCTGCCCGACCTCACAGGACAAACTCGGTCTCTGTCGTCGCTGCGCGGACGGCCGGCGCTCCTCAATTTCTGGGCGAGCGGGTCGCCAAGCTGCCTGAAGGATCTCCGGACCTTTGAGCGGTCTCATGCCGATTGGGAGTCACAAGGCCTACAGTTGCTCGCGGTCAATGTGGATGACGCAGCCGCGCCCGAGAACATTCGGGCAGTGATGCGCGAGCTGGGTCTTTCCTTACCGGTCGTTTGCGGATCGGCTGAGGTCGCGGGCGTCTACGACATCCTCCATCGCTATCTGTTTGACCGGCGCCGCGATCTGAGTCTGCCAACATCGTTCCTGCTCGACGAAAAGGGCGACATCGTGAAGGTGTATCAAGGCCCCATCAAAGAAGAGACAGCCGAGCAGGACGTCAAGCGTATTCCGAAAACGGTTTCAGCCCGTCTTGCCAAGGCACTCCCCTTCTCTGGTGTGGCGGACACATATGAATTCGGGCGAAACTATCTCTCGTATGGTTCGGTCTTCTTTCAACGCGGCTTCCTAACCGAGGCGGAAGCGTCATTCCGGCTTGCCGCCCGTGCTGATCCATCGAGCGCCGAAGCCCAGTATGGAATTGGGAGCGTCTATCTGAAAGAGGAGAAGATTCGCGAAGCGCGTGACAGCTTCAGCGAGGCATTGAAACTGACAGCCAGCTACCCAGAAACCCGGACTAATTCCTGGAATAACCTCGGGCTCATCGCGGCGCGCGAAGGCAAAACGGACGAAGCCATCGGATATTTTCACGAAGCGCTTCGCCTGAATCCCGAACATTTCATTGCGCTGGAGAACCTAGGGAATGCCTATCGCCAAGAGAAACGATGGGATGAGGCGCGCTCCGAGCTGCAGAAGTCCCTGGCCGTTAAGCCTGACGACCCAGAGGCGAACTACAGCCTCGGGATGGTATTCGCCCAAACTGATCAGACCGAATCTGCGTACCTATACCTAGGCAAGGCCTTGCAGTATCGCCCCGCCTACCCGGAAGCATTGAACAACCTGGGCGTGCTTTACCTGAGGACGGGGCATACCGAGGAAGCGATTGCCAGCTTTGAAGAGTCCATCCGAGTCGCGCCGCTATTCGATCAGTCGTATTTGAACCTGGCCCGCATCTACAAGATTGAGGGGTCTTCGGACAAAGCCCGAGCGGTGTTGCTCGAGCTCCTGAAGCAACGGCCTGATCATGTGCAAGCGCAACAAGCTTTGGCGCAATTGAAGTAAGGGCTGCGGCGATGGACCCGAATCCTCAGCGAGGGTCTAAGATTGAACCAGGCAGTCACCTATGACATGGTCTCGGATCGGGGTGCTCTTTGTAGCGAGTACGCTAGTGGTCGGATCCGCATCTCAGGCTCAATCCCAGGGCCTTCCGTCATCAGCCAAACCCCAGGTCTCCGCCACGTTGCGCGGAACTGTTCAGAACTCGCAGAACCGCCCGGTTGAAGATGCGATCGTTTACCTTCAGCTGAAAGGCAACGGCCAGACCTCGGTCACCCACACCGATGCCCAAGGAGGCTATCGCTTTTCTGGCCTTGGGGAAGGCACTTATTCGATACGCGCTGAGAAAAGCGTACTCAGCGGTGTTGCTTTAGATCCGTTTTTCATCGAGTCCGGGGAAGTTAGAGAAGTCAACATCACACTGAGGACTCCGAACACCGCCAACCCGGAGCCGGCCAAGGCAAGACCAGCATTCTTCGACGAGCCGAACTTCACCGTTGCAGGCGTCACTGATAGTACCTATCTCGGTGGCCACGGTTCTGGGGGAACTTTGCGGTCAACTGAGACGCTGGCTAAGGCGACTGCAAACCTCAGCAAGACGTCGGAGGGAAGCGAGTCGACGGTTTCTGCGGGGGCGCTGGAAAAATCTCTGCGAGATGCCGTTGACCGTGATCCAAATAACTTCGAGGCCAACTACAAACTAGGCAAGTTCCTGGTAACTGACGGAAGACCTCGCGAAGGCTTGCCGTACTTGGAGCGCGCGGTGGAGCTCAATCCTGGTAAAGCCGAACTCCACCAACTACTCGGCGACGCCGACGAACAGACCGGAAACCCGCTGGTAGCGGTCCGTGAATACCAGAGAGCGGTTGAGTTGGATGCCAGCGAGCCCAATCTGTTTGATTGGGGCGCCGAATTGCTGGTTCACCGCGCAGTCGAGCCGGCCATAGAAGTTTTCACGAGGGGTACTCGGCTGTTTCCGCGATCGGACCGGATGCTGCTTGGGCTTGCTGCGTCTCTGTATGCGCATGGTGATTACAGTCAGGCTGCGCAGCACTTTTTCGAGGCGTGCGACCTCAATCCCGTGGACCCCGCACCCTATCTGTTCATGGCCAAAGTTCAAAGCTCGGAGATCACCCATCAAGAGGGCTTTACAAGAAGGCTGCACCGCTTTGCACGGCTCCAACCGGGCAGTGCCTTGGCCAAATATTACTACGCGACCAACGTTTGGAATCTTCGGGAAGAGCCGGATGACGCCGACGCGGCGAAGGTCACATCGCTGCTTGAAGAAGCAGTCCACCTCGATCCGAATCTGGGCGTGGCTTATCTCCAACTGGGAACTGTCTACGCCGACCGGAAAGAATACGCCAAAGCCGTCGACGCCTATCAAAAGGCGATTCAAGTCAGCCCCGAGTTAGAGCAGGCTCACTACCGCTTGGCGCGAGCATACGCGCGGATGGGCAAGGTGCCAGAAGCTCAAGAACAGATGGCAGTCTTTGAACAGTTGTCCAAGAAGTCGGCTGCGCAGATAACGCGTGAACGTAGCGAACTCCAGCAGTTTGTCGTTGAGCTTCGCGGCCGGATAACCGCTTCTCCGCCTCAGTAGGTTTCTTCCGAGAATGTGGCGCAGGCTGTCAGCCTGCTGAGCCGATCGTCTCGGCTTTAGCCCTCTTCAGCGGCCTGTTAGTGAGCGCGGGGTGTCGCCGCGCTCATTAGACGCACAAACATCTCGTTGAATTTTTCGAGATCTAAATCCAGTTGAATCTCAACCGGCTGTACTGTGATTTTCGGCTTATCGCTTTCGTGCCACGTAAGCGTGTTCCCATAGCCCGCGCCGTGATCGACATCGACATCCATGTACCGTGTTTCGCGTGCCGTAATCACGCTGGGGTCGATCCAGGCCGCGGCGGCAAGTTCATCCCACATGTAGTCATTGCCCTGGCCTGGCTGGAAAAACTTGGCAATGTAATGACCAATCGGCGTTCCGCTGGCGTCGATACGCTTGACCATCGCCGCCGTGAGCCGCGTCTTGATGGAAATATCCGTGGGCGTGCAGATGATCTTCTTCCACGCCGCGCGCAGCACCGCATCGGCAGCTTCCGGATCGAACCAGAAATTGAATTCGTGACGAGGGTTATTGGTGAACTCGGGATCGGTGGTCTGAGGATTCAGGCTCCCGCCCATGAAGATCAATCCCTGTGCCAGTTCGGCGAAATGCGAATCCAAGCTAATGGCCACTGCGAGGTTGGTCATCGGGCCACCCTCGTAAATCGTCACCTCGTTCGGGTACCTATGAACCATGCGCACCAGGAAATGGGCGGCGTCCTCGTCGGCTGCCTTGGTGGTGGGTTCCCCTTCGGGGAGCGGCGGCACGACGTAGGGGCCGTGATACCAGCGCGGATCCCAAGCACCCTCATAAGACACTTTCCCGTAGCGGTCCTGCCAGAGCTCTGTTTCCTCGCGAGTTCGCACCAACGGAAAGATCGCCCCTTTCATGACCGGTATATCCGGCCGGCCAATGATTTCCAATAGCCTTAGGGTGTGCGCCACCTCTTCGTCACGCCAGGCATCGCCACTCACGACCGTTATGCCCAGCACCTCGACTTGTGGGGACTGGATCAGCAGCAGCAGCGTCTGCATATTGCTGCCGCCGGGTCCGGAGCAGTCCTCGTTGATGATTACCTTTCGCCGCGGCTGGGCGGTAATGAACGAAGCGGTCATCATCATTAAGGTGATGGCCAGCAAGAACCGGAAGTATCGCATCATTTAGAGTTTACGGTTTACGGCGGCAAGAAGCCGGGCAACTGGCGCGGGCTGTTAGCCTGCTGAGCCAAGAGTCATCTCGGCTTTCGTTCCCACACCGATTCGGCGTGACTGCTGAGGTTTTTACACAGACCGCCAGTGAGCGGTCTTCGGTCCATTAGTACTCTTTTAGAACAGAAGTTTCAGCGCGAATTGAATCACGCGAGGATTGTTAACCGTTGAGCTGATGATGCCGAAGGTGAGCGGCGAATTCAGATCCGAACCCGGTATGGCGAACTGAGGATGATTAAACAGATTGAAGAACTCCGCACGGAACTGCAATTGGGCCCCCTCCCGGAATCCCAGAGGGAAGTTCTTCACTACTGAGAAATCCGTGTTGGCGAAACCCGGCCCTGAAACCGGAGTCCGCAAAGCGTTGCCGAGCTCGCCGGCAGCCGGACTGACGAAACACGACGTATTAAACCATTGACCTAATGTCGGGTTACTGGATTGAGGACTACAAATCTGGTTTGGGCGATTGAGGCTGTTTCCGTTGTTCTGGAAATTCACACCAGAGGAATTGGCGCTGTCAACAATAAAGACCGGAAACCCAGAGGTGATCTTCTCGATCACGTTGAGTTCCCAGTTTCCGAGCATCGCGTTCACCGGTCGGTTCCAAGTGGAGCCAAACTTTTGACCTTTGCCAAAAGGCAGATTGTAGACCACACTTGCTGTGAAGTTCTGGTTCAGATTGATTTGGGATAGCGCCCAATCCAGCTTCTGCCAGTTCGGCAGAGGGTAATATGTAGCGCCAAGCAGGCTGCCAAGACCATCCGTATACCCGTTGTCATAGGCGCGCGCATAGGTGTATCCAACAAGGGCATAGAGACCATACTTCCCGCCCTTTGTCTCCGCTTTGATCTGAAGCGCATTGTATTCAGCTTTGCCTGAGTCAGTGAAGTTCTGGATGGTTGAATAAGGAAATGCAGGGTACGGAACACCGAACGAAGCGCCGCCCGGCCCGCAACCCAGCGTGTAACCGGCCACAGAACCACAAGCAGAGGGAGATCCCACGTTGATGTTGTTGCCATCCACCAAGATGTGAGAACTGCGAGACCCAGCGTAGCCGGCGGTCACGACGATATCGCCGGGCACTTGGCGTTCAATGTTTACGTTGTACTGCTGGATTCTGCCCTGCTTAAAGTTCGTGTTCTGCGACTGAATAGTCCCCGTAAAATTGGCTGGCACCGGAGGCGCAGTAAAGATGGGGAAGCCAGAGGAGGCGCTTATCGCTGACGGTGTCAGCCCATACTTGGTTGCACATGCGGCGGTGGCGAAGGTGCAAGCGCCACCGAATGCAAAGGAATCCGATTCGGCGTAGTAAGGCGGGTTTTGCCAAAGGCCCTGTGCGCCCTGATTCCAGGACGAATCGTGGAAGATTGCGTAGCCGCCTCTGATTGCGGTCTTGGTGCTTCCAAATGGCTTCCAAGCGGCACCAACGCGCGGCTCCAGCGCGGACCAGTCCATCTGAATGCCGGCCCGCGAATTCGTCCCGTTCGGCTCGGCAATAATGAATTGCCCGTCCGCGGGATTAAAGTCGGCCTGACGATTATGAGCTTCCGTGACGGGTGTTACCAACGCCCAGGCAAGACCAAGATTCAGGGTGAGGTCCTTGGTCATCTGCCAATTGTCTTCGATGAATGGACGAAATAGTTTCCAACGCCGGCCGGTGACGTTGCCGTCGAAGGTCTGATCATGAATCGCAAGGCTGGGCAAACCCAGAAGCATGTCAGCCATGGGCTCTCCGGCCCACAGGCCCGTGTAAATCCAATAGCCGTCCGCGAAACCCTCGGCTAAGACATTCATCTGGTTGGCACGGAAACTTCCGCCGATTTTAATGTCGTGCCGGCCGCGAATCATATCCAGCGTGTCCGCGACGGAGTAAACATTGGTGCCACCCTGAAAGGGACTGTAGCCGCGATCTCCGACGGACCAGTAGCCGCCATCGAGTTGGCTCGACGTCAAGCCACAGCTTTCGCCGCCTAAATTCGCGCCCGGAATGCCAAGGGCGGCGGATGCGCAGGTATAGCTACCATACGACGTGATGTAGTTGAAGATTCGGTTGTAGCCGCCAGTAACCTGATTGACGGTGGTCGGTGAAAAAACGTGCGTTTCAGCCAACGCAACATTGCGGCCGTGGTTGAGAATGCTTTGCGTGCTGGCAAAAGGATTCGCTTCAGCGAAACCCGGGGAACCGCCTGGGACGTACGACGTGGCCTGGTCGTAGCTAAAGCGCGCAAACATCGAGTCCTTGGGAGAAAAGTTGTGGTCCACCCGAATGTCGAACTCACCCTCATTGAGTCTCCTGACGGGCTGGGAGACATAGTTGTAGCCAAGGGTCGGGTTGTCCGCATTCGGAAGCGGATACAAGTTCATTAGACTCTGACCGATTGGATTGATCAGGCTCGCCGGAATTTTGTTGCAAGGCGTGCCGGTCGGCTGGCTTCCATCCGGAGCGGCAGGAAGAGCAGCTCCGTTGCTGCCGCACTGGAAATCGGTAGTTGGCCCTCCGCCCACATTTGGGTTGGTAATAAAACCGGCTCTCGGATTGCCAAACGCATCCGCGCCGAAATCGCCATTGCGCATCGCTTGCGTCGGAACCAAGCCCGTAAAGGGAATGCCGTGCCGCTGCATCTTATTCTGAATGTCGGCGAAGAAAAAGGTCTTGTCCTTACGAATCGGGCCGCCGATCGAACCGCCAAACTGATTCAGGTTGAATTGCTCCGTATAAGAGGCGAAGAAACTTCGAGCATCGAGGTCGGTATTGCGGAAAAACTCAAAGGCGGAACCGTGGAATTGGTTGCCCCCGGATTTCGTCGTCACCAGAACGGTTGGGCCGCCGCGAGTTCCGTATTCGGCGGAGTAGTTAAACGTCAGAACCTTGAATTCTTGAATGGCATCCAAGGACGGCAAAATCGCAATCCCGCCCGCCGTTAGCTCGTTGTTGTCGACGCCGTCGAGCAGCCAGTCGGTGCTATTGGCACGAGAGCCGCCAACCGAAAGTGAGAAGGAACCGCGAGTGGACACTTCGCTGCTCGGCCCACCGTTAAAGAAGCTTTGAGTGTTCGTCTCTTGAGTGACACCCGGAGTGAGCGTCGCCAGTTGAACAAAGTCACGCCCGTTCAACGGAAGCTCCGTCACTTGCTGGGATGTGATTACCTGGCCTAGTGTTGGGTTCTGGGTTTCAACAGCCACGGCAGTCGAATTGACTTCGACCGTTTCTTGGACCGATGCTGGAGCCAGCTTGAAATCGAGTTCACGGTGTTCATCAACTTGTAACCGAACGTTCTTGTCTTCCGCGGTCTGGAACCCTTGAAGCTCGACCTTAACTGTGAAATCGGCAACCGGGAGCAAAGGCACGAGGTAATGTCCCGCCTCGTCGGTGTTGGAGCTTCGAGACACATTCGTGGCTTGAGCGGTGACAGTGACTTTCGCGCCAGCCACGGCCGCGCCGGTAGCGTCGGTAACAGTACCCGCAATGCTGCCGTTCGCTTGGCCGAGCAGCGACGGACAGAAGGAAAGCCCAACCGAGCAAATACCAAGGGCGAATAACGCTCGTCTAGCCAACATCATGCCCCCTCTCACACCAAAGAGTGTCGAACTGGGACGCTCCGACTTAGTAGAACCAAAACCTGAAGATCATTCAGTATGCGATCACTCTTACATTTGTGTCAAGATCCGGCGACTCGAGAAGCGCGGGATTGTTGATGCGGTGAACGCTCCTCGAGCGATGGTAGGATGCATGAATCAGGATCCCGGGAGATTCGAGCGTTAAGGAGCCCATGCTTTCACAAACGCGAGGCAAGGAACGCCCGATTACCGCTAAACTGGCAGCCGATCCGAGTCTGTTCAACGACAATCTGGCGCCCGTGCCGGCCGAACGGCGCACTTGGGGTATCTACAATTACGCTTCGTTGTGGGTGGCGATGAGCGTGTGCATCCCCACCTATATGCTTGCCTCCGGCCTCATCGCGGGAGGCATGAACTGGTGGCAAGCCATCGGGACGATCCTGCTGGGCAACGTCATTGTCCTGATTCCCATGCTTCTGAATGCACACGCTGGCGCAAAGTACGGAATCCCATTTCCGGTATTCGTGCGGGCGTCGTTTGGTGTCCGGGGGGCGAACTTGCCAGCGATTCTACGAGCATTGGTTGCTTGCGGATGGTTTGGAATTCAAACCTGGATAGGGGGGCAAGCCGTCCATGCTTTGCTAACGGTCATTTGGCCGGGTATTGGTTCCCTACCAGGCGGCGTCTGGTTCTGCTTTTCCGCTTTTTGGCTTCTGAACATGGTGGTGGTCTGGCGGGGCCTTGAATCCATTCGGTTGCTCGAGGGGATTAGCGCCCCGTTCATGCTGGGCGTTGGATTGCTCTTGCTTTGGTGGATCACAACCAAAGCCGGCGGCTTCGGACCGGTCCTGAGCGCCAAGGGTAAATTCCAGAGTGCGGCCGACTTCTTCCGTTTCTTCGTGCCGTCCCTGACTGCCATGGTCGGCTTTTGGGCGACCGTCGCACTGAACATTCCTGACTTCACGCGCTTTGCCAAGAGTCAAAAAGCTCAAGTGCTGGGCCAGTCTCTTGGTTTGCCGCTGGCCATGACGCTTTATTCGTTCATCGGCGTGGCTGTCACATCAGCTTCCGCGATTCTGTTTGGAGAACCTATCTGGGACCCAGTCGTCCTGATTGGCCGCTTTCACCACCCCGGTGTTGCCTTCGTCGCGTTGCTGGCGATTCTATTAGCGACTTTGAACACCAACGTTGCGGCTAACGTGGTGTCTCCGTCCAACGACTTCTCGAACTTGAATCCCCGGCGCATCTCCTTTCGCACGGGCGGCCTCATCACCGGCGTAATTGGCGTGTTGATGATGCCGTGGAAGCTCCTCGGTGATTTCGGTTCATACATCTTCGGCTGGCTTGTGGGCTACTCGGGACTGCTTGGACCCATCGCGGGAATCATGATAGCCGACTACTTCTTCGTCCGCAGAAAGGAACTCCACGTCGCCGACCTTTACCGCCGCGGCGGGGTCTATGAATATCGCAACGGCGTGAACCCTCGAGCGCTCATCAGCCTTGCGGCCGGCATCATTGTGGCGCTGACTGGCACGGTTGTTCCGGGCATGCGCTGGCTCTACGATTACGCGTGGTTTGTCGGGTTCGGGGTATCCGCGGCGGTCTATGCACAGTTGGCGAGGGGAACACGGAATTCATGATGGATGCGAAACAGGCGCTGGCTGAGCAGTTCCCTCGTCTCAGCGAGCAAGAAGCGATCGTCGAGTCAAACCGATGTTTGTTCTGCTTTGATGCTCCCTGCACGCATGCCTGCCCAACCCACATCGATGTTCCGAAGTTTATTAAGAAAATCGCCTCGCAAAACTTGCTGGGCTCCGCGCGCACGATTCTTGAAAGCAATCTCATGGGCGCGACGTGCGCGCGAGTTTGCCCGGTGGAAGAACTCTGCCAAGGCGCTTGTGTACTGGGGGCCGAACACAAACCAATTGCCATCGGACGCTTGCAGCGGTATGCCATGGACTATGTTTATGACCGCAGCATCGACATCTTCCAGGCGGGCACTCCAACCGGAAAACGCGTCGCAGTGATTGGCGCCGGGCCGACCGGACTCTCCTGTGCGGGAGAACTGGCCCGTCGCGGAAACAGCGTCACCGTGTTTGAGAAACGGGATCTCGCGGGAGGCCTTTCTACCTACGGGATCATTGCACTCCGGGAGCCGTTGGAGGCTGCCCTGGCCGAAGTCGAAATGATCCGGCGTCTTGGAGTCGGGATCGAAACCGGGATGGAGTTGGGGCGCAATTTGGACATTGCAGAACTGCGGGCCCGATTTGATTGCATCTTTCTTGCGGTGGGCTTGGGCTCGACTCCCGAAATGCAAATCGAAGGTGAAGAACATATCTTGGACGGCCTCAGGTACGTTGAGCAGAGCAAGCTGGATCCCCAGGGCTTGAACGTTGGGCGCCAGGTCGCAGTGATCGGGGCGGGAAACACTGCGGTGGATTGCGCCACAATCGCCAAGCGTTTGGGCGCTGTTCGGGTAACCATGATCTATCGACGCGGCGAGCACCAAATGATGGCCTATGACCACGAGTATGACTTTGTGAAGCGGGAAGGCGTGGAGTTTCGTTTTCTCACCCAGCCTCGTCGCGTCTTGACGGACAACGGTAAGGTGATTGGCCTCGACTGCGTCCACATGCGCCTGGGCGCGAAGGATGCATCCGGGCGGCCCGCGCCGGAGCCAATCGCCGGATCGGAGTTCATACTTCCCGCGGACCAGATCGTGAAAGCAATCGGCCAGACTATGCCGCCCGTTGCCGAACTGTTGCAGCTTCAAACCGAGAAAGGGAAGATCCGGGTGAACGATTCCTTCGAAACAAACATCCCAGGCGTCTATGCTGGTGGAGATTGCATTCGCTCAAAGGGCGCGGCGTCCACCGTGATGGGAGTCCAAGACGGAAAGTTGGCCGCGACGTCGATCCATGACCATCTGATGAAGCTCGGAGCCCCCAATGGCTGACTTGCAGGTCGACTTCGCCGGGATCCGATCGCCCAATCCTTTCTGGCTTGCGTCTGCGCCGCCCACCAACTCCGGAAGTCAGATCCATCGGGCGTTTGAAGCAGGATGGGGTGGTGCCGTGTGGAAGACCATCGGCGCACCCGTTCTCAATGTGTCGAACCGCTACGGAGCATGGCATTACGGCGGTCAGAAGATGCTAGGCATCAACAACGTCGAGCTCATCTCAGACCGTCCATTGGAAATGAACCTGCGCGAAATGACGGAAGTAAAACGAGCCTGGCCGGATCGCGCCGTTATCGCGTCGGCGATGGTTGAATCGAAGCCGGAAGCTTGGCGGGATATCGTCCATCGCATCGAGGACACGGGCGCGGATGGGATCGAACTGAATTATGGGTGTCCGCACGGCATGAGCGAGCGCGGAATGGGTAGCGCGGTGGGTCAGGTGCCGGAGTATTGTGAGCAGATCACCCGCTGGGTCAAGGAAGCCTGCCGGATTCCGGTGATCGTGAAACTCACCCCCAACATCACGAACATCGTGTACCCGGCGCGGGCAGCGGTTGCGGCTGAAGCCGATGGAATTTCGTTGATCAACACGCTGAATTCCATCGTGGGCGTAGATATTGAAACAATGCGCATCACCCCCAGCATCGGCGGCAAGAGCGGGCACGGAGGCTTCGCGGGCCCCGCTGTTAAGCCCATTGCGCTGCACATGCTGTCCTCGGTAGGCACCGATGAAGTGGTCTCGCGGTCCAGAATCCCCATCTCAGGCATGGGCGGGATCTCAACCTGGAAGGACGCTACGGAGTTTCTGCTCCTGGGTGCGAGCAGCCTGCAGGTCTGTACGGCGGTGATGCACTATGGCTATCGGCTCATTGAAGATCTGTGCGATGGCCTTTCGAACTGGATGGACGCAAAAGGATTCAAAAGCGTCGGCGACGTTGTGGGTCAGAGCCTTCCTCAGATTTCGAATTTCGCGAACTTCGATCTCTCCTTTAGTGCTGTCGCCCGCATCGACCCGGGCAAGTGCATCAAGTGCAACCTCTGCTACGTGGCTTGCCAGGACACAGCCCACCAATGCATTGACCTGATCGAAGGGGAAAATGGCCAGCGGCCACAACCAAAGGTCCGAGAACAGGATTGCGTGGGGTGCCGTCTGTGCTACAACGTCTGTCCGGTGGAGCATTGCATCGAGATGGCGGAAGTGCCCAATGGACGCCCGGCCACGTCCTGGAATGAGCTGTGCCAGTCTCAGCCGGAAGTCGCCGAAGATTGGGAGGCGATGAAGCGTTACCGGCAGCAGAATGGAATCGAGGTGCACTAGCTCCTGGTGCATACGAACCATGTCGCTCCTAATCAAAAACGGTGAGATCGTTACATCCGATTCGCGCTTTCGCGGCGATATCTACATCGAAGACGAGACAATCGCGCGAGTTGGACCTCATCTCGATGCCCCCGCTGGGACCGAACTCATAGACGCCAGCGGGAAACTAGTTTTCCCGGGCTTTATTGATCCGCACGTCCACATCTATTTACCGTTCATGGCAACGTTCGCCAAGGACACGCACGAAACCGGAAGTATCGCGGCGTTGATCGGCGGCACCACCACATTCATTGAGATGTGCTGTCCATCGCGCAATGACGATGCGCTGGAAAGCTATCACTTGTGGAAGTCGAAAGCCGAAGGCAACACCGCCTGCGACTATACCTTCCACATGTCGGTAACCAAGTACGATGACCAAACGGAGCCGCAACTGCGAGAGATCGTAAAAGACGGCATCGCCTCTTTCAAGATCTTCCTCGCCTACAAGAACTTCTTCGGTGTTGACGACGCCGAGATGTATCAGACTCTGGTGCTCGCGAGAAAGCTCGGCGTCATTGTGACCGCGCATTGCGAGAACGCCGAACTCGTCAGCCGCCTGCAGGCCAGCTTGCTAGCGCAGGGCAAGACCGGACCCGAGTGGCACGAACCAAGCCGGCCGGAATCGGTAGAGGCTGAAGGGACGTTCCACTTCGCGACCTTCCTCGAAAACACGGGCACGGCCGGCTACGTCGTGCACCTTTCCTGTAGCCCCGCATTGCAAGCTGCCACCAACGCCAAAGCACACGGCGTCAAGATCTCCGTGGAGTCCGTGCTGCCACACCTTCTGCTCGATAAGGCTTATGCCGAAAAACCGGGCATCGAGGGCATGAAGCATGTGATGTCACCTCCGTTACGCGAGAAACGCAATCTGGACATCCTGTGGAATGCTCTTGCGGATGGATCCATCGACACGGTGGGCACCGATCACTGCCCCTTCGATACGGAACAAAAGCTCCTTGGCAAAGACGCTTTCACAGAGATTCCGAATGGCATACCCGGCATTGAAGATCGCGTCAATCTGCTCTATACGCATGGAGTCGCGCGTGGAAAGCTCGACTTGCAGCGCTTCGTGGATGTGGCCAGCACCAAGGCCGCCAAGCTATTCGGCCTGTTTCCGCGCAAGGGAACGATCGCAGTCGGCAGCGATGCCGATCTGGTGATCTACGACACGGACTACAGGGGCTTCATCTCGGCCAAGACACAGACCATGAACAACGACTACAGCGGGTTCGAGGGATGGCCCATTGAAGGGCGTCCGGCAATCGTCACAGTTCGCGGCAAAGTTCAGGTAAAGGATGGAGATTTTGTGGGCGACCGCAAGCGCGGCCGTTTACTGCGGCGCGAGCCCAACCATTTTTGAACGCACTGGAAGACTATGAGCCTAGATCCAAAGCGAACCGTTGCTGAATTGAAGGAACTGCGCGCACTCACTGCGGATGAAAACGGCGCTCAGCGCGTAGCATGGACTGATACATGGCTCAAGGCCCGCCAATGGTTTCAATCGAAGCTGGCAGGTCTGCCCATTGAGCATCATTACGACGCGGCTGGCAATAGTTGGGTCACTCTGGTGGGCGCGTCGGGGAAGGCTCTCCTGCTGGGGGGCCACCTGGACTCCGTGCCGAATGGCGGATGGCTGGATGGAAGCCTCGGCATGATGGCGGCGCTTGAAGTTCTGCGACGGTTTTCGGAAGAATACAATGGCCGGCCACCAGTAACCATCCGCGTTGTCGACTGGGCCGACGAAGAAGGCGCCCGATTTGGCAGAAGTCTTCTGGGGTCCTCGGCGTTTGCCGGAACCCACAGCATTGACGCGGACCGGGTTCGCACCGACAAGGACGGAATTCATCTGGAAGCAGCGCTGCGCCGGTGCGGCGTCGAGATCGATCGCTTCTCCGAGGCCCAAAAGGAGCAGGCCAACGCTGCCGCCTACTTAGAGCTCCACATTGAGCAAGGCCCCGTGCTGGAGAATTTGGGGTTACCGCTTGCCGTGGTGCTCGGTACCAAGGGTGTGGAGCGCCATGCCATCACGTTCATCGGGCAAGAAGCGCATTCCGGCTCGACCCCTATGACCGCCCGGCGCGATGCACTGGCGCCCGCCGCCAAGCTGGCCTTAGAGATACGCACGATTGCCGGCAAGCACACCGACGCAGTTTCAACAATGGGCAGTGTGAAGACGCTCCCGGGCATCGTTACGGCCGTGGTTGGCCGCTGTGAAGCGACACTCGATCAACGCGATCTCGACGCCGGCGTGTTGGCGCAGATGCTTCGTGAGGCGCGGGAAGCCAGCCACCGTTTTGCCGCCGAAGAGAACTGCAGCGTTGAGTGGTCGCGCATCTGGAGCATTGAGCCGGTGCCCTTTCACCCGGCGCTAGTCAAGCTATGCGAGGACTCTATCCAGGAAACGGCAGGCCACGTCCACAGCCTTCCGTCCGGCCCTCTCCACGACGCCGCGGAAGTGGCGCGAGCGGGGGTCCCGGTCGTCATGATGTTCGTCCAGTCCCTGAAGGGCATAAGCCACAACAAAATCGAGGATACGCTGGAAGAGCATCTGGAATTAGCAGTGATGGCGATGGACCGCCTGGCTACGAAGACTATTGAGTGGATTCAAAGAGCCTGATCAAGGAGTACCGAACATGGCAGCCTCGGCAATCGAGATAAAACGCATCAGCCACTGGATCGGCGGAAAGCCGATGCCGTCAGAGTCCCAGCGATCTGGCGTCGTGTGGAATCCTGCCACGGGCGAGCAGCAGGCGAGTGTCGACTTCGCCAGCGCCGCGGAGGTGGATCACGCGGTCGCAGTCGCTCAAGAGGCATTCGGTGCGTGGCGGGTCACAGCGCTGTCGCGCCGCGCGGAAGTGATGTTCAAGCTGCGTCAACTTGTGGACACCAATCGCGAGAGAATGGCGCGGATTCTGACGCTCGAGCATGGCAAGACGTTGCCGGACGCAATGGGCGAAGTCGCCCGTGGGTTGGAGAACATTGAGTTCGCCTGTGGGATACCCAGCTTATTGAAGGGCGGTTTCTCTGAACAGGCCAGCCGCGGAATTGACATCTACCAGATTCGCCAGCCGCTCGGCGTCGTGGCGGGCATCACACCCTTCAACTTCCCGGCCATGGTTCCTATGTGGATGTTCGCCAACGCAATCGCGTGCGGCAACGCGTTTATACTCAAGCCCTCGGAGAAAGACCCCTCAGTGAGCCTGCTGCTGGCCGAGTTGCTGCAGGAAGCCGGCCTTCCCGACGGTGTATTCAACGTCGTGCATGGAGATCGGGTAGCTGTTGATCGACTGCTGGAGCATCCGGACGTGAAGGCAGTCAGTTTTGTCGGCTCCACCCCGGTGGCCAAATCGATTTATGAAACGGCAACTCGCCACGGTAAGCGCGTGCAGGCACTGGGAGGCGCGAAGAACCATATGCTGGTTCTGCCGGACGCCGACGTCGCCATGGCCGCCGACGCAGCTGTTTCCGCCGCTTACGGGTCCGCCGGTGAACGATGCATGGCCATCTCGGTGGTGGTTGCGGTAGGAAGCGTGGCGGATCCGCTCATTGCGGCGATTCGGGACCGCATGGCCAAGATCAAGGTGGGGCCCGGTCTGGAGAGCGGCAACGAAATGGGGCCGTTGATCACTCGTGAGCACCGTGACCGCGTTGCTTCGTACGTCGAGCACGCCGCCGCCGAAGGCGCAACCGTGGTCGTCGACGGCCGCGAGGATGAAGCCTTCCACCGTCCTGGCCATTTTCTTGGGGTATCTCTGCTCGACCAAGTAAATCCCGAAATGCGCTGCTACACGGATGAAATTTTTGGGCCCGTCTTGAACATCATGCGAGCCTCGACCTACGAAGAAGCGCTCCACATCATCAACGGCAACCCCTATGGAAACGGTACGGCCATCTTCACTCGCGATGGAGGCGCTGCGCGCCAGTTCCAATTCGACGTCGAAGTGGGGATGGTCGGGATCAACGTACCCATCCCAGTGCCGATGTCGTATTACAGCTTTGGGGGCTGGAAATCATCCCTATTTGGTGACCTGCATATGTATGGTCCTGAGGGAGTTCAGTTCTATACGCGCTCCAAAGTGGTGACCAGCCGTTGGCCGGATCCGGGCACCAGCCGGGTTGATCTAGGCTTCCCGCAAGTACGCTAGCCTGACAGTTAGCGAATGATGGTGGCCGCGGTCCACCCCATTTAAAAGCCTTAGCTTAGCTAGCCGGCACACCGCGCAGTGCGCCCACTTCCTTTGTAGGGAGCAAGGAGTCGAGTGAAGCCTGCGGTCGATCAATCAGAAATCCGATTCCATCTCAACGGGTCGCGCGTGGAAGCGCGGGACCTCCCTGTTTCGACGACGCTGCTGGATTTTATTCGGGCCCGAGGTCTGACCGGCACAAAAGAAGGCTGCGCTGAAGGGGAGTGCGGCGCATGCACCGTGGCTGTCGTCAAGGCGAACGAGTCCGGCAGCCAGTATGTGCCCGTGAACAGCTGCCTGCTCTTACTGCCGATGGCCACCGGACTTGAGATTTATACGGTGGAGGCGCTGGCCCGTGATGGCAAGCTTGCGGAAGTGCAGCAGGCGATGGTTGAACACGGTGGCTCTCAGTGCGGATACTGCACGCCCGGTTTCGTCATGAGCATGTTCTGCGAACAATACCGTCCCGGACGGACTAGCACTTGCGACGTGCATGCCTTGGGCGGCAATCTGTGCCGCTGCACCGGTTACCGGCCGATTCGGGATGCGGCCCAGTCCCTCGGACCGGCTCCCGCCGACGAATTTCGCGACCGGCTGGCGCGGCCCGCTCCATCCCGCGCCACAGGCGAGTACATGCAGAACGGCACGGCATTCTTCCGGCCTGGCACAATCGAAGAATGCCTCGAGCTATTGAATCAACATCCGGAGGCTCGCATCGTGGCGGGCGGCACGGATCTCGCGGTTGAGTCGAACCTTCGGAATCGGCGCTCTCCGGTGTTGATCAGCATCGACGCTCTGCCAGAACTATGCGACTTACTGGAGACACCCGATTCACTCAGCATCGGCGCTGCACTTACCTTAAGCGAGATCGAAACTCGAAGTATGCAAATGCCCGCATCGTTCCGCGATTGGGTGACGCTGTTCGCCTCGCCGTTGATTCGCAACCGGGCGACGCTCGGCGGTAATCTCGCCACAGCCTCACCAATCGGAGATGCCGCGCCTTGGCTATTGGCGCATGACGCAGCGGCGGTGATCACCGGCCCCGGCGGCGAAAGGACGCTCGCCGTAAATTCGTTCTTCTGCGGCTACCGGCAAACAGAGCTCGCACCAGGTGAGGTTCTCAAGTCGATTGAGATCCCCAAGCCGTGGCCAGCGAACGCCCGGTTCTATAAGGTCGCCAAGCGCCGTCTCGACGACATCAGCACGGTAGCAGCCTGCTTGGCCGTTACGCTCGACGACGCTGGCCGCGTCGAGCGCGCACGTTTTGCCTACGGTGGAGTCGCCCCAACGCCCCTGCGCGCAATAACTGCCGAAGAAGCGATCCTGGGGCGGCACTGGGATCTGACGACCGTCCGTCGGGCTCAAGACGTTCTCGCGAAAACATTGCAGCCTCTGAGCGACCACCGGGGTTCAGCCGCTTACCGTCTGGCGATGGCTCAAATGCTGATTGAGAAGTACTGGCACGAGCACGCCTCGGAGGCTGCATGATGCCCCACGAAAGCGCTCGTGGCCACGTCACAGGCGAAGCTCTCTATACCGACGATCTAGTGGGTCAGTTCCCCGGCATTCTTCACGCCTGGCCCGTCATGGCGCCGATTGCGCATGCCCGCCTGTCCGCCCTGGACGTCGGGGCCGCGCTGAATGAGCCAGGCGTGTTCATGACCCTCACCGGCGAGGACGTGCCCGGCGAAGGGAACGCCGGAGCAAACCGCCGCGACGAGCCTCTATTCCCAACGGAGATCATGTACCATCAGCAGCCTGTGGCCTGGGTTCTCGGCGAAACGCCCGACGCAGCACGGCGGGGCGCAGAACGCGTGAGAACAGAGTACCTCCCGCTTCCGCCGATCCTCAGCATCGCCGAGGCCATCGCGCACAAAAGCTTCCATTCCGGTCCGCTTTGCACAAAGCGGGGCGATGCTGCATCGGCAATCGCCGCGAGCCCCCACAAGATCAGCGGAGAAGTCTCCATCGGCGGCCAGGAACATTTCTATCTGGAAACGCAGTGTGCCATCGCGCGGCTGGACGCGGCTGGAGGAATCATGGTCGATTCCTCTACCCAGCACCCCAGCGGTGACCAGGAAGTCATCGCACGCGTCCTCGGCGTACCGTCGGCCAACGTCGTTGTACAGTGCCTTCGTATGGGCGGGGCCTTCGGCGGCAAAGAAGTGCAGTCCCACTATTGGGCCGCGATTGCCGCCCTCGGCGCATGGAAAACGAAGCGCGCGGTCCGGGTCCGCTTGCCGCGCGCATTGGACATGGCGCTAACAGGCAAACGGCATCCCTACTTTGCTCGCTTCACGGCAGGCTTTGATGAGAATGGCCACTTGCAGGGGCTTGAACTCACTCTCTATTCCGACGGCGGCTGGAGCCTTGATCTCTCCGAGGCCGTCATGTGGCGCTCGCTTTTCCATTGCGACAACGCGTATCGAATTCCCGCCCTCGAGGCCACTGGGTACGTTTGCAAAACGCACAAGACATCGCAGACAGCGTTCCGTGGTTTTGGCGCGCCTCAAGCCATCCTAGTGATCGAAGACATCATGTATCGAGCCGCTCGCACTTTGCACTTGGACCCCCACATTGTTCGTGAACGCAATTTTTACCGCGAGGGCGACACGACGCACTATGCTCAGCCCGTCAAGGATGCATCACGGATCTCAATTATTTGGAGGAGGCTGATCGAAACCAGCCGGTTCGAAGAGCGGCGGAACGAGATCCTCGCTCTCAACGCCCGGCATTCGCATAAAAAGCGCGGCATAGCCATCACGCCGGTGAAGTTTGGCATTTCATTCACCACAACCTTCCTGAACCAGGCTGGAGCGCTGGTGCTGGTTTACCGCGATGGCAGCGTGCAAATCAATCACGGCGGCACGGAGATGGGCCAGGGTCTCTATACGAAGACGCGCCACATCGCCGCGCAAAGCCTGGGGGTGCCGCTCGAATCCGTCCGCATCATGCCGACGCGTACCGACAAGGTGCCTAACACTTCGCCGACCGCTGCGTCTGCCGGAACGGATCTGAACGGCGCAGCGATTGTGGATGCCTGTAAGCAGATCATGGCACGGCTCGTGCCGATCGCCGCAGGTCTGCTCCAATGCGACGAAACGGATGTACGTTTCGACGCCGGCCGCGCCTGCGCAACCGGGTCTGACCGCGAGCCGCTCAGCTTCGCAAGCGTAGTGGAGGCTGCATATAGGAGCCGCGTGGCGCTCTTCGCACACGGCTACTATCGCACACCCGAGATTTATTTTGATCCGAAGACGGCAACCGGCAGACCCTTCCACTATTTCGCGTACGCTGCAGGGGTGAGCGAGGTTGAGGTCGACGGTTTCACCGGGGAACATCGGGTCCTGCAAGCCGACCTCCTCGAGGATGTCGGCGATTCGTACCTGCCGCTGATCGATCTTGGTCAGATCGAAGGCGGATTTATGCAGGGCCTCGGGTGGTTGACCCTGGAAGAATTATTGTGGGACGGACAAGGCCGTCTCGCGACCGCCGGAGCGTCGACCTACAAGCTCCCGTCCTGGCCCGAGTTGCCCGAGAAGTTCGACGTCGCCTTCCTCGAGCGCGCAACCGAACCAGGAGTCATCTTCGGCAGTAAAGCTGTCGGCGAACCCCCACTCATGCTGGCCATCTCTGTTCGCGAAGCCATTCGCGACGCGATCGCCGCGTTCGGCAACGGCGGTCTGGTTCTGCTCGATAGCCCCGCAACACCCGAGCGTATCTTCTGGGCAATCCAAAGAGCCCGGCAGGAGCAGGAAGAGAGCCCGACGGTGGCGGCAGGAGCGGTCGCGAAGTGAGCCCAACAAGCAATGTGGATCTTTGGCGGGCAACCATTTTCCATACGCCCCAGAGCCCATTCCGCAACAACGGCGCGCTCGTGGCGCTTCCCGACGGCGGCTTGGCGACACTCGACGGCAGAATCGTAGCCTGCGGCGATTTCAGCGACGTTCAGAGAGCATATCCCGATGCCACGCAGCACGATTTACGCGGCGGGTTCCTGCTGCCTGGCTTCATTGACACGCACGTTCATTATCCGCAGGCTCGCATACTCGGTGGCCTGGGATATTCCCTTCTCGATTGGCTCGATCAACTCGCACTTCCAGAGGAAGCAAGGCTCGCTGATGTCAGTTACGCCGCCGCACTGGCGGGCGAGTTTGCGCAGGCACTTGCCAGTCATGGCACAACCACCGCCCTGGTCTTCGGATCGCATTTCCCCGGGGCAACGGCGGCTCTCTTCCAGGCCGCAGCCAAACGCGGGCTGCGAATCTTTAGTGGCTTGGTTTTATCCGATCGTAATCTTCGCCCCGAACTTCATCGATCGCCGGAAGCCGCCTACCGCGACAGCAAGGCACTCATCAATTGTTTCCACGGCAAGCAGCGTCTTGGCTATGCCGTCACACCGCGTTTCGCGTTGTCTGCCAGCGAGGCGATGCTGGAGGTTTGCCAATCTCTCTTGCGCGAGACTCCCGATCTACGCTTTCAGACTCATATCAATGAGCAGTTCGACGAGATCGCGAAGGTCCTCGATGTGTTCCCTTGGGCCAAAGACTACCTGGCGGTCTACGAGCGCTTCGGTCTGATCGGTCGCCATTCTGTGCTTGCTCACAATGTCCATACGACCCATGACGAACTGATTCGCCTCGCCGCGAGCCGGGCCTCAATCGCCCATTGTCCCTGCAGCAACGCTTCGCTCGGAAGTGGTATCTTCCCTATGCGGCAGCACCTTGAAGCCGGCGTGCATTTCTCGATCGGTACGGACGTTGGCGGAGGCATCGGTTTCGGCATGCTGAAAGAAGCACTGCACGCTTATTTACTCCAGCGCCTCGCGAAGTCACAGCTTGTTCTTACCCCTGCAGAACTTCTATACCTCGCGACGAAAGCCGGTGCGGAAGCCCTGGCCATCGATGAGGACACCGGCGATTTCACAGCAGGCAAGAGCGCCGATTTCGTGTATCTGCGAGCCACTGACAGGAGCCCGCTCGCGGCCGTACTCGATCACACGGACGAGCCTGAGCAGAAGCTAGGTGCGCTTTTTACGCTGGCCGGAGCGGAGAGCGTTCGCAACACCTGGGTCGAGGGACAGCTGGTATTTGGGAACGAGCCTGCACGGTGACAATCGATCAGATAAACGATCTCGACAGGAGTGCGTTCATCCAGGATGTCGGCTGGGTGTTCGAACATTCTCCTTGGGTCGCCCAGCGCAGCTGGTTGCATCGTCCTTTTGAGTCTCGCGAGGAACTGATTAAAACGATGGAATCGGAGGTAGAATCGGCATCACGCGCAGAGCAGGTTTCGCTATTGAGCGCTCATCCCGACCTTGGCAGCCGCGCTCAATTGAGCCCCTCCTCGGCGAACGAACAAGCGGGTGCCGGCCTCGATCGATTGACCCCCGAAGAGTATCGGCGCTTCCATGAACTCAATGAAGCCTACAAGACGAAATTCGGCTTTCCGTTTCTGTTTGCGGTGAAAGGAAGCAACAAATCCCAGATTCTCCAGGCGCTGGAGCGCCGTCTGGATGCCGCGGCAGAGGAGGAGTTCCAAACTGCGATAGGGCAGGTCTACCAGATTGCTCGTTTTCGATTGCAGGGTTTGATCGACAATCATCGATGGGAAACGGAATGAATCAATTCGCGAGTGGCACGAAACGGAATTACTACGGCAAAGGAGACGTGATTGTTTACCGGCTTTATCGTCAAGGGAAGCCGCCGAATGACCAAAGTCCCTTTTTCGGCGCTAATGTCCAAATGCTTCTCTATGGTGATGCCTTTTGGCCGACGTACACCGTTGGCGACAACACCGGCCTAATCGCCACAGATTCGATGAAGAACTTCATACAGCGGGAAACGCTTCAGTTCGATGGGAGCGACTTGGAATCCTACTGCGATTTCATCGCGCGGAAGTTTCTCACGAAGTACCCGCAGGCAGACGGAACTCAGGTTTCAGCGTCACAGATTCGGTATGCGGGCCTTTCGGGTAGCGAGGTTTCCTTCGAGCCCTGCGGTCCCGATCGTGCCAGCGCTCGAGTCGAGCTTCGACGTGAAGGGCAGTCTCTCAAATTCGTGGAGATTCGCTCCGGTATTGCCGGCTTCAAATTGTTGCGGCTGGGTGGAAGCGCATTTCACGGCTTCGTTCGCGACGAATACACGACGCTGCCCGACGTCAAGAATAGGCCGCTTCATATGTGGCTGGATCTCGACTGGACCTATCTGTCGCCCGCGGGTGCTTTCAGCAGCGGAAACGTGACGAGACAGGTACGCCGGATTGTTCACGAGGTTTTCGATTCCTTCGAATCGGGCAGCATTCAAGAGGTGATTTACCAGATGGGAACGAAGTTGTTAGCGAACATTCCACCCATCGCTGAGATTCGCCTGGAAGCGAACAACCGAACCTGGGACACGATCGCTGAAGAAGGCGAGGCAATCGGCGTGTATACCGAGGCGCGGCCTCCCTATGGGTGCCTGGGCCTCACCTTAACGAGATAACATGGCCCGCATTTCGACACATGTGCTCGATATCGCTTTGGGACGACCTGCTGCAGGCGTCCGGATTGAGTTGTTTGTCGTCGGGGCAGGAAAGCGTGATCGGCTCGGCTCGACAATCACCAACGCGGACGGCCGCACGGACGACCCGTTGGTGACAGCGGACACAGTCGCTCCGGGCACGTACGAACTGGACTTTCACGCCGGAGCCTATTTCCAAAGCTCTTCCACGTTCCACGGAGGCGCGCCAGTTTTCGATGTCATATCGGTCCGCTTCGAAGTGGCAGACCCGTTGGGTAGTTATCACGTTCCGTTGCTGCTGGCGCCGAACGGCTACACCACCTACCGGGGATCATGAAGGACCAAGCTCGAAAGGCTATCGATTTATGCCGCGCACTGGCTGCCTGTTCTGAGGAGCAAGGCAGAACCACCCGAACATGCCTCTCGCCCCCGATGAAAGATGTCCATCACATTTTGAGCGCCAGGATGACCGACGCCGGCATGCGAGTTTCAGTGGACGCCGTGGGCAACTTGTATGGCCTCTTGCCTGCTCTTGAACCCAATGCTCCGCGGCTGATCATAGGGTCACACCTGGATACCGTGCCGGATGCTGGAGCTTTCGACGGTGTCCTCGGCGTTGCGTTGGGCATCCTGCTGGCCGAGTCATTCCAGAGCCTGCAGCAAACGCTGAGCATCGAAGTTATCGGCTTTTCTGAAGAGGAGGGCGTGCGTTTCGGCACTCCGTTTATCGGAAGCCGCGCCTTGGTTGGCTCGCTCGGCGAAACTGATCTCGATCTTCGCGACCGCCACGGTTGCTCATTACGTGACGCAATCCGTGGCTTTGGCCTGGAACCCGCTGACCTCGCGAAGGCGCGCCTCGCCGATGAGGCAATCGGATATCTGGAGTTTCATATTGAGCAGGGGCCGGTGCTGGAAAGTCTTGGCTACCCACTCGGAATCGTAAGTACTATCGCCGGCCAAAGCCGTCTCGAACTTGTGTTCAACGGCAAGGCGAATCATGCGGGGACAACACCCATGAATCTTCGGCGGGATGCATTAGCCGGAGCTGCCGAGTGGATTCTCAAAGTGGATAAAGAAGCCCGCAAAGATGACGGCCTGGTAGCCACTGTGGGACGTATCGACGTTAGGCCAAACGCGACGAACGCGATCCCCTCGCAGGCTGTGGTCAGCTTGGATGTTCGGCATGCAGAAGACAATTTGCGTCGCGACCGCGGTCATCAACTCGTCTCGGCCGCAGAGGAAATCGCGCGTCGGCGGGGCCTGGATTTGAGCTGCCGTCATCAACTGGATCAGCCCGCGACGCTGATGGACGCGACCATGTGCAACAACCTGGAGCATGCCGTGCAAGCAATGGGTCACCCTGTCCATCGAATGCTAAGCGGCGCCGGGCATGATGCGATGATTATGGCGCCGCACCTGCCGTCGTCGATGCTGTTCTTACGGAGCCCGGGTGGTGTCAGCCACTCGCCAGAAGAATCCGTGCTGGTCGATGACGTCGAAGCGGCGCTCATCGTCGGGCTGCAATTCCTCCGCGATCTTGAGGGTAGGTATGCCTGACCTTGTGATTCGCGGCGGCCACGTTGTAACTCCCGATGGCGCTCTTCGAGCAGACATCGCCATTGAGGACGGCCTGATCTGCGAGATCGGATCCGAGCTGCCAGCCGGACGCGAAGAGATCAACGCCCACGGCCTCACCGTTTTCCCAGGGCTGATCGACGTGCACGTTCACTTCAACGAGCCGGGACGCGCCGAGTGGGAGGGCGCAGCGACGGGAAGCCGCGCCTTCGCGGCCGGTGGTGGCACGCTCTTCTTCGACATGCCGCTGAATTCGACGCCCTGCACCATAGACAGCCGGGCTTTCGATCAGAAACTTGCAGCGCTCGGGCGATCGTCAGTTACCGACTTCGCACTCTGGGGCGGACTCGTTCCAAGCAATGCAGGTGAACTGGCGGGACTTGCCGACCGAGGGGTAATCGGCTTCAAGGCGTTCCTGTGCGACTCCGGGCTTGAGGAGTTTCCACGGTGCGATGCGGACACACTCCTCGAGGGCATGCGCATCGCAGCGCAGTTTGGCTTGCCTGTTGCCGTGCATGCGGAAAGCCAAGCCATCACGAGCGCGCTGGCCCGCGAGGCATTGGCCAACGGCAAGCACTCGATTCACGACTTCTTAGCCTCTCGACCGGTCGAGGCGGAAACGGAAGCCATACGGAGTGCATCGTCATTGGCGCTAGAGGCTGGAGCGAAATTGCACATCGTTCACGTAAGCTCCGGAAGCGGAGTGACCGCCGCTCTGGAGGCTCGCGCACGGGGAGTTGATATATCGATTGAGACCTGTCCGCACTACCTGTTTTTCACCGAAGAAGATGTGGAGCGCTCAGGCGCGGTGGCGAAGTGCGCGCCTCCGCTCCGGAACGCCATGGAGCGCGAAGACCTCTGGTCGCACGTTCTCGACGGCGGCATCGATATCATTGGGTCCGATCATTCGCCGTCTCCTCCGGAAATGAAGATGGGCGACGACTTCTTCAGCATTTGGGGAGGCATCGCGGGCGTTCAAGCGACTTTGCCAGCTCTCTTGGAGGCGGGCCACCACCAGCGCGGCCTCCCCTTTACGCGCATCGCAGACCTTCTCGCCACCGGCCCCGCGAGACGCTTCGGAATCGGCAGCAAAGGAAGCATCGCCATAAGCTGCGACGCCGATCTCGCACTGGTCAATGTGTCAGAGCCATTTGTTATGAGCGCCGAAACGCTCCTCCAACGCCATCGGTTGAGTCCGTATCTGGGATGCCAGTTCCGCGGCAAGGTTTCACGAACATTATTGCGCGGCCGAACGGTAGGGACCGCACCAGGGCGGCTGGTGCGGCCTGGAAGAGTGGCACAGCCTTCAGGCTGTGGTTTAGATAAGGGGGGTTGAGAAGTCCGAGCCTTTCAGCAGTCCACTAGTAGAATCGAAGAAATCCGATGCACAACCTGGGGCAAACTCGTAGCGCTTATCGCGCGGATCATCTGCTGAGCACTCCTGACACGTTCATTCGTGCGCCTTTGCCCGGTATGCGAAACGCAACGGCGATTGTGCATGTGAGCCCTGCCCGTGGTGCCGCCTTCACGCAATTCACCGCGTTATTCGAAACCGGCGGCGAGCTTGGGCCGGCCGCGCTGCAGCGCTTTTTCTACGTGATTGAAGGCAACTCGAAGTCGCCGGCAAGACTTTCGAGGCCGGAGGCTACGGATATCTGCCCACCGGACAAAACGAAACGCTTCGGGCGGTCCTGCCCGCCCGCGTCACCATTATTGAGAAACCCTACGTTCCTTTGAACGGAGTTGCGCCACCCGCTGCGATATTTGGCAGTGAAGCGACAGTCCAGCCGCAGCCAGTCCTAGGCGATGATGACTTACAAGTGCGGACACTACTGCCCGCCGACCTGGCCTTCGACTTTGCCATCAACACCCTGACGTATGAACCCGGCGCAACCCTCCCCATGGTCGAGATCCATGTGATGGAGCACGGGCTGCTGATGCTGACGGGCGGTGGCATTTACAGGTTGGGGGACAGCTGGTATGCCGTCACCGAAGGCGACTTCATTTGGATGGCTCCCTATTGCCCGCAGTGGTTCGGCGCGCTCGGAAAGCAGCCGGCGAAGTATCTCATTTACAAAGACTGGAACCGGTGAACCTCTCCATTCAAGCAGACCAACTCTGGTCCGAACTGGAGCCGTTGGCGAGTTACTCGGATGCGCCGGCCCCGGCCGTGACTCGCATCGTTTTTTCCGACCAGGATCTGCTTGCTCGCGCCTACGTGAAGCAGCTCTGCCGCGAAGCCGGGTTGGTGGTGCGTGAAGACGCGGTCGGGAACACATTCGCGAGATGGGTCGGTAAAGAACCCGACCTTGCGGCCGTCGCCACGGGCTCGCACATTGATGCGATCCCGAACGCAGGGCGCTTCGACGGAACAGTCGGCGTGCTCGGCGGCCTGGAGGCGATTCGCGCACTGCAGCGAGCCAACTACCAGCCCAAACGATCCATCGAGCTGATCCTGTTCACCGCCGAGGAACCAACACGGTTCGGCATCGGATGCCTTGGCAGCCGTCTCATGGCGGGCACGCTTGACGCCGAGTGCGGAACCCAGCTAAGGGACCGATCCGGCCAGTCACTCGACGAAGTCCGCACGGCGGCCGGGTTCCTAGGGCCGCTGGAGACGGTTCGCTTGCCAAACAATCACTACACGGCGTTCATCGAACTGCATATTGAGCAGGGCTCGATACTGGAACGCGCGAGAGTCCCCGTCGGTATCGTCACCGCGATCGCTGCGCCGGCCGGCCTTCGCGTTTCGATCGAGGGCGAGGGCGGCCATGCCGGGGCGGTCCTGATGCCCGGCCGCAGGGATTCGTTTTGCGCGGCCGCTGAGATTGTCCTCGGCGTCGAAGCAGCCGCGAAGTCGAGCGGCTCGGCCGATACAGTCGCCACAGTTGGAACCTGTGAGGTCTTTCCAGGCGCCGTCAACAGCATTCCGAGCCTGGTGCGTCTCGATATCGATGTCCGCGATGTGGATGGTGCGCGTCGCGACGCCGTGCTTGTAGCGAGTACGCAAATCGCCCGCGACGTGGCCGCCCGGCGCGGCGTAACCGTCCAGATAGAAGTCGTGAACCAGGATGCTCCGGCAACATCAAACCCAAGCATAGTGGGCGCGCTTACCAGGGCTTGCGAGGCACATAGCATCGCCTCCGAACGTATGGTCAGCCGGGCCTACCACGACTCTCTGTTCATGGCCCAAATCGCGCCAACCGCGATGCTGTTTATCCCCTGCAGATCCGGCATCAGCCATCGACCGGACGAATATGCATCGCCGGAGGACATCGCCAAGGGCACTCTGGTTCTGGCCCATGCCCTGGCCTCGCTTGCCGAGATTTGAAGGTTCAAACATGGAGCGGGAGACGACCATCGAACTCGCAGCCAATCCGGTGAACCGGTCCGGGCCATGGATTCACGGATTCTCGTCCTCGGCGGAAGTCTGTCGTGTGCGACGTCAAGTGCTCGAAGAGCCGTTCGGACCTTTCAACTCACCTATCAAGGCAGGCTGTGTCATTGCGATCCAGCACACGCATACCTGAAGCCCTTGGCCAGAATCGGCGACCCAATCGATAACAATCTCAGAGTGCTCCGCCGGAGCGAGGGAAGCCGGCCCAACGAAAGTAGCAGGTTCGCGACGAGGGCCGGGCGCCGCGCTAGGCGTGAATGTTCAGCTTGATAGGAAGCAAGGTCTCCGGAGCACAGCGACTCAGATAACGCTAAGGCTTGACGAAAGGAGAGGCTCAGCCCTTCACCTGCAATTGCATCGACCGAGCCCGACGCGTCGCCTATCAAAACGGTGCGTCCGCGGAACACACGCCCCAGCCGACGAGACACTGTCACGGCGCCCCGGTCTCTGCTGGATGCCTCTGCACGGTCCAGCCTGCTCCGGAGCTCTGGAAATTCTCCTATTGCGCTATTTAACCGTAGGCGAGAATCTCGCGAGAGCAGCGCGATCCCAATCTCATCCGCGCTTATGGGCGTGACGTAAATCTGGAAAGTCGAGCCCCAGTATATTTCGACGTAGTCGGTCCATGGCGGTATGCGATAGTGCCTCCGAAATCCAAAACGTATCGTTTGCGGGCTTGAAGTATCAAGTCCGGCATCGCGGCGAACACTTGAACTTTGGCCGTCGGCCCCCACAATCCAGCGCCACGACGAAAGCTTGGATCCTTTCGCTACGTGTGTTCCCCACTGTAGCCGCACACCCATCTCAGCGGCGCGGTTGGCGAGAAGCGCATGCAGTCGTGTCCGCCGAAGTGCCAATCCGCATCCGGACTGGAAGCTTGTCTCTACGGAATGCTCGCGGTCAAGAAGACGGATCCCTCGAAAAGGGAACGCGTCGTCAGCGGAAAGCCGAACTCCAAGCCGCCGTAGTGCTTCGATGCCGACAGGCAAAATTCCTTCACCGCACGCTTTGTCGATAGGAGGACGCAAGGCATCGACCACAGTGACGTCAAATCCTTTGGCGCGTGCCGCAATTCCAGCGGCCAGCCCTGCAGGTCCGCCACCGATTACTAAGATGTTAGTCTCCAACTCGATCTCCTCAACGAACAATTCGAAATAGAATCCAGAACTCCTCGCGGTAACAATTGTGCCTGCGACCGGCGCCGGCTTTCGCATACGTCCTGGGAAATAACCAAAGTGCGCCGAGACTTAAGACAACGGCCCCCGCGGGTGAACGCTTGCTGTCGAATCCTCACTAGAGTTCCGCGGTCGTCAGGCGGCGCGTCAATGGAACGTGTAACTCACGAGTGCTCGCACGTTAAACAGCCCGTCATTCGTCGGCGGCATCCCCGGGCTTCGCTGCACCCAGAGCGGGGAATAGAAGGCATCCACCGTCAATACCACCTGCTTTGTGATGAAGTAGCTGGCGCCTGCGGTCACGGAGAATGTCCCGCCGTGTGTCCAAAGCCGTGTTTCGTCCAGCCCGGATGAAACCGGAGCGTGGACGTGGAAAACACCATCGATGAAGTTACCTCCAACGGCGGCGTGAGGAACCAGCCTCGGCCGGCCTGGAATCCGATACGCAATCTGAAACTCGTTTCCGACATAGCGCAGCGAGGCGACGTCTGACGATCTGCCCACGCACTCTGTTGGGTTATTAGCGGATCCCGGGGCGTACGCCAGTACAGCAGTCGGACAGGTGAAGGCGCCACGGACTGAACCCACTTGGCCATAGCCCCGCCAACTGAGAGTCCACCGCTCGCCTTCAAACAAGGGCCGCTCCAAGCCGAATGCGAGCAGGCGTGGCGTGACGCCGAACAACTCTATAGGCGGCGGCGCGGCGATGACTACGGAAAACTTCGCCGGCAAGCCGATTCTCACTACAGGTCTGGCGAATATGGGTGCTTGGTTCAGGTCCTCCGGCTCAGTACCATGGAAGCCAATCCGCATTTGTTGCGCGCTTAGCATCGGTAGTGTCCCCAGTTCAAATCCGATCGAAATGGATCCGGCACGGTACCCTTCGGCCGGTTCGGGTTGCTGCAGACCACTTAGTAACGATGACGACGCAAAATACTTGAGCCCCCAGGCTTCCGGGCTATCGAAACCCACATGATAGTTTCCATTGAACGTTCTTGCGGCGCTTGGCATTGTACTGCTGGCCGCTCCGACGACTCCGTATTGAGCCAGAGCGCTCGTGGCAAGTATCCCGGCCATCGCGGCTAAGCGTAAGAAGGCTCCGATTCCAATTCTGTTTATGGTCCGAATATGACTCATGAAAGATCCTTTAGAGCGCGCCGATTAACTCAGTGCGCAAGCTGAATATCAAACTCGATCAGGACTTCGTCCTTGATCCGTATGGTTCCTCCGGCAACTTTGACCGGTTGGATATGAAAGTCAGTCAGGTTGAAGCGTGAGGTCCCTACGTAGTGGCCGTCCTTTTCGTGCACGTCGACCGTAACAGGCTGCGTTTCTCCGTGTAATGCCAGAGTCCCGTGCACTGTCCAGACACCCGCACTCTTTGGCTGCACGCTGTTGGATCGGAAAATGATTTCCTGATAATGCACTGCGTCAAGAACCTCGGGTCCCAACATGGTCTTCTGGGTCTCGGCGCGATCCTTCTCAGATGCTTCCGGATCGTGCGCGCGCATAGTGCCCGTATTAATGCGTAACTCCACTTGATGGGCGCTCGTATCTACCGACCCTGCAGCGATAGGAGCTGACACTTCGTGGTCGTGTCCTAACGCCGAAAAGACGCCGGCCTTAAACACGCGGACCGACATCACGGATGTCTGGCTATCGATAGCGTGCGGCTGGGCGCTGGCGACGGTGGCCCACCCCAAGCCCCAGGCAAGGACCGCCACGGCCCTTCGTCTACAGGGCTTCTCGCAGGAACTTAGGAGCCTGCTCCCTATCGACGCACTCCTGCTCGCGGCTCCGCTGAACCAAGCGTGTGGGCTCATTTCTGCACCTCCTGCCGAGAACCTCGTGAGCTCTCTGCTCTCAGTAGGTTGATGCCTCCCCAGCACCTTGGGTGTGTGAAAACTATGTAAACAAAGTATTTGTAAATCGAAAGCTGGTTCCCGATCGATATGAAGGGCGACCGGTTGATCCGATAGCCTGAGGAACGTCAGGGAGAGACGTAGCCTTGTCGCCAGGTAACATGCATCTGCCTTGCTTCGGGAAGGGGCTGCAGTTCAATTCGTACCTTATGGTAGCGGCCGTCATTTTGCGCGTGATCCGACGAGTATCCGATCACGTATTCGTTGCGAATCTGAAGGCTGAGCCGTTCGATAGCGTCCGATAGCTCCGGCAGTTTATGAACCCAGATCACTTTGCCACCTGTTTCATACGCGAGCCTTTGTAGATAGCGTGGGCGCTCAAATAGGCCGATGGCACAGACACGGACATCGGCTTCCCGCAATAGGGAAAGCAACTCGGATTCTGAATAGCGGCTGTTGTTATCAGCTCCATCAGAGATCACTAGCAGGACTCGCCGCGGGTTATGCGCGGTGCGCATTTCTTCCATGGAAAGACGAATACCGTCGATCATGGCCGTCCAGCCCTTCGGGCGGATACCAATCAACTCTCGCGAAATATCGTCGCTCTCGGATGTCCATCGCGTCACTAAGTCGGCGCGGTCGCTAAAGCGGACTAGAAAAAATTCGTCGCCTGGAACGGTGGTCCGAAAGAATTGCTCGACGGCGGCGCGGGACTTCTCGATGCGGGTCGCCATGCTTTGACTGCCGTCGAAAACGATGCCCGCTGAGATCGGGCCATCCGCCATCGAGAATGTGGCAATCTGCTGCTCGACATCGTCTTCGAAAACCCGGAAGGATTTCTTCTCCAGACCTAGCACCGGGCGGTCACGAAGGTCTGTTACAGTAGCCGGAACCAAAATGAGGTTCACATTCAGATGAAACTTGGATCGTGCAACGGAGGCAGGTGCCGCCGGCAATCGAGGAGTTATGGAAACTCTCGGCTCGGATTCATCGGACTGGCCGTTCGCCGGCGCCATCCCTGCCAAGGCACACCAAAACGAAAGAAGAATCCGAGCGCCGTGATATGGCTTGGGCCCGAATCGCAAAATGGTCGATTGACACCTGATGGAACAGAGTATACGCCGAAACGGGCACAACGAACGAGAGTTTTGCCAGAACGTATGGGGACACTTTCTTGGCGTTCACTCGATGTCGCTGTCCTCCAATGGGTGCAAGGGGCATTCGCAAGATTGGCCGGATCCTGACGGGCCACCTATCGCAAAGTCCAAGCTGAAAAATGCTGTTCACAATAACTTTACGGTTTCCTAACACCTTAAGCGGAATATCGCCTCTACACTGACGGTTGAGTTGGCCAACCACCTGGACAATGGTAAGCGGTATGACGAATTCTTGAGACGGCCAATTCCTCGAAGAGGCATTAGCGTTTCATTTCCAGTGCGACGTGCGCTCTGGGACGCTACGAACTGCCGGCCCGGGTCAGGTCAAGTTTGCGACGAAGTGCGGGCAACACCCAAAAGATCTAGGCCAACGTTACTCTTCCTGGGTGCGCACCATGGAGCAAACGGTTCTTATTGTCGAAGACTGCGAGGATTCAGCGACCACCATCGAGTTGGCGCTGCAGGCGATACGGGGTGTCCGAGTGCGTTTGCTTTCCAGCGCTCGAGAAGCGCTCGTGACACTCTTCGGCTCCGCAGATCACGTTGCTGTGCTCGTAACTGACCTCCATATGCCGTCGATGGACGGCTTTGAACTGATTAAACGGATTCGCAGCGATCGACGCTACGACGCCCTGCCGATAGTAGTTGTCAGCGGCGATACTCGCGCCGATACTCTCGAGCGCGTGTCCTGCCTCGGGGCGGACGCCTTTTTTTCAAAGCCGTATTCACCGAAGGAGCTTCGACGCAAAATAGAAAGCCTCCTGAACGCGCACTGAAGCAATTCTCTTCGGGTTATCGTTAGCATGCGCGAAGCCACAAGGTAGTCTGGAACGCCTATCGGCGTTAGCCCCCGGCCCCAACGGAATGCCGTCCACAGTGGCTGACAAAAAGTCGCACGAGTGATGGCATAACGACCAGTAGGTGGTTCAGCATGATCAGATTTGTGGCAAAATCCTCCGTGCCGAAGGGCGTGCGATTGAGGTCCGGAAATACCAGAAACGCCGCTCTCAGATCGGCAATTGTTAGCAGATCTCAGACTCGCCAATAGCCAAGCCGTCGCTGGAATAGTTCTGGCAGGCTGCCTACTTTACTTTGCTCGAAATGTCAGCAACGCCGGTTCAGCAGACTCTCGGCCTCATCAAAACAAATCGGCCGGTGATTGGGACCATCTGCGTAGAGAAAATCTAAAACCTGAGCCATTAACTCGTGAATATGGAGGGAATCGGAGATGAGTTGGCCGCACAACTCCAAAAAGTGGGGTTCCAGGCCCGCAGCCTCAAGCGTTCTCGCGCAATAAATCCAGGTGTGGTACGGGTCAACGTCCATATCAAAGATCACTTGCCGACCGTTCACACGCTGCGTAACATGGTTCGAACTCTAGCGACGACGGCGCGGACGATGTGGAGCATGCTACCGAATGAGTCTACACACGCTAGGCCGGTCCGAGCCCGCGCCAACAAGTGTGCCTCGCGCTGATCCGCAGACCGGAGTTAGACCTTTCACACGTGGATCGCGTCGCGCGGCGTCGTTTTCGATCCGATAGGGTGATATGGTGTTTCGCCTCTCGTTCCTTGTCTGGAGCCTCTGCTCCTTGGGCCTGGGTTCTGACGGGGAACAGAATCATGCCGGCCCTGCAGCTTGCGCGTCTTGTCACCGGGCCATCAACGACTCGCAAAGCAAAACAGCAATGGCAAACACGTGGCACGGAAGCGCCGCGGCTTTTCTGTCTCCTGATTTCTATGCGCGAAAAGCGGAAACCAGCGGTAAGGCCACTTACGAAGTCCACCGAACCGGCGACGTCATCGAATTCTCGGTGGTGAATCCAGAAAAAGTAAGGGTGACTGCGCCCGTTCGTGCCATCGTCGGTGGAAAGCGCCATGGCGTGAGCCTTTTGCTGGAAATGAGCCAATTCGGGGGCATTTCCCTTGAGCGGCCAGTCATGATCGAGGCTCGTTACGCGCTATCGCCTACCGGATCGCTTCTCCTATCTCCCGGCTTTCTGAAAGAAACGGGTGATCGTGAAGATGAACTCGGCAGGGTCTTGAGCCCAGCCTTCGAACAGCGGTGCCTTGGCTGCCACGGCAAGCCGGATACCCTTGGCGCCGGCAAACAAGGCGGTGTCCGATGTGAAAGCTGCCATGGTCCCGGCTTGGCGCACGTCAGTTCGTTCAGCGGAGGCACACACCCGTCTGTTAGGCCCGAGCATCTGGAAGGCACGAAGATCATGGAGGTCTGCGCGCAATGTCATAACGGCCTTAGCACGGCGATTCACTCCGACCCGATGCCCGAAGACGTTCTGGTTTCGAGTCAAGTTCCAGCACTGCGCAACTCAGAGTGCTTCATCGAGAGCCGCGAGAAACTAACATGCACCGCTTGTCATAATCCACACGCCGATTCCGCGCAGGTATCGGCGTCGTCGGTCAACACCTGCCTCGGTTGTCACTCCCCAGCGGTGCCTCAACATGCGGCCATTTGCCCCGTTAACCGGACAGAAGGCTGCATCACCTGCCACATGCCATCCGTTGAATCGGATTCCTTTCGGCTCACCGATCATTGGATCAGAGTGCATCCTTCTCCCGGAATGAAGATTCTAGTGAGCGAAGAGAGATTCCGTTCGCAAGTTGTCCCAGAGCGCGAGTTCCTGCGGATGATCAAGGTTGAGACTGACGATAAGGCCGCCGCAGCGGTTCAACGCTTGGCTATGGGTGAGTCATTTAGTTCTGTTGCGCACCAATTGTCCACCGATCCGACGGCCCCTGGCGGAGGCTACGTCGGCGAGATGAGATTGTCCGACATGGACGCCCAACTCGCCGCAGCCGCAGCGCACTTGCCACATGGTGGGAACAGCGGCGTCATTGCGATTGGTAATGAGCGCATCATTCTTCACCGCCTGCCTCGAGATTTCAGGTGGGAGGCGGATCGGCTCTTCCTCGAAGCGTCAGCTCTAAATGCCGGGGGTGATCGCGCTGGAGCCATCGAAAAGGACCGACAGGCGCTCGAAGTGTACCCGTATCTGTTAAGGGGACTGGTCTTGATGGCAACCATTCTGGGGCAGGCCGGCGACGCAAGCCGTGCATCGGATATCTTGCAGTTCGCCGTGCAGTTCTATCCGAAGGATGCATTGACACAGTTCGACCTTGCCCTGACCCTGGGCAAGCAGCCGGCGCTTCAGATCGAAGCACTCCGCCGCGCCATCCAACTGGATCCGGATATGATCGCGGCCTACCAGAGCTTAGGTGCCGCCCTCTATTCCGCCGGACAGAAGACCGCGGCCATCGATGTGTTTCGTCGTGGCTTGCAAATCGATCCTTTGTCCGCAGTCCTCTATTACAATCTCGGCTTGGCTTTGAAGGAACAAGGCGATGAAGTTGGAGCCGGGAGAGCGCTCGATTTAGCCACGAAGCTCGATCCCGAAATTGCCGCGCGAGGGGCGGCGTCGCATTAGGAAACGCGTCGAATAGATCGGGCGGTGCGGACCCGCCGTCATTCCAGAATGAGAGCATAAGCTCTGAATGAATCGGGGCTCAACATCTGTTAGAAAGAGCAAATGCGGGACGCTCTTGCTGTTGATGCTGGCCGGTGCTTCCCTGCACGCGGACCCTCGCTGCGCCGGATGCCATCCGAAGGAAGTTGAGGAGTACATGAAGTCGGGGATGGCGCGTTCGCTGGCGCCAATCGCCACCCGCTCCGCCGCACCGGACGGGAGCGTTGAGCATGGATTTTCTAAAACCAGTTTCTTTGTTCGGTCTACTTCCACAATGATGATGCAAGGGTTTAGCCGCCGAGATGAGTCGGCTCAGCGGGCTGTCACTTTCGTCATCGGTTCCGGGAACCGCGCTTTGGGATATCTGATTCAAATCGAAAATGATCTCTTTCAATCGCCGCTTTCCTATTACACGAATCGTAAGATCTGGGATGTCGCGCCGGGCTACGAACTCGACCCTCATCCTGACTTCTCGCGCCCGGTTACTCCCGAATGCCTGACCTGCCATTCCGGCAAGCCGCTCCCGGTCTCCGACACGTTGAATCGATACCGGCCCGGTGTTTTTGCGGCCTATGGTATTTCATGCGAGCGCTGCCACGGCGATTGCGAAGCGCACTTGAAGAATCCTGCTCGCGGCTCGATCCTCAACCCCGCAAAGCTGAGCGGCGTCGCGAGAGACAGCGTCTGCGAACAGTGCCACCTTACGGGCGAGGTACGCATTCCCAATCCCGGTAAGTCGATGCCGGACTTTAGGCCAGGCCAAACTCTGGAAGACGTATACACCACTTATGTCGCCGCCGAAGCTTCTGGCGAGAGCATTAAGGTAGTCAGCCACGCCGAGCAACTGGCGCTGAGCCAGTGCGCGCGCAAGAGTGGCGGAAGACTGTGGTGCGGCACCTGTCACGATCCGCACGACAAGCCCGCTCAATCCGCTGCCTACTTTCGCGAACGCTGTTTGAGCTGCCATGCTGCAACACTCGAGAAAGCGCATGCCGCCGCAGGCCGCGATTGCGTGGCATGCCACATGCGTAAACTGCCGGCGAAAGACGGAGGTCACACGGCGTTCACCGATCACAGAATCGCGTCGCCTTCAACAGCGGATTTGCGCGCAGCGCCACCGGACGCGATCACCGCCTGGCGCGAACCCGAACGGTCTCTTCGCGAACGCAATCTGGCGCTAGCGTTGGTTGCTGTCGGGCTGCAAAATGAATCCTCCGCTGAAGTGATTCGCGGATACAAAATACTGAACCGATTGGAGAGCGACTTTCCAAATGATCCGGCGCTGCTCACAAGTCTCGGCGTTGTCCTGCTGAAGGGCAAACAACCAGCGGAAGCGTTAAAGCGTTTCGAAAAAGTTGTCGAGTTGCAGCCCGGCTATGCTCCCTATCACGTGAATGTAGCCAGGGCATTGCTGGGTACGAATCACACCCAGGAGGCCGCGCAAGAATTGGAGAAGGCCCTGGCGCTGGACGCTCTTTTCCGACCAGCCGTTGAGTTGCTCAGCGAAGTCTACCGTGGACAAGGCCGAATAGAGAAAGCAAACGACCTGAAGACGAAATACGAGCAAGCCATGGGAATATCCCATCATTGAGCCGTTCGTTCTCACGCCTTAAGCGAGTTGTTACCCAGGGCCCGGCGATGAGCGAGTTTACCGGGGCTTCTCTTTGCTCTGAATCGCTTCCTTTGCCCTCTCGGCTGTGGCTGTACGCGCTCGCTCTTCGAGCACACTGAATGTCTTCATTTCCGCTTGACTGTCGGCGGTGCGCCCCAGCGCGCGGTACGCCTGAGCGAGCAGAAAGTGCGGTCTGGATTCATCCGGCTGGGCCTTGGCTACGGCGACCAGATCGGGGAGAGCTTCGTCGGGGCGCTGCATCTTTAACAGCAAGCTTCCTCGGTCGAGCCTTGCGTCGACCAAGGCGGGGCACGCTGTCAGAGCCTGGGTAAGATCGTCGAGGGCTTCTTCCGGACGAATACTCTGCTGGACCAGCACATTGCCAAGCTTCCACCTCGCCAAACAATTGTGCGGATCGATGGTGGTCTCTATCTGGAATTCTCCGAACGCCGGTTCCCACTGTTGCTGAACCCAATACAGGTCACCCAGCTTGAAATGCAGACCAGGCTGGCGCGGAGCGATTTCTAGAGCCTTCTTCAGTTCCAGGATGGCCCCATCGTAGTTCTTCATGCTCTCCGCCATCTCCGACGCGACTTGGTGGGCCCAAATCGAGTTCGAATCGATAGCGTTCACCTTTTCGAGAGCCTGTTCAGAAAGCTGGATGTAGACCTTTCCCATCAAATACCAGACCTGCTGATTCTTAGGCTGGCGTTTCGCCAACTGCTGCAGATGTTTTGCGGCTGAATCGAAGTCACCTGTCTTGGTGAGGCAGTTCACCAGGATGAGTTCGGCGTTGCTGTCCTCCGGGTTGGCTCGCAACGCCGCTTCCAAATGTGGACGAGCACCCGCATAGTCGGCCATCTCGTAAAGTGAGATACCCAGAAGCGCCTGTGTTGAGGGCATATTCGGGCTTACTTCCAAACCTCTCTTCAGGACGGCGGCAGCCTTGGGAAAGTCGCGCTGTGTGAAGTACAGCATGCCGAGGTTGTTATAGGCGGGACCCAGTTTAGGCGCTAGTTTCAGGATAGCTTCGTATTTCGCAGCAGCGCCGGCCAAGTCTCCGCTGGTCTGCAGGCTCTTGGCATCGGCGTACAACTGATCGACTTGCTTGTCCGTATTGCGGGTGGGCGTTTGACCGGATGCGGCTAAGGCGAAGACCAGGGCGGCGTTGAGGAGACGAACCAGTGATGAAAGTGGAGTGCGACTCAAATCGGGATTCCGGGCGCGCGTGGCGCCATGAACTTAGAATAGACCGCGCCCGTCTGGGGTGGCACGCGCCTGCCGACCTGCAGCAGCGGACCTTCGAGGGCTAAGTGATAATGGGACTCGACGTGGGGCAGACAAGACGACCGGACACGCGGCAGAGTTGGGCTGTCTCAGCATTTGTCACCCTAGTAGGTGCCGTCGCGGTTCTGGCAGCAGGAATCGGCGACATCGCGACACTGCAGTTTAAAGAGGTCGCCGGCGCCGCAGGCATCCAAGCCGAGATGCGCTGTGGCGGCCCTGAGAAACGATGGATTCCCGAAGCGAACGGCAGCGGCGTTGCGTGGCTCGATTACGACAACGATGGTCGCATGGACCTCCTAATCGTAAACGGCTCCGACATGGCGACACTTCGAAAGATCCTGGGTGGACAGACTGCAGTGGCAGACAAGGGTGGAGTCTTCCTCTTTCACAACATCGGCAACGGGCGGTTTGAGAACGTGACCGAACGCGCCGGACTCGCAAATCCCTACTGGGGAACGGGTGCCAATGCCGCCGACTTCGATAACGATGGGTTCACCGATATTTTTATCACCACGATCGGAGTCGATCTTCTCTACCGGAATAACGGCAACGGAACTTTCACGGAAATAGGAAGAAAAGCCGGGCTGAGCCAGGACGTGGCGTGGCATACGGGCAGCGCCTTCGGTGATTTTGATGGCGATGGGAAACTGGATTTGTTCGTTACCGGCTACGTGGACATCCACTCATTCTCGTTTGCCGAACCGGCGCCAGCATGCGATTACCAGGGCAAGCACACCTTCTGTGGGCCGATTGGTCTGACTGGCGAGCACGGGATTTTGTATCACAATAACGGGGACGGCACGTTTTCTAACCGGACGCACGAGGCCGGACTAGGCAACATGCCCGCCGCCCATGGATTCACGGTGGTGGCCGACGACTTCAACGGCGACGGGAAAACGGATCTCTTCGTGGCCAACGATTCCGACCCGAACTTCCTGTTTCTGAATCAGGGGAACGGAACATTCAAGGAAGCCGGCTTGGACCGGGGGGTGGCTTTCAATGCCGATGGCCGAGCCCAGGCGAACATGGGCGTCGCGGTAGGAGACCTGAGCCATAACGGGAAGCTGGACCTGCTGACTACCACCTTTCATCAAGATTACTTTCCATTGTTTCGCGCGAACAAAGCGGGATACTTCGAAGACATCGCTGCGCAGGTTGGGCTGACTACGGCAACTATGTCATATCTTGGCTGGGCCTGCGGACTTACCGACTTCGACAACGGAGGCGAGCGCCAGTTCTGGTCTGCCAACGGACACGTCTATCCCCAGGTTGCTTCGTTCTGGCAGCCCTTCACAATTTTCCGCAGTGTCGCCGGCAAGTTTACATTAACGTGGCAATATCCACAGACGCCGCAGAACTCCTACCGGGGGGCGGCGGTGGCCGACTACGACAACGACGGCCGCATGGATGTGGTGGTGCTGCCCATAACCGGCCAGCCACTCTTACTCCACAACGAAACCAGGGGAGGGAGCTGGGTTGGGCTGAACCTGCGCGGGACACGAAGCAATCGCGACGCGATCGGCGCTAGTGTTCAACTGGAAGCCTGCGGCGCTACGCAATATGATTCAGTGCGCAATGGCGGTAGTTATCTTTCGCGCAATGATCCCCGGCTGCACTTCGGCCTCAGGAATTGCGGCAGGCTGGACCGGCTCATCGTGCACTGGCCCAGCGGCACGTCACAAATACTTACGGCCTTGCCCTTGAATCAGTTCACAACCATCGAGGAGCCTCGGTGATTCTCTACAAGATTGCGCTTTTGCCCATTGCGGCGGCGCTGCTTGGCTCGATTCCAGCGGCCGAAACTCCGGGCGGCAGTTTTATGGACGCAACTGTAGCGCGGCACATTCGATTCAAAGGCGTATCGCCACACACTTCGCGCAAATACTTGATTGAATCAATGGGCTCGGGCGTGGCGCTATTCGACTACGACAACGACGGACGCCTGGACATCTTCTTCGTGAATGGCGCCGCGCTGAGCGATCCTACGCCGAAAGGCACAGTCCCACAGAAGAGCGGCCCCCCGGATTGGAACCGCCTCTTTCACCAGAAGCCCGACGGCACATTCGAGGACGTCACTGAAAAGGCTGGATTAACCGGTGTTGGCTTTGGTATGGGCGTCGCCGTCGGAGACTACGATAACGACGGCTTTGAGGACCTCTACGTCACGGCCTACGGAGGCAACAAGCTGTATCACAACAACGGGAATGGAACCTTCACCGATGTAACGGAGACTGCCGGCTTGGGCGGCAGCGGATGGTCGACCAGTGCGGCGTGGGTGGATCTGGATAATGACGGGCTGCTCGACTTAGTCGTGTTGCGCTATGTCGAGTGGGATTTCGACGACATCTACTGCGGCGAGCATCAAGAAGGGTATCGCGCCTACTGCCATCCGGACACGTTCAACGCCATCGCCCCACTCGTGTTCCACAACGATGGGAAGGGCCACTTCACCGAGGTGTCAAAGAAAATCGGCCTGGACAAGCGCGCAAAGGCCCTGGGCATTTCGATCGCTGACTATGACCGCGACGGTCACATCGACCTGTTCATAGCAAACGATTCCATGGTCGAATACCTTTATCACAACAAAGGCAACGGCACGTTCGAAGAGACGGGGTTGCTGTCACAGGTGGCAGTCGATGAAGACGGCCAGACCTACGCGGGCATGGGAACCGACTTCGCCGACTACGACAACGACGGCTATCCGGACCTGTTTGTGGATAACCTGGCGAATCAGAAGTACGCTCTCTACCGGAACAACCGCGACGGAAGCTTCTCCTACGTTTCCCAACCAACCGGCATTGCCAAAGCAACCACAATGCATTCCGGCTGGGGCGCTCGTTTCGTCGACTTCGACAACGACGGTTGGAAGGACCTGTTAATCGCGCAGGGTCACGATCTGGACACCATTGAAAAGACCGCGCCACAATTGCACTATCTTGAGCCGCCGTTGTTGCTGAGGAATACTTTAGGCAGGAATGGCAAGACCTTTCAAGATGTCTCGGCAAACTCCGGAGCCGTCTTCAGTGAACGTTGGGCCGGTAGGGGACTGGCCATTGGAGATATCAATAACGATGGACTGGTAGACGCGGTGATCACCACCAACGGCGGCGAGGCGCATCTCATCGAGAACCAAACAGCCAATACGAACCATTGGCTGCTCTTGCGGCTGGTGGGCCACAAGAGCAACCGCGATGGAATCGGGGCGGTGGTGAGTGTTACGACATCGAACGGAACACAATACGCCACGGTAACCACGGCAGGCAGCTATCTCTCGTCAAGTGATAAGCGGGTGCATTTTGGCCTCGGCCAGGACTCATTGGTGAAGCTCGTTGAAATCCGCTGGCCGAGCGGTGTCATACAGCGACTGGAGGACGTTAAGGCGGATCAAGTGTTGACGGTGGAAGAGACACGACCATGAGTGTCCAGCACACAATCCGTCGTATTCGCACCTGGGCCGTTCTCATAGTGGCCTCCGCACCGTTCCGCCTGTCTGCGGTTCAAACCACTCCGCCGACGCAGCCTGACCCCGTCCTGGTGGCCGCACAGGCGGCTACAGATGCCGGGCGGTTCTACGAAGCTGAAGGATCGGTCCGTGAGTTTCTGAAAACTCAGCCGGACTCCGCCGATGCCCAGTATCTGCTGGCTTACATTCTCCTTAAAGAAAATAACCCTCGCTCCTCTGTCGACGCATACGTGGCCGCAGGGCGCCTTCGTCCGCCCTCGCCGCTGGATCTGGCAGCAATTGGTTCGGACTACTTCCTGATGGAGGACTATGCGAAGGCCGATAGCTGGCTTACCAAGTCGCTGGAGCTCGATCCATCGAATTCGTTGACCCTTTACTTACTGGGCCGGACCAAATATAACTTGCAGCGTTTTGCCGAGGCCGTGCCCTTGTTGACCAAGTGTCTCGAAGTGGACCCGAAGAACGGGAAGGCCGCTGAGAACCTTGGCATGGCCTACGAGCGCTTGGGCCAGACCGAGGAAGCACTGGCCGCGTATCGCAAGGCGATCTTGCTCGATGGCACGCCGCCGCAGAACGCAAACGTTCGTGTCAGCTTGGGCGCTTTGTTGATTGAAAGCGGCAAGGTTGACGAGGCGGTTCCCATCTTGATGGAAGGCACGAAACTGGCGCCGCGCGACCCACGTGCCCGCCGCGAATTAGGGAAGGCTTACTTGCGGCTCGGACAGTTGGACAAGGCACAGGCGGAGCTGGAGACCGCCGTCGCGCTGGACCCGCAAAGCGCGCCCACTCACTTTCTGCTCTCGCAAGCCTACAACCGCAGCGGCCTATCTGACCAAGCCCGTCTAGAGAACGAGACGTATGCAACGCTTTCCGGCCAAGGTTCTGCCCCTGACGATGCGCTGCGCGAGGCCCGGGCCGCTCTCACGGCGAACAATCTGCCGACCGCTGAACGGCTGTCCCGGCAATATCTTGATGTACATAAGAACTCCGCAGATGGTCATTTTCTGCTGGGGTACATTCTCTTCAAGCAGCAAAAGGCCCAGGCCTCGCTGGCAGAGTACACAGAGGGTGCGAAGTACCGCACGCCGACAGCATATGAGCTGGAAGTGGTGGCGAGCGACTATGTGCTGCTAAATGACTATCCGGACGCTGCCAAATGGTATGCCAAAGCCGTCGAGTGGGATCCCGGAAACTTCGAGGCGCGCTACTATCTGGGGCGGGCAAAATACGCGGAAAACCTCTTTGAAGACGCGATTGAGGCCTTCTCCGCGTGCCTGAAGCTCGACTCGCGCAGCGTCAAAGCAAAGGACAACCTCGGGTTGTCATTGGAAGCGCTGGGCCGCACGGAGGAAGCCGAGGCGGCATACCGCACCGCGATTGCGTGGCAGGCCGAGACGCAGGTGAAGGACGCCGGACCCTATGTGAACCTTGGCGCGCTGTTAGCCAGCACCGGTCATCCCAGTGAGGCGGTCCCTCGGCTACTTGAGGCTATTCAGATCGATCCGTCCGGAGTGAATGGGCACCGCGAATTAGGAAAAGCCTATGCGCATCTCGAACAGTTTGAAAAGGCTCGAAGGGAACTGGAACGCGCGGTTGAGCTAGCACCACGAGTAGCGGCTCCGCACTATCTGCTGGCTCAGACTTACCGGAAGCTTGGTTTGGTTGACAAAGCCCAAGCCGAAACCGATCGCTACCGGGAGTTGACGAGCACACACTCTAGCGATAACGAGGGCAAAGCCAATCAGGCACACTGACTGCGCGAGACTAAACCCAACTGCGCCCGTGCCAGCAGAGGTAAGTCATTCCCCTTCCGCCACGGGCGCAGTTTGGTTTAGGTGCTACGGCCCTTCCCTAGAATTTGAGCGTAATCATCCCTTGTCCCTGTCGATACGTATTGGCCTGAGAGTTAATCACCTTCCCAAAGTTCACGTCGTTCAAGTTTGTATCCGGGCTGCCGAAGACCACCCGGTTCAAGACGTTAAAGTATTCCATCGTTAACTTTAGCTGGACGCGTTCCGTCAACATAAACGACTTCGACGCTGCTATATTTTCGTTGTAGTTAAACGGAAGGCGCATGCTTGACACGTAGCGAGGCTCATTGCCGATGGCCCATTGTCCGGGGTCGCTGAAAGCCGCGGCGTTCAATACTGGTAAGCCCTTATAGACGTTGTTATACGAGAACTGCATCTGTACACCGGGAACCAGGTTAGGCCGGTTGGCAGTTCCGTTTCCGAGTGGGTTGCCGGCGACCGTCACTTGTAAAGGCGTGCCTGAAGCGTAGGTCAGTAGCGGGCTGATCTGCCAGCCGCCAATCAAGGCATTGGTGAGCCTATTGACGTCGTGGCCAAATTGCTTGCCCCTGCCGAAGGGGAGCTCATACGTGGCCGCAATGGCGATGACGTTGGGCTGGTCATTGTTGTCGACCGACCATTCTGACTTCTGATTGTCCTTGTTCAGAGAGGCCGAAGCGAACGACGTGAATCCGGAGTTCGTGTTCGATTGCATATGCGAGAGCGTGTAGGAGACCAGGAAGCTTAAACCGTTGCTGTAGCGTTTTTGCAACTGGATTTGCATGGCGTTATACAGCGCCGATCCCGACTCGTCGAAATTGTTGAATATACTTGCGTACTGCGGATAGGGTCGCAGGGCCTGAAGGACAGTGGCCGAAGAACCAAAGTCACTCACGAAACTCGGATACGGACTCTTGATACCGGCCGCAATGGCAAGAGGGTCGGTTACGAGCCTGCCCAAGAGGGCCCCGTATTGCGCTAGATAAGCCGGATTGATCTGGTTGATGGGGTTCAATTGGCTCGGGAGATAGTTGCCACGGTTACCGGTATAGGCGGCCGTCAAAAGCATATTAAACGGAAGCTCGCGCTGCACACCCATGCTCCAGACGAGATCGTAGGGCGCAAGACCGTCCGTTGCAGGGTTGAAGGCGTTGATACTGGTCGCGTTTCCGATCTGCGGGCTGAATGGCGTGGGTCCGGGAAGTGGCGCCACATTTGTATCCCACGATCCGAAACCTTGTATCGTCGAGCCAGTGCTGTTCTGCGAATAGGAGCCCACCAGCAGATTGCCGTAGTTGACTGCCACCTTGCTGGTTCCGTATTCGTACGCTCCACCGTCAAGGTAGTTCATCGAGAAACCACCTTGTAAAACCGTCTTCGAATTCAGGGCGTACGAGAATCCGGTCCGGGGGCTGAAATGATTCCAATGAACCGCCGCGCGGGTGACCCCAGAGCAACCGACGCAATTACCGAACTGTGTGGCAGCGCCCGGCAATCCGTTGGCGCCCGGGTTCGGAATTGTCGAATCGAAGTAGACGATGTAATTTCCAACGGCGGTGAACGGCACCATGATGTCATAGCGAACGCCGAGGTTGACAGTCAGTTTGTTATTCACCTTAAAGTCATCTTGGATATAGCCGGAGATATCCCAATTCCGTAGTCTCTCTTCCTGGGAGCCGATTCGGTCCGCGCTGTCTACTGTACCGAGCAGGAAGCTGGCGAAGGAGTTGCCCGTGTTGGCGAGATTGTTCGGATTGAAGGGGTCAGCCGTACTGTTGTTGCTGAAATTGAAGTTTCCGGCGCACTGCTGGCACTCGTTGTCGTCCTGGTAAGTCCGGCGTAGTTCCCAGCCTATGTTGAGAGTGTGCCGACCCTTTATCCAAAGATAGTTGTTATCGAACACCCATCCGAGCTTGCGATTGACCGAATCCGTATTTGAGGTACCGTAATTCCCGGTGGAAAGCGGTCCCGAGAAGTTAATTCCGGGAACGATTGGGGTGCCGGGAGCCGGCGGGAAGGGAGGTGTCTCGCCTGTCCGTTGCGGCAATTGGAAATTCAATTCGCCCAGCCAGCTTGCCCCGGCGGTCATCACAAGATTGGGGCTTATTGAGAGAGTGTAGTTGATAAGAAATACGGTACCGAGGTCAGGGAAATAGGTGTTGTTCTGCAATGGATTAGCCTGGGGCAGGTCATTGCCACCTCCGTAGGACGTCTGGCGGTCGCGCCACATTGTGCCGTGAATCGATTGCTTGTCGCTGATGTTCTCGTCAATTGTGAACCCCCAAGGATTCTGTCGCACAGGGAACACACCCTGCAGGTTTGTCGCATTGTTGACAAAGCCAGGTAGCGTTGGATTCGGAATGTATTGCAGCAGGCTAGCCGACAGCGGACTGAAACAAGCCGTCGGAATAATGTTTCCCCTGAACGGAGTTCCCGGAACGTTGCCACCGGCTGTACAGCCGTTATGGACGGGATCAAAAATCAGTGTCTGCTGGCCTAAAGAGTTAGTGAGGGCACTGAAATCGCCCGCCTTCTCAGCTGGCGTTGGCAACGAGAATTGGCCTGACTGCTGCTGGTTCTGGCGGTACCACTCCATGCTCAGATGGAAGAAGGTCTTGTTCTTGCCATTGTAGAGTTTTGGGATGATTACCGGGCCGCCGATTGAGAAGCCGTAATTGTTCTCATTATCGTAGGGGACCGTCGGATTGTACGCGCCGCGGGCATCGAAGTAACTGTTGCGAATGATTTCGAACCCATCGCCATGAAGCAGGTTGGTACCCGAGGCCGTCTGGTAAGTTATGACTCCCTGTGCCAGCCCGTACTGAGCCGAGAACGAGGACCGCAAGACATTGAATTCGTTCACCAACTCAAATGGCGGGTTCCAGATGGTTTGAAAACCGGCGGTTTCCGATTGCGCCATAGCCACGCCGTTGAAAACGACCTCGTTCTGGAAATCGACGCCTCCGTTGATGCGCTTACTGAACGTGCCGCCGGTGACGCCGGGAGCAAGGAACACCAAGGCATCAATCTGGCGTCCGCGGCCGCCGCTAACTTCGTTCGGTAGAGCCTCTACTACCTTATTCTCGATCGTCGTATTAAGGTTTGGCTGGGTGGTGTCCAGGGCGATCACGTCTTCATGGACCTCGACGGTCTGTGTCGTTTCACCGGCCGAGAGGACGGCATCGACCGTGGCGGCTCGTGCCACCTCGACCGTCACGCCCTTGTGTACAGATGCTTGAAATCCGGCGTTCTCCACCTTCACGGTGTAGGTGCCTTGAATCAAATCGGTGATGGTATACGTTCCAGCTGAACTGGTAATCGCCGTCTTGGTGACGTTAGTGGCGTCGTTGGTGACGGAAACCTTGGCGTTGGCAATGATGGCGCCCGAGGAATCAGTGACGGTTCCATCGATGCTCGCGAGTGTTTGGGCGATGGCTTGAGGTGCCAGCCAGATTCCCACAGAGGCTACGAGCACGATAATTGACCAAGCGTGTCGTTGGACTGACGAACGAAAAGATGCAGACAACGAAGTCTTCATGAATCTCCCCTTCTTTCGTTAAGAAGCGAAATCAAGCGAAACTAGAGGAAACTGTGAAGTAGTACTTTCCCCCTAGAACGAGTTGGCCACAGTCTTTCACTATTAGTTCGTTCCAGGAAGTGGCATTTACTGTAAATTTACAGTAGGATAACGGCGTGCCGCGTAGACACGAACCCAACTCAGGTCCAGAATGCACGTTAACTCAAGAGGAACAGCGTCTGCTCCTCGAACGTGTTGCAAACAGTAATGTTTTTAGACACTCCCCCACCCTTAGAGCCTTCCTTTTATACGTCGGAGAACACGCTTTGGCAGGTCGGCTGGACGAGATAAAAGAGCAGCAAATTGGTTGGCACGTTCTGGGGCGTAAGGAAGATTACGATACCGCCAACGACAACATTGTGCGAATTCGCGCGCGACAAGTCAGGCAGAAGCTGGACGAGTACTTTTCCGGTGACGGCAGCGACTCTCCGTGGATCATTTCGATCCCGAAAGGCGGCTATGAGCCGGTCTTTCAATCGCGGCCCGAAAAGCCTGCGGCTTCGGACACGGTTCACATCAAGGGGAGCGATGCAACGCGGGGAAACGCCGATGAGATGTCGTTGCAGACGGCAGCATCCGCCCACCACCTAGGTGTTTCCCGGCACGATGGTTTAGCAGCGATCTTGCCATGGTCGATTACCGCCGTTGCAACGCTGGCGCTTTTTGCAGTCCTATTTGTAAGCCGGACCGCTTATATGCGTTCTGAGTTACCTGGCGCCACGAGCCGCAGTCTCTGGGGCCTGTTCTTTCCGAAGCCGGGCAAAGAGGTCACTGTTGTGGTAGCTGACTCCGCCTTCGCGCTGTGGCAGGATTTTATGCACCGCAACGAGAATCTTGGCGAATATGTGGATCGCGGATATCTGAGGGAGCCGAAAGACAATGCCGATGCCCGCGGGATAGCAGTGCGACCCTATACCAGCCTCGCAGATGTGATTCTTACGTTACAGATATCTAGAATCGCCACCCTGTTCGGCGGGGCGGTCAATGTCAAACACACCCGCAACGTCGATATCCATGATTTCAGTAGCGGGGATGCGGTTTTGCTTGGCAGCCGCCGTTCGGATCCCTGGGTCGAGCTTTTTGAGCCGCAAATGAATTTCGTGCTCGATCAGGATTCAAAGTTGACAGGGCCATGTTTTCGAAACAAGTTTCCCAAACCCGGTGAGGCAAAAAGCTACTCTGCCGGCAACTGGACAGGTGTCAAAGGATCGGAGGTATCGTATGCCGTGGCGGCTCTTCGGCCGAATCTCGAAGGTTCGGGCCACGTTTTGATTTTGGAAGGCCTCGACATGGAGGGCACCGAGGCGGCCGGGGAGTTCGTGTGCAACCCGGAAAAGTTTAGCGCTTTGCTTCGCGCAACCGGCACCACGCGCGAGGCGGTATTGAAGCCATTTGAGGCCCTGATCAAACTCCGCGCAATCCCCGGCGGCTATGAAGCTCTTGAGCTGGTCGCATTCCGCTACGGACCGCTGAGCTGAGGGACTTAGGTCAAACGACGAAGGGGACAGAGTAATAAAGGATCTCGACCGCTCTACTCATACCGCAGCGCTTTCATGGGATTCACGCCTGTCGCCCGCCGCGCCGGAAGGTAGCTGGCGAGCAAGGCGACAAACACCAACAACACCGACGCTCCGGCCAGCGTGAGCGGATCAGTTGCTGTAACTCCATAAACGTAGCCCGCCATCACGCGGCTCAACGCGACCGCTGCCACTAATCCCAGCACGACTCCGAACCCCGTCACACGAAGTCCTTCGCGCAATACCAGCATGAGTACCTCGCCGCGGTTTGCCCCCAGAGCCATGCGGATGGCCATCTCCTGTGTCCGCCGGCTGACCGTGTAGGACATCACTCCGAAGATCCCTACCGCTGAAAGCACTAGCGCCAGCGCGGCGAAAATCCACAGCAACGTCATGGGGAAGCGAATCGCGCCATAGGTCTGGGACATGATGTCGCTCATCGTTCTCACTTCGTTTATCGGTTGCTCTTTGTCGAGAGCCAGCACCGCCTCGCGCAGGGCCGGCACGACGCTCATGGGCGGCACGGTGGTTCGTACCGCCAGGAATACCCCAGGTACCGGATGCTGTTGAAAGGGCACGTACAGCGCGGCCTCCGGGTTCCAAAGATCCTCGTTGCGCACGTCCTTCGCGACACCCACGATTTCGAGAGGCTGCTCGGCGCCCGGACTTTGGCCCGAGTAGACCCGTGCCAAAACCGTGACATGGCTGCCGATGGGGCTCGAGTGCGGCCAATAGCGGTGCGCCACAGTTTCGCTGATGATGGCAACCGGCGCCGCGCCTTCCACGTCGTGCGCCGAGAACTCGCGGCCCGCAACGAGACCTGTTCCCACCGCTTTAAGAAAATCGGGCGTGATGATCTTGAACGCGGCAGTCGGTTCCTGTCCAGGCTCTGCCGGTGGCTGGCCTTGGGGCTGGAAAAACACGTTCGCACCACCGCCGTCCAGTCCGGCGCTTATCACGCCTGGCGCACTTCCGATCCGCTGAAGCAATTCCCGATAAAAGGCGCCCTGTTGCGCCGCCGATTCATATTTGTAGTCCGGTAAACGAAGCCCCATCGTGACAACGTTCCTGGGATCGATGCCCAAGTCGACATCCACCAGGCGCAGGAACGTGCGCACTAATAGGCCGGCGCCGGTCAAGAGAACCAGCGCCAAGGCCATTTCCGAAACCACGAGAGCATTTCGTAGCCGGCGGCGGCCCGGTTCTGCCGTAGTACTCAACCCGCCTTCTTTTAAAGACTCGCCCAGGTCGGTCTTCGTCGTCGTCCAGGACGGCACCAAGCCGAAGATCACCCCCGTTGCCACCGTGATCGCGAGACTGAACAGTAATACTCGCCAGTCGACGTCGACCACTCTGGCATTCGGGAGGCTTAGATCGTAGCGGGTCATCGCCACCGTCAGCAGGCGATCACCGACGTAAGCCAGCAGCAGCCCCAACGCTCCCCCAAGTGTGGCCAGCATCAGGCTCTCGGTAAGTAGTTGTGCCATAAGGCGCTGCCGGGTGGCGCCGATAGCAACCCGTATCGCCATCTCGCGCTTCCGCCCCGTGGCACGCGCCAGCAGCAGATTAGCTACGTTGGCGCAGGCGATGAGCAGCACAAACAGAACTGCTCCGAGCATGATGAGTAGAGGAGTTTGCATGTGGCGGTGATAAGCAGCGTGCAGAGGTTCCACCTTGAATCCCCAACCCTTATTGGCGGCCGGATACTCCCGCGCCAAGTTGTCCGCCAAGGCGTTCATCGCGACTTGCGCCCGGGGGATGCTCACATCCGCCTTCAGCCTCGCTTGTGTTTGCAGGTCGCGCGAAGTGCCGCGTCCAACCTCGCTTTGCTCTTCTTGCGATAGCGTCAACGGTAAGAAGACGTCCATCTCCTGGTCCCAGGTGAACCGGAACGAAGCAGGCATCACACCGACAATGGTGTATCGCCTCCGATCCAGGTCGATGGTCTTGCCCAGAATGCCTGGATCAGAACCATATCGCATCTGCCACAAGCGATGACCAATGATCGCGACTTGATCGTGACCCGCCTGCGTCTCCTCGGACGTCAGAAAGCGACCTAGGTGCGGCTGGACACCAAACATTGGCAGCAGTTCGGCCGACGCCTTGATACCGCGCACACTCTCGGGCCGGGTGCCTTCGGTGATGTTAAAACCGGACCAGCGATAGTAGGCAACTTGTTGGAATATGCCCGTCTTTGCAATGTCCACTATGTTTGGTGCAGAGACGCCCGTCTGAATGTAGCCCTCGCCTTTCTGGTTGCGCCACTGGCCGAGTCCCACGAGTTGTTCCGGCTCCGGATAAGGCAGGGGACGAAGGATCACGGCATCCACCAGACTGAAGATTGCCGAGTTAACCCCTACTCCCAATGCCAGCGTGAGCACGGCCACCGCGGCGAAGCCCGGATTTTTGGTTAAAATCCGAATGCCGTAGAGAATGTCTTGAACTATCGCATTCATTGCTCACCTCGATAAGAACTCGGACGAAATAAACTCGGTTTTTCACAACTCAAAATAATCACATCTCCGCCATCGCCCCTATTATGAGCGTCGCTAGGCTGATGCGATAGAGCACGTCCGCGACCTGTACGGATATCATCTCGCAAATTGGCATTACGTGGTCAACGCAGGGCCTCATGGAAATTCAGACTAGGTGTACTAGGCGCTCGAAGAAGCGTCTCGACCGTCGGATCCCTTGCCTTCCCTGGATAATCGAGTCCTCGCAAGACGTCGCATTGCCACAACATCGGGAACAAGAAGCGGAGCCAGTAGCCTGTAGAACCAAGGTAAGTGGCCGGTTTCCACAATTTACATTGTGTTTACATGCCGGTAACATCTGCGTTAATTTTTCCGGTTACACTTTAAACTGACTCTTAAACGGAATCGCGCTAATCGCGCGGCGTACCACCCGCCCAAACCCGGCAAGCATGTTCCGTTCATTCACAGTACCGGCGGGTTGGTCGATCTCAACAAGCTGATTCCTTCCGATAGCGGCTTCACTCTTACGGACGCCGTCGGAATCAACGATGCTGGCCAGATTGTCTGCAACGCCACAAATGCAGGCGGCAGTGAACTCTATGCCAAGCGCCCGTTCGCCGGACCACAGCAAGTACTCGACTACGTGGGCCGATACACTCACCGCGTTGCTATCTCTAACAACCGCCTGCTCGATATCGAAAACGGTCAAGTTTGTTTTCAGTGGAAAGATTATCGAACTGGTGGCCAAGTGAAAACGATGACCTTGTCGGCCGATGAATTCATCCGGCGTTTCTTACTGCACGTGTTACCGAAGGGCCTCCAGCGCATCCGCTACTACGGTCTCCTGGGAAACCGCTATCGGCAAGAGAAACTCGCCCAACGCCGCCGCCTGCTTGGCATGCACATGCCTGACCAGCACAGCGTGCTGGCGGTCGAGCAGGGCTACCTCGACCGATGCGAAGCTCTCATGGGCAGTTCGTTGCGGCAGTGTCCGCAATGCCGGCGTGGTCGCATGGTGTCGATCGCGATGCTACCGCGATGTCCCGACTATTCTCCGCTGATCATCGACTCATCATAATCCGCCGCTCGCGCTTTCGAACTCGTGACTCGATGTCTGGACTTTGCCAGTGCACCCGGAGAAGTGTTGTTCGAAGCGCAACCGTTTGTTGTGGCGCGTTCGAGCAAGGCCGAAGAGACCCGCTCGTCTCGCTCCTCGGTTACGTCGAGTCGCCACCTGGCATCGTTATCGCCAATCCAGCGCCAGCTACCGCCGACTCTTAGCGTATTCGCGAGCCAAGGTGGATCATTCAACACCCATAGCCCGAGCTGCGGTGCGGCGGCTTAGTCCAATCCATTTTTAGCCCACCGTCGCGGCGTGGACACTTTGTCTTGCACCTGAACATCCACCCGCCGCGCCGCCGAGCTAAAAATGCTCTGCAAAATGCCGCATGCGGCATTTGAGAAGGTCATGCGCGAAAATGTGTCTCGCAGCCGGCGGAGAACTTGAGCAGATCCAGTTGTCCGGTTATCGTCTGTGATCCTAGGATAGAAACGGATGATTGCGGGCGAGCGTGCGGCCCTGTCTTTCGCTTCCGATAATGCCAGGACGGTATCGGAAGCACCGCGGCCACATGAAGAGAATCACCAGATAACGTCCGGAGGAAGCCTGCATGCTTCCCCAGCGACAGAGCGTACGTTGCTTGCACCAATTCGCGGACAGGATGACGAACGGAACACATCGATATGGAGGATGTTGCTGGCGGTGATATGCTTCCCTCCTGTTCCGTCAAATCCGAGGGCGGCAATTCGACTAAGGGTGCGGCATGGCGTTCCTGACGCACCCTTAACCATGGGATTTCGATTGTTCGTTCGACGAGGCCTCCACTGGGCTATCGCCGAATCCAACCCATCGCTTACCAGAGGCCCGAGCGATGACAATGCGGGGTCACGTTCCATGGCCGGGTGTTGCTGGACCATTGCGATCCATGCCCTCCGCAGGTTGCACTGGTTGTATTCCCGGTTACCGAAGTGCCGGTCGCGTATGTCAGATCTATGAAATAGAGATCAGACGGCGGAGTCCCTGGGTTGTACCCAGCTCCGCAAATGTTGTTGTACTGGATCATGTCCCCCGTGCCCGCATCCTCGATGCCTGCCTGAAAACCGACAGCAGGACTAACCGCCCAACCGGTGGTGTTGTTCACTGACTTATCCTGGATTGTATTGTTCGCTATTAAATTCCGGGTCGCGGTAGTGATGGGATTACAGCTCTGATCCAAATTGTCCACTTCAATGGCTACATCGTTACCAATCAGAGTGTTCTGCTGAACGACCGAGTTCGAGACGACCGGACTTTGAGTTGCATAACACGCGCCGCCGAAGATAAGGATTCCATTTCCGTACCCGCCGTTCGGTCCGGTGTACGAATTTCCGGTGACGAAGTTCCCCGAAACGGTGCCCGTCGCGCCAAAGCCAAGCTGAATTCCGGTCTGCGTCAGAGTGGAGCTGGGTCCTTGGCCTGTCACGATATTGTTTGCGATCAGGGTGTTCTTGGCGAGTGGTCCGTCTATGATGATCCCGCCAGTACCGTAGTCCCAAATGAGATTGTCATGGACGCTTCCCTGGGCATAGCTACCCGTCGCGAAATACACGGCGTAGCCCTGGTCTCCATTCGTGGGATCGGCGCCAATGTTCGAAATGGCTGAGAACTCAACTTCGACATTCGCTCCGTTGTTCACTACGCCGTAATAGTTCGCCCCGTAGACGGTCGCGAGGGCGACCTTTCCGGTGGCGCCCGGACCATAGTAGACGCCTATATCGCAGCCCGTTGCGTTGACGTTTCCGCTCACATTGTGGGTGGGGTTGATCAGGAACGCAGTCAAGTTATTACCGTCCCGGATGAAATCGGTTGCCGTGCAGGTTGGAACACCAGCCTGTAGCGAAAAGGCCAACGTCAGGAAAGCGGCGGTGGACAAGAATACATAAGCAAAGCGAGTAAGTTTCACATTATCCTCTTACGAATCAGGGTTATTTCCCAATCGGAATAACCTTCAAGGAGAAAGCTTACATAGGTTTGTCGCCGGCAGCAAGACCAGCCCGTAAGGGGTACAAGCGGGACTTGATACTAGGGAACCGGGCGGCCGTTGCTGTGTTCCCTGTCACGGGCCGGTTAGTTCTAGGACCAAACGCGAGTCTCGCGACTGGCAATGGTGGGAGTTCTCGCGCGGAATGCCGCGATGGCGAATATCCGTGGACGGCCCCGCTCGACTCTTCAAACAGCCGGGCGTATTTGACTTTCCCTTGAGTTCGCCTGCGAATCGGACCGTGGAATGCTCTCGCCAGGAGACTTGCTAAGCCGGCGCGGGTTATGTGGATGATTCTTTATCCGCCAATAGAAAAGTACTGGAAGTTTGAGGTGAGAAGGCCGTCTGAGGATTAGTACTGTGCTGCCAGTACTTGCCAGTACTCGCCAGCCAAGAAGAAGACGCCGCTCCTAGAAAGCCCGCGCAGAGCAAGTGATATGTTCGCTTAGACCGAGCACACCTCGAACAGACGACTGGTTCCCGCGCTGCTGGTCCGCCCGAAGTCCGAGAGTTAGCTAGCGATAATACCTCATATCGTTCCGAATTCGGCCGCACTCCCTCTACCACCCCGGGGAAGCGAGGGCGTTACCAAACTCTGCACGCTTTAACGGAAAACCATCGGTCATCCCCTATTCGCTTTTGTCCACCGGCTGGCCAATTTTTCTTAAGTTACGGCGCACCTCGAAAGCATTCGCCCGTTCCTCGGCGCACTGCGGGAATGTTGCTCGTTATTGCCTGTCGGCGTCAGGCGGAATGAAATAAAGACGAATTGATTTGCCGACCATATCAACCGGACGATACGGTTCTAGCCAGGCGTAGGCATCGGGCTGATCGGCTGTACCAAGCTTCAGCGAAAAGACGCTGATAGCAATCCAGCCACTCTCACGCTGCTCAGGGGCCAGCCGTTTCCAGGGCGGCAGGTCGAATAAAGAGAGATCCGCCGACCCAAAGTAGGCGATGTGCAGCGACCCAATATGTTGACGGGCACAGGCGGTTGGCAGGCGGGCCAAGTCCTGACCCCAATCGAGATCGGAATCAACGCCGAAGTTACCCTCACTAGAGCCGGCAGCGAGTTCATTGAAGTAAGCCAGATAATCGGGATGGGCGGACGCCGACGCGATCCCAAAGAGCAACAGCAGCAGAACGCATAGTACGCGGCCCTGACGTGAGTGCGCAAAGAGCCGGACGGCAGCGAAGCCGGCGATTCCGGACAGCATCACATAGATCGGCAGAATGTGCCGGATGCCGATGTTGACGTGACTAAGAAGCGCTGTCAGGAGTATTGCAGCGCACGGGAGCAGCAAAGTCCAAGGTCGCCAGCCGGGATGGTGAGCGGAGCTTGTTCGAGCCCCGTGGAAAAGAAAGACAATCCCGACGGGAAGTAGTAACAAGAACGCGAACGGCGTTTTGGCAGCCAAGGCGACCGGATAGTAGTACCACCACCCGTGATTGCGCTTCTCGCCGAGGAAAAGGTTCCAATGTTCCGACTCGTTGTTGTGTCGGATCAGGTCAAATATCCCTCGAAAGAAGGGATAGGCTACCACGGGGACGTACGAAGCATGCTCCAACACATCCCGGAGAGCAGCATTGGGGAGTGCACCGGCTGGACCAGCCACCTGGTTGAGCAGACGTTGATCTCGTTCGGCGCGCATGCCATCCGGGTTTATTGAGAACCGGTAACCGGCCCAGATGACAAGCGCCGCAACCAATGCGGAAAGGACTAACCTCTGGACGTGCCGCCTGACGGGTGCGTGATCGGTAGTTCTTTTTTGGGCAAGCCAATACGCAAATACCAACCCAATGGCAGAGCCCGGCAGGAATGCCAGTGCGCTGAGCTTTGACAGGACGGCAAGTCCAGTGGCCAGACCCAGCGCAGCGGACCGGCCAAGCGATGGCGATTCCAGCCACAAGCAGAAGGCAAACAGAGCAGCGGGCAGCGTGGCTACCAAGGACATGTCCGTCATCGCTAAGCCAGAGTGCCCGAGAATAGCGGGCAGGGAGCCGAACAGGGCGACCGCAACCAATGCGGTGGGCCGGCCCCAGATCCAGGATGTCCAGGCGAAAACGACCAGGCAGGCCAAGATGAGGAACGGCACCTCGGCGAGGCGGGCCAAGGTCAGATTCGTCCAGTATTGGCCTCCTTCCCCCAGAATTCGGTTACCGTCCACGTAAAAGTCCACGCTCAGACCACGGTCGCTTCGAACACCGCGCATATACAACGGAAACGCAGCAGCTACGCGAGCCAAAGGGGGGTGCTTGGGGTCAAGATCGTAGGCCCCCGACTGAAGCCACTGCATCCCACAGGAAACGGTGGCAGGTTCGTCGTAGGCTTGGCTGAAAACAGAATAGGTGAAGTAAATGCGGATCATCCCGACGAGGATGATGCTCCATAGAATGATCCAGGCTATGCCGCGGCGGTGCAACCAGCGGGATGAGCCTTTCGGCAATGGCTCTGTGGCTGCCCAAGGGACATCAGTGGGTGTGCTGTTCACGGGCGGCAGTTGCCGATCGATGAACTCCGGCAAGGCGCCGACGTGCACGGGGGGCTGGCAGTGCATCCCTCAGTCAGGCCGAGAACCCACTTTACAGCCCCAAAGTACATTTGTCGGATCAACGGGTCGCCCCATGCCTCATTGGCGTGGCCTGGCGTGGAGTAGAACACGCGACCCTTGCCAAACGTGGTGTCGAATCCTATATGGATTTTGCGCATTGGGGATAAGTGAAGTCGGCGAGGGAGCGCGATCTTCCATTTCTGCCTCCCACAGAGTGTACACCTGGGTACTTCAGTCTGCCCCGGGAATTTTTGCAGAAATTCGTGTTGGCCGTCGCAAACAAACTGTCTGGCCCAGAAACGCCGGTGCCGACGCAAAGCCGGGTTGCGAGATGCCGAAAGAACGATGCCAGCGACGGGCCGGAAGATCGGAGTTGCGGGCCTCAGTATCGTGTTCGAGGCTGGCCTCAAATTGTGGGGACGAACTCATATGTCTGTTTCTAAGCACTTAGCTCAGGGCGACCCGGACCGATTGCAAAGCTCGTTCGGCCTCCACCGGTTTTTGCGAAACGAACTTGGCATGACGCTAACGAGTGGGACGCCAGAGCGAGCTGGCGAGAAAAAACGAAGCCAATCTGACATCGCAAACGCCACCGAAGCGTTTTGCGAAACGAACCCCCAGCTGGGTTCCGGTCGCTCCGGCGAATGAAAATGGAGTCGGGCCGACCGTCCCAGCTTTCACTCCGTTGGAAGAGCCGGATGTGTGCATTCGGCGCCGGCGAGGGCGCCCGCCCCACGTCGAGTCGAATTTGCGAAACGAAGTGGCTGAAGACATCCCGACGGATGTAACGCTCCTTTTGAAAAAACGAAGCCAATCTTGGCGAGGCCCCAAACGCGGATTTACGAAACGAAGTATCAATCAGCGGACTCCGATGAGCCCCGTCGAGGAAAATGTAGCCCCATACCGGAGTCGAGTTTTCGGATGAACGAGGCGGGTTAAGCAACCCGCCGCAGGTTGCCAACCTGCCCCACTTCTCAGGATGAAGCCGGGCGAGCGGCCTTCTTCGCAAGCTACCAGGCAAGCAACTGATTCTGTTCAGCAAATAACTGAGTGAGGCCGGTGACCGCCTTTGGTCCCCCATTCGGATCGGTGTGCGGACTGCGGGCGGTGAGCGTTCAGCGCTGCTTGGTCACTCGCTCCGGGGCTGGCCTGCTATTCAATCCCGTCGCTCCGCGCGCCGCCCGATCTCGACGTGCTCATGGTTGTGTCGCGCACGACGACGAGCAAGTTGGGCCATTCGGCATCTGGGAATCGCTCAATGACGTGGAAGACGGCCTGATGTATCTTCTCCCTGTTCGGCTGCCGCAGCCGTACGATCACGATGCCGTGATGCGGTTCCGACCGGTACTGGGGTGAACCCTTTGTCTGTCGCGATCAGCACGCGCGATTCAGCGCGAGCTATCGCCCAGAGATCAGAGTCAGGCGCTCCTTGGCCGGAGGTGCCGCGAGCGCGCGCAACCCATCCACGGTCATGCGAGGGATGTTCTCGTCAACCAGGACTTTCATTCGTCAGAGGTTGGCGACTTCAATCGGAGTGATCTGCTCCTCCGCCAGTCCGGCGGCGTAGTCGAGGGAAGCCATGATGTCCTCGCGGGACAAAAAGGGGTACTCCCGAAGCAGGTCCTCGAATCGCCGTTCGCCATCATGCGCACGATCTGGTGGACAGGCACGGGTGTCCCTTTAACGCACGCCTGCCCGTGGCAGATGGCTGAGTTTATCGAGATCCGGTCGAACTGCGCGTCCGTACCTTCCATCTTTAAAAATCTACTTCAACGGCTCTCGGAACTGCGCGGGGCTCTGGTGGACATGCGGGCCACGCTTGCAGCGGCAATCCCACCCCGGGGACTGCGGGTGGTGAGCGATCAACGCTGCTTGGTCACTCGCTCCGGGCGGGCAGTGGTCGCCTGCGTAGACTCCGGAGTCTCGGGAAAACTGAGATGTTATGGCTGCCGATAAACAGGATGAACGCGTATCTGCCGCCGATTGGGAGAAGGGGCCCCGTTCACGCATCCGATTCCCTTCCAGCAGCGGCAAGCCCGTGGGTAAAGCGGGTGGCGCGGGCGTCCCCGTGCGCCAGCATGGGCGATGCGGAAGAGAGAAGATTGGGTAAGAGTGGTGACCATCCCTCGGTTCCAAGCTTTATCCCCGGATTAGTCGGAGGGCGATCAGAAGCGTCCGTCCTAATTCGCCCTCCCAATTCGCCTATCTCCACCCAGGGTCATTCGCTTCGTGGTTACGGGCCAATGTTGCGAGCCTCTGCTAGGGGGTATAGGCGCGGTCATCAACTTCAATCGAAGTCTGGGCTTAGACCGGAACAGGCGATGTCAGGAGGGAATCACTGGTTGGTTGGTACGCCTGGACCTGCAGTAGCTCGGTAACGCCCCGACTACCACGTGAGTCGCGGCAGACATGGATAACGTAGTTGAGCGCATCGACAATTGAAGCCTTGATTGCAGCGACTGGCCAGTGAGCACCTTCCATAAGAATGAGGGTCGTTAGTCGCGCAGGGCCAATGATGCCGAGTTAGCCTGTACTGTAGCGAGCGATCCACTGTGCCCAGTATTCAAAGCAATGATCAAATCGAATGCTTCAGGACCGCGCACTTCGCCGATGATGAGTCGGTCGGCCCGCTGACGGAGCAATGCTTTGACTAGGTCGCGGATGGTCACAGCGGGTTCGTCCCGGCGTGCTTCGAACTGAAATCTGGGCTCGGAGCGGCCGCCTGTATCTCTCGCGTGTCCTCGATGATGCCGAGCCGCTCCTCTGCTGGGATTTCTGCAATAAGGGCATTCAAGAGTGACGTTTTCCCGGCGCCGGTTCCACCTCTAATGAGGATGTTTGGTTTCTCATCGCGGACCAGCGTCCGAAGCGTCGGAACGTGCAGGCTGACTTTACCCGGCGCGATCCATGCAAGTTAAAGATAAAATGGCAAATTGGTTTCGAGCGCTTTCTAACTCGATACATCATGAAGCTAGTTCTTGGAACTGCAACGAACGCTGATGCAGCCGCGCTCGCCGCGCTTCACTGCGCTGTGTCCGAGGACCTCACGCGCCGGTTCGGCCAGGGATTCTGGTCATCGGGGCAAACCGAGAGGGGCGTGCTGGCGAATATGCGGATGCCCAAGTTTTCGCGAATCCTGCTAGCGCGCAACAACCGCCGCATCATCGGTACCCTGCGGCTGGCCACGAAGAAGCCTTGGGCCATCGATACCGCTTATTTCACGGAGGTAAAACGGCCTCTGTATCTTGTCGGCATGGCGGTCCATCCTGCCTTCCAAGGCAAGGGAGTTGGCCGTCTCTTAATGAAAGAGGCCGAGAACATCGCTCGCGCCTGGCCCGCCGATGGCATTCGCCTGGATGCCTTCGACGCCGAAGCGGGAGCTGGAGGCTTCTATGAAAAATGCGGATTCCGCGAGGTCGCGCGGGTGGCGTACAAACAAAACCCGCTAGTGTATTTTGAGTCGGTCCTGCCCCCAATAATCTCTACTCATCAAGCAAAGCCGCGAACTCGTCATTAGTAAGTCCAGCCTTCCGGATTATGCTCCGGACGAGAGCTTTAGGCAAAACCTTGATGGTTGGGAACCGTTATGCGTCCGGGCTTGTCGGGATGCTTCAATTGTCCCTGCGATCGCGGTTTCCGCAGTCGGGTGCCGCTTGACCTCCCGCCTCGACCGCCCTTATTGTTCTCATTGCCCGCCAACGGGCGTATACTCGGGGCGACTGGATATTTCAAGGACGAAACAGCAGGGAGGTTTCGCGATGAACATCAACGATGCGCTTTCCGTGAACCGGCGGCGATTTGTTGAGACTGCGATGCTGGCGGGAGCCATCCGAACGGCGGGCGCCTCAACCGGGGTTGTACCGGCGGCGGACGTTAAGATCGGCCTGTACAGCATCACTTACGGCGGCGTTTGGTATCGCGGCGACGCCTTATCGGTCGAACAGGTGATCGGACGCGCGAAGCGGTTCGGCTACGACGGCGTGGAGGTTGACGGCAAACGGCCCCACGGCAATCCGCTGGATATGCCAAAGGCCCGCTGCCGAGACCTGCGCAAGATGGCAGCCGATCAAGGGATCGAGATCTACGCCGTGTCGGGCAACAATGATTTCAGCAGTCCTATCCCCGAGCATCGCGAATCGCAGCTCGTCTACGTGCGCGAACTGATGCGGATGGGCTCCGACCTCGGCGCGAAGGTCATGCGTGTGTTCGCGGCTTGGCCGGGTGTCACGCTAGTACCCGAGGGTGGAGGCCGGTACGATATCGCCAAAGCAGTCTGGGAAGCCGAGCACAAAGACTTCGCGGATGAACAGAGCTGGACGTGGTGCCAGCAGAGCCTCACAGAAGCGGCGCGCTTAGCAGGCGAGTTCGGCGTGGTGCTCGCGCTCCAGAACCATCCTCCCGTGATCCACGGCTACGCCGACACGCTGCGGATGGTCAAGGAAGTAGCGTCACCGAATTTGAAGATCTGTTTTGACGCGCGGCTGGAGCACAGCTTGGATGAAGCAGGCGTGCGCGAAGCCGTTGACAGGGTCGGCTCCCTTCAAGTGTTGTGGCACTACGGCGGCGAATACACGCTTGGCCCGAACGGAATCCAGCTCAAGGGCGACGAAAAGTGCATGGGCGAAATGCTCGGGCTTCTGGACATCGGCTACCGCGGGTATGCGGGGTTTGAGCTGTGCCACCCTCTGCCCGTGGTCAATGGCAAGACGGTGGGACTGGACTTCGTGGACCTGAACGCGCAGCTGGCAGCGGAATTCATGAAGGGCATCCGCGCGGACGCGAAGAAACTGCACACGAACGGGTGAGTCGGCGTTGCGGCAAAAACGGATCCTTTACCCAAGCCAGTCTTTTTCGTCTCACGGGCTGAGACTGCTGTTTAGAGGACCGCATGCTGGCGCCAAGAGCTCGAGTTGATCGCGCCGGCCAACATTCGTTTACTCGGTACGCCGAGCGTAGTATTTCTGGTGTGTAGATGCTTCGTTCGTTCCGTGTCCGGAGACCAAGGCAATCCACGAAGGATTCGGGGAGCCGGAAGGTCCGGGGCATTGAGGAGCGGGCGGCAAACGGCTGCGCTGGCTGGATGCGGCGACAAGCCTAACCGACCTGGGGGCGATCCGGGGCCACCGGTTGGAAGCGCTGAAGAGTGCACGGGCTACTGCATGCGTTTTTCACGGCGACTTCCATAATCGGGTTCATTGCGGGTGCGGGTATTGCAGTGGTGGCCGGTGAAGAATGGAAATTCAATTTGCTCAACGCTCGCGGTTCTGTGCTGGGGTTTTCACGGCTACGGACGATCGCTAAGGGCCAGCGGGTTCTTCGATCTTTAGGAGACGATCGGCTGCGACATCCTTCAACGTTTGCCTGATCCCGCTTGGCCAGGTTATCTCGAGGGACGCGATCTTCGATTCCTGGCCGAGCCCGAAATGAACACGCTTGTCGCTTGAGGACATGAAACCAACGCTGATGGCCACATGGTTGTACAAGACGCGGCCGGAAGCGGTGGTGAGTTTCACCGTCGCTCCAATTGCATCGCGGGCGCTCTTGTGCCCCACCAAGCTCAGTAACAGCCAGTGATTACTGCTCGCGGCCGTATTTATGAGTATCCTGGGCGATTCGCTCAGCGCGGTGACGACGATGTCAACCGAGCCGTCGTTGTTGAGGTCGCCGAAAGCGGAGCCGCGCTGATAGCCCTTCTTTACGAAGTCCTTTCCCATCTCCTCTGAAACATCCACGAACGTCTTTCCATCGATGTTTTCGAACATGGTGTCGTGCTGCGGCGATTTCTCGTTCACCATGTCCACATCGCCGTTGGCCGAGTAGATATCTTTCCAGCCGTCGTTGTTGTAGTCGATGAAGCCATTGCTCCAGCCTGAGAAGGGCACGCTCAGTTTCTGGACCTTCGACAGATACGAGAAGATCTGAAACACGTCGCCTCGATTTCGCAGCAGGCCCCAGATCTGGCCCGCGAGGTTGTTATAGAAGATGTCGACCTTGCCATCATTGTCGAAGTCCTTGGCGTCGCATCCCATGGAAGATCCGGCGTGAGCGTTATCGCCATAGGCGACGCCCAACTCCATGCCGCGCTCTTCAAAGGTGCCGTTGCCATTGTTGATGAATAGCGAGTTCGGCTCGGTATCGTTGGCGATAAACACGTCGGGCCGGCCGTCATCGTTGAAATCGGCGATGGAGATACCCATGCCCTTGCCGGGAGCCGCGCCGAGTCCCGATTGTTCTGTGACGTCTGCGAACTTGCCGTGTCCCAGGTTCTTGTATAAGCGATGTGGAACGCTGGGGTAGCGGCGGGGATCGCAGTAGAAATCCTTGTCGTTCATCATGCAGCGAAAGTCGATCTGGGGGGTCCACAAGGTGTAGTTCGAAACGATCAGGTCCAGCAAGCCGTCGTTGTCGTAATCGAACCATGCGGCGGCGACGCTGAGCGTGTCCTTCGGCTTGACGCCAATACCGGAACCGGCCGTCACGTCGGTGAACGTGCCATCCCCGTTGTTGTGATAGAGCGTATTCCTGCCGGCGGCGCACAGGAACAGATCTTCATTTCCATCGTTGTCGTAATCGCCAACCGCAACGCCGAAGTTGAAATCGAGGTCCGCACCGGTGAGACCGGCTTTCGCTGTCACGTCTTCGAAGGTGCCGTCACTCTTCTGATGCAGCAGGCAGTTGTAATACGAGGCATCCGTCTTCTTCAGTTCGGGAAGGCTGGCTCCGTTGGTGAAGAAGAGATCCAACCGGCCGTCGTTATCGTAATCGAAGACCGCGACGCCGCCGCACATAGGCTGCGGAAAATACTTGCGTTCTCTGAGGCTATTGTTGGTCTTATAGGAGATCTTCGAGCGTGGAGCGACATCAACGAATCCCGGCCGCTGGGCCGATGACGTGGACCTTCCAGCCAGAAGAGCGAAGGATAAAAATACGCAAACGCTTGTCAAAACAAGAACGCTGGTGCGCTTCAGACGCGACTCCAAATAGCGGATTCCGAGGGCTTGATAGACTCAGGTCGTCGAGACATGAAATCCCTGGCCTTCATTGTAGCGGGGCTATCCACGGTACTAGCGGGAACGGTAGCGGGTTCGATCATGTTCGAGGAAATCGCCGAGCGCGCGGGCTTGGTTTTCACGTCGAACAGTTCTCCGACCCCCAATAAGAACCAGCCGGAGACTATGGTGGCTGGAGTCGGACTGCTCGACTACGACAACGATGGCTACCTGGACGTGTACTTCGTCAATGGCGCGGCCATCCCTTCTCTGAAGAAGGAAGGCCCGGTGTACTGGAACCATCTCTTCCACAACAACCGCGACGGTACGTTCACCGATGTCACGGCGAAGGCCGGTGTTGCGGGTGAAGGCTACGGCATGGGCGTGGCCATCGGCGATTATGACAATGACGGATGGCCGGACATTTACGTAGTCAACGTCACCAAGAACCAGCTTTTTCACAGTAATCACGACGGTACGTTTACGGACGTGACTGATAAAGCCGGTGTGGGCGGTGGCATGTTGGACGGCAAGAAGATGTGGTCGGTCTCCGCCGCTTGGGTTGACTACAACAACGACGGCCTAGCCGACCTCTTCGTTGCCAATTACTGCAAGTGGGAAGTCAACAAGGATCCTTACTGTGGGCCGAATCAGAACACGAGGGCCTATTGCCATCCGAAGAACTATGCGCCTCTGCCCAATACGCTCTATCGCAACAACGGAGACGGAACCTTCACCGACGTCTCGGTAGAAACCGGCATCCACAAGTACTTGGGCAAAGGGATGGGCGCGGTGATCGCGGATTACGACGGCGACGGCTTCATGGACATCTTCGTCGCTAACGATAACCACCCGAACTTTCTGTTTCACAACATCGGAGGCAAGCGATTCGAAGAGATAGCACTCGAGAGCGGCGTCGCCTATTCACAAAGCGCCAACGCCATATCAGGCATGGGCGCCGACTTCAAAGACATCGACAACGATGGCCGCCCCGATATCTGGCATACGGCGGTCGAGAACGAGTCGTTTCCGCTTTACCAGAACCGGGGTGACGGCCAGTTTTGGGAGATTACGAATGACAGCCAGTTGATTCCGACTCGCAACATGTCGGGGTGGTCGAACGGAATCTTCGATTTCGACAATGATGGTTGGAAGGATCTGTTCGTCGCGAGGGGAAATGTGCTCGATAATATAGCGCAGTTCTCGAGCCGCTTATACGAGGAGCCGAACGCCGTCTTTCGTAACCTGGGCAAGGCCAAATTCCAGGATGTGAGCGCACAGGCCGGCCCCGATTTCCAGAAGGCGGCAGCGCATCGCGGCGTGGCGTTCGGCGACGTGGATAATGACGGGCGCATCGACGCGGTGGTGAGCGTGCTCAACGGCAAGGCGGAATACTTCCACAACATCTCGCCAAACGACAACCACTGGATCCTGTTAAAGCTGGTCGGCTCGACGAGCAACCGGATGGGCTTGGGTGCCCAGATACGCATCACCGGTGAGGACGGTTTGAAGCAGTACAACGAAGTCACCACGGCCGTTGGGTACGCCTGCTCCAGCGATTCGCGCGTTCACTTCGGGCTGGGAAAATCAAGAACGATTCGTGAGATCGAGATCAAATGGCCGAGCGGGATTCATCAAACTTTGCACGACGTGACCTCGGATCAGATCCTGACCGTTGCCGAGCCGGCCCGTTCGAAGTAGTTATTGCGGCTTTGCTGCGGCTTCCTTGGCTTGCTTTTCGGCGTTCAGCCGCTGCACAATCGCGCGTTCTCGGTCTCCGTCGGCCTTTCGTTTCTCGTGGTAGTAGATGGTGGCCAGCGATATGTGCCCCTCGACGAAATCGGGAGACTGCTTCAGAACGTCTTCCAGTGTGGCGCGAGCCTCCTCGGTTTTTCCGGAGGCCAGTTGAACCGTCGCCACCTGGTACAGTACGCGCAGATCACCTGGGCGGACGCGCAACGCCCGGTCCAGCAGCTTCATGGCTCCTTCGTAATCCTGTTCCAGCTTCAACAACACCGCGAGATTCAGGTTGGACTCGAAATCGTTCGGGTCCTGCTGGAGCTCTTTCTGAAAATCGATGCGTGCTGAGGCCATATCGCCGCTGTCCATGTGCGCACGGCCGAGATAGGAATAAACATCAGGAAGTTGCGGATTCAATTCGACGGCTCTCTGAAGGTCCGCGATGGCGGCGTTGTATTCAAGAGCGTTGAGCTTTACCGTGCCCATCAGGAGGTGAGCCTCCGCCGAATCGCTGTTGCGCAGGATGCGGTCGATCACCAGTTGACCGCGCCCGATTTGTTTGCTGCGAAGCAAGGCGGTGCCCAGCATATAGGCAATTGCGAGATCCTTCGGATCCTGTTTGTCGATCGGCGTCAGAAGCGCAATGACTTTGGCATCCTCTTCCTGGCGAAGCCAGCAATCCGCCAACAAGGTAATGACCTGGCGATTGGCAGGCTCGACCGCGTGCAGCGCGTTCAGCTCGATGGCGGCTTTGGAGATGAAGCCCGCCTTGTAATAGGCGATGGCGAGGTTCAACCGGATGACACGGGGATTGCGGGGCGCGCCCTTCAGAGCCTTTTGGTACTCGAGGATGGCGTCGTCGTAGCGGCCGTTGGCGGCCAGCGCAGCGCCCAAGTTGGAGCGTACGTCGGCTGCGTCGGGATGGACCTGGAGGTATTTGCGATAGCCCGCTATGGCGTGCTCCACGTCACCGGACTGATGCGCCTCGATGGCGTGTTTAAGGGTCTGTTCGGGAGGCTCCTGGGCGCCGGCGGACCAGACGAGAAGAATCAGTGCCAGGTGAAATCGAAACATCGAATTCGCCCCCAGCATAGCAATGGTGCCGGTTTCGGGACGAATAGGAATAGCTGGGTCTCGCGTGAATATCTCCGCCTCTGGTTCGCATCGCCTCTGGTACGCTTGTCGCAATGCGCCTTAAGCTCGCTACCCTTGCTCTGTTCGCGGCCGTTGTATCACAATTCGCCTCTGCTCAAGCGCCGATCTCTGTGGCGACGCGCGTGGCTGCTCAGAACGCCCTATTTGACGAGTCGTGGCAGGCCACTCTCAAGATGAATCCCACGCTGGCGACCGCCGTCGGCGACTATCGCTACAATGATCAACTCGGCGACTACTCTCTTGCCGCCCATGCTGCCCGCCACGAGCGTGAGATTGCCGACTTGACCCGCATCAAGGCGATCGACTCTACCGGCTTTCCTGAGCAGGATTTGATCTCGCACGATCTTTTTCTTCGCCAACTACAACAGCGCGTGGACGACTACGATCTCAAAGAGTTCGAAATGCCGCTCAGCGCATCGGGCGGCGGCGGAGGCATTCATGTGAGTGTTGCCGACCTGCCGCTTTCCATGCCATTCGACTCGGTCAAGCACTACGAAGACTACATCGCTCGTCTGCACCAAATTCTCAAGGCTTTCCTCCAGACCGAGGACGTTTTGCGCGCTGGGGTGCGCGATCACCTTGTCCCGGTACGCTTCATCGCTGAAAAGGTTCCGGGGCAGGCGGAGGGCGTGGTTACCGCTGACCCCTTCTTGCTCCCACTCAAGAAATTTCCGGCTAGCTTTTCCGATGCGGACAAGAAGCGTCTCACGGACGAGATCACGTCTACGGTCAACAACGAGGTTTTTCCCGCGTACAAGCAGTTCGCTGCCTTCGTCAGTTCCGACTACATCCCCACTGCAGAACTACGCTATCCATCAATTCTCTTGGCGGCGGCGGGCGCCGCTACCAGGCCACTCTGCGCCGCTTCACGACCACAGACCTCACGGCGGCACAGATCCACGAGATCGGGCTGAAGGAGGTACACCGGATTACGGAAGAGATGGCCGCACTGGCAAATGCCAACGGATACAAGGATCTCGCCAGCTTCCGCGACCACATCGAAAGCGATCCCAAGTACCGGCCGGCGTCAGCGGACGCTATCGTCGAGGACTTCCGCAAATACATCGCACAGATGGAGCCGCAGCTACCTCAGCTTTTCACTGTGCTGCCCAAGACCGCCGTCACAGTCGAGCCCATTCCGCCTTTCCAGGCTGCCGCTGCCACCCACTACCAGGGCGGAACGCCCGATGGCAAACGTCCCGGCCGCGTTTCGGTTGCCGTATCCGACCCCACCCATCGCAGCTTCATCAATGACGAGGCGGTCGCCTATCATGAGGGCGTTCCCGGCCATCATCTTCAGATCACCATTCAGCAGTCGCTTACCGGCCTTCCCGAGTTCCGCAAGCACGGTGGAAACTCTGCCTATACCGAGGGCTGGGGACTCTATGCCGAGGAACTGGGTAAGGAGATCGGCTTCTATCAGGACCCGGGCTCGGATTACGGCCGCCTGCGCTCAGAGCTGTTCCGGGCAGTGCGCCTGGTGGTAGATACAGGCATTCACGACATGGGCTGGACCCGGGACCAGGTTGTGGAGTACATGCGCGGCTCCCATGCTGTGGACGAGCCTACCATCCAGGCTGAGACGGACCGTTACATTTCGGGGCCCGGACAGGCGTGCAGCTACAAACTCGGCCAGCTCAAGATTCGCGAGTTGCGCGAACGCGCCAAACAGCAGCTAGGTCCCAAGTTCGACCTCAAGACGTTTCATGACGAGATCCTGTCCGGTGGAGCTCTCCCGCTCGACGTGCTCGATGCCCGAATGGATCGCTGGATCAAAGCGCAGCTTCCCGCCTCTGTTGGGCAGCTGAGGTAGCCGCTCGTCCCATCTGAGCCCGAACGGAGAAAGTTTTCTGGCGGAGAGAGTGGGATTCGAATGCACCTTCTGAAGGAGTTTCAATGGCTTGAGAGGAATCGTCAGAGTCTTGAGGACGCTGAAGGGAACAACTCGGAACGGGGATTGTTCCCCTCTAAAGCTCCCCGGCAATCCGAAGAGGGAGCACCCGCCGGGGCCGACGAGAGACGGCACGGGCGGTTCCAAGCGGTAGCCGCACCTCTTTGAATGTGAACTGGGCAAATGAAAGATCGAACGTCTTCGCGGTAGGTGGAACCTTGTTTAGGCGTCCCTAACGGCGGAGCATTGGAACACCATTTTGAGTTCGTTACGCCGTTTCGGTAACCAATAGTGCTCACCTCAACGCGCCAACAGACACGAAGGCCGGAAGCAATTACACTACGTTTCGAGGAAGGCGGCAGAAAGCTACGTTAAGAGGCTTCGGTGCCCTAACAGCGTGGAGACTTCCCGCTCACCGTGCGCCTGGATCGGGCCGCACGCTCCGATCTGGGGCAACTGGAAGCGTTGAAAGTGGCAGCCCGTCTGGCCAGTTGGTTGCATTGGGAGAGCTCGTCCGGATCGAGAAGGCGCTGGAGGACAAGAGCATCTATCACAAGAATCTAATGCCAGTGACCTATGTCACTGGCGACGTCGCCGGAAAGATGGAAAGCCCGGTCTACGCGATCCTCGCGCTTGGGCCGGAGATGGAGAAGATCCGCCGGGCGGCTACGTCATTGAACAGCGCACGTCGTCCTGCCCGAGGATGGCGACCACTACTCGATGAAGTGGGACGGCGAGTGGCACATTACTTACGAGGTCTTTCGCGACTTAGGGTTTGCCTTCGCGGTGGTTCTGGTGCTGATCTACGCACTGGTGGTGGGTTGGTTTCAGTCCTTCACGACGCCGCTCGTGATTATGATCGCGATTCCATTCTCGCTGGTGGGTACCTTACCCGCACACGGACTGCTGCACGCGTTTTTCACAGCGACTTCCATGATCGGGTTCATCGCCGGCGCGGGTATTGTGGTGCGGAATTCAATTATTCTGGTCGACTTTATTGAACTGCGCCTGCAGCAGGGGATGCCGTTGGATGAAGCGGTAATCGACGCGGGCGCCGTTCGGTTTCGCCCCATGATGCTGACCGCGGCCGCGGTGGTCGTGGGAGGAGCCGTTATCCTGTTTGACCCAATATTTCAAGGCTTGGCGATTGCGCTGATGGCCGGCGAGGTGGCATCTCTGGCGCTTTCGCGCATGACCGTTCCCATCGTCTATTTTATGGTTCACAAAGAAAGGAAACACTGATGACTGTAGAGCGTTACTCTTCGATTGATTGCTGGGGCTTTTGTTATCTTGAGTCTCACGCTGGGTTACTGGGTACATCCGGCGTGGTTCTTGTTCACTGCTTTTGTGGGCCTGAATCTGTTTTAGTCCGGGTTCACAAACTGGTGCCCGATGATGACGATTTTGAAGAAAGCGGGAGTTGGGGCGGCAGGGCGCTAACTAATCCGAAGGCCGTTGACCTGCGGACGGACGGCCCGTCCGGGCTCCATCAGGCTTTGCCGGCGGGCACCCTTGGTTCGTCTTTAGTTCCGGCGCCGGATTTTGTTCGTGTCGAGACTCGACACCGCAGGAATTCGACATTCAAGTCGGCGTGCCGAAACGCGGGAGAACCCAACGCATGAGCGCGAAATAGGCAGCAAGGAACAGCAGAAACCCCAACCACTCCGGCATTCTACCCTCCCCCTCATTCTCGTTCAGATCGGCGGACTCATGGCGTACAATCCAAGGTCGCGCAAGTCAACAGAAGCTCTTGATCTACTTGTATCATCTTCCTCACAAAGTTGACTGTCGAGGGCGGGATTACAGAGGCGACCCTTACCGGGACGGAAGCTCCGCCACCGTCCCATGCGACGATGTACATTACGTTTAGGATGTCAGCCTTCTTGGCGCGGGTGCCCACGGCGACATGCGCTGCGCACGCGATGTTCGGAACGCCGCTTCACTTGCGCCTGCTACCGCGTCAAACATGAGCAGGCTTGGGATCAGTTCCCCCTGAATTGCAATAGAAAGCAGGATCAGGCATGTGGGTGGGATGTTCCTTGGGAGCACGGCAACGCCTTTGTGCCAGTCATTTCCCGGCAGATCACGATCGTAAAGGATCACATCAATCTTCTCTCTTCGACGCAGTGCGATTGCCGCGTTGAGAGATCGCGCCACGAACAGATGCCAACCGTCCAAATTGGAAAGAGCACGCAACGTGCGGTATCCGCCAGAAAGCGCCGTCACGACCATTACTGTTCGCTTTTGCTCAGAAGTGCTGTTTTGTGCGGGTCTTGGTCCGTGTTGGCCGAACAGTCGCCTTAGCAACCCAAGTGTCACCCTTTGCTCCTTAACCGCCACGCTGAAAAGCCCAGTGTTCTGGCGAGGGGAGAGTGCCGTAGGCGCGGTTTTGGATGGGGGCTTCATTTAAGCTAAGCGCCCTCGCCAGGAAGCGTTGGCGCCTCCCCTCGAATTCGACTATAACCCCCAGGCTGGAGCCAACGAACACGGTGCTTTCGGTATTTGGTGCGCGAAGATGTCAGTAATTCGGCCGCATCTGCGACAGCAGATCATATTGGACGGTGAAACAGAACGGCATTAGGGCTCAAGCCGCCGCGGACCGGTGCGACACGCGACGGGTACTTTGCTTGCCTGGTTCGCTTGTCTCGCTAGTGTGCTGCAGCGGCTAAGAATACCCTACGCCGGGGATTCCGATCAAGCCGCAAGAGAATTATCCTCGAAGCCAAAGTGTTCCGCCTTCGCGTTCCTCACAGCGGGGCGATAAGTAACTGAGCATGGCGGTGCGAGTGGCAAAACTGGCTCCCAGATGGTTTCCGGACACGGCTGATGGGTCCATTCCGCGGAGGGGAAAAGACCAGCCCGGCGCCGGTGTTGTCAATTCATCACGTCCGCCTGATCCGATCGCAGTTATGGCGATTACGTCCTCGGAGCAAGATCGTCAACTGATCGAGGCAATGGGCAAGGCAAACGGTTGGAGGGTCTTCTCTGCCAGTCACTGGTCAGATGTTCTCCGGATGCTTGAGCATCACTGGGCCTGCGTTGTTCTACTTGATCAGGAACTAGTCGGAATCGCTCGTGCTTTGCTGCTTCCTCGGCCCAAGCGCTGCTGTGTAATTCTCATGACCCCAAGAGCAAAGAATGATCCCGTTTGCCAAGAGTTCTTCAACTGGGGCGGCATAAGATTCTGACGACACCCCTCAAAGAGCAAGAAGTAGTAAATGCCGTTCGATTTGCGTGGGCTTTCTGGAAGACGTGCGTCGTCGCCGCGCGCCAGTTCAGTAAACCGTCTCGGTACTTATAAGCTGGCTGGAGCGCCAAGAGCGCATCTATGATCCCTCGTAGTAGATCGTCGATACCAAAGCACAGTCCGGGTAACTTCGCAGTGGACTTTTCTTCCTACTGTGTTCCGCCGCAAGAAATGCGGCTCGGGCAGTATTCTCCTTTCACCAACGTCGTGTGAAGGTTGAACTGGAGAGGTATCCAAATTGCGACTGCACTTTAATCGACTGTCTACCCCACTTCTGCTGGCGGCTTTGATCGTGTCAATTTCTACGATTTACGCTTCCGAGCGGCATCACTCCAAAGCATATGAAAGCGACTCGGAGGACCAAATTCAGGTTGTAGGCCACGTTGCGATTTCAGGACCCATTACTCAGTTGCTTCCCACCCAGCACTTCAGCAGTTTCTACCTCTATGCCGAGCACGAACCTGGCAAGGCGCTAACGCTGATTGACGTGACTAAGGCTAACGATCCCACGGTTGTGAATAGTCTGCCCTACCCGGCTGATGCTGCGTCTGGAAACTTGGTTGCAGTTGCCGGCATGGCAGGGCTTGCGGTAGACCGGCAAGGGCCGTCCAAACCCGCCCGCCCGTCCGTTGTTCGAATCATGAACTTTGCAGATCCTTCGCACCCAAAGGTCGCGAGAGAGTTCGCGGGAGTTACGGCAATCACCACCGATAACCGCCGCAGGCTTATCTTCTTAGCGGACTCTGAAGGGATTTGGATCTTGCGTGAGCACTTTGCAGAAGATCCGGGAATCGTACAAGAATACTCGGACTATGTGCAATACGGGCTTGGTGGCGGGTTTTAAGGCCACTCTCAGGTGATGACGCCTTTGCGTACCGCATAGAGAATCAATTCCGCCGTGCTGTGGACGTTCAGCTTCTGCATAAGATTCGCACGATGGGTGTCGATGGTATGCGGACTGAGGTTCAGCAGGGCGGCGATATCCTTGGTGGACTTCAGCTCCACGATGAGTTGCAGTAGCTCTCGTTCGCGGGGCGTGAGAAGGTCGTAAGGATCATCCACTCCCTGCTGGCGCATCTGCCGCAGATAGTCGTCCGCGAGGACTTTGCTAACGGCCGGACTAAAGAAGGCCTTACCCGCATTTACTGCGCGAACCGCCTGGATCAAATCGGCATCCGCGGAGTCTTTTAGGAGATAGCCGCGGGCACCGGCCCGAAGAGCCTTCAAAATATACCCTTCGTCGGCATGCATGCTGAGAATCACAACCGCTGTCTTTAGCCGTTCTTCGTGGATTCTCCTGGTTGCTTCAATGCCGTTCAAGAGCGGCATGGCGATATCCATGATGACGACGTCCGGGGTCTCGCGAATGACCAGGTCGATAGCCTCCCGGCCGTTACTGGCCTCGCCGATGACAGCGAAGTCGGGCTCCCGCTCAAGCACCAGCCGGAGACCGTGCCGCATGATGGTGTGATCGTCCGCCAAGACGATTCGAACCGAAGTCACATCAGCACCGCTGTACTCTTTCTGGAGTGCGGTAGCTCCACTCGAATCGACGTTCCCTCTCCTGGCCTGGAGTCGACGTGGAAAGAGCCGTCGAGATGCTTCACCCTTTCTTCCATTCCCAGGAGTCCGACCCCTTTCTCAAGTTCCGGCATAAATCCCTGACCGTCGTCGCGGATCTCGAGCAGGAGCTTGTGGGCGTCCTGAGTCAGATGAATATCTACGCTTCTTGCGTTCGCGTGCCGCGCAATATTGTGGAGCGCCTCCTGGACCAGCCGATAAACACACGTTTTGAAATCGTCGGGCAGATCATCGGATACTTCCTCCGCATGCACTTGTACGGCGAGGTCCTTGGTGCGGGACACCTCGCGGGCTTGCCATTGCAGCGCGGGGATCAATCCCAGGTCGTCGAGCATGGAAGGACGAAGAAGGAGAGACATATCGCGCACGACTGCCAAGGTCCTTTCGGCGAGGCGGCGGAGTTCGTGGAGCTGCTCCTGCACATCCGAGCTGCCGCTGCGTGGAATAGCCGCCGCTGCATTGCCTATGCCCAAAAGCAGAGCCGAGAGTGACTGGCCCACTTCGTCGTGCAACTCTCGGGAAAGCGCCCGGCGCTCCGACTCCTGCACAGCAATGAGCCGGCCCGACAGGTCTCGCAGCGCGGCGCGGGCCTGTTCCACCGCGTCGAAGCGCTGGGCGGACAAGCGCTCCAGACGTAAAACACGCCGAATGCTGACGGCTGCCAGCACGATTCCGCAGAGCATCGTCAACACCAACAGGATGCTCAGGGAGCGCCGAAAGTCACTGAACAGAACGGCTATTTGCTGGTTGCCGGATTCCATTTGCCTTTTGTTTACTTCGCTAATCTGATCTGCCAGGTGGACGATGATCATGCGTCTCGGCAGAAGCGAGTCCCTCGTGAAGGCATACCCTAAAGCTTGACGCTGGGAAGCATTCCATTCCAAGGCGGGGCTCAGCGAATCGAAGTATTCTTTGACCTGACTTGTGAACTCCAGGAAGGGAGCCCGTTCTTTAGGGCGAAGGATCGTCTCATAGGCAGCCACGTTGGCCTCAATGCGAACCCGGGTATCTTCCAGTTCTTTACGATGCATTTCCGCCCGGCTTTGGTCTTGCTCCAGAAGCAGATCCCGAACGTATGTGCCCGAGAGGTAAACGTCGGAGCGAAGCTGTTCCAGGATGCGGTCCCGATTGAAATAATCCTGCCGGATGCGTTCGTTTCGGGTTTGGATGCTGCCGAGGACCGATAGTGCATAGAGACCGGTCACGGCGAGCAACAACCAAAGCCCACCGAAGCCGAAGAAAAGAAGCCGCTGCGTCTGCCCGCTTCTGGTTTTTGCTTCAGAATGCAACGAAGCCTGCGACTTGAGTTCGACTTCCATACGAGCCCACCGTTAATGCAATCGCCCGAGCGTGTACTGAAGCGCGGCGTATGCCTCTTGGTATTCGTATTTCGCGTTCAGGTTCTCAACCTCCGCCGATGTCTGTCCGAGTTGCGCTTGGGTCAGCTCAACAATGGATGCCAAGCCCAGATTGTATCGGGATTGGGCCAGATCGAGAGCCAGGTTGGCTTGAATCAAGAGCTGCTGAGCGGTCGCAATCGCTTCAAGGGCGGTGCGAGCGTGGGTCTATGCGACGCGAACGTCCCGCGCGATGCGGTCCTGTTCATCGCGTGATCGTTGGCGGGTCGCCTGCAGCTGATACTCCGCGGCTTGTTGGCGGGCGGTGAAGAGATGACCGTTAAAGATAGGGATGTTGACATTGACCGCCGCTGCCTCATAACCGGAGGGTATATTCGGGTTGGCGCTGCCGGGATTGATGTACGGCAGTGCTCCGCCGACTGCCATTAAGCTGACGGTCGGGCGCTTTAGATCGCGCTCGGCAAAGACAAACTTTTGGTCTGCCTCCAGCTGAAGATGCAAACTCGCCAGTTCGGGACGAGTTTGAAAGGCCTGAGTGAGGAGCGGCGCGACCTCCGCGGCACCTCCGAAGGCATAGGTTGTTCGATGAGCTGATAGGGGATCGATTCCTGCGCGCCGAGCGCCTGCCCCAGCCCTGCGTAGGCAGCTTGCGAACGATCCTGGGCACGCAACCGCATGAGCTTGGCATCGGAAAGATTGACTTGGGCAAAGCTGAGGTCAACTGTGGATCTGAGCTTTTGCCTGGTCAATTCAGAGATCTGATCGACAATTGTCTGACGAGTCGTAACAGTCTGCTGCGAAACCCTCACCAACTGAACTGCGAGCAGTGTCTCGTAATAGGCTTGGTTCACTGCCAGAATTACGTCGTACTGTGTCGCCCTATAGTCTTCGCGACTTGCCTGGGCCTGCAATTTAGCGTTCGCTACCAGGTTCGGTGTGCGGCCTGAGTCTGTGATCAGTTGCGAGAGCGTGAGACCAGTTCCGAAGTGATTGAATAGGGCCGGCGCGTTGATAAGGCCCGCGCCCAAGCGGCTATTCACATTGGCTTGCGCTCCCGTGACCTCACCATTGAGGGCCGGATAATACGCGGACCTTGCTTCGGTGGTGATTTTGTCAGCGCGGAGGGAGAGAGCCTGGGACGCAAGAACTTGGGGGTGATTCTTGAGCGCGAGTGCTTGCGCTTCCTCAAGACTCAGTTGCGGAGGGGGTGATTGGCCGTCGAGCAAACAGGCGACTCCCGCCAGTAGAGAGATAAGCGCAATGGGTCGCTTGATCATGATGGGTTAAGCGCGGTCTGGGTCGCACCCTCCTGCCGGTTCCGATCCTTCTTTCCGTACACCAGCAAATACGCTGCAGGAACAATAAAGACAGTCAGGATGACGGATGAAGTGAGGCCGCCCATAATCGCTCGCGCCATGGGCGCATACTGTTCTGATCCGGTCCCGAATTTGAGGGCCATTGGAATCATGCCGATGATCGTCGCTAACGAAGTCATCAGAATGGGCCGCAGCCGGACGCGGCATGCAGTAATGACGGCATCCCTCACGGAGAGGCCCTGTTCTTCGAGGCGGTGGGCGAAATCTACAATTAAAATGCTGTTCGAATCGGCTATACCGATCAGCATTAGGACGCCCATCAACGACATCACGTTCAACGTGGTTCTGGTCACAAGCAAAATCACAAATACGCCAACGAAACCCATGGGGATCGCGAGCATAATCAGGAACGGGTCAATAAACGAGCGAAACTGCGCGATCAGGATCAGGTAGAGAAGAATGAAGGAAAGAACAAAGCCAAAACCGAAGCTGGAAAACGACTCGCGCATTCCCAAGACCATGCCGCGCATGGTCACGCGAACATTGCCGGGAACCCGCGTGTCGGCAACGACTCTATCGATCGCGCTGGAAAGCTTACCCAGATCCTCCCCCTTCGGCGTTACGTAAACGTCAGCCGCTCTCTGGATCTGGTAGTGATCGACCTCGGTGGGAGTTTGGGAGTGTTTGAGGGAGACCACCGAGTCCAGCGTGGTGGGCTCTTTCAGACTGGGAGCCTTGAGAGGAATGTTCTTGAGATCGATCGTATTATAAATGGCCGCATTTCCGTGTTCGAAGTATTGAACCGTCAGAAAGTAGTCATTTCCAGTGTTATAGTCGACCCAGTAATTCGGCGCGATCATCAGGTTCGAATTGAGAGACGTGATGACATTATTCACGATGTCTTTCTGAGTAAGCCCTAACTCGCCTGCATGGACGCGGTCCACGTTTAATTGCAGCGTCGGATAGTTCATGTCCTGGGGAATATAGACCTCACCCACCCCGGGCAATTGGCGGATCCGGGCGGCGAATTGCTGGGCCAGTGCGTAGTCCTGCGGGAGATCTTTTCCAGTCACCTGGACATCGATGGGCGCTGGCATACCCATGTTAAGGGTCGAATCGACCATCGAGCCGCTTTGAAAGAAGGTGCGAACTTCGGGATAACGCTGCGTGATAGCCTGCCGCACACGATCCATGTACTCAAAACTGCTTAATTCGTGGTCGTCGCTGAGGGTGGTCTGAATGGTTGCTGTATAGGCACCCGAGTTGCTGGTATAGAGCGACGAGAAGTCCGGGACCACCCCGATATTCGAAACCACCATCTTAAAGTCGGCCGGATGGACTGTCTGGCGGATAAGGTCTTCCACGTGGGCTACGTATTGTTCGGTTACCTCGATGCGCGACCCGGTGGGCGCTTCATGTTGATCGTGAACTGGCCGGCATCCGTGCGCGGGAAAAAAGCTAGCCCGAGAAACGGGCCGATCCCGAGGCTGAGCACAAAGACCGCCGAAAGTGCTGCGACTGTCAAGCCAGGGCGCTCGAGCGAACGCCTGACCCACTTCTCGTAGAAATCGAGCATCCGAGTGAAGGCGCGATTGAATGCCGCGTTGAATCGAGCGCCCCAGGACAGGCGATGCTTATGCTCGCTGCTGGTCGCGTCAACGGTATGTTCCGCGTGAGGCGCGCTCTTCAAGAACCGCGAGCAGAACAGCGGAATTACGGTCATGGCTACCACAAAGGAGATCAACAGCGAAATGCAGAAAGCCAGTGCCGATGCGGAGAAGAGGAACTTACTCACCCCATACAGGAAGGTGACGGGGAAGAAATCGACCACGTCCACCAGGGTCGCGGCGAGGACGGCAAGGGTGACTTCGGAGCCGCCCAATTCCGCAGCAATCTGGGGTGCCTACTAGCCCATCTCGAGATGCCGGTAGATGTTTTCCAGAGAAATGACGGAATTGTCGATCACTCGCGAGAACGCCAGCGCCAATCCCGCCAATATCATGGTGTTGATTGTGCTGCCGCCAAAGTAGAGAATGACGAAGGTGGCCAGAGCCGACAACGGAATGGACAGTAGGACGGCCGCGGTGGCGCGCATGCTCCCCAGAAATAGAAGGATCATGATGCTGGTCAGCACCAGGCCGATCAAGCCTTCGTGGAGCACGGTTTTGATGGCTTCTTTCACAAACACGGACTGATCGAAAAGAAGATCCGTTTTCATCTGTTTTGGAATGTCGTAGAGATGTTGGCTGAGTTTCTTGACGCCATCCACAACCTCGATGGTGTTCGTGTCGCCGCCCTGCTTCATGATTGGGATGTAGGCGGAGCGCTGGCCGTCGACGCGAACGATGTTGTATTGAATCTGGCTGGCGTCCTCCGCTCTGCCGATGTCCTTCACCGAAACCCATGAACTGCCCACCGTTTTGATGGGAATGTCATTCATCTCCTTCATGTTGCTAACGAGGCTATTCGAATAAACGTAGTAATCGAACGGCCCCACTTTGACATCACCGGCGGGCAGGATCAGGTTGGACTCATTTACGGAATTCACAACGTCCATGGGAGTCAACTGGCGCGAGGCGAGCTTGTAGGGGTCGACGTAGACCATGATCTGGCGATACTTGCCTCCAAACGAGGGAGGAATCTCAGCGCCCTTGATCACCGCAATCTGATTGCGGATTGAGAACTGGGCGTAGTCGTGGAGTTGCGTTTCGGTAAGGCCCCGGCCTCTTACCGTCAGCAGGCAAACGGGGAGGCTGGACGCATCGAACTTCAACACGACCGGAGGAAGCGTGCCGGGCGGCAGACGCTTTAGGTCGGCCAGGGCCAGATTCGATAACTCGGTGACGTCGGTATCGGCGCTTGTCCCGGGTTGAAAGATCGCGTGGATGATGCTCACACCAAGCATGGACCGAGATTCCAGGTGATCCATGCCAGCCGCCAGCGTAAAGAAACGCTCCAACGGATTGGTGATATCGGTCTCAATGTCCACGGGCGGCATTCCCGAGTAGAAGGTCGCCACTACGACCTCGGGAATGCTGATGGTGGGGAACAGGTCGACCGGCATGCGAGCGACGTTGACTACGCCGATGATTGAGAGGGCGAGGCAGATGACAACAATAAAGTAAGGGTTACGGATAGAGAAGCGTGACATTGGGCGTGGGACTTAGAGCAAGGTGGAGTCGAGCAGCATCTATCAGCTCTTTCCTTGGTATTGACTGATCAGGATGATTTGCGGATGTACTTCTTCGCCCGGCTTCAATCCGCTGCGATCGCTTACGACGACCCGATCGCCTTCGCGAACCCCCGAGAGGACCTCGGCGTAAATGTCGGTTTGAATGCCCAAAGTAATGGGGCGTTCCTGAACCTTGTTGGCCTGGTCGACAATCATGACGCTTGCATGGTCGCCCTCCTGGTTCACCGCTTGGAGAGGAACTACCAAGGCGTCGCCGATTCTGTCGAGGGTAAGCGTCGCCTCCGCGTAAAGGCCGGGAATCAAGATGCCTTGCGGGTTGGCGACATCTACTTCTGTATGCATAGTGCGAGTGGCTGCCGCAACATCGGAGGAGAAGCGAACCACTTTGCCCGGGAAGTTTCTGTTCAACGCCGGTACTTTCACGTCGACGGGATCGCCGATCTTGATGTATCGGATGTAGGATTCGGGTACCGGAATCGTGAGGCGAAACAGATCTTCCTGCGAGAGTTTGACCAGCGGTAAAGCTTGCGTACTGGAACTTGTACCGGCCTGCATCAGGGTCCCTTGATTCGCGTACCGCTGTGTCACAACCCCGGCAAATGGCGCCGTAATCTTTGAATAATCGTAGAGAGCTTGATCGTGAGCCAGTTTTGATTGAGCCATCGAAAACTGGCTTTGCGCGGCTTGGAATTGCGACTTAGCCGCTTCCACCTGGGCCTGCGCCGCGAGATCCTTGCCTTCCGCGTCGTCGACTTCCTGTTGTGCAACCAACCCCGGCTTGCTGGTTGCCACGCCGTTCAGTCTTGTGAATTGGAGGTGCAACACCTTGCCCTGCGCTTCGGCTCGACCCAACTGATGCTCAGCGTTCGTAACTTGGTCAGCGAAGCTGCTGATCGATGCCTTGTCCTCCTCAAGTTGCGCTTCTAACTCTGGGATTTCGAGAACTGCCATCAGCTGACCGGCTTTTACCCGTGTGCCGTAGTCGACGTAGAGCTTCGAAACGAATCCGGACTCCTTGGCAAAGACGTCGATTTCTTGAAAGGGAACCAACTCGGACGAGAGAGTGAGGTACCGCGCCATCGGCCTTCGAGTGAGTTTGGACACTCCGACCGAAGGCAGGGCGGCCTGCGCGTTCTCACTGGAACCCGCATGGGCCACTCCATTTCTTCCGCAGGAAATCAGGGTGCTGCCCGCCATCAGGGCCACGCATGCCGCCAGAGCGATCCGTAGGCGTGTTGAGCGGTCAGAGTCACGCGCAGAGCTCGTCATATCAGATCTTTACCGGGGTGGCCAAGCTTCTCGGAGACGTGATGAATCTTTTCCATCAATTTGGGAAGCGAGAAATCCATCGAATGACAAAACTCAATGAGCTCTTCTTCCGTTTCCGACATTTCCGAAACGACCCGCGAGATTTCGGCTGCGATCGATAGAGGAATCGAAAGAACGCCATGCATGTCGCCGTGGAGAAGGTCCCCGGAGTGTACCTGCAGGCCACCAACCTCCACCGGCTCACCGAACTCGACAACGTGAGCGTAAGCGTGAGACACGGCAATGGTTCCGGCGAAGATTTGAAAACCAGCAGCCTCGATCCCCGGCAAATCCCGCACAGCTCCGTTAGTGACGTAGGCACAACAATCTAGAGCTCTGCAGATGTTGGCATGGACCTCACCAAACAGCGCGCCAACACCAGGCCGGTCGTCGACATCTTTGGCCACGATGAATCGAGGAGGAGGAATGGAGAGCACGTAAGACCACCAGTCAGCGCGATCGTAATAACATCGGCCCGCCATGGGAGTGGCTGAGGAGCGGATCCGCGCCGTGGCAGCATAGCCAACGGCAGGCGGCATTTGGGGGAAGATGCACCGCACCGTTCCATTTATGAAGCCTTCACTGCGGGTTCTAATTTGAAACTGCTCAATTGCGTTGGCTACGGCGCATGTATCCCGTTGCCTTAGCTGTTCCAGAGTTTCCCGGGAAACGGTACTTAGAGAAGAACGCATATCAGTCTCCCCATCAGCGTCTTGAACTCGTCGGAAACTCCGTTACTGGATCGACAAGAAAGCTCTGCTGTTCGACGGATTTTGAGTGGGAGACGTAACATATTTCCTGGTGGACGGCACGGTCAGCTGGAAATTCGCAGACCTGGAATCAACTTACGAACTTCGGAGAACTAACTCCATACCCTGACGGCGCGATTTTTTCACTGAAAGGGCGGTAGAACAAAGAGTCGCTTCACAGCTCGTAATTGTTCTTGCTGAGGGGAACATTCTGGCGAGGGGAGCGAGCCGCAAGGCGCCGTTTCGGATGGGGGCAGGAGAGCGTCTTGGCAAGGAAGCGATGGCGCGTCTCCCCTCGGATTTCAATCTAAATCCGAAAGCCCCAATCAGGAAATACGGTGGCGAGGGTATTTATTGACCAAAAGCACGGTAGTTGTCAGCTCGATTGCCGCGCACCCCTTACTGCTATTGCATCGCTTGGCCGGAGCGAAGACCGTTGCCCGTGTAGCTGTAGTTGGCCGAATCGACCTGTTGCCGCTGGTAATTCACGACACAGGTATAGGTCATCTCGCGCGATTCATATTGGCCGCGGCCGACTGCGCGGCCCTGAACGTTGGCTCGATTGCCGCCTATGTTGTTCTGGTTGGGCGGGCCCTTGAAGTCAATCGAGACCTGGTTTCCCCGATTGCGGCGATAAAACTCGTCGCGAACGCGGTCCTGGCAAGAGCGAATTCCATCGAAGCCGGGAGGGGGAGGCGGGGGACCGGGTGGCGGACCACCCCTGACCCAGTTCACGTCGATTACATAAGACGAAGCGCCACCCTGATGATCGTCGATAGAAACCACGGCTTGGTAGCGGTTCCCTGGATTGGGGAGTTGCGAAACCCACACTTTGCCGCGGCCCTTGACGGTGCGGATCTGGAAATCCCGGACGGCTGCGGGCATCGGCTGGTTGCACTCGCTACCCTCATCGCGGCTGGGCGCGCCTTGCATCGTCCGGACCCAGATATCCCAGCCGCGGATTCTCACGTCGGCCCGTTGATCCACCCAAAGCAGCAGACGGCAGCGGCCCTGATTGGCATTGGGATTCCAGCCGGACATGTGGCGCGGCTGCATTTGGAACTCGCCCTGGGCCAAGACGGCTTGCGCGGCCAACAGCGCCGAGCCAGTCAGAAGGCATCGACCTAGGATTGATTTCATCGGTTCCCTCGCTCTCCGGAATTTAGCATGGAAAATACCGCCGGAAGATGGCCGCGTGATAAATCGCCCGAGCATCCACGCACGCATGTGCAGTGCTTCTACACAACCTTCTGTCGGAAGGCTGAAAATTCTGGTACGCTGGCGTCGACTCCAGGATGAGTCTCATATGACAAAGCTCCTCGTTCTTTACAATCAGCCGCGCGATCCGGCGGCGTTTAACCGGTACTACTTCGCCACGCATGTCCCCCTCGCCCAGAAGATTCCGCGATTGCGGAGTTATATCGTAAGCCGGGAGGTCCCGCGGACGCTGGGTGCAGGCACGGGACCGCACCTGGTGGCCGAGTTGCACTTTGATTCAGCCCAAGATCTGGAAGCAGCACTGGCGTCGCCACAGGGCGAGGCGGCCAAGAAGGATTTGCAGAATTTTGCCGACGGCGGTGCGACGATGCTGGCGTTTGAAACAAAGACCGTGGGCTGAGGAGCGGAGGGGCCGGCCAGTTCTGGCCACGCGCCAAGAGATCCAGAAACCCACCTTTGTCTACCCAGGCTGAATTCAAAACACCGAGACCACAGTCTTCAGGCTGTGCCACGGAAATGGCCGGAATCCGCTTGCTTCCGCGCGGTTCAGTGCTGGTACGAATGAGCTGTCGTCAATTGCTTCTGCTGATGACTGTTTAGCCGGCATGGCGGTGGCTTGGTAAAAGTCGGCAGTTCCCCTTTTTATTCGAACGTCACCGCTCTGCCGGTTTTGACGGAGAGCTTGGCGAGATCGATGATTTTGATGACGTCGACGTTGATGTCTATGGCAGTCAGGCCGGCGATCGGTTTGTTGCCTTTGATGCAGGACACCATATAAGCGATGGGCTCGCGCTGATCGTCGGGCAATGGGGTCAGATCGAGCGTTTGTTCCTTGTCGGCCTTGTGCAGGGTGACGGCGCGTTGAGTCATCAGGAGGCCGGCTGTCTTCGTGTCTTTACCCTGTCCTTCACCGTCCCAACCGAAGACTTCCAGATCCTGATAGCTGCGCGGTAAATCCCAGCTTGCTTCGAAGATGCCGACCGCGTTGGGATAGTGCAGTTCCAGGTTGGCATTGTCCTCCACCTTCGGGAAGCGATCGGGACGGAGGTGGTTCACTGTGGCGTAGACGGTCTGCGGCTTGCCGAGGTACCACAGGCTCCAGAGGACGTTGTAGCAGCCGAAATCCATGAGGGCGCCGGCACCGTTCTTCACCGGGTCGGTGAGCCATTCGAAGAAATACTTGTTGCGAGGACCCTCTGAACCCGGCCCGCCATGGCCGACGATGCCGTGAAGCCGCCAAACCTTGCCGACGTCGCCTTGATCGACCGCGGTCTTGGCCACGTAATTTGCTGGCCACCAGGCCATCTGATAGTTCGTCATTACTCGTATACCGTATTTGGCAGCTAAAGCCTGGATCTCTTTCGCTTCCTGATACGTGCTGGCAAGCGGCTTTTCGAAGATCAGGTTGATCTTTCGCGAAGCGCAGGCGCGCGCGATTTCCAGATGACGATTGTTTTCGACAAACGCCCAGATGATGTCCGGTTTCACTTTATCGAGCATCTGCTGATAATCGGAGAAAATCAGGTTTTCCGGGACACCCGATTTCTTCGCCTCCGTGACCAGTTCCTGATTCGGCTCGGCCATCCCGACCAGCGTAGCTGTTTTGCCCTCCAGCATGGTGTTGAGATGACCCCACACGTGCGAGTGCACCAAGCCAATCACGGCGATTCGATATTGGGGCGAGTCCGATTGTGCGGAGAGCAGTGGGGTAAGCAGGAGCAAGAGCAAGATGTATTTCATGATTCTGGAGCCAGCTTACTCCAAGGGTGTGTCGTCTCCCCGATTGTTTGCGAAGGCCGCGCCCGTTGGACCACTGCATCGGAAAGCTGCAGCGGCGGAGCCAGGGAACGCACTTTTGAGAATTTACGGAGTATTCACAATACGTTTACAACCCTGGTTCCGCTACCGGCCTAGACTAGTGGGCCAGTGCTCAACCTCAATCTTTTTGTTATGGATGGGATGGGCGGCGGCATCTGACATGGAAGCGAGGTTCAGGATTGACGAATTCAGTGGCGCCCAGGCGATGCCGGCCGGGGTTATCGAAGCGTCGCCAACAAAGTGGTAGATTAGATCACCAACGAGGCACTCCTCGCGTGTACGATCGACTGAGGATAGTTTAGGGGGCAGAGTTGCCGTGAGAATCATCAAAATGCGGACAGCTCCAACTGTCCAGGTTTCATTCCTCGTAATAGGCCTAGCCTTGATGGCGACGTCAGGGTCCGGTGCAACGACCAGCGCCTTGCGAAACCAAGTCGCCCAGCGCGAAGCAACGGGAGACGTTGCCGGGGCGCGGGCGCTGCTTGAAGACGCGGTCAGCACAGGCAGCAACGTCGAAGCCCAAGCGGCTTATGCCGAGTTTCTAGACCGTCACCGCCTGCCGGGAAGACGGGATGCGTATTTGAAATGGGCCTCCTTAGAACACGACCGGGACCGAAAACTGTTTAGCGCTGCGCGAGGTTGTCCTGGTGGACGTGATCGAGGGTCAAAACGAAGCGCTGAACACGGATTTGCGCGCCTACCGCGAGGCGGGCGGCGCGGACCTCAGTGAACCCTCGAAAAATGCTGGCCACGAGGCCGAATTGCGCAAGCTCTACTCCGCAGTTTCCATTCCAGGCCCGCTGAGTTCGTTTGCCCGCATGGCTGCATTGTCACCCGACCTGGCGCCGGAGGAATTGCTGCCTGCTTTGGCACGCAACATTGTGACCAACGGATACCAGGCGATCTCCGCCAATGAGGCGTTGGAGCCGACGGAATACCTGAAGCTGTTGCTCCGCTACGTGGCAGAAGCCCGGGAACTGGAGGACGTGGCGGGCAAGGACCACGCCATTGTGGTGCCGGCTTGCGATAGCGAGCAAACGGCCGCCCTATTGAAGATCCTTGGCTACCGGATGCGCGGCTCTTGCGGAACGGACGTGGTGTTGGAAACAGTCAATGCAACGAAAGCCTTCATCACGGTGGACTCGGGTTTCCCCCTGGCGGAATTGGAAAAGGACTTGCGCGCCAACCGGCGCTTTGAACTTCAATATGCCCCCACCACGGTTCCGGTTCTCTACAACGCCGCCTATTGGCTGGGCGCGCTGGGCAGAGAGAACAATAACTTCCTGGATGGTTTTCTTTCTGATCCGTCGCTATGCCGTCTGTATCTGGGTCTTTCCAAGTTGGACCGAACAACGGCGGAAGCCATGCGGAACCAGGCGACAGCGGCGAAGTTGAAGGTTTACGCGCACGTGTTGGACTTCTTCGGAAGCATGTTCGAAGTTCGCAATGGAGTGGCAGTTGTCCCCGGTTCACCACAAGCTTGGGCGGAACTGACCGGCGCAAACCCGAAGAATGGAGGAGCGTTCTATGAAAAGCTCCTCGAGACGGACGACGGTTGGCTCGCGAGTTATTTTGATGCGCTCTCGCGCATTGAAGGTCCCACGGCGGCATATATCGACGAATCCGGAGAGGATGAAGAAGTTCTATTGGGCGCTAAAGGGCAAAATCACGACGCCGGGCCCGGCGCGCCCGGTTTTCCGCTCCAGCACCGAGCTCATGCTATTGACCACCGGCCTGCGCATCGAGCCCAACGGGCAGCCGCATATCCCCGGGAATCTCGAGGTCTGGAAGACGCTGTTCATCAAGCACCCGCACGGAAAATACGATGGCAAGCTGACCCGGGCGGCAACCAGCTGGCGCAATTCGGAAGACGTCGTGGAAGCGCTATTCGCTCTGTGCCGTAAACAGGTTGAGAACGAGCCACTGAAGATCTTCCTGGCATTGAATGATATCGATCGGCGGCGGGTACAGCCGATTTCGCCGGCGACTGGCTACACGCCTGGCGAACGATTACCGAGCCTACTCTTCGCAGTATTCGATCTTTGCCGACGCTCCGGGCCTGAGTGAGGCGTCGATCAACAAGTATCTGGATCTACCGGCTTCGACGGCCAAGATCAGCGACTCACTGGTACGCGCAGATACGATTGGTTCGGTTCAAGCCCTGGTCGGCATCTGGGGGATTCTCTGCCGCCAAGGGTCGATACCGATGACTGCTCAGGATCGGACCTTCAGTGAGTTGCTCGATCCCTTCACGAAGGCGGGTGGTTCTGCGGGCGTGTTCGAAGCAGACCGAGCGGGCGTGACACTGTTGCTGACTGCGTCACACGCGCCGGCAGGCGGAAGCGAACAGGACCGATTGGTGGACGTGCTGGTGGGCAAACCGGTAGCGAATGCACAACGCCCGTCGAGCGGCGAGTACTTCCTGCGTGTCTTTGACGCGCAGCGCCTGATTCCGCTCGACACGTTGTTCGCGGTGAGTGACCGGATCGGGAAAGGAGCCGGAGAGGCGAAGGCCCTGGCTAATCTGCAGTCGCAGATTGCCCGTTTTGAGGATGCGCAATCGATGCGGAGTTCGCTTAGTTCAGCGGAACGAAGCCTGCTAAGCCTGGGCTACTGGAGTGAAAAGCACATTGAACAAGAGCGCAAAGCCAACCTGGATGCTCTGGTAAAGGGGGCGGATAAAAAAGACGCTCGTGCGGCGTTGACGCCGTTTTTGAGGGACACGCTGGTGGGCTTCCTCTATGCTTACTACGCACCGCCCGGTGCGCAACTGCTGTTGACAAATCCGGTGTTCGTCCGCAACCACGATTTCATCGGTGCGCAAGGCATGACAACCTCCTGGCGCGCGACAGACATTGTAGGAACAGGCTGGCCGGCCAGCGCCGGCGGGCGATTGATCGGCTCACTGAACAACCTCCCGTACGTGTTGGCCGAGTCGGAACAGAACTTCCTGACGCCGACGCGCGAGCAGGCGCTCATCTGGGGCGACTTGGTGCCGCAAATGATCGTAAACGTCACCGTGCCGCGATGGCGTGCCGTAACACCGGAGCAGGTGAGGTGGGTCGCGCTGCACATGCGCCGGGGTGAAGATCTGCTGGCGACGGCTACGTTGGACCCGGGAACGCGGGAGTTGGTGCTCAAGTCGCTGAGCCGCTACGCGACTCCCGCGCGGGTGGAGAGCATCAGTGACGACTTGAGCCTTGGCAGTTTCACAAAGGCCTCAGCGAACGTGCTGCCCTCCGAGCTCTTCGCGTTGGGTATGGACCCGTCCTTGAAGCGGGTAGCTCGCGAGGCGAGCCTGCTCGAGATTGAAGATCTCTCGGCGGCCAACCGCGCAAACCTTGACCCGGCAACGATCTCGGTGATCTTCGGCACGCCCAAGCCGACGCTCATGCACAGTCTTCAGCCTGAACTACTGAACCTGCGGACGTTCCCGACGCTCATGGGCTATTCGAGCCGCATCCTGGCCGAGACGTGGGAGTCGAACAGCCTGTATTATGCGGCGCTGGCCGATGAAATAGGGATTCCGGCGGGGCAGTTGGATTCATATGTGCCCGACTGGACTCGCGCCACCATAGAGAACATCTTCGCCACACATCTGGAAGACTGGCCGGCCTTGCTGCGATCGCTAAGAACGGTGGGGGACTCCGTGCGCCAGCAAGGCGCCCAGAAGTCTTTCGCCACTAACACGGGAGCCTTTTAGGAAGTGCACGTGACACTATTATTGGACCGAATGTTCAAGCCGCTGAGGCGAAAAGCAGGCGCAGCCCGCGGTGTGGCCTGGATAACGTTAGCGGCCGTTGGAATCGCGGGCGGAGCCGTGACGTGGCTGCGCGCGCAAGACCAGGACCGTGCCACTTTCCGCGTGAAGGTGGACATGGTGGTGCTCAGCTTCACGGTCACAGACCAAAAGGGCCGCTACGTGAACGGGCTGAAGCCGAAAGACTTCCGATTTCTCGAAGACGACATCCCGCAGAAGCCGGCGACCTTCATGGAGGGCAACCGCACTCCGGTGCGTATACTGCCGAACGGCGAGATCGAGCCTATCGTTCGCGCCGATGGCGAGATGGCGGAGAAGGCGACTCCGGCCTCGCCCGTGGATACGCGGCCCGACGCTTTCACTGGAACGAATGTCTTTGTGTTGTTCGATACCAGCAACTACATGTATCGCGGTTTCGTATACGCTTCCGATTCGATCGCCGAATTCATTCGCGGTCTGGATAAAGCCGATTCCATCGCGGTTTACACGTACAGCCGCAATCTGAACCGAGCTGTTCCGCTGAACCGCGACCTGGGGATGGCTATTTCGGGGCTGCGTAAGGCAGTGGCCGGCGACGACTCAGCGCTTTACAACTGCCTGCTGCTGACTTTGCGCGACGCCGCTAAAGTCCCGGGCCGCAAAGTGGTAATTGTGTTTTCCAATGGACCCGACAACGCCAGCATGGTGGCGCCGGACGACGTGCGAGCGGTCGCTGAGGACGAAGGGATCCCAATTTACGTTATCTCCACGACCGAGGTCACCAAAGACCCGGTCTCAAGCGGCATCTTCCGGCGGATCACCAGTTCCACGGGCGGCAAGAGTTACTTCGCCAAGACGTGGCAAAAGCAGGTGGAGGCGTTTGAATCGATCCGCGAAGACCTGGGAAACAGCTACACGGTAACCTATTATCCTCAGCCGAATCCGAACGAGGGATTTCGCAAGATCAACATAGAAATCCTCTCCGAAGACGGCAAGAGGTATAAGATCCGGGCGCGCCCTGGATACCGGCCCCAGCGCGGCTTCTAAGCGGCTTCTAAACTGAGACGTGGCACATAAACGGAACCGGGGTTCCAAACCAACGGCGGTTGTGCTGGCGCTAGCGGCCCTTTGCGCCTGTTCGCCCAAGGCCGACGTCGAGGCAGGCAACAGATTGGCGGACCGGTTCCACACAGATTTCAATGGGGGTCGCTATGCGGAGATTTATCAAGGCGCCGATCCGGAGTTCCGCAAAGACACAAGACTCGACGATTTCGTGAAGTACGAGTCGCTGGTAAAGAGCAAGCTCGGCGACTTCCAGTCCTTACAAGTGACAAACTTCAACGTGCTCTATCTGCTGACGCACGCGCAGGTGCGACTGGACTATGATTCCGTTTTCAAGCTAGGGAAGGCCAAAGAGGTCTTCGAACTGCGGCAAGCGAAGGGCAAGACGAGCATGGTGGGCTACCGGATTGACAGCCCACTGCTGCCCCCCGAACATTGAGGGTGATGATGGGTGCGGGCGGTTAGTTATTGCCTCGGTTGGGCAGAAAGCTTTTGAAGAGTTCTAACGGCTGAACGTCCGTCACCTGCCGTATTTCTCCTGTAGCGAAATTGAAGCTCCAGGTTTCTTCGGCATTCTGACAGCGCTTTGCCGGAGGAATGTCTTGTTCGGTTTGATCTGCTTCGATTGCCGTGGAAAACTTTGCGCGGACCAGGATGTCGATGTTCTTTTCGGCACTGAATCCGGCATCCGCAACACGAAATGAGCATTGCTTATCCTTCCGGGTTTGAAGCATTGCTTGCAACTCGGGTTCGTAGATCAAACCGGTTTCGATGTCGATGGCAAGCACCTGTTGCGTGTCCGGCGCATCGGAACCGTTTTGCCACTCTTCTGTTTTCACCGGGATCATGCGGGAAGCTTTGGCCCAGCCGAGAATTTCCAACCCATTTCCAGCAGCGGTGCGCTTGGGAGGCATCAAATACACCTGCCGGTATGGATCGCCGGCCTTGGCGACCCAGAGGCGGGTTGTGTACAAACATCCGTGATCGACCTGGACATCGACCTCAACGTAGCCGCGCCACTTCGCCCCTTCTGATAGAGAAACCGGACTCAGCACTCTTTACGGCTTCTGTCCGTCCGCGCATGTGACAAAGAGTGTCATCTGCGAAGCAGCGCCCGGCGACTGATTCGCGGCTGGCTGCTGCGTGAACCCGAGCAGCGGCAACAAGAGGACTAGGTTAATTACCGTTACAGGTATTGAGGAGTGCATTGCGTCGCACCTCGACTCGAGTATAGGTGGAAAGTCTGCGGAGAGTTACTTATTTGTTGCGCTTGACGGCCAGCGGCCCAAAGGACTGGCACACCGGCATCATTTGCACGCTGTTGATGTTGACGTGAGGTGGACGGGAGACGACCCAGAACACGGCATCGGCAATATCGTCAGCGGTGAGCGGCTGCGTGCCTTCATACATGGTGGCAGCTTTTCCCCGATCGCCACGGAACCGCACGACAGAGAACTCCGTGCCACCACAGAGGCCAGGCTGGATATCCGTGACGCGAATTGCTGTACCAAGCAGATCGGCTCGGAGGTTCAGGCTGAACTGATGCACGTAGGCTTTGGTCGCGCCGTAGACATTACCGCCAGGATAGGGGAATTCCGCAGCAGTTGAGCCGAGGTTGACGATGTGGCCCTCATTACGTTCCACCATACCGGGAAGCAGCAGGCGCGTACAGTATGTGAGGCCCTTCACATTGGTATCGATCATCACCTCCCACTCATCCAGGTTAGCTCTGTGGGCGGGTTCGAGACCGAGTGCCAGTCCGGCGTTATTGACCAGCACTGTGACATTGGCGAACTCGGCGGGAAGGCGCTCTATTGCCTGTTCAACTGCGGCGCGGTCGCGCACGTCGAAGACCAGCGGAAGGAACTGGCTGCCATACTCTCGCCGTAGCTCGTCAAGAGCGTTTGGGCGGCGGCCGGTACCGATCACCTTGGCTCCGGAAGCCAGAAACTTGCGCACAATCGCGGCGCCGAAGCCGGACGTCACACCGGTTACAAAAGCTATCACTGCTTGCTCTCCTTGGTAGATCTCTGCTCCCTATTACGATAGAGCACGGTCGAAGGAGAGGCGGCGCCACCGAGGCCGCTGGTGTTCTTAAGCTGGCGAAAAAGCGCTTGTGTTAGGCTGAGAGCGTTCGCGCTAACTAACGCTATGCCTGAGCGTTTTCAGGCCGCCTGACCTTCTCCATGTCGTTGCAAGTCTTTTTGCAAGCTCAATTAATCGGGACTGAGTCCTTTCTCAGTTCCTGTATTCCTGGTTCGCCAGATGACATGGCGGAATTGGTTGGCCGATGTGCTTGGCTGGGTCTCATCTCCGAGATTCTGCCGCTGGCCTTGCTGCGTGAGCAAAACTTGGCGCGCATCCTTTTAGGTTCAAGTGGCGGCGAACAGTTCTTGTTGGTACTGCCCGACGAATCCATAACAACGGCTAACCAGTTTCTGGCGCGCGCGGCGGCAGCGATTAATGACCTTTCGGGCGGTCAACTGCGGCTGGTTTGGGCGAGTACCGAAAACCTCGGCAACTGGCAGATCGTGCGCAAGCGCCTGGACGAAGCCCTCTATCGCCAGTCGGCCGCCCCGCTGATCGCAAACACGACTTACGCCGAGGTATTTGAACCCTTCGACGGAAGCTCCATATTGAAGGACTCCGGCTACTTCCGATCCTTCGGCGACGGCATCGCGACGGCAACGAAGATTTCATGGTCTAGTGCCAAGCCGGCGCACCTGGAAACCGGCCCGGGGGAGTTCTTGTGGACGCTGTCGGAACACTCGGGCGAGGGCGACGTTTTGGCGTTTCCACGCCGCTTCGCGATGGATGAATCTGGCAGCAATGTTGCCTCGCTGGAAGAACTGGCGCGCCACGCTGAGGGGTCGCAGCGATGGGGCATCCTGCGCGGTGATGTGGACCATTTCGACCTGCGGCTGCGGCGCGCGACGACGGTGGAAGAGCACATTCTGCTCTCGGTGCTGTTCAAGGAGTTCTTCGCCGGCGAGTTATCGGTGCTTTGCACCATGCCGGATTTTTGGCGAAAAGTGAGCATCCTGTATCGCGGCGGCGATGACTTTGCAGTATACGGATCGTGGGACGCACTTCTGGCGCTGGCGCGCGAGTTGCAACGGGTATTCGACAAGTTCGCTGAGCAACACTTGCAGCAGTTCGCCGGCTTGGAAGGCAAGACTGTCAGCATGGCGCTGGCGATTGCGCCGGACGGTGACTCCTCTCCGGCGGCCGTGTTTGAGCAGGCGGAGACGCACCTGCGCGCGGCCAAGGCAGCGGAGACCGGTACATTCCATGTGTTCGGGCGGACACTGGAATGGAAGCGGCTGGCGGATGCGGAAGAACTGAAGGCCGGATTGGTGCGGCTGGTAACGAATTTCGGGTACTCGCCGGACTATATTCAAGATTTGGCGGCGGTCTACCGCGAGGCCTATTCCACCCAAGCGACGCGCCGTAATAAAGCGATTCGGGTAGAAAAGCCTTGGAGGACCTATTTGCGCCTCACGCGCGTGATCCCTCCGGCACGCGGCAAAGAATGGAATAACCTGCGGAGCTCTGTGATTACCAACCTCGTGGGAAAGAGCACTGCGAATCTCAAGTTGCGCCCGTCGTCCCGTGTGGGCCTAGAGTGGGCTCGGTTGGCGGCGGGGATCTAGCCCCACGAGAGTGGGAATGCAAAGGAAGTAAAGGTTCAAGATGGCGGAAACAGAAGAAAAAAAGCCAGAGCAGAAATCGGGAGAGAATCGCCCAGCCCGCGACCCGCGTGCCGGCGGCGGTGGACCGCGCGGCAACGAGCGCGGACCGGATCGAGGTGGCGACCGCGGTGATCGTCGCGGTGGTCCGCCAGCGGGTCCACGCGGTGAAGGCCGTGGCGACAGCCGCGGTGGCGATCGGCGGATGGAAGGCCCGCCAGAGATTGATATCGAGAAACTCATATCCGACAGCCTGTACCTGGATAACCAGGCGCACGTAGTGGTGAGCAGGATGCGCGATATGGACTCGGGCACGAAAAGCCAGTTGCGCAGGTTGTACAATGCCGTGCGCCGAGCTTGCCGCGCGCCGGAGAACGAGCGGCAGCACGAGTTCGTTATGGTTCGGGCACGGCTGGCATACACCATTGCACGCCACTCACTCCGAAGCCTGGATGCTCTTGAGCGGCTGCTGCTGCAGGTGACACGAAAGAACGATACACGCGGTTACGAGCGTTTCCGCGATTTGTTTGAAGCCATCGTTGCCTACAACGAATAGACACAAGGTCGTTCGAAAGGCAGCGGGCAAACCGCGCCTTGGACGAATGAACGCGCCTTTGAAGGGCGGAGACAGGACAACAAAATGAGTTCGCATACTGCAACAACTGAATTGACCTTCCTCGGGAAACTCGTGATTGAGGGAGAAATCCTCTGTGAGACTGGTTTGCATATCGGCGCAGGCAAGGGCTCGCTCGAAATTGGCGGAGCAGACAACCCCGTAGTGAAAGATGCGTTCGGCCTGCCGTACATTCCCGGCAGCACCCTCCGTGGCCGGCTGCGCTCGCTCTTGGAGCAGTCTTCCGGTCTGGCCGTTCCCGCTGAGCTTGTTTATGTATCGAAGCGGAAGGGGCAGGAAGTACGAATCCACCAGAGCGATCGCCCTGGCGACGACGTTTGCGTGCTGTTTGGACGCAATCCCGGGCGCGTGGAGCGGGTCTCTGGAGAGACGCTGGAGGCAGTAAACGTGACGCCCTCGAGGCTGGCCGTTTACGATGCGCCGCTGGTGGTGGAGAGCATTACGCCCCAGATGCGAGAGAACCTGGACGACGAGTTGACGGAAGTTAAGAGCGAAAACGCCGTAGACCGCATCACGTCGCAAGCTAACCCACGGACGCTGGAGCGGGTGCCCACCGGAGCGCGTTTCCGCATTCGCCTGATTCTAGATGTACTGTGTGAAGAGGACAAGGCCCTGGCTGGACGGCTGGCCGAAGGTCTGCGATTACTCGAGGACGATGCGTTGGGCGGTGGCGGCGGACGCGGCAGCGGCCGTGTTAAGTTTGCTTCTCTCAAGCTGGCATGGCGGGGCAAGGACTTCTACTCCAAGGGAGCAACGGAAGCGGCCCTTCTCGAGGGGGGCGATCTGGGTGCATTGCAGCAACTCGTCACCGGCGACGACTTCGCCGGCAAGCTGGCCTGATCCGGCCTTTCAATTAGAAAACTGAATCGGATGTCTTCTGCCCTTCTTATTCGGCTCCGCCCTGCCGGACCTTGGCGTTACGGTCCTGGCGATGGAGCCCGTGATCGCGTCGACTCGCTCTTCCGCAGCGACCGGCTGTTCTCCGCGGTATCGCAGGCGATGCTGCATTTGGGCCACCTCGATGACTGGCTGGACGCAACCGCTCGAGCATCCAATCCTACCGTTGTATTCAGCTCCTTATTCCCGTTCCAGGCGGATACGCTTTTTGCGCCACCCCCACAGACACTATGGCCCCCTGCCGTAGCGGCCCTTCGAACACCCAGCCCGGTTTTTCTCACCAAGGTCCGCTGGCGCACGGCACAATTCGTCCCAGTGCCGGTGATTGAGTCGCTGATTACCGGTAGCCAGATTAGTGCCGATCAATGGATCGCCGACGCGGAAAGCGGTTGCCTGCTGCGCCGCGACCGGCCGCAATCGAGCCCATTTCGAACGGTTGTGCGTGCTCGGGTACCGGTGGACCGCCTCACGAACCGATCGGCCGATGGGCATACCGTGGCCTGCATTGAGTTTGAACCGGGGGCCGGTCTGTGGGCCGTCGCTTTGTTTGCCGATACCGCTGCAGAGCGCGCCTGGGGTGAACGAGTACAGGCGGCGTTTCGGCTGCTGGGCGATATAGGATTCGGTGGTTCGCGCTCAACCGGCTGGGGGCAAGCGCCCTCTCCTGAATGCCAGTTGGGCGATTGGCCCGCGTTATTGTTTCCGAGGCTGGCACGGGGCCTGCGGAATGGCGCATCTGGAGATTTGTCTCCTTTGCACTGGCTCCTGTCGCTGTACACTCCGGCTGCGGATGATTCGGTGAACTGGGCCGAAGGCAAGTACGCGCTCACAGTGCGTGGCGGCCGGGTGGAGAGCCCCGCCGGGTGGGGCGCTGAAAAAAAGCTGGTTCGAATGGTGACTGAGGGGTCGGTGGTGTCCTCCGGAACAACCCCCAAGGGCCACGCTGTCGATGTTGCGCCGGATCGATTTGCGCACCCAGTCTATCGGGCGGGCTTCGCCCTCGCTCTTCAGCTTCCGGTCGTCCACATCACGGAGGAAACAACGCAGCCAGCCATGGTCGAAGAGGTCACCGGAGCCTACGTTGAGGTCGAACCGGTGGAGTTGGTGCCAGCGGTCGTTGAAGAGTCTGCCGGAGTTGAGGCGCCGGAATCCGGGAAGCACTCCTTGGTTGAAGAGGCTCCAATATCCGACCCGCCGACCGAAAGCCGCCCCGAAGACACCCGCGCCGACACGGCTACCGAGCCCGAGTCGACGGTGGAGGCACCGCTGACATCGGAATCCATGATAGTGGAACGGGAAGAAACAACGGAGCATATTGGTGCGGAAGAGCCAGTTGGGGCGGCATCATTCGATGTCGAATCGGCCGGAGATGTAACGCCTGCTGCTGAGCGCGTGGTTGAAACAGCGAGCGCTCCGCCAGAGGCAACACCCGCGGAGACTGAAGGGGCCCCACCGGAGGCAACCCCTCAGATCCCAACTGAGGTAGCGCCTGAGTCAACCACTGAAGAAGGGAAGGTAGCTGACGATGAACTATAAAGTCACGACGCTGACGCCCTTGCTTGTGGGAGATGGTCGGGAACTGGCGCCGATCGATTACATGGTCTGGAAGGACCAGGTCAACGTTCTGGATCAACCGCGTATATTTAAGCTGCTGTCGCGCGGCCCGCGCCTTGATGGCTACCTGGCGCAACTACAGAAGGCCACCAAACTGGATTTTGCTTCGTGGGGAGGGTTTGCCCAGAACTTCTCTGAGCGCCGTATCCCCTTCGAGCACCCCAGCTTGACCCCGCTTTGGGAGAAGGCACCATCTGAGCAGCTGTTCATCGCCACGTTTGCCGGGAGCCTTCAGGGGCCCTACCTGCCCGCGTCAGCCCTGAAGGGCGCGCTGCGCACGGGGTTGGTATTCTCGCGATGGACCGCGTCCACGATGGACAAGATTGCTGCGGCGCTAGAGCCGTCTCGACCTCCACGCAGACCGGCGGAGGCGGCCGAAAACACATCCGGCGCTTCGCAGGTGCGGATTGTGACAGTGGCCGATTCGCTACCGGTCGCGGCCACTGCATTCAAAGTCTTTCTGGCTCGCGTCGCGACACTCGATTCCAAGCAGGCCGGGTCGTATCAACTCGCCTGGAAAGTCGCGGGGCGGGGCAGCGTGCCCAACCAGCGGATCACGGAGAGCACGCCGGACTTTGTCGAAATGGCTGTCCCCGGAACGCAGTTCGGCGGCATTTGGAGTGAAAGGAAGTTTCTGGAGAATCCGGACTTGATCCGTGCCCTCGGCTGGCGGTCGGTGCCGGATCCGAAGTTGATCGTGGACGCGGCCAACGCGTTTGCCGAGGCACAGCTTAGATTGCACGTTCACTATGCGGAAACGGCGGGGTTGTCGGCGGTCCGCGAGAGCCTGAAGGCGATTGAAGCAGAGCTGTCGGCGGCGCGCTCGACGCCCCTTTCTTGCCTCCTGTGCCTGGGCTGGGGCACTGGCTTGGTCTCGAAATCTGGTTCGTTGGACTTCGAAAACGAGTCGTACCGGACCATCCTGCGATCCATTCCGGCGTATAGCCGTGCGATTCGGACGGGCCTCCCGTTTCCAAAAACTCGACGGGTCATTTTCAGCAACGGACAACCGGCGGCCCTGCCTGGGTGGGTGAAACTCCAACTCGCGAACTGATCCGGGTTTCGCCGGTGAGGGGCGCAACACCAGCAGGACTCAGGCGAATCTCTGGACGAAAGCCCAGTTAAGTCCTTCCCTGTCAGGCGCTTGTTTAAATTTCTAGAGCAAAACATCCGATAAACAGGTTATGATAGAAAAGTTCGGAGGTTGGGTTTTTCTCTTCAGGGGAGAAGTGTTCGTACTTCCTGAAAACATCCTCTGAGACCTTTTATGTATAACGCCTACTTCGGTTTCCGAGAGAGCCCATTCAACCTGAGCCCGGATCCTGAGTTTCTCTATATGAGCCCTCAGCACGAAGAGGCGCTGGCAAATCTGATTTATGGGGTGCGCAGCCGCAAAGGCTTCATTGTTCTGACCGGAGAGGTGGGTACCGGCAAGACGACGATGCTGGAGTGCTTGCGTGATTTCCTCGATTCGCAGCAATACGAGTTCGCTTTCATCTTCAATTCTCGACTGACGCCAGCCCAGTTTTTCGAAATGATCGCCTATGACCTGAATCTGAAGTGCGATCGCAAGTCGAAGACGGAGGTGCTATTCGCACTGAACTCGCTTCTACTGGAGCAAGCGGAAAAAAACCGGACCTGTGTGCTGATTGTCGATGAGGCGCACAACCTGGAATGGGACGTCCTTGAAGAAATCAGGCTCTTGGGCAACATGGAAACCCGGGTCGGGAAGCTTCTACAAATTGTGTTGGCCGGTCAGCCAGAGCTCGACCGCAAGCTGGATGCACCAAATCTGCGTCAGCTGAAGCAGCGGGTAGTTCTCCGCTGCTCGGTGAACCCCCTTTCGGCCGAACAGACCCTGGAGTATGTGAAGGAACGCATGGCCCGCGCCGGCGTGCCCGAACAGCAGGTTTTCCCGGAGGAATTGCTGCTGGAATTGTTCGCGCGGACCCACGGTATTCCTCGCTTGATCAATGCAGTGTGCGACAACCTACTGGTCACCGCATTTGCGATGGAGCAGAAGGTGGCGACCGTTCCAATGCTCGATGAAGTTTGCAAAGATTTGCGGCTGGAATGGCTTGGGTCGAGCCGCGAGCGCCGGGGCCGTTCGCGGTTCGGAATTAGCGAAGAGCAGGTTTCTGAAACGTCGTACTCGATGCCGGGCGACTAGTCAGTCTAGCAGCGTTTCCCCACGGTCCTTATCTGGACGCAGCCGAAGTGCTGCAATCGTAAGCAATTTCACTTTGGCGCCGACTCTCTCGATTCGGGTGCATTTCTGGCCTGCTACTGGAGTAGACTTCAAGTGGAGCGTTTGACGTGGACGGAAGGTTGTGGTCTCCTTTCCGTAACCACTCCAGCCACGAACACGCCGGTAAGAACAGGACCCAATCCGTTCCAGGAGCCAATTCAGCCATGTCTGCAAATGAATTCGATCGTCGAGATTTCTTGAGGCGCGCCGGGAGCGTTGGCGCAGGTATCGCCCTGGCCGGGCAGGCGATTGCCAAATCCGCCGCCAAAACCAGCACGACGCGCGTGCTAGGGGCCAATGACCGCATCAATGTCGGGGTCATCGGCGTGGGAGGCCGCGGTTCCTACGTCGCGAGTGCCTTTACCAGGTATGGCGACGCCAACAACAACGCTTGCCAGATTGTGGCGATTTGCGACGTCTATGAAAAGCGCAAAGCCCTCCAAGCCAAGAAATACAACTGCCAAGGCTACCTGGACTATCGAGAGGTGCTGGCGCGACCCGACATCGACGCAGTCGTCGTGGCGACACCGGACCACTGGCATGCCAAGATCGCGCTCGAAGCCATGGACAAAGGCAAGGACGTCTATCTCGAAAAGCCGATGTGCCACACCACCAAAGAAGTGAAGCAGTTGGTGGACACGGTTCGCGAGACGAAACGCGTGTTGCAGGTTGGCTCGCAGACCACGTCCGCCGACCAATGGTGGAAAGCGAAGAAGGCAATCGCTGATGGAATGATTGGCCGCATGATTATGAGCCAGGGCTCATATCACCGGAACTCGATTGACGGCGAATGGAACTGGCCCATCGACGCGGCAGCGGGGCCCACCGGCAAGGGCGAGGACTACATTGATTGGAAGACCTGGCTGGGACCAGCGCCAAACAGGCCTTGGGATGCGGACCGCTATTTCCGTTTCCGCAAGTATTGGGATTACTCGGGCGGTATTGCCACAGATCTGTTCTTCCACGTCGTGGCGCCACTGAACATTTGTTGGGACAAGCCTCAGTACCCAACCAAGGTTGTTGCTTCTGGCGGCATTTATGGCGGGCCCGCCTTCCAGGAAAAGCGCGAAGTCCCGGATACCTTCCATATCCTGGCCGAGTACGCGGAGGAGCATTCACTGGTGTTGACATCTTCCATGGCGAATTCGGAGCACGTGCCGGGCACGATCCGAGGTCACGAGGGCACTGTTGTCATGGTGGAGCACGGGCAATTCGAACGCTACAGCGAGTTCATCACGGTGAAGCCCGAAAAAGTCAGGCTCGATCCTAATTCAGAAGTCAGCAAGTACGGCGTTTTCCCCGACTACAAGTTCGGTGCCGATCCCATCAAGATCCCGGTCGAAAAGTCCGACATGATGGCACTCCACGTCGGCAACTTCCTGGGCTGCATGCGTACCCGGGAGAAGCCACATCTAGACGTTGAGACGGCCGGGCACGCCCAGATTCTGATCAACCTGGCGGTTGAATCGTACCGCGAAGGCAAAGTGAAGTATTGGGATGAGAAGGCCTGGAAATCGGTGGATAAGCCGGTCAAGGGCTAGTCTCTCTCGTACCTGACATTAGCTTGACTAATAGTCAAATTTGGCGCATCACGGCCGGCTGCTGCTTTCGTCATTATGAGGCATAGCTTGTTTCCTGTCTCAGTATCCAATGCAGGAAAAACTGATCAAGTCTCCGATGACAGTCCCTCCGGAAAGCGTGGCGCTGGTTGCGCTTGAAGCAGTTTGCCTGATACCGGCAGAGGGCGTTGTCATGTCAATGGCCGTGCAATGCCATCCGTTAATCGTGGTTGGTAGGGCGATCACCACAGTGCATGTTCCGGTTGTTCTCGAATAAAGCTTCCGACCGTCGAGCCTCCCAGCGATCCGGCGATGCTGCAACCGGTTGCTGTGAACTTGGTTCCCGTACCGATGTTTTTTGAAAAGTAGATACCTCCCGAACTACTTAAATAGGGAATGTTCAACGCCTGTATGCCATAAGCCGGGTTGCTCTTTGTGAGAACAATATTGGGATAGGCAAGTGGAATCGCTTCGTTGTAGCAAGTATTGCTGGTGTTCGTTTCCCCATTCCAGGAGTAGGTCATGATTCCTGGACAGCCGTTTTGTGCGTGGATCGCATAGCCGTCTTCCCATGATCCTCCCGTCAATATGGTTGTTTCCCCGTCCATGATAGAAAGTGCCAGGGCGGTCCCATTCCCGTCATACCGAATAGCCTGGGTCGTCGTTCCGGCGTAAGCAAGAAACGTAGCCCATTCGCACGGGTTTCGTATAGGTCGACCCTGTGAAGTCGATACCGCGTGCTTGGTGCTGTAAATCCAACTTCGTTTGCGAGAAGGCGGGCAAGACAACTGCCGCCAATGAGTCAAGGCAAGCCAACAGCCGAAGAACAGAGCTCCTAACCATGAGCAGAAATCTCCTGACGGCCTCGCCTTCGAGGCCCGATTCTACGATATCGGTGCCAGGTCTCGGGCTGTCGGAGTGCGATCGGTCTGAACCTCGCTCAAGCCCCCAAGTTACTCAAAGTAAATCGTTTCTCTATTTCGAAAAAATCTTCGGCTCTTGTGACTGCCTTTGTCCGGCTTCCCAGTTGATGTAGCATACTGGCTGGGCGGTAACCGGTCTGGACGGGACATCGGGTGAGGGAAGTGAGGTGTATGGCGTCCCACGAGGTCTATGCTGGAGTTGATATCGGCGGCACAAAGGTAGCGGTTGCCCTCGGCACCGCTGCGGGGCAGTTGCTGGCCCGTGGCAGCATGGCGATTGCCGACGGGCAGGCACCAGGAAGCCCGTCCGAGGGCAGCCCCAACTACGTCCTGGAGCGAACGGCTCAACTCATAGAATCCCTAGCCGATCAATGTGGCGCTAGGCCGGCGGCCATCGGCGTCGGACTTCCCGGCTTGGTGAACGTCAACACGGGAACAGCGGAATTCCTGCCCAACCTTCCCGGGACGTGGAAGGGTGCTCAAGTCGCCAGGACCCTTAGTGAGCGAACCGGCAAGAGTGTCTACCTCCTGAACGACGCCCGGCTGGCAACGCTCGGTGAGCATACGTTCGGCGCGGGAAGAACGACTGCCAATATGCTCCTGGTTACGGTGGGCACTGGTATTGGCGGAGGACTGATCCTCGATGGGGGCTTGCGTTTGGGCCTGCATGGTTCCGCCGGCGAAGTGGGACATCAAACGATTTTGCCCGACGGAGTCCTCTGTGGCTGCGGCAGTCGCGGATGTCTGGAGACGCTAGCTAGCGGTCCCGCCTTGGCGGCGGAAGGGACCGCGCTGATTCAACAAGATCTCGCGCCGCGCCTTCGCGAACTGGCCAAGGGTAGTACGGTGACTCCCAAGCTCATGGTTGAAGCCGCCGCTGCGGGCGATACATTGGTGGCCAATGCCATTGACCGGGCTGCCCGCTACCTTGGAATCGGTATCGCCAACGCGATTACCATAACCGCGGTGGAGTTAGTCGTGATTACCGGCGGCATGTCGGCGCTCGGCGAGTTGCTCCTCCAGCCGGTTCGTGACGTGATCCGCGACCGGGTGCGAATGTTTCCGGGGGAAGAAGTACGGGTGTCGTGCTCCGTGCTCGGAGATCAGGCCGGCGTGTTCGGCGGCATCGCGCTCGCGGCCCAGCGTGGCTTGGCCTCAACATGAACAATTTCGGAGCCACGGGCGGGCCGCCCCCGCAACATTTGGTAATTCTTTAGGTGAGCAACCAAACCGATGAAGGACGGAATCGTATGAACTCCCCGTACACTCTGGACGCTATTGCGAAGATGATTGACCACTCGCTCCTGAACCCCGCCTTGACTGTCGAAGAACTGGAGGCGGGCTGCCAGGTGGCGCTGCGCTACAACACCGCCAGCGTTTGCATCATGCCCTACTACGCGGCTCGCTGCGCGGATCTGCTGCGTGGGAGCACCGTTCAGCCCAGCACCACCATCGGGTTTCCGCACGGCGGCCATCACTCCGCTATCAAGCTGGCTGAAGTTCAACAGGCGTTGAAGGACGGCGCTACCGAACTGGACATGGTGATCAATATCAGCAAAGCCAAGTCCGGCGATTGGGACTACGTGTCCGGCGAAATCAAGGAACTGACCATTGCCGCCCATGCCGGCGGCGCCAGAATCAAAGTGATCTTTGAGAATGCATACCATGACGATGCGGCGAAGATCCGGCTGTGTGAGATCTGCGGCGATATCGGCGTCGACTGGGTCAAGACTTCCACCGGCTACGCCGCTACGGGCGCCACCATGGAAGACCTTCAATTGATGCGCAAGCATTCGCCGGCACATGTGCAGGTAAAGGCGGCTGGCGGTATTCGCGATCTGGACGCGCTTCTGGCGGTCCGCGAGATCGGCGTGACCCGCGTGGGCGCCACCAGGACGATCACTATGCTGGAGGAATGCCGTAAGAGACTCGGCATGCCCGCGCTCGAGGCGCAGCCTGCCGTTCCGCAGCCGGCTGGCTATTGAAACACGATCGATTCGGAAGGACAGTCCATGGCGATTCTTAAGTGCGTTACTTCGTTTCTGCTGCTTGTGCGCGACCTGCCTGGCGCAGGAAGCTTCTTCAACCGAGTGGCGCACCTACGGCGGGAACCCTGCCGGTACCCGCTATTCCACTCTCACCCAGATCAATCGCCAGAATGTCGGGCAACTGCAGGTCGCCTGGACCTACGACACGGGGGACGCATTCAAGGACTCCGAGATGCAGTGCCAGCCGATCGTCGTGAATGGGACGCTCTATGCGACCACGCCGAAGCTCCGGCTGATCGCGCTAGACCCTGCAACCGGCAAATTGCGCTGGCAGTTCGATCCGAACCCGGCCGGCAGGGTAATCGGCAAATCCCGCAATCGCGGGGTGACGTTCTGGCAGGACGGTAAAGAACAGCGGATCTTCCTCGCGGCCAGCTACTACCTCTATGCTGTCGACGCGTTGACCGGCAAGGCTGTGGCGAGCTTTGGCGACAGCGGCAAGCTCGACTTGCGCGAAGGGCTCGGGCGAGAGACCGAAGGTATGTCCATCTCCGCCACCAGCCCGGGAATCATCTACAAAGATCTGTTGATCATCGGCAGCATTATCGAACGAGACACTGCCGGCCGCCCCTGGGGATATCCGGGCCTATGACGTGCGTACCGGGAAGCTGCGCTGGTCGTTTCACACCCTTCCTCATCCCGGCGAGCCCGGCTATGAAACATGGCCCACGGACGCCTGGACCTACATCGGTGGTGTCAATAACTGGTCCGGAATGAGCCTGGACGAGAAGCGCGGGCTGGTGTTCGCCGGTACCGGCTCGGCGGCCTTCGATTTTTACGGCTCGAACCGCTTGGGCGACGACCTCTACGCAAATACCTTACTGGCACTGGATGCCGCGACCGGCAAACGGGTCTGGCACTTCCAGGCCGTTCGGCACGATCTATGGGATCGAGACTTTCCCGCCCCTCCCACACTGGTTACGGTTGAGCGCGATGGCCACCCGGTCGACGGGGTCGCCCAGATCACCAAATCAGGTTACGTCTTCTTGTTCGACCGCGAGACCGGCAAGCCTTGTTTCCCATTGAATACAGGTCCGTCCCCAAATCGGACGTGGATGGGGAAGTCACTGCCGATACCCAGCCGTTCCCGCTTGCACCGCCGCCCTTCGCTCGCCAGACCTTCACTGAGAGTATCGTCACCCACCGAACCCCCGAGGCACACCAGGCGGTTCTGGAGCGGTTGAAGCAGCTTCGCAGCGGGGGCCAGTTCATCCCGCCGAGCCTGCAAGGCACCGTCATCTTCCCAGGCTTCGATGGCGGCGGGGAATGGGGCGGGGCGGCGTTCGATCCTCAGACCGGACGGCTGTATGTGAATGAGAACGAGATGGCCTGGATCATGAAACTGGTGGAGAACAAGAAGTCGGCCGGTCCGGCCACCGGAAAAAGTCTGTATCTCTCGAAGTGCGCGGGCTGCCATGGCGCGGAACGAACCGGTACTCCGCCCGAGTTTCCCTCCCTCATCGGAATTGGCGAGAGGCATTCCATCCCGGATATTGAGAAGCTGATCCGCATGGGAAACGGACGCATGCCTGCCTTCGGCTATCTAAAGCCGGACGAGATCGATGCCCTCACAACGTTCATCACCACCGGTGAAGACAAGGAAGTCTCTTTGGGCTCCGGCAGCTCCACCATCTGCGCTGACCGCGAAGATGGAGCAGAAGTATCGATTCGACGGATACAACAAGTTTCTTGACCCCGATGGCTACCCGGCTATGCAGCCGCCCTGGGGCACGCTGAACGCGATTGATTTGAACAAAGGCGAGATCGTCTGGAAGATTCCCTTCGGCGAGTATCCGGAACTGGTTGCGAAGATGGGCGTAACTGGCAGTGAGAACTACGGAGGCCCGGTTGTCACCGCTGGCGGTCTGCTGTTTATCGGCGCGACCACCCATGATCGGAAGTTCCGGGCCTTCGACAAGGACACGGGCTCTTTGTTGTGGCAAGCGGAATTGCCGGCAGGAGGCATCGCTACGCCGGCGACTTATCAGCTGAATGGCCGCCAATATGTCGTCATCGGAGCTGGCGGAGGGAAGTCAGGGGCACCGTCAGGCGGCACCTACGTGGCGTTCGCGTTGCCCCAGTAGTAGACCCGCTCAGCGCCAGTTCTCGAACGTCTTGGCGCGCCCCTTCCTGGTCTGCTGGATCAGGCTCTCCACCCGCCCGCGGCGTTTCAGCAACTGCTCCAGTAGCTTCTCCAGCTCGTCCTGGTCGGAGTCGTACCAGCTACGCGGAATCTGCTTCCACGCCTCGTCCACCACTTCCACAGGGAAGTTCCGCACCAGGTCTAGCTAGCCATGGCTGGAACGAGTCGAGCGACCGCACTTCGTCGTAGACGCTGGGCCGGAAGTACACTCCTTGCAGCGGTGAATCTTGAAAGGTCCAATGCGGACCGTTGAACACGAATCCCTGGTCGATCATTTGAGCGAAGAAGCCGATTCGCTGAGGCGCCTCCCCGCGCAACGGCGTCCAACACCGAGCTTTGGCCCGAAAGAAAATGGCCTGGCGGGAATCGGCGTTTCCGATCCACTTATCGAACACCAGGGCGCCGATGAAATCGACCCGGTTCTCGATCTTTCCCAACACCGCGTCGGGCAGAAAATCATAGATAGCGACCCGGTCCGGGTGCACCGCCACTCGCGACCCGAAGTGAAGTCCCGGCCAGCGCGGGCTCGCGTTTCGCGCCCAGTATGATGCAAACGTCGGGATTCTCTGCCAAGAAGCTGCGGGTCAGTTCGACGATGGCCGTCTCCGGCACGAAGATCTGCAGGTAGCGAAGAAAGGCATTGGCCAGCCACTCATTGATCAGAATGCGACGGTGTTGGGGATTGTTCAGGAACTTGACGACATAGAATTCGCCATCTTCGCCTTCGATCAAGTGAGACTGGGCTCCCCCGCGCATCTTTCGAATGAAACGGCGCGCGCGAATAGGCATTAGGCTGGGGAACTCACGGAAGCTGGCGTTGCTACTCTAGAATCTTACGACCAATCAGGGAGAACGAAAGAAATGGCAGAAGAAAACGGCGACCACAAACCCACCTCCAACCCGGACGAGGTTGCTCTGGAGCTGATGAAATTCATCGCTGTGACCACTGGTTACGGCAAAGGCACATCGTCGGCCGGTTTTGGTGGCAAAGCCTCCCGGACGGGCGAGGAGTACGCAGAAACGCTTCTGGAGTTGTTCGACCGATGCCGAGCCGCAGTGCGGAAGGAACCGGCAAAGTAGCTTTCGATTATTGGGGAGACACGGAGCGCCCGCTGGCTAGCCCGCATGGCGGCAGCGCCCCGTTCTCCAACTCGAACTAGCGCCTTTTCTTGTTGGCCTTTTGCGCGGCCTTCTTGACTGCCTTCTTGGCCGCCACTTTCTTCGGGGCCGTTTTCTTCGCTGCCGCCTTCTTCCCCGCCTTTTTCACAACTCTTTTTGCGGTCTTCTTAGCTGCCTTCTTCACAGCTTTCTTGGCCGCCTTCTTCGCCGCCGCCTTCTTGACCGCTTTTTTCACGGCCTTTTTCACGCCTTTCTTGGCGGCCGCCTTCTTCGAAGGTGCCTTCGCGGCTACTTTCTTGGGCGCAGCCTTCGGCGCCGGTACGGGTGCAGGCGGCGGGGTAGCCTTCGCTGCGGCCGGCGGCGCAGCTTTTTTCTTTGGAGGGGCCTTCTTGGGTTCGGGCACGGCCATGATCGCCACAACTTCCGTCACTTCTACTTCGGCAGCTGTCGGCAGGGGTGGCGGTGGCACCTGAACATGTGCCGGGGCCGTCGGTCGCACCTCTTCTACCAGGTCGTCATCTTCGTCGTATTCGTCTTTATCCGATTCGAGTTCCACGTGCTCATCCTCGTAATCGAAGTCGTCTTCGTCTTCCGGTCGTAGTTTGTATTCCCAGGTCATTCGCCGCTCCTTTCACAAACAACACTTAGTTAATATCTCATCGGACAATGCGCGAAGCAAAATGATTTCACAAGGCAAGCCGATGCGCAAGCCCCTTTCCCTAGACTACAAGCCAGAAACCTGATCCGAGCCGCCTGTTTCTCGCGAAAACTTACTTGCTTAGCTGTGAAGACTGGCGGTGTGCAGAACGGCCTTGCGGTGAATGGCGTGGGGACTAACTTTGGCGGAGGCGGCGGCAGGGTGGGAATTAGAAGAACCAATCGCAGTGCGGACTGTGGTGCGGTTGCTCTTTTGGTGATACCCCGCGGCGCGTGAGATTCGTCGTGGAAGCTGACCGGAACCAGAAGCAATTCGCCCGCTTCCAGCGAATCGGCGGCGCTATTGGCGGCAGTGATGCGCTGCGGAGCGCTGTGATATTGCGAGGCAACGGAGGCTAGCGTATCGCCGAGTTGGACATGATGCAGACGCCATGCGTCCCGATTCGCGGCAGGCACAGACCGTAACGCGGCGAGCGTCGTCTCGGCGGCGCCTTTCGGTACATGGACCTGCAAACCAGCCGGTGCCAGGTTCCGCAAGAGAGAGGGGTTCAGGTCTCGAATTACAGAAGCAGGCTGCTGTGATGCGTCGGCAATCAATTCCAGGTTGGTCGGCGCGTCCATTTGGATCGACTCGTATTCGACCGGCGCCTCTTCGTCGATTGATTCGAGCCCATAGTCCTTGGGATTCTTGCCCATGATGGTCATGGCGATGATAATGGGCACGTAATTGGACGTCTCGCGGGGCAGGGCGTTCCGCCGTAGCAGTTCCCAGTAGTCAGCGTAGCCGGTTCGCTCCACGGCCTTATCCACGTTTCCAGCGCCGCAATTGTAGGCCGCCATTGCCAAGTACCAGTCACCGTATCGCTCGTAAAGATCCCGCAAGTGGTGGGCCGCCGCGCGCGTCGCTTTTTCCGGGTCGAGACGCTCGTCGAAAGCGGATGTACGAACCAGATCGTAGAGCGAGCCGGTTCCAGCTATAAACTGCCACATGCCAACTGCCTGTTTATTGGAGACAGCACGTGGTAGGAATCCAGACTCGGCCTGCGCCAGAGTAGATGAGTTCCTGGGGTACTCGCTCTTCAGCCAGAATCTTCTCAATCAGGGCCTTGTAGCGGCCGGCACGGCGTAAGCCACTAAGCAGCACGCTGCGTCCGCGATCCGTCGAGAAGTAATGGATGTAGGTCAGAACTGGGTCGGCCAACTCCAGCGTCAGACCCGACTGGGTCTGCTTGAGTTCAGAGGTCACCTGGGGGGCCAGACGGGTGTCCACCGGCGTCATCACCTCAAAGGTCATGTGACTGATTTCGTCGATGGGGGCTTTGTCGAAAACAATGGCGTCTGTGGCGTCGCCGGCGCCCAGCTTATCGATATCGAAGCGATAAATGAGATCGGAGACCTCTTCCAAGCCGCCGCTCAATCCGGCGATGATCCGGCAGCGCCTCGGGAGCCCCTAGAAGTACGTCAACGGCGGCATCGAACTCTCGGCGGGCAGCAGCCAAGTCACCTTGGAAATAGTAGGTCCGTCCGTTGGAGAGGTGGACATCAGCGCGCCTCAGCCATTCGTCCGTCTCTGCGGACTTTGCGGCTGAGTTGGGGACTGAAGCCCCGGAAGGTGGAATATTGGCACCCGTATCGAGCGCTTCGGGTTGGGAGCTTTCGGGAGCCTTGGCGGAACCTTCTCCGCTGTTTCCGGACGTTCCGTCCGTTAGAAAAGAAGGAGTCAACTGAATGCGCTTGGCGAGCCTTGAATGTCCGCTGGCCATGACGGAACCAGCCCCGAATCCGGAGAGCAGGATGATGCTGGCAAGGAACGTATTCAGTCTTGCGCATTGCTGTATAAGTTAGAGTCGCATTCCTTCGTTTCTGTAACCGAATCATCACTCTACTCCAGGCTAACCGAACGGTCAAGCTTTAAGATCTCCAACTTCTGTTTTTCATAGTGCTCTTTCCAACACCCATAATCTCGGTAGATTACGAGGTTGCCTCGTAGTGCCTGCCAAGCCCCGTCGATACAGTTATTTAGCTCACGTCCTGCGGAACCCACCGTCAGGCGGTTTTCGATACGAGCGTTTTGCACTCCGGTTCACTCGTTGGCTCCCAAGTCGAAACACCTTAAGAAGAAACGCATTAATGTTTATTAACGTGTTGGAACTGGCGCGATCTGGCGGCTATGGATGACACGATCGATCATCCCGTACTCCATGGCGACGTCGGGCTCCATGATGTAGTCGCGATCCACGTCGCGGGCGATTTTTTCAACCGCCTGACCTGTGGCGTCGGCGAGAATCTCGTTCAACGACTGTCTCATGCGGAGGATTTCGCGGGCATAGATGTCAATGTCGGCGGCCTGGCCGGCTAGACCGCTCATGGATGGCTGATGAATCAGGATACGGGAGTGAGGGAGGCTGAAGCGCTTGCCTTTACTGCCACAAGCAAGCAAAACCGCCGCCATGGAGGCGGCTTGCCCTAGGCAATAGGTGACGATGTCGGGCTCGACCAGGCGCATCGTATCCAAAATGGCCAGGCCAGCCGTAATGGAACCCCCGGGGGAGTTGATATACAGAGAAATGTCGCGCTCCGGGTCTTCAGCGGCCAGGAACAGCATCTGGGCCATAATCAAGTTCGCCACGTTGTCGTCAATGGGAGTTCCCAGGAAAATGATGTTCTCCTTGAGAAGTCGAGAGTAGATATCATAGGCGCGCTCACCTCGCGACGTCTGCTCCACCACCATCGGTACGAGCACAGAGTTGTGCATCAGAAGCTCCTTTTCACCCCCGCCAGGGAATGAATCCGTTCTTGCAGGACTGCAGTCTTTCAGTCGTACCCCCATGATAATGGATCGAAGCGAAACACCCGCTTACGACGATCAAGTCCGGTGGGCTATTGACGCCTGATAGGCCACACCGCCATAGTAGGAATTGGGGTGTACTTTCAGGAATTTCGGAGTTAAATCCGCTTGTTTGCGGCTTACGTTAAATAAATCGGAGAAGTGTGACCGGTTTCTTCATGCCAAAGTGAGCCTATGCGAGTTCTGATTGCCGATGACAGCCACCTATCGCGCGCCCTACTGAGGGACGCCTTGTCGCGGTGGGGCTATGAAGTCATTGAGGCGGCGGACGGTGATCAGGCCTGGGAGATCCTTGCCGATCCAGATCCGCCCCGTTTGGCGATCTTGGACTGGGTCATGCCGGGCATGACGGGCCCTGATGTTTGCAAGCGAGTCCGCGAGACTCGGCGCGAACCCTACACCTACATCCTGCTCCTCACCTCCAAGACCAGCAAAGAAGAAACGGTGGAAGGGATGGAGTCTGGGGCGGACGATTACATCCTCAAACCTTTTCACCAACATGAGCTCCAAGTTCGATTGCGCGCGGGCAAGCGCATCGTCGACCTTCAGAGTGACCTGATGAACGCCCGCGAGGAACTTCGGGAACGTGCCAACAAAGACCTCCTCACGCTGCTCCCCAATCGCCAGGCTATCGAAACCCATTTATTGCATGAGCTATCGCGTTGCCACCGCGACGAGCGGCAGGTGGGCATTATCCTGCTTGACCTCGATCACTTCAAGGCCATCAATGATGCGCACGGCCACTTTGCGGGCGATGCCGTCTTGCGTGAAACCGGGGCCCGGCTTCGTGCCAGCATGCGCGACTACGATCAGGTTGGCCGCTACGGCGGTGAAGAATTCTTAGTCGTTATGCCGAACTGCGATCTGACACAGGCTGCCCAGCAGGCTGAACGGCTTCGGTTGCGGCTTTGCGACAAAACCATGATGGTCGACGGCGTCGAGTTGGCCGTCTCTGCCAGCTTCGGCGTTACCATCAGTGACGGGTCTGAACGCGCTCCGGGTGTTTTTGTGCGAGTTGCCGACGAAGCTCTCTACCGGTCCAAGGCAGGTGGCAGAAATCAAGTTTCAGCGCTGACTCTGGAATCCTCCGCACTCAAGATGGTCCCGTAGCCTGGACTGCTCCCTATTCGCTCGACTTAACCCGGGCAATCTGCTCGTGGCTGAGCGTATTCGCGTATTGCTCGATGCCCTTATACAGCGCTTCTGCAATCTTCTGGCGCTGCTCCGGCTTCTTCAAGAGCGTTTCATCGTGGGGATTGCTGACAAAGCCAATCTCGGCCAGTATCGAGGGCATCGTAGCCCCGATCAGCACCACGAAAGGCGCCTTCCTCACTCCGCGGTCGCGAGATCGAGTATTCATTTTCGCGGACATCGAGTACAGCGAATTCTGAACTCTCTGCGCGAATTCGCGCGATTCCTCCACTTTAGCCTTCAGGACGACCTGTTGGAGAAGATCATTCAGGTCGTGGATGGAACTGCTAGACGTGGCGTTCTCGCGAGTGGCCAGGTCGAGTGCGGACTTCTCTGACGTGAAGTTGAAGTAGTAGGTCTCGACGCCGGTCGCGCTGAAGACAGGCGACGAGTTCGCATGGATCGATATGAAAAGGTCTGCCTTTTCATCATTGGCAATCTGCGGCCGCTGCTCAAGAGGGATAAACGTATCGTCCGATCGCGTATAAATAACCTCGCTACCCAGTCTTTGTTGAATCAGCTTGCCAAGGCGCAGGGAAACGTCCAGCACCAAGTCCTTCTCGTTCAAACCGTGAGGGCCGATTGTTCCAGTGTCGTGCCCTCCATGCCCGGGATCGATCACGACCTTGCCCATCTTCAAGCCGAATACCCGGACCAGGGAGCGATTGCCGTTGCTGTCAATCGTCGCCGGCGCAACCAGCTTGGGACTCGTGCCAACTTTACTTTCCGGCGGGACCGGAGCCTCGACTGCGCTGACGCGGGCGCTCGCGGGGCCGGGCACAGCCATTGCAATGTCCGCAGGTTTCTGAGCCACTCGCTCGGCGCTATAGCTCGCTGCCGGCGCACTCCGGTGGAATGGCGGAGGCCGCATGATGTTTAACCGGCTATAGAGAACATACTTTAACGCCACACTCTGGGGTTCAACAAAGTAGGGCAGTCGCGGCGGCGGAAAGCTGGAAGCGAGATCCGGAAGCTCGGTCGAACGCCCCAGGGGCCTGGGCGGAACCGCCAAATCGCTCATCGAAAAAACGTGTCTCTTGGATACCGTTGGTGCGGGCTGGATCGGTGAAGGCTTTGTTGGGGAGGCGGTGTCCGGTGGTATGTTCGCGGTTTCTGGCGCTCCGGCTCCCTCCTCAAACCGCTGCGATCCGGCGGAACTTCGAGCCACGGAGGGCTCGTCACCGCGCCGGTTTTTCGGGCGGATCTCAATCATAAGCCGGTCGGGATTCCCAAGCTGCGACGAAGAGAAATCCACCGTGGCCTGAAGATCGAACACAATGCGAGTCACGCCCGGCATGGTTTCAGCAATGCGAATCTGCTTGACCAGCGCGTCCTGCACCTGGATCGATTGCACGCCCTTTTTACGGGCGACCGGCGGGTGAATGCCACTCAGGTCAAAGAATAGCCGCGGTGGGCCATCGATTTGTTCGGTGTGGATCTTGAACTCGCCCTTGGTCTCGATCGCAATTCGGGTGACGTCGCCGAAGGACCAGAAACGGACCGCTTCAATGCGCGAATCGACGGCTTGGGCAAAGCAGGATGGCGCAGCGAGCAGAACGGCTGCGGCAAGGTGGACTCGTCTGATCCGGCGGGGGAGGCGGAGCATGCGTGGGTATTAGCGAGTGCGCAGGAACAATCGCCCCTCCGAATCGACGACCTGTTCGATATGGCGCACAACTGGCTCTGCTGGCGCCTCGAACTCCAAGATCGGCGCAATCTTCGCCGCGGCGTTGCCTTTGGCGTTGGAGTAGCGCTGATGAACTTTCTGAACGTAGTCCACAGTCTCACGGTACGGCGGCACCGCGCCATACTTTGCCACTGCTCCTTCTCCGGCATTGTAGGCGGCCAGCAAGAGACGCAGGTCACGGGGGAATAGATCCTGCAAATATCGCAAATACTTGACGCCACCATCGATGTTTTGCTTTGAGTCGAATGGGTCTGTGACGCCGAAGCGCTGGGCCGTGGCGGGAATCAATTGCATCAGGCCTTGCGCGCCCTTTGGCGAAACGGCCGCGGGGTTGAAATTGCTTTCCACCTGCATTACAGATTTCACCAGCAGCGGATCCACGCGATATCGATTCGACGCGTCCTCGATCAGTTCTTCGATCGTCGTGCCCGCGTTCGTGTGAACTGGCATGAGTTGGACCCCCGGAATCACCGGGGCTGCCACGGTTGTTTCTGAAATGGAGGTCGCGGCCGCGCGCGTTTCTACTTTCGCGAGCGGCTTTGCAATCGCGGGCGCCATCGCGACCACGCGCACCAATCGACCATCGCGTCCAACGCGCACAACGGAAACCAAACCGGGCGCCGCGGTATGTCGGGAACTCGTTGCGTTTCCGCCGCCATCACCGGCCAGCAGGGAGCCGCAAAGCAACCAGCAAACGACAATAAAACAGAATGGACGCACTTTGTTCTTCCGATTATATCCGGAATTGAAACTTTCCGATGGTACCATTCTGTCATGCGAACGGCCGGATTCGTCCTCGTTGGAGGACGCAGTTCGCGCATGGGGCAGGACAAAGCGCTGCTTTCGTTTACTCCTCATGCGCCGTTGGTTTCTCACATTGCAAGCCTGCTGGAGCAGGTCGCGGGATCCGCGATCCTGTTGGGTCCAGCGGCAAAGTACGGTTCCCTTGGATGGGAGTGCTGGGGGGATCTTCGTGCCGGCCAGGGCCCACTCGCCGGTCTGGAAACGGCTCTCAACAGGACCACCGCCCCTTATAACTTGATCGTCGCCTGCGATTTGCCCGGCGTCCCTGCCGCCACGCTGACTGATCTCTTGGTGCAAGCCATCCGCCAGAATGCACCTTGTACGCTGCTGCGAGATGGAACCGGGCGAGTCCATCCCCTCTGTGGCGTGTACCATCCAATTTGCCTTCCGCATATCCAGTCCGCCTTGGACGCCGGCGACCGGAAGGTGATGAATGTCGTGGGACACCTGGTGCCGGCCTACTTTGATACCACCTTTGAGCTTGCGAACATAAACCGCCCGGAGGAATGGCGCAAGTTTCTTCATGCCCGCAGTCCAGCCGATACCCCGCGACCCGTTGCCACGGACGCGTCGTCGGCCGCCCGATCCGCCAAGAAATGACGCCCGTGTGCCCTTAGAGATCCAATGACCGAGGAGTTTCCCCACTACATTGAGTTCCGCCAAGTCTGTAAGACGTTCGATCGCCCTGTTTTAGTCGACGTGAACTTTTATGTCAATCCGGGCCATACGCTCGCCATCATCGGCCGGAGCGGCGTCGGCAAGTCGGTTAGTCTCGGCCACATCATGGGATTTCTGAAGCCTGATAGCGGCCAAGTGATTGTTGCCAATGCCGATATCACGCATATGCCGGAGTCGGAACTGCGCCACATGCGCAAGAAAGTTACCATGGTGTTCCAGTCCGGCGCGCTGTTTGATTCCTTGACAGTGGGCGAAAACATCCTGTTCTCGCTGGAACTGCGGGAGGACTACGACGAACAAAACAAGGAAGACGTCGTGAATGGCCTGCTGGATATGGTCGACCTCTTGCATGTCCGCGATCTGTTCCCAGCGGATCTTTCGACAGGCTACAAACGCGCCGTGGCGATTGCGCGAGCCCTCGCCGCGCAGCCCGAATGTATCCTATACGACGAGCCGACGACCATGGTGGATCCGATCATGGGCGACGACCTCGGCAATCTAATGCTTCGGCTGAAGCGCCAGCTCAGCCTGACCTCTATCGTCGTCACCCACGATCTCGACCTGATGCGGAAAGTCGCTGACTCCGTGGTTTTTCTCTACAAAGGAGAAGCCATCTACTTCGGCCCGGTCAGTGAACTCGAGACCTGCCAGCACCCCCACGTTAGGATGTTCCTCGCGATGGACAGAGTGGAGATCAGTGGCAAGATCGAGGAAGAATGATCAGTGAAGCCCGCTAAAGATCGAGCCAGCTTCGGCCGACTTCCTCAGTAGTCCTCCGAGCGAAGTGGGGCCGGGCGCCAACGCCCGCGCAGGACGCCTACGTCCGGCCCTCCCAGCCCAAGCGAAAGCCCAGGTGGTTTCGTCCATCCTCCCCGGTGCTGTACATTTCAATCAGGCGATACCAAGCCCATGCTCGAAAACATCAACCTCGATAAGAAGCTCGCGCGCGAGGAATACAAGCGAATTGAGCCCACTTTGCAGGAACGTCTGTACCACCTGGAAAAGGCCTGCTGGGATCAGGGTATTCCCTCCGTGATCGTTTTTGAAGGCTGGGACGCTTCTGGCAAAGGCACGACTATCGCCGCGTTGACGCAACGCCTGGATCCGCGTGGCTTCAAGCTGTATCCCATCACGACCGCCCGAACCTACGAACAACAACGACCCTGGCTGTGGCGGTTCTGGCTGAAGGTCCCGAACCGCGGTGAAATGGTGATCTTCGACCACAGTTGGTATGGTCGCGTGCTGCACGAACGGGTCGATGGAACCGTTCCGGAGAAGTCCTGGAAGGAGGCCTACCGCGACATTGTCGAGTTCGAGCGCATGCTTGCCGATGACGGAGCCATCTTCATCAAGTTTTTCCTCCACATCAGCCGGAAAGAGCAGAAGCGCCGCTTTCAAGCCATCGAGGCCGATCCCCTAAAAGCATGGCGCGTTACGGATACCGACTGGAACCGCAACAAAAAGTACGACCAATACTTGATTGCGATCGAGGAAATGCTCGAGTTAACCGAATCTGAATTCGCGCCGTGGACCATTGTGGAGGCCACCTCGAAGTGGCATGCCCGTAAGAAGGTATTTGAGACCATCATCGAGGCCATGGAATCGCGCCTGGGAACGAATGCTCCACCCAGAATTGAGGCCATTGAGGCGATGCAGGATGCAGACCTGCGCGCTGCCATGGAATCGCTGAACGGAGGAGGACTCTAGTGCTCGAAACCATCGATCTGACTCAAACGCTCGATCGCGAGTCCTACGTCCGTGAGTTGACCCGCCGGCAGATCCAACTCCGCGAACTCGGCAACCAGGTCTATCTGCAAAAGCGGCCCGTCATTCTCCTGTTCGAAGGCTGGGACGCCGCTGGCAAAGGCGGGGCCATTAAGCGCGTTACCGAAAAGATCGATCCGCGCGGATACACCGTTTACCCCATCAGTGCGCCACAGGGCGAAGACAAAACGCGGCACTACCTGTACCGTTTTTGGCGGCGCCTACCCGAGCGCGGCCAGATCGCCATCTTCGACCGGTCCTGGTACGGACGTGTCCTCGTCGAGCGGGTGGAAGGCTTCGCTCGCGAGAGCGAATGGAAGCGCGCGTTTAAAGAGATCAACTCTTTCGAGCGCCAACTGCGCGACTACGGCACGATCGTGGCGAAGTTCTGGATTCATATTTCTCGCGAGGAGCAGCTCCGACGGTTCGAGGAGCGAAAACAGATCGGCTATAAGGCTTGGAAGCTCACCGACGAAGACTGGCGGAATCGGGAAAAGTGGGACGCCTACGAAGAGGCGGTGGAGGAGATGCTGGTGAAAACCAGCACACGAACCGCACCCTGGTCACTGATCGAAGGCAACGATAAATACTGGGCCCGCACGAAGCTGCTCGCCACGCTCGTGGAGATCCTCTCCAACGGGCTCGGTTACAAACCCCAGGACCCCTTGCGCCGAAAAGAAACGAAGAACGTTGCCAAGGTGACAGAAGCCGAAAAAGACGAGCCAACGAAGAAGAAGCCACTTTCGAAAGCTGAACCTCAGGCTGATGAGCCGGCGACCTCGGCGTCGTAGCAGATTGAGCCAGCGAAGGCTCATCGCCGAAGCTAGCTAAGCTAGGCTTGTTTGCCCTTATTCCTCGCGCTCTCGATTGTGATTCGAAGCAATACTCTCCAACTGTTTGAGCACTGCCATACGCTCTCGGTTTGGGCCGGGCGTGCGCGGCATCTCAGGAATCTGCTTGAGGGCTGGCACAATCCGTTCGTCCTCAAGATATTCCCCAAATGTCTCGAGCAGCCAGGTAGAGTTGAGTTTGTCGACCTCGGCGAAGTGGGTAATCAATACCTCGCGCGCATCCGCAAAGTCAGCGCCTACTGAGGTTCCCTTCGTCTGTGCCCGAAGGACGAACACGGTTAAAAGCAGCCGTCATCAGGGCTTCACCAGCGCAAGGGTGCTTCGACATTCTCAGGGTTGTATGGAGACTCCTCATGAGCCTTCAAGGAAGCTGCCGTACTCAGGAAAGAAGAATTGATTGAGATGGGCTGAGTGGGGTCGCGTAAGGCGCGGTCCAACTCGGCTACCACCAACGCTCTGCTTCTTGCTACCCAGAGCCCACGCGAAACATCTACGGAAAATGGGTAGAGAGTCTTAGGATGCAGAAAAAGTGAGAGCTTAACTCTGGTCGAAGCGTCTCCCGTCAGCCAATCAAACCTCGTCCGCGAATTTCTGAGCGGGCCTGACGTCAAGTTCCTCCCGAATTTCCTGCTCGAACCTCGACGCCTTGGCCGACTCCTCGTCTTCGCTCATTGGCTCGACCTCGAAAGCGACAGCGTTGGTCGTTAATTGACCAAACGGCTTAAGGTCAGCCACTCCGCCGCGGCCCACCCGGCCCGTTTCAAGGCGGACGGTGTGATGACCAGGCTCGTCAAAGCGGTACACGGCGTTCAGCGGCAGCGTAATTTTCTCCGGCTTGCCAACTTGAAGCATCGTAAGCGCGGAGTAGTCCGGTCTGTACCGGTGGCCTCGCGCCCGGTCATCCAACCAAGGGAATACCCCCTTCACTCGCTGCTAACGAATGTTAGAACGAGAAGAATTGGCTCACCGATCCCGTACCGGAGCCTCGGGCCGCCCCGGGACAATTCGACCCTGACCGGGCGCTTTTCCTGCGTTAGGGCCAGGAGGCACAGAAACAACCCGCTCACGAGCACCGCTGTCAGACGCACAATTCAGCATCTCCCAAAACCGACCAGACCATAGGGGTAAACTCCCCAAACCCGCCTACTCTCCGAACAGCCGCTTCAACGCTGCCCACTGCCGCTTCACCCATCCCGGTTGCGGGGCGGCCTTGGCTTCCATCTGTTCCACCGGTAGCGGCGCGGCCTTCGTCACCGTGTCCGCGTCGCCCGGCTGGAAGGGTTCTTTCCCGCTCAACCGCACCCGGTCTCCGTTAAAGGCGTAGTGGCGAAGCCAGTACTTGCCATCGTCGTCCCGGTCAATGACGGAAAATGTCCGGTTGACGGAGCCCGGCTCCGCTGTATCCACCCGGATGGGGAAGTAGCCCTCCAGATCGCGTGCACGAAACGCCGTTTCGTAGCGGTGACGCCGGCGGTTCCAGGTGAACACGCGAATGGCGTCGAAATCGAAGCTCTGGACCTCGGACGAAACGGCCCACAACCAGTCGTGTTTCACACCCTTGTCCTTATCGTCCACCGCACCCAAGTCGAAGTAGGCAGCTATCCGTTTGCCTTCACCGTATTGGGCCACCTCATCGGGAATCGAGATGTTGAGGTTGCGCGAGAGCACCCAGCCGCACTGCTTATCCTTGGTGCGGATCAGCGTCCAGTCCTCATCGATCGCCACCGGCTTCTTGGCAGCCTTTGCGGCCGCCTTTTGGTCCGCCGGGCGGGACGGCTTCGCCGGCTCGTCAGGTTCGTCTTCGTTGATATGTAGCTTTTCTGCCGAGAGATCTTTCCAGTTGTCGGGCGGTTTGGGTGCCGGTGGCTTGGGCAGCTTGAATGCGTTCGCCTTCTGGGTCTTCTCCTTCTTCGGCCGCCGCGCGGCTGCTTGCGACCGCGTTAGCGCCAGATTCGCCGGCGCCGCCCCCACCGCTTTCGGCGCCATCTTGTGGGCAAGCACCTCCACGGATCCACCCTCCGGAATCTTGGTAAAGGAGGGTGACAGGCGATTCGGCTCGATGTGGACGTTGAGCGCGTCGTAAACCGTGGCCGCGCCTTGTGATGGCAGAGTCAACGCGTGCGCGGTGTTCTTCTTGAACTCATCCATCTGCTCGGTGCTGAGCAACTGTGCGGCATCGACCCAACCGACCGCATTTTGTTCCGTGCGGACCTGGACGTAACGCCGCCGCACGTCGAGAATACGCAGCCGGTCCCCGTGCTTCAACATCACCGACGTGCCGTTCTTCTGGCTCGGATCAACCCGCAGTGTGAGCGTCGCAGGGGCAATGTAAGCATAGCCCAGCGTGTTCTGTTGCTCAGGGGCGCAAGCAGCGATGGCCAGCAGCACAGCAACGGTCGTCAGCCGTAGCAACCGGTTCTTCATGGACAGATGAGAAGGGGCCACTAGCCCTTCATGTGATCAACAAATCGATGCAGCCGGTCGAGCCCGCGCTCCAGTTCATGCATGGAGGTCGCGTAGGAAATGCGGACGTGCTCCTTGGTTCCAAAAGCCTCGCCGGGCACGACTGCAACGTGTGCCTCGGCCAGCAGCTTCTCTGAGAACTCCAGCGAGTTCTTAACCTTCCCACCTTGAAACGCTACGCTGATGTTCGGATAGGCGTAGAACGCGCCTTTCGGAATACCAATCGAAATACCAGGGATCTGCCGCAACCGGTCAATCACAAAATCCCGCCGGCGCCGGTACTCCGCGAGCATGACCGGGACAGAGGCCTGCGACCCCAGCATCGCTTCCACGGCTGCCTTCTGCGCAATCGAGGTCGGATTCGAAGTGCTGTGACTTTGAAGCTTCATCATGGCGTTGATGATCGGCGCCGGAGCCAGCGCAAACCCAATGCGCCACCCGGTCATCGCATAGGTCTTTGAAAGCGAGCCGGCCACCACCACGTTGTCCTTCGCCCCTTCCGCCGCCGCGATCGAGAACGGCTTGTCCTCATAAAGAAACTGGCAATAGCACTCATCGGTCATCAGTAACACGCCCCGCCGCGAGGTCAGCTCATAGATACGCAGGAACTCTTCCTTCGACAACACCGCCCCGCTCGGGTTCGAGGGGGAGTTGATGATCACCAGCTTGGTTTTGGCCGTCAGGTGAGGTTCCAGCATCTTGGCCGTCAGATCGAAACCGGCGTGCTCGTCCGTTTCTACGAACACACAACGGCCCCCGGCGTAGTTCACCACGTCCTTGTAGGTGACCCAGTACGGCACCGGGATCACGACTTCGTCGCCAGGATTGATCAATGCCTGTGTCAGATTGAAAATCGCGTGCTTGCCGCCCACCGTCACCATGCACTCCGGCACCGAGTAGTTAGTGCCGAAATCGGCCTTATGACGTTCGCAGATCGCCTGCCGCAACTCTTGTGTGCCGCCCGCTGGCGTGTACTTGGTGAAGTTCGCGCCCAGCGCGGCGATCGCGGCATTCTTGATGTTGTCTGGCGTGGGGAAGTCGGGCTCCCCGGCGCCAAAGTCCACCACGTCGACGCCTTCGCGGCGCAATTTGTCCGCGTCGGCCGCCACCTTCATGGTGGACGACACGCCGATGGTCGAAATTCGTTCTGCGATTTCCAATGTGGCTTGCATAGCTAAATTGCTTGTTGTTCCTTCTTCGCTTGTATCTTCTTCTTCAGCCGTTCTTCCACTGGTTTCGGCACCAGTCCGGAGACGTTGCCGTTCAGCGAAATCACTTCCTTCACCGTTTGCGAGCTGATGAACGAGTAGGCTTCACCCGCCATCAGAAATACCGTCTCGGTTTCCGGCCGTAGCCGCCGGTTCATCAGTGCCATCTGTAACTCGAGCTCATAGTCTGAAATGGCTCGGATGCCGCGCAGGATCAGGTTCGCATTTCGCTTGGCGGCGTAGTCCACCAGCAACCCTTCAAACGAATCAACCTCGACATTCGGAAATGCCGCCGTTACTTCGGTCAACATCTCCATCCGCTCGCCAACCGTGAACAGGGGCGCCTTTGCAGCGTTACCGAGGATCGCCACAATCAGCCGGTCGAAGAGCTTGGAGCCGCGCGAGATCAGATCCAGATGCCCGTTCGTGATGGGATCGAACGAGCCGGGATAAATCGCGACGACCGGGTGGGCATGCACTGCTTCATTCGAATGTTTGGTCATCGCGCCCGAACCTTCAGTGTAGCGAAATGGGCTCCTCCGGCTGCGAACATTTCAACGGTAGCAAGCGCTTCGGGAGTTGACGAAACTGGGGCGTCACGATGATTGAAACAATCCGCGTTCATCGGCGTTCATCCGCGAACAGATCTTATGCTTTTCGCGTTCACGCCCGACTGCCACGCACGCCCTCGACTCTCACCTGTAAAATTGGCTTGGCTCCATGAAACCCATCCCGTTAGAGTCCGTTCTCGATTCCGGCGACCCCTCGCTCTTTGACGTGGCGACTCATGCCCCGGGTCCCGCCGGAGCTCTACCTCTGACGCCCGACGTGCTTCTCCATGAACCCTCCGGCAATCTTTTCGGCCTCAGCCAGAACGTGGGGATGGGTTGGAGCCCCCAGGCACTCGGCGGCGGCGACATCATGATTCTCAGCACGCATGGCGGGCTACAAGGCGCTGATGGAAAACCCGTTGCGCTCGGCCTTCACACCGGGCATTGGGAGGTTCATCAACTTGTGGCGGAGGCCGCACGCACGCTCACCAGCCAGGGCGCCGTCCCCTTTGCTGCGTATTGCACTGACCCTTGCGACGGGCGAACCCAAGGCACCGCCGGCATGTTTGATTCACTGCCCTATCGCAACGATGCCGCGGTGATCTTCCGCCGCCTAATTCGCTCACTGCCAACCGCCCAGGGTGTCATCGGAGTGGCAACTTGCGACAAAGGACTGCCGGCAATGATGATGGCGCTGGCCGGTACGTCGAACCTTCCGTGCGTCCTGGTTCCAGGCGGAGTCACCTTGCTTCCCGAAAGCGGCGAAGATGCCGGCCGCGTCCAGAGCATCGGCGCGCGTTATGCCCACGGGCAAATCACTTTGGAAGAAGCCGCGGAGGCGGGATGCCGGGCGTGCGCCACTCCCGGCGGCGGCTGCCAGTTTCTAGGGACGGCCGCAACATCCCAAGTGGTTGGTGAAGCGCTGGGCCTGTCGCTGACCCATTCGGCGCTCTCGCCCTCGGGACATCCCATATGGAGGGACACGGCCCGCCGGTCAGCGCTAGCGTTGTTGCGCTCCCGCGAGCGCGGACTTCTTCTAAAGGATATCCTCACGGATGCGTCTCTCGTCAACGCCATGGTGGTTCATGCCGCGTTTGGCGGTTCCACCAATCTGCTGTTGCATATACCAGCCATCGCCCACGCCGCTGGTTTGAAGCGCCCTACCGCGAAAGATTGGGCTCATGTCAATGCTCGTGTCCCGCGGCTGGTGGATGCGTTGCCGAATGGCCCGCGCAGCTTTGCGACCGTGCAAGTCTTCCTGGCCGGAGGGGTCCCGGAGGTGATGCTGCATTTGCGGGAGGCCGGACTGCTCGATACGAGTGTTCTCACCGCGTCGGGCGAAACACTTGGAGCGATGCTCGATTGGTGGGAGCAGTCGGAGCGGCGGCTGCAATTGCGAAGCCAGTTACAGCGGATCGATGGCATTGACCCCGGCGACGTCATCATGGGCCCCGATCAGGCACGTGCTAACGGCCTGACCTCCACGGTCTGCTTCCCTCATGGAAACCTTGCACCCGAGGGCTCCGTCGTGAAGAGCACCGCGATCGACCCGTCTGTTGTCGACGCCGACGGAGTCTATCGCAAGCGCGGTCCGGCTCGTGTCTTCACCACGGAGACTGCCGTGATCGAGGCCATCAAGGGGAAGGTGGTTCAGGCCGGCGACATCCTGATCCTCATTTGCCGCGGCCCACTCGGTTCCGGCATGGAGGAGATTTACCAAATCACCTCCGCGTTGAAGCATCTCACTTTTGGCAAGCAAGTCGCCGTGCTCACAGACGCACGCTTCAGTGGCGTTTCCACCGGCGCCTGCATTGGCCACGTGTCGCCCGAAGCGCTTGCCGATGGACCGATCGGCAAACTCCGCGATGGCGACGTTGTCGAGATCCAGATCGACCGCAATACGCTCGACGGCTCAGTCAACTTTGTCGGCGAAAATGGCGAGATCTTCTCAGCCGAACACGGCGCCACGCGGCTGGCGCAACGAACGCCCCGCGGAGACCTCGCTCCCGATCCGCGTCTTCCCACCGACACGCGACTGTGGGCCGTCCTGCAACAGGCCAGCGGTGGAACCTGGGGCGGATGCGTTTACGATTTGGACGCCATCGCCAACAAACTCACTACCTGACTGAACCGTTCGCATCGTGGCCAGGGGTCGCCTCATCCAACCGGCAGTATGGACTTACAACTCTCTGGCAAGAAGGCTCTCGTCACCGGATCCACGGCAGGAATAGGACTGGCTATTGGCGCAGCCCTCGCCGCCGAAGGCGCCACCGTCATCTTGAACGGCCGGACTCATCAGCGCGTGGACGCGGCCGTGAAGCAGGTGCTGACCAAGTCCCCCGCCGCCTCGGTTACCGGCGTTGCGATCGACCTCGCTACGGCTGCCGGTGCCGCTAGGCTTTTTGAACGGGTTCCCGACCTGGACATCCTGGTGAACAACCTGGGCATCTTTAAGCCCACGCCGTTCGATCAAATTACCGATGAAGAGTGGCAACAGTTCTTCGACGTGAATGTGATGAGCGGTGTACGTTTAAGCCGCTACTACCTGCCCAAACTGCTGGCCAAAAACTGGGGCCGCATCGTGTTTATCTCCAGTGAATCCGCCCTGAATGTGCCTCCCGAAATGATTCAGTATGGCTTCACCAAGACGGCACAACTTGCGATTGCCCGCGGCTTGGCGGAAACCACCGCCGGCACTGGCGTGACTGTGAATAGCGTGCTACCAGGCCCAACGCGCTCGGAGGGCGTGGAAACCTACGTTCAGCAGTTGGCCCATGCCCAGAATCTGTCCGCCGCCGAAGTGGAAGCTGCGTTCTTCAAGCAGGCCCGACCCACTTCATTGCTCCAGCGCTTCGCCGAACCGGAGGAAGTCGCCGCGACAGTGGCTTTCATTTGCAGCCCGCTGGCTTCCGTCACCAACGGCACTGCGGTGCGCGCGGAAGGCGGCCTCTTGCGTCACTTGGGCTAAGACTGAGCCTCAATCCTGTTCCCGATAGAACGCGATCAGGTCCAGACTGGCGGGCTTCTCACCGAGTTGTCGCATCATGCTCGTCACTTGGCCCCGATGGTGTGTTCCGTGATTCACCACGTGCACAACTATCTGCCAGATCGGGCTATCATACGAGACGCCGGCCATTGATTTATAGGCGATTGTGCGTTCCCAGTCGCTCTCGCTGAGACCCGCTGCGAATGCGATCATGCGATCGATCACGGCCAGCCATACTTCGGCGAGATCGTACATGCAACCCGGCGATGAGTAATCTTCCCGCTTTCCGTTCGGCCGCTGTTCCAGTCTTTCAAGCCACACCACGTCGGCTTGATAGAGATGAACGACGGTGTCGTAAACGCTGGCAAACGAACCATGAAGATTGCGCACCAGCCGTTCGGAATCGAGCTGCTGCACCTCCGTCAGGACACGGTGTGTAGCCCAGCGATGGTATTGGAGATGACTCTTGAGGCTTTGCGAGTAAGTCACAACTACTGTTATCTCACTCGTCGGCGGAGCGCCTTGGCCCGACGAGCCGAGATCCGGACGAAGGCCCAGCCCACCACCCCCAAATTGAGATAGAGTGAGGCTTCGATGCACAAAGACTGGGAGACGCCGCTCGAGCGGTGGACTTCGGCTGGGCTGATTGACCGGGCGACGGCCGTCCGTATTCGTGAGCTCGAAGAAACGCGTATGCCCGCACAGGGTCTCCGCTGGCCCGTCCTAGTTGCGTTGGGATTCGGAACCATCTTGCTCGCTGCCGGAATACTCCTCTTCGTCTCGGCGCACTGGGATCAGTTGTCACCGGCCGAACGAATGACCGTGGTCGTGCTAATGATTGCTGTCCTTCATACCGGCGGCGCTTTAGCCGCAGGGCGCTTCGAAGGCCTCTCGATTTCGCTTCACGCCATCGGCACCATCGCGCTAGGCGCAGGCATTGCGCTGGCCGGTCAGATCTATCACCTCAGCGAGCATTGGCCGTCTGCGATTCTGCTCTGGGCCGTGGGCGCGGCCGCCGCGTGGGCACTCTTGCGCCAGTGGCCGCAGGCCGCGATGACAGCCATCCTCGCTCCCTGGTGGGCGGCGAGCGAGTGGTGGTTGGATTCACACCATTTGAACGAACGCGTGCCAGTCGCGATTGGCCTGTGCGCCCTTGCATTCACGTATCTCACGTGCAGTCGAAGCGAGAAGGACTCTTCCGTTCGTCTTGCGCTTGGTTGGCTAGGCGGCGTCGCCTTGATTCCAACCGCTGCGTGGGTAGCGGTCCCTCAGTCTTGGACCCGAACCAATTTCGAATGGTCGTCGAACTGGCTGCCGATGTTGATCGCAATCGCGGCCCCTCTGGCTCTGGCGCTTGTTCGGCGCGGGCAAGCCGCTCTCTGGAATGTAGGCGCAGCAGTTTGGGTTCTGCTACTCTCCACCCTGTCCGTTGCGAAGTTCAACGTCGCCATCTACCTCTGGTGCTTCGTGGGGAGCGTCGGACTCGCATACTGGGGAATTCGCGAACAGCGCCCGGAACGGGTAAATGTCGCGTTTCTGGGGTTTGCCATAACAGTCTTGGTCTTCTACTTCTCAGATGTCATGGCCAAGCTCGATCGCGCTCTTAGTCTGATCCTGCTCGGTGTGCTGTTCCTCGGCGGAGGCTGGCTGCTGGAGCGCATGCGCCGCAAGATCATTGCGCGGATGAGGACGGTGCCTGCATGAAACAGCTCTATCGTGGACTTCTTGTGAGCATCCTTCAATGCGCGATGGTGCTCAGCATGACGGCAAAGTATGAATGGGACCGGGAACGGCTCGCCAGGGTTTGGGCCAGGGTCGCGCCCGTTGACCCCAACGCTCCAATTCGAGGCCGGTACTTGCAATTGAGGGTGGAAGTCGTCATGGCTGGTGCCCTTTCAGGGTCCTTGCCGGCGCACATTCGGCTTGCCGTTCAGGACGGACAACTCACCGCTAGGCCTGACGACAGCGGCGCCTTAGAAGTTTGGAATACCCTGGGTCGGACCTCCCTCACACAACCCGTAGCCTTCTTCTTGTCCGATACGGTGGCCGATCCCTCTCGCCTGAAACCGGGCGAAGAACTGTGGGTCGAGGTGAGTGTCCCGCCCAACTCTATGCCGCGTCCTATTCGGCTTGGCATCAAGAAAGACGGCGTCCTCACCCCGCTGAATCTAAGGTAATCGGCCCGAACTGCTACGCCTTGATCTTCGCGAACGTTTTCCCGACCAGTTCCTGCGCTTCCTGCTGGATAAGGTGCAGATGGTCCGCGCCGAGAAAACTCTCGGCATAAATCTTGTACACATCCTCCGTACCCGATGGCCGCGCCGCGAACCAGCCGTTCTGCGTGGTCACCTTGAGCCCGCCGATTGCCGCACCGTTCCCTGGCGCCTTGGTCAGCATCGCTGTGATCTTTTCTCCTGCTAACTCCGTCTCCGAAATCCGTTCCGGCGATAGCTTCGCCAGAATCGCCTTCTGCTCCGGAGAAGCCGGAGCGTCGATGCGCTCATAGACTGGATCGCCGTACTTCTTCGTCAGATCCCGATAGTGCTCACCCGGATCGCGCCCGGTCCGTGCCGTGATCTCCGCCGCCAACAAGCCCAGAATGGGTCCGTCCTTATCCGTGGTCCAGACCGAGCCGTCCTGCCGAAGGAACGACGCACCCGCGCTCTCTTCCCCGCCAAACCCAAGCGATCCATCCAGCAATCCGTCGACAAACCATTTGAACCCGACGGGCACCTCAAGGAGACGCCTCCCAATACCCGCCGCGACGCGATCGATGATCGTGCTGCTCACCAACGTCTTCCCAACCGCCGAATCCTTGCGCCAGTTTTGCCGGTTCTGGAACAGATACGAGATCGCCACTGCCAGGTAGTGATTTGGATTCAGCAAGCCCACGCTCGGCGCAACCACGCCGTGGCGGTCATGGTCCGTATCGCAAGCCCAAGCCACATCAAAGTGATCCTTCAACGCAATCAGGCTGGCCATCGCGTAGGGCGACGAGCAATCCATGCGAATCTTGCCGTCCCAATCCACCGTCATGAACCGGAACGTCTGGTCAACGTGCTTGTTCACCACCGTCAAATTCAGCCCGTACTTCTCGCCGATGCGCGCCCAGTAGTCCACGCCCGCGCCACCCAGCGGATCTACGCCTAGCTTCAGCCCGGCACTGACGATCGGGGCGAAGTCGATCACAGAACCTAAATCGTTCACGTAAGACGAAATGTAGTCATGGCGATGCGTGGTCGCTGCCTGAATCGCTTTCGCATATGAAGCCTGCTGCACGCCTTGCAGGCCATCGGCCAGCAGTCGATTGGCGCGGTTCTCAATCCACTTTGTCGCCGTCGTGTCGGCAGGACCACCCGTCGTCGGGTTGTATTTGAAACCTCCGTCGTCGGGCGGATTGTGCGAAGGTGTAATGACCACGCCATCGGCAAGCCCATCCTTCCGCCCTTTGTTGTAGGTGAGAATGGCGTGCGACAAAGCCGGCGTCGGCGTGTAGCGGAGATCCTGGTCGATGTAAACCTCTACGCCGTTTGCCGCCAGTACTTCCAGCGCAGACGCTATCGCCGGCTCAGACAGCCCATGCGTATCGATTGCCAGGAACAGCGGGCCCGTTGTCCCTTCCTGTTTGCGGTACTCGCAGATGGCCTGCGTGATGGCCAGGATGTGCTCTTCATTAAACGAACTTGAGAACGACGATCCGCGATGTCCCGAGGTTCCAAATGCCACACGCTCCGAAGCGACCGCCGGGTCGGGCCTCAGCGCGTAGTAATCCGTTACCAGCCTGGGAAGATTCACCAGCATTTCCGGATCGGCCGGTTTGCCTGCACGTGGATCAATTGCCATAACTTCTCCTCGCCCCAAGCATTCTCTCAAAGACTCGGTTAACGCAGGATGTCGACGCCGGTGCACACATCACAGGAGGCGCCGCAGGTCTGAATTCGTTCCCCGAAATACGCAGCGAGAGCCCGCTGCCGACACACCTTGGTGTCGGCGAAACGGAACATGTCGCGCGCCTGCCGCTTGCGCTCCTCCCTCAACTTCTGTGGGAGATCCGGCTGCTCCTCCGTCATTCGTTCATAAAGCAGCACGTCCGGCCACGCATAAAACAGTATGCATTCACTATCGGCGCCGTCTCGTCCGGCGCGCCCGATCTCCTGGGCGTAGCCCTCAATCGACCTCGGCATGTCCCGATGAATCACATACCGGATATTGCCCTTGTCGATGCCCATGCCGAAGGCGATGGTCGCCACCATCACATCCACCTGGTTATCGCGGAAACGCTCGTGGATGCGAATCCGGTCCTTCGATTCCAGCCCAGCGTGATACGCCAGCGCTTTGACCCCCTTCTCCTGCAGCGCCTCGGCCATCGCCTCCACGGTCTTCCGCATAAAGCAGTAGATGATGCCAGGCTTGCCCTTCCGCGCTTTCACCAGCTTGAGAATCTTCTTGCCCACGGTGGTCCCCTCACCCTTCTTTACGGCGGAGATCTTCAGATTGGGTCGGAAGAACGAACCCTGGAAACGCGCCGGCGCTTCCATCCCCAACTGGTCGACGATGTCCTGCTGCACCCGCCTGGTAGCCGTAGCGGTCAAGGCAAGCAGCGGCACGTTGCCGAAGCGCTGCTTCAATCCCGCGAAATTGCGGTACGAGGGTCTGAAGTCGTGGCCCCACTCGCTTATGCAATGGGCCTCGTCCACCGCTACCAGCCGGAGGTCAACTTGCTCCAGCAGCGACCCAATGTAGAACTCAATGCCCTCCGGCGCCGCGTAGACCAATTCGTAATTGCCGCGGCAGATGTCGATGATCCGTTTGCGCCGCTCGGCCTCATCCAAGCTAGAGTTCAAGTACGTCGCGTGCAGCCCCTTTCGCGTCAGCGCGTCCACCTGGTCCTTCATCAGCGCAATCAGCGGCGAAATCACCAGGGTGGTCCCACCCATCTTCCGCGCCGGCAGCTGATAGGTCAGCGATTTGCCCCCGCCCGTCGACATCACGGCCAGGCAGTCCAGGCCGCCGAGTACGCTGCGGATAATCTGCTCCTGCCCGGGCCGGAAGTCGTCGTGTCCAAACACAGTTCGCAGCAGGTCGCGCAACGTTTCGTCGGGTGCTCCATCCAGCAACCGTGCTGCGTCCTTGAGCGCCCGGATCGCTGCACTGGTGAAGTACTCGGTCTTCCGCTCCGCTGGCAGCTTGCTGTAAAACGTCCGTAAGTGATTCAGCCGGCTACGGCAATCGGCGCGAACGCGTTCGTTCGCCGTGCCACACAGCGCAACCAGTTGGCGTACTTCCTGCTGGACCTCCGGTGGATTCATGCGTGTCTTGAGAGCCTGCTTCCACGATAACTTCTTCCTCATCCGATACGATGAAAGGATTCATGAGCCTCTCGTCCGTTGACTTGAAAAAGACGGTCAACCTTCCCAAAACCGACTTCTCCATGAAGGCGAACCTACCGGTCGCCGAGCCTCGCCTGCTCGACCAATGGGGCGAATCGAATCTGTATGATCGCATCCGCGAAGCGCGCGCCGGCCGCCCGCAATATGTACTGCATGACGGGCCTCCCTACGCCAACGGCAACATCCACCTGGGAACCGCATTCAACAAGATCCTGAAAGATCTGGTCGTCAAATCGAAGAGCATGGCCGGCTTCGATGCCCCCTACGTTCCGGGCTGGGATTGCCACGGTTTGCCGATCGAGTTTAAGGTTGATAGCGAACTGGGCAAGCGCAAAGCAACCATGACCGCGGCCCAGATCCGCGCCGAATGCCGCGCCTACGCCGCGAAGTATGTCGACATCCATCGGGTTGAGTTCAAGCGTCTCGGAATCCTCGGCCGTTGGGACAATCCGTACCTGACGATGAGTGCCGAGTACGAGGCCGTGATCGCCCAGGCCTTCGTCGACTTTCTCCACCTTGGCTATGTCTACAAGGGACTGAAGCCGGTGCATTGGTGCATCAAGGACCAGACCGCATTGGCGGAAGCCGAAGTGGAATACGAAGACCACTCAAGTCCGTCGATCTATGTTCGCTTCAAGCTCATCTCCGATCCCGCCGCCATTGATCCCGCGCTTGCCGAGCGCGACGTCAACGCCGTCATCTGGACCACCACGCCCTGGACGATTCCGGCCAACCTCGCCATCGCGTTTCATCCAAAATACGAATACGTAGCGATCGATACCCTGCAGGGCGTCATGATCGTCGCTGAGGGTCTGCTGCCTCAGGTGTCGGAAGCCCTCGGCTGGGACAAGGCCGTCATCGCGCGTTTCCCCGGTTCGAAGCTCGAACACGCCAAGTTCAAGCACCCGTTTCTGGAGCGCACCTCCATCGGCATCCTCGCCGACTACATCACGCTGGAGCAAGGCACGGGCGCCGTCCACACCGCGCCTGGCCATGGCCAGGAAGACTTCGTCAGCGGCCAGCGTTACGGGTTGCCCGTGTACTGCCCGGTTGATGCAGCCGGCCGGTTTTTCGCTGCCGAAGGCGCGGATGGTGCGCTGCCCGCCGAAATCCTTGGCCTCTCCGTCTGGCAAGCGAACCCGGTCATCATCCACATTCTGGAGCAGCACGGTGCGCTGCTCGGCCAGCAGAGACTCGATCACAGCTATCCGCACTGCTGGCGCTGCCACCAACCCACCATCTTCCGCGCTACCGAACAGTGGTTCATCGGGATGGACCGCGAAGAACTGCGTACCCGCGCACTCGAAGCCATCAAACGAGTCAAGTGGCATCCGGCCTGGGGCGAAGAGCGTATTTCGAACATGATCGCCATGCGTCCGGACTGGTGCATTTCGCGCCAGCGTGTCTGGGGCGTGCCCATTCCCGTCTTCTATTGCGACTCCTGCGCCGAGCCCTTCACGGACAGGAGAGTGCTCGAAGGGATCGTGGAACTGTTTCGCCAGCACACGTCGGACGTCTGGTATGAGAAGTCCGCAGCCGAGCTGATCGGTCCCGGTTGCAGCTGCGCGGAGTGTGGCTGCACCTCGTTCCGCAAGGAAACCGACATACTCGATGTTTGGTTCGATTCGGGCTCTAGCCATCTCGCTGTGCTGACGCCCCAGAATCACCTCCCCTGGCCCGCCGACCTCTATATAGAAGGCGGCGACCAGTATCGCGGATGGTTTCATAGCTCGCTGCTGATCGGCGTCGGACTCAAGGACAACGCACCTTATAAAGCTTGCGCTACTCATGGCTGGACGCTCGACGAACAGGGCCGCGCCATGTCGAAATCGCTCGGCAACAACGTCGAGCCCCAGACCATCGTCAAGCAGTACGGCGCAGACCTGCTTCGGCTCTGGGTCGCCTCGGTCGATTTCACCGAAGATGTAAAGCTCTCCGACACCATCCTCACCCGCCTTTCGGAGGCGTATCGGAAACTGCGAAATACGTTCCGCTACTGCCTCGGTAACCTCTCGGACTTCAATCCAGCCACCGATGCCATTCCTGCGTGCGAGCTCGAAAGTATCGACCAGTGGGTTCTGCTGCGGGCGGAAGCGCTGGTCCAGAAGTGCCGCGACTGGTATGCCGAGTTCGCGTTCCACAAGGTCTATCACGCGGTGTACGACTTCGCCACGGTTGACTTGAGTTCTATCTACTTCGATGTCCTCAAGGACCGCCTCTACACCAGCGCCCCGAAATGGAAGACCCGCCGGAGCGCCCAAACAGCTCTCCACCGTTTGAACTTCGCGCTTGTGCGGCTACTGACCCCGGTCCTCAGCTTCACGTGCGAAGAGGTGTGGCGGCACACCGCCTTGCCAAACGGCTCCCCGGACAGCGTCCACCTGGATCTCTTCCCGGAACAGGACGAGTTGAGTGCCGGCATCAGCGCGGAGAAACGCGCGTTGTCAGCCGAGTGGGACCAACTGCTTCCCATCCGTGAACAGGTCTTGAAGGTGCTCGAAGGCGCCCGCCAGGATAAGACCATCGGCGCGCCGCTCGAAGCGGCGGTGACGCTGGAAGCCAGCGAAGAACTATACTCACTACTCGAAAAGCATGCCGCCGAATTGCCCAGCCTGTTTATCGTGTCCCAGGTCGCCTTGCGGAAGAGTGCCACGGCCGACGCCGGGTCGCCACTTGCCATCAACGTGGACCGCGCTAAAGGCGAGAAGTGCGAACGCTGCTGGAAGTACACCCTCGATGTCGGGCAAGACCTCGACTTCCCCACCATCTGTCTCTCCTGTGCCGCTGCCGTCCGGGAAATTCTGCACGACCGGGAAGCCGGGAAGAGCTAATACGTGGAGCAGATCGACCAGCCGGAACATCCGCAAGAGGGAGGTGCCCTTCCTTCACGCTGGATACCGTTTCTTATCGCCGCGGCCATCGTTGTCCTCGACCGGCTGAGCAAGGCCTGGATTCGCTCGAACCTCTCTTCATATGACTCCATCAGCGTGCTTCGCGGCTGGTTTCGCATCGTCCACACCGAGAACCCGGGCGCGGCCTTCGGGGTACTCGCTGACGGCAACCCGATGCTGCGGAGCGTCGTCCTCATTGGTGTGGCAGTAGTCGTGTTGGTATTCGTTGTCATGGCGCTATGGAAGCGTTCGAACGGATTCGCATCCACTGCGACGCGGCTTGGTCTGGCGCTGATCCTGGGCGGCGCCGCGGGCAACCTCTATGACCGGGTGACGCGCGGTACCGTCACCGATTTTCTGGAGGTCTACAATGGCGGCTGGACGTTTCCGGCCTTCAATGTGGCCGACAGTGCGATCACCGTCGGTTCTGCGTTTCTGATCATCGATCTCCTCCGGCCGAGGAAGAAACCAGCAACCGAATCGCCCACCGTCATATCGAATTAGGTAGAAGTTGTTTCCAAAGCTTTTCAGCATCGGTTCCTTCTTCATACCCACTTACGGCGTGCTTGTCGCACTGGGCTTCCTAGCGGGCCTGTTTGTGACTCTGCGGCTGGCTCGGCGTGTTCACCTGCCTGCCGAGAAGATCAGCAATCTGGCCATCTACTGTGCACTCGGCGGCATCGCCGGCGCCAAGCTGTTCATGTTCCTTTTCGACTGGAACTTTTACGTCCACAACCCGCAGGAGATCTTCACGCTCAGCACGCTACAGGCAGCCGGTGTCTTTCATGGCGGCCTGCTGGTGGCCATGCTGGTCTCCTTGCTCTACATCCGGCGTCAACAGCTGCCTCTGTTGCTGACCCTCGATACCTTTGCGCCCGGGATTGCACTCGGCCACGCCATCGGCCGGTTGGGCTGCTTCGCCGCGGGCTGCTGTTGGGGTAAGGAATGCCATCTGCCCTGGGCCGTCTATTTCCGCAGCCAGGAAGCCGCGCAAGTACCACTTGGAGTGCCGCTGCATCCGGCCCAACTCTACGAATCGGCCACTAATCTTCTGATCTTCGGACTCCTCTACCGGCTCACCGGCCGCAACCATCGTGACGGACAGATCTTTGGCCTGTATCTGATCCTCTACGGCATTGCGCGCTTCGTCATCGAGTTCTTCCGCGTTCACGAACAGTCGTTGGTCTTCGATCTATCGCTTACGCAGTGGATTTCGCTCGGCTTGGTTGCTCTCGGCGCGCTGATCCTCTGGGCCCGCCCGCGCCCCGCTGCCTTCGCCACCCAGCACTAGACAGTCAGCGTGGGGGGGGCACAACAAAGCCTGGAGCGAGGATGCTGGCGGTTGCCGTTCAAGAGAAGATAACCGATCTCCCAAGGACGGCTTCGTGAACATCACCGAACCGACCAAATTCAGCTTTGATGTCCTCGAATGCCAAGGCGCTCGGCTACCTCCTTTTGATACCGGCTCATTCGAAGTTCCTGGCCGCCTTCGAGCAGAACCAAATGATACCCGTGAAACCAGGGATGTACTTCCTTGACGTAGTGCAAGTTGACGATGATGGAGCGATGAATCCGCACAAATTGCTTCGAATCGAGCTTGGCTTCCAGACTGGTCAGCGTTTCGCGAATATCGTGGTGACCGGAAGCGAGATGCAAACGAGCATAATTGCCGGCGGACTCGATCCAGTGTATGTCTCGAGTTTTTATGAAGACGATCCGCCCGTTGTTGGCTACCGGCACGCTCTCGAAGTGCACATTTTGATTCATCACGCTTTGAAGCACTCGTGTCAACTGTTCGCGATCCGAGAGTCCGGCAAGGCGTTCGCGGGCTCGGCCCATGGCCCGGTCAAAACGCGCTTTCCCGAAAGGCTTCAGCAAGTAATCGAGGGCATTGGCGTCGAACGCGGCCAAGGCGTACTGATCATGGGCCGTTACGAAGATGGTCGCGGGCATCTGTTCGGCCCCAATTCGATGGACCACTCCGAATCCGTCCAGCTCGGGCATCTGCACATCAAGGAAAACCAGGTCCGGTTTGTAGGCCAGAATCGCGTTCACGGCCGATTGTCCGTCGCCGCATTCGCCTAGGACTTCAATATCGGGGTGGTGTTTAAGAAAGCGGCGAATGCTGTGCCTTGCAAGCTGCTCGTCATCAATGATCAGAGACCGAATGCTCATGAAGCCGCCTGAAAGGCCAGGTCCTCTTGGCCGGCTCTCATGAGCCTCACTGGAATCGATATCGAAACGAGTACTCCCTGCGGCGAGAGGGTGCGAATTTCAAAGGCGTGCTCCAGGCCGTACAAACGTTGGAGGCGCGCGATCGTGTTCGTCAGGCCGACTCCACGCGAAAGCAGCGTTTCGAGCATGCCGTCCAGAACGCTTGCTTGGTTCTCAATATCGATGTTCAGGCGGTCGCGATTTCGGACGGCGCGAACGGATATCCGATCAGGTTGCGTGCGCACGCCGATTCCGTGATGAACTGCATTCTCGAGCAGCGGCTGCAAAAACAGGGCGGGCACAGCGCACAGCCGGCATTGCTCCTCAATTTGAAACTCGAACTGCAGTCGGTCTCCAAAACGGCGCTGCTGGATGCCGGCATAGTGTTTGAGAAAATCGATCTCACAATACAGAGGGACTTCCTCCCTTTGGAAGTTCTGAAGCGATAGGCGCAGCAACTCACTGAGCGAAAGCAGGATTTCCTCGGCTCCCTGTGGATCTTCGTAGATCAACACAGTCGCAGCCTGCAGAGTGTTGAACAGGAAATGTGGCTGAAGCTGGCTGCGTAGCGCCATCAGTTGGGCCTCGCGAAGCTGCGTTTCGAGCTGCGAAGTACGCAGCTCGCGATCGCGCCCTTGTTCCCATAGTCGATAGATGTGCAGGCCTCCGAGCAATGCCCAATAGCTGATGATGCTGATCTGCGTGTGATACGTAAAATAGTGCCGGAGCGCGTCCCGAAAGGGCCACTGGACGGCATTGGGAAGCCAAGCAATGCCGGCTTCCATCAACACGCCCAGCGCGGTCAGCAGGATGCTCGCAGCGAAATGGATGGGAAGCGCACGCTTCCAAGTCTGGGAATCGATGCTCCAGCGGCGGCCCAGCCACAACACAGCCGGCGTGAGCACGCCGAAAAGGTAGGCACAGGTCACCAGATAGTAGGTGAACCGCTCCGCGTGTCCGTGGGTCGCGTCGTAAAGCCGCCACTGGCTGGCAGAGACGATGGTGCCAAACACCCATACGCCTGCGATGAGCCCCGGTTTGTCCCTCGCTGAGATTCGCCGCCCGTTCACACTCCAAATCTAAACCGGAATGGCGGCGATTGCCAAACCACCCGGTCGCACTTACGATTCGCCACCAGCCGGCTACGATTCGTCCCAATTGTTTTGCCGCCATCTCGAAGTCGTCGCATTCTGTTGGCAGACGCCATGAACTCGATTGAACTAACCGTGAATGGGAAACAGTGCGAAGTCGTGGAAGCGCCTGGAACCCCGCTGCTATGGGTATTGCGCGATACGCTCGGCCTGACCGGCACCAAGTACGGCTGTGGAATGGGGCTTTGCGGCGCATGCACGGTCCATTTGGATGGCCGCGCAGTTCGGTCCTGCCAGACTCCAGTCGGCGCGATCGGCTCCCGAAAAGTGACCACCATCGAAGGGCTGTCAAAGGACCACAATGCGATACAACACGCCTGGATGGCGGAGCAGGTTCCGCAGTGCGGGTACTGCCAGTCGGGGCAGATTATGCAGGCGACCGCGCTGCTCGCCCACACGCCCCATCCAACGCGCGAACAGATTGATGAGGCGATGACCGGCAACATCTGTCGCTGCGCAACCTATCAGCGCATCCGGCGAGCCATTGAACGCGCCGCACGAGGAGACGTATGAACGCGAATTTCACTCGTCGCACGGCAATGAAAGCCGGGGCCGCCCTGGTTCTGGGCTTCAGTCTCCCCGTGCGCGGCGGGGCGAGCTCTTCGAACGCTGCCGAGCTGAATGCCTGGGTTACCATCACGCCGGATAATCAGATCACTCTCTTCACCGAGACCCCCGAAATGGGGCAGGGCACGCGAACTGCCAACGCCATGATGTTGGCCGAGGAGCTGGAAGTCGATTGGTCCACCATTCGTGTGGAACAGGCTCCCACCATTCCGGCCATGTACAAACATTTGACGACCGGCGGGAGTGGCGGTACATCATCCACCTTCCTCCCGTTGCGCCAAGCCGGCGCCCAGGCGCGCGAAATGCTTCTCGCTGCGGGGGCTCAACAGTGGAATGCGCCGAAACGCGATTGTCGCGCCGAGCAGGGCACGATTGTCCACACCCCCACGGGCCGCCGCGCCAGCTATGGCGAGTTAGTCGAGACGGCATCCAAACTCGCAGTTCCCGAATTGGACAAAGTCCCACTCAAAGATCCCAAAGAGTTCCACACGATCGGGAAACCAATGCCGCGCGTCGATACCGCCGCCAAAATCGACGGAAGGGCCGTGTTCGGACTCGATGTGCGTGTTCCCGGCATGCTGTATGCTGTGATCGCGCGCTGTCCCCACTTTGGCGGCAAGCTCGTCCGGTTCGATGCGTCGGACGCGAAAGCGCTTCCCGGCGTCAAAGCGATTTTCGCGGTTCCGCCCATCGGCTTCGTGCCGGCGATTGAGCGCAATCTGAACGTCGCCGGTGGCGTGGCCGTCGTAGCAACTTCCAGCTGGGCGGCGATTCAAGCGCGAAACGCGCTGAATATCACCTGGGGCAAAGGTGCGCCCGAAAGTACAGCCAGCCTGCGTGAGCAGTTTCGTGAAAAAGCCGCCGGCCCGCCGACCGTGGTCAAAGCCGAGCGTGGGGATGTTTCCGGCGTGCTGGCGAGTGCCGCTCGAATCATCGAGGCGGATTATGAGATGCCTTTTCAGGCCCACGCCACCATGGAACCGATGAACACAACCGTCCATGTGCGCCCCGATGGGAGGATTGAGGTGTGGTCGCCGACCCAGGGCGGGGATTTGTCACAAAAAACGATAGCCGGCGTGGCAGGTATCGCCCCGCAAAACGTGATCGTCCACGTGACCTTCTCGGGCGGTTCATTCGGCCGCCGCTACCAGTGGGATTACCTCGCGGAGGCGTACCAGGTGGCCAAGGAAATAAAAGTCCCGGTTCAGGTACTGGGAACCCGCGAAGATGACATCCAGCACGATTTCTACCTGCAATATTCATATCAGCGCGTATCGGGCGCTATCGATCCACAGGGCAACATCACCGCCTGGTCGCACCGTCTTGTCTCCACGCCCATCCGCGCCGTCTTTGACTCACCGGAATTGCTGAAAGATCCCAAACATGTCGCGAGCGCGGACAATCTGGGCGACATTCCCTATCAGACGGCCAATTACCGTTCCGACTACGCGCCCGTTCTGTCGGTTGTGCCGCGTGCCTGGTGGCGATCTGTCTCATCTCCGTTTCAGGTATTCGCCATCGAGTGTTTTGTGGATGAGCTGGCGCATGCCGCGGCCGCTGACCCTCTGGAATTTCGCCTCAAGAATCTGCGCGTGGATCAACCGGAGCAGACCTCGAAGCTGCAAACCGTTCTGCAACTCGCGGCCTCGAAATCCGCTTGGGGCAAAGCGCTGCCTCCGAATCACGGGCGCGGGATCGCCTGTTGCCGGTTCGGAGATACCTACGTCGCCCACGTGGCCGAAGTTTCCGTCGAAAAAGACAGGCCCCGCGTTCTCCGCGTTGTGAGCGCGATCGACTGCGGGCTGGCTGTGAATCCCGACAGCGTGTGCGCGCAGATTGAAGGCGGCATCAATTACGCCCTGACGCCCGTGCTCAGTGGCGAAATCAGCGTCAAAGAAGGAACCGTCGAGCAAAGCAACTTCCACAACTATCACGTCCTGAGAGTCAAGGACGCGCCTGACATCGAGGTGTACCTGGTTCCGGGCAAAGACGCACCGTCGGGAGGCGTCGGTGAAGGGGGAGTGCCCCCGCTCGCACCAGCCGTTGCCAACGCGATCTTCGCCGCGACCGGCAAACGCGTGCGCAGGCTGCCTATTTCAAACATGGTTTGACGGCCAATTCCTGCTGCCGGCATCAGGGAAACCGCGGGGACGGTCTGCTATGGAAGGAACCTCAATGCCGACGCGCTGAGCCATCGGTCTGTACGATTAGCGACGATACGAGGACTTTTTAGGACTGATCCAATCTTCTCCGAGGCAGGCTGACGGCTGGTCCCCGACAACGTCAGACCGGTGTTGCCCCGGAGATTAGCCGAGCATTTGTTCTCAGCGCCGAACCCTTTCAAGTTCAGTCGCTTGGTCTGGAACCCTCAGGATGAAATGCTAGGATCAGGTTCGTTAGGGTGCGCGATCGGGTATAGCCGCTGCCCCAAACTCGCGCGAGAGACTTTAGACTATTTGGGCACGGCATGGTTTGTTTCTCGCGCACACCCCGTGAGATCTGGGTCAGGGATTGTCAGGTCAAAGGAATTATCGAAGGCATCTAAGACTGATCCTGCTCATTGCCCTAGGGGCGGCTGGGTTAGCAACGGCGGGCTGGTTCCTCAAGGGAAGGCCCGATGCGCCCGCATTTCTGACCACCCGAGTCGAACAAGGCGGCCTCACGAGCGTCGTTCAAGCGACAGGCACAATCAACCCGCTGACTACAGTGCCCGTGGGTTCGTACGTTTCCGGGACCGTAAAGTACATTTTTGCGGACTTCAATTCGAGAGTGAATGCCGGTCAAGTACTGGCGCAGCTTGATCCCGAAATCTACGAGGCACAGGTGATCCAGGCGCGCGGCAACCTGGAGAACGCTATTGCGAGCCAGAAAAACCTGGAGGCCGCGGTGGGTGTCCAGGAAGCGTTGATCAAGACCAATGCCGCCAACCTAGAGCGGTCAAAGGCTGCCGCCGAGTATGCGCGAGTCACCGCGAACCGCTTTCTTCAACTCTCAAAAGAGGGCATCATCTCGCGGGACCATAGTGATCAACTGAAGTCGGGCATGGATCAGGCGGACGCCCAGGTTCGCGGCGCGGAGGCGCAGCTGAATCAGTCCACGGCCCAGCTCGCTCAAACTCGGGCCCAGATCGAGCAAGCGAAAGCCCAGGTGAAGACCTCGCAGGGCGCATTGGATCTTGCCGAAGCCAACCTGCGCTATTGCACGATCGTCTCCCCGATCAACGGAACGGTGGTGGCGCGCAATGTGACCGTAGGGCAGTCGGTCGCTGCTTCGCTGCAGGCGCCCATCGTCTTCAGCATCGCCCAGGACCTGACACGAATGCAGCTGTACGCCTCGACGGACGAATCCGATACTGGTCACATCAAGGCTGGCACGGAGGCTGAGTTCCAGGTGGATGCTTTCCCCACGGAAATGTTCCGAGATCGCGTCAGCGCCATACGGCTGAATGCCACTACGGTGCAAAACGTGGTCACCTACAACACCATCATCGACTTTGAGAACCCCGACGGGAGGCTCCTGCCCGGTGAAACCGCCTATGCCACCATTCCTACCGGCCACGGGGAGGATTGCGTCAAGGTTCCGAACTCCGCCTTGCGATTCTCCCCGGCGGTCTCTGCCCAGGAATTACAGCAGTTCTACAAGAACGACAGGATCCCCACCGCGGCGACCACCTCCCACGCCGGTGGTTGGCAAGTAGTCTGGAAGCTGGAGGCGGGGAAAATTCACCCCGTCGCGATACAAGTGGGCATCACGGACTATACATACACGCAACTTCTCTCCGGGAACCTGGGCCCGGGCGATGTGTTGGTGGTTGGAGAGACGTCAACTGTAGACTCAGGGTCACGGCCGCCGACTCCGAAATTCGGCGGCCCCAGGCGTTAGTGGTATGGCGCAACTAGTGCAGGACGGTCTCGGAGTTGAAGCAGTTACCCGGACTTCACCGACCATAGTGGTGAACGATCTTTACAAGACCTACAATCTGGGCGAGGTCCAAGCGCCAGCGCTGCGCGGTGTTTCGCTCACTGTGGGGCGCGGCGAGTTTGTGGGTATTATGGGGGCGTCGGGTTCCGGGAAATCGACTTTCATGAACCTGATCGGATGTCTCGACCGGCCGACCCGCGGCGCTTATTACCTGGACGGCCAAGACATTTCGCAGCTTTCCAAGCGCGAGCTTTCGAGAATCCGAAACCAGAAGATCGGATTTGTTTTTCAAGGTTTCAATCTATTACCGCGTACGTCCGCATTGGAGAACGCCGAGCTTCCGCTCCTTTATTCCGGAACCGGGCGTAAAGAGCGAATTGATCGCGCCAGGCAGGCGCTCCACCTGGTTGGTTTGGACGGCCGTGAAAAGCACCATCCATCCCAGTTGTCAGGTGGCCAACAGCAACGAGTCGCCATTGCCCGCGCCCTCATCAACAATCCCTCTATCCTGCTGGCGGACGAGCCTACCGGAAATCTGGACACTCGAACCAGCGTCGAAATTATGGATATTTTTCAGCGCTTGAACGAAGATCGGCATTTGACGATTCTGCTGGTGACACACGAGGAGGATATCGCCCGCAACGCCAAGCGAATAGTCGTGTTTCGGGACGGGCGAATCCGGCGCGATACGCCGGTAGAGGATCGACTGTGCGCCGCGGAGATCCTTCCAAAGCTCGCCTCGGCAGAGGAAAAGGAAGAGACGGAACAAGCCGGGAAGGGAGGGCAGCCATGGGCCTGATCTCGATTTTGCGCGTGGCCACACTGGCTCTGGCGCGTAACAAGATGCGGAGTGTGCTGACGATGTTGGGGATTATCATCGGCGTTGCCGCGGTGATTTGTAGTGTCGGCGTCGGGACCGGTGCATCTCATCAGATTCAACAACAGATCGCCAATCTCGGCGACAACATGATCTGGGTCGAGGCGGGAGGTCGCAGCGTTAATGGCGTGCGCACGGGCACAAGAGGGACAAAAACACTGGTTCTCGCCGATTCCAAGGCGATTCAACAACAAATCCCAAATATCACCAATGTCACGCCGAACGTTGACTCAAATATCCAAGTTATTTACGGGAACCAAAACTGGTACACGCAGATTCGCGGCGTGGCGCCGGAATACTTGGCAGTTCGCCGGTGGCGCATCGAGAGGGGCAGCGCCTTCTTTCAAGAGGATGTAGATAGAGCCACGAATGTTTGTTTGTTAGGCAACACCGTTGTGGAAAATCTATTTGGGTCGGAGGATCCGATTGGCAAGACCATCCGCGTCCGCAACCTTCCCTGTCTAGTGATCGGTGTATTAAAGGCCAAAGGGCAGTCTCCCAGCGGGCAGGACCAGGACGATTTCTTCCTCATGCCCTTCACAACCGTGCAAAAGAAGATTCAAGGAATCGACTGGCTGGACGACATCATGCTTTCGGCAGAGACCCCAGCTGCGATCAAGCCGATTGAACGCCAGATTACAGGGCTGCTGCGCGAACGCCACCATTTACGCCCGGACGAAGAGAGTGATTTCAATCTCCGCCACCCCGCCGAGATCGCTCAAGCCGGCGCCGAATCCCAGCGCATCATGACGATTCTGCTGGCAAGCATCGCGTCGGTATCGTTGATTGTCGGCGGCATCGGGATCATGAACATCATGCTCGTGTCTGTCACCGAGCGTACGAGGGAAATTGGCCTTCGGCTGGCCGTCGGCGCCGGGGAAGGGGATGTTCAGATGCAGTTTCTAGGCGAGGCTACAGTCCTCAGCGCCCTGGGTGGAGGCATCGGTGTCGTGATGGGGATTCTCGCTTCCAACATCATCTCGTCTACCCTTGGCTGGCCCACGCTCGTGCCCTGGGCCGTGCTGGTGATCGCGGTGGTCTTCTCAGCCGTGGTTGGAATCTTCTTCGGCTACTATCCAGCGCACAAAGCGGCTCATCTCGATCCGATCGAGGCACTGAGATACGAATGACCGTTAAAAGGCAGGAAATGAATACGCGCCGGCGGATGTGGGCTGCCCTTGTGCTTGTGTCTGTTTTGGCCGTTCCTATGGTGGCACAGACAGCAAGAAAGCCTTCCAGCGAAGGGGACCTCTCGACGGCCGAATTTTTTATTATTTCATCAGTGGACCTGGGGAAGAAGCAAATTCTGCTGAAGCGACCGACCGAGGTCACGGAACTGATGCAGGTGCAGGACGACACCCGCTATTTCGAAGAGAACCAAAAACCTCTCAAACTAACCGACCTACGCGCCGGAGACACGGTGTACATTACGTCAAGACGGAATGGTGAACAGTCGATAGCCCTCATCATTCGCAAAGGTCCTATGACGTTGGAGATCCTTCGCGAACGTTATTTGAAGAAATAGAGAGTGCGTTTCTCAGCTTGGCTGGACCGGATTGAAGGGAATGCAGTTTCGAAACTGCCTTAAACTCGTTTACTCGCTTGTGTGCCTGCCCGGCGTAGTGTATGCCCAGCAGCCGCGGGCTGCCTCGGCGGGTGCTGACTACGTTGGTTCCGCCGCCTGCAAGACCTGCCATCCCGGGATGTACGAACGCTGGAGCAAAACTCGTATGGCAAACGTGGTTCGGGACCCGAAGGTTCACCCGGAAGCGATCATTCCGGACCTCTCGAAGCCCAATCCGTTGGTGAGGTTCACCAAGGACGACATCGCTTTCGTTTACGGCAGCAAATGGAAGCAGCGCTATTTCACCAAGAAGGGCGATGACTACTATCCGCTGGGGGAGCAATGGGACGTGACGAATCAGATTTGGCGCGCGTATATGGTTGCTCCGAACACCGACTGGTGGGTGCCCTTTTACCCTGCCGACAACATGCAACGCCCGACCGGGCCGCTCTGCGACGGCTGCCACTCCGTGAACTACAACATTCAGACGAAGACGGTGACGGAGTGGAATGTGGGCTGCGAAAAATGTCACGGGCCTGGAGGCGCGCACGTCCGGCAACCTTCGCAAAAGAACATCATCAATCCAGCCCGGCTCGACAGTGTGCAGGCGACCAACGTATGCCTGCAATGCCATTCCCAGGGGCAACCGCTGAACAATCCCATCAACGGCAAATACTACGATTGGCCCGTGGGTTTCCAGGTGGGGATGAATCTCAAGGACTTCTGGAAACTGGAGGAGCACAAACTAGGGGAGCAGACATTCATGCACTTCGCCGACGGAACTGCCCACAAGAACCGGATGCAGGGTAACGACTTTGTCCAAAGCGCCATGTACACACACGGTGTGACCTGTTTCAGTTGCCACGACGTGCACGGGACGCAGAACAATGCCGACCTGATGAAGCCGGCAAACGTGATGTGCCTGGAGTGTCATGGTCCAAATTCGCCCAACGGTCCGCACGCCACGACGATTGAAGCGCACACTCACCACGCGGCGGGCAGCGCGGGGAATGAGTGCATTGCCTGCCACATGCCGAAGATTGAGGCGGAAATCGCCAACGTCGACGTTCGCGCGCACACATTTAAATTCATAACTCCGGAGGACACGAAGCTATTGAAGGTGCCGAATCCTTGCGCAGGGTGTCATGCCGACAAGCCGGCGAATTGGGCTGAGGAGACGCTGGGGAGTTGGTCGAATGTTTCACCGTGGAGGGTGGCGCAATGAGAGTTACGATTTCAGGCTTGGGATCAGAATTTATCGCGCGAATGGCGATTCTTGCATCGCTAATCGTTTTGGTTGCCGTGAGCGTGCCTGCGCAGATTGAGGCCATACCTAAGCTGCAAAAAACCATCGATTTGCCGGGTGTGCAGGGGCGAATCGATCATATGGCCTTCGATGCGAAGACGGGCCGTCTCTTTGTGGCAGCTTTGGGCAACAACACCGTGGAGATTGTGGACGTCAATCAGGGGAAACGACTGCATTCGATTTCGGGGTTGCACGAGCCTCAGGGCATTCTCTATTTGCGTGATGTGAACCGGCTCTACGTCGCGAACGCGGCGGACGGTATCGTGCTGGTCTTCGACGGCACCACGTACGGACTTATCAAGAGCATCAGTTTGGGCTCGGATGCAGACAACGTGCGTTTCGATTCTGAGCACCGTGAGATCTATGTTGGGTATGGAAGCGGGGCCTTGGGCATTCTTCGGGAGGACGGGAGCGTGGTTGATGATATTAAGCTGGATGCGCATCCTGAGTCCTTTCAGCTCGAAACCGTGAGCCATCGAATTTTCGTGAATCTGCCGGATTCAAAGAAGGTGGCCGTCGTCGATAGGAATACGAAGGCGGTGGCTGCCACTTGGAGCACGGGCGCAGCGCTGGCGAACTTTCCTATGGCGCTCGACGAGCAGGGCCACCGGCTGTTCATTGTGTGCCGTCAACCCGCGACACTGCTCGTTTTGAACACGGATACTGGCGCCGTCATCGCAAAACTGCCCACGGTGGGGGATTGCGACGATGTGTTTTACGACCGCGCTTCAAAAAGCGTCTACGCAAGCGGTGGCGGAGGAAGTGTTTCAGTGTTCGAGGAAAAAGGCCCTGCTCAATTCAGGGAACTCGGCCGCATCAGCACCAGAAAGGGTGCGCGTACGAGTTTCTTTTCGTCTGAGTCGCAGTGCCTTTACGTCGCGGCAAGGCAGCAAGGGTCGGAAGCCGCCGCGATCTACGTGTTTACCACGAAGCCTTAATTTCGACGTGCCCATTCGTGCATAATTAAGAGATCACAGGCGATAACGAGACATATCAGGCGGGATCAGTGTAAAGCTCTGAGCGGCTTGGCTTTAAGAGCCAAATACCACCAGCAGGTCATTCAGATCGTGGCGAGGGATGGGTTCTTCGCGGAGTTCCGACCTCGCTGCGGCCAACTCGAGCTCGACTAAGAGGCGCTGATACTGTTGCGTGAAACTCAATTGCCGCGGCATTCAACGTCGACTGCTCGTGGTTAGCCATCTTGAGGGCAATCAGATCGGCCACGTGCGGTAAACGGAAGTGCTTATTCAGCACCATCAGGTTCGCTTGCCTCTAGTGGCGCGATCACTGACCGCCTGTGCTAAACCTGATGCGTGAGGAAGAAGATGGGCGATGACTTTGCTGTCATTTCATTCGTCGCAACAGCTCGGAACTTTTGCGATTTGCTCGAAACGAATACCCATCGCTCAAAGAAGCGGTTCTTGAAGCAGGTGTTGACTGCGACAGTGTCGCTCTACGGCGCGGGCCTGGAGTTGCCCGATGTAAAGCCGGACGCCGGCTTCAACCCACTCGGAGAGTGGTTTGAGCATAACGAGGGATTGCCCATTGCCGAGCGGATCAATCAGAACCCCGAGATTAAAGAGCCATCCCGACGGAAGCAGTTGATTCGCCGAAATATCATTCTTTCGCTCGGTGGCGAACTTCCATACCAAGAGATTTTCGAGCCATTTCAGGGTCACGAACCGGTCACAGGCACTGTTTCCGATGATCTGGAGGATATCTACGGTGACCTTAAAGAGGGACTCCTGGCGATGGAAGGCTCGGAGAGGCCTTCAGCGAACATCGTGTGGCAATGGAAGTTTGGCCTTGAAAGCCACTGGGGAAGACACTGCAATGCACTGCAGGCTCTTTTGCACGTAGTGCAACGGTAGTTACATAGCACCAGCCGACTTTTCAGAGGAGAACCCTAAACAGTATTCTCGTTTAGCAGATTTCTGGATGCCCGATAAGGACCGATAGACGGGCATATCGTCAGCAATCATAGGTAGTGGCCCGACGGAGTACGATTACTGGATTAGACTTTCATTCCCAAGATCGTCTGCGACTTCGATCCGACCGGCCCGCTCGCGTGCCGCACTCTACCTTAACTCTTTTAACTCTGTTGTCGAGAGCCATGGCCGTTTCTCAAGCGAAAAGTCAATGCTGCTGTGCACCTTCCGACCCGAGCAGCCTGCTGGCCTGGATTGGCCCACATTCTCCATTCGGTACTGATGTTTATCGAGCTCGCTGAGAAGTAAATAGGTGCGCAGCGGCTCGTTCAGCTTCTTCTCGCCGATATCACGAATGTCCACTGTGATGAGCCAGTGTTGGTGCATTTTGTCGCAGAGGGTAACGCTGTAGAAGTCACCAAAAATGTAGTCCGCGTACAGCCGATTGTGCTGCTCCTTGGTTTGTTCCGCGGACCTGGATTGCACTTCGTCCCATGGCCTGGTCAACCATTCTTCAGCGAAGTCTTGGGGCCGGAGCGCGACTGGATCGACACGACGGGCTGCTGGAGCGAAGCTGTAGCGAAAAATCCGCGTGCGGGTCAGGATGCCTGAATCCAGGCTCCTATCCGTAAACTCGATGATCATCTCCTCCGGCTTGAGTATGAACTCGGGCCCGCCATTGACATTGCCATCATAGAAGCCCTGCTGATCAGCCAGTAGGGACTCGCTTTCGATATCCCGGCCCAATCGGTAAACAGAGTAGGCCATGCCCGCCCACGAAGATGCGCATTGGACGATTGGCCGTATTAAAACGACCATACAGACGAAGGTTCCAGAGGCGATTCTCAGAGGCCCGTTGTGATGACAACGTCCTTTATCATTCATTACTTGGGTGGCAAGCTTAAGAACGCCTATCCGCTGATATAAGCGCGGCGCGGGCAGCAATCCGGAGTCGACGAAGTTGCCTATGTGCAGTCGTCCATATTGACTGCCGGGTTCGGGAAACAACGACCTTGGCTGAAAGAATCAAATTGCATCAATCAGGAGCGGCAGTTCAGCGAGGGCTTCCTCGGCGCGGCGGCGAATCAGAGGCAGGCTGTCGATGACCCGATCTCGTTGTTCATTCCGGAGGGATTCCTCAATAGCCTGGGCGGCTTCGGAGAGCACGATAGCACCTGCGCTCGCAGCCACTCCTTTCAGTGAGTGGCAAGCGCGCCGCATCTTCGCGAAATCCTGCTCGGAAAGCCCTCCCTCCAGTTCCCGCAGACTACGTTCAATATCCGCCGCAAACAATCGAAGCAGAGTCTTCAGATCGTCGCGGTCCATAGATTTGCGCAGCTCTTCGATCGTTGACGAGTCGAACGCCGAGCCTCGCTCGGCTGCCTGCGGCGTGACCGAAACGCTTTGCCGGCATGGGCACCGAAGTAGAACCTGTTTGAGTTCTTCAACCTTGATGGGCTTGCTGAGGTAATCGTCCATTCCCGCGTCAATGCAGGCGTGGCGATCATCTTCGGTCGCATTGGCGGTGGTCGCAACGATGCGCGGGCGCGGCCCCTGACCAGCGCAGGCGAGCAGACTCTTTGTCGCCGTAATCCCGTCCATCTCGGGCATCTGGACATCCATGAAGACTAAGTCATAGGCGCGCTGAGCAATAACCTCGAGAGCTAAACGGCCGTTGTCGACAAAGTCGGCTTGGTAACCTAGTCTGCCGAGCAGGCTGCGGGCGACGAACTGATTGGTGGCATGGTCCTCGGCGACGAGAATCTGCAAAGGGTGGCGGATGGCGAGTTCGTTATCGAAGCCTGACACCGACAAAGCCCTGGCGGCAGGGATCGGAGAACCGAGTGTCTCCAGGATGGCCGCGTACAGAAGCGATGGTTTGATTGGCTTGTTGAGTACTTGGAAGAAATTGGCGCCGGTGCGCCGGGCTTCTTCCGGTCCGTCCATACGCGAGGAAAGAAGAATACTCCGGAGGCCCACGAGGTCCTGTGCCTTCTTCTGAAAGCTGATGCCGTCCATACCCGGCATCTCGAGGTCGACAAGACCGAGGTCGATCGGTCCTTCGGTTTCGATGATGCGGAGTGCCTCGCACGCGCCCGCCGCCTCGACCCCCACCATTCCCCACTCACGGACATAGGCCATGACAATGCGGCGGTTGGTGTCGTTATCATCCACAATGAGCACACGGCGGCCGGCCAGGCCGGGTATCGCGAGGGGCATTCCCGAGTCTGCCTGAGCTTCGGTCTCCGCGGAGGCGGTGAAGGTGAAACGGAAGGTGGAACCCGCGCCGGGCTGACTTTCGGCCCAGATTCGGCCGCCCATCTTTTCGACGAGTCCCTTCGAGATGACAAGCCCGAGTCCAGTACCGCCGTATTTTCGGGTCGTGGAAACGTCCGCCTGGCTGAAGGCGCGGAAGAGCCGGCCCAGTTCCTCGGGTGTAAGGCCGATACCGGTATCGCGTACGCTGATCTCGATTTCGTGTTTCTCCCAGGATGAACGCGAGCAGACGTTCATAGCAACCTCGCCGTGTTCGGTGAACTTGATGGCGTTGCTGAGCAGATTCAGCATGACCTGTCGGAGACGGGCTGGGTCACCGACGAGGGTCACGGGCGTGCCGGGCTCGATGCTGTAGACGAGATCGATTCGTTTCTGGCTTGCCTTCAGGGCGACCAGGTCGAGCGATTCCTCTATAGTCCGGCGCAGCACGAACGGGCGTGCCTCGAGCTGAATGCGGCCGGCCTCCATCTTGGAGAAGTCGAGGATCTCCTCGATCACAGTAAGGAGATGGTCGCCCGAGGAGCGGATGACCTCGCTGAACTGTCGCTGTTCGGGCGTCTGATGCGTATCGAGCAGGAGTGCCGTGATGCCGATGACGGCGTTGAGAGGCGTTCGGATCTCATGGCTCATGTTCGCCAGAAAGTCGGCTTTGGCGCTGGCGGCGGCTTCCGCCGCGGCTTTCGCGTGTCGCAGGGCTTCATTCAGATGGTCGAGATTCACGGTCTGCTCGCGCAGTCGCTCGTTCAGAACAAGTTGCTCGCTCCGGTAGTCGTTGAGTCTGATCAACTCGTTATCGAAGGGAGAAAGCAACTCCTCGATGAGGTGGGTGGCCGCCTCGTAAATCCGACCGCTCTGAGAAGGGTCCCGGCGTGCGCACTGAATAAGGACCCGTCGCTGCATGGCGAGCACGGCGCCGAGGCCCTCGGCCACACCGGCCTTGCCGGCCTCGTAAGCCCCGATACGCGCGTCGCTCTCGTTACCCGCCAGCCATGCATCGAGGGCACTGGCATAAAGCGCTTCCATTTCCGACGGTTTACCTGGCCTGAGATTCGAGGAAATTGCGCTCGCGGGCGCGATTGGCCGCCATGCTCACCAGGTGTGCCGTAAAGTCGATGAGTTTGCGCTCGTTCAGCGTGGGAGACTTGGGCCATTTGTGGTAAATAGCAAAGGTCGCTATAACCTTGCCGTCATAAGCGCGAATCGGAGTCGACCAGCAGGCGGCGAGGCCATGTGTGTCGTACGCCAGGGATTTGAATGCCGCCCAGTAGGGGTGCGTCGTTATATCCTCCACGATCACCTGCTCGCCGCTGGCCGCGGCGGTGCCACACGATCCCATGCCGACGCCGATGCTGAGACCGTGGACCGCCTGGCAGTAGGCCTCCGGCAGATGCGGAGCCGCGCCATGCAACAGGTGCTCGCTCTTATCGTCGATCAGGAGTACTGAAGAGAGTATCCCGTCCTGCTGGCCATCGATCAGCCGGCAGATTGCGTCGAGCGTTTCGGCCAGGGGTCTGTCCTCGTTGATCATGGTCAGAATGCGTTTTTGACCGTCCAGCAGGCTCTCAGGTTGCCGGATATGCGAGCTGGGCGTTGCCATTACGTGGTCGGGCATAGCACCGGGTAGCGACTATTTTACGCTATAAAAACCCCATTGGCCTATTGCGTTCCCGAAACTGATTTCATCTTGATCAAAATCACTTCATTGCCTTTGGCGTTATAGATCAGCTCATCGGCGAAGTTGTTAAGGATCAGCAGGCCAAAACCACCGGGACGGATACCCAATTCCTCGCGAACTTTGATGTGCTCCGTCGGATCACCGGGGTGAGATATTGCCGCATGCGCCAGCTTGTCCAAGGAGAAGCCTTCTCCCGGATCGCGGACGTAATAAACGATGCTCGTGCTTGTGCGGATAAAGTGCAATTCGACTTTCCGCGTGGGATCGAGCTTGCCCCCGTGTTCGACCGCGTTAATCAGCAACTCGCGAAACGCCATTGCCGCGCCGTCGCGTTCATTTTGATCCACGTCCGATGGCAGTTCACGAAAGAAACGGACAAGCCGCCCGGCGACGTCCAGTTTGCAGCGGGCCCTGACAGCGATCCAGTTAGGTTTATCCGAAAGGACTTCGATATCGTCTGCTTCCATCCGCAATGTTTGGGCGTCGGCCAGCGCATCCGTCAGTTGCGCCTTCGAAAACGGTTTGCTTAGGTAGCCGCATGCATGTCCACGGATCGATCCAGCGATGCGGTCCGGCCGGTTTTCCGCCGTCATGACTAGCACGCTCGCATCCGGCTGGATCTCTTCGATCCGGCGCAGTAGGCTGAGGCCGTCCATCTGAGGCATCACAATGTCCGTCAGGATCACATCGTAAGACCGATCCTTTAAGCGGGCTAATGCCTCTTCACCGCTGTTCACGCTTTCGGGATTCCAGGAAGTGCCTTTGAGCATGGATTTCACCAGCACATGCATCGATGGGGTATCGTCGACGATCAGGAGAGTGTAACCAGGCATCGTGACTAGGATAGCCCCCGAAGCGATAGCGAAACTGGCTTGATATACGGAATGCGTTGAACAGCAGTGTTCGGCCTGCTGGCGGCAGCCAGTCCCCAAACCTCTCTCCGCTCGCCAATAAGAGTCCTGAACGATAAAGGACGCTTTCATTCGCATCTCCTTGTCGTGCTGCGATGAGGTCCCGTCCCTATGGTCCGATTCTGGGAAGTTGGATCCAATTTCCTTCGGGCGGATAACCTAAATAAACCGGCCAAAGTGATTGACCTAAATCCTCAGCGGAAGCGACTTAGAATCAATACTTTGGCCGGCTTATTCGCGTTGTCGGGTAGGACAATGGCGCTAATCGGGCTTCGAATGATGCCGACGTTTCCATCGTCCCCCCTAAAATTCCGTACGGCGAGTTTTCCTCGGTACGGCTTCAAGGCCGGAATTTTCAGACAAGGCCTTCCCAGCTAACTAACTGGTTTGCCATCGTCCTTCGTGCTCTCTGCGTCCATCGGAATTCCCTGCTCTGTGTCAGGGACGATGTGCTTTGAAACACCTCCGTGCGAGCGGTCCGACCGCTCTACCCCAGGGGCCCTCGCTCCGGTCCGGGTTATTCTGTCCCGGTCCATCAACACTTAATCGGCCCCATCCGCCCCACTCGCGGGCACATCCAGACTTCACCGTCTCGCGGCTTATACCAGATGCCTTCGCTGTGCGTATTTGCATACGCCTAGGCAACCCACGACTGGTTCTGAGCTTTCATCGCTGATCTTTCACAACATGTCGTCCTCTGAGACCACGGGGAATTCTCCGGTTGCATACACCCAGTTCCTTCACCGAAGACACGGGCCTTCAACTCCAGATAACAGTTTCGGCATTCCCAAGATCCTCACACTCCGATTCTGGTGAGGGAGATTGTTTTCGAGGCTTAACTACGGTTCGCTTGCGCTACGAGTTGCGGTAGGGATACCGGTTACCCGATACCGCCGAGTCGCCCCGGGGGATTTCACCCCGAGGCGCTCACAGAACCGTGCATGACAGTCTCCCGTCACACGGCTCGTGCCATCCAGTAAGAGCTGCCGCCCTCCGCCACAACCAATCGGCTCCTCCTGTTGCCAGTTGACCAAGCTGATCATGACGCGAATGGCCTGCCCCCTTCGCTCCACGGGCATTACCCCGCTTCATGGCTACTACGGGGCAGTCCGCCCCTGTCCAGCGAATCAGTACTTTCGGCCTCGCGGAGCTGCCGCTTGGGCCTTTTCCCTTATCACCGCCGAACAGGTTCTCAAGTTCCGGACCAGAGCCAAAGCCAGAGTCACGCCACCTGTACCCCGGACACCGCATAGCCAGTAACCAGGTTTCCGCTATGCTCCTCCCGGAGAGCGGGGGCGCTCCGGTTTTGATGCCATCTGTAGATCTGTTTCGAGGCCTCATCAGTGGTTCACTTGCGTTCGTCTCTCTAACTCACACATGACGTGATTTCCTCACGCCTTTTCCGTAACGTTCACCACCACCGTCATTGAACGGCAGCAGCTTACGGCTGTTTGAAACCAGCTCCTGTAAGCCGGTTTCGAAGGGCCCCCCTTCATCTCTGGTACAGCATTGCGCTCCTCGCGCATTCTTGACACAACCCCGCACAGACCCGTGCTGGCGCTGTTAGCGCACACGGTTCCTACCTTGGATGTTTGGCGTCGAAGCGCACGCTGGGATAGGGATGTACGATCTTGATTTCAGGAAGCTGGACAGCCGAGTCGCTCCCAAAAGCGCTCCCAGGTCCAACGGCTCCGTTGACTCCGCCGCCGAAGCTGGTGAAGCCATAACCGCAGCACATCGTTCCGGAATGCCTTCAGGCGGTGCTCGTTGCCCGGAACAGCATGATATTGGAAATACCCCCTCACCACCGACTGCAGCCACTTCACGGTGTCCGCGATGGACTCGTGCATGCGCTTTCGCAGCTGTGCCTTAATTTCTTTCAGCTTGGCTGCCATGCGCTTGCCGATGGTCTTCGGCGGAGCCGTGAAATGGCCCGTCTTCTGGCTCGTCCCACAGATGTGAGTGAAACCCAAAAAGTTGAAGGTCTCCGGTTTCCCTTTGCCATGCTGCCTTCCGGCGCTCGGCGGCATAACGCCCGAACTCAATCAGGCGCGTCTTCTCCGGGTGTAGCTCCAGCCCGAACTTTCCGCAGCCGTTCCCGCAACTGCTCCAGGAACCGCTCAGCTTCGTCTCGGTGCTGGAACCCCAGCACGGCGTCGTCCGCGTAGCGGACGATGATCACATCGCCGCGCGCTTCCTTCTTCCGCCACTGGTTTACCCAGAGATCGAGCACATAATGCAGGTAGAGATTGGCCAGGATCGGCGAAATCACCGACCCTTGCGGGGTCCCTTCCTCTGTCTCGTCCCACCGGCCTTGCTCCATCACGCCCGCCTTCAGCCATTTCTGGATCAGGCGGACGATCCGCCTGTCACCAATTCGATGCTCAACAAACTTGACCAGCCACTCATGTTCGATTTGTCGAAAAATGACTCGGATGTCAAGATCCAGCACCCAGTTCACTTTCTTGCGCGTGATCCCGACGTACAGCGCGTCCAGCGCATCGTGCTGGCTCCGCCCTGGCCGGAATCCATACGAAAAACCCAGAAAGTCCTCTTCCCATATCTGGTTGAGGACCGTCCCGACCGCGTGCTGGACGACTTTGTCTTCCAGCGCCGCGATGCCCAATGGTCGTTGCCTCCCATCGGGTTTCGGGATCCAGACTCTCCGTGACGGTTTCGCTCGATATGCCCCGCGATGGATTCGCCCGTGCAGGTCGCGCAGTCGCGCCTCCAGGTCTTGTCCATATTCTTCCCACGTCACTCCGTCCACTCCCGGCGCAGCCTGTTTCTTCAGACTGTGGTAACTATCCCGGAGCAGATCGACGGTCACGTGGTGTAGCAGAGCGGTGAACTGTAACTTCCCGTCCTTTCTCGCTGCTTCGCGCACACGATCCAGCCCGTTTGGCCCGCTTTCCCGGCTCTGTGTCCGGTGCAGGTTAGATTGGTCCGTGTTTTCCTTGGTCAGCGGCCTTCCCTCCACAACCTCCGCCGGCGGTCTCCCGCTTTTGTTCGGCTGCTTCGTAGGTATTACGCCGCTGTACGACTCCCCGCCGCCGTGCATGTGAGTCTTATGGCTCATCGCTTTCTCCCACCGGTCCGCTGCTCTTCAGCCACGGACAGTGACTGGGTCTCTCGGTTCTCGCGCATGGAGTTTCTATGCATGCATGGGGTCTCTGACTCCGCAGGGCCGCGACGCACTCGCGCTATCGCGCCTCGCGTTTTTGCCTTCCGGCTGCATGACACCGTCGGCTCCCTGACTCGCAGATTTCGGAGCTCAATACCCCGCCTACATATACCCCTGTCCAACGCTTCAAGTGCGGCCTCGCGACTGCCCTCGCATGGCTCGGGGCCAGGTTGGTTCGCTATTCCTTTTCCTGTATGAAACTTTCATTCACTACTCCAGGCCGGTTTATCCCGACGCTACGAGTTGCGGTAGGGATACCGGTTACCCGATACCGCCGAGTCGCCCCGGGGGATTTCACCCCGAGGCGCTCACAGAACCGTGCATGACAGTCTCCCGTCACACGGCTCGTGCCATCCAGTAAGAGCTGCCGCCCTCCGCCACAACCAATCGGCTCCTCCTGTTGCCAGTTGACCAAGCTGATCATGACGCGAATGGCCTGCCCCCTTCGCTCCACGGGCATTACCCCGCTTCATGGCTACTACGGGGCAGTCCGCCCCTGTCCAGCGAATCAGTACTTTCGGCCTCGCGGAGCTGCCGCTTGGGCCTTTTCCCTTATCACCGCCGAACAGGTTCTCAAGTTCCGGACCAGAGCCAAAGCCAGAGTCACGCCACCTGTACCCCGGACACCGCATAGCCAGTAACCAGGTTTCCGCTATGCTCCTCCCGGAGAGCGGGGGCGCTCCGGTTTTGATGCCATCTGTAGATCTGTTTCGAGGCCTCATCAGTGGTTCACTTGCGTTCGTCTCTCTAACTCACACATGACGTGATTTCCTCACGCCTTTTCCGTAACGTTCACCACCACCGTCATTGAACGGCAGCAGCTTACGGCTGTTTGAAACCAGCTCCTGTAAGCCGGTTTCGAAGGGCCCCCCTTCATCTCTGGTACAGCATTGCGCTCCTCGCGCATTCTTGACACAACCCCGCACAGACCCGTGCTGGCGCTGTTAGTGCACACGGTTCCTACCTTGGATGTTTGGCGTCGAAGCGCACGCTGGGATAGGGATGTACGATCTTGATTTCAGGAAGCTGGACAGCCAGTCGCTCCCAAAAGCGCTCCCAGGTCCAATGGCTCCGTTGACTCCGCCGCCGAAGCTGGTGAAGCCATAACCGCAGCACATCGTTCCGGAATGCCTTCAGGCGGTGCTCGTTGCCCGGTACAGCATGATATTGGAAATACCCCCTCACCACCGACTGCAGCCACTTCACGGTATCCGCGATGGACTCGTGCATGCGCTTTCGCAGCTGTGCCTTAATTTCTTTCAGCTTGGCTGCCATGCGCTTCCCGATGGTCTCTCGGCGGAGCTGGAAGCGGCCCGCCTTCTGGCTCGTCCCACAGATGTGAGTGAAACCCAAAAAGCTGAAGGTCTCCGGTTTTCCTTTGCCATGTGCCTTCCGGCGCTCGGCGGCGTAACGCCCGAACTCAATCAGGCGCGTCTTTTCCGGGTGTAGCTCCAGCCCGAACTTTCCGAGCCGTCCCCGCAACTGCTCCAGGAACCGCTCAGCTTCGTATCGATGCTGGAACCCCAGTACCGCGTCGTCCGCGTATCGGACAATGATCACATCGCCGCTCGCTTCCTTCCGCCGCCACTGGTTTACCCAGAGGTCGAGTACATAATGCAGGTAGAGATTGGCCAGGATTGGTGAAATCACCGCCCCTTGCGGGGTCCCTTCCTCTGTCTCGTCCCACCGACCTTGCTCCATCACGCCCGCCTTCAACCATTTCTGGATCAGGCGGACGATCCTCCTGTCACCAATTCGGTGCTCAACAAACTTGATCAGCCACGCATGTTCGATTTGATCGAAGGACACCACCACACACTACCCACCATCAGCACTTTCCAGATCGCGTAACGATCACCCGTCCCCATCACCCATTTGAAGGACAGTCTCTAGAGGTTTTGCGGCATGCCCGTATGCCTGGCGGCTTGCAGTTCGTGCTCATTCTGCCAGACGGGAGTAAGTCGTTGGTCTCCGCGGATTGGACAGATTTCAAGACTGATGACGGCAGGTCTCCAGGTCCTCAAATCGTCGCCTCCCCGGATGACCTGTTACGTCTTCGCGTTCTCGTCGATGCGCTCCTGCGCCGCGCTGCCAGTTTGCCAGTAATATCTGGGGCAAGCCAGGAGAGTCATGCCGCAACTGAATCTGAACTTCACCGACATCCCGATTCCGGAGACGTGCCTGTGGGAACAACTCGACGACGACCCAAAGCGGACCGTCGTCGAGATTCTGACGCGCCTTCTCTTAAAAGCGACGCGCGACCAGCACCAGGAGCAGACCAATGACTGATCCCTCCAAAATCAAACCCACCCACACCCAGCGCGCCGCCTACGTTTACATTCGTCAGTCCACGCCCGGCCAGGTCGAACATAACCGCGAATCCACCGCCCGCCAATACGCCCTGGCCGATCGAGCCTGTCAACTGGGTTGGTCCAAGCAACAAGTGGTCCTCATCGATGAAGACCTGGGACTATCCGGCTCGGGTACGGACAAGCGCTCCGGATTTGCTCGCCTCACCAGCGAAGTGGCGCTGGCCCACGTGGGCATCGTTCTCGGACTGGAAGTTTCTCGTTTAGCGAGGAACAATGCAGATTGGTATCGTCTGCTGGAGTTGTGCGGCATCACCGACACGCTCATCGGCGACAACGACGGCGTCTATCATCCCGCTCTGTTCAACGATCGCTTGCTGCTCGGACTAAATAGACCTGATTCACAAAGCACCCCTAGTTTAACTTTTCGGTTGATCAACAGCATTCGGAAGCACCGTGGCGGCAGAGTCCGCCCGCTTTCGGCCAGGTGCGATTCCATCACGACGGCAGATGTAACAGACTGTGTGGTAGGTGAAGCGGCGCCCGAAAGCAGTGCCGAAGCCGGCTCGATTGAGCTGGTCAGCGATCTCGGCGTAGCCGTATTTCCCGGCCAAGCGATGAATCCTGGCGACCGCTTCCTGCGGCGTTTTCAGAGACCACTCTCCCGGCATGGGTCGCTTCACGGTTGATCGTGTGATCACTCCGGAGCGCCAGCGAATTTGCATTTCGATCTCACCAGGAACACTAATTCCATCGAGTTGCACGGATTCAATCGCCATGCGCAACAGCCGTTTCCGATCTTGGTTAGTGGTTGTCTCCGCATGCCAGACCGCCGGTAGGTCGCCAGATAACTGGGTGATGGCGGCTCGCTCCTCGGTGGAAAGTCGCCACTGGGCTTCCTCCTCTGCCTGAGTAAAAGCCTTTTCCAGCTGGGCCGCCCGCTCTAACTTCTCATTCCACCGCCGCTCCAGCTCCGCTGCTACCAGACGGTTCGACGGGTCCACGGCATCATATTGCCGTTCCGCCAGCCGCGCCTCGTAGCGCGCTTGTTCCAACTGCATGTTCTGCTGTCGTCGCCGAGCCATCAGATCCTGCTCGATCTGATCCAATACCCGCACGGCCACTTGCAGGCTGGTGGGAGACGCCGCCTCCAAGAAGGCCTCGGCCACCGCCGCGTCTACAGGACGAGAGCTCATCGTCTGACACACGCCGGAGTGGTCACCGTACTGGTAGCCCTGCTGACAGACATAGCTGGACGATCTGCCTTCTCTTCTGGCGCGATGCTGAACTGTCATCTTATGGCCGCAGACGCCACAGACGGCAATCCCCTGCAGCATGGCATTGCCTTCTCGTTCCACTCCGCGGCTGCCTTCGCGGCTCCAGTTTTGCCGTAATCGCTCCTGGTTCTTCACGAATTCTCCCCACTCCAGGTAGGCGGGATGATGATCCAGCAAGTTCACCGGCCATTGTGCCACGGAAAGCAGATGCGGCAACGCTTTGCCGCTCTTCGAAGAGCGGCGCGGTCCGGAATAGTCCCAACGACCGAACACGTAAGCTCCGGTATAGGCTGGGTTGTGCAAGATGCGAACGACTGTACTCAGGGTAGCCGTTTTCCAGAGCAGCGAACCATACCCTTCGCGGCTGACGGCACGCGTCGGTAAATCCAATCCTTGCTGCCTCAGATCGCGTACCACCTTCCGAGCAACGCCATGGCGACGGAATAATTCGAACACATAGCCGAGCCGTTCACGTACTTTGCTATTGGGATCCAGTTCCCAACCCCCGTCCGGGCCCCTCACATACCCGGTCGGCAAAGCAAACTGCAACAGGCCCTTGCGCGCCTTATTCCAGCGGCCCTCGTAAAAGCGAGTGCGCAACGTAAATAGTTCCGCCTCCGAAATTGTCCCTTTCACTCCGAGCAAAAGACGATCATTCGGCTCGCGAGGACTATACACCGCTGTCTCGTCGCCTATCAAGGTGTCACTGATTCCGCAGATCTCGATCAGCCGATACCAATCGCTGTTGTTACGTGCCAGTCGGGAAGCTTCCAACATCAGCACCAGTCCGACCTTTCCCATTCCCACTTCTGAAACCAGTCGTTGGAATCCCGTGCGATGGGCCGAACTGCTGCCCGTACGGCCTTGATCTTCATCGATGACTTCCACTCCGCTGGCTCGGCCAACCGAGCTCCAATCGCCCGTTCCCGCAGATGATACTGGCGCTCGGTGCTTTCTCGATGTTCGATCACCTGCATCGGCGTCGATTGCCGAACATAGACGTAAGCCGTTCGTTCCTGATGGGTGCTTTGAATCTTGACCATCAGCAGCACCTTCCCACCGAAGTGGCTCGCTGTACCGTGCGCCGTGCCAGTTCTGTCAGCAGCGTTTCGAATGGCTGGCGGACCGCCCCAGCACCTCCCACTTCAGCGACTGTCAGAGGCCCTTTGAGGGGCACGGGGGGCTTGGTTCGAGCGCTTGGTGCGACTACCGATCGGCCGCCCAAGCTCGCTCGCACTTGTCGCAACACCAGGTCGGCATAGAAGCCATTCGCATCCGGCCATTCGATCGAAGGCAGTGGGCCGAGGGTCTCCCTCTTGGGATCGGCTACAGCCTTTGCGCGAGAGGTCTGCCGTAGAACTGCCCTGTTTCGTGGGTGATCACGATGCCTCCAGTGCTCTTTCCGCCCACCCGGAGACTCCTGGTGAATCTCAGCCCACTCCGGACCCGTCGGCCGCACCACTCTGATCGCGGGGTTGTGCTGTTGTCCCATCGCCAAAGTCACGTCCGCTAGCTTTTGGCGCGGTTCGAAGATTTCTGGCATCTGCAAATACCGCGACTCGACACCAGCAAGCGCTATCTGCTTGAAAGATATGATAAAACATTTCTTTGTCAAAATGTTCTACCCCTTCCCTGACGCCCGCTTGGTCTCGCCAACAAAGCGTAGCAAGTCTCTCAGCGCGGGTGCCAACAACAGAACCGCAGATCTGTTGCTCGAAGCATGATCATCGATCACTGGTTAGCAGATCCGTCCAGCCCCAGGGGATGGGCAGCATGAAAGTAAGGTTTAATCGCAGCAGTACCCACGGCGTTTGTTGACGCCAAAAGACTCGACGCACACGTCCTGACTCACCGCAGTGAGCGCAATCCTCCGCGACAATCGTGAAGGTGTAACCAGAAGTGCAACATACGGTGCAGTCTGTTCTGTGTATAAAGGGCACCATGAGTGAGGCGGAGTTGCATATCATTCGTGCTCGTCTCGACGGCGGTATTCGCAACAAAGCGGCTCGCGGTGAACTGCGGCGGGGCCTGCCCGTGGGCTACGTCTGGGGAGATCAGGATGGTGAGGTTCTCTTTCATCCGGATGAGGCTGTCACCGGCGCGATCCGCACCGTTTTCGAACGATTCGCTGAATTCGGCTCGGCGCGACGCGTATGGCTCTGGTTTCGTTCCGAAGGCCTGTCCTTTCCACTGCAAACCATGCCCGGCGGCTTACCGAGTCCAATCCGCTGGGTTGTTCCCACCTACACAGCACTTCACCACATCCTCAGCAATCCGGTGTATGCTGGCGCTTACACCTACGGCAAGACCAAGTGCGAACGCTACCTTGATGAACACGGCGCCGTCAGAAAACGTAGTCGGCATCTGCCCATGGATCAGTGGTCGGTTCTCATTCAGGACCATCATCCTGGCTTCATCGATTGGGCGACCTATCAGGCCAATCAGGCCCGGCTTGATTCCAACACCCGACCCAGGCCGCATCAGGCAGGGGGCGCCGTGAGAGAAGGATCAGCACTGTTGCAGGGCCTGGTCACATGCGGTCACTGCGGCCGTCGTCTGCATGTGCACTATCGCGGCCGGAATTCGGCTCCCGGTTATCATTGCGCGGGCAAAGATCTGGTCGCTGGACGCGGCGTATACTGTCTCAACGTCGGCGGAACAGTAATCGAGCAAGCCGTGGCAAACGCTTTTCTCGAGGCCATTACGCCGGCCGCGATCGAAGCCATGCGGCTCTCCGTCCAACAACTCCAATCCAACCAAGATGCGTCTTTGTCCCAGTGGCGTTTGCAAGTGGAGCGCACTCGCTATGAAGCGGAACGCGCCGAGCGTCGTTACCGGACAGTAGAACCCGAAAACCGGCTGGTCGCCCGCGGGTTGGAATCCGAATGGGAATCGTCTGCGTGATCTCGCGGCCGCAGAAATGGAACTGCGGCGACGGGAGCAACAACGACCCAGCACGATCAGCCCCGAGCAACTCAAAGCGATCGAGCGACTCGGCTCCGACATTCGTCAGGTCTGGGATGCGGCCACTACTACGGATCGAGACCGCAAGGAACTGGTGCGTGCGTTACTGGAGGAAGTGGTTCTCAATCTCAAGCGGGCCGAAGGTCGCGCGCACTTGACTCTGCGCTGGCGCGGCGGCGCGATTACGCTGCTGGATATTCCGGTCCCCCAATTCAAACCGATGGGACCGCGCACGGACGAAGACACAATCTCTTTGCTTCGCCGCCTGGCAACTCTCTATCCAGACGAAGTCATCGCTGGAATCCTGAATCGTCAGGAACGCAAGACGGCCACTGGAGAACGCTTCACTGCCAACCAGGTCGGGAGTCTACGACGATATCGCGACATCCCGCGATTCCAACCGCCCACCACGCCTCCGGACGGCGAGCTGGTTTCCATCCGCAAGGCGGCGCAGGTTCTGGGAATGAATACTTCCTCGATACACCGCTGGCTGGCCGATGGTTTCATCGCCGGCGAACAGATCACTCCAGGCGCGCCTTGGCAGATTCGAATCACCGATGAACTGCGGGCGCGCATTGTGCAGCACGCCTCGCCGGAGTACCTACCGATGCTGGAGGCTACTCTGAAACTCGGCGTTTCACGGCAGACTGTGTTGCAGCGTGTAAAGCGCGGAGAGCTCGAAGCCGTATTAGTTCGACAAGGTCGACGTAAGGGCTTGCGAATCAAAGTTGTGGAGCAACAGCCGGAACTTTTCAGCAACCAGGGGGCAGTATGAAGCAGGATCCAAAAATGCTCGGATGTCAAGGTCCAGCACCCAGCTCACCTTCTTGCAGGTAATGCCGACGTAGAGCGCGTCCAGCGCATCGTGCTGGCTCCGCCCTGGCCGGAATCCATACGAAAAACCCAGAAAGTCCTCTTCCCATATCTGGTTGAGGACCGTCCCGACCGCGTACTGTACGACTTTGTCTTCCAGTGCCGCGATGCCCAATGGTCGTTGCCTCCCATCGGGTTTCGAGATCCAGACTCTCCGTGATGGTTTCGCTCGATAAGCCCCGCGATGGATTCGCCCGTGCAGGTCGCGCAGTCGCGCCTCCAGGTCTTGTCCATATTCTTCCCACGTCACTCGTCCACCCCCGGTGCAGCCCGTTTCTTCAGACTGTGGTAACTATCCCGGAGCAGATCGACGGTCACGTGGTGTAGCAGAGCGGTGAACTGTAACTTCCCGTCCTTTCTCGCTGCTTCGCGCACACGATCCAGCCCGTTTGGCCCGCTTTCCCGACTTTGTATTCGGTGCAGGTTAGGTTGGTCCATGTTTTCCTTGGTCAGCGGCCTTCCCTCCACAACCTCCGCCGGCGGTCTCCCGCTTTTGTTCGGCTGCTTCGTAGGTATTACGCCGCTGTACGACTCCCCGTCACCGTGCATGTGAGTCTTATGGCTCATCGCTTTCTCCCACCGGTCCGCTGCTCTTCAGCCACGGACAGTGACTGGGTCTCTCGGTTCTCGCGCCTGGAGTTTCTATGCGTGCATGGGGTCTCTGACTCCGCATGGCCGCGACGCACTGGCGCTATCGCACCTCGCGTTTTTGCATTCCGGCTAGCAGGACACCGTCTGCTCCCTGACTCGCAGATTTCGGAGCTCAATACCCCGCCCACATATACCCCTGTCCAACGCTTCAAGTGCAGCCTCACGACTGCCCTCGCATGGCTCGGGGCCAGGTTGGTTCGCTATTCCTTTTCCTGTATGAAACTTTCATTCACTACTCCAGGCCGGTTTATCCCGACGCTATCCCTGCTGCTTTGCTTGCTCTCCTTGTCGGAGCAGACCGGATTCTCACCCAGCCCACGAGAACGTTTACTTCCGGGCTTCCGACGGTTTGGTCACCCGCCCCGTCGCCGGGTATAGCTACAGTGCCAACTGGGAAATTTGCACCGGCAGGGCTTTCACCTGCTAGATCAACAACTAGCTTCAC
>CAVYTS010000019.1:0-223495 GCA_963771305.1 uncultured Acidobacteriaceae bacterium
ATTCAGCTTGGCCAACCGATGCTTCCGGTCGCGGCCAAACGATGGTTCAAGTCACACGGAGATTTTTTCTGCGGTTCGAAAAAGGCGTTCGCCGGTAATCTCCGGAGGGAAACTGAAAACCGGGCTGTCATGTGGCTCAAGCCACAACGGAGAACTGGATTGTGCAGGCGCCAGGGCGCGGGGTTGTACCCCTGAAGCAGTGCCGCAATCGAGACAGGTCCTGAAATAGAAACACAAAACAAGATGTAAGTGAACTCCTTCGGTCCGACGATTCAAGTGCTCAGCGTGAAACGCATGCAAGTGAATTCCTTGTTTTGCGAACATGGCTTTCCGGATACCGCCGCCGGCTTGCGCTTGGAAGCAGAAGGGCTCCCGTTTGATTGCCGGCCGCGGGAGAGCTTCGTCGGCAATCTATCTCTCGCCGAGGCGATCCGAACGGGTCGTCAGCGAGCCTTGGATTCGGCGAGCACGGGCTGAAAATAGCTAGGAGCGACATCGTTCGGAACGCCGCTTTGCGGGTTGCCGGCTGCCTTCTGGTGGAAGCTGGTGGGATCTTCACGGTGGGCGTTATCTTGGGTTAGCGGGCAACCGTCGGAACAGGACAGGAGACAAGAATGAACCGAAGAGAATTCGGCGCCGCGGCGCTGGGCCTCGGAGCGACATCATTGGCGAGCGCGCAACCGCCACAGGTGCCCGCGGTGATCCGGGCGCTCCGTCCCATGACGGGTGGCATTCAGCCGATCTCGGATCAGGATCGCGACGCCCGCATGGAGAAGGCGCGGCGTTTGATGCGCGAGAGCCAGATCGACGCCATCTTCCTCGAGGGCAACACCAGTACGTTTTACTTCACCGGCACTCGCTGGGGCGGCAGCGAGCGCACGTTCGGATTGGTGTTTCCGGCGCACGGCGAACTGGGTTGGGTGGTTCCGGGCTTCGAAGAGGCCCGAGCCCGCGAACTGATCCGGTTCGGCAGCGATATCCGGACGTGGGAAGAGGACGAGAGCCCTTACCGGAAGATCGTGGGCATTCTGAAGGATCGCGGCATCGCAAGCGGGCGCGTGGGGATTGAAGAGCAGGTGCGCTTCTTTGTGTTCAACGGCATCCGCAAGGAGGCGCCGGCGCTCGATTTCGTGAGCGCCGATCCGGTCACTGCCGGTTGTCGCATGATCAAATCCCCGGCCGAGATCGCGTTGCTGCAACGGGCCAACGATGTGACCATCGCGGCTTACAAGGCGGCCCTGGCCACGCTGCGGGAAGGGATGACGCAGTTCGAGTTGAATCAAAACATCATTGCGGCATATCGAGCCCTGGGTTTCCAGGGCTCTGCCCTGGTGAGCTTCGGAAAGTACACCGCCTTCCCGCACGGCAGCATCCAGCCGCAGCAGTTGCGTGAGGGCGACATTGTACAGATCGACGATGGTGCCAAGGTAGAGGGCTATCAGGCCGACATTACCCGGACGACGGTGTTTGGAAGACCCAGCGCGCGGCAGCGCCAGATCTGGAACCTCGAGCGTAAAGCGCAGGATGCCGCGTTTGCGGCGGCCAAAGTGGGCGCCACCTGCGAGTCAGTGGATGCCGCGGCGCGCAAGGTGATCACGGACGCGGGCTTCGGCCCCGACTACAAGGTTCCCGGTCTGCCGCACCGAACCGGGCACGGCATTGGCCTCGACGGACACGAATGGACCTACCTCGTGCGCGGCAACAAGACCCGACTGGCGCCCGGTATGTGTTTCAGCGACGAGCCCATGCTGACCATCTACGGGGAGTTCGGCGTGCGCTTGGAGGACTGCTTCTATATGACCGAGGACGGCCCACGGTTCTTTAGCAAGCAGAGCCCAGCCATCGATCAGCCATTCGGGTAAGCTTGGCGACAGCCGGGTCCCGTTTGACGACCGGCCGCGGCAGAGCTTCGTCGGCCCCCTGTCGCTTAGCGAGGCCATTCGCCTGACGCATCAGCGGGCCAGGGAGCGACCCTAGAGGATCTGATTCAATTTGCTCCGTTGAGACAGCGGACGCCACCGCAGCCTTACGCCCGCCAGTCCGAGAAGTCCGAGGCCGGTCAATTCCAGAGCCGCTGGTTCAGGAACCGCCGAACCCGTACTGGATTCTATCGACCAAGTATGGTTAAAACCGAAATCTCGTTCAGTGTTACTGCCCACCTCCCACGTTCCGTCGATGTCGGAGTCGAAGAAGAAGGCAGCGTCCGAGACGCTCACGGTGGCTGCGGCGGGCAAAACGGCAGGAATATTTCCCGATACGGTGAGGCCTGTAGCGCCAGCTAAGATCGTGAATGGACCGAAGAGATTGGTTCCATTGTAGGTGAAGCTGACGAAGTCAGAGGCAGTAAAGGCCGAGCCTTGAACATAGTTCCCGGTCAGCTTGAGAGTGCCCGTTCCGTCGCCACGGCAGTCGTTGCAAACGCCGACAAAGTCAAAAGTCTCCGTGGCGGTCCCGGTAGCCAAGGCAGGTATACCATGAGGTCCGTGCCGATCTCTGTGGAACGGCCGTCAAGCAGCGTGGTTCCGTCCGGTGAAACAGCTAGTCCCGAGCCGCCTCCCCGCAGGCTAGAATCCGCTATCTGCGTCTTTCGGCCGGTAGCGAAGGAGTGAGAGTACATTGGAACGAGGCCATCGAAACCCGGGCGGTCTGCGTAGTAGATACCGCCTTTGTTTACGTCGAAACTGAACGCCAATAGCGACTCCAGGACCTGTGTCTCTTCACCGCCCGCGGCGGGCATGCGCCAGAAGGCTGGCCCAACCGGCTGGGGGGAATTTGGCGAAATAGAGATGACGGCCATCGGCCGATTCAAGCGCGACCCGTCCGCCCCGGTGCGTCCATTGCACCGCTTCTCCGCCTTCTGTAGGCATACGCCAGATCTGGAATTCGCCCGTACGGTTGGAGGTGAAATAGATCCACTTGCCATCCCGCGACAACGAGGCCACCGCATCCTGTCCGCTGCTGGCCGTCAGCCGGCGCGGCGGCCCACCGGCGGCGCTAATAGCGTACACTTCAAAGCGTCCGTTTTTCGTCCCATCGAATAGGATCGTGGATCCGTCGGGCGACCAACTGGGGCTTCCGACAAAGGGCGCGGTGACGGAGGTCAACTGGAACGCGCCACTTCTGTCCGATTAGCGATCCAGATCTGGTACGCGCCGCTGCGATTGGAGACGAACGCGACGCGGCGCCCATCCGGTGAGAACCGCGGATTGGAATCGATGCGGCTGGACGAGGCCGGCCACTGGCGTAGCCGTGAGCCCTTCTTGGGTGACGTCGCGAGGTCCAGCGCCCAGAGGCTGACTTTCCAGCGCGTTCGCGTGAAGGCCAGTCGACCGTCCGACGCAAAAGCCGGTTGCATGGCGCCGTCACCGGCCGAGGCGATTACCGACGCATCTCCTCTTCCGAATACCGGGACGCGCCAGAGACGGGTGTTCTCATACTCCCCCGAGGCCACGATGATCTCGCGTCCGTCTGTAGTCCATGCAGGATTCAGCGTAAAGCGGTTCCAGTAGGTAAGGCGGCGGGGTTCGCCCGTCGGGAACAAACTCGGATCGAGCGGCAGGACATAGAGATCCGCCAAATAGGCCTCCGGGCCGGGTCCCCTGACGAATGCCAGCGACCGGCCGTCGGGTGCGAGAGCGGGATCGGTATCCACATAGTAGCCCGGGGGCGGCAGCGTCAGGCGGCGACGCGAGCCGTTTACGACCGAATACAGGAAAAGTCCCACGACGGGGTGCGCCTCCTGCCCAGGAGCGCCAGCGACGAGATCCGGCGTAATGAGCCAATTCCCATCGGGACTAAAGGCAAGATTGCGATCGTAGCCCTCTAAAGCGACGGAGGTTTCGGCGATCTTCACCTCAGGTCCGCCCGCGGCGGGGACCATCATAACGCCGACCCGGCCTCGGCCGAAATTACGTAGAAAGGCGATCCTGCGGCCGTCCGGCGACCACGCCGGACTGAGGTCTTCCGCAGGATCCGTGGTGAGCCGGGTGGGGAAGTCCTTGCCTTCCGTCTTCAGGTAGATGTCGTAATTGTCTTCGCGCGCACCGTTCCAGGCGAACGCGACCTCACGGCCATCGGGCGAGAATGCGGCATTCCATGCAGAGCCAGGGTAGGCGGCGAGCGGAACCGAAAGGCCAGCCCGCTGCGAGGCGGGTCTGTGACGAAGCAGCCAGAGGCCGGAACCCGAGAGGGCCGCCAGCGCGGCGGCAATCATCAAGGTACGGCGGCGCTTTGGAGAGGCCGCGATGGATGGCCCAGCGGCCGTGGGTTGGAGCGGCCCCTCGGGCCTTACAGGCGCGATAAATCGATAACCTTTGCGGGGAAGCGTTTGGATAAAGCGGGGATTGTCGGCCGAATCGCCCAGAGCATAACGCAGCTTCTTGATTGCAGTGTTGACGCCGTAGTATTCGAAGTCGACGAAAGTGCCATCCGGCCAGAGGGTAGTTCGCAGCTCTTCCCGGGTAACGATTACGCCCGGGTGTTCGAGAAGTAGGGCGAGTAGGCGGAATAACTGTTCTTGAAGCTTGACCAACGTGCCTTCCCGGGCGGAGTTCACCCCCCGGAAGGTCGGCTTCGAAGACGCCGAAGCGGACGATGCGGTGCACGTCACGCTGTTCATCTCCACTCATATTCAATTCATTCTATTCGGTCTGTTTGTTCATCGCTTGTTCATCGACGATCCAGGGAGAATGCCGCCGCTGACCGCGCATAATGCGCCTCGATGCTACGCAAATCAGCGATCGTTTTGCTCGTGAGGTTAGGCGATGCAGAAGCAAATTGGAACCGCGACGTCGCGAGTCAACCTAGAGATTCTTTCGCAACTTCTCCTCGATAACGCCCACGATCGCGTTAGTTGAAGTTGCCCTGCCCTCGCCGGATTGGAAGTCATTCCTGAGACTCAACCAATTTTGCTGTAGCCTGAAGAGGTCTCTTTAATTGGTAGATCGTTGATCGTACCGGGTCAAATCATCTTGCACTACCGCATAATCAAGAAGCTCGGCGAAGGTGGCTCTGGTACCCGCTCTCCCTTTCACGCCAGGCGGGCCCGCGCTGTTCCCCGTAAAATCCGCTGGTCGTCTATTGCCGGCCTCTTTGCCATTGCGGCTGCCGCCCTTGGATGGTGGTTCATCCGCCCGCTCCCGCCACCACGAATCGTGGGCTCAACCCAGCTCACGACCGACGGTCTGACCAAGTGGATGCCTTTGCTTTCGGGAGCATCCCGAGTCTTTTTCAGTGCGGGCATGAATGGCGACGAGGCCGAGCAGGTGTCCACGAACGGAGGTGAGACGATGGCGGTGCCGCTGCCAAGAGGCGACACCAAACTGATCGATGTTTCGTCACATGGATCGGAACTACTGGTGGGCAAGTCGATTGGATATGACTCTAATAATGCCGCGACCGAGCTTTGGGTCGATCCGCTCTTCGTCGGCGCTCCTCGACGCCTGGGAAACTTGATTGCTGATGGTCCAGTAGCCGTCTGGTCACCAGATGGCCGGCAACTCATCTACGCTTACAAGAAAGAACTGCATATTGCGCGCAGTGATGGGACCGACCTCCGTAAACTGGCGACCGCCCCCGGCCGTCTCGGGTTCTTGCGCTGGTCGCCCGACGGAAGCAACGTACGCTTCTCTGTCGCGGAGGAGAAGGACAACAAACTCTCTCTGTGGGAAATGTCCGTGGCGAATGGCGCCTTGCATCCTGTGCTTCCGGGCTGGAAGCCCTCGTTCTCCGTGTGCTGCGGCAACTGGTCGCCGGATGGCGGGTACTATGCTTTTCGCGTCAGTGGGGCGGGAACCTCGAACATTTGGGTGCTCCGAGAGCATCCGGGCCTTCACTGGGGCGGAAAGGAGCCGGTGCAACTCACCAGTGGCCCCATGGCTGCATTTGCACCTGTCTTCAGCGCGGACGGCAAGCGCCTCTTGATTGAGGGATTCCAGGATCGGGAAGAGTTTCATCGCTACGACCTGGAAACCGGCCAAATAGTTCCTGAACTCAGCGGAACCTCGGGTCGCGAGCTCGAATCCTCGAAAGACGGAAAATGGGTTACTTACGTGTCAGTCCCTGACGGATCGCTTTGGAGAAGTGCAGCCGACGGAAGCCAGCGCCTCAGACTCACGTCGCCCCCTCTGCATGTTTCCATGCCACATTGGTCTCCGAACGGAAAGCAGATCGCCTTCTTCGGACGGTCACCGGACGCGCCGACGCGCATTTATGTCGTGCCATTCGAGAGCGGCGTAGTCCAGCAAGTCACGCGCGGTGAGGCCGGCACGATGGGTGATGCATTTTTCTGCTGGTCGCCTGACGGCGCCTCGATTCTGTTCGCCGCCCGGGGCTTGCCGGAAGTCGGCGAAACACGGCTCCGTGAGCTCGACGTGAAAACAGGCGCGGTCTCCACCTTCCCAAGCCCCGAGGGAATGTTCTCTTCTGACCGGTCGGCAGACGACCGCGTCATCGGGGGGATGTTGCGGTCCGAATGGAAGATCGCGCTTTATGAGATCGCCAGCCGAAAACAAACGGAAGTCTCCGATACGCAAGGTGGGTGGCTGAATTGGTCCCGTGACGGCGAGTCGCTCTTCGTTCGTGCCGATCACGCGTGGTGGCGGTTCAAAATGGGCGCCCGGGAACTCGAAAACGTCACCTCCTTGCAGAAATTCGCCGTCGGCCGCCAAGGCTGGTTCACACCCGGACTGAACAATTCGCTGGTTACCTCGCGAAACGTCGGTACCGACGAGATTTACGCCCTCAGCTGGGAAGCCCCATGAAATCGAGCGCCTGGATCGGAGCCTTCGTCGTGATCGCGCTCCTCAACGCATCGCCAGCGATACGTGAGGTTCTCTTCCCGAGACCTATCCAATCGTTAGCCATATTACAGATGCGACACCCATAATTGGTTACGCTTGACACTGCCTCGGCCAAATTTCGCGGCAAAATGCGATCCGTGCCCGGCGGCTCGTACCCAGGTCCGCACTTCGCGCACCGAAGATTGCATCGGGAGGTGCTTTCTAGCCAGAGCAGGACAGGTTTGCCGTCGAACGCTCCGTCGTCGGACACCCGGATCGAATGAGCCGGATCGTGTCAATGGTCTGAAGGACCAAGTCAAGATTCGACCGTTTTTTTTGGTAAACCATTCCCAAAGAGGCTCTTGGCTATCGGTCCAATTTGGCATGCGGCGACGGTTTTCAGAGAGACACCCTGAGTAGCATCGTGGTCCCTGACCGGGGTTCGTCCGGTGTTAAACCGATCCCATCCTTTGCGTGCGGGAGGGACTCACGCATTAGGTTTGGCTCATCTTGAGAGATCAGCGCAAGTCCCTCCGTTTATCTGGGCGAGGTCTCATTGGTTCGGAACGGCGGAGAAACCTGGGGCGTCCGATACGCCCTGGCTGATCGTTCGATGAACGCCAGGCACTTCCTGAACTCATGAACATAGAGCTAAGACACTGCAGTATATTGAAACGTGATCACCAGTTCACCGCTACTGGTCTGCCGGGAGCGGGTGGCACCGACTCACCTCCCACCCGCGCGAGCACGGCTTCCAAATCGGCTAACCCTCCCACTACCGACTTCGCGTCCTTTGCGTGCCAAAAGGCACAGCGCCCGGGAAGTCAACTCGTTGCGACGGCGGAGCACCCGCCGTGACGTGGCATTGCCGGCGAAGGGTGGGTTGCCACCAGAATCTATGGTCAGTCCTCCCGAGGGGCCCTAATGACGCCAGCAGGATCGGAGGTGCCCCTTATTCCGGCAGAATCCGAAGTAAGAAACAAAACGCTAAGTTTTCGAACCGGGCTGCTCATCTTGGCCGTCGCGGTATCCCTGCCCTACCTTCCGGTTCTGGTGGGTTATGTTCCTTTTCCCGCGGATATCGTGGTTTCTTTCCCGCCCTGGGAGGGGACTGCGGCGCGCGCTTGTTGTACGGGTTCTCCACATCCCAACGAAGGTGACTTCGCCACCTGTTATTATCCGTGGCGTCGGACACTGAACTCGAAGCTTCGCATCGGAAATGTTCCACTGTGGGATTTCCAGGCCTTCATGGGTACGCCGTACGAGGCAATGCCACAGTCGGCCGTATTTTTTCCGTTGAATTGGCTTCTCTCGTTGTTTCCCTTTTTGCTGGCGTGGTCCCTGCTGTTCATACTTCGTAGCATCATCATCGCGACCACCACAGCTATTTTCGTGAGGAACTTGGGAGCCTCGTGGTTGGCCGCACTCGTTTCCGGGTTCATTTTTGCCTTGAGCGGTTGGGTTGTTGCATGGCAGGGCGCGACGCCGCTGGATACCGCTATGTGGCTGCCTTTGATGTTTCTGGCGGTCGACGCACTGCGCTCGAAACAATCGCGTGCCTTCCTAGCTTTGGCAGCGGTTGCCTTTGCGCTCCCGGTTTTGGGCGGTCACCCCGAGGTGGCGCTCGAGGTGACGGTGATGGCTCTTGTGTATGCAGCCTACCGCCTGTTCCCAATCGCGCCGTCGTCGGGCCGGTACGCGCTGGCGTTCGGAGGCGCCGGTCTACTTAGCCTCGCGTTGGCGGCCGTGCAACTCATGCCCACATTGGAGTGGGTGGGTTTAATTGCCCGCTCGTTGGATATTCATTGGGGATCGCTGGGCTCATCGCAAAGCGTCGGATTTCTGTCCCGCGATCTGTTACACCACCCTAACGTAGATGGCGTATCGATTCCGGAAGGAGCTGCTTACATCGGCGCGTTTACGATCGCATTGCTGCCGTTCAGCGTGCTCTGGCGGAAGAGACGCGACGTCGTGTTTTTCGTGGCACTGGCCTTCTTTTGTATCGAAGCTGCTTATGGTTGGCAGCCGGGATTTTGGATCTCGGCGCATATTCCGGTGCTGGCCAACTTACCGAACTGGCGGCTCCTGGGAGTGGCTGACTTTGCTTGCGCCGTGCTGGCCGGTCTCGCGATTTCAGCGGTAGCAGCCCGGTGCCAGAAGCGAGAACCACGCTTCGCCTATTGGACGCTCATTCTGTGGCTCATGACTGCCATCGGCGCGGGCGGCCCGATTATCCTGCGCCTTGCCGGACACACGGCGATCCCCTGGCGCTGGACTCTACTACTGGTCCTTCTTTCGCTGATTATTGTTTCTCTCGCAGCCACCAGGCGCATTCGCGCCGTGGACTTCAGTCGCGCCTTGGTGGTCTTGATTGCCGCAGACTTGATGACAGCCGGTTTCGCGGTGGTGCCGTTTGTCGAACCAGATGATATTTTCCCGACTGCTCCCGTGTTTGACTTCCTACGCGCGAGAGCAATTCCCATGTGGCGCGTGGCTGCAGTCGATGTCGTGTACGGCGCGCAGTTTGAGCTGCCATACAGGCTATCGTCGGCGGCGGGAAACGATTTCCCGAACAAACGGGCTGTGAGAGTGCTGTCCGTGGTCGAGACCGAGGACGCCTTTAGGTCTCAGAACGTGTTGACTGCGCCGAAAGGAGTCTTGGATCTTACCGGGACACGATACTTCGTGACGACGGAGTGGAACCAAAGCACCTCACGCTTCGCCGCGCATCCGGAGCGTTTCACCAAAACGTTTTCGCTCCACCACGTACAGGTGTTTGAAAATCCCGATGCCGTGCCCCTTCTCTCCTTCCTCCCCGCCACAGCCATTCATGTCATCGCCACTGAGGACGATCAGTTTAAGGCTCTAACAGGTTCGGACTTTGACGGCAAACGAACGGTGATCGTCCCGCAGGAGGTCGGCCGTTTTTGGGGCGTCCCCGGGGATGCGGCGCCTACTTTGATCAGCGATGTGGCCCAGACCAACAACGAAGTGAAGCTCATGCTTACCGCCGATCAGGATGGGATGCTGTACTTCAATGAGAGCTACTATCCGGGCTGGGTCGCCGAAGTGGATGGGATGAAAGTTCCTGTGATACGCGCCAATTACGCTTTCATGGCGGTGCCAGTCAGACAGGGGCATCACGCCGTCCGGTTTGAGTTTGCGCCAACCTCTTTCCGCATGGGGGGCTTGCTGAGCGCGTTGGCGGTCATTTTCATTGCAGGAACTTTTGCGATTCCCGTCGCGGTGCGTAGAATGACTCGCCCGTCTTCTGAAGACAGCCGAAAAGCACCAACGAAACCCTGAGGACGTCCGATTTCCAGGTCTAGCAAAGGCGGCTCGCCTTATACAAGATTGCGCCTAATACGTTCCCACCTTGATCGCCATCGGCAACGTGAGATTCTGGCCGTCGGTCGTCACCACCAACGCTTGTGGTCCGGCCGGTACGTTCGCGTTCGCCGTTAGCGTCGCCGAGATCGAAGTCGCCGAATTCACAACTACTTTACTCACGGCTAAACGTCCGCTCGGTACGGTCACGGTGTCGCTCGACTGGAAGCTCGTATTGACGCCCGTGATGGTCACTGTGATCTGATTGCCCGCCGTCGCAGCCATCGTGTTCGGACTCACGCCTGTCAGCTGCGGCGCTGTCGGGCCCAGGATCGTCGTCTCCTTGAACAATGCCCGCATGATGAACAACGCCATTTCGCCCCGTGTCACCGGGTCGTCCGGACAATAGTCCAGCGGATTGGTTCCACAGCCGTTGGTTATATGTTCCTCATAAGAGCGCTGGATGAACGGGAACGGCATTCCATTGCCCTCCACGTTGGTCGGCACGTCAGCAAAATAGGGCGTTGCGGCTGTGGTGAACGTCGCTCCGTACAACATTAGGCGGGCTCGGATCATGAAGATCGCCATTTCCCACCGCGGAATCGTGTCGGTGGGACAGAATAGCCCGGTTCCGCAGCCGGTGGTAATCTCCAGATCCATCAGCTTCTGAATGTGCGGGAAGAACAGATTCGTCGCCGGAACATCAGTGAAATAGGGAAGCGGGTTATAAATAGCGGGAGTCGTGGTGCCGGTAACAGCCCGGACGATAAATGCGGCCATCTCTTGGCGGGTGACGTTGTCGCTGGGGCAGAAGCTGCGCGTTTGGGGCGTGGTGCCCTGTATGCAACCGGTGGTCACTCCCGCTTCAAACATGAGGTTCGCCGCGTCGAAATAGACAGCGATTGGCGGAACGTCGTTGAACTCCGCAGTGGTTTGGACGAAGAAGGCGGTGACGCTGTCGTTGGCGTTCATGACCAGACAGTTCGAGGCATCCAGCGTGGCCCCGCTCCAGGCACCGAATAGCCAGCCCACATCGGGCGTAGCCGTCAGACAGACCTTGGTGCCGACCACATAAGAGCCGCCACTGGCCTGAGGATTATCCGTAACCGTTCCGTTCCCAATTTGGTTGAGCGTCAGCGTCACGGTCGAAGGCTCTGTCGATGTCGCAAACGACCAAATCGGTGACGCGCTGCTGTTGGAGGCGCCTTTTGCCACGATCTGCCAGAAATACTGGGTGGAAGCAGCCAGCGACGATGGCGCGTAGTTGGTCGTCGTGACGGTGGTCACGAACGGCGGCGGATTCGACGTGCCCAGGTACACATCGTAGGAAGTCGCGCCCTCCGAAGGCTTCCACGTCATACTCATGGACAATGGAACGGCAACGGCTCCGTTGGCGGGTGATACGAGTGTCGGCGCCTGAAGAACGTAACTCATAAAAGCGTTCAATAAGCTGAAGGCATTCACGCTGCCAATGCCTGACGCAAAATCCCACCCCGGAGCCGTTTGGTAGGCAGGTACATAAGAGGTATTCGAGGTCGACAGGACACCGATCGTCTGGCCGTCTAAGAAGCAATTGAATGTGCCGATGCAGGGAACGTCTGTGTCGCCCTGGGTGAGGTCGTTGAAGCTACAAGTCGAGGCGGGGCCAGTGGTGGAATTGCACGCGGTCCTGCCTGCCGAAGAGTTGTATTCCTTCTGAGCGATCTGATAGTAAATCGGATTCGGGTTGCCGACGCCCGTTGACCCCAAGGCCTGGTTGATCAGGGCCTGAATCCCGGCCATGATCGGAGATGAGACCGACGTTCCACCGAATCCGGACCAACTAGAGGGAGAACCCGCACAACTACTCCCCCCGTTTGCGGTGTCCGAATAACAGACCAAATAATAGTGGCTCCATATGCCATTCGCTGCGAAAAGGGCAATATCCGGGACGTCTCGAACGCCGTCGCTGGGGTTGCCGAAAATCGTCTGGTACGCAGGTTTGGCATATCCCGCGCAGGTACCGCTGACTACATTCGGAACACTCGGGATTCCCGTGGCGCACCCGCTGGGCCCGCCACTGCCGCCGGTGACATTAAGGAGATATTTGTTGGATGATGTGAGGCTATTGCAAAACCCAGCGGGACCGGACGTCGTACTAAACCCAAAATAGTTGGCGAGCACTACGCTTGCACAGGAATCGTTCCAGGGGATCTCGGGAACGTAGGATCTGGCGGAGTCATAGTAGACGCCGTTGGTCGAATTCCAGAACGTACTGGTGGTTCCAGAAGCTTGGTCGCCGAAGTCCGTGCCGCCGACCGCAACATCGTAGATCGTGGATGCCAACCCAGAGACGTTGATTCCGTTTGATGCCTCGGTTCCCCCAACATCGGACAGTGCGGCAGCCCAGTCGCCGGCAGCGACAAACACCGACACCCCCTGGGCAGCGGCCATCTGATAGAGAGTGTTGACGTAGCTATTGCCCGCAGCGCCGTTCTGCGTTTCCGCGGAACCGTAGCTGATGCTAACGATGCCGGGAACGGGGCCGCCGTTGGTCAGCATGTTCTGAAGAGCAATGAATCCGCCGAAGTTGGTCGTGTCGGCGCAGGATGCCAGAACGATGGCGGCGTTGGGCGCAGCCGCTGTGGCCCATTCGACATCGATGGCCGCCTCGCCGTCGTCACTGTTAATTCCAGGGGGGCTGCAAGTGCCGCCGGCCCCCGGCGCCGGGTGGACCTGCGTGAGCGAGCCGAACGGGTACGAAAGTGACAGCCCGAAGGTATTGCGGAAGACGTCCCAATCGCCGGTGCCGTTGTAAAGATCCGTATCCTCCACCACTACGATCGTCTGTCCCAGGCCGGTATATCCAGTGGAAAAAGCCGGGTTCAGACTGTAGATCGTCGCCAAGTCGCCAGGGACGAGAGGCAGGACGGAGGCATTGATCGTGTATTGCGCCTTTGGCACGAGCATCGGGCGCGGCCTAAGGTTGTGGAGGGAGACGACCCCGGTTACAGCCGGCAACAAAGCCGCAGGGATTTGTGGATCGCGCATGTTGGCGAAGTAACGCTCGCCCGCAACTTCCAGTGTGTGAATCTCGGTGTGCAGCGCTTCCCGTACTTGGCCCGCGTTCCCCGAGAAATCAATCACCATGTTGTGCGAGGGAACGGCGTTTACCTTGAATCCGTACGATTCCAGCCAACGCGAAACCGCCGCGATGTCCTCGGACGTCGCGCCGAACCGCCTTCCATACTCCGCGGCGGTTATCCATTTGTGGAAGTCCGGGGAGGCCGGGTCGGTAAGCGATGCGACAAACTGTTCAGCAGCGAGATCCTGCTCAGGCGAGCGTCTTAACTGGAGGTACATGTCGAGATGCAAGTTGTCATCGACGGGGCCCAAGTCGTTTTGGCTTCTGGCGTCGGGGTGCGTGTTGCCCGCGAGCATGACCAACCTGTTTTCGTCAATCGCCTGCGTGATCAGAGCTCGCCGGGGCGTTGTCTGCGAGGTGCCTCTTGAGGTGAACACAGACGTCACGCCGGCTAGCGCCAGCACCAACGATAAAGAGTTACGCAGCAGCCTCCCCCCTGCGGTTCTTTTCATAGCCCGCCTTAGGAGCACGCCAGCCCGCCGTGCACATGTTTCCGGCAGCTTGGGATAATCGAAATGAACAACATGTCGACCGGACGCGTGTCGGGGGAAACGGAGGATACGATGGGGGACGTCCCGTTAGTCACTATCGTTACGCCGACCCTGAATGCGGGCGAGTACCTAACGGAAACTGTTGAAAGCGTCCTGTCGCAAGACTACCCACGTATCGAGTATATCGCCGTGGACGGCGGTTCCACCGATGACACGAACCAGATTTTGGCGCGCTACGAGCCCCGCGTCCGGGTCATCCGCGAACGGGATGCGGGGGCTGCGCAAGCGATCAACCGCGGGTTTCGCCGAGGTTCCGGCACGATTTGCGGCTGGTTGAGTGCGGACGACACCCTCCTGGCCGGATCTGTCTCAGCCGCCGTCAAAAGATTCCAGCTCAACCGATCGCTTGGTGTTGTGTACGGGGAAGCGAATTGGACTGCTTCAGACAACAACCTACTGGGCCGATATCCGACTTCACCGGACGCCGTGCAGCACCTTTGGCGTGAGTGCCTCATTTGCCAGCCGGCTGCCTTCGTACTGCGTTCGGCGCTTGAGGAGATCGGATATCTCGATGAGGAGCTGAAGTCGGCCTTTGACTACGACCTTTGGATTCGCCTCTCAAAGAAGGTCGAGTTGGGCTATCTGGACCGCTACCTCGCCACCTCGCGAATGCACTGCGCTAACATGACCCTGTCACAGCGAGGGGCCGCCTTGCGGGAGGCGATGGCCGTGCAACTTCGACATTTCGGCTATACGCCGTTTCAAGCCGTGTACGGCTATTGCGCCTACCGAGTGGATAAGCGGGACCAGTTCTTCGAGCCACTTCGGATATCGATCCGTGCGTACTGCCTGAGCCTTGCCTATGGCACGCTGTCCAATCGACGATCGCGCTGGCGATTCCTCCGGGAGTGGGCTAGTAAATTGAAGCCCGAGCACTTTCTGGGATACTGTAACGGCGTTTGGAGTCTGTTGAAGAACTCTGCTCGCGGGTGAGGCGGGAACACTCCGGATCGCTGTGTGGTCAGCGCGTGGAGGGTTTTGCACCATTTCCATAAAATCATCAGAAAGGTCTTTAACCTTGGATTTTCTCGAAAGTCATCTTGCTTACCAGCCCCTTGAGCTGAAGTTCGGCACCAGCGGGCGCCGCGGCGAAGTTATACACCTGACCCAGTTGGAGGTTTATATTAATGCGCTGGCCGAACTCCGGTATCTGCAAGGACTCTCTCCCTCCCGGGGTGGAATCGCGCAGGGCCAGGAGTTTTTTTTCGCTTGTGACCTGCGCCCCAGTTCATTCGCGTACGTAACAGAGCAAGGAGGGCGGGGAGAGATTGCTCAAGCCATTGAGCGCGCCATTCGTGATTCAGGCATGCAGCCCGTCTTCCTGGGCCGCATTCCGACGCCCGCGCTGACGCTTTTCGCCATCTCCCGGCAACGCGGCAGCATGATGATTACCGGTAGTCACATACCGTTCGACAGGAACGGCTACAAGGCCAACACGTCTCAGGGAGAGTTGCTGAAAGAGCACGAAGAGCCGATCAGCCAAGTTGTCAAGAAGGTCAGGAATAGCGTTTACTCCCAGTCCTTCGCTACGTCACTGTTCGATGAACAGGGCCTGTTTAGAACTGGTCATGCCGAACTCCCCCCAGAGATTTCCGGCGCCAAAGATGAGTACTTGCGGCGCTACACGACCTTCTTCCAAGGTTCGTCGCTGAAGGGAAAGCGGCTGCTCGTCTACCAGCACTCGGCGGTTGGAAGGGACCTCCTCGTGAAGATTCTGCGCCTGCTTGGTGCCGAGGTGATCCCTGCCGGCCGCAGCGACACATTCGTCCCGATCGACACGGAGAACATTGACGAAGCGCAACTGGCCGTCATTCAGGTGCTCGTGGACGAAGCAAGCTCGAATGGTCTTCCAATCGATGCCGTGGTGTCGGTCGACGGGGACAGCGACCGTCCTTTGATCCTGGGCGTGGACGCGGCGACCCGCAAGGTTAACTTCTTTGGCGGCGATCTGGTCGGCATGGTCACGGCCGAGTATCTGAGAGCTGACGCTGTTGTGGTTCCGATTAGCTGCAACGATGGCATCGACAGGGGCAAGCTTGCCTCCGTCACCGAGCCGAAGACACGGATCGGCTCGCCCTACGTGATCGCGGGCATGGAGGCAGCCCAAAGAAAGGGGCGCAAGGTGATTTGTGGTTGGGAGGCCAATGGCGGTTTCCTCACCGGCTCGGACATCGAACGTTCGGGCCAAGTCCTCATGGCACTCCCAACCCGGGATGCCTTTCTTCCTATACTTTCTACGCTGTTTAGCGCACAGGAACGCGGACTATCATTGACAGAGCGATTTGCCAAACTGCCGCGCCGGTTTAGCCGAGCGGCGCTTCTGAAGGAATTTCCCCGACCGATCAGCATGAAAATCGTAGAGCGGTTCTCGCCGTCTAATGCCAGAATTCGCGACGTTTCGTTCGGGTCGGCTGGTACAAGCGTCCTGGATCAAGAGGGCGGCAGGCTCCAAATTTCTGAGGCTGAGTTACAACGAGTCGCTGCGATCCGCACCGATCTCGAAAGTTTCTTCACAGGAGAGATGGGGTTTCCTTCAATCGTGCACTTGAACTATACGGACGGTGTGAGAATCACATTTGATAACGAGGACGTTGCCCATTTCCGGCCATCGGGCAATGCCGACGAACTTCGCATGTACGCTGTGGCTGATACGCTGACCCGCTCGGAGGAGATCGCTCGTTGGGGCATAGCCACGCCCGGCGGCATTTTGCGCGCCATGGAAGGATTGCTGAAATGATCTATTTCGGCCTTCGGGGGGTGAAGGGGGATTCCGGTAAGCTCGTTCGCGCATGGGCGCAGTCATTGGCCGCCTCCGTTGCGCAACTAGGCTTGACCCGTTTCGCGGCTTCCATGCTGGCATGAACCGCATCTGAAGTTTGCTTCAGCGTGGTGATCATTGCATCTTTGGAGACACGCCGGACAATCGGATCGACAAACCAGCGAAATGCACCCGGAATGTCACGGCTGAGGACGATAGCCTCCATTTCCACGTACACGCCTCCATCCCGTTCCTCCATTCGGGAGATGCTGTGTAAGCGCCACACGTACCCATTGCCCGTATCGACCGGCATTTTATGTTGGCTGGGCTGCCCGAGATCGTCGATCTCCTGCACTCGAGTTGTCTGGGAGACGCTGTAAATCCGGGTGCCGCTCAGCCTGAAGTAGGTCGTCTCGTAGTCATTATCGAGAGCGGTTCGCTGGAAGATCGACTTATTGAGCAGGGTCATGGAGAAGCGGTCCTCCTCCCCTTGGTGGCTCACTGGTTTGGCCTCCATCACATACGGCTTGTAGAATTCCGGGTAGCGATCGTAATCTCTGACAACGGACAAAACGTCAGCGAGCGTCGTGTCTGGAAGGAAGACGGCCGCGATCCAATCGTGAATAAGCCCGCTCTCCACTGCCCTGGGACAGTGTTCTCCCACCGGCGACACGAGAATCTGGCCACCACGAACGACCTGCTGCCGACCGGAACTCTCGTCGATCCACATAAATCCAGACCCGGGCCGAAGCCGCGCCTGCATGCGGGCGTTTGCCTGTTGAACGTATTGATCCCACGCCTGGAGGGTCGCGGGTCTAAGATGCTCTGCCCGTAACGTGAGGGGAAGAGAAAGGCTTAGCAAAAATGTTGCCAGGATGGGCATTCGACGCGCGCAGGTCAATTGGTCCGTGTACCGAATGTCCTGATCCATCGCGCCTCCTTGTCACTGCGGGCAGCTGCCGCCCCCAAGCCAACCCCTATGCAAGTGATGCACCAACATTTGCCCGGGTGTCGGTCTTTTGGACCAGCATTAATGCCAGGAAGCTGACGCTGACTGTTTCAAGCGTGTTTGGGTTAGGAAGCTAGAACAGCAATTTCAAGCCAAATTGAATTTGGCGAGAAGTCGTGGCAGTTGAGCTGATAACACCGGCCGTGCTCACCGGGCCCCCGGTTGCTGCGGTAAACACCACGGGATTGGGAGTACTGAAATTCGTGTGGTTAAGGATATTGAAGAACTCAGCCCGGAACTGCAGATTGACGTGTTCGGTGATCGCCGTGTTTTTTAGGGCCGAGAAGTCAGCGCTAGTCAACCCTGGACCGGTCAAGACGTCGCGGCCGACGTTCCCGTAGGTTCCATTCGGGGGCACGGCGAAGGCGTTCGGGTCGAAGTATCGGTTTGGGCCGCCGAGAATCACCGGCCCGGAGAAGGCAGGATTCCAGGAAGGCCGGACTGGATTACGCGAATCCCCATCGTTAGACGGGTTGAAGCCTAGTTGCGGGGTGAAGGGGAAGCCGCTCTGGGCTGTGACGACGCCCAAGATCTGCCAACCTCCGGCCAAGGTGCCGACCAGCCGCGAGGGCGAATGCAAAAAGGCCCGTCCCTGGCCGAACGGGAGTTCGTAAGTTCCGTTGATGGCGCCGAGGTTGGTCACGTTGAACGGGGACCTGCCCCAATCCGCTTTTGGATTCAGCGGAAACGCGACAAAGGCGGGGGTATTGTTCCCCACGCTGTTGTTGAGCGTGCCCCCGTCATCAAGGCTCTTGGAGAACGTATAGACGCCCCGTATCTGCAAACCTTTCGTGAGATGGCGGTTGACGTCGATCTGTAGCGCGTTATAGGAACTGAGCCCCTCCGTGAACCAACTGGTCGTGTTGGCGACATTAGGGTTCGCGAGCGGCGACCCCTTCGGATAATAGATGGTACCGGGCGCAAGGCTGGGCGGGCACGGCGCTGCTGGGCAGACTGTAGGAAACGGGAGGTTGGCGTCCACCGACAGGATCTCGTGGTATCCGTGCGAACCAACATAGCCGATACCTAACGACGTATTCGCCGCGATCTTTTGATCGACCTTGAAGACCCAACTCAACACGGTCGGAGTGTAGGCATCGGGTTGGACGCCGGCTGGCGAAACGAGGCCCCCGGAGGGAAGCGGCGCGCCGGGCGCCAGGCTGCCTACCGTGATGTTCTTGAGTGAAACGGTCGTATTGAACGGTGCGTTCTGATCGAGGCGATAGCTGAGATTATCGAGAAGCGCGTTATAGACACCAAAGCCCGCATGGATCACGGTATCAGCGTGGCCAAACGGATCCCAGGCGAGGCCGACACGCGGCTCGGGCAAGAATGTAGCACGGTTTACCGTGAATACCGAATTTGCGATCTGCGGCTGAGTTTCGATGACGCCGCCGGGCCCGAACAGGTAGTTTGAACCTCGGCCGTGCGATTCGTTCCAGACGTCGGTCGATTCCGCTCGGAAGCCGAGCTTGAGTTCCAGGTTGGGTCGCAACTTTACCGTGTCCTGGATAAACCACGCCGCTTCGAGCGAGCGCCAGCCGAGCTCGGTTGGGTCCGGTACTGCTGTAAATGTGGCGATCTTCCCCTGAAGAAAGCTCAGCAGGGTCGAGAACGAAGCCTGGCCGTACTGGGCTTGGGCAAAATTGTCGTTGGATTGGATTCGCTGAACCCAGGCGCCAGCCTGGATGTGGTGAATGCCGAGGTTGATATCGACCTGGTCCTGATAGGTGAACAGATTTCTGACGGCGGTTGTATTGCTCGCCACGTTCGCGCCGGCCTGGGTCACTTGCGTAGCCGAGTTCGATGCAGTACCTCCGCCGATCACGATGGCGCCTACCGGGTTGGACCCAATCCACCCGGGAACGTTGCCGGCAACAACTCCGTTGAAATCCATATCGCCGCGAGAGAATCCAAACCGAGCCGTGTTGAGAACCCGAGGCGAAAAGACGTGCGACTCCTCCAGGCTGAACACTTGCGCGATTTCACTCTCTGCGATGCCAGTGAGTGGGTTGGCGCTGGGTGTGGTGTCAGAGCTATCGTCAATCGTGTAGACGCCCGAAAGTTGGTCCTTTGCTGAAAATACGTGATCAATTCGGGTCGTTCCAAAGTTTTCGTGAATGTGCTGGAGCGGATTGCTGTAAGCGATCGCAATGCCGCCGCCGAGTTCGGGGCCGTTTTGGGTGGGCCAAAGGGTCAACAGGGGAGCAACGCCAGGTCCCAGACCTACATAAACCAGCTTTCCGCTTGCGTTCGGCAAGTAGCCGTTCCGTGCGTTGTTGTCCGGCACCAGAGTTACGTCGCTTAACCCCAACCGCTGCTGAAATCCCTCGTAGTTACCGAAGATGAATGTCTTGTCCTTCTGAATAGGCCCGCCAAGCGCAGCTCCGAATTCGTTACGCTCGAATGGTGCAATAGAAGCCTGGTCGAAAAAGTTGCGTGCGTCCAGATCGCTGTTGCGCAGGAATTCGTACAGCGTGCCGTGAAGCTGGTTCGATCCGGACGTTGTCAGGATGCTGACCTGACCACCTGGCCGCTTGCCGTACTCGGCGCCGTAAACATCCGAGACCACGTTGAACTCTCGCACGGCGTCGACGCCGAGCAATTGCCCGCTCGCGCCGCCCGGAGTCAGGTTGATCTCAGATGCACCGGTGTATTCGACTCCGTTCAGCAAGAACAGACTCTCTTGCGGACGTCTTCCGGAAACGGAAAACATATTGCCGAGGGCCGAATTTGATGTCCCGACACTGCCACCTCGCTCGGACGAATAGTTAACAACGCCAGGGTTCAGACTCATTAGTTCGTCGTAACTGCGACCGTTCAGGGGAAGGTCCTTTACCTCGCGTTCCGTGACTAATCCGGACGTCTGGGCCGTTGAGAGGCTGACCACCGGCTCGGCGGCCTCAACGGTGACGACTTGGCTCAATTCGCCGACCGCCAGTGTTAGGTCCGCCTCAGCCTGCTGCCCGATGACCAGCGAGAGTCCAGTCTTCGAAGCGACTTGAAATCCTGGCTTCTCGGCGGTGATCGAATAACGGCCCACAGCCAGAGACGGAAAGCTGTAACGTCCCGAGTGGTCGCTGAGCCCGCTCCGAGTTGATCCGTTCTCGAGGCCCTTCAGGGTTATTGAGGCTCCCTCAATTCCGGCACCGGAAGCGTCCGTCACCAGGCCTGAGACCGAGGCGTTTTCCTGCGCGCGAAGACATGGAAGCGCCAAGCCTAAGACGACGAGCAGAGTTAGGATGGTGACGGGCGACGAATACCTCATTGTCTATCAACAATAAGACATAACTGCTGCCAGTGTCAACTCATCAGAACAACCATCTCGCCTAAATCATTGAATCCATTTAATATTTCTGTACAACATTAACTCGATCGATATTGCAGTAATTCTGGATTTCCGGGCGAGTAACCAATCGAACCAGAGGCGCCTCCGGCTCCGTGCGAACCTTACTTCGTCACGAAGGGCCAGTGACTGATCAGGTGGTAATGGAAGAAATAGACCATCACGGCCACAACCGCCGCCGTTAGGATGGCCACGCCCAAAAGGCCGAGCAGTATCTTACTCCAGGGCAGTGCTTTGCCTTCGCGCTTCATGACCAGCATGTAGCTCGCCAGCACACCGATAAAGAACAACAGACACATCGGTACTGCGAAGAGCATCATGTTGAAGACATCCGGGGTCGGCGTAATCACGGCCGCCAGAATGACGATGCCGAGGATGGCGTATCGCGAGTGCCGGATCAGAAACCGGGGGGAGGCGAGACGCAGCAGTGTCAGGAAGAAAATGACGACCGGCATCTCAAACACCACGGCGACGCCGAGCGTTACATTCACGAAGAGGTCGAAGTACTCTGTGACGGAAACCATCGGTGTCACGTTGATGTCGCGGCCGATGCCCAACAGGAATTCGAGACCATAGCGGAAAGCGACGAAATAGGCGAAGCAGCCGCCCGCGATGAACAGTCCAGCGGTGACAAGGATGAAGGGGACCGCCCAGCGCCGTTCGCGCTTATAAAGGCCCGGGGAGATGAAAGCCCAAACCTGATAAAGAAGCCACGGAGACGCGATGAAGATGGAGACCAGCAGCGGCATCTTGATCCAGATGGTCGAAAACATTTCCATCGGCGTAATTGCGACCAGCCGAGGAGGGTTGATGCCGAGATGTTTTAGAGCGTCAATGGCGGGTTCAGAAACGAAGCGCCAGAGCGGGTTTGTGAAAGTGAGGGATACGAAAAACGCGACCACGAAGCCCATCAGTGCGCGTAGGATGCGGGTACGCAGCTCTTCCAGGTGATCCATGAACGACATGCGGAGCATGCCTTCCTCTTCGTCCTCGCCGTCGTCGGAGGGTGGTGGCGGGGGCGTGGGTGGCCGCCGCATGAGGCCGCCTTTGGGTGTCGTTTTCGCGAGCGCAACAGATTCCGGCTTCGTAATTTGCGGTGCCACCGTGATGGTCGGGGGCGGTACTAGTTCCGGCGTTGCGACCGGCGTAGAACTGACCAACGCTTTGCCGGGGTCGGCGTTGCCTTGGTAGTACTCGGTCGGGCCGCTCGCTTCTGAAGAGGCAGCGGGCTCGGCCGGGGAAGGAACCGGCGCTGCTTCTTCCGGGGACCCATAAGGGTCGATGTAACCGCCACGGGGCGCGTCTAGGCCCGGCGGCGGGATAACGGGTGCAGGCGAACTGGCGGGTTCGCCCGGCGCCGGGACAGGCGCACTCTCACCGGTCGCATCGTGCGACTCGTTCAATTCGTCCGACATTCAACCTTTTCTTCTACGCTGGGTGGATCTCGTCAACCGCGACGGACTCGCTCGGATGCACCCCCGCACTGCGGGGAACGGTTCCGGGCAGATGCGATTCCTGCGTTACCGTCGCATCCTGATGGGCCTCAGCGTCCGGAACTACGGTTGCGCTGGCTTTGGCGGGTTGTGAGTCGCTGGTCTCGGAGGATCCAGAATACTGGTGGTACTCGGTGTCGTAATGATAATCATTCTGCGAGTACGAGTAAGGTGTGGGCATCTCGGTGTACGAGTTCAATGACTTCTGAATCGACTGCCCCTCCCGTTCCAGTTCGCTCAAGTGAGACTCAAACGTGGCCTTTAGCTCGTTTGAGGCGCGGCGGAATTCCGTAATTGCTCTTCCGAGCGTCCTACCCAACTCCGGCAGCTTCTTGGGGCCGAAGAGGAGCAGGGCGATCACGAAAATGGCAACCATTTCCGGGAAACCGACTGGTCCCATATAGTCTCCTTCTTGACGTACCTGACATTATTCATGATATCGAGCGCCTTACAAGGCGGTCAACCAAACGCGGCGAAGCGACACGCTCGACTCGGATTCCGACCTGTATGATGAAAAGCGTCTGTATGACACATCAGCCTCCGCTTTGTCGCCGGTTTGCCCTGTTTAGCCTCTCATTGGCCCTGGCTGTGCGGCTCTTCGGGCAAGTGGAGATGAGTGGCCACGGGGTTCGACCGCTGGCTGCGGGAGAGCCTTCCGTTGATCACATCTCCGTAGCTGTCAATGGAAAGCCGTTTACCGACTTCTTTTTCGGCGAAAACTTCCCGAAGCCGTTCCTGCAGCCTCTGCGGTCCGCGGACGGCCGGATCGTGACGCGCCAGTTCCCGATGGTCCAGGTGGACGGGGAATCGCGCGATCATCCGCACCACCGGGGACTCTTTATCGGTTACGGCAGCATCAATGGAATCAATTTCTGGGAAAACGAGAAGTCGTATACCAGCACGAACCGCGGCACGATGATCCTCCTGCGCGAGCCCCGTTTCGTGCCGGGCAAACTCCGCGGGTCGATCGAAGCCGCGTTTGAATGGAGAGGCCCCTCCGGCCAGGTCATGTTGATCGAAGACCGCACCATGACCTTCTACGCCGACGGCCAAGCTGCCTTGAGCGAAGACCGCACCAACATCGTCCCTGCTGAGTCCGATCGGCGCACAATCGATTTCGACATCGCATTTACGGCCCGCCAGGATCTTCATTTTGAGGACACCAAAGAAGGCTTCTTTGCGATCCGGATCGCGGACTCCATGAAAGAGGACAAAGGTGGTCAGATGGTCAGTTCCACCGGTCTACGAACGGAGAAGCAGGTCTGGGGAACAAAGGCAGATTGGGTCGACTATTCGGGCCCGGTCGATGGACGTCCGGTTGGAATTGCCATCTTCGACAACCCCGCCAATCGCAACCATCCACCGCGCTGGCACTCGCGCGCGTATGGATTATTCGCCTTGAATCCCTGGGGCCAGAAAGACTTCGATAAAATCGCGCCGGGCGAGGGTGGACTGAAACTGAAGTCGGGCGACCAGCTGCGGCTGCGCTACCGGGTGTTGATACACGACAACCCGATGACGCCCGGCCAATTGAATCAGGCCTACCAGCAATTCGTTAAGGCTGCCAGCTAATCGCCGACGCTATTCCTCCTGGAGCACGCGCATCGGATCGACCCGGGATGCGGCGCGAGCCGGGCCAATGCAGGCAGCGATCGCGACTACGAACAGCAGAACAGCCACAGATCCAAACGTCAATGGGTCTTGTGGCAGCACGCCGAACAATAAGGACGACATCAATCGCGTTCCGGCAAATGCCACCCCGATTCCTAAAACGAAGCCAATCAGCGTAAACCGGAATCCATGCCGCAGTACCATTCCAGTGACCGAATTGGTGTCGCCCCCAGCGCCATTCGCAGGCCGATCTCGCGGCGCCGCTGGGCTACGGAGTAAGCCAGGACGCCGTAAATTCCGAGCGCCGAGAGAAAGACAGCGAGTCCCGCGAACCTCCATCTCCATATGGTCATCCAAGGTAAGCACGTCCACCACAGGCACATTGCGATCTACCGACCAAATGACATCCCGGACAGCGTCCGCGAGAGACGTGAGGTTTCCGTTGGTTCTAACGACAAGATTGGTTGCATCGGTCTCATTTACCTGTATGGCCGACACGTAGAGCCCCGGCTGCCCATTGGAGGCCGCGTTCGCGAATGTCGTGCACCACGCCGATTATCGTGTAGGCCGCGCGTTTCTTCGACCCAAACCGTAGCTGGCCGCAAAGCGGGCTCTGCTTTTGCCAGTCAAGCGTGCAAAAGTCTCGTTGATGACAATCACCCGCATCAAGTCCCTCCGGTCATGTTCGTTGATCAGACGCCCTTCGAGGAGTCGCGCGCCAAGGCTCTCTAGATAGCCGGGAGTGACCTCGCGATAGAGCGAGCTCTGAAGCTGGGCGGACGCACGCAAGCGGGCGGAGGTCCCCCACGTGCTCCGCGACGGACTCAAACCCGTAGCTAACCACCACCACCGGTGCGTTGTAGCGATCTTCCGTCTCGCTGAAGTTTCGGCCATAGATTGGCTTGGTTCCCAAGACAGCCAGGAAGTTCGACATGACACGTCGTCCCGAGATCAGCTCGGGTTCAAGCCCGCCCGTCACCTTCGCACGATCCCACCGAATCGCGGCCATGTCAGTAAACACATCGTTCATCCGCCTCCAGTCAAAGAAATTGGCTGGAGCCGGTGTGTTCTTGGGAAAGCCGATGGACGAACTGTCTTCCCAAACCGCGACCCGGATCCACCGGGTCAGCGAGGGGTAACACCTACAAGACCAATGACGTAGGGTCAGTTGGCGGCGACGTCTTTCGGGCTTCGCTGCACTTGGCTGTCCGGTTCTGGCACTAGTCGTCGCGGATGTGAGCATGCGGACAGCTGCCCGGCGTGGGTTTCACCTGATGAGGCGTGCAAACAAACGTTTCGCAACAGATGGAACCGCGGCCACCCAAGTGCCGTAGCTCATTGCAAGTCACCCGCCATGAACCTCTTTCAAGACCTGAAATTCTCGTTCCGGACGCTGCGCAAAACCCCCAGCGTAACCCTGCTTGCGCTATTCGCGCTAGTGCTGGGCATTGGCGCCAACGCCGCTCTCTTTACGGTCGTCAATGCAGTTCTTTTACGACCACTCAATTACCCCGAGCCGAACCGGCTTCTGGAACTGCACCGCCAATATCCCGGCGGCACAGGTTGGGCAATCTCGGCGACTAAGTTTCTCTTTTGGGAGGGGGAGAACCACGGCTTCGAGAGTCTTGGCGCCAGCGACGTAATGAGTTCGGGACTGAACCTCACTGGTAGTGGCGAGCCCGAGCGGCTGCATAGTCTCCGCGTCACATCGGGATGGTTCCGCGCGTTACGAGTTAGTCCTCTCATAGGCCGGGCATTTACCGCAGGTGAAGACTCTCCCGGAGCCGGGCAATACGCGGTCTTAAGCTATAGCCTTTGGAGGCGACGCTTCGCCGGCGACCCGGGGATTGTCGGCAAATCTATTTCGCTCAGCGGCAGAACGTGCACAGTCCTCGGCGTGATGCCCAGCGACTTCCGCTTTAGCCCGGAGTCCGACCTCTGGGTGCCCATGCAACTCAAGATGGACCCCGAAGACTTCTCCAACATGTATCGCGTTCTTGGGCGCCTCAAGGACGGCGTTTCTATCCAGCAGGCCAATGCCGACCTTGCGGTGGTGCGCAATCGCATAAAGCAACAGTTTCCCAAGCACATTGAGGAGACTGAGCAGATTGGCACCACGCCCTATCTGGAACTGGTGGTCGGGGACGTGCGTCCCACGTTGCTGGTGCTGATGGGTGCGGTCGGTTTTGTGCTCCTGATCGCTTGCGCCAACGTGGCAAGTCTTCTATTAGCGCGATCGGCCGCGCGGCGAAAGGAACTCGCCGTCCGAGTCGCTCTGGGCGCAGGTAGCTGGCAGATTGCACGGCAGGCGCTGAGCGAAAGCTTGCTGCTCTCGTTTGTGGCAACGGCCCTGGGCTTGCTGCTGGCGTGGACCGGACTCCCGATCCTGCTTCGCTTCGCTCCTGCGAACCTTCCCCGGCTAGCGGAGGTAGGGCTCGACGGCCGCGTGCTTGCCTTCGCAGTCGCGGCGGCTGTCCTCACGGGGCTGTTATTCGGCCTCGCTCCGCTTGTACAGGCACTTCGCGCCAATGCGAATGAAGCTTTGCGTGAAGGCACTGGACGGGGAACAGGCAGCGCTTCCGCCCTGCGTGTACGCAACGTCCTCGTCGTGGGCGAGGTCGCCATTTCGCTGGTTCTTTTGATCGGCGCCGGCTTGCTCATCGATACCTTCGTTCGTCTCCGGCTGGTTTCGCCGGGCTTCGATCCGCGCAATGTCGTTACCATGCAAATGTCGATCGACGGGACGCGCTATGCGACGACGAGCGCGGTGGCTTCGATGTACGAGCGAACGATTCAGCGTCTGGAATCGGTCCCCGGCGTGGAATCCGCCGCGACGGTAACCAGCCTCCCGCTTGAACTTGGGCCGGATTTTACTTTTGCCGTCGTCGGCCGCAAGCAGCACGCGCAGGGTGATTCGGACGGCGACGCGCAATGGCGGAGCATAACGCCCCGATACTTCGACGCCATGCAAATGCCCCTGATACGTGGCCGAGCCTTCAATGAGCAGGACGCGGCCGGCTCTCCAGCGGTGGTGGTGATCAACGAGACCTTGGCTCGCGAAGTCTTCCCGCACGAAAATCCCATCGGAGCCCATCTCAAAATGGGACAACCAGTAATCGCCAACTGGAATGCGGAGATTGTTGGTATCGTGGCGGATAGTCACGACGATGGGCTCGATTCCAAGCCGCCGGGCATGACCTTCACTCCAGCATCCCAAACGCCGGAGGTGTTGACCGGCCTCGTAAGTCGCTTACTGCCGGCGAACTACGTTCTTCGGGTCTCGGGAAACCCCATGACGACCGCCAACCTGGCCAGGCGGGAACTGATGTCGCTCGATAACCAGCAGCCAGTCTCCGAACCCAAGCTGATGTCCACAATCGTCAGCGGCTCCATCGCGCGCCAGCAATTCAACATGCTGCTGTTGGTGTTGTTTGCCGGCCTGGCGCTGCTATTAGGCTCGATTGGCCTGTATGGCGTGATCAGCTACTCCGTCGTCCAGCGCACGCGCGAGCTTGGAATTCGTTCCGCGCTAGGCGCCGGTCGTGGTGAGTTGATCAAGATGGTGCTTAGGCAAGGGTTAAAGCTGACTGGCGCAGGTCTGGGTGTCGGTCTAATCGCCGCACTCCTGTTGACGCGCTACATGCAGAGCCTTCTGTTCGGTGTGAAACCGCTTGACCTGACTGTGTTCGCAGGAGTGTGTGCAGTACTGGCAAGCGTAGCCGTCGCTGCGAGTTATATCCCGGCCCGGCGTGCGGCAAGGATCGACCCGATCGTCGCGTTGAGGGAAGAATAAGTCACGCGTCGTGTCGGATCAAAGCGCGAAAAACCTGGCCGAGTCAATCGTGACACCGAGGACAGATTCAAACTTTTCGCCGGTGCTATAAACCTGTGCAGTGCTTCCACGGTAGACGTGAACCGTGTTTGCTTTCGGGTAAACGAGCCAGACCTCTTGAACCCCTCCGGCCAGATACTGGTTCTTCTTACGTTCGATGTCGATGGGGTCGTTTGATTTCGAAATGACTTCGACCGCTACCACGAACGGCTCGCGAGTGAAGCCTTCCGGAGAGTCTTCGAGGGGCCGTGATGGGAGCACAGCAACATCCGCACCTCGCACCGTCGCCTTTTTGGGCTCGTTACTCAGAACAACCCCTGGTTCGCCGGTCACGACGTCATATCGGGTAGGGTCAAGGATCCGGCACAAGTAGGCTGTTATGTACGCAGTCAGTCTAGAATTCTTCGTTCCGCCGGGTGACAAAGTGATTAACTCTCCATCATCCAATTCGTAGTGAGTGCCGTCGTCCTCGGACTCCGGCAACTTCAGGAATTCTTCGAGACTGATGGTTGTTTTGGCAGCCATATTTGTCGGCCTTTCTCAATTGTAAGCGCACGTGCGCAGACGCGTGAGTCCTAAACGAAAACACCAGAAGCCAAGCCCGCCGTGACTATCGCAGCGTTATCGGCAGTGACTCCTGGCCAACCCCGTTATCGATCGATTGTTTGTTACGCCGACGATGCCGACACGGTATGTCCTTTTGCTGGCAGCGCCTGCTCGATGTCCTCGAATCGCTGTTTGCGATGCAGCGAGTAATACACCGTCAGCAGCGTCAGCATCACCAACGCCAGAATCACCATGAAGATGGCGAATAAGCCCATGCTTCGCACGGGTCCCAGCGCTTGACGTTCGTCCTCGCTGACTAGGACGACCCAGGCCAGGTTCTTGAATTGGGGCCCGACCGCGACATCTGAGAAGCCCACGATTCGAGGTGATGGGGACATCTGAGCGGTGATATAACCGGTCTGCCGGCCCTGAACGGTGCTCAGAGATTCGCTGACGATTGCATGCGCATCGGACTTCAACTGCTTGGCGAAGTCAATTCCGGGGCCACTGATGATTGTCCCGTCGTCGCTGACGAGGATCGCGCGCGCCCCTTCACCAGGGGGTTGGTCAAAGCGCGACAGCACCTCGTCGAGGTTGACCGCGGCTGAGAGAACTCCGATCCAGCGGTTTGACCCGGGCTCAAAGACGGGCACACCAATATCCACGTAATACGCCTTGGCGGCGTCGTCGTAGAGAATTTTCCCGACGTGCGCTGCCCCCTTGCCTTGCGCGTAGACGGCCTGCCAGTCTTCGTCGTCAGAGTGCGAGTAAGCGGTGGGCCGGCTGGTCGCGGCGACTACCGCACCGTGGTCGTCAGTCACCGTGACATACAGCAGCCTCGGCAACTCCTCGCGGCGGCGGCGCAGGAACTCCGCAGCTTTCGATTCGAGCACCGTCTTCATCATTGGAGCGCCGGAAGGCGTGTTCCATTTCTGTTTTAGCTCGTCAATCCGCTTATTCGCAGCCTCGTCATTGAGGCCCTGATAGCCCTTACTCGCGGTTTGAACCGCATCGACGACGGCCGATTCGGTAGCCAGCAGCTTAGCGTCCTGCACGCGGTCGGTGAAAAACACAGCCACTTCGCGGCTGTACAAATCAGCCATGGTTTTGAACTGTTGACCAGTGGCCTGGTCAAGCGCCCTGTCGCTTCGTTCAGTTAAGTAAAGCCCAAGAACACTGAGCGGAACTATGACAAGGGTTAGCCCAAGGAGCAATCTTTGAATCGATACTTTGACCTCTAGACGGTCGAGCGCCATTTCGCACCTCCACTTCAGTTGCGGTTGCTCTCAACGGAAGCTGGCTGGATTTTTGCCGGCGCACGCATCGCGGTCTGGCAATCTCCCTAACCGCTTCTTCTGTTCAGAGAATACTCCTGTTTCTTGCGCCGTGGGGAGGGGACCTCTGCAAACGATGCGATTCGAGGCTCGTAGAATTTCAGATGCCCCGCGGTTCGTGCGACAGCGGTTTTCGTGTGACTATATCCGCAGCAGCCTACCTGACAATCCACGCTTATAAGGTGGCCCGGCATGCCCGATTTGCGAAGTGAGCCCGAATTGTTCCATAAGAGTGATTCAATGTGGGCTCTTCGCGAGCGCCGTTGTCTTCCCGTTTCTCCTGTGCATTTCAGCTGCAGGAATGCAAAACCGTACGATCACCCGTCAACCCGGCATAGGCGAGAAGTTGGTCGAGGTGGAGCCGCAATTCAGAGACGACGCGGTCATGATCATGGCAGTTACGGTCGAGGGTTGGATGGTGCCTTGCGGACTGTTTCTCCGCCCAAACGAAGTCCGGCCCGTCTCATCGTTCATGGCAAGCAACGACTGGCTCCAAACGATGGCCATTGCTTTCTTCAACCGGACCAACAGAACGATCGTCGCGGCCTCCCTTACAGTTTTATAGATACCGGAGATGGATCGATAGGACACCCATGAGGGCGTACGTTGCGAATCTTGGCCGGATCCCTGCAATCGACGCCTTCTCCAGCAGAACGGGCCAAGCGCTACGGATCGACCCCAACAGTAAGCCCCTTGCATGGGAGCCCGGCAAGACATTCACAGTCCGAATTTCAGAGCATATGGATGGGATTAAGGATCAACTCGAGAATGTTTTGCTCGTCACATCAGTAACCAAGGTCGCGATTCACATCGGTCCGTTCTGGTTTCAGGATGGAATGAGATCGTTCGGAGGCGTCTTCGAGGCTCCCGATCGAGGACACCCTGGCAGGTACAAGACCATGCCCGATGACTATTTCCCGGGCAACAAGTTCCTGAACTGGCCTCCGGGCTATAGCTATAAGCGACTCAACTACCCAGCGTGAAGACTCCAGCACAGATCTCGGCATGAGCGGAGGAGTGCACACCCGGCCTTCTTAGCAACTCATTTGCGGACCGCCCAGGCAAAGCAAAAGGGCCGATCCCGTCTATTCGACGAAACCAGCCCTTTTCTCAAACTGAGTTAGACTTACCGAACGGCTGCTTTGGCTTTGCTCGGTGCGGAGTGCGTTCCCACTGCCGCTGCCTTACGAGCCGGAGCCTTGTGCGTTGCGCCGCCTGCATTGTGGGTGACGCCGTTGCGAGTGCTTCCATTGTGAGCCACGACTTCGCTGCCGTTCCGGGTAGACCCATTTTTGCCGTTATGAGTCGCTCCGTTTTGGGTGAGTTTGCCCAACACCACCGGGCGCTTCGCGCCGGTTGCCTTGGGAACGTTCGAAGGCCGCGAATGAGCCGTTTCATAAGCCATCACCGCGAAGGCGACCGCTTCCTTTGCATCCACATCGAGCCCGACTTCGCTCGACATCAGAACCGGGATGGGCTCCATAGCCTTGCTCAACATGGCCATCAGGGTCGGATTATGGGTACCGCCGCCTGATACGAAGATCTCGTCGACCCGCATCTCCGGCAATACGAAGTTGCGAATCCCGAGCGCGATGCTTTCCGCGGTTAGTGCTGTCGCGGTGGCAATCAGGTCTTCCGTGCTCAACTCGGTGTCCAGCAGTTTCGTGACGAACTCGGCGCCGAACTGTTCGCGGCCTGCGGTCTTAGGCGGCTTCGCGCGGTAGTACTTGTCGCGAAGAAGCTTCGCCAGCAGCTTGGGATCAACCTGACCGCGCGACGCGAACCCGCCGTCGCGATCGAAAGTCTGACGACCCAGCGTGATGCGCGCCACCAGCTGGTCAATCACCATGTTGCCCGGACCGGTATCGAAGGCGATCAACCGATCGGTATTGGTGTTCGGAGGAATTGCGCTGAGATTCGCAATGCCGCCGATGTTCACCGCGATGCGTCCACGTCCCCGGTGCCGAAGCAGCATGTAATCCAGGTAGGGAACCAACGGTGCGCCTTTGCCGCCAGCCGCCATGTCGCGCTTCCCGGAAATTCGAGATCACGTCTGATGCCCGTGCGTTCGCTGATGACGCTCGATTCGCCGATCTGCATCGTACTGGCGACTTTCTTCCCCATATACTGAGCGGCCTGACCTTCATGGAAGATCGTCTGGCCGTGGCAGCCGATGAGCTTGATAGAGTTCATCGGAATGCCGGCGCGCTCAACCGTCTCTTCCAGCGCTTCGGCATACAACTCGCCGAGCAGGAAGTTCAGGCGCGAGATGTCGCCAGTCTGCGAAGAAGTATTCGAGACCGACAACAGCGCCTCACGGACCTTTTTCGGATAGGGGACAGAGTGACTCGCCAAGACGTTGATCTTCGCCTTGAAGCCCGAACCGGTGATGTCAATAACCGCGACATCGATCCCGTCGAGCGAAGTACCACTCATGATGCCTGCAATTCTCATCGTTTTTGTAACTCTTGCTGCAACTCGTGCAGTATCTGTAACGCTTCAATCGGCCGGAGCTCGTTGATATTCAAAGCTCTTACCCGATCCGCTAGCCCCTGATTCACAGGTTCAAACAGCTTGATCTGATAGGGGGCGTCGGCGTCACCCGGGGCCAGTTCCTCAGTGACGGACTGTTCCCTTCTTTCATGATGCAATAAAACAGCACCCGCCCGCTCGATTACTTGCAAGGGGAGGGCGGCTAAACGGGCTACTTCAATGCCATAACTGCGGTCTGCCGGACCCGGTTCGACCTTTCTTATGAACAAGATCTGGTCGCCGGACTCCTTTACGGCGACGTGCAAATTTCTTACTCCAGAAAGTTGCTCGGCAAGCTCTGTCAGCTCGTGGTAGTGCGTCGCGAACAAAGTTTTGGCCCGGATCGAGTCGTGAACGTGCTCGACGACTGCCCAGGCCAGAGCCAAACCATCGTAGGTAGACGTGCCCCGGCCGATCTCGTCCAGGACGACGAAACTGTTCGCGGTCGCGGTGTTTAGGATGGTCGCCAACTCCGTCATTTCCACCATGAACGTCGACCGGCCCCGCGCCAGATTGTCGGCGGCCCCGATGCGGGTAAACACCCGATCGGTGACCGGCAACAACGCCGCGTCCGCCGGAACAAAAGAGCCAATCTGGGCCAGAATCAGAATCAGGGCCGCCTGCCGAAGGTAAGTCGACTTGCCGCCCATGTTCGGGCCGGTAATAATCGCGATGAATTCGCCGCCCGAATTCAGATATAAATCGTTAGGAATAAAGCGGATAGCGTCTTGCTCCGTTAGCTTCTCTATCACCGGATGGCGGCCGGCATCGACCCGCATTTCCCCCGAACCCGAAAACTTTGGCCGCGCGTAACGGTTTTCCACGGCAACCTGAGCCAATGCCGCTGCCACATCTACTTCACTGATGACCGCCGCCGCGGACTTGATTCTTTCGGCGTGGCTCGCGGCAAAACTGCGTACTTCTTGGAAGACGTTTTTTTCGAGCTCAAGGATACGCTCCTCGGCCGCAAGAACCTTACTTTCCAGTTCTTTCAGTTCAGGAGTGGTAAAGCGCTCGGCGTTGGCCAGGGTCTGCTTGCGCTCGTAGGCGGCCGGCGCCAGCTGCAGGTTGGCTTTAGAAATCTCAATGTAGTAGCCAAATACGTTGTTGAAGCGGACCTTAAGGCTCGAGATGCCCGTGGCCGCCCGCTCGCGCGTCTCGATCGCGGCGATGTATTGCCGGCTGTTGCGGCTGATGTCGCGATATTCGTCCAATTCGGCATGGAAGCCATCGCGAATGGTGCCGCCATCGGCCAGATTCACCGGCGGCTCGTCCGAAATGGCGTTTAGAATCAAGTCCCGGACTTCTTCAACCAAGTCCAGGGGCTGGCGCAGGCGGGGTGCTTCGAGCTGTCCCAGCAATCGCTCGATGGCCGGCAACGCCGCCAGCGAGCGACCCAGGGCCATCAGTTCGCGCGGGCCGGCTGTGCCCAGCGAGATCCTCGCCAGCAGCCGCTCCAGGTCGAGTACCGAGCCCAAGTACCTTGCGCAGGTCCATGCGAACGACTACTTTGTGGGCCAGTTCCTGAACGGCGTCCAATCGGGATTCGATCTCCGCTTGGTCGCAGGATGGCTGCAGGAGGCGCTGGCGTAACAGCCGGCCGCCCATGCCGGTCTTGGTTTGGTCCAGAACGTGAATCAGCGTGGCGTCGCGGCGTTCACCGGCGAACAGAGGCTCCACCAGTTCGAGATTGCGAACCGTGGCGGCGTCCAGCACCATGTAATCGTTTCGCTGGTAGTAGGTGGGGCGATTCAGATGGTCGAGAGCCGAGCGCTGGGTGTCGCGCAGATAGTGCAGAACGGCGCCCGCCGCGGCGGTCGCCAAGGGCTTGTCGCCCAAGCCGCAGCCATCGAGCGAAAGCAGCTTGAAGTGCTCCAGCAGCGTGCGCCCGGCGAAATCGGCGCCGAAAACCCAGCCGTCCAGGGGCGTCTCCAGACACCCGGCCCCCAGCGGGCGGTCCATCGGATGCAGGACTTCGCGGACATTCAGGGTTTCGAGCGCCGGGATCACTTCCGATGTTTCCAAGCTCGGTGGCGCGGAATTCGCCGGTCGAGACATCCACATACGCCAAGCCGCTGCGATTGCCCTTCGAAAACACCGCCGCCAGATAGTTGTTTTCGTGCGAGCGGAGCAGGTTCGAGTCGGTGGCGGTGCCGGGCGTGATGATGCGCGTCACTTCCCGGCGCACCAGTTTCTTGCCCGGGCCGGCCTCTTCCATCTGTTCGCAGATGGCGACGCGATAGCCGCGCTGAATCAGCCGCGCGATGTATCCCTCAGCCGCGTGATACGGCACGCCGCACATGGGAATCGCTTCGCCCTTCTCTTTGTTGCGCGAAGTCAGTGTGATTTCCAGTTCACGCGCTGCCGTTACCGCGTCCTGATAGAAGAGCTCGTAGAAATCGCCCAGCCGGAAAAGCAGCAACGCGCCCGGAACCTGGCTCTTGGCGGCCTGGTACTGCCGCATTAATGGGGTGGAGGGCTCCGGAGTCATGCCGGCCGGCGCCATCCAGTGAAGACCCCGATGACGGGTGATGCCTGATTATGCGTACAGGCCACGGCGTTTGATGGCGAATGCGACACGGTCCAAGGCCAGCATATAGGCCGCGAGGCGGTTGTTCACGCCGTGCTTCTCGGCATAGGCAATCACGTCGTTAAAGCTGCTGACCATGATCTCTTCCAAGCGATTGTTGACGAATTTCTCCGTCCAGAAGTAGCCCTGCCGGTCTTGCACCCACTCGAAATAGGAGACCGTCACCCCGCCAGCGTTGGCCAGAATATCCGGGATGACGAAGACCCGCTTTTCCTTGAGGATGGCGTCGGCGACATAGGTTGTGGGGCCATTGGCGCCTTCGCATAGCACCTTGGCCTTAATGCGTTCCGCATTGGCGGACGTGATGACGTTTTCCTTCGCCGCGGGCAGCAAGACGTCGCAATCAAGCAGCAGCGCCTCATCCAGGCCCACGGCTTCCGCTTCCTTGAATCCGCCGATGGAGCCCGTTTCGGCGCGGTGCTGGGCCAACGCCCGAATGTCCAGCCCGTGCGGGTTGTAGACGGCGGCATCATACTCCGCGACGCAGACGATCTTATATCCGGCATCGGCCATCAGGCGCGCGGCCATGCCGCCCGACATTGCCGAAACCCTTGCACAACCACGCGCGCATCGCCGGGACTCATGTGGAGATGCCGCAGCGCCTCATTGGTCACAATCAGGCAGCCCCGTCCCGTTGCCTCCGGCCGTCCCTTCGAGCCGCCTAAATCCAGCGGTTTACCGGTCACCACGGCGGTCACGGTGTGGCGCTTGTGCATGGAATACGTATCCATGATCCAGGCCATGGTCTGCTCATTCGTGCCCATGTCGGGCGCGGGTACGTCGCGCTCCGGACCGATGAATTCCAGAATCTCTGCCGTATATCGCCGGGTGATTCGCTCCAACTCGCCCTCGCTCAGGATCTGTCGGATCGCAGATGACGCCGCCCTTGCCGCCGCCGAAGGGGATATTGACGACCGCGCATTTCCAGGTCATCCAGGCGGAAAGCGCTCGAACTTCGTCGAGGGAAACATCGGGGGCAAAGCGGATGCCACCCTTGGCCGGGCCGCGTGCAATCGAATGTTGAACCCGGTATCCCGTGAAAACTTCAATCCGGCCGTCATCAAGCGCCACGGGTATATTCACGGTCAGTTCCATGGCGGGGGTGCGCAGTACCTTCCGCATTCCATCATCAAGCCCGAGTTTGCTGGCGGCCTCATCAAAACGATGCGAGGCGGATTCCCAAGGGTTGACTTCCAGGTCGTCGACGGACAAGGTCGCTTCCAGAATCATTGGAGAAAGAGACTCCTTCACAGTGTCATTATGACAGTCTGTGAGCGTTAACGGCATTGTTATTCGCCACCCGGGAATTAACCAGATAAGTCTTTTTGTTACTCCCCCGTTCCGGATTCGTCACACAATAGAATCTGCCTAAGTGAACCAACTTCCCTCCGGTTGCGTCTGTATTGAGGAGACCTCGAATGACTCCCGACGAACGAAATATGCTGGCCGATCTGGCCAATAAGATTGCTCAGACCCCACCCCCTCCGCGCGATCCGGAGGCAGAAGACTTTATCCGTAAGAACATCGGAAACCGGCCCGACGCCTTGTACCTGATGACGCAGACCGTGCTCATCCAGAACATGGCCTTGGAGCAGGCGCACCAGCAGATTCAACAACTCCAGCAGCAGGCCGGCGCCGGCGGCATTCCATCCGGAGGCAGTTTCCTGGGCGGGCGCCAATCCGCGCCTCCTCCGGCTACGGCCAACCTGGGCTACGGGCCACCTCCGGGATACGGTCCGGGGCCCGGCTATGGACCTCCGCAGGGGGGCGGATCGAGTTTCCTGCGGAGCGCCGCCACCACGGCTGCCGGCGTCGCGGGCGGGATGCTCGCATTTCAGGGTGTCGAAGCGTTGCTCGGAGGGATTAACCCACGGCTTCGGCGGTGGCGGACAAAGCGGCTTCTTTAGTGGCGGTGGCGCCCCGGGTGAAACGGTAATCGAGAACAACTACTACGACAACCCGAACCGTGGTGGACCGGGCTACGACCCGGGCGACCGGGTCGCCGGTGACGGCTCGAATCTCAACGACAACACGAATCTAGCTGACGACGGTTTGGCGCCCGACGACAGCACCGACTATTCGGACGCCTCATTCGACGACGGTTCATCCGGCGGCAGCGACGATCTCGTCTAGCGAGGTTTGAAGTTGAGCTCCGAAGTGAGGCAGCCAGCCACGTCAGGCGGCAGGGGTTTCGCACTCTTTCGAACGCGCTCGGCTCCCAAGCTTGGGTGCTTGTTTGCAAACCGTCTACAGACTGAGAACCGGCCGAGGCGAGTCTCGAACGATGGCGTAAACATTCGAGCGGAGGCGGCCGAATGGCTGGTGCAAAGAACCGCGGCCGATGACGACCAAGTCCGCTTCAAAGCGGTTGACAACATCGCGCACCACTTCGGAGACACTTCCGCCTTCGACGATAATGTCGGCGTCTACGCCTGCTTCTCGCTCCATTTTGGAGAGTTCGTGCCAAGCTCCCTGGGCAATGTCCTCTTCCAACTCCTGGTCAAAATACTTGCCTGGACGGACCGTGATCTGGGGATAGGCATGCACAATCCGAAGCTTTGCAGCTTCCTCCTTGGCCAAGCATTTGGCGAGGTGCAGAACAGGAAGATCCTCCTGCTTCGTATCCAGCCCACAAACAATGCTCCGAATTGGCACGTGCGCTTCAACACCGGGATCCTCAATATGAGCGGAAGTCCAGACCGGACATCTTGCGTCGTGCAAAACCTTCGCCGTTACCGAACCGAGCAGGAACGAGCGGAAGGGACCATAACCATGGGTGGGCATCATGATGAGATCCACATCATTCCTGTCAGCAAAGCCGACAATGGCTGAGGCTGGATCACCCGAGTCACAGTAGGCCTGGATGATCGTCCCGTCGGTCACATTGGCGAACTGCTCACGGTTGAAGTTCTCAAGGCGGTGTTTGGCAGCCTCAAGGTCTTCCTCCTGGATCTGAATCAGCCCTGGCCAAGCAACGTCCGGAGGGTAGAACGGGATGGGTACTGAATAGAGTGTTGACAGGTGTGCGCCGGAAGTTCTGAGCATCTCACGGACAAATGGTACGGTAGCCACACAGCGGGGAGAATAGTCAACGGGGAAGAGAATGTGGTGGAAGCGCGGCATCTAATAAAGCCTTCCTCGCCATGACCAGAAGCACTTTCCTTTCCATGGCTAATCCGCTGATTTTGCATGCCTCGCCGCAATGCAATGGGTGTTTTCGCGTGGAGAAAGTCGCTATTGCACGCAGAATCGAACAGCCGTGAGAGTTGGCGGCGTATTCCCCCAGAGCCGATGTTTAGATGAAAACCTGCTTGAGACGGGGACAGTCCTGGCCGCCTGAGATAATAAGGCCCGTGACGTCCAAATCCACGTCGTTGCGCACGTCCACGTTCTACACGCTCTCGACAACGGCCGTCCAGAGCAGCTGCGGCAAGGTAGCGCTGCCCCGAAAGGGTTGCCGTTGCCGGCAGTGACGACGAGTGCGGCGACCCCTGTCCAAGGCGCACGACGATATATGACGAACATCCTCTGGACCTGGCTGGGTGTCGCTGTTGGAATCCTAATTGGCTTCGTTATCACGCCCTACGTCATTCGCAAGATTGGGGACAAGCAGAGCAAGTTCAAGGAAATGGCCAGCTATGGAGTGCATTCTCTCCGCGTGCTTGTCTCCGACCGGTTGTTGCGCCAGAGCGCGCCGATCCTGATCCCCTACTTCTTGCCTGTCCAATTTTTGGCCTACTACTCAGTGCCGATGCGGATCCTCGATTACATGATGGATGGAATCGGGAGAGTGGGCACCGTAACGACTCCCAACGCAACCGAACTGATGGCGACCGGACGCCGTGCCGAGTTAATTAATCTGGGAGTCTATGCTAATCGGTATTCACTCGCGCTGTTCCTTCCCGTGACTATCTTCCTGCTTGTGTTTGGAAGCGAGATCTATGGGTTGTGGATAAGACCGGATTTCGCTGCTCAAAGTGCTTATTTACTGCCGGCTTTCCTATTCGGGCACACTTTGGCATCCTCCCAATTCAACTCCGCTTCAATCTTGTTCGGGTTGGGCCGGCACCAGGCCTATTCGAAAACGTTGTTGGCGGAAGCCATCCTCAGCATCGTTGGGAATGATCCCGGTGTTGCCTCGTTTTGGGCTGTTGGGCGCCGCCTGGCTTACGAACGGGTTGATGGCATTGAATCGAGGCGGCTTGGCCTGCCTCTTGATATGCCGGGAGTTGGGAGTGAGTGCCTGGCAACACGCTTTTAGAATCTATGCGGCGCCATGCACGATCGGAGCGCTTTCGTTCGTACTACTGCTATGCCTTGGCAACCTACTTCATTTGCTTGCCTGCCGGACACAAGGCAATGGTGGCCGGCCGACTCCACCGCATCGTCAATCGCGCGAGGACTTAAACGAGCACCGCGGCTTCATCACAGGGCTCATGCGGTGGGAACCGCCGCTCAAATCCAGCCTTTGGCCGCGTAGTAACATATCTTCGCAGTTTCGAGTTGTAAGCCAAAAAACAGCGGTCCCCGCTCCAAGATCGAACTGGCCCGCTTTATAACATCCGGAACAGGGCGAGGAATGATCTCCAATCCGGCATGACGGAAGGCACGGCTGGCGCGAAACATGTGCTGATCGCTAGTCAGAAGAACCTTTTTCCCTGGCATATTGCCGATCAACTCCGCGGTGAAAACTGCGTTCTCGTGAGTGCTGGTCGATCGCTCTTCGAGAATAATGGCATCCCTGGGCACGCCGCTTCCCACCAAGAACTGAGCCAAAGCTGAGGCGAGCGACATAGGCGTTCCCATGACGCCCCCGCTCACCACGATCTTCTTGAAGTGCCCGTTATGCCAGGCTCTGACCGCGTAGACCGACCGCCAATACGAGGCCGGACCAATAATGCCGTCCGGGTTCACTTCAGCGGTGAGAAGGATGAGGATGTCCCCATCGCTCTCGGTCCAATTGCCGGCGAGTGTCCTTGCGTACCACGCATCGAAAGGGGTAATGGAAACGAAAACTAGCAAGAGCGTGAAAAGGATGGTCGCTGCAACCCAGCCACGCACGAAGGCTTGGCGAACATGTTTCCAGATGAGCATCGGTTTGCAGTCCTCGTCCGTTGGCGAGCTAAGCCTGTGGAATTAAGAGTAGAGCATAGCAACACCGGGCCGGACTTGGTTTGGTTCGGACACGGCGTGGCCCGCAAAAAACAGCGGTCACAGAACTCGAACTCTTTTATCAGGAGGTAGAAAATATTTGATTTCAATTGTTTGGCCGGGATGCCGACTTCAATGCATCGCGTCTGAGGTCTGCCGGAGCAATAGCATTAGTATCCTAAAATCGGGCCTCGGAAGCCGAGGTCCTCGGGAGATTTCTAGTCATGTTGAGGACATGTATTCTTCGGTTTCTGGTCGTGTTAGCCAGTGTGGTTGCGCTGGTTGTTCCGGCTAGCTCGCAGACGTTGGTGGATCTGGAACATCAAGCGCGCGGAATCGATTTCACGGGAGCCGCTTACACAAAGCCGCTACGCGCGGGTGGTGCGCTACCCTCGACTTGTATGTCAGGGGAGGGTTTCCTGCTTAACAGCGCACCGGCCGGATCGAACCTATATTTTTGCCTCGGTCCTAATTTATCGGCTTTGCAGGGGACGTCGAGCGGCTCGGGTTCTTCGGGCGCGGGCTCATTAAACAGCCTGGCGACGACCGTGAGCGGTCCCGTTCTAACGATTGGCGCGGGCTGTTCCAATTCAACACCCTGCAACGTGAGGGTGGGATCAATGGTCTACGCCATTACAAGTGCCGCCACAGCTAGCCTCCAAGGCGGTAGCGGAACGGCATACGTGTACGTGTCGTCCTCGGGAACTTTGACAGTCGGCCACAATCTGAGCACGGCTTGCACGTCGGTTTGTTCCGCCTCCTTTCCCATAGCGATCTGGGCGGCCTCGTCCGGTACCTGGGGCGGCGGAAATGATGTTCGGGCTCCGTACGGAAGAGACCTTGTTAGCACGTCGTCAGGCTTGATCAGCAGCCTGGCACAAGGCATTCTAACCATTTCAGCTGACCCATTGGTCGTCAGTCTGCGCGTCGCGGCGCCCGCCTCCTCGTCAGGTACGTGTACTTCGGGAACATGGGCATCCGATGGCAATTACTTCTACCTATGCATTGCAACCAACACGTGGAAGCGTGCCGCGTTAGCGACCTTCTAACAGCGCGACGGAGAATATACTGCCATGCTAAAAAACTCACTCTTACCACTTGCGCTAACTGCGTCTTCTCTCGCGGCGCAACAATTCACAGTCGATACCAGCCATGCGACAGCGACGCAGGCTCTCCTGACCTATACGCCGCCGTCCAACTCGGCTTGTACGGTTCAGGTGAGTGAATCCCCGACCCTGAGCCCGCTTGACCACGATGTGGATCCGAGCCTGTTCCCCGGCGCGAATCTGGACAGCCGTGCTGGCACTGTTACCAGCGGCTCAGCGAGGACCTTTGTCGCCGGCGCCCGGCGCACCGACCTTGCGACGGACAACAAGCTATATTCCCGGGCGCTGCAGGCAAATACACAGCATTATTATCAAGTCACCTGCGGCTCCACTTCGGTTAATGGTCAGTTCATGACTGCCAACCCTCCGTTAGGCAACGGCTATTCCGACAATCCGCCTTTCAATGCTGCTGGGTTTGGAAACTACGGTTGGCCTACCATCGACTGGATCGACCAGACCAAGGTGTACATTGACCCCTTGACTGGCATTGCGATTAAGCGCTTCTCCCAACCCGGAGCGTTCGGCTTCCAAGGCGGATCAGCGGGCTCGGCGGGCAACGCAGCATTGCCGGTGTATTGGGATCTGCATGGAGCGTGGTCGAATGCAGCGAGCATCACGTCAGGCGCATCTACTTCGCTGGCGACGTACTCTGGGGTATCAAGCGATCCGATTTTCGTGACTTGGGACAACAATAACCTGGACCCAGACGGTGCTCAATTGAGCGGTTTTAGTCCCATCGGGTTCACGCTCGACAACCTACAACTGAACGTGTTCGGCAACGGAACCGATCCGGCAGCCGCAAATCGAACGGTCTCGGTTTGCCTGGTTTACTACGACTCGCAGACATGCCAGACGGGTTGGTTTGACATCGTATTGCCGCAAAGTCTGGGTTCAACGGCGGCAAACTATCCTGGCTCGACAACTTTTCCCAACGGTGGGTTCTGGGCAGGCTGGGGAACCGTTCCGAAACGCTCGGCATTCGGTGTTTGGACAGCTACGGTGAGTGTGAATGGTAATACGGTTACCAACACTGGCGGTTCCTTCAACACAGCCTGGCAAGCAGGCGGCAAGTACTACATAGCCGGGTCGTCGCCGGCTTGCACGAACAACCTCTGCACGATTGCGTCAATCGCCAATAACCAACTCATGACCATTGTCGAAACGCCAGGCACCTTGACGAACGTGCAAGGCTACAGCGCGACCGCCGGCTTTTTGATTCGCAAGAAGACAGGCACCGGTGCTGTTTCGATCAGTGCAGCTTCACAGTATGCTGCTTCTTACCAAAACATGCTTCCGGGTACTGGCAGTTTCCAGTTATGTGAGCCGAACCCCGTTACCGTGCCTTTCGCAGCAGATGGCGTGACGCCGATTACTCCGGTTTCGGGCGAGCTTTGTCTGGTTAATAGTATGGGGACAGGAGCGAGCTCGGCTGCGGGCCTTTACCTACTCATTCCATCGAGTGGCGAAACCCGGTTTCTCAATCCGATGTTTATGGACGCGGAGCAGGGAGTTCCAAGCGACTACGCTCAAAAAGCAGGTATTGGCGGAACTTGGGGAGTCGTTGACCCGCTTAGTCCGACTACGTTTTACTTCTCCTACACCTATGGTTCCGGGGTTAACGCCGGCAAGACGGCACTCATCAAAGCGCAGTACCAAACGGCGCCCCAATGTCTTTATCAAGCCTATCCAGCAGGAGCGAATCATCCCGCTTTGTACCCTTCTTCTGGTGCTCAACCTGGAATGCTGCCTCACTCTTATCCTGGTGTCCAGGCGCTTGATTCGATGGACGGCCATTCGTCCTGTATGGCTTACACAAATGTTACGCTCCCGTCGCAGGGCCGCGACGTGGATTCGCAGATACAGGCGCAATCCAATTACAAGCCGGTATTTGGCACGGCGGGGGGCATTAGTAATGTTCTAGGCGGCAAAGCCTTAATCGTTATGGAGCCCGGCGCGAGGGAAGAACCGGGCCTGCTTTATATTTTTGATTTGGCGACGGGAAATCTAGTATCGGCCTCTGACACATTCTCTACTTATCCACTGCGTTGGGCGGCTGTTCATTCGGGGTCACAGCAAGGATCGGATCGGTTTATCGGCTTTGCCGGGTCCAACGGCCTTGGCGCTTTTTCAAACTACGTTCCCGACCCAGGTTATTTTCGAGGACCCTATACCTTCACGCCGACTGCCGTTTGGAAGTCGGGAACTTGGTCATCGGACACGAGCCTGTCAGCGGATAGCTCTACCAGTATTGCTTGCCCAGCGGGCTTACCCGCGGCGTTTGTCGCCAATGGGGCGATGGGGACGAACTGCATTCAGTTCCAAAGCAAGATGGCCTGTAATACCAACCCGTACAAACCCAGCACTGGACAGACGGAAGCACAGGCGTTCCCCTGCCCTTATAACCCTGCGTACTCGATGCTGGCGCAGCTCGCACCGGGTGACTACATTCGAAACTTGGCCGCAATGCAAGCTGGCGGCACGGTGCCTTACGAGACTCTCCAAATCGTCCAGGTGACCTCGCTCGGATCGAACTTGTGGCAGTTCGTTGCTTCTCGTTTAGCAGCAGCGGGAAAGCCCTGCGATCCAAACTATCCAAATCCTGAAGCATGGAAAAATGGCTGGACCGGCGTGACCGTCGCTCAATGCGATGCCGATTTTTTTATAGACACAACGAACTTGGCGGGTGGATATTTCCCCGTGACTACAGGCAGCCACTACTCATCGGGGGTAGGATCGAGCGGCGAGAATCCAACGACCCTGACGGCTGGAATGCAGGGTATCAGCTACTCGAGTTATTACCAGCAACCATTCTCCGCCGCAGACATCATCGGTGCCCATTTCGGCCGACGTCTTCTTTCACGGTTCGGAAGCGTCGTCGGTGATGCAATCCTACCCGTCGAATATGCAAATGTCGGTGACAGACCCGATTGACAAGAATTGGTTTCTGGATTTTCATACGCTGAATCCGTCGTATGGCGGCGGCTGGGAATTCCCGGCCAGCACTCCGACGGTTTTTCAGACGCCGGCCACGTTGGTGGCAGGAACAAATAATGTTTGGAAGTTCGGCGCACCGACCGGGACAGTGAATTTCAAAACGCAACCGGTAGTCGCCTATGCGGGCGGCTACCTCCTGCAGGACATTTCATCGCCCGCGACCGGCAACGTCATCACGGATTCCACGACTTGGAAGTACTGCGTGGCGTATACGGCGGGAGAGTGCCAGTCCGGATCGAAGGTGGGCGAGGCGTATCTGTCGGTGCCACAAGTCGGCGGAGGCTACACGGGTAACATCGGCTACTGCAATTCGAACACCGTGCAGTGGGTAATGCCGTGCGTCAATACGCTGCCAGCAAACGCGGCCCAGATCATTCAGTCGCGGGACGATGTCCCCGATCCGCACGCTCTGAACTGGAGGCGGTTGGGCTTCGGCCTGATGGGGCCAGGGCGACAGTACGAGTTCTCGACTGCTGTCCCGGATCCGACCGGGAAGTGGGCGGTCTTTGCCTGTAACTGGTGCGATGGGGTCCGGAACGAATTGTTTATGGCGAAGCTGCCGAAGTTGCCTACCCAGAACCAGACTCAAGCTCAAAATGACTTTCAGCCTGTTAAGGTCACCGTTGGGCCCAGCGCGGAAATGGACCAGGCGCGGGTTCGATTCGGATATGCCGAGAATGGCGATTCAGCCAGTTTTTACTGCACCACGCGAAAGGAGAACTGTTCGACAACCACGAATTCGTCAATACCTTTCGCGTATGAAAGCGAGGGGCCCGTTTGGCAGACTTGTTCGGCAGGTTGCGCGATCAACGTGCCTGCCATTCCCGGCCGGATCTTATACTACGCGGTCGACCGGAAGAGCAGTACAAACGGAAGGGTCCAGGTTGGAAATCCGCAAGTCACAGCTAATCCCTGAGCGTAAACTCCCGTTCCGGAATTTCGCATAGCCGTATTTTAGTCAGTTTGGGAGGACGCGGACGTCGGAAGCGCTTGCCTGGGCGTTACGGGCGCCGGTGGGTTGGCCGCTGACAACGAAGCGTCCTCAGAGTTCGGGGCGGTTCTTTTGAGTTAAGGACGAGTTTAGACGCCAGAAGCGTCGCCCAGCGACCGGAAGTCGTCCGCCGCGTGTCTTTGGCGAGTGGTTGATTCCGGCGGGTCTTCCGATATTCTCTTTCCGCCCGATTTTTGCAGTGTTCAGACGTCTGTGCCGGTATCTTCCGAGAATTCGACCCGCGATGTGGTACGCCCAGGCGAATTGGAGATGACGCCCGGTCCGCCACGGTACTATGTGTTTTGCGGCAACAGAAAGTTCGGTCCCTCCTGACGGCACCATGTAGGGACATCCTGGTCATTTCGTGCCTGGGTAGCCCACTTAGAAACTGATGTCATCTAGCCGCCACATGATCCCTTTCTCACAAGGCAGCCGTCTTGGAGACTTCATTTCACGCATACCCCTGTGGCAGTGGAGCATGCTGATATTTGCGCTGACGCTCACCGTTCACTTCTCTTTCTACCGGCTCACGGGACTGGACCGTGCATTTGAGTTTAATGAAATGGAGAAAATCGCGCACAGCCTGGCACAGGACAGTGTCTTCGGCAATCCGTACGCCCTCCCGACCGGCCCGACTGCCCATCACGCTCCTATTTATCCATTCCTTCTGAGCCTCATCTTCCGGGTATTCGGTTACGGGCCGGACGCGAAGGTCATTCAGGTCTTTATCAACATCACTTTTGTCGCCACGCAAATGGCGCTTCTTCCCTATCTGTCCCGCCTCGGGCATCTGCCGCTGCGGATCGGCGTAGCGGCCGGCCTCGTGGCCGCTCTGGTTCCTTCGCGAGTGCTCAAGGAGACGCGTTTTGAATCCTGCCTCTCCGGCCTCGCCGCGGTGCTGTTCGTCATTGTGCTTTTGCATTGGCTTCAAAAGGAGCACCCATCCGCCAGAGATTCCATCACGACCGGCCTCCTGTCGGGTATTTGCGTCATTGCCACGCCGCCGCTGTTGTTGGTCACGCTAGCGCTCATAGCGGTCTGGTTCTTCCTTCGGTCGCGCAAGCAGGTCGTGATCATGGCAACGGCGTTCGGCGTTGCCATGCTTCCCTGGACCATCCGAAACCTTGTGGAACTGGGTGGATTTGTGCCCGTGCGCAGTAACTATTCTCTCGAGCTGTCGGTCTCAAATGAAGATGGCGCCCATGCTCAGTCGAATGACAACTTCCACAACCCTGTCTCGCGGCATCCTTCAACTGATCAGGCCGAGGCCCTGCGGGTCCAGCAACTTGGCGAATGCCAGTACAACCGCGAGCGTGCCCGCGAAGCCCGTACCTGGATTCTCAACCACCCGCAAGAATTCATTACGCTAACCGCTCTCCGTTTCGTCTACTTCTGGTTCCCGCCGTATCCTCTTCACCAGTTCTACAAGCGGCTGCTTGACTATCCCATCACCATCCTCGGGCTGGTCGGATTGTACCGGATGCTTCAACATCGTCTGCCCCTCGGCGTCCTCTTGGGTATGCTCCTCTTAGTATTTCCAACCGTGTATTATCCGATCCAAGCGGATACCCGATATCGCTATCCAATCGACTGGGCATTCCTCTTCCTGGCCAGTTATGCGCTGTTCAGCTGGCTGCGTTCACTTGAACCGAAGCGTGTTCTAGCCGGAGGCTTTCCGTCCCGTGTCATCCGGATTGGTGAGCGCTCATCAGAGTCGGACGAATCGGAATAGAGTCCCGCTCACTCCAACGTTCAAACCATCAACTCTCGTAGGGCGGCCTCAGTCAGCGCTAGATCCACTTGGTCACGAACCGAAGCGCGCCAGAATCAGTCTCGCTCTTCTAACTGCTACTTGCTGGTGCCCAGGGGAGACACACACCGCAAAAGTCGCCGCTGCATACGGGACCATCAGGGCCAGCCCCGCCAGGATGAGTTCACGCCAGGATGGCTTCGGCGAACAGGAAGCGCGAGTAAGCCTGATGCCGCCCAATTCCAAATAGGATCGATACTGAGTTGAGCTGGGACGAAACGATCACGTGTCCGAAAAGAAATGCCGGAAGCAGGTAGGCACTCTTATTGGCGAAATCGGGTTTGATCCAAAGGCGATAAAATTCGGCCCCATAGACCAATAGCATCAAAACGACTGGGAGGAAAAACGCGAGAGAATACCGATTCGCATACACGCCCAGGTTCTCCAGGCGATTCTTCTTTCCGGTCGCCATGAGCTCCGTTGCGTTTGGCGTCGTCACATTTCCAACGCGCGCTACACCATCCATGGCGTAATCGAGAATCCGCAGTGGCATGACGTAGTATGTAACGGCTTCCACCGGGAGGAATCGGGCGATCAGAATAGGCGTTGTTTGCCTCAGCAATCGGTCGGAGATAAGTACTCGCAGCGTATGCACCCCGAAAACGGCCATCTCTTTGAACTTTGTCCAGGAAGCCAGCGACAAGTCGATCTTCGCGTCCGGAGCCAGACGGCGAAAGAAGACGAAGTTCAGAGCGTAAACAAGAAACTGGGTTCCCAACAGGACAAACCCCATCTGTACGACGCCGTACCCCATCGCCAGAACAATCACAACGATGATCGACCGCAAGGCCGTCGTCGAGATCCAAATCCGGCTGAAAATGTCGAAGCGTTGAAAGCCCTCAATGCAGGCGCCGAAGATGTTAAAGACCAAACCGACAGCCCAGCTGATTCCGACGATGCGGGCCAATTGAGGGAAGACGGGATCGGAAATGTTGACCAATCTGCCCAAGAAAGGCGCACCGAAGAGCGACACCAAAGCGACAAAAAGTCCTGCGACGAGCGAGTATGCGAGACCGGTGTTGACGAGCCGGTCCAACTCGGCTTTGTTGCCCAGGGCGCGGTACTCAGCGGAAAACTTCAGTGTGGCGGAGCGAAGGCCGATATCAATGAGCCAGTAGTATTCGACCAGCGAAAGCGTCACGCCCCAGACGCCAAAATGCGCGTACCCAATCTTTCTTATGGTGTACGGAGTGACGAGAAAAGAAACAATGATTCCCGTTGCCGTTCCACCCCATGTCCACAAGACATTCGAAACGTACCGTCGCCCGCCTTGGACTTCGGGAGCTATGTCAGTGTTCAAAGGCAACTGCCTCGGGTTTGTTGCCGCGCCCACTCGATCATCGTTTTGCGCGGCGCAAGCAGCAGACCGTCCAATGGCTTCCACTGACCGGACTCGTAGAGCGAAATCCGGCGTTTATCGCCAAGCAAGAAACCGCCGTCCTCGGGAGGAGCGCCGAGGGTCGTGAAAGCCGCGCCGAGCGCCATCAATTCACGGTTGATTTCCCTCATCCACTTGAGATGTGGGCTGGCATCGCCGAGATTGGGCGAGTGCAGCCATCCCTGGCCCATGAACCCGCGCACGTGGGGATTCAATTGCAGCATGGCCGCAATACGGACCATGGAGCGGCGTTGTTCCTTCTCCCGGAATAGCAGCGAGAACTTCTTGCGTTGGGAGTTATGCGAAAGATAGTACGGCCGGCGTCCGCCCGTTCGGACGAAGACGTGCCAAGCCACGGAGAGAATCTCCCAGCGCGGCACCCTGAGGAGATAGCTCCTCGGGAATCCGCCTTCTTCCACTTGGACTTGGCCGACGGGAAAGCGCTCCAGGCAGGCCTCGCGGCAGAGGCATACCAGCGCGTAGCTGCCGGTCTCAAAGCAGTCCAGCGAGTTCGACGATGGCTCGGCAATGAAGCAAAACTCGTCGTAAAGGTAATGCTGCACATCCGGCGGAACCGGCAACGCAGTGACACGATCCAGTGAAGCGGAGAGGATCTTCGTCAGTAACAGGTAACGTGCCACGTGCAAGGGTGCATCCGGGATTTGCTCTGTTTCCACCCGCTGCGTGATCGCCTGCCACGCTTGGGGCATCGGCCCGCTGTGCAGGACTTGCTCGACAATGCCCGTTACGTCACCCGCCGCACGAGCGACCGCGCGCAGCAGAGTGGAATCGACCGCGGCACTACACCGTGCCCGCGTCTCCTCGACGATGCGAGCAGTAGGCTGGGCTACGGCGAAGCCAAGTGCTGGACCCTGTCGATCTTCTCTGTCTGCTGATTCTGGCGGCATCCTAAGCTAACCCTTCGTAGCTAACCCTTCGTCTATGGAACTCCTTCAACTACTTCCGCAGTAGTATCCTGCCTTCCCGCGGGCCCACACTCGATTTTGACTAACGTCTGGTCACGAACAATGTCATTGACGGCGCCGCTTTCACGGATGAGGTAGTGCTTTCCTTTGTAAACCATCACCTCTCTCGGCCATCCGTGACTAATGAAGGTCAAAGGGCTCGCAGTGAGACCATAGGCGCCTGATTTCAGGATGCCGATCAGGTCGCCGGGAACGACGGCCGGAAGCATAACTCCGGACCCGCGAGCCAGCGTATCGGTCGGGGTGCACAGCGGGCCGCACACGAACGCAGCCTGGTCCTTTGGCGAACCCATCTTGTTCAGCACCTCGACGGGGAAGCTGTGCTTGACTAGAGCGCCCGCACCGCTGGCCGCCAGATGATGATTCATTCCGCCGCTGACGAGAACATACCTTTGTCCGCGTGACTGCTTTACATAGCGAACACGAGTAATATAGACTCCCGAATCGGCGGTGAGAAAGCGGCCAAGTTCGATCACGAAAGTGGTATTCGGCATTTCCGCACGATACTTCTGAAACACCTGGGAGGCTTCCGCCGCGTAAGCCTCCAAATCGAACTCGGTTTCGTTTGGATAGTAGGGGACTCCAAACCCGCCACCCACATCTACAAATTCGAACCCGAGGCGGGTGCTCTCCTGTAGCCGGCGAGCCATGGCGAGAATCTCGCGCGTGTTATAGACGGCGACCTGCCAGTCGAGGATGCGAGTTCCAACATAACAATGCAGGCCGACAATGGAAGTCCACTTGAGTGAGCGCGCCCGCTCGATGATCCCTTCGATCTCCTCTTCGTCGATACCGAACTGCCGGGGGGCGCCACCCATTTTCAGGCGCGAACCCGCGGTCTCAAATGCCGGGTTGATTCGAAGCGCCACGCGCACCGGGACTTGCTCGCTTCGTGCCACTGATTCGGCAAGCAGCAGTTCCCCTTCGGATTCGACGACCAGGCACCCGATACGGCCCCGGACCGCTTCGGACACTTCCTCTTGCGACTTGGACGGGCCAACGAAGTACATTGACTCCGGCTTGAATCCGGCCTGCGCCGCGATGTACATCTCACGCAGTGAGGACACATCAGCGCCATCGACCAGATTCCGCAGGAAGCCGACGATCGACAGGTTGGGATTCGCCTTCAGGGAGTAGAGGAGCCGGACGTGGTTCGGCAGCAGCGCGCGCAAACGCCGGCAACGGTCTTCCATAACTTCGGCATCGTATACATACAGGGGCTCCGAATAAGAATTGACCAGATCCGCGGCGGTCACTCCTCCGATCACCAGATCGTGACCCTCGGCATAGATCATTAGAATCTCCCCCTATTTGACATCGATGACGCCCGCGCACGACGACAATCGGGCGTGAACCTCGCCGTCCAGTTCCTTTATGGCATCTCGCCCGTGGGCCGTCAGGAAAACATACAGGCGACCTTTGGCGGACGAATTCGCACCCGGGGAGTTGCAGTTTACAGTCCCGAAGCACATGATTCCCACGCCTTCCGTTCGGCCGCCGAGACCAAAAAGTAAAGATTCCAGAACGGCGCGTAGTCGAGAGAACGGGACATGCCCGCCGATCGCCAACGGATAATGCTTAACGACGGTGGTCGATTGCGGCGGCACCATCTGATCGAGGGCCAGCTGATAGGTCGACATATTGAAGCGCGCGTTGATCTCCAAAGCTGGGTATACATCACCCTGTCGATCAATGATCGAGTCAATACCCGCAATCCCTACGAACCCGCTTTGGAACAAGCGCTTGCCCAGGGCGGCAGCGGCGGTCTCGTAGCTCTCGCGCTGACGCGGCGCCAGCAGTGGCGGAGAATAGTGCCCCATATGGACGCCATTGCGGGTTACCGCTTCCTTTATGCAAAGCAGGCGGACGCCACCGTCCGGTGTGACCAGAATTTGGTAATTGATATCCGTGAGCTTATCGATCCACTTCTCCAGCACAAAACGGCACGAGATCCCCGGTTTCGCCTTACGGCGAAGCATCGCGAGCGCCCTTTCCAGCCGCTCCCGGCTGTCAAGCACAACGAGGCCTTTGCCCGATACGCCCATCGCCTCCTTCAGGACGAGCCGGTTCGGGAAGTAACTGCACATCTCGACAGAGGCACGCTCCAAATCTTCGAAGGTTGCGCAGGAAACTCCGGGGATTGTGAGGAGCCCAAGCTCCGCACTGATTTGCCGGCTGTACAGTTTCGAGTTCACGGTTTCGAGAAGTCGGGCAGTGACGCCGGCAACCGGAATTCCGGTCTGCTCTCCAATTGACTCCTCCAGCCTCGTCTTCCCAAACGGCAACAGACACAAGTCCGGATGCCGTTGCGCCAGTTCCTGCAGGCGCGTCACGACGGAATTGGTTTCTAGAATCAGTTCCGACACCGGTAGGGTGCGATCCTCGGCATCAATGCTGACCACGGAAGGAAGAACGAACCCCAGTTCGGAAAGGTAGGCCATGAAGCCCGGATCGGGCTGCTCACGGAGGATCACGTGGTCTGGCTTTCCTGCGAGCAGGAGAACCATCTCCTCCATCCTGTTCACAATGGCTAAGTCAGCCGCCATCGAAACGCTAGGCAGATGGATCGCTTCCGGATCGTCCCAATGACGTTCCGCTTCAAAATTCCCGAGCCACAAAAAGGGGCCATCCCCGATCGAACCCGTAGCGCGAAACGCGGACTTAAGCAGGCGACGGACTTCACCGGTTGCCTCATATCCGGCCACGGTTGATCTCGTCGGCGTATTGGACGCGCGGCTCGTACCCTCTGCATTCATACTTCCCCATCCGACATCGCTAGAAGGCCGACCGTTCATAAGAATCAGATCTGGCCCTGTCCGGTGCCAAAGCCCGAGGCCTGGAATTCCTCACGGAGCATGTCGAAAAACAGCCGGTCCACCAATTGTCCCTTCATCCAGTGGCCGCGGCGCTGCCGGCCCGTGAATTGCCATCCAGCTTTTTCGAACATCCGCCGGCTGGGACCGTTGGGTTCGGCAACAAAAGCGTGTAAAACGTCGAGTTCCAGATCGACGAAAGCATGTTCCATCATGGCATTAAGAGCCCGTACGCCATAACCTTGGCTTCTATGCGTCTTGCTGCCGACGACAATCCAGAAGTCAGCTGTTTTGCGGATCCGGTTTACGTTGCTTAGGACCGCGAGTCCGATCGGAGCGCCCGAATCGTCCGCCGTAAACAGCCGGTAGACGTCACCGGCTTTGTCGGCCATGATTCGAAAGGTGATCAGTGGCAGCGTTTCACGACCCCACTCGAAAAAATGAGTAGTATCCGGGTCGGTCAGCCATTCATGTGCCAATCGCATTTCTTGGTCAGACCCGATCTGCCGGAACGTCATCTGATGAAGTCTCCTTCACGATTCAGCGGTGAGTTGCGAAGCATGCTGCGGGTGATCCTCAAACGATGAATATCTCCGGTTCCCTCCAAATGGTCGAATGCCTTCATGTCACGCGCGAGTTTCTCGAGGGGAGCGTCGCCAGCCATCGCCGCGCGGCCCGCGAAACCCAGACACTCCCAACAGACCTGCGTCGCGATCTCGGCGCAAAAGGCCTTGGCTACAGAAATCTCCTCAGTGGCATCGATACCTTGACCGAGCAACCATGCCGCCTTCCAGTTCAGCAAACGCGCCGCGTGAACGGATTGCACAAGGTCGTCGAGGCGGGCTTGAGCCGATTCCAGCTGCGCGCATAGACGTGTCGAGCGCGATTCTGATGCAGGATCTCCCTCGCCTACTCGATTGCCGCCCCGGGAGGCGCCAACAGCCCAGGCTCCGACGGAAGGCCGAAACTGGTCAAAGGTGCGCATGCTCGCGTCGAAGCCGCCCCCAACGGATCGCCCGGCGGTCAGGTGGTGGTCGGTCGGCCCCCGGCAGTTCTCAAACTTCAGTTCAGAGAGTGTGAGAGAGCGAAAGCCGGAGGTGGGCAAGCGCCGGCCCACGACAAATCCAGGTGTTCCCCGTTCAACCATAAATGCATGAATGCCATAGCGTCAAAGGCGCACATTCGTGGTCGCAAAAACAACCACCCAGCTGGCCAGTGCCCCGCTCCCGATGAACCATTTTGTCCCGTTGAGCATCCAGGCGCCTCCATCGCGAGTCGCCGTCGTCGAAATCGCGGTGGCATCCGAGCCGACTCTTGGCTCCGTCATCGCGAAGGAAGCCCATCGGGGACCCGAGCCATCAACGAAACTGGGAAAAAAGCGGCGCTGCAACTCGGGCGAGGCGAAAGCTTCGACCACCGGCGCTGCCAGTGTCGGCCAAGGCAAGGCGATGAAAAGAGACGTATCGCCGTAACCGATTTCCTCCATCGCCACGACCCGCAAAACCGAGTTGGCAACCAGATCGTAGGTTCGCCCGGGAGTATTGACCGACTGCCAGCCTCCTCCGAACCGGATCGGCACGTGAATCCGCATCGAGTTCGCTATCACAGGCAAGTCCAGCAATTCCTGTGGGACCCCGCCGAGCCGGTCGGCTTGGCTTGGCTTGAGTATGGCCTCAGAACAGATCGCGCAAACCAGTTAAACTCTTCGCGGACTGACTGCTGGTCGCGCGTGAGTTCCGATGTCATGGGAGATTCGTCTCCATCTCGAAGGGTTGCCCGCCCAGCAGGCTCAGGAGATGGATCTAGCGCGACCACGATGCAAGGGGATGATCAGTGAGAAATCCGTGGCCAACCCAGCAGCTGACAGGCCCACGATGCGGCATCAGCGGCAACTCGCGCGCAATAAGTCCAACATTGAGCGGCTTGTTTCCACTCCGGCGGGTTCAGCGGTCCAGCTCCGCAAGCCGCCCACAGTAGAACACGAGCTGACTTGATCCGGATCGCCACTTCTGCCAGCCGCAGAGCGACCGCCTGGTGCTGGCAGAGAGGCTTATCGCACGACATCCTACCCCGGCTGTAATCGAGTGCGTAATCCAGGGCGGCCTGTGCCAGCCCAATCCCCGCGGCCGCGAACAACCGAGCACGTTCCGCCCCAGCAGTCGCCAGCAGCCGTGCGAAATCAAGCGCTTCCGAACGATGGATTCGCATGTTCGACTCGTCGTTATTCAGGAGGCCGGTGACTCGATTCACCGGCAAGGTGCGGAACCCATCGACGCTGGCTGGTTCGATCCAGTGCGCCAGCGAATTCGCGGACGCGAGGAAGCCAATGGCGCCGCCGGCTTTCGAGTCTGGATCCGGAGCCCATCCCAAGCAGATGGTGGTATCCGGTTGAGCCAGAGAGATAACCTGGCAGGAGAATCGTTAGAGTTTGCGTCGGGCCATATCAAGACGGCGCTGATGGCTGCCGGCATAGCGCGGAGCGCCTCGGCGAAGGATCGCCGCACCTGTTCGGACATGAATAAAGAGCCGGCACGATAACACAGGGACCGATTGAGGAACGCCGCGCAAAAGCCTGTGTCAAGACGTGCTAACTCCTCCACAACAAGACAGATACAGATTGCGAGCAAATCAAATCCGGTGTCATCGGATTCGAGAGCCAGGCGCAATCGAATACCCCGACGCGGCGGGAGTCGGCTACAGCGCGCTCAAGCCAATAAGCTCCCGAGGCGCCGTCCGCCTGCAGCGGTGCGCAGCTACGCACAAAATCGGCGGCGGCTTTTCTCCAGTGCAACTGGATCTCGGTGAAATTGAAGTCCATGGATGAACTTCGATCATGTCCTCAGTTGGGTTACGTGAGGGTTCTACCCGGCACTAACCCCTGCTCGTTTTGAGTCAACAAACTCCGCGAGCTTGCCGACATTCTGAAAGAGTTCTGCGTCGATCTCCTCTTCGGGGATTGTGATTCCGAAAGCATCCTCGATATCAAAGACCATATCAACGACACTCGCCGAATCCAGGCCGCAGTCATCGAAGAGATTTGCATTGTCCCGAACATCAGTAGGCGCGATCTTCAGGTGCCCGACCTTAATAGCTAACTCTTTCAGAATTAGCAAAGTAGCACGCTCGGTCGTTGCGGATTCCGCCTCAGCCTGCAATTGGTGCCCTCCGTTTCGAGGGTACCGCACACTCCTTGCTTGTTTCAACCACAATCGGCTGCTCGACGCATTCCTGCATAACCGGCGGGCGGCCACACCGCAGTGTCGCGCTTTTCACGCCCACTATAGTAACGCCTGCCGCTATGTCTGTTATGGATACTCAAGCGAGCGACATCCTCGCTCACCCCTACCCCATCCTGTTGGTGGATCGCATCGAGGAGTTGGAGCCCGATCGCATTGTCGGCATTAAGAACGTCACCGTTAATGAGCCGTTCTTTATGGGCCATTTCCCGCATTCCCCAATTATGCCCGGTGTCTTGATTCTTGAAGCGATGGGGCAAGTGGGTGGAGTCCTGGTGCTGACCTCGATTCCTGACCACCACAACAAGCTCGTCTTGCTCGCCTCCGTCGAGGGAGCCAAGTTCCGCAAGCCGGTCCGCCCGGCGACCAACTCCGCATCGAGATGAAGGTCTCCAAGCGCAAGGCCACCATCGCCAAGATTTACGGAACGGCCACGGTCGACGGAGAGGTGGTCGCCGACGCTTGCATACTCTGCAAGGTCGCCGACCAGATTTAGCGCAGCGGCTACATCGTTGATCCTGGCGGCGTTCGCCGCCGGCCGTTGGGCGCCTGTTATAACTCGATTTTGCTTGAGTGCGTTTTTCACCAACGCGATTGTTGGGGGATCAAAGATGTTTCCGTGGACGAGAGCTTCTTCGACAGGCCTCGCCGGGCAAATTCGCCCATTACGACCGCCGGTATCAAAAACAATTCCGCGCTAAAAGGTGAAGCGAAAGTTCCGTGATAGGATGCCAGATACCAAGTAGAGTCAGATGCTGGACGCCAATTCGCGCGTAAAACCGCTTCGACGAGAATTGATGTCGTCGCTTCGTAGTCTGTGGGGATTTCAAAGCTGTCCGCGGGCGGGAGGTGCGATGACACGATTCGGCTTTTTGAGCGCTATGGAAGGGATCCCGCGGGTGGGACGCGGTTGCTGAAGGAAGAGGAGTGCCGTGAAACCGTAGCTATAGACGTCGCTGGCCGACGCCCAGATCTTCTGGCCGATCGCAGAGCGAGTTCGGAATCGATCTTATCGAAGCTGAAACGGTGGGAGACTGATCGGGACCCTGCAGAGCCGCGGTGCTTTCCGTGACCCCGAACCTGAGGCAAGCCAAGCTCTGCATTTTGGGCTTGGCGGAATCGATGGGCGTATCGCACCTGATTTCCAGCAGTTCCTGGCGCCGGCATCGCTTGCTGATCCTGTGCTACCACGGCGTCTCGATGTTCGATGAGCACGAGTGGGAAGGGCTGTACATATCACCCCAGACGCTTAGCCGGCGCATGGAACTCCTGGCCCGGTCTCGCTGCAATGTCCTCCCGTTGTCTGAGGCCCTAAGCCGGCTTCAAGACGGGACGCTGCCGGATCGCGCAGTGGTCATTACCGTCGATGACGGCTTCTACGATTTTTTTGGTGTCGCCTTCCCCATCGTCGAATCATTCGGCTATCCCGTCACTTTGTACTTGACCACTTACTACGTGGACTTCAATCGACCGGTGTTTGACCCGATGTGCTCCTATTTGCTCTGGAAGGGGCGACATAAGCAGCGGTTGGATTGGCCGGAGGTCTTTCTGAAGCCCGTTGCGCTCGACGTTGTCGGCCGCCGGCGAGCAAGTGCGTCGATTAGGCAGTTCGCACTCACCCGTAAGCTCTCCGGCCGGGAGAAAGACGATCTCTTAAGCCGACTCGCGGGGTGCCTAGATATTGATTACCAGGACCTCTGCCGCGTTTACTCCACCTAATCACTGCGGATGAAGCGAAGGAATTGGCGGCGCGAGGGGTAGACCTGCAATATCATACCCACCGTCATCGCGTTTACCGGAGTTGCGAACGCATGTTTGCCGAACTTGAGGATAACCGCCGGCGGATTTCCGCCTTCACGCCCAATGAGCCGCGCCACTTCTGCTACACGGAGGCTTCTATTTGCCCGAGCACGTTGGGCACCTGAGGGATTACGGCATCCTGTCGGCCACCACCTGCGAAGCAGGTTTATGCGTGGCCAAAACCAACCCCCTGCTGCCTCGGCTCGTAGACACGTCGGGAATCTCGGATATTGAGTTTCGCGGCTGGCTTATGGGTACCGCCGGCTTGCTTCCGAAGCGCCACTACGAAATGAGCGAAGGTCAACTGGTGGAAGAAGAGGACTAGGGGTGTTCTAATACGCCTAAGATGTGCGAGTTGCCGGCTTTGATTCTCAAGAAAATAAACATCGGGTCTGTGTCGATCAGTGCGGCATTCCGGCCCGTTCTTACTGCACCGCGCGACAGGAGAACTGCTCGACAACCACGAACTCGTCAATACCTTTCACTTTCGGAAGCGAAGGGCCGATTCGGCAGAGTTCTTCGGCAGGTTGTGCGATCAGCGTGCCTGCTCTTCCGGGCCGGGTCTTATATTTCACGGTCGACCGGAAGAGCAGCACAAGTGGAAGGGTGCAGTTAGGAGACCCGAAGGTCCCCGATGGGGGAAGCGCTTACTTGGGCGTTCCGGGCGCCGGTGGTTTGGCCGCGGCGCCGACAGCTGGTTTGGGCGCGGCTGGGGCGGCCGTTGTCCCCGCCGGTGGGGTGGTCGCACCGGTGGCTGGGGCGCCTGCTGTAGACGTCTTGTCGTACAGCGAAATCACGTCCTGTGTTATGTCGATGGCGCTGCTCGCATAAAGTACAGGCGTGTTGGGGTTGCTGACGTCGAGGACCATCGAGTAGCCGTTATCTTTCGAGTACTTCTCGATCACGGCCATCATCCGCTGACCCAAGCCTTGCAATAGCCGTTGCTGCTCCTGATCAAACTCTTCCTGCGCGTCTTGCAAGTCACGATTCAGGCGCTTGCGCTTCTCGTCAATATCGCGCGCCAAGCTGGGCACGTTTTTCATCGGTCAGCAGATTGCCGCCTTTACGCATCTGGTCTTCCATCTGCGTGACTTCAGTCTGCCGGCCTTCAATGTCTTTTCGTTTGGGTTGGAACTTCGCCTCAAGCGCAGCTGCCGCCTTCTGACCGTCTTTGGTGCCGACGATCGCGCCTTGCACGCTAATCACTCCAACCTTGCCCGGGTCTGTGGGGCCTGCGCGTATGCGCCCAAGGCCAGACCAAAAGCGGCAATTGCCGCCATCACACAACTTCTCTTCGCCATTACTTCTAGAATCCTTCCTAAATCTTACCTATTCTATTCTCGCTGGTTCAGTCCCGTGCTTCAACCGCTTCGGTCAGAATGTCCGCCCGATGGAGAAATGGAACAACGAAGGCTTGTCGCTGAAGGGAATGATCGCCGGATATGTCAGCAGGTAATTCTGATACGTCGCCTGGTTCGGAAAGCCCGACGGGCCAATCGCTTGAGGAGGCAACAGATTCGTGTTCACACGCAGTGGATTATATGCATAATACACTCGAAATGGGGCGTTCACTACCGGCATCAGCACTTGCAATTCGAGCCCGGTCGACATAACGACACCCTGTGTAGAAGAGATAAGGATCGCCTGCGAGGTGAAGCCGGCTTGGGGATAGAGTTCATTCAACTGGGTTACTCGATCAGAACTGATCGTTAGCTGACTCGGCAGCGATATTCGGTTAACACCGACATCGACAAACGGCGCGAGCGTCACCGGCCCAATGATCGGGATGCGGTACTCGAAGTTGAACACGCCTTGCGTATCGCCGCCGGGAAAAATTGTCTGATAGATCGGGACGTTCATCGTGACCGGAACACTTGTCGACACGCCTGCCACAACGACGTTCTGCGTTCGTTGTGTGCCGTCGGCGTTGTACACGGGCACCGACTCCGAATTGGGAATGAACGCGGCGGGGCTTACCGACCAGTTCTGAAAACCACGAATATCGTTTTCGCCGCCCATATAGAAGCGGCTATAGGGCGGTGCTACCTTGCCTCCATAACCCATTAGGTAACGCCCCAGAAGATGGAATCCTATAACGTGGTTCTTTGCAAATCCACGCCGAAAATACGCGGCATCAAACACCGGCATCAACGTATTCACGTTTCCGCCCAGGCCGGTGATCGCGAACGACGCGGTCAGCCGTTTGCCGGAGGTAGGCGTGATGGGATGGTTCACGGTGTTATAGGAAAAGCTGGGTGTGATGGTGCTGCTTGTGATCCCGCTGAGCGAGTTCGGGCCGGCTACCCCTTGGTAATTCAGGTAAGTGAAATAGTTCGTTGCTACCGGCGTCAGTGTCGTCAGGCTTTGATCGTTAAACCCGTAGGTCAGGCCCACCCGGGCAAAGCTTCTGCGCAACTGGTGGGATACGAACACCGTGAAGCCTCTGCCATCAGAGGAGTAATTCAACAGGTTGTTGGCGCCGAGGGAATTGTAGTAGGGAATCAGATTCTGGCCGGTCGTGATCGACGCTTGCTGCGCTTGGTTGTAATTGTAATGCTGGTAGAAGATCGTAAAACCAGCCTGATACGGCTTATCCAACAAATACGGCTCAGTGAATCCCAGCGTAACGGACTTGAGTTGTGTGCCGAGCTGGGCATTCAGGCTAAGTGTCTCGCCTGCTCCAAGGAAGTTGTTCGTCGAATAAGAGAAGCCGATGAAGCTGCCGGCGATGCCGGAGAAGCCACCGTTCAACTGGATGGAGTTCTTGCCTCGCTCTCTCAATTTGAGCGTCAGATCGACCGTGTCCGTTTTGGTATCGCGCTTGATGTCCGCGGCATCCTCGGGTTTGAGAGGTTCAAAATACCCTAGCTGGTTGAGCCGAAGAATGCTGGTCTCCCAAAGGCGGTTGCTGAACAAATCACCTTCATCGATCAACAACTCACGCCGGATCACTTTGTCCCTGGTGTGCGTGTTGCCTTGAAAATCAATTCTGCGGACAAAAAACTGTTTGCCTTCGTCGACATTGATGGTTATGTCAACTTTATTAGTGCCGGCAACCGGCTCGGGGTCCGGCTCGGGAACAAAGTCAATGTAGCCAAAGTCGCCGTACAACTTTCGCAGGTTGTCGAGGCCTTTCTGCAGTTTCTCCGTTGAGAACACATCGCCAGAGCTCATTCCGAAGACCTGTTTGGCGATCAGATCGGGCGTGCGAAACAACTTCATTCCTACGAACTGGAAATTGCGGACGTAGTACTTCTGGTCTTCATCGACCACCATAAGAATGTCGGCCGCTTTGCCAGGTTTGGGTGGCTTCGTGAACGGCCAATGAAAGCCGGGTTTGGTGTCGCGGATAGTCACGGTGTGGTTCACTACGTGAGCGCGGAAGTACCCATTCTTCTGATAGAACTGCCGGATCCGCTCTCCATCTTCGTCGAGTTTGGTCGAATCATAAGTACGAGCGAACAGGTTCTCGAACAAGATCGAATGTGGAATGCCGATAGGCTTCAAGTTCTTCATCGCTCTGATCACGTCTTTGCTGCTGAAGGCTGCATTCCCCTGAATGGTGATCTTGCCGACCTTAACCTTGGGGCCTTCATCAATGTCGAAAACGATCTCAACCGAGGAAGGAGGAACCTGCTTGATCTCAGGCGTGACGGTGGCATACTGCCGCCCGCGCTCAGCCTCGTATTCCAAGAGCACGTTCTTAGCGCGCTGAACCTTTCCCGGATCATACTGCGACTCGGGGGACAGATTGACCTTGCGCTCCTTGAATCGGTCGAGAATCTCGGACTTGGTGATTGACTTGTTTCCCTCGTAGTCGATACTTCGAATGACGCGGCGCTCGGTAACCAGGAATCGAATGATGATGCCGCCGTTCGGGCCCTTTTCAGTCTCGACCTTCAAGTCGTCGAAGCGGCCGGTATTCCAAAGCGCCATAAAGTCACGATGAACGGATTCTTCGTCGTAGACATCACCCTTTTTTGTGTAGATCAGAGCCCGCAGAGTATCTTGTGGAACTCGTTTCTGTCCTTGAAACTGTACACCCTCGACGATGTTCTCTCCAACGGGCACGGCCGTTGCTTCCTGGACCTGAGGATTGGGTACCTTTTTCGCAGGTTCCTGACCCTGTGGGACCGTTTCAAACGGATTGGCGGGTTGCTGGGCGGGGTGCGGGTTGTTGAGGCGGTGGCTGGGTTTGCTGCTGCGAAGGCTGTGCTTTGGGAGGGGCTCCGGCAGGGGCCGGATCGTTCTGCGCGAAGCTGGTTGCGGGGCCTGCCTTTTCCTCGGCTCCAATCGCCGCGGCCGCGACAGGAGCGGCAGTGCAAACGATGAGAATTGCCAGCAGTAGCAAAAACAGGCGGCAGAGCCTGGAACAGATCATCTAACAGTAGGTCCTTTCCGTTCTGCGCGAAACTCCCCTGACGTTCGAGCGCCAGAACAGGTTTCACGACAGGCGAGACACATTTGTCTGGCGCGAGCCTAAGCCCAAAATTCCTAGTGTAGCGGAACGGTAAATTGACCCACAATGAAAGTCGTGCAAAAGAGTGCTTCAGTCTCTTGCCGCCGGTTGTTTCCAGGGATTCCACTATCAGCTCCGGGCTTCCTGGCGCGGCCCGAGTATGCGGTGCGCGGGGCTATTTATAGGGAGCTAAATGGGACCTTTTCCTCTGGCGCTATCTTTTTTCCACAGCTCAATTCGGTATGGGAGAAGCTTGTCCGAATTGCAATCAATAGCGGCGACTTTCGACAGCGTGAAGCCTTGGTTTTCGAAGACGGCGATATCGGAAAAAGCGACGTGAGTGTACCGCCTTTTGCACGACGTCCAACATGCCGCCGTAGATATGCAGACAGAGACCATTGCTACCATTGCTCTCGGACGCCAACGGTCTTTAGACTTCGTTATGAGCGTCGACGGCAGCGGCTTCTGCTTCCTCAGTCTGCGCTTGGCCAGGGCCATAATAGTCGTGATAGTAGGTGTACTTGCTATACAGCTCACCACGTCGAGCCCCGTTTACCACAATGCCGAGCACGTTATTCTCGCACAAAGACTGAAGCGCGCGAGTTACAGCGTCGAAGGTAGTGGACCCAATTCGAACCACCAGGATGGTCCCATCGCACATTGTGGCGAGCAAGTTTCCATCGGCGGCAAACAGTAGCGGCGGGCTGTCAATTATGACCCAGTCAAAATACTCACGCAAGGAGTCGATCAGTTGCTTGCACTCGCGCAGATTGAGCAATTCGAGCGGGTTCGGCACCCCCGCACCGGCTGTCATGATGTACAGGTTGGTGGACGCGATCTTCCGGATTACGTCAGAAAGCTTGGCATTACCTTGCAAGTAATCGGTAATCCCAGGGGAGTGCGGAACCCCGAAAGTTTTATCCACTGTCGGGCGGCGAAAATCGAAATCGCCCAGAATCACTTTTCGTCCGGTGAGCTGAGCCTGAGTCAGCGCCAAATTCGTCGCGGTGAAGGACTTCCCTTCGGCTGGAGATGCACTGGTTATCACCAAAGTATGGAGCGGCTGCAGCGTTTGGAGGTGATTCAAACGAGTACGAAGAGTACGGAATTCCTCGCCGGGTGCCTCTCGCGGCTTATTATGATTGACTAACAGAGCCTCCGCCAGTGGTGCATACGGACACTCACTAACGTTCGCCATTATGCGCTCCATATCCAGAATGGAGTCTGCGGAAATTTCCACGGCATTCGAGGGGATGTCCTCGGTCAGCACCGGGGTTATCAGCGGCCCGGACCTCTGCTGGGGTGTTTCTGGATTTTCTTTCGCGGCCTTACGCAGGGCGTCGTGTACTCGGCTCATGGCTACACCTTATTGAAATAGTAGCGGGCCATTGAAAGACCCATTACAGCGACTCCCACCAAGGTGGCGGTAGCCCATCCGACCCACATCATCTGCTTGCGGCGTTGAACAACCAGGTCGTTCTCAAGCAGAGGTACACTTCCGAGAATCGATAACTGCGTGTACAGCCGTGCGTCCTTCAGATTCTTGAGCGACGTATCTTTCACTTCCCGAATCCCGACGATGATGATTCCAAGCGCCAGACCGGCTCCGAAGCCGGCAGGTATGATCAAGCCGCGCCTGGGCTCGGTTGGCGATTCGGGTAAGGAGGCTTGATCCAGAACTTCGAGATTCTCTCCCTGCTTACGGTTCTCCATCTCCTGCGAAATTGCGGACTTCGACAGTTTAACCTCGAGATCCTGATATTTCGCCTTGGCAAGATCTCGATCTCGCAACAATTCCTGGTACTCCCTTTCACCCATAGGGATGCCCTCGATCCGGCCCTGGTAAGCGCGCACGGCCGCGGTAGCGGCAGCTGTTTCTTTGGCGTATTCCTGGGTTTCGAGTTCTTTTGCGCGCAGGGCGGCTTGGATACGTTCCACTTCAGCGGTCGCATCCATGCGCTCTCTCCCGGCGGTAGCTGAAAGACTGTGAACTTCTGCCGGCTTGCCCTTTTCCGACTTGAGCGCCTCATCCCGCTGATGGCGAACTTGGACCAGTTGAGCGCGTGCAGCTTCCAGATCGGGATAGGTGTCCGTATACCGTTCCTTCATGGACGCGATGTTGGCCTCAAGTCCAGCGATCTGCCTATCGAACTGATCAACTCTTTCGCTCCTTGCCTGAATGTCGGGAGTGTTGTCGCGTATGGATGCGAGTCGATCCTTGGCTATGGAGAGCGATGATTCCAACATCATCTTCTCCTGAGAAACCCGGCTCTGGGACTGATTGAGATTTGCAACCCGGTTTTCCAGCGCGTTCATCTGCTGGACGTTGGCCTCCATCTGCTCGGGCAAATGACCTGCATTCTTCGCACGGAATTCGCCTAACTGTTGCTCGAGAGTGTCCAATTCACGCTTCGCCTTCTCGAACTCATCGTTCATGAACTGATGCGTTGCCACCGCATCCTGATATCGGTTGCGTGTATTCTCATTCACAAACCGCGAGACAAGCTCCTGACAAACCTTTTGTGCGACGTGACGGTCGTTATAGGAAAACGATAGTTGGAAGGCCGGAAGATTGCGCCCACTATTGGTGATGCCGCCCGAGGCAGCGATATGGATGGAGTGCTGCATCTTGGCGATGACGTCATCGAGTGGCTCGCGCTTCAGTTCGGTTTTGTAGAGCTGATAAGAGGTGATGATGCTGCTCAATGTGGTGCGGCTCTCAATAGTTTCGGCCATTGCGTTGATGCGGTCACCTAATTGCTGATTCACCGCGTTTTGCACCAGCGATTCCGGCACTTGTTGCGGCACAATCCGAATCAAAGCAGCGGAGACGTAAACATCGTCCATCCAGAAGGCAACGAGAGTCGCGATGACCAGACCCAAGAACGCGGGTGCTATCACCCATCGGATATTACGCCGAAGGATGTCTAAATAGTCTTCGAAGTCAAGGGTTCTGCGTGGTACGGATAATCTGTCTAGCATCCATCACCTCAGGGAACGACGATGTGATCGCCCGCTTCGAGCGCAATATTCTGGTCGAGGTTCTTGCCATGAATCACGTCTTTGTAGTTGAAGGGGATCTTCTTATCTCCACGCAGAATATAGATTTTCTTGGCATTCGCAAACCCCGCCAACCCGCCCGCCTTGCTGATTGCATCCAGAATCGTGGTACGGGTTTGGAGGGGATACTCACCGGGCTTGTTGATTTCACCGTCCATGTAATATCTGCGGCTGTAGACAGCCTGAACCGTAACAGTCACCAAGGGTTTCACAATGAGTTTGCTGAGCGCTTGGACCACCAGCGGTTCAATTTCTACGGGTGTAAGGCCACCCGCATCGATGTCCCCCACCAGCGGCATTGTGATTTTCCCGTCGGAATGAACCGTGTAGAGGCCAGTGAACTTGGGCTCCTCCCACACGTTCACGTTGAGGACGTCCTCCGCACCCACCTTATACTTCTTGTTGTCAACGGACGAACCGCCCATAATCTGCGCAGGCTTGTCGACGGTTTTCGGGGCGTCCGTGGCCGCCGGCGCCTGTGAATCCGGAACTGGGGATGTCTGCGAGAGCCCGAATGAGGCGCAAGCACTAGCTAGAGCGAAAGCCAGCAACAGCTTTCCAGGAGCGAAAAGAGAGAAGTTCATGTTCGTAGAAGACAATGCTCTTAAGCCTGCAAACGTATTTTGATTGTACATGTTCCGGCGGGTTTGGCAAAACCAAAGGAGCCAGCCGTCAGCGGGATTCGGTATGCCGCTCCAGGCTCTGTCCAATGATATTGCCAGGGGCGTGCTCGGGGGTTCGAGTTGTTGGCACCCATACTTCCATCGCGCTCTGCTCCCTGTTGGCCCACGCATAATAAGGAATAAAAGTCAGGGTCACCGGCCGTTTTTGCTTCGCGAAGCCAGTAACAACCGCCTCGTAGAGCGGTTCTTCTCCCAGAGGCTTTTCAGCTACCAGCCCCGGGAACTTCACGATCGCAACGCCGCCAAGGAGGTCTTTTCGGAATTCGGTCGATCCGGTGCTGCCCGGCCGTATGAAAATGTCGTTCAGGGAAGCGCCGTTCTGATCGATCTGCTCAAGCGCATAGATCAGCGGGCCGCGCGCCATGGCCACTCGCCCATAGAGGTCCGACGCCCTGGGGTTCGCCTGCATCTGTACTGTTTGGATGGGCAGGCTTAACGTAACCGTGTCTCCAGGCTCCCACGTGCGTGTGACCGGCACATAGGTACCAGGCTTGAAATCACCCTCGATACGGGTGCCATTCACTTGAATCTCGGCGGAGGGTGCCCAGTTAGGCCACCTGAGATACACCGTGAACTGCGAGGGCTTTTCCGGCTGCAGCGTCAGTTTGATGTCCCCGGACCAAGGATAGTTCGTGACCTGCGAAACTTTCAGTGGCGTGCCGTCTTCGAGGTGCCAATCAAGATCCGAGTTGTGGTAGAGGTTCACGTAAACCCCATCACGGCTGGTGGCGTAAAAATAGCCAGGGAGGCTCTCAAACAGGCGTTCCTCGTTGGGCGGGCAGCAAGTGGTGTCATACCAGGGGTTGCGTACCTTCTCGCCATTCGATGCGAGTGGATTCCTGTAACAATACATCGTTCCTGACAGGGACATGCCGGCATTGACGCCGTTGTATAGGGCTCTTTCCAGCACGTCCGTATATTGGGCATCGGCAGTGACGGCGAGCATGCGAAAATTCCACATCAGATTGGCAATGGATGCACAAGTCTCGGCGTAGCCCTGGAGGTTGGGCAACTCGTAGGGATCGCCGAAGGACTCGCCGTTGGCCCGCGACCCAGCCGCTCCCGTAATGTACATCTTGCGCACGGTAAGGTCCGTCCAAAGAAGGTCCAACGTCTTCTTCACGGGAAGATCACCGGCTTCGGCGAAGTAATCGGTCGCTCCCGAAGCGGCGTACAGCGCCCGTACGGCGTGGCCTTCGAACTCGGTGTGCGAAGTAAACGGCCTGCCACTGAATGCGTAATGCGTGTCGGCGGGAGTCAACTTTAGCCGATCGCGATCCACACCGCTCAATAAGTAACGAACAAAATCCAAGTATTTCGCTTGCCCGGTTGTCCGGTAGAGTTCAACCAAGCCCATCTCGAGTTCCGGGTGCCCTGTGAAGAAAGGCCGCTTCGTTGGCCCGAAGTTCGCCACAATATAGTCGGCAAACCGGATCGAGGCGTCGAGCAGGCTCCGTTCGCCCGTCGCCCGATAAAGTGCGACTCCCGCCTGGATGAGATGACCCAGGCAGTAGTCCTCGTGCGAGCGAATCAATTCAGTGAAGCGCAAGTGCGCTTTATCACCGACGTAGTAAGTGTTCAGATATCCGCTGGGTTCTTGTGCCGCAAGTACGTCGGCAATCAACCCATCCAACTTGGCGTGTAGCTTGAGTTTGTCGGCCGGCGGCGTCTCATTTGAGGCCAGCGCCCAGGAGGCCGCTTCAATCCACTTGTAAACATCGGAATCCGTATAAAGCGGGCCTTTGCGCGGCACGTTCTTCTTGCCCGACAGGCGGCGGAAGTTGTCGATCGCGCCATGCTCTTCCAAGAGATCCAGCATGGTCGGGAGGCTGTGCTCCAACGTCACTTTACGGCGGGCGCTCCAAAAGCCCTCGCCCAATCGCACGGCCGAGATCGGGACCGGATGCAGTTGTGCATTGAGTGAGTGGCCAAGGTATATAACACCTTGCTGCTTCCAGTCGTCAGTCGCAGAGGGATCGGCAGACGCCCCAAGCGTCAGGGCTCCACACAGGGTAACGGCTAGCGCTGAGCGTCCGACAGACTTTGCAAGTGCCGGTACACACGTGAGACAGGCAAGCCTACTACGTTCTGGTAACAACCGCGAATCTCCCGCACAAACTTAGAGGCAAACCCCTGGATGGCATACGCGCCAGCCTTGTCGAGCGGCTCGCCTGTGTCGACGTAGTCAATGATTTCATGGTCGGTTAGTTCGTCGAAAAACACCTCGGTGCCGGCGACATCGACAATCTCGCGCCGCGCAGAGCGGAGACAAACACCGGTAAAAACCCAATGTGCCCGGCCGCGAAGCCGGCGCAGCATACGAACGGCGTCTGCGGGGTCCGACGGTTTCCCGAACACTTCCCTCTGTAAACAGACTACCGTGTCCGCCCCTAGAATGATGTCATCACTGCCAGAATTGACGGCTGAGGCCTTTGCGCGGGCTAGCCGTTGGACGTAGTCGACCGGCTCCTCTCCAGGCAACCGCAGTTCTTCCACTTGGGGGGGGCGGACTTGGTGGTCGATGCCGGCGGCAGACAAGATCTCCCGGCGGCGTGGAGAAGCCGAGGCAAGAATCAGCATGCTTCAGCGTAGCCACGCAGCCGGAACTTCTCAAGTGCCAGAGGCCGGATCGTGTTAGACTCTGAAAGCTGTTCCTCCTCCCCGAACCGCGACAGGTGTTTTCTCCATGGAACGGGCTGCTCGAGTTTTCCAAAAGAACAAACTCTCCAAGACTCTGTTGACCGAAGAGGAGATTCTGCGGGCGGCATGGCCTGCGGCAGTAGGCAAGTCGATTGCCGCCCACACCTCTCGGATCCGCTTGGCGCGTACGTGTCTGGTGGTCGAAGTCGAGGATGGTATCTGGCAGCGCCAGTTACGTGGCTTGAGCCACCAGATTTTGGACCGTGTCCGAAAACTGACGGGCCTCGCGAGTCTGGCCGATGTCGAATTTCGGATCGGGGTTCCGCGACGGCAACCACAGCGGGCGGAAACCACTCAAAGCGACTTTCCGCTGGCTTCGGCCGGAGATGAAGCTGATAAGATTCAGGATCCTGTGCTAAAGAAGGTTTATCGACTTTCGCGCAGGAAGGCATCCGCTTGAAGCTGACAGATGACGAGGTCCGCTATGTCGCCGATCTGGCGAACTTGAGGCTCTCAGAAGAAGAAGTGCACCGCATGTCCCATGACCTGGGGCAGATTCTGACATATATCGAGGAACTGAACGAGCTCGACACCACCTCCGTCGCCCCGATGGCGCAGGTTCTGTTTGACGCTGATGAGACGGCCACTCTGCGGGAAGACCGGCCGCGAAGGCCGTTGAGCAATGAGCAGGCTCTGGCGAACTCGGCCTTGAGCGGTGGCGGCTACTTCAAAGTTCCGAAAGTGATCGAGCGATGAGCCTGATAGACTCGATTGCCGGTTTTTCTATTCAATCCATTCGAGCCGGGCTGGAACGAAAGGAGTTTTCGGCTAGCGAACTGGCCCAGGCGGCGCTCGAGTTTGCCCAAACCGAGAACCCAAAGACAGGCGCTTATCTCACCTTTTCGCCCGAGCGGGCCCTCGCGGCTGCTGCGCGCGTGGACAGCCAAATAGCGAAGGGTGAGCCAATCGGTGAACTGGCGGGCGTTCCCCTGGGCATCAAGGACGTGATCGTCACCAAGGGGCTCAAAACCACCTGCGGCTCGCGGATTCTCGAGCACTATATCCCTCCTTATGATGCGACAGCCGTCATTCGCCTGGAAGACGAGGGAGCCGTCGTCATCGGCAAGATGAACTGCGACGAGTTCGCGATGGGTTCTTCCAACGAGAACTCGGCCTACGGACCGGTCCGGAATCCGGTGGCACTGGATCGGGTCCCCGGTGGTTCCAGCGGCGGATCGGCAGCGGCTGTTGCACAAGGTACAGCCGTGATTACGCTCGGCTCCGATACGGGCGGCTCCATTCGCCAGCCCGCCAGCTTTTGCGGCGTGGTCGGTGTTACGCCGACCTACGGACGCGTGTCGCGATATGGCCTGGTAGCGTTCGCCAGTTCACTGGATCACATCGGGCCGTTGGCCCGCAGCGTGGAAGATGCCGCCACCGTGCTGAAGGTGATGGCCGGACAGGATGAGATGGACTCCACGTCGGCCTTCGCGCCGGTGGATGATTATCGCGCATTGATGAAGCATGACGTTCGCGGATTGAAACTTGGCCTGCCGAAAGAATATTTCGAGAGCGTCGGCGCGCAGACTGGCGACCCAATTTGCGATGCCATCAAGAAACTCGAAAGCCTTGGCTGCGAGGTGATGGAAATCAGCCTGCCGCATACCAAGTACGCTCTATCGTGTTACTACATCATCGCCACGGCCGAAGCGAGCTCGAATCTTGCCCGCTATGACGGAGTTCGCTACACAATCCGGGGGGACGCGGAAACACTCTCGGACATGTACCGCAACACCCGAGGCGACGGTTTCGGTCCCGAGGTAAAGCGGCGCATCATGCTTGGCACCTATGTTCTCAGCGCTGGCTACTATGATGCGTATTACATCAAGGCTCAGCGAGTCCGCGCGCTTATCGCTCAGGACTTCTCCAAAGCCCTTCAGCAGGTGGACGCGATCATCGCGCCGGTGTCGCCTTTCCCCGCCTTTAAAATCGGCGAGAAGGTGGACGACCCGCTCACTATGTATCTCTCTGATATCTACACGCTGACGGGATCACTAGCAGGCGTTCCCTGTATGAGCGTCCCCTGTGGATTCTCTCCGGAGGGTCTCCCGGTTGGGCTTCAAATCCTGGGAAAGCACTTTGACGAAGCCACCATGTTCCGCGTGGCCTGGAACTACGAGCAAGCCATGAAGCACGAGCGTGGCTAGACCGAAGTTCTTACCCTGAAAGCGTCTAAGCTATTTATTTTGCTGGGGCAAGGCGTTTTTGGGCTGCATTTGGTAGTCATGTATATATTGCAAATGTGTCTTGTGTTATCGTATATGTATCTGTATAATGTAATCATGTATGTGACGGCGATCCCCAACCGCAACTCACCACCCGCCATTCTCCTGCGCGAATCCTACCGCGAGGACGGCAAAGTCAAAACCCGCACCATCGCCAATATCACTCATCTGCGCCCCGCTCAGATCGAGGCCCTTCGCGGCGCTCTGTCCAGCTCGGCCTCCGTCCCGGGCCCGCCCTTGCCCGACGCCTTCCGCATCGACCGTTCCCGTCCTCACGGTCACGTTGCCGCCGTCCTCGGTTCTCTGCGCAAGCTGCAACTGGCTGCCGTTATCGATCCTCAATCCAGCCGGCCGCGCGATCTGGTCGTCGCCATGATTGCCGCCCGCATTCTCGATCCCGCCTCCAAACTCGCCACCGCCCGCGGCTTACATTCCGACACTCTCCACAGCAGCCTCGGCGAATCGCTTTCACTCGATTCCGCCGATGAAACCGAACTCTACTCCGCCATGGACTGGTTGCTGGCGCGGCAGCCGCACATCGAGCGGGAACTGGCCAAACGCCAGCTTCGGGACGGCGCCATGGTTCTCTACGACCTCACCTCCACTTACTTTGAGGGCCGTCATTGTCCGCTGGCCAAGCTCGGTTATTCACGCGACGATAAGTCCGGTACTCCTCAGATCGTGTTCGGGCTCCTCACCAACGCCGAGGGTTGTCCGGTTGCCGTCGAGGTCTTCGATGGCAACACCGCCGACCCCAAAACCGTGGCCACTCAGGTCGACAAGCTTCGCCACCGCTTCGGTCTTCAGAAGGTCGTACTCGTTGGAGATCGTGGCATGATCACCACTGCCCGCATCCGCCAGGACCTGCCTGCCCCTCACGGCGTCGAATGGATCTCCGCTTTACGCGCCACTCAGATTCAGAAACTGGCCCGCGAGGGCCGGTTGCAGATGTCGTTTTTCGACCAGACGGATATGGTCGAAATCGCTCATCCCGATTTTCCCGGTGAAAGACTGGTCGCCTGCTTTAATCCGCTGCTGGCCGAAGAACGGGCGCGCAAACGGCCCGAGTTGCTCGCCGCTACCGAGAAGCAACTGGAGAAGATTGCCGCAGCCGCACAGCGTTCCAGGCGCCCTTTGCGCGGCAAGCAGAATATCGGACTGCGCGCGGGCAAAATCCTCAACCGTTACAAGATGGGCAAGCACTTTGAACTTCGCATCGAAGAGGACAGCTTTCACTACAAGCGCAAACAAACCAACATCGAGCGCGAACAAAACCTCGACGGAATCTACGTCATTCGCACCAGTGTCAAAGCGGACGCCTTATCCGGCGAGCAAGTCGTGGCGAGCTATAAAAGCCTGGCGGGAGTCGAAAGAGCCTTCCGCAGTCTCAAGACCGTCGATCTGCATGTGCGCCCCATCCATCACCGCCTGCCGGATCGGGTCCGCGCTCATATCCTGCTCTGCATGCTCGCCTATTACGTCGAATGGCATATGCGCCAGTTGCTGGCTCCCATTCTTTTCGACGATCACGATAAGCCTCAGGCCCAGGCTGCCCGGGCTTCCATCGTCGCCCCCGCCAAACGCTCTGACGCTGCCCGCCGCAAGGCCGCCACCAAAAAGACAGACCACGGACTCAAAGTTCACAGCTTTCAAACCCTACTCGGCGACCTCGCCACTATCGTCAAAAACCGCATCCTGCCCAAAGACAAAAAGATTCCCGCCTTCGACATGCTCACCACGCCAACCACCGCTCAGCAACATGCCTTCGACCTGCTCGGCGTCACCCTTCGACTCAACTGATCTTCCTCGCCCGTAGGCAGTAGCTCGACACCTTAAATCCGCTATCTTATTGCTGCGTCCATGCTTGCATAAAATGAGTTAAAGAACTTCGGGCTAGATTCTTGGACGGGGAATCGTAAACAGAACTTACTTCAACAATCCGGCGTGTAACATTGTTACCTCCCGCCCGTTAAGCCATTGGGATTTCAAGGGCGGAGTCCTTGGCTAGCCTTTTCCACGGAAGACGAGGGCAATCTCGGCGATCAGGATAATCACCACCGCCAGTTCCAGCACAAAGGCGCGACCCTGGTGGAACTCGTTCACCATGGAATCGTAGAGATCCTCCGCGGTCGTAAGTTTCTCGCCCACCAGGTCGTGGTAATCGGTCACCCCAACGCGGTTTGCGGCCAGCCGGTAGACGCGAGCGTAGAACATATCACTGAGAAACTTGATGGCATTGTCCGTCAGCTCGGAAAGCTCGCGGATGTCCAGGCGGATGGTGTTCAGGTTCTGGGCTTCACGGGCCAAACTCCAGCGGGAAAAGAAGCCGCGCCGGCGTTCGAGCCTCTGGTACACATCGGCCAGTAAGCGGCTCAACACTTCGTCGTAATATCGGAACTCGAGTAGCTGCGTGTTGGCGTACTCCAGCAGGTCGAGAGTGGGAAGCGCGCCCTCTGGGGTGTCGTACACAAACGCACCCACCCAACCGACCACCAGCAGGTCAGTCGGGTAATAGGACATGCTCGATTGAAGCACTTCCTGCTGCTCGCTCCTTGATAGTGGACTGTCCTCGCCACGAACAATCTGTGCGATCTGAACGCCCCTCTCGGCTAAGAGCTCCTCTGCTGTCGATACCCCGTCGCCGCCTATGATGGGGTTAATCTGCACGACGTAATAGTCTTCGCTGATCCAAGCTTCGTACGATTTTTTCAAAGCCGGCTGGATAAGGCCGATTCGCTCGCGCAGGAACGTGTGGGCACGGCCTTCCAACTCGGTGGAAGAGATCCAACGGTTGGCAAACCGGACTAGTTCCTCCCAGGTGCCTTCAAAGGCTAGTTGAAGTTCAACACTCGCTACTCCGTATTCGAAGTATCGGATACGCGGCACAATGGCCTGCCGGTCGTTGGTCATACACGGTTCAAGCGGCTCCATCACCGGAGGGCGCTCAAAGCGGACGTATTCCGGTGCGGGGTGCCGGAAGGCGGGTTCCCGGCGGCTCGGCCGAGTACCGAAAATCGAATGCAGCTGGTTGAGATCGGTTCCTTCGGAGATATCGAACAGGTGGAAAACTCGCAACGTTCCGTTGAGGCGGGTTCCAGTCATGCGCTCTCCCCGTATCGTAACGCGCCTAAGCTACAGCGTTTTGTTAAAAACGACCGTTCCAATCGGGCCAGAATCAGACCTTGTCCGGGACAACGTACGGTTCGCGGTAGTTTCGCTTGAACATCGCGTTGGCTTCCCCGTCGCCGGTGCACTCCAGCTTCTCCGCGTCGAAGGTCAGCGTCCGGCCCAGCTGGTAGGAGATGTTTCCGAGATGCATCAGCGTCGCTGACTTGGCTCCTTCTTCGATGGGTGCGTTACGCTTGGTTGGATCGTTGGCGCGAACGGCGTCAATGAAGTTAGCCCAGTTGTTCCCACCTTCCTGCCGCGACGGTCCGGGTTCCTTGTCCTTGCCCAGATACGACCAGTACTTCTCGTACCACTCAATACAGAGATAACCCTTTGACCCATAGAAAATATTGCCGACGCTCCCGGTTTCGTTGCCGCGATGGATTGTGTCTTCGAAGTTGGTCATCCAGTGGCGCACCTCAAATGTCAGCAGCTTAGTTTTGCCGCCTTCTTTGAACTCATAAGAAACGGAGAGCGTGTTCGGAGTCTCCTGGTCGTCGTCGAACATGAAGTGGCCGCCAATCGCGCTGACCTTGTGTGGATAACTCACGCCGAGGCCCCAGCGAGCGATGTCGAGTTCATGAATCCCCTGGTTGCCGAAGTCACCGTTGCCGTAATCCCAAAACCAATGCCAGTTGTAGTGGAAGCGGTTCTTGGTGAACTCATGCTTTGGCGCCGGACCCAGCCATTGGTCGTAATGAACTCCCGCAGGGATGGGCTCCACGGCTGCCCGCCCGATGGTGTCGCGCCATTTGTAGCACAGACCTCGAGCGTGATAAACGTCTCCAATCAAGCCCTCGTTCATCTTGTCCATCGCCTCTCGGATTGCAGCGCCCGATCGGCTGTTCGTTCCATGCTGGACGATCTTGCCGTACTTTGCGCTGGCAGCCACAATCTGTCGCGATTCAAACACGTCATGTGAGCAAGGCTTTTCGCAATACACATGTTTGCCCGCCTGGAGAGACCAGATGGTCTGAAGCGTGTGGCTGTGGTTTGGCGTAGCGATTGAGATGACGTCGATTGATTTGTCTTCCAGAAGCTTACGAATGTCCCAGTAGCCCGCCGGGCGCTTCCCGCTGGCGGATTCCACTTCGCCCAGTCGCTGATTCAAGATGGTTTCGTCGATATCACAGATCGCTGCGATTTCGACGTTCTTCATCTTGCCATATTCTTTGAGGTGGCTGTTTCCCTGGCCTCTCACTCCAACACAGGCCACGCGCACGATGTCATTCGGACTTCCAAGCAAATGGCTCTTGAACTGTGTTGCCCCAAGGGCGCCTGCAGCTCCCATCAGGAAGTGGCGTCGATTCATTGTGAAAGAACCTTTCTCCTCTCGGTCCATCCTATGACGAAGTGACTGGAAACTGAAGTTACTGTGCGTTTTCGGAGCACTCATGCTCGGTCAAATCGTTTTGTCATGTAAGTGAAACCTGGCTTGCCCGGCATGCATCTGAATTCAAGGATCGCATCCTAACCACAACGGTTGTCGCAACGGGCTGGTCTTTTCAGCAAACCGATTTTTCAACGCGACACTCAGGCCGGTTGCTCTCGTTACAAGCGGATCAACAGGTTCCGCCCGTGTTGTACAGCGGCGGCCGCAGGTGCGTGCTATCCCAATCGGTTTACTGGAGATTACAATGGCTCGAATTTCGGAAGTGATAGACGCACGCTATGAGGCATTGATGTTCGCAAATTCCGCCGCCGCCGCCCGGCGCGCCGCGATGGATTTGATCGAAGTGGTTCTCGGAGACGAGGCGGCTGACTACTCGCTCGAGCGGGGTTTGCGGGAGTGCTGCCAAGTTCTGCGCCCGGCCGACGATCCCAAGGAGCAAGTTCGCTATGAGAACGAGTTCATCGAACTGGGCATCTGGCCTCAACCCTCCACTCGGCAAGCCAACATCGCTCTCGCCACTGGCCGCAAGGCCGACGAGCAAGAACTAAAGCAACAAGCTGCGTAGTGGTCCGCGTCTTCACGCGCAATGTGGCAGCTATAAGCACAAAGTTGTGTTCCTGTGCCATCCTTGGCGGCTGGCAAGCCTATCCCCCACGATTTTTCCGTCGTATCTCCGTTGACTGCTTTGGCCGACCACGTGCTGTGAGTGTGGAGGTAGAGGCCCTCACGGGGTTTCACCTGGTCAGAAATGCTCGCGAACGGAATAATTGCCAGCGGTAGCGTTAGCGGGGTCGGCGTGTGGCTATCCAAAGTCTGTGTGCATGTGGCGAAACGGATAACGTGTGCCTTTGGGGAGAGCAGACGTCGTCGCCAGGACGCTCCGTCTAAGTCTTGGTTCCGTCAGAACAGCCAGGTGGCTAGTGGGAACAATGTTTGATCTCATTCGCGAAGATTTCGAAGTGTACGGGCGGCGGATAAGTCGGCAAGGCCTATGGGTGATGGTGGTGTACCGTTTCGGACGGTGGGTCCGCGGCCTCCATCCCGCTATTCTGCGACTCACCTTGTCGACGGTCTATCGCTGCCTGAAGCTGCTTTCGCAGGTTCTGACCGGCATCGACCTGCCGTGCGAAGCCACCGTAGGCAGGCGGTTCAAGATTGAACATTTTGAGGGTATTGTCATCAGCCCGGTCGCCGTGTTCGGCGATGACGTAATCATTCGACAAGGTGTCACGGTTGACCTCCGCCGTACCGGTGAACGCGGCGCACCGACTATAGGCGACCGCGTTGACATCGGCGCGGGCGCCAAGATCCTAGGGCCGATCGTTATTGGCGACGACGTAATGATTGGCGCCAACGCCGTAGTGATTCGTGATGTCCCTTCCAATTCAATCGCCATAGGCATCCCCGCGCGCATTCGACCACGCTCTAGCAGCTTCGAGGAAGTCGCTGCCCTGACGTTTGATTACGGTCACCGCTGAGTTAGACAATCGTGCAAAGTCGCGCGCTCATGCCACCAGGGCATTCTCGGCTGCCTTGTGATCGGACTCCCTGACATAGATCACATAGCCGTAACGGCCGGCTCCGTCGGTAACTCCACTCGCGGCGTAGACGCTGACCCCGGCCGTGAACAGCTTCCGCTGGATCTCGGCAAACGCGCCAAGATGGTCGTCTCCCTGGACCAGGCAGCCATGCTGCGGGCCAATCAGGTCCCAGCCGTTCTTTTCAGCCACCCGCACCAGCGCGTCGCTGTGGTCCGGAAAAATGGTTAACTCAACATGGTTCGGTCCGAACGGGACCGCACTGAAGGCTAGCAAGTTGATATCTGCCGACGCCAGTTTTGCCAGCAGCCCATACGCGTTCCCGGGTTCGTCCTCAACCCGGGTGTAGAAATACTCCACGCTCCTGACAGATAGGGCCATAGCTCCCCTTTCTCGAGGGATTGACACACCCCATGATGGTTCCTATTCGCATGCTTATCACAGTTGCCGGACATTGTCCCCCCTTTTTTGATGACTCTCTCCTCCCCATGTTGCAAGTCTGGATTTACGAGTGGGTCGGCCATGTGGACCAGAGCTTTGTCAAATTGATTGGCCCTTACTTTTATGCGGCGGCGCTGCTGCTGCTGATTGGCCGGTCAGACGGGCGGAGTTGTCACGCTGGGTGGCGTTCCTGGCGATCATGGTGCTGGCTTTTGTTCCGGCGGTGGTGATGACTGACGTCAGCGCGACGTCTGGCTATGCCGACTTCCCGCTGGCGGTCGCCTTCCTCGCCACTGTGATCCACCTCGTCGATTATTCGCGCACCGGGTCTCGGTCGGCCATGTTGCTGGCGGGGCCTGCGGGGGAGTGTTGTCGTTCGTGAAGGCCGACGGCATCCTGCTACTGTTCTCGTTGGGTCTCACGTTGCTACCACAGATGGTTCGAGAGCGGAAATGGCGGGTGGCGGCGGCGATGCTGGGTCCCGGAGTGGCTGTCTGGCTGGGATGGGCGGTCTTTCTGAAGCTGGTTCACGCTGCGGAGCAGGGCGACTTTCTGCCTATCACGCCGGCTACGTTTTTGGCCCACGCCGATCGCGCGGGAGTCCTGATGAAATGGACTCGGGAAGAGTTGACCACTTGGCCGCGATGGAACGTTTTATGGCCAATGACGGCTCTCGCGGCCACCTGGATGATCGCGTCACGCAAATTCGCCGAGTGGTGGCCACTGGTAGCTACGGTCCTGCTGCCGCTGGCGCTCTACCCGGGAGTATTCTTCTTCAGCGCCTGGAACACACAACTGGAGGATCATGTGAAATCGTCGCTCGGACGCCTGTATCTGCAGTTGGCTCCCTGCGCGGTCCTGCTGATATCGACCGCCATGGGCTATTGGGCGAACGGCCGTGTGCAGGTCAGTCGTCCGGAGCTTCCGCATCCTCGTCCAGGACGTAAAAACCTTCGTCGCGGCGCGGCCAGGAAATGAAGGTATGTCATTTGCCGTTGGTCCAATCGCTCCGGCGACTCAGTGTGTCAATTGCCGGATTCTTTACCCGGTGCTGATGATGCCGGCCTATAAAACTCCGCCGGGACGAAACGCTTCTCTTCAAAAGCCGGCCGTACGTTGGCCCTGGTCTTGTGTGGCTTCCACGCAACTTTCCACTTCTCCTCAAATCGCCTTCGGTTGGCATCGAAAATCTGGTCGTACTGTTCGGAAGGCAGTTTGGAAAATGATCCCTGGCCGAAGTGATGGACGAAGCAGTCTTCGGCGGCAACCACCCGGCGGCCGACCTTCAGCACTCGCATGGAGAAATCGTCGTCCTCAAACATGCCCATCCCGAAGCCTTCATCCAACTCGCCAATGCGCTGCCACAGATCTCTTGAGATCGCCGTGCAGAACAAAGCCGCCACGTCAAGATTCACCAATCTCCCTTTCTGTTTCGTGGCAAGGCACATCGCAAACCGCCGCATCTCATCGAAGTTGGTGTAGTCGACATTGATTTTGGCCTCGTTGGCGACAAAATTGGTTACCGGGCAGATCAATCCGATGGACGTGTCTTTGCGCAAGTGCCGTAAAAGCCGCTCGATCCATCCGGGCGTCACCATCACGTCGACATTGAGTAGAATCAGGTATTCACCGGCCGACTCACGCGCGGCAAGATTGTTACCTGCCGCAAAACCCGAGTTGCTCGAGAGGCAATGAAGATGGATACGGGGATCCGTTGCGGCATACTCTTTCACGATGTCGACGGTGGAATCTTCCGAATGATTGTCGACGACGATGACCTCATAGGAAGGGTATGTATCGCGAAGTGAATCGAAACATGGCCGGACGTAATCGGCACTGTTGTAGGTAACAATGAGTATTGAAACCAGGGGAAACGCATTCCTGACCGCGGCATCGATCGTGTCTACTCGCTGTGCCCAGTTGTTTTGTTTCGCAAAGTCAACGCGCTGTTGCCGCAGATCGTCTCCCGACTCATTCAGCGCTAGATCTAACTTCTGAGCGAAGTCTTCCGGATCGTAACCGATATAAAGCAGGCCGGCGCATTGCGCGAGTTCGGCCATATCCGTCGCAACGACGGGCTTGCCCTGCGAGAAATATTCGTATAGCTTTACCGGGTCTGTAGCCTTCGTAACCTGGTTCAGCAGAAACGGAATGGTGCAAGCGTCGAACTCAGCCAGGAACACCGGGATCCGCTCATAATTCTGATTGCCCAGCAGGAAGACGTTCGGCAATGACTCCAGCGCCGACGTGTCGCGACCAAATACCTGACCGATCAGTACAAACGAATACTGCGGCCGCGCCTTGGCGACCGCATACACCAGATCCAGGTCGATCCAGTCCGCGATAGCGCCGAAATAACCGACAATTGGACGGGGAATGGCGCCGAGCAGGTTTCTGGTCTGTGCTTGCGCGAAGAAGCCGTAATCCGCGCCATTGCGCGCCAGCAAAGGTTTCAATCCCTGGCCCGCGAACTTTTCCACCAGCCCCTGTCCCGTAACCACCAGCACATCGCACTCATGAACGAACTTCTTCTCCTCATATACATTGAACTCGCCAATGTTCTCGAAGGTGTCCCAATCGTCCATACAGTCATAGACCACGATGGAGCCTTCGGCCTCGCGTAGAAGCAATGTCACTTGACGCCAGAAAGGCAGTTGAGCCAGCGCAATGCTGTCTCCCACCGCCCACCCGCGGTACAGTTCCGCGAGAGATGCAGTCAGTGTCCGTGCCATTGCAGGATCGAGAGACCCCATATAGATATCAGGTTGCTCGCCTCGCAAGTGGATTTCCCAAAGGTTGTCTCGCAACAGCACCGCCTCGAAAGCCTTCTCGGAGGAGAGTGGCAGGAAGCGCGTGGGACTCACCCAGAACACGCGATGCCCATTGCGCGCGTACTGTGCCGCAATTTGCTGCGGACGCTGGAATCGAAAATCAAAATCGATAATGCCGAGAACGATGACATCGTACTTCTGTTGAGGCGTCCCGATACCGGGCTCCACGCTGGAGCTATCCGGTCCCGGAGTCAAAACGGGGGTCTGAAACTCCGGAACGTAATTCCAGAGATCTGGAAAATGGAGCTCGTATTCCGAAAGGCTCGCGGTTCCCGAAGACAGCAGCCGGAAGCGTCCATTCCACCCATGCCTCACCACCAGGTCGTAAGCCTTGCGGAAGTACAGCATGATCTTCCAAGCCCGCTGATTGCGATACTCGGCAAGCTGATCCTGCCAACGCTCGTAAAAGGAGCGCAGCCTTTGATATAACGACTTCTGTTGGTCGGTGGCGGAACGCAAAGATTCTTCGAGCGCGGCGTTTGCAGCCTCCAGCTGGTTCGTCCGGCGCGTCAGCTCAACCACGGTCTGCCGCAGATGGAGGAACTCGGCTGAATCAGCGCCCGGTTGCCGCCCCATCCCCGCGGACGAACCTTCCTTCATTCGCCGGGCAGATTCCTGTCTTACATCCATGGGCAGGGTGTATCCAGTCTTCAGGAAGGGTGCTTCTGTTTCTTTCTCCACTAGGGTAGAGCGGCCGTTCAGTCTCTCAATCTCTTTCTCGGCAGCTCGGAGGCGCTCCTGAAAATGAGCCGCCTCACCGCGCATGAAGGCGATAGCTTCGTCACGTGCGGCGATAATATGTTGGCGACTCGCCAGCTCACTTCGCAAGAACGCAATACCTTCGTTCCGCTGGGCGAGGATGCGCTTCTGTTCGGCCAAGGCCGAGTGAAGAACATTGACCGCGGGCCGATCCCGATCCCGGATCTGTGCCTCCAGCTTCACCACTTGGCCTTCTCGCCAGGCTAGAAGCGCCCGCATGCGAGCCGGGTCAGATGGGTCCGCACTCTGGATCGCATCCATGAGCCGCGAACACGCCTCATCCCAGGAAGACAGGGATTCCTGCACCAGCATGACGTCAGGTCGCAGGTCGGCCATTGTGTCACCCACCTCCTCGGAATACGTAATCACAACGGAGGAACGTGCCAGCCATTCTGCGCTTCCGGCGGCGCTCTGCGGGCACTCATAGACTACCTGTGGATTGTGAAGGAAATCAAGCTGCCGCGCACTGCCGTCATCCACGAAGACAATGGGTGCGTCGACCACGTCGTATGCCTGTACGGGAACATTCCCTACGAAAATGCCTGGCTCGATTTCGGTGAATGGTTCTGGATTAGCCGCAACGTACTGTGGATCGCTGTAAAACACAGTGCAATCTCGGCCGGCGAACGCCCTCGCCCATTGCTTCGCACGGCCATTCAAAGCTTCGTCCTCCCATCGAACCGAGGGCGGGAAAATGACCGTTCTCGACGATTTCGACTTTTTCGCCAAGATCTGCGAGATCGCTTCCCGAATGTAAATGAGCCGCGCGGGCTCCGCTGGCATCTCCGGCGCGCGCGGCGGCAATGACCAATCTCGAAGAACGGCGAGGAATCGATCTGTAGCTATGCCGGGAGCGTAATGGGAAGCAGTTTGGAATGCCTTTTCGGTAATCGCTTGGCGCTGTTCCTCGGACCCTTGTAGCACCGCGACGATCCGTTCGCAGGCCGCGGCGCTGTTGCCAATCGGATAAAGGTGGCCAGTTTCGTCCTGCTGAACAAGATCGCGCAAGGATTCAATGTCCGGAACGACGACAGGACACCGGCAGGCCATTGCTTCAAGGACTGCTAATCCAAAAGACTCATCAACAGATGTTGACACAAGGCATCCTCCCGATCGAGCTACTGACCGGTATAGCGCCGGCATCCGCCGATGCGCGACCGCCTGAAGCCAATGGAACCGCTCCTCGAGTCCAGTGGCCGCGATTCTGCTCGCCACTTGCTCCAGTTCGGCTCTTCCCCCGAAGCCCCCACTGATCAGATGGAATTCGACGTCGAGACGATCGCGAAGTTGAGTCGCAATGTCCAGGAACGCCAGCCAATTCTTAACGGAATCTATCCTGCCTACCCAGAGCACTGTCGGGCGCGAGGGAGTTTCTGTCTCCTCACTTGCTTCGAAGAAAATCGGTGCCAGGGAGTTAGGAACCACTTCCATCGGTACCTCGCGCGAGGAGACCAAGGATTCGACTCGCGTTTGTAAGGATCTGGACGGTACGATGATTCCGCGAACTCCTGTCAGCAGATCTTTAGCCACTAACGGCGCGAGCATGTGGGAATAGGTGGAATGTACTTCGTAGACGAGCTTGACTCCAGGATCGAACTGACGGGCAATGGGCAGTATTGCCGGCGTGTCAATACTGACAATCCAATCGGGTTTGAATTCAGCCAATCCTTTCGCGATCTGCGAGTCGTCACGACAGATTCGAATCTCGACTCCGCTGTGCTCGAACAGAACTCTTCCATCGAGCTCTTCCAGGAATAACAGCAGAACCCGCCACCCGCGTCGGCGCAGTTCAACGACTCTGGTTTGGAGAACGACCTCGACGCCACCCAAACTGAGCGTCTGGTATGCGAAGACAATCCGAGGATCCTCCGCTTTGCCACTCAAAGCCTTATCTAGCGCAGAATCGATGATCTGGTAGCGGGCAGCCCAAGAGTTTTCACGTGCGACCGCCTGGCGCCGTTCTCTGCGTTTAGCGTCGTCTTGCGCAACGGCCGTATCAAGTAGTCTCGTAAAATCTTCTGGCCCATCAGCCAGATAGGTTACTTCGCGATAAGACTCCAGTTCAGGAAGCCGCGTGGCGACGACGGGCTTGCCGCCAGCGATGTACTCGTAGAATTTCACAGGATCGGTGGCCTGGGTAACGGCATTTATTTTGAATGGGATGATGCATACGTCAAAAACGCGGAGGCAGGCAGGAAGATCGGCGTAAGGCTGATGGCCATACAATCGAACGTTCGTAAGCGCCGAGAGCTTTTCTACGGGAGCAGCATAAGTGGCGCCGATGATCGCGAAGAAATAATGCGGGCGCTCGGCTGCAGCAAACGCAAGCAACTCGACGTCAAACCAACTATCGATCGCGCCGAAGAAGCCAACAACGGTGCGAGAAGGTGGGATGGCAATGGGAGGAAGTGCGGCTGGTATCCTGCATTGGAAATGTGCGATGTCCGCGCCGTTTCGAGCGAGAAGTGTTTTGGCGTTTCGCACCGCCCACTTGTCCCATAATGCTTGCGCGGAGACGATGACGAGGTCTGCACCGTCGACCAACTCGACCTCTTGTTCGACAAGCGAGTCTGGCATCCAGGCAAACCCGCTCCAATCATCCATGCAATCGTATGCGATGGGCCAACCCAGAGCAGCACGCAAACGATCTGCAATGGGAGCCCATGTGGGCAGGTGCAGCATGCAGACGGCTCGGCCGATGCCGAGGTCGCCCGCAAGTGTGATGAGGTCCTCAACAATCACGTCTTGCAGACGATCCGGCAGCACGCCGGAGTAAACATCGAGGGGCTGTGGTAGCCGCAGGAGCACCTCCCAGACGTTCTCGCGTAAGTAGTTCAGAGAAAATGCGCCCCCCCCTGGTCGAATAGTCTTACCGATGCTCAGGAAGAATACTCTATGACCGTTGTCGGCAAACTGGGACATCAGTTGTTGCGCGCGCATCCATCGAAAATCCCATTCGATGCCCGGGAAACAGATCACGTCATACGGGAAAGAAATGCCACTGCGTCGCTCGGCGATCGCAAGCTCGAGTGCCTTATCATTCGCGCTGACGGCGGCCACGGACAGCTCGTCCATCCATTTGAGAACCGTCGACGGAGAAGCTGCGTGGAATGTGTCACCGATGTGTCGCTGATTGTCGGCTGCCGCAAGGGAAAGTACAGCGGCTGCCTCTGCGAGCCGCCTTTTAAGGTCGGCGTCGGTGTACGCGCGCTCAATCCGTTCTGCCAGATCGTCCGCTCGAAGGAGATGCAGATCGAGCGCAAGGGCGCCGCAGCCGGCGGACGCCATCAGGTTGCGAACCTTGGGATCGTATACCAGGCCGACCACCGGCACGTGCGTTCGGATTGCGAACAGCACAGAGTGATACCGCATACCGACAACGACGTCACATCGGGAAATGATGCCGCCGAGGCTCGAGGCATCACCCGAATGCTGGGATACTGCCGTTCGAGTCTGATGCCGCATCCTCGCTCGGACACGGTCGGCAATTGCTTCGTCATCGTCTCCTTGACTTCTCGAAAGTTGGAAAGGGAGAAAGACAATGGAGCCTTCGGGGTGCCGGTCGAGGAAGACGTCGAGTGCCTCAGTGACCTGCGACTCCCAGGCCTCCGGGTTGATTCCGATATTCCAGTTGCGGAGGGCAACTCCGAGGACCGGCTGCGGCAAGTCCAGGATCCAAGGCTGGTCCGAAGCAAGAAACGCCGGGTCCGCCGTAACGTGAATACGGGCCCCGTTGACGCCCAATTCCGTGAGGAGGCTCTTGGACTCCTGATCTCGAACTAGAATGAGTTGCGCCTGCTCGGCAAGCATCCGCGTATACCGGCGGCCTGTCTCCGAAAGCAGCGGACCCACTCCCACTGCGTACAAAAGCAGATGCTTATCGAAAAGGCTCGCTAGCGCGGCATATGCGTAATAACTAAAAGTCGTGCCTTCGGAGAAGAGGCTGCTCAAGTCTACGTTCCAATAGTCCTGTAGCAGACCACCGCCGCCCAAGACGATCATTTGGCAGTCCCGAACTGCCTTCCACAGGGCTGGCTTGTCGTTCTTGCCAATCGACTCTACAGCGTACCTGTTTGAGGTTGAACCTGGATCATCGGAGACGACGAAGGGAAGCAGATCCGGAATTTCCGTGCGAAGCTGCCAAAGAACGCTATTGAGAATGGCCTCGTCACCAGCATTGCCGGCGCCATAGTAACCCACGATGAGAGCGCTCTTAGGAGACTTTACAACCGGCATACTCTCATCGCGCACGGCCCCAGAGCCAAACAAACCCAAGACGGGAAGTTCACGGAACTCACTCACGTCACTCTGTGATGTGCACGGGCCAAGGAGGCAAGGCGCCGGGGATGCCCGCGCCGTCCGTTGCTTCCACTGTCAATTCGTAACTTCCGGGACGAAGTGCAGGCAAGTAAACCAGCGCTTTCCATCCACTGTGCAGCAGATTACTTCGGCCGAAGTGAGTCGCTACATCCGGTCTGGGATAAAAATCTCTAATGACAGCCAGCTCTTGTCCGTGCAGCTTGAGCTTCACCTCGCGCACTGGCGCTCCATGTTTAGCGCTTGCCACCCAGCCGGAAATCAAGACCCGGTCGCGGCTATGCGCCTTGATAAAAAACCGGTCCTCATGGGCGTCTACGTAGCCAAAAACGCCTTCCGCTTGCGGCTCGGCGGCTGCGCCTGGTAGCTGTACCAGGTCAAGCGCAGCGTTGACGCTCTGCCGCTTTGCTTCGAGCCGATCCCTCCACAACATCACCTCGCGCTTTCGGAAATCCGGATCGTCCAGGCGATGCTGCCGTCGATATTCGCTGAACTCAGTAGCGTAATCTTCCAGCGTGTACAGCTTTACGGGATCTTTATGAAGCGGCTCATCCGTCAAAGCGCGGAACATATCCGTGCAAGTCTCGCACTGCTGCATGGGACAGGGCACCGCCGTTCGGGCCAGTTCTGGGATTCCCTCAGTGAAAAGATCCTGATCCTTGTCCATGCAGCCGATGCGAATCTTGCCGTCATAGCGGATGTAATAAGTCATGGCCGGATAAAAACAAAGCCGGCCTTTCGTTTCGGGCTGCAGAAGTTTGAAATGCAGATCCAAAGGGGTGTTGTATCGCACCAGCAGATCGAGTTCCCGCTCTGTTCGCTCGGTTCGGGAGAGATACAGACCGGTCTGTGTCATTGGCGAGGCGTTCACACAAAAGCCAGCCGCATCCAGTTGCGTAAACGCGGCTTCGAAGGTATCCATGTTCTCGGGAGCAACAATGTAGTTGACCATCGCCACTGAGAAACCGGCATCACGAATCGTAACCAGACGATCGAAGAAACCCTGGAAATCCGATTGCGAAGGATGATAGCTGACGTTTAAGAAAATCCCGCTCTTGTCCAGGTCTGCATAATAGGAAGAATCCCAATACCCATTTGTATCAATGCCTACCCGTATGTGCTTCATCTCCGCCAACCCGGTCAGAAGTGCGAGAAAGTTCTTGCGGTCCAAGAACGGCTCGCCACCAGTAATCTTTAGATGAATGTTGCGCTGCGGAAATTTGCTAATTGCCTCCAACCACCCTTCGACTGGATGATGGTCGAAGGAATGCGCCTGCCGTTCTCGGAGAGCCGACCGCTGGTGAAAGACGAGCACCTGGCAATATTGGCAACTGTAATTGCACCAGAGGGAGATGAGCCAGTTGATCCGAAGGCTGTCTCGCAAATGGTCAGGAAGAGGGATCATACCCCGATGCGTCTTTCGGTTGATTCACGCAAGTAGCGAACCAGCAGGCCAAGTGCCCAGTCACACCCCACGGGCGGCAGGTATTAGTGTAGCAAGCCGTCCGAGAACGTCACCCGCAACGCAGAGCTTAAATGCCTCGCCGAACTCGGTACAATCGATTGGCTCTTGTCTGAAAAGCAGCAATTAGTGCGCCCCCAAATGGGAGACCCAGCTCCCGTTCCCCACATGAACTTCTTCGCAAGTCTGATCCAGATATGCACTCTCCTCTATTCGCTCTGACCTTTGGCCGCCTGTTTGGTACTCTCGTGCTTTAGATGAAATCAGACGAGAGTGGATCGCGCCGCCGCAGGCGCCTCGCCCTTAGCGCCGTAAAGCGACAAAGTGTCGAGATCGTACCATGTCGTTCGTTCGGGGATTGATCCCAAATGGTCTTTGAGGGAGGCATCGCATCTGAACCGGCCATATCACGCCGGCTGTTTAATTTGAAGGAACTGGCGCGCCCCTACTATCTGAGGTGGCTCTACTTCCGTTTGAAGAGAGAGAACTGCCCCCACTACTTTAAGGATTGCTGGAAATTCCCTACCGCGGCCGTTGATGACTACTCCTGGAAACCCGAAGCAGAGGATGCCGGGCGTCGCTTAGTTGTCTTCCTTCCGATGGCTGATTGGCACACCTACCTACAGCGCACTCAGCACTTGGCCACGGCACTCGCTTCGTTGGGGCATCGCTGTCTTTATGTGAATCCCAATCTGGGGAGGGAGTTCCCGAACACCTATTTTCGCAGCCCTCGTGCCCTCGTCTGCACCCTCGCTCCGCGCATTCGAGAGCTGCATATTCACCTCCTACGTGAACCTGTATTCCACCAGCGGTGCCTGCGACCGGAGGAGAATCGGATTGTCGTCCGAGCTGTCGAGAGAACACTGTTGCGTGCGACGCCCTCATCCCAACCTTTGCTGATCGTCAGCTTTCCCATTTGGGAAGAGGTGGCGGCGGAATTACGCGAGCGTCTTGGCTGCAGGATCATCTATGACTGTCATGATCTACTGGCCGGGTTCGGGGATATTTCGGACGACCTCCTCGAAGCGGAAGGGCGGATGCTGTCCCGCAGCGACCTCGTTCTCTTCTCCGCGCAATCGCTCATGGAACAAACACTAACCCAACACCCCGCTCTGAGTGGCAAGGCTGTGCTCGTGCGCAACGCCGCGAACTACGGTGACTTCCAAACGGCGGCTGTTTCTCACGACCACCGAAATGGCGCCGGAGGGGTGAAAACGATCGGCTACATGGGCGCGTTGAACTCTTGGTTTGACACCGAATCGGTGAAGCTGGCAGCCATGGCGCATCCCGAGTGGCGGTTTGTGTTGATCGGCCCAGTGGGCTCACCGAAGCTGGACGTACTTCGAGGTATCCCGAACATCTTCTTTCGAGGCGAGGTCCCGTATGCGGACCTGTCATCCCATCTTTCCGAAGTAGATGTTGGAATCATCCCATTTCTAAAGAGCCCGTTGACGATGGCAACGAACCCGGTTAAGCTCTACGAGTATTTCGCGTGTGGGCTGCCGGTCGTCAGCACGCGGCTTCCAGAGGTGGAGCAGTTTCCGGACTTGGTTTATTTTGCGGATTGCCCTGAGCAGTTTTCGGGTCAGATTGAGATGGCACTGCGAGAGACGGACCCTGCACTGCGGGCTCGCCGCATTTGCATGAGTCAACGCGAGAGTTGGCTGGCGCGCTGCACGCAGTTGGATGAAGAGATCCGAAAACTTGATGCACATTAGGGCACGTCGCTAGTCAGGAAAACCAGAGACGCCGTTCCTGTGTTTTTCGGGTCCTCTCGCAAATACGACCCCTCCTGGCAGATCGGATCGACCTAGTGATCGCGTGGGGTTGGCCGTTCAGTGCCGAGTCGGGGTTTCAGCCGTCGAGGCTTCGTCTTCTATACGCCGCCATAACCTCGGCAATGGAGCCGCTCATCACAAGCTCGCCGTGATCTAGCCAGATCGCCTGATCGCACAACTTCTGCACCATACCCGATGCGTGCGAAACACAAAGCAGGCTCTTGCCGGCATCACGGAATTGATGAATCTTTCGGGAGCATTTTTCTTGGAAAGCGGCATCCCCAACAGCCAGAACTTCGTCGACCAGTAACAGATCGGGCGACGTGTTGACGGCAACCGAGAACGCGAGCCGCATTGACATGCCCGTGGAATACGTTCGAAGGGGTTCATCGATGAACTCCGCACCAATTCCGGAGAACTCGACAATTTCGTCGAAGATCTCGGCCGTGTGACGCCTCGTCAAACCAAGAAGCGAGGCATTTAGTCTAATGTTCTCCGCACCCGTCAAATCCGGGTGGAATCCCGAGCCGAGTTCGAGAAGCGCCGCCATGCGCCCTTTCACTGAGATCGATCCCTCGTCGGGCCGGCAGAGTCCCGCAACCAGGCTCAACAACGTGCTTTTGCCCGCTCCGTTCGGCCCGACCACCGCCAGGCTTTCGCCCCGCCGAACCTTGAACGACACATTCTTGACCGCGGCAAAACTCTCCGCCGACCGGCCTGAAAACATGTGCTGAAGTCGGTTGCGCAGCAGCATCCGGCCGCCATGGCGGTGATAGATTTTTGAGACGTTATTGAACTCGATCGTATACATGAATTACAGGTGATCGTAGAACCGGCGCTTCAGCCTTTGAAACACGGCCCACCCGAAGCCGAACGTAAGTGCTGCCACGAATGTCAGCTTGACCAGAAGCTCCCAGCGTGGCACATGCCCTTCCAACAAGATGTCCCGCATTGCGAGGATCAACGCGGCCACTGGGTTCAGTTTATAGATCTCAGCATAGACCGAAGGAATGACGGAAAACGAGTAAACCACAGGCACTGCCCAGAACATCACGGTGTTAATCGATTCGACCACATATCGTGTGTCGCGTATGTAAACGTTCACGGCGGAGGTAACCAGCGAAAGACCGCAAACGAAGACTACTTCCATCGCCCATAGGTACGGCAGCCACATCCAACTTCGAGTTACCGGCAAGCCGGAGGCAAGGACAAGAACAAGCAGCAGGAAGATCTGGATCAGCAGATGCAAGCAATTGGAAATAACTGACGCTAGCGGCACGATCTCCCGTGGAATTGGAACGCGCTTGACAATTGCGGCGTTGTCCACTAGTGACGTGGTACCGGAAGTCCAGCCAATGCTGAAAAAATTAAATGGGACCAGCCCGCACATCACAAACGCCGGGAAATGCGGCACCGAGTTATTTCGCGTGACCTTCGTAAAAACAAAAGTCAGGACGCCCATCAGCACAAGCGGGTTCAGTAGTGACCAGAACACACCCAAGGACATATTCCGGTAGCGCACCTTGAAATCTTTGGTGATGAGGTTGGAAAGAAGAAAAGATAAGTCCCCTCTCCACGAAGGTTCGGAACTCTTCCAGGAAGGCCGTTCGCGCGCGTTCCCGTCTTTTCCCCCGAAGCCGGAAGCTCCCTCCGGTTTCGGTGTCAAAAGATCCTCGGTGTGCATGCTGTATCGCAAGGCGCCATCAGAGGCGCACGTGCGCTAAGGGGTATCCGAGCCGTAGAATAACACAACGGCGCGGCCCATCCAGGCCGTTTCAATACAGAACGGTAGTGGGTCCGGGGGACGGAAATTCCAATGGCAGCGTCGGGGTTCGATGCATGTGGATACCCCAGCCGTCGGCATCGATCGACTCAATTCCGCCACGTCAAGTTGGCACCCGACGCTACCCCCTCAGCGCCGCGCAGTCGGGTCACCCTTTGCCTCGACCTCCCATACAGTGTAGTAAGCATCGCTAAACACTGGCTCTGCCCCAGGGCGGGGCCTCTGCTCGCTCGGGAGCACGACATATTCACATCGGCAGCGCGCCAAACCCGGCTCTGCCTCAAGCCATCCGTCCAATGAGCAGTAAAACTTCGCCGGTTCGGGGGCATACACGCGCGAACAGTTGTCGATGCCGTAGATGTTCGAACCCGGATGGGCCGCAGCGAGCCAGGCGAGCGACCTATGTGTTCGAAGCGCCATGTCCAGATACTGGTCCGTTCCGATACGGCGCGCGAACAGCATCAGCATCGGGGCGTTTATTTCGACAATCGCGATACCCAGGAGGGCGAACAGGAGAACGCCGGCAAATGCGCCGGCCACGGTGCCGCGTACGAGACGCCCACCCTGCTGGTCGTAGAACGCTGTGACTTTGCCGGCCAGAAGTACAACCAGCAAGCTGATTGGCAAAATAGCGTAGCGGAGCACGCCAGCCGTGGGCAACCAGTACACCAGATAGATGCCGCAGAAGAGCAGGCAGGCGCGGCGCGCCGGTTTGCTCGGACCGGAGACCAGGAACGCGAGCGGCAGGAAAACCAGCAACACGAGTCCAGTGGGGTTGGGTAGTGGGGATTCGAACACACGCCAGCCGCCGAAGTGCGCCCAGTAGGGGATGTACATGAACCGCGGCAGCCTCCTCGGCGTTGGCGGCCGCTTTCCCTTCGGGCGGCTCCAACTCTGGCTCAAAGCCGCAGGATAGAGTGGATTCCCGGTGAGGTAGGCGGTTCGGGCCTGCCAATAGAGGGCCGAGGCGACCAAAATGCCAAGAAAGACGAGCGGCCGACGCAGCCGCCGGGACGCATACAGGAAAAAGCATACCAGCGGAATCGCTCCGAACAGGGCCACGTGCTTGATGGAGAACGTGGATCCGAGCAGAAGCGCGCCCACGGGAATCCAAGCATGGTTGCGCGTTTCCAGCCAGCGAAGGAAGGCCAGCAGGGCAGCAGCCTGAAAGAAAACCATCGCCGAATCGTTCTTGGAGTTGCTGCCAGCCCAATGGGCGAATGGCATCACCGCCGCCGCTACGACACCCACAAATGCAGCCGCCGTGTTCAATCCGCACGATCGCGCGATCTGGAAGAGAAGCAGCAAAGAAAGAACCCAAAAAAGCGGCGAGATCAACTGAGCGGCGGGCTGTCCCCCGAGTGACCATCCAAGTGCCATCAGCACTTCGCTTCCCTGCGGGTAGTAGCTCTCCGCCACCGTCGGAAGTGTCTCGAGCAAGTGTTGGGCGGAGTAGTAACGGGCCAAGGCCAGGTGCGTGGCAAGCGGATCAAACGCGATGCTCGGCGAAAGAGCCACAGCCAGCGCCGATACCGCCGCGAGAACGGCAAATACGAACGCGATTCCCGCCAGGGGATGGCTAGGACTAGCGTTTGCAGTCAGTATTTGTCGAAATGCCCCGATGCCGGTAAGTACTTCCCGACTGAAAACCAGACAGGGAAGAGCCAGCAACAAGGCAAAAACGGACGCGTAGTAGAGATGCAACAACCCTAGACCAAATAGGATTGGGATCAACAAAGCACATCCCAGTGCGAATCCCAACGTCACGATCTCAGTGGGGGTCGTCAGAGGAACGCGGAAGAGCCGTGCGAGACGAACGCCTGAGGCCAGACAGGCGAGAAGCAATAGGGCCACAACCATCGTGGCGATAGGCTGATACACCAGAAGACAAAGACCGCACAGGGCCGCCAGCGCCGGAACTTCGACGCGCCGTAGCCACTCGTTGCGGAGCCACACATAGGCCGGGCAGGCGGTGGCAAGCAGCAGCAAGGCACAGAACAGGAGGGTCTGGAAAATGGCTCCCGGACTGCGAAAATAATTGACCTCCCATTCGAAGGACCTCGCGGTTGCCAACGCCATCAGACCTAGCCACACGAGCCAGACGCACGTTGTCATCCGACGCAGGGCCGCTTCGCTGGTGGGCTTCAAACTGCCGATTGTATCCTGCGCTTTAGATCGCTTGCTGAGCCGACGGCGCGCCAGTTCGCTTCTCTTTAAGCGAGGTTTAGCGCGTTTCGAACGATCTGATCGCTCAGCGCCCGGTCCAGCAGGGAGTTCGCTTCCCCAGAAAGGACGAGATGCCTTCCTGCGCGTCGTGAGCGAGCGAGTTCATACTCATAACCTCTTTGGCGTAGGCGTAGGCTTTGGATTGATCCAGATCGACCTGCGTATAGTAGGCCTCCTTGCCCAGGGCCACCACCATGTCGCTGGCCTGTGCGATGTTGTCGGCGAGCTTTCGCGTTTCGGCCCGAAGTTCGCTGGCAGCGACCACCCGATTCACCAAGCCCCACTCGGCTGCTCTTTGCGCGTCGATCAGTTGGCCTGTAAGCAGCATTTCGAGCGCGCGCTTGCGTCCGATCACCCGGCTGAGAGCTACCATTGGCGTGGTGCAAAACAGACCGATCTTGACACCAGGGGTGGCAAACGTGGCGTCGTCGGCAGCGATGGCCAAGTCGCAGGTGGCGACGAGTTGGCATCCCGCGGCTGTGGCGATGCCTTGTACTTCGGCGATCACGGGCTGCGGGATCGATTGCAGTTTCGCCATCAGCTCCGTACACACGTCAAACAGGCGCCGGTATTCGTTGATATCGCGGCCGACCATCTCCGAAAGGTCGTGGCCAGCGGAAAACACTTTGCCCGCCGCCGCGAGGATCACGACCCGCAAATCGCGCCGTCCACGAATGACACCTAGGCAGTCGATCAGCTCCTGCATCAGCGCAAGCGAAAGCGCGTTACGCCGTTGCGGCCGATTGAGGGTGACTAGAGCAATGTTGCCTTCCGTTGCAAAGCAGATGTTGTCGTAGCTCATGCCACCATCTTAGGCACCTCGGGCCGATCCGCGCCCTCAGGGTGCGGTGCAAAGTCGAGCGCCCTGGCGAGCCGCGATTATTTCCAACGGCCCGGAGGACCAAATGACTTGGCCGGTGGGCCGTTGAGTAGGCGGCGCTCCCGGGTTTGGTACCAGCAGCATGAGCGGAGCCGGGGAATGACGCTGCGTGAGTCGGGCGCTCAAATTCGTCACCAGAGTCGATCTTAGTGTCGTGCCTGGCACCTTGTCGTGAGTCAGCATCCGGAGGCGTACTCGGCAGCATCGCCGCCGAAAACAAGGCCCACGACAGGCGTCTTGAATTTGGCAACGTACTCGGCGGCATCGCGATATGGTCCCCAGAGTTCCGGCCTCGATGCCAGCAACTGTCTGTCGCGTCCCGTCACGAAAACACCGGAAGGACCGATTAGTGGGCGCGTTGTGTTGTTAACCACCCAAGGAACGGAGCTTATAGCGAGGAGTGCTGTGGTCGCCCATTGCAATGAGCCACGGAACTGGCCGATCACCATACCGAACACAGGAGCGCCAAGCAGCAGGCACGGAAGCAGCAGACGATTCTGCCAAGGTTGCCACTTCAATCCAAAAGAGAATAGAACAAACGAGCCCACAATCGCCAAGACGAATCCGCGAACCGCATCGCGATTAGCCGGCTTCTTTTGCCGCCAATGACCCAGGACCAAAGCGCCTCCGGCGAGACCTAAGAGCACGAAGTGCAGCGGACTGGCCGCATGATCCTCGTGTCGAGCGATGCTCCACGGTTCCTACGTCCAATCGCTGGTTTCCGTTCGTCCCACACCCGGTACCTGAAACCGTTCCCCACCGAACGTACCTCTGAGATCGTAGGCGTCGAGTCGCATCGCAAAACTCGCTCCTTCGACACACCGCTCTAGCACCTGGTTCAGGAAAAGAACGGGCGTCCCCAGCTCAAGTGCGGCGTTTCGAATATTTTCGAATAAGGTTCAATACTCCAATTCGAGGATCCACCGAACGGGTGGGCAAATCAGCCGCCGCTACCAGGGGCACACCGAAAACGGAATAGTTCCGATACTAGGCGGCGCCATTCAAGACAAGCGTTGCTGCGCCAATGCACAGAACGAGCCGCCATGGCATTCGGCGAAAACTGCTGCGGTGCAACCAGGCCCACCCATACCAATAGCGGAGGACCGAGCAGGAACGCAGTTCCCTTTGTGCCGGCAGCTAGGCCAACGCTCGTCGCCAGGCCGAACAAGACCGGTGACTGGAAACCCACAGGCACGACAGAAGACCGAAATAGGCCGCGCTCACAAGAAACGCAGCGACCACAAGATCGTTCTGCGTGCTGGTCGCTTGAAGAATTGCCATGGGCAGAGTGGCTGCGAACAGGGCGGCGAGGGTCTGCGAGCGAACACTCCCACCTAGTTCAGCAACGATCGCCGAAACTCCGGCTATACAGAGGACAAAGCAACTCCACTGCACCAGATTCACACAGCGATCGCTGCCGGAAAGAAGCATGAGCTGGGTAATAACAAACTCCGCCACCACGCCGCTCGACAGCTGTCGAAGAGTGTGGGTAGCGTACGGAGCCACGTTCCGGTTGTCGATCCAATGCCCACAACGCGCCATGTGATAGGTCAGCGAATCCCAAGTATTTGGAGGCGCCATCACAGCGATGAGGCCAGTCAAAACGCACACGACGATTCCCGAAGCACAACGCGCGAGCAGATCTCGCGGCACGCTGAGGCGGAGTTTTTGAAGCTGCTTCCAACGGCGCAGCGGCACGACCATTCCCGCTGCACAAACCAGCGTCCAACAGAGGCTGGCCATCCAATATCTCAGTTCGTGCAGAAGGCTGAGCAACTCCGTCACTAGAACTGCGGCACATGTGACCAGAAGACTCGCAAGCAGCATCGCACGCCGAAGACCGGCAGCGCTGTCTTCTGTTTGACAGTAACCCGTTGCGAACAGCACCGACAGGCCGAATGCCAGCGGAATCAGGAGAACTAACACAACGTGCTCGCGTAAAGGAAGCGCCGGAAGCGCTGCACTATAACGAGGCTAGCGACTGCTCATTCCCCGCTTCGTGGCGCAGAAGCGCCGTCGGAGGAATAACCAGATAACGCAAGGCCGATGCCCGATAGGGCCAGCTTTCCCCGAAGCGCAACAGTTCGAGCGGCCGTCCTTCCGCACACAACAAAGCGGCCGTCCAGGCTGCTTTGCGAACCGCAGTCGATCTATCAGAAACGGCCTCGAGCGCCCCCAGCACCTGTGACGGAACCGGTGCTTCGAGGGTCTCTTTCATGTAGGTGAGAACGGTCAGCGCCGCTGCTGCCAGCCGCGCAACGCTGCAGCTGGTGCCGCGCGCGAGTAGCGAGTTCCACTGTGGATCTTGCCAGAATCGGTAGGGATCTTGGTTTATCAGGAACCAAAGATCCCCGGCCCAAGTGGGACTGACGTGGCTGCCGGTTGTAATCGCATGCCCGCATAGATGCAGCAGTGCCGCGGGAGGGGTAATAACGTCGACGGATTGGTCGAGTATCTCGGCGCGTTGCCTGCTTTCGCCGAGAGCCTTGTCGTCGAAGGCGGGGTGCCGGAACAGGCGGCCGTGCAACGATACTGGAAATCCAGACGCGTGCCGCAGCACCAAACACGTTTGATTTTCAGCGATCCTCTGGTATCCGGCCTTGCCCAAGCACGTCTCGGCCACCGCCCACAGCGACCGTTCCAGCATCAAGTCCAGGTCGTGGCAGTGGCGTAGCGATGGGTCCGGATAAAGGCTCTCTGCGAAGGCGAAGCCGTGTAACAGGAGCGGCCGAGCCCCGGTTGCAGTCAGCACCTTCAACGCCTCGCGGGCATGCCCTCGGGCTGCATCGGATCGAATTTTTTCGTGCAGCCGAGCCGCACGAAGGCAGTGGTAGGTCTCTTCGTCGGCGGGAATTGAGCAGGCGCGGAGGTGATGCCCCAGCAGGGCGAGCAGACGCTTAAAGCCGGTCGTTACCCCGACAAGTGCAGCGGCAGGCGATGAATTCTCGGTCAGACCATCCATCCATGCTGACCAACTCTGGGCGGCCTCCGCCGGCGGCAACAGTGCCGCGCGAAGCAGCAAGGTCTGTCCAGGTGTCGGCAGGGCAAAAAGCAGCGGATTCGTTTGCATGGCGTGGCGAAAAACTGTGTTGCAGCGTTGCGGCGCAGCGCCAGAGATTCGTGTACGATCTTCGCAAACTCTTGCCGGCTGGCTTGGGACCGGCGGCGCGTCAGATTGTGTTCATGCATCCGATGGAACACCAGGACCTCTGGCAAGAGCTCAAGCACCACTCCTTGCTCCCGAGCCCGTAGAAACCACTCGGTGGCGTCGGAAAACCAGAGTTCCGTATTGAAGTAACCCACCCTGTCGAAAACGGCCCGGCGCGCCAGCAGCGTGGTTGTGGCGAAGCCGGGGACCGGTGCACTTCGCGGTTGGTCACGAAGTTGTTCTGCTCCCTCAGAAAGCGACGACTCCCAGAACATCTGGCATACGTCACGCAAGCCTCCAATTCCGGCTTGCCACGGAAGACCTCCATCTGATTCGCAAGCTTCTCGGGATGTCAGCGGTCGTCAGCATCTAGAAACGCAACAAACTCGCCGGTCGCAGCGCGCAAGCCGAGGTTTCGTGTCGACGCTGGCCCAGCCGTCAACTGACGCACCACGCGGACACGTGCCGCATACCGGTCAAGCACCGCTGCGGTCCCGTCGGTCGAACCGTCGTCGGCTACGATGACCTCCGTTCTGGTGTAGGTTTGACCTAGAATGCTGTCCAGCGCTTCGGCGAGGAAGCGTTCGCCGTTGAAAACGGGGACGACGCAACTGATCAGAGCCTCCACTGCGCGTTGCTCAGGACTTAGAGCCCTTCCCGTCCCCGGGAGTGCACACCCACGACTATGAAAGGTGTTGCAGCAACGGGTTCTAAGCATCGCTGTAGGTAAATCGGGCAGTTCGTCATCGGGGAAAATGCCGCCAGGCACGATATCAGAACGCATGATTCGACTCCTCTCGTTTTTCTCAAAGATCCAGAGTGACACCCGCGTTCGGCTGGGAACAGCATACGAGCACGTTTCCGGGGGCGGGCTTCTCCAGCGGCTCAGGGTCATAAGTAATCGATCCGCCAATCAGACCCGTTATGCAGGTATGACAGACTCCAGCCCGGCACGACCATCTGACCGGAACGTCGCACGCTTCCGCCAGTTCAAGCAAACTTCCGAATTTCGGATCCCAGGCGGCGGTGATCCCGCTACGCGCGAATGAGACGGCGGGGCCAGATCCGGGCGGTCCTTGTGGCTCGTGAGGAGTGTGATTCACCTGCGCCATACCAGGGGTGATAGCATCGAGAGAACCGAAGATTTCCGTGTGCACATTCCCTGCGAGCACACCCCAGCTTCGCAGCCCATCGCGCATATTCTGCAAGAACGAAGAGGGGCCACACAGATAGAAGTCACTACACTGTGACACGCCAATTCTCCCTAGCAAAGCTGTGTCAATGTGCCCGGAAGCATCGAAGTCTCCACCGACTTGGTCGATGGCAGCGGGCTTGCTATACACGATATATCCTCGTCCGCGCGAGAGCTGCTTAAGTAAGGAACGGGATTCTCCGGCAAATGGATGGTCGACGCGATTGCGGGCCCCATAGATCCACCAGACCTCTCGTTGCGATCTTTCGGCAGCGAGTGTGTGCAGCATCGACATCACGGGCGTTGCGCCCACTCCAGCGCTCAACAGAACCACAGGACCCTGGCTGGGACGCAGCGTGAAGCTTCCTCGCGGTGCACTAACATCCGACAGATCGCCTTCTCGCGCACGATTGCACAGAAACGAACTTCCAATCCCATTCAATTCGTTTTTGACGCTGATGCGGAAATGGTCGGCTGCCGGCAGATCAGATAGGGAATAGCTGCGAAGAACCGGCGGTTTGCCCGGATCGACGAGCAGCTGCAAAACAACAAATTGACCCGCCTGGAAGAGAGGAAGAGGCTGCCCATCGACCGGCGACAGAATGAAGGAAGTTACGCTATCGCTTTCCTTATTAATAACCGCGACTCGCATCGGTCGAAAGCCGGGCCATGCCGGCGCTTGTTCCTCATCGGCGAGCCCCGGATTCCCCACCGTAGTTTTGGAGCTCAAGTCTTGCTGAAGCATTGCTTGGAACGAACTTTGCCAACCCTTGCTAAGTGCGGGAATCCGCAGCGCGCGTTGCAGTTGCTCAGTGGAATGTCCCGGCAAATACAGGAGGGCGTCAGCATCGGCCACACTGATTTGCTCTGGACCCTCAGTGATCTTTACAATGTCATCGCCCGCCCCAACTTCCCCTTCTTGCAAAACACGGAAGTAGAATCCTGGTCTGTGATGTGCCACGAGCAGGGCTGGCATCCGAGGTTCATTCATGCGAATGCCGACGCGGTAGCACGTCACGCGCGGCTGCGTTACTTCAAATATCGCGTCACCGATGCGGTATCGATCGCCGATGCAGACCTCGTTGTCGAGAAGTCCCTCGACGGTGAAGTTTTCTCCGAACTGGCCGAAAGTAAAATCGTTGCGGCCCAAAAAGCGCTCCCAGTAATGATGCGAATCCATCTGGTAGACGAATACGGCGCGGTGCTCCCCGCCGTGACCGGCGAGATCGGCCTGCGCATCACCATCGATATCGAGCTTGCGCACCATTCGCCGTCCATCAACTGGAGATTTCCAGACTGACGTTCGGACCGTTTTGCCGTTCCATGTCACGTCGCGCGGAAGGCCGACATTTACTGAAAGCAATCGGGACATGCGAACCTCGTCGAAACCCAGGGTGTGGTTAGGATCCTTTCATTTCGCAGCAGCGGGCGGCTTAAGAATTCTTGGTAATGAGCATCAAGCTCTTGTCTAGGAACGAGCAGCCAACTTGCCGGCGAGCCAGTAATCGACGCTGAACCTTCCCGGACCAGAGCAGATCAGCCAGATAAAGAAGAGTACATACAGGACTTCCGGAAGGTAGAGGAAATCGTCGAGCCAGTTAAGGGGCGAAAGTCCTTTAGGCATGGCGGGAAGCTTGGCGGTCAGGATGGCGACAAGCATATCGACTAATAAAGCCGCAGAGGCCAGGCTTGAGAGAAACCCCACAATCAGCAAGGATCCGCCAACGAGTTCGACACCTGACACGAAATAAGTCATCAGGTGGGGAAACGGGACTTTGGCCTCAACGAGCGTTTCGTACATAGTTTGCGTGCGGCCGGCGACAAACAATTTGTTTGCCCCGGAGATGGCGAAGAACAACCCGAGCGAAACGCGCACCAGCAGGATGGCATGTTGTCCAAAATCACTGCTGCCCAGCAGCGCAAACTCGACTAACCGTTTCCACTCCACCTCTTGTCCCTCCACCGTAGGATGTGCCGCATTATGTATCCATCCGTTCGACCCATTGAGCGCGCGATGCGGGAGCCACGAATGGATCCGCAAAGTACTGTGTTTCCCGCGCAACCTTGTCGTCCCTAAATTCCATGATGCTCACCGTGTAGGACGGCTTGCCGTCATATGTCAGGATGAATTCGGTAACCCAAAGATCACCGCTGCCAATGATTCGTCGGATGGAAAACCGCTTTTTGTTCGGCTGATTCGCGCGTTGGTTCTGTATGTGGCGTCGACCCCGGGTTCGCTCCCCTGACTGCGGGTATTCCAGTACCGCGTCCTCGAGATAGATGCGGTGCTCCGTTTCAAAGTCGTTGGCATCGGACGCCGCCCAATGCACATTCAGTGCCGTGCGGATCTCTTGATCCCGCACTCCAGAATGCTGCTCCTTCTTTTGTTGATCGTTCATCTCGAGCCTCCAATTTGACAAGAAGCTAACTGCTTTAGCGGAATCGGAATGTACGACTCCTGGATTACCTTGGCAGGCATCACAGACACCGAGGACGAGGCGATGCCGGGATCGATTGAAGCCGACACCTGGATGGCTGGTCGTAACGATTCCGATCTGATTCGGTCGATACGAGTTATTAAAACAAAGAATTTTGGCGGCAGGTTGCGGCGGATGAAGAACCCCGAATGGCCTCGGTCTGCGTTTCGGTTTATAATGCCTTGGATCAAGACGCTCGTGTAAGTTCCGCAACGCGGCGCCGAGCCGTGTTGAGCGCCAGAATCGGCACGTCGTCTCACCAAGTAATTTCACCATGACTTTCCCAGCTGTTTCCAGTCTCGAATTGTTGGGAGTCCATGGCGTCGGTGACCAACTCTAGCTTCGCGCGTTCAAGTTTTGGCAGTAATCGTTCGCACACCGTACAAGGAGATGAATATGAAAGCAATTGTTGTCCATCAATATGGCGGTCCTGAAGTACTCAAGTTCGAGGAATACCCTGATCCGGTGCCGGGTTCCGGCGAAGCACTGGTTCGGGTCGCCGCAGCCAGCGTGAATCCGATCGACTACAAGCAGCGTGCCGGGTTAACGAAGGACTTCTATCCCCTCACTTTTCCGGGATTGATAGGGGTCGACATGGCCGGGACGGTGGTGAAGATTGGGCCGGGAGTGGAAGGCTTTTCTGTCGGCGACCAGGTGTTCGCTATGGCGGACAATACGTACGCCGAACTTTGTGTCGTGAACGCAGCGGTCTTGGCGAAGATCCCCAAGGGGCTCGATTTGATTTCGGCGGCGGCGCTGCCGCTGGTGACGACGACCGGCAACCAGCTCCTTTTAGCTACGGGAATCAAAACGGGCCAGACGGTTATGGTCGTAGGTGCTGCTGGATGTGTCGGGCGTTCGGCGGTATTCACTGCGAAGGAACGCGGGGCGACTGTGATCGCGGGGGTTTTGAAGAGGCAGATGGACGAGGCGAAGACGGTTGGCGCGGATCAGGTGGTCGCAACCGAGGACGACACCACGATTGCGAATCTCGCTCCGCTCGATGCGGTTGCGGATGCGGTCGGCGGAAGAACCGCCGAGAAGCTGATCGCCAAGGTCAAGCCGGGAGGAGTGTTTGCTTCGGTTCTCGGGGCACCGCAGAACGCCGCGAAGTACCCATCAGTGAAGGTGGCGACAGTATTCTCGAAATTCGACAGGAAAACGCTCCAGCTCATGGCCGAAGCGGTGCGAGATGGAAAGCTTGTAATCCCGATTAGCCGCAAACTGCCACTCAGTGAAGCGGCCGGGGCTCAAGCAGCGGCAGAGAAGGGTGGTGTCGGGAAGATCTTGCTGGTGGCGTGACCTCTTGGCTGGACGTGCGACGTCTAAAGGAAAACTTGAAATGAAGAAAGACCACCTCGGACTTAATCCCGCTTCGAAACCGAGTGGCGACGGGTGTGTAGAATGCCTGGCGTCACCGAAAGGCTGGTGGTTTCATCTCCGCCGGTGTGCGGAGTGTGGGCACATCGGATGCTGTGACAGTTCTCCGAGTCAGCATGCATCAAAGCATGCGGCGGCAACGGGGCATCCGATCATAGCCAGCTTTGAGCCTGGTGAGGACTGGTTCTTCGATTACGAGAAGCAGGTGATGATCAACGGTGTGAAATTGCTTCTGCCGCACGCGCATCCCGAAGGTCAGCCCGTGCCTGGACCCGCGGGGAGGGTGCCGGCCAATTGGGAATCGCTCCTAAACTAGCTGCGTTGTAGGGTAGCCGGCAGATGAAACGCTTCCTTTAGACCGTAGGCGTTTCCGGCCGCATCCTAATTTGTCGACAACAGGAGGCACCGCATGAATCTACCTGACGCGCCGATTGCACACCAAGGCTTCTTCGCAGCTCACTTCTTCACCGTGAGCGACCTGGACAAATCGAAGGACTTCTATGTCCGAATTCTTGGCGGGAAACTGATCAAGCCAGACAATCCCTGCTACATCAAGCTGGCTAATACCTGGATCATTCTCAATTCCGAAGGTGACCCGACGCCCGACAAGCCAGAGGTCCTTCTTGAAACACCCTCGGATCTGAACAGGGTAAATAGCTTCCTGAATTTGCGTGTCGCCGACATCTGGTCCTGCTACAAACAATGGCGCGACAAAGGAGCGTTCTTTCTTACCGGGCCATTAGACAATCGCGGCTAGGAATGGCGCTGCTACATGCGTGATCCCGACGGCTACCTCATCGAGGTCGGCCAATATACTGAAATCGCCCTCGACTGGTTCAACAACCGGAGTTAGTTTGGCACGCGATAAACGCGTTTTCTGTGGGCAGGTCGCTGGAGTCTAATGGTCCAACGATTGAACCGTACGCTCTCGCCAGGTATTTTTCCTAGTACTAGCTCAAACTTCCCGTCAGGATCAGGCGGAATCTGAGTCTTGAGGGTCATAGGGGCGATTCTCTTTTGTCCCAGCGGTCTACTCAGCGGCGCTGCTTGCCGTCAAAACTGGCGGTTTTGACTAGCTTAGAAAACGCCCTCGGACTGGGGTCGAGGGCGTTCGTTTTTGAAACATCACCTAGATCGGAAGAGCGTTAGCAATGTTCGTATTGACAGAGCGTATCACCTGCGCCGCCAGCCTGGCGCGCGCCGCCGTTGTTGTGTTCGTCATTGAGCTTGATGATCGCACTGACCTCGCGCGAAGCATCTCATGCACCGCTTGACGCGTTCAATCTTCGAGCTACGACTGGTACTTCGATTTCAATGAATGATGATCGAACAACCAGCCCGTACTCCTCCTCCTTATGCGCGCGTTGCGCGTGCGCGGTTCCGGAGAATGAGGCGGGGCCGCGCGGAGGGCTTGTCACGCCTTCCCGAAAGGGGCTTTTGTGGAACACGCGCAGGGCATCCATTTGGACGAACACCGCTTAAACCGCATAAGTGGCCATTCATCACGCGTTATGTGTGGGGAAAGGTGTGGAGAAGGCCGGGCCTTAGTCTGGGAGCGAGGCGGCTACTTGCCTTGGCTATCACGGCATCACTTGGCCGGTGGGAGGAGTTCCAGCTCCACGTAAAGACCTGGTTGTCCGCCGAACTGGAGCCCGTCGACCTCAAGGAAGGACTGTTGCAGGTAGCGGTCTACGCCGTTACTCCCGCAGCCAATTCCGGCTTCCGCATCGCGTCCGACGAAGTATACAAATGACCTGCAGCCGGTCATGTCCGGTCATCGAATCTAATCTGCTGGGAGTGCCCCTCAGGCGGATTACCGAACATGCACGTTAACGAAGGATCCGGTCTTTTCATCAAGTGACTTAAGCGGCGTCGTCGAAACTAACGTCTAACTTCATCTAGAATTCTGTAAATCTGTGCCCCGTATTTCTCCATCGCCTTAATGCCAAATCCCGGAATTGCCAGCAATTCAGCGGCACTTCTCGGCTGCTTCTTGGCGATTGCCATGAGTACCCGATCGGACATGATCCGGAACGCCGGCACCCCCAACTTCTTCGCGTGTCGACGACGCCATTCCTTCAACATCGATGCGCCTTTCGAATCAGGGCCCGGCGGTGCTTCCACCTCGGCAGCCGTCTTGTTCAGAGGCCCTCTGGCTCGCTGCTTCTTCGATGCTTTCTTCGCAACGACAGCGGCCTTCTTACGCCGATCCTTCTTCCCCATCACCAACGCAGCTTCGCGAATCGACAACTCCAACGGCGCGTGCTCCTCCACTGACTCGGCATCGCGTGTCAGACTCGCCTTTCGAAATGGAATTGACTTTCCCTCCTTCTCGAACACGGAATCCACCAGGCGGATCAGCCCCGATCGCGCCATTCGCGCCCACAAGTTCCTCGAAATGGTCCCGATCCAGGCCGTTCTTCGCGCACAACTCCATGTGCAGCTTCCCGACTGACCTACCGCCTCCCCGCAGTGAATGCAGAACATCTCTCGCCACCACCTGCTCGGTCTCGTTCGCGGGCCGGAACCTCTGCGCCACGCAGCTTTCGGGAGCGCAGAAATCGCAAATCCCGCAGGGCTTACTGCTATCCGCCGTATCTCCGAAATGCCGCACTAGGCTCGACATACGGCACTGACTGCTCTGCGCATACCGGATCATCGCCTCGATTTGCGCCTGCTTCTGCTCGCCCTGCGCGATATACGAATCGCGCCAGTCATTCGTACCCCGGGTGAGATTATCCGAGGAGTCAATCACGACGCCGCCATGCGTCCAGAGCTTCTCCAGCGCTTTTTCAAAGACGTCCGCCAGGCACGCGGGCCACCTTCTCGACGAGGTCGCGCGGCTGTGGCTCTGCCCCCAAGCGATCGTAGATTTGGCCCAGAACCTTTGCATCGGGATAGTCGCGATCGAAGAAGAAATCGTGCGTGTAGCGGTCCGCGTAGGAGTGCATCAGGATCGCTCGGCTCGGCTCGCCGTCCCGCCCCGCGCGCCCGATTTCCTGGTAATAGGCTTCCATGCTCCCCGGCAGTGCGGTGTGCATGACCGAACGGATATTCGCCTTGTCAATGCCCATCCCGAACGCGATCGTCGCCACGATCACTTCCAGCTTCCCGTTCTGGAAACCATCCTGCACGCGCCGCCGCCGTTCCGCATCGAGGCCCGCGTGGTATGCCGCTGTCGAAAACTTGCCCGACAGCAACGCCGCTACGCTCTCCGCCTGCTTACGGCTTGGTGTATAAACGATCGCGGGACGGCGATCGGGATCCGCCAACAATTCCCGCGCCTAGCTCGGGCCGCTGTGAGGGAGCCGTCTCCACCACCTCAATCGCAATATTCGAACGCCGAAAGCCGTGGATAAAGCTGGTCTGATGATCCAGCCCCAGCTGGTTGCAGATGTCGCGCTGGACGATGCCCGTCGCGGTCGCAGTAAGCGCAATCACCGGCGCTGGCCGTAGCTGGGGTAGGTAGCCGCCCAACAGCCGGTAGTCCGGGCGAAAATCGTGGCCCCACTGCGAGATGCAATGAGCCTCGTCAATCGCGATCAGCGCCGGTTTCCGCTTCGCCAACATTTCCGGAAACCCCGGCACGCGCAGCCGCTCCGGTGCGATGAACAGAAACTGCAACTTCCCGTTTAGATAGTCGATGCATGCCTGCCGCGACCCGGCCCTATCCCTCCCCGAGTGGATGCATTCCACAGCAAACCCGCGTTCCCGCAGCTTCGCGTATTGATCTTCCATCAGAGCGATCAATGGACTTATCACGAGCGTCGTTCCGCCCCGGGCGAGTCCCGGCAACTGATAGCACAGCGACTTTCCCGCGCCGGTCGGCATCACCAGCAGCGCGTCCCGTCCCTCGATCAGGTTTCGGCAGACTTCCTCCTGATTGGCACGGAACGACGCAAACCCAAACGCGCGATGTAAGAGCGCGTCCAAAGGCTCTCCCTCGGTCGCCACCACAGGCTCACCCACATTCTGATCGTGTGGTGCTGGTGCTTCGGGCTGAGGGGCTGGGCACAGGCCCCCTGTCCCATTCCTACGTGGCGCCGCCGGAATCTGCCCTACCTTTCCAATCACCTCACGCACGTAGTCTTCAATCCCATGCAGAAACGGCCCGAGCTCAGCCTCGCCCCTCTGAATCCGCTTTAGGTAAGCCTCCCATTGCCCCGTCATCACCGGACTCTTTACTTCCGGATGCACTACCTCAATCAGCCGGATTCCCTTATCCGTAGCTTCCAAGTTCTTCCCGTTTCGAATAATGTACTTGCGCTTCAGCAGTACCTCGATGATTGAAGCTCGTGTGGCCGGCGTACCAAGCCCAGTCTCTTTCATCGCGTCCGACAGCTCCTTTTCGTCAAGCGTCTTACCGGCCGTCTCCATCGCTGTCAGCAACGTAGCTTCCGTAAATCGCTTCGGTGCCCGCGTCTTCTTGCGGACCGCCTCCGCATCCAGAACATCCTGCGCCTGTCCCCGCGTCAGCCCCGCCGGCAGAGCCTGCTGTTCTTCTACTGACGCCTCGTCGCCCGCCATCGCTTTCCGGCTACCGGCCTTCTTCCTGTCGGTCTGGAAGTCGAGCACCTTCCAGCCCGCCTGCTGAATCGTCTTCCCGGACGAGTGATAGCGGTCCGTGATCGGGCCGCCTACGATCGCCGTGATAACCGTCGTCACCGACCACACGTGGTCCTCATGCCAGCACGTCAACAAACGCCGGCACACCAGGTCGTAGAGCTTCGCCTCATCCGGCGACAAGGTCACACGCTCCGGTGAAGTCACGGTCGGGATAATAGCGTGGTGATCGGTGACCTTGGTGTCATCCACGAACCTGCGTCCCAGCGGCCTTTCGCCGGTGCCTGGAGCGAGCAGTTCCCGGTATGGCCCCGCGACGGTCTGCACAATGCGTGGCAAGGTCTTTGCTACATCCTCTGACAAATGCCGGCTATCCGTGCGCGGATAACTGATCAGTTTATGCCGCTCATACAATGCCTGTGCGATGTCCAACGTATGCTGCGCGCTAAACCCGAACAGCCGGTTCGCATGGCGCTGCAGTTCTGTCAGGTCGTAAATCGGTGGCGGGCCCATGCGCTGCGTCTCAGCCTTGATGGACTCGATCGCGGCTACTCCTGTTTTCGCCCGCTCCACGATCCGTGTCGCTTCGCTACCACCTTCCTCTCCCGCTGCCGGCAGCCGCGCCGATTTCTGAATGTCCGCCAAATCCCGGACCCAAGTGCCCTTGTAGGAATCTGCCTCCGGATGACCTGTGGGCCGGAACGTCACGACCACTTCCAGATAGTCTTCCGGAACGAACCGCCGCACGGCGAGTTCCCGCTCCACCACCATCGCGAGCGTAGGCGTCTGCACCCGCCCCACGCTCAACTCATCGCCATACGTGAGCGTGTAGGCTCGCGAGAGGTTCATCCCAACCAGCCAGTCGGCTCGGCTGCGTCCGCGCGCCGCATCGGCGAGGGGCTCGTAGTCGCTCCCCGGCTTCAACCCATCGAAGCCCTTGCGGATTGCTTCCGGCGTGAGCGACGAAATCCACAACCGGCCGATCGGCTTCGAGCATCCCGCAGCCTCATAGATGTAGCGGAAGATCAACTCGCCTTCGCGCCCCGCGTCCGTCGCACAGATGATGCGACTCACACGCACGGAAGACAGAATCTTTTTCACCACCTCAAACTGATCTTTGGTTTTTTCGTAGACCACCAGGGGCCACGAGGATGGCAGCATCGGCAGAGATTCCCGCCGCCATACCTTCCACTCCGGCCGGATCTCGTGCGGTTGCGCCAATGAGGTCAGGTGTCCAATGGCCCACGTCACGACGTAGCCATTGCCGTGCATGTACCCGTCGCCCTTTGTGGTGGCCCCCAGCACTCTGGCAATGTCACGCGCGACCGAGGGCTTCTCGGCGAGAACAGCGACTGTCCCGGATTCCCTCGCAGGGTTGATCAAAGTAGTATCTTAGCGGGCGCTTGGTCGCCGCTAACATTAACACGCAATTGTTAACTCGCTCTTCGCCCCGAAATACCACCAAAGGAAAAAGTGTTCTTGCGGTCAAGAATGAGCTCGTTTTGTCAGACTTGGGCTATTTGACAGAATTCTGACGTCCGTAACTCCATGAAACACCAGCAACTTATACGTGGTGTACGGCATGGCGCTTTCGGCCGCGTTCACGTAATGAATCTCTATCTAATTGACAATAAATGACTTATTGGTTGGTGGACGGCACGGGGTGAATACGTGCCCACCACCAAGGATCAATGATTTAAACAACTTGCGAACTGCCTAAACGGACAAAACTGCACGAACGGCGTGGATTTGTCAGAAATCTGACAGACCCCCTCCGTTGGACCTGTAAAGGCGGAGGGCGCCACTCGCGAGCGGCGCCCTCCGCAGAAAAACTTGGTGAAGCCGTGCACATTGACCCGGTCACTGCTCAAAGTGTATCCGAATTCGGTAATTGCCATCCAGGAGAAAATGTCGGCGCAAGCTCCGGTGTCACGCTCAATGGAAACAACGGACCCTCGAGTTCGAATCCCTTAGCCGAAGTTCGTCACGGGGACATCGATTTAGGCAAAGTCGGGGCTCCCGAATGGGATAAGTGTCTTTGGCTCCAATCGCGGCTTGGGCAGAAGTCGATGTAGTGTAGACCAACCCTCTTGAAGAGGTTCGAGTCTCATGACAAGATCGCCTTAGAATGTTTCTGCGGCCGAACCGGCGGAGCAAGGACGGCAAGGACCACGCCTACTGGTCGCTGGTTGAGACGGTGCGGACGCCCGATGGACCGCGGCAGAAAACGCTGTGCTATCTGGGCGAGTTGAACAGTTCGGCGCAGGCGCGCTGGCTGAAGACGATCGAAGTCTTCAACGAGCAGGGAGAGGCGCAGCAACTGAAGCTTTTTCCTTCGCACGTGGAGCCGCCGGCGGATGATCCGCAGGTGGCGCGGGTGCTGGTGAACAAGGTGCGGCTGGAGCGCACGCGGCAGTTCGGCTCCTGCTGGCTCGGTCTGGAACTGTGGAGGCGTCTGGAACTGGATCGTTTCTTCGAAGAGGCGGTGGATGAGCAGGAGGCCGACGTGAGGTGGTCGCGCGTGGCCGCCGTGCTGGCCATCAATCGGCTGTGCGCGCCCGGCAGCGAGTTGTCCATCGAAGAGCGTTGGTATCCCTCCACGGCGCTCGATGACCTGTTGGGCATCGAAGAAGGCAAGATCAACGACACGCGGCTGTACCGTTGCCTGGACCGGATTCTGCCGCACAAGACGAAGCTGGAGCGGCATCTCAAGCAGCGCTATGGCGAGCTGTTCGGGGCCGAGTTTGACGTGCTGCTCTACGATCTGACGAGCAGCTATGTGGAAGGCGCCGCGGAGAAGAATCCGATGATGCGCCGGGGCTATTCGCGCGATCATCGTCCCGACTGCGAGCAGATGGTGATCGCGCTGATCGTCAACAGCGAAGGTTTTCCGTTCAGCTATGAGACGTTTGATGGCAACCGGGCCGACGTGTCCACGATGGAAGTGATTCTGCGCATGGTCGAGCGCAAGTATGGCAGGGCGCGGCGGATCTGGGTGTTTGATCGCGGCATCGTGAGCGAGGAGAATCTACAGGCGATCCGCAAACGCGGCGGCCAGTACTTGGTGGGCACGCCGCGCAGCCAGATGAAGCGGTTTGAAGAAGAACTGCTTAAGGACGACTGGATTCAGGTGCGGCCGGAAGTGGAAGTGAAGAAGGTAGCCATTCCGCGGGGCGAGGAGACGTTCATCCTGTGCCGCACCAGCGGCCGGAAAGAAAAAGAGAAGGCCATCCGGAACCGCTTTTCCAGCCGTATGGAGGATGCCCTGAAGCGTCTGGCGAAAACGATCGAGACCGGCCGGCTGAAAGACCGCAACAAAATGGAGCGGCGTCTGGGGCGGATACAGGCCAGCCATCCCCAGGTGAACGATCTCTACCAGGTCGGTCTGCGGGACACGCCCGAGGGCGTTCGTCTCCACTGGGCGATCAAAGAAGATCGCAAGGTCTGGCGCGGACTGCGGGAAGGCGCTTACATGCTGCGCACCAATCTCCAGGCCGGCACAGCGGAAGAGCTCTGGTCTCGGTACATGCAGTTAACCGAGGCTGAGGCATCGTTCCGCGCGCTCAAAAGCGAGCTGTCCATCCGGCCCTTGTTCCATCAACTGGAGCCGCGCGTCAAGGCCCACGTGATGGTGGCCTTTCTCGGCTATGCCCTGTGGGTCACGCTCAAGCATCTGCTGAAGCGCCGGCCGGCGATCGTCCCGCAACCATCGAGCAGCGGAGTCAACCACGCCCAGCCGTTGTCGGCGATGAAGGCGCTCGCTCTGCTCTCTAGCCTGCACAGCGCCGACATCATCCTGCCCACCACCGACGGCCGAGAGATCCGCCTGCGCCGCATCACCGAGCCCACCGCCGAGCAGAAATCGCTTCTCCAGCAACTCGGCCTCAGCCTCCCCGAGCGGTTCGAACTTAATCGCAAATGTAGTGTAGACTCGGCGATTGCCTGAACTGATTCTGAATGACTTAGGTGCCTTTTGGCCTCCGTCGTGACGAACTTCGGTTAGGCGAAGAACGGCAAGTCCCGCGAAGTGTCGTCGGCCAAGAGCTGTCGGCCGCCGATCTGGCGGCACTCGAAGCCCGTTGGCTGGACCGGGATGTTGTCGAAGCCGCGTGTCTGCGCCGCGTCGACTCCTTCACCGGGTCGCAACTCGTCGGCAGACGAGGAGGGGATTACGCGGGCATCGCCATCCCCTACTTCCCGCCCGGCCGCGCGAGCGTTCGCGAATACCGGCTCCGGCGCGACCACCTCGACCTCGAACTCGACCCGACCGGCCAGATGAAGGTGCGGCAAAAGTACCTCAGTCCGCCTGGACGAGGAAACATGCTCTATCTGCCACCAAGGGCCGAGGCTGCTGCGCTGAGCGACGTGGATCGATTCGTGCTGATCACCGAAGGCGAGTTCAAAACACTTGCGTTGTGGCGACTTGCTCGTTGGAACGCGCAGGACCGTGCGGTATTGTGGGCGTTTTCAACTGGCGGGGCACGATTGGCAAGGCGACCGGTCCGGACGGTCAGCGGATGAATGTGAAGGGTCCGTTCCGGATCTGGAGCGGATCGCCTGGAAGGATCGCAAGGTCATCATCGCGTTCGACGCCGACGCTCACTCGAAAGATCAGGTGCGGATCGCTCGTGCGGAACTCGCCCAACACTTGCGCCGGCAAGGAGCGGTCGTCGGTTTTCTGGAGTGGGATCTCGCGCAAGGGAAAGGGATCGATGATCATCTCGCGTGTTTCGTTCACTCCGTTCGATTGGCGGAAGGAGATGATTCGAGCAAAGCCCACCGCCAGCTATCCAGAGGGCAACATTTATCCGGTCTTGGCCAACGCGATCGCAGCGCTCCGGCACGCCCCGGAATGGAAAGGCGTGCTCGCCTTTGATGGGTTCGCACTCTCACCCATCGCCTTGCGGCCGGCGCCGTGGGGTCCGGTCCCGAAAGGAACATGGAGCGACCAGGAAGACCGTCTCACGGCCGACTGGCTGCAGCGCAAGAGCATCCTGGTCGACGTCACCATTGCAGCGCAGGCCGTGCAAACGGTTTCGAAAGACCGTTCCTTCCATCCGGTCCGCCGCTACCTCGAAAGCATTTCCTGGGATGGGGTGGAACGTCTGGACCGCTGGTTAACGACACACCTGAGTGCTCAGAACACGAACCACAGCCGAGCCGTTGGTGCTCGCTGGCTGGTCTCGGCGGTGGCACGCATCTATCGACCCGGTGTCAAAGCGGACTGCTGTCTGATTCTCGAAGGACCGCAGGGCAGTAGGAAATCGACGGCACTGAAGACCTTAGCAGGGCCATACTTCACCGATGAACTGGCGGATTTGGGCACGAAAGATTCGATCTTGCAGACGCGGGGCGTATGGATCATCGAGCTCTCCGAACTCGATACGCTCAATCGGTCCGAAGTCGGCCGTATCAAGGCCTTCATGAGCCGGACCGCGGATCGTTTCCGGCCGCCTTACGGCAAACGGCTGGTCGAATCGCCACGCCAATGCGTGTTTGCAGGGACCGTCAATCACTCCAACTATCTCCGAGACGAAACCGGTGGACGCCGCTTCTGGCCAGTCGCGTGTGGCTCGATTGACATTGATGGTCTTGCGCGCGATCGCAATCAACTGTGGGCGGAAGCCAAAGCCCGGTTTGATCGAGGCTTCCTCTGGTGGTTGGAAACAGCCGAGCTTGTCGAAGAGGCTGCGGCGGAGCAAGCGGACCGTTACGAAGGAGATCCATGGGAGGAACTCGTTGCGCGTTGGGTTGAGGACCGGCCCAGTGCGGCCATCGGAGAAGTACTCTCGCAGTGTCTCGATAAGCCGCGGGCGCAGTGGACACAATCGGACAAGAACCGCGTCGCAACCTGCTCTCAGGGACTAGGTTGGGAGCGTTACCGCGAACGCCAAAGGAGTGAGGCTGGAATGGCGATATCGCCGGCGGGTGGAAGAGTAAATGTTCCCAGTGTTCTCAGTCCTGTTCCCGGTCTGTTCCCAGTTGAAACCTATGAACAGAATCGCGGTTCTTAGTGTTCCCAGTTGCTCCGCTTCCGACTACTTCCTCAAGTGCGATTGGGCCGCCTGCAAGAGTTCTAAACGAAGTGGGAACACCGGGAACAGTGAGAACAAAGAACTGTATCAATCGCTTGCCATGTTCCAGTAGAAGATTCTTCTGGGAACACCGGGAACAAACGGAGAGAAGTAAAGAACCGAAGTCGCGGACGAATTCTGGGAAAGGCTCGCACCGAATCTAAGGCTCCGGCCCTCGCGCCCGTCAAGCCGTGTCCCCAGGCTTCCTCGCTGTCGCTTGTGCAGCCCTCCGCTGCGCGTCGTCGTTTCGCTTCGCTTCCACGATGGGCGCTGGACGCCGTGGCGCTCGACCTACGTGGAAGGCAAGGAGATTCCCCTCAGCTGAACAGTTGCTACCCCCGAACCTCGCCGGTCAGGCAGGAGTTGCATTTGCGCAACTCTCAATGCAATCAAGAAAGGAAAACATAAACTATGAATCTCAATCGAATCACTCTGTGCGGCTTTACTGGCCGCGACGCAAAAACCTCAGCAACGCAGAGCGGTCGCAATATCAGCCGACTCTCGATTGCCACAACGAAACGCTACAAAGACACGAATGATGAGTGGCAGGAAAACGCATTGGCACGCGTGCTTAGTCGCATACGGCCCAACAGCCGACTACGCAGCCAAGATCGCCACGGGCTCGCATGTATTTCTCGAAGGCGAACTCACATATCGAGAGTACGAGCGCAGCATCGAGACCGAAAGTGTACCGATCAAAGTCCAATGGCCCATCACCGAAGCACCTATCTCAGACTGCGTCTCTTGCTCGGACCGAGCCACAGCGGTTTCGTGTGACGCATCCATTCCATCCGTTGTTTGGGGCGCGAGATGGAGATATTCGCTTCGAAGGACTACGTTGGCGAGCGCCGGCTCTGTTATGTGGACGAGAAGCAACGGGTGTGAGATTCCATGAACTGGACGAATCTAGCGCCGCAGGATCCACTACTGGCGATTGCAGCCGGCAGGAGTTGGTTCCCGGGTGGTGGATCTGCTGGAGTTGGCACAACTGATTGAGTATTTGAAGTGATGAAGTGTAAAGAAAATTCCGTACAAGATGTAAAGGCAATTATGCCGTGGATCATTAAACGCCAACTACAGCGTGACGGCGTTCTTCCAAACCACTGCGGAGTTCAACGACGTTCCGCCGACCGCTGCCTATTTCGACGCGGCGAACCTGATGTTTCTAGCTGGGGTTACCACCGGCTGCGTAGCGGGCATCACGCCCCAAACCCGCATGTTCTGCCCGAACGACAACGTGACTCGCGAGGAGATGGCGGCGTTTGTTGTTCGCGCTGTCACAGGCACGACGACACCGGCTATCTACAACCCGGTCCCTTATTTCACGGACGTGCCGACGACGAATTTGTTCTTCCCGCACATCCAAAAGATGGAGGAGTTGGGCATTACCGCCGGCTGCGCAACTGGGCTGTTCTGTCCGACAGAGACAACGTTCCACGCTGGCAAATGGCGATGTTCATGGTGCGGGCCCGGCTGATGCTGCAAAGGGGCCAGCTTCAGCTATAACATCACCCCTTATTTCGCGGACGTGCCCACCAACGTGGAGGGCAATGGAATTCCATTTCCATTCATCCAGCGCTCTTATGAGGAAAATATAACCGCCGGTTGCGGCGGTAATCCGCTGGACTATTGTCCGGACGATCTGGTGACCGCGGGTAGAGATGGCGTCGTTCATATGAGGGGTCTCTTCAATGAGACGATGGCGGTCGGCCCGACGGCGCCATAGGTGACGGGCGTAATTCCGAACACGATGGCTGTGACCGTGGGTACTCAGATCACGGTGACGATCACGGGCGTCAACACGAATTTCCAAACGGGCGACACGGTGACGGTACCGAACGGGATGTTGGCAGTGAGTGACGTGGTAGTGAATTCGGCGACCTCGATCACGGCGACGCTGAAGGCGAACGCGAACGTGGTTCCTGGACCACAAGCGCTGGCCGTGACGACCGGAGGGCAGAACCTGACGCTGCCGCTGGCGATCAAGGTCGGCACTTATTGATTCTTCGTTCTGGCGAGCGCCCGTGAATTTGAGAGGGCGCACCGGATTTCGGGTGTTGGCATCTGCAACCGGACGTTATCTGATGTTATCGGTAGCCTTGTCATGATGCAGGCCGGTGGCGCCTACGACAGGCCCGCATGTCCGATTACAATTACACTAGCTAGTGTTTAGTTGCGTAAGTTGACAATGGTATTTCGGAGCTGGCTTCCCTTGACCTCGCGTTTCCGCCAGCGGAACGGTTTGGCGTGCTCGTTGTGCCTCCGGATGAAAGCTTCAATCGCCTCACGTAGCTGATCTTTGGTCTTGAAGCTTCCTCCGTTGAGTGTCTTGCGTTGCAGCAGGCTGAACACGATTTCAATCTGGTTCAGCCAACTTGCCGAAGTCGGCGTGAAGTGAAAGCGGACTCGTCCCTCGAACTTCGCAAGCCAGTCGTCGTTTCGTTTATGAGGGGAATAGTTGTCGAGGATGACGTGGATTTCTCGGTCCTGCGGCTGATCGGCCAACACGCCGTCCAGAAACCCACGAAAGTCCTCCCGCTTCTTGTTCTCGGTGAATTTCGTGTGAACCTGGCCTGTGTCGACTTCAAGAGCCGCGAACAGATTGAGCGTCCCATGACGCTTATAAGTGCTCTTCAGCGCTCGCACTACTTTACCGCTGTCAGTCTCAACATAACCGGAGGCCCGTTCGATCGCCTGGATGCTCGGCTTCTCATCCACGCTCAGGACCACGGCGTTTAATGGCGGGTTCAAATATAATCCCACTACTTCGGCGGCTTTGGGAGCAAACTCCTTGTCGGTGCTCACGCACCAGCTGCGTCGCCGTTGCAGATAGATTCCTTCGCGACACAGAACACGCCATACCGCATGCACGCTGGCGTCGAGCCTTTCCGCTACCGCCGGGCCGTCCCAGTGGGACATTCCGGGCGGCGGTGTCTCCTCCAGCAGGGCCAGCACCCGGTTGCGAAACGCCGTGTCATATCTGACTGGTTTGCCCGGCCGCGACCGGTCGCGTAGTCCTCTCAGCCCCCATAGCGAGAAGCGTTGGCGCCATTTGGAAACGCAAGGGATAGAGACCCTCAGTTCCCGAGCCACTTGCTGAATCTCCTTGCCCTCCAGGCAAGCCAGAATGATTCGAGCCCGCTCCACGGCACGTGCCTCCGTCGTACGGCTCTTTGTGAGGGCCACTAAACTCGCCTTGTCTTCGATCGAGCATTCCAGTTTAGGTGCATGTCTAGGCATCTCCCAAACATTTTAATACATAAATGTATTACTGCGATTAAGCACTAGTACGCAATCGCGAAGGCAACACAAGCATATACTTGGTCCGCTGGAAACAGCAGAATTGTAACCACTTAGCATTCGTTGAGGCGTAACGAGAGACACTTCGTGGATCCCCCCGCCTTAATGAATTCCGACATAGGCGTTCGAATGACCTCGAAACTGCGGGCAGCCAACCATGCTGCCAGGTCTGGTGTCGCATAGTTCAGCATCACCTTCGTTCCAATGTTCACGGCGTTGCACGCAAAGTGAGTGGCATCCTCTTCGCTTACAGCCAATCTCCGGTCGGCTGAAATTCTGGATTCTATGGCCGCGTTTGCAGTCTGATCGAATGCTGCTGGATAGTAGAGGAGGAAACCTCCTTCTAAAGGACAGAAGCAGGTGTCGAGATGATAGAAGCGCGGATCGCAAAGTCGTAGCGGTTGGACTTCTACATCAATCAACTTCTTCAGAGATGATAAAGCCCCGGCATCGGACCTGTATCCATAGCCGAACCACAGCAAGGCTTTGGTATCGCGATCAAACAACGCGTCTCCTGCTCCCTCGAACAACGTTCCCGATGGTAGCGTCTTCACCTGGAAGCCATCGGCGAAAAGCCAATCGGCGTAAAAACGAGCCTCTGGTTGTCGTTCCGGGCAGCGGAAACTGCTAAGAACAGCCGCTTGGTGATACACCAACGCAGCGTTGGCCGTGAACACGAGGTCGGGCAGCCCACTCACGGCGGGCATGAGCTCTACATCGGCATAATGGCTTAACAGCGAGTGAAACCGCGCCCATTGCCTAGATGCAAGCTCCTGGTCGGCAGCTCTGATTTGGCCCTGCATCCAAGGGTTGATCACGTACTCCACATCAAAATGATGCGGAGGGCACATCAGAAATCGAGACTCGCTGGTCTGCCTCACCACTCCCTCCAGAAACGACTCACGCTGTCGGTCCTTACCAGGATGCAAAACAGAAGCATCGCAGGAAGCAGTCAACGTAGCCTTATTCAGGGGGGAGAGGGTGGGAAGAAATTGCTCAGGCCTCCGACCGCGATGCCGCCACCCGACGGCCATCTTGTGGCGGTGAAGAAACATTCCCCATTATACGCCGTTTAGAACAGAAAAATAGCGCCCTGTTTTATGGGACGCTAAAACATTATAGACTCGCCGCGTTTTTTGGCATCCACGCTTTCACTGCCACCAGCGCCTATTCCTCTTAAATTTGACCCGTCCCAGCATCGACCTATGACCAGCAGAGCGCTCATTTCGTCTCGGTAAGTTCAAAACTTATCGATTCGGTTTTCAGTCGTATTCGTTCCCGCTCGCCCAACTCTTCGTTTCCACCTGTTATAGTAGTGCGCCACCTACAAACGCCCCTCGACAGCTCGTGGTGAGGAAGAAGAACATCCAATGCAGCAAATAGTCAGCACGTTGGGGCGATTGAGCCTCACGAGCAGATCGCATGTCGTCGTTGTTCTCTGCGCTGCACTTGGGATAACCCTGTCTGCGCAAACCCTGACCACGCTATACAGCTTTCCTGGCGGAGCGGACGGAGCCTTGCCTTACGGAGGGCTCGTCATCGGCGCGGGTGGTGTGCTATACGGTACGACTCAGCAAGGCGGTACCTTGTCCTCCTCGTGCCCCGTGAGCCCCCCGACGGGCGGGTGCGGTACGGTGTACAAGCTAGTCCTTCCCTCCAGCCCGGGCGGAACCTGGAAAGAGAAGGTGCTCCACCGCTTCGCCAACAGGAAACACGACGGGTACTATCCGTATGCCGGTCTCGTGATCGGCCCTAACGGAGCGCTCTATGGCACTACCGTCTACGGTGGCAATCCTGGAGGGGGGACTGCATTCGAAGTTTTGCCTCCGCCCCCTGGTGGAGAAGCATGGACAGAAACTGTAATTCACACGTTCTCGGGGGAAAATGGCGACGGAAATACGCCACAGTGCGTTCTGGCCATCGCCGCAAATGGCGTGCTATACGGCACAACGACGGGCAGAGGGACTTCACACCTTGGCACGGTGTTTGAGTTGACGCCGCCAGCTAGCCCAGGGGGGGCGTGGACAGAGACGGTTCTATACAGCTTTACGGGGACACCGGGAGACGGTAGCAATCCCGTTGCGGGTGTAGTGATTGGAAGCGGGGGAGAGCTCTACGGTACGACCCAATATGGCGGGGCGTCAAACAACGGCTCGGTATTCCAGTTGACGCCGCCAAGTCCGGGCGGTCTATTATGGAACGAAACTCTCCTGTATAGCTTTACGGGGATGAACGGCGACGGAACCAGCCCAATCGGAGGTTTGGTCATCGGCGCAAATGGTGCGCTTTATGGTACGGACGAGGCCGGCGGCACTCCTGGCCACGGTACGGTATTCGAGTTGGCGCCTCCAACTTCTCCCGGCGGCATTTGGACCGAGACAACACTCTATAGTTTCACCGGTCTGGGCGATGGAAATGCTCCGTATTCAACTCTGGTCTTCAGCAAGAATGGAGTCTTGTACGGAACCACGCTAGAAGGTAACGCATTCAATCTGAGACCACCAGCTCCCGGGGGTGGCTCCTGGAAAGAGACCTTCTCCGTATCACTTGGCGGCGCGTCCTTTGGGGGCTTGGCGATCAAGAGCAATGGGGTGCTCTACGGCACAACCATGTCCGGCATAGTGTTCCGACTGGTCCCGTAGAGACGGAGCCTAAAGCACCGCCACCGGTTACGAGGACCGCAGGGGGTGCCGGAACCACAACAGAGTGAAATTCTCTTTTGCCTAACGCGAGCGGTTCGAGCCAGCTCGGACACAGAACAATTTTGTGACGCGAATTGTGACGTAACCCCGGTTTGGGCATGGGATTTCACGGTGAGTCACTGAAGGTTACCGAGCGCTTGAATTCGCCGATAACCCTCGGATACTGAGCGTAGCGCCGTTCTCGCGGCCCAGCATCGCAACCACCTGGGCAGTCTTGCTGCTTTCGCGGGGCGGCTTGGCCTCCTGCGACTTGGGGGCCTCGGTCGCGCCCGTGCGGGCGGTGGTCTTCTTCTTCGCGGGGACCTCCTCCGTCGCAACGTCGCGCGTCTGTGGCGCGACGGGGTAGACATCGCGCGTTCCGGCTCTTCAGGAATTGCAGTAGCCGGCTCAGTCGTCTCGTTGGCTTCGCGGATAGGAGCAGCCTCCGCTGCGGACGACTGTTCGTCTGCTACCGGGGCGGCCTGCCCCAGGCTCTGAAGCGCCTTCCAGATCCGGCTGACTGCCGTCTTGTGGTCCTTGAACTTCTTGACCGGGCTGACTCCCGGCAGGCTGTTCCAGATCTCGACGAGGCGGGTCGCCGGCCAGTCAGCGGCCAGCTTGTTCAGGCCGGCTTCGTTGCGGAATGGCTCCGCGTTCGTGACGGCCTTTGCTTCCTGAATCGTGTCATGAACGATGATGTTGTTCGTCTCGGTTTCGATTGTGAAGATTCTCATGGTGTTTGTCCTTTACGCGGCTCTGCCGCATTGACATCCATCACTCGCGTCGCGAACACAAGCAAGCTGGTTCTGCGGGAAATCGACGCTGTCGAATGACAGGCGATGCCAGGCCACCCAGATGCGCCCAGGTGCACCCTAAATGAAGAAGGGACACGGCAGCAAGTTCGGGCAGAAGAAGGAGGCGGCCCTCGCGGCCCTGCTCTTCTGGGAAGAACCAGGCGGAGGCAGCCGCATCGCGGGCGTTGACCCAAGCACACTGAAGCGCTGGCTGCGTTTGCCGGATTTCCAGGCCGAGTATTTACAGGCCCGCCGGGACGCCGTGAGTCAGGCCAACGCGCGCCTTCAGCACAACTCGAACGCCATTGCCTCGATCGCTCTGAAACTGGTGGCGGACCCCGCAACGCAGGCATCCGTTAAGGGGCATCCCTGTCTGGGTCTCCTGGACCGCGCCAACAAGTCGCTGGAAACGGAGGATCTGCTCGTCCGTGTGGCGGCTCTTGAGCAGGCGGCAGCGTTATCGAGGGAATAGCGATGAACATCCGAAAAAGACTGGAAGCACTCGAAAAAGGGATTCTTCGCGACCCCATCACGTTGACGATGCCAGACGGCAGGGCCGAGACCATACCCGACCATGGCCGCTATCTGCTTCGCTTGTTCTTGGCCGCGATCGGCCAAGAATCCCTCAGCCCAAAGCAGGGCGAACTTGGATTTGATTCGTCGATCGACGGGCGGAAATCCCATGATCGACCTGATCCGTTGTTTCCTGCAAGGTCCTGTAGGCGCCCTTGAGAAGGCTGCGGACCAGCAGAAGTAACTACCGATATGTACGCATAACGGCCCGTTTCTTGGCTGGAAGGAAATGAAAGCAATCACGAGACGGCTCAACCGGATTGAGGATCAACTAAGCCCACCGCCTCCCAAACCACGGACGTGGTTTCGTGTCGTTGTCCGCATGGACGACTTCGAAGCACCCTTCGTGCGAAAGCCAAACTGCGAGCCGAGCTTCGAAAAGGCAACCTGCAAAAGGTCGCTCTGCCCGGATGGAACGCTCTGGGAGGTCGTGCGGCTTGACGAGATTGCCGAGTGCAGCGAGCAACCGACCGATGCGGAACTGAATACCTGGATTGCCGGCTTCCCGATCGAGCCTCTGCGTGCCTGGCAGGGCGAAACGAGAGCCTCGTGAAGACGATGAACAGGCGCCTCTCCAAGTTGGAAGATCGATTTCGGCCAGCGAGATGGAAGCCGCGGGGAGTCTGGCGCTATCTGATTTCCATGTCTGGCTCGAAGCGGAGCTTAGAAGGTGCCACTTGTCAGCGGTCACTCTGGCCCGACGGCACTCTCTTTGAGATGGTAATGTTTCCCGAACACAACGCAGGGGCTGCCGAGGTCACAGACGACGAGCCGGAACGGTGGATTGCCACCTTTCCTGTTGAGGGTCTGAACGCTCCGAAGGGGACACGCTGATGACTAACAAGACTCGCGCGCGGCGACTCGAACGCCTGGAAGCGCGCTTGCTGCCAGCGACGGAGGAACAGATCCTCATCCTCAACTTCGTCTCGGCGGACGGCGAGATCGTTGGCACTAAGGAGTTTTAAAATCCAGGCAGGTCCACCGCCAGTGATAAAAGGGAGGCGCTGGCGTTGGTGAAAGCAATCGGTAGAGCTATTTTGCGGGCCTGCCAGGTGTCTGGCCGCTGCTGTACAGGTGGTCTTTCGGGCCCAATATTGGCATGATTTATGTCCCCGGCCGATCTCAAACAGGCTCGGGTATCGAGGCCCGCACCTGGCGGTCATTACGTATCTCCCCTCATGAAGCCACCGGATTTACCGCCGTCGAGAAGCTGCTGCCTGTCGAGGCGACCGAAAAGCTCGATCAACTTAGCGACCACGCCGGTCCATCCGGTCTGGTGACCGGCTCCCAGGCCCGCGCCGTTATCGCCATGGAAGTACTCGAAGAACAGGATGTAATCCTTCCAGTGGGGATCGGTCCGGAATTTCTCAGTACCTCCGTACACCGGCCGCCGGCCTGATTGATCGCGCAGAAAAATTTCTTCCAGCCGGTCGGCTATTTCATGCGCGACTTCGAACAAGTTCATCAGTTTGCCCGATCCGGTCGGGCACTCAATCTTGAGTTTCTCGCCGTAATACAAATAGAACGACAACAGGGCGCGGATCAGCACAGCATTCACCGGCATCCAGATCGGCCCACGCCAGTTGGAGTTGCCGCCGAACATGCCGCTATCGGATTCCGCCGGCAGATAATTCACCCTTTATTCCTGGCCCTCGACGCTGACAACATAAGGATGGTCGACATGGTAACGGGAAATCGCCCGTATCCCGTAGGGACTCAGAAATTCGTTCTCATCCAGCATGCGCGTAAGAATCCTGAGTAATCGGTCCGGGTTTACCAGCGCCGCAATGCCACGTTCCCCGTAGCCTAAGTGGCCCGGCCCGGTAGGATGAATGCTCCCGAGCAGCTCGGGCATACGCCGCAATCGCTCAGACAAGATCTCCGTAGTTCGCGGCACACGCTCACGCTGCCATGGCTCGATCACGGTGGTGGCAGCCAAGGGCAGTAGTCCCACCATGGATCGAACCTTGAGCCGCCTGGCCGTTCCGTCGGGAAGCCGTAGAACGTCGTAGTAGAAACCGTCTTCCTCGTCCCACATGCCTTCCGGCCCGGTCGGATTCATGGCGTGCGCGATCCAAAGGAAATGTTCTGCAAACTTGACGGCCATCTCTTCGTAAAAGGGGTCGTGGGCGGCTAACTCAATGGCGATTTCGAGCATGTTCTGGCAAAACATGGAGACCCACGCGGTGCCGTCCGCCTGCTCCAAGTGGCCACCTGTGGGCGGCGGCGAGCTGCGGTCGAAGACGCCGATGTTGTCCAACCCGAGAAACCCGCCTTCGAACAGGTTCTTGCCAAAGCGGTCTTTCCGGTTGATCCACCAACTGAAATTCAGCAGCAACTTCGCGAACGAGCGCTTGAGAAATTCGATGTCGCTTATGCCTTTGAGACCCTGCTCGGTCCGATAAACGAAAATCGTGGCCCAGGCGTGCACCGGCGGATTGACGTCGCCGAAGTTCCATTCGTAAGCAGGGATCTGACCCGTCGGATGGATGAAAAACTCTTGCAGCATCACGTCGAGCTGCTCTTTGGCGAACTCGGGGTCGACCGTGGAGAGAGCGATGGCGTGGAACGCCAAATCCCACGCCGCATACCAGGGATACTCCCACTCGTCGGGCATCGAAATGACGTGCTGGTTCACCATGTGGAACCACTCGCTGTTCCGAACGAAGCGTCCGCCGGGCTTCATCGGATCCTGGCCATGTTCCGTCAGCCATTCATCTAAGTCGAAGAAGAAATACTGTTTGCTCCACAGCATCCCGGCCAGCGCCTGTCGCATGACGCGGGCTTGATCCTCGCTGACACCTACCGGCGTGATGGACTTGTAGAACTCATCCGACTCATCCAGGCGCGTCCCCAGGGTGCCGGCAAAGCTCCCGAACGGATCGCCGATGGCAGCAGGCGCAAGGTCGCTCAGGCGCAAGCGGACGGTGGAGGTCGCCCCCGCATCCACACTCAACTGATAGTGCGCAGCGGATTTGGTCCCCGTTTTCCCGGGGTTGACCTCATCGTGATTTCCGTTGACGACGTAATTGTTGATTCCGTCCTTGACATAGGGAGAGACATTGGCCGTGCCGAAAATGCGTTGATTGTTCGTCTCGTTCTCCGTGAACAGCAGCGGAACATCTCCCTCGCAGTACAGATAGCGCTCGCCCAGATCGGCGTGTGAGGCTGCAACCACCCGCGATCGCCTTTGGCCCGACACCTGTTCTAGGAATGGCTTCGCCGTACCGGGCCACCATGTCCAGCTATTGCGAAACCATAGTGTCGGCAGGACATGCAATGTGGCCGGTTCAGGGCCGCGGTTACATATGCTGATCTGAATCAGGAGGTCATCCGGCGACTGCTTGGCATACTCAACAAACAAGTCAAAGTAGCGGTCTTCTTTGAAGACACCCGTGTCGAGCAGTTCATACTCCATGTCGCCGCGATTGCGCCGCTTGTTCGTCTCTACCAGGTTGCTGTACGGGTATTCGGTTTGCGGATACTTGTACAGGTACTTCATGTAGGAATGCGTGGGTGTGCTGTCGAGGTAGAAGTAGTATTCTTTGACGTCTTCGCCGTGGTTACCCTCGCTGTTCGTCAGGCCGAACAAACGTTCTTTAAGGATGGGGCCCTACCATTCCAGAGCGCTACGCTGAAGCACAACAACTGCTGCGCGTCACAGATGCCGGCGAGGCCGTCTTCACCCCAGTGGTAAGCACGGGAGCGGGCTTGGTCATGAGTGAAGTAGTCCCAGGCATAACCGTTCTGGCTGTAGTCCTCGCGAACTGTACCCCACTGGCGTTCACTCAGGTAGGGCCCCCACTTTCTCCAGGGCTTCTTGCCGGCGCCTAGCTGTTGGCGTATTCGGAACTCGTCAAGCGTGCTTGCTTCCTCGAGCCTGGCTAATTCAGGATTTTCGGGCATTTGTTCCTCCGCTGGTTTGGCCTATTCTGTTTACACTGGATGATCGCCGATCCGGATGCGGATTCTCGGAAATCGCTGGGTAGGCGAGCGTCGAAGCGATCCTAATATACAAGGCCCGCTAGACGAAAGTCGATGGCCAGTGAGAAATTCCGGCTAGCGCCGTGGCAACGATGCCTAGTATGACGAGGGAATACCCAAGCCTGATGGCGCTGTGATGCATATGGATGGTTTCAGGATCAGGAGACTGCTCTCGCAGAGATCGGAAGAACCGCCCGCGATTTGGTGCTGCCGGTAAGATGTTTCGCCCGAGGTCCAGGAAGACGGGGCGCCAGCGCCTTCCGATGAGTTGTCCGGCCGCCAGATCGACGTACTGCGTCTCGTCGCGCAGGGGTGACGTGCCAACAGATCGCTATCAAACTAAACATCTCGTCGCGCACCGCGGAGTTCCACAAGCACGCCATCATGGAGAAACTCAAGCTCCACACCACTGCGCAGCTAACGCGTTACGCGATCGAGCTCGGCATCGGATCATAGATCTGCCCCCCCAAGGAGGAGAAAACGCTGGGATAGGGTCTCTCAAACTGGCAGCAACGCTAGGAAGCACTTGAAGCGAACCAAGGCCGCAAAAGTAAACAGACTGCGCTACTCTCCTGCGGGCGCCACGGCTAGAGTAGGACCGCTGGTTGACGGTTGCAGCAGCAAGGCCACTTCCTCTAATTGATCGGTCGTAAGGTCCTGGATCGTTTGATAAAGACGGGAGTCAAACTCGCCCAACTGGAGCCTCTGGGCGAACTCCTCCGCGTTGAAATCGTCCATCGTCATCCTTTCCTCTCCCCCGCATCAGTTCACCGACATTCCGTGGGGTGTTTCTCCAAAGATGATTGGTCCCAGCGTCGGCTCATATCAGGTTTCAACATATCTGCCAATTAGGAGTGAACCAGGAAATGAGAAACCCGCCAACTGTCGCAAGCGACAGCTAGTAACTCTAAGGGCGCTCCCGCCCTGGACTTGCCCATGAAGAAGTAGGTTCGCGATGGCCAAGCCCGAAAGGAGGACGAGACCGCATCCCTCGGCAATTCCCGGCCTCGACCGCATTGGGCTAGTGATATTACCTCTTAACGCCCAAATGCTGGGTTGAAATGAACCGCCAGCGGAGTTCGGATCGCAGTGCGCTGAAGATTGCCGGACAAGCCCGTTTATCGTTCCTATTTCCGTGACGCCGAACTTTGTTCGGCGATCCGAAACAGCAAACCAGTTCGGAATATCAGGTCACGGGTATCATCGACCGCCCAGCTTCACCGAGTGATTCTGACGAGCATAATTGTCTGATCGTCCCTTTAGAACCGGCGCTTATCGGGCTTTCATCTCAGTCTCGGGCTCTTGCCCTTACTTTCGAATCGGTCGCCTGAAGGCCGCCGGGCGTCCTCACATCGTATAACGCGAGGACTGCGGGGCCGCCGTTACCCTGCCGGCCAGCACGTTCGGATTGGTGAGAAGCGCCTCACGTCGATCCTCGTGGGTTGCTCACCCAGTAACGAGGGCCAGGCCCGAGACGGGCCGCCCGATCTCCAGGGTTCGCGAGCTTGCATCGGCCAAGCGACAGGCAGCCGCAACCGATGCATTCGGTCAGACCCGCCCGGAGGCGCTCGAGCTCGGCCATGCGTTCGTCAATGCGGCTCGTCCAACCGCGAGAGAGCTTGGCCCAGTCGGAACCCTCCGGGACTCGCCCCTCTGGCAACTTCGCGAGCTCCGCTGCTACTTCATCGAGCGTCATTCCGAGCCGCTGTGCGAAGACAATAAAAGCAATCCGTCGCAACACGGCTCTCGGGAAGCGCCGGTGGCCCGAGCCTGCCCGCTCGGACTTGATAAGGCTCTTTTCCTCGTAGAAGCGAAGGGCCGATGCGGCCACCCCGCTGCGGCGTGCAACCTCGCTGATCGTCAGCAGCGTGGACATTGCCCAAAAAATATCACAAATACGTCTTTACTTCAAGTTAACTTTAACTTGTAGTATGGAATTGATAGTAGGCTTAACAGCCGCCGGAGCGGACGAGGAGAGCTCGAATGATCACATCTAAACTGCATGAAATCAACACCTCAGCACAAGTCGAAGTGGTGCGCGGTGAGGTCGGGAGTTGGCAGGGCGTCACTGTTTATGAACACCGTTTTGGCGGGATCGAGTTCCGGATTGGACGCACGATCGGAGAAGTTATCTGCCGGTCATTGCGTTTCGAGCAGATCTCGCCCGAATCCGCGCGACAACAGATGCTCGGTTTCCTGCCACCCGGCATGGTAGATGCGGTGCTGGACGGTTGGTGGGTCGACGACGGCACCCGCGCGCTCAACTACGTCGAGTGGATTAATGAGGACGCACATATTCAGGCCCTGGCGAAGTCCGGGCGTGGGACCACCGGTCCCGGACCGAAGTGGCTCCGCGTGAAGACCTCCCCTTGGGTCGTCGCCAACGGATTCAAGCGATATCAGTTCCGTCAGAGTCTCGTCCGATCCCGGCAATCGAAAGCAGCATAAAGGAGGTTTCAAATGTTTGAGGACTCAGATCATCTCCTGAACGAATTTTGTGGTTTGCGAGTGGCCATCACAGGCGGTACCTCCGGTCTTGGACTCGCTCTGGTACGGGAGTTGCTCATTCGTAGCGCGCAGGTCGCGTTTGTAGCGCGCCGGCGCGACGGTGTGGAACGCGTCGTGCGCGAACACCCCGGCGCACACGGCATTGTCGGCGACGTGTCGAAGAAGGATGACATTCATCCCATCGCGATTCAAATTCTGGGTGCGCTCGGAGGGCTTGACGTTTTCGTCAATAACGCCTCGGATCTTGGGCCGGCACCGCTCGCCCTGCTGGCGGATACCGAGTGCGAAGACCTGGAGCGCGCCCTTCGGACGAACGTGTTGGGGCCGTTCCGGCTGACAAAAGTGCTGTTGGGAGCGCTGGCCTCTTCCGCCCGTGAGGGCTCCGGAGCCGTGGTCTTGAACGTTTCGAGCGATGCCGCCATTAATCCGTATCCGCGTTGGGGCGCCTACGGCGCGAGCAAGGCTGCCCTACACCATTTGAGCCGGATCTGGAACGAAGAACTGACGGCGGAGGGCATCCGCGTCCTGTCGCTCGATCCGGGGGATATGGATACACCGTTGCACGCGATGGCGATGCCCGATGCAGATCCATCTGAACTAAAGCGCCCCCAGACCGCAGCGCGCGAACTTGCTGACGCAATCGGTGAACTGCTCTTATCCATTCACCGGAGCGTCGCGGAAGTGGTGGTGCGATGACCGCAGCCCATCTGCCAATCCAGCGCCCACGACAGGCAAAGCTGCTCGCTCTTGATAGCCACGGAAAGATCCGTCATCTGGCGCGATCGAAGGTCATGGATCTCTTCCATCCTGGTGATCTGGTGATCGCGAACGATGCAGCCACACTGCCAGCGAGCCTTTCGGGGGAGCACTTGCGGACTGGCCGGTTCATCGAAGTGCGTCTAGCCGCTCGGCGCTCGCTCGCAGCCGATAGTATCCGTCACTGCAACGCAGTTGTTTTTGGGACGGGGGACTTCCGCATCCGTACCGAAGATCGGCCAAAGCCCCCGGAACTGATGACCGGCGACCGGCTAGCGCTAGGGGTGTTGCGAGCCACTGTGGAGGCGATCCTGGGGCATCCTAGGCTCGTGCGGCTCGCTTTCGACGGTTCGCTCACCGGGATCTGGGAGGGCATTGCGCGCGACGGCCGCCCGATCCAGTACTCACACATCACCAGACCCTTGGCGCTCTGGGACGTTTGGACACCGATCGCCGGTCCGCCGGTCGCGTTCGAGTCCCCCTCGGCCGGCTTCGTCCTTGACTGGAACGTCTTGGCGTCGCTAAAGCGGCAGAAGGTTCAGTTCGCAACGATCACTCACGCCGCGGGCATCTCCTCTACTGGTGATGGCGAGTTGGACGCGCTCCTGCCGTTTGCCGAACCATACCACATTCCCCTAACCACTGCCCTGGCAGTCCGCCATGCCAAGATGCGAGGAGGGCGTGTTATCGCGGTTGGCACGACGGTTGTGCGGGCGCTGGAACATGCGGCTCAATCCGATAGTTTCGTGCGGTCAGGATTTGGATTGGCGACGCAGCGGATTGGCACCGACACCCCACTGCGCCTGGTTGATGCAATTCTCTCCGGCACGCACGAACCCGGTACCGGCCATTACCATTTGTTGCGCGCCTTCGTGGACGACGCAACCCTTCGTGGCCTAGACCGGGAACTGAACCTCCACAGCTATCGTACCCACGAATTCGGCGATTCTATTTTCGTTGAACGGAACGCACGCGGCGTAGAATCCTCGGAGCAGCATTTTCCCGCAGCGTAGGCTTCAAGCAGACTGCCTGTCGTTCGGACGGCACCTTCTCGCAGGCTCATTTTGCTTGTAACGTCAGAACCAACCATCAACATCCACGAACCTCTTCAAATATCAACCGGATACGACGTGCTGGTAAGGAACGAGTTGTCTTTGCGGTGCCGTGACTGCCTCGTCTGACTATTTTGGAGCTTCGTACAAGAAATGAACGGCGCGCCAGCGGACAGAATCGAAAGGCCCGAGAATGCAGAGCATTTTTAGCTCGGCGGCGCGGCGGGTGGATGTTCAGGTGCATGGCAAAGTGTCAACGCCGCGACGGTGGGCTAAAAATGGATTGGACTAAGCCGCCGCACCGCAGCTCGGGCTATGGGTGTTGAATGATCCACCTTGGCTCGCGAATACGCTAAGAGTCGGCGGTAGCTGGCGCTGGATTGGCGATAACGATGCCAGGTGGCGACTCGACGTAACCGAGGAGCGAGACGAGCGGGTCTCTTCGGCCTTGCTCGAACGCGCCACAACAAAACGGTTGCGCTTCGAACAACACTTCGCCGCTGCCCTGGCGAAGTCCAGGCATCGAGTCTCGAGTTCGAAAGAGCGAGCGGCGGATCATGATGAGTCGATGATCAGCAGAGAATAGTCGGGACACCGCGGCAGCATCGCGATCGACACCATGCGACCACGCCGGCATTGCGGACACTGCCGCAACGAACTGCCCATGAGAGCTTCGCATCGGTCGCGGTAGCCCTGCTCGACCGCGAGCACGCTGTGCTGGTCAGGCATGTGCATGCCAAGCAGGCGGCGGCATTGGGCGAGTTTCTCTTGCCGATAGCGGTTTCCCAGGAGACCGTAGTAGCGGGTGCGTTGGAGGCCGTTCGGTAACACGTGCAGTAAGAAACGCCGGATGAATTCATCGGCCGACAAGGTCATCGTTTTCACTTGGCCGCCAGTTCGATAATCTTTCCACTGAAATCAAACTTGACCGTTTTCGATATCGAGCAGGCGGTTGTTAGAGATAGCAACGCGGTGAGTGTATCGGCCCACGTAGTCGAGTACTTGCTGGGGTCCGGCGAACGGGCGCTTGGCATAGACTACCCATTCGGGTTCTTTCCATTCTGCGATGTGCCGGGCGAAAACGGGACGTTCGCGAAGTCGCTCTAGGCGCCCGAAAAACTGCAATTTCCCCGAATCGAATAGCTTCTGCAAAGGATTCCAGGAACAGGCGTCGGAAAGCTGCGACAGAACGCGGACGGGCAAAAAGAAGTTCGGCCGGCAAGAGATCCACCGTTGCCCATCGGGCGAGAGCCCACCGCCGGGCACGACACAATGCAAGTGCGGATGAAATTGGAGGTTCTGCTCCCAACTGTGAAGCACGGCGAAGAAGCCGATTTCCGCTCCCAGATGCTGGGGATCGGCGGCGATGATTTTTAGCGTCTCTGCTGTGGTCCGGAAGAGGATGTCATAGACCACCTCTTTGTTCTGGGAGGCGATCGCGGCAATCTCTTCCGGGACGGTGAATACGACGTGAAAGTACGGGCAGTCAAGCAGCTCGGCTTGACGATCCTCGACCCACTGCGCTCGAGCAAGCGATTGGCATTTTGGGCAATGGCGATCACGGCAGCTGTTGAAGCAATTTCGCTCATGGCCGCACTCGTCGCATCGCTCGAGATGGCCTCCTAAGGCGGCCGTTCGGCACAGCTCAATTGCGGACATGACGCGCCGCTGCGCGGTGGACATCGACGCACCATGCTTTTGTCGATAGGTGGCGCCGTAGCGGCGAAAGACATCCGCCACTTCCAGCTTCGGCCGATCCATGAGCCCGTCGCTCAGAAATACTGAGGCGTGGTGGGCTTGGGCGCAACGGGAACAGGGCGAGGTAGCAGGTCGAGCGGACTCGATGTCGAGCACACTTTGCTGGTCGCGATGCGCAGCTAACGTGCTGTGGTCGCCAGGCTGCGGTGACCGAGCAATAACTGAATGGTGCGAACATCGGTGCCGGATTCTAGCAGATGAACTGCGAAAGAATGCCGCAAACTGTGAGGCGTAATGGGCTTCGGAATGGGGCAACGACGACGAGCTTTTTGACACGCTTGCTCCACAGCATCCGTGCTGATGTGCCGGCCAGGAATATCGCCTGGGAAGAGCCACGGTTTGGGTCTTTCCACTCGCCACCAGTCACGCAGGACCTCCAGCAGCTTCGGGGACAACATCACGTACCGATCCTTCCGGCCCTTTCCTTGATCGACGCGAATCACCATCCGCGCGCTATCAATGTCAGGTGCGGTGAGGCGGACAGCTTCCGAGATGCGCAGGCCGGCCGCGTAGCAAGTGGTCAGGATGGCGCGATGCTTGGTGCCGCCGATGCAGTCGAGAAACTGTAGGACTTCTTCCGGGCTCAGCACAATGGGCAGCGTTTGCGGCTTCTTGGGCGCCGGGATGACGTCCTCGAAGGTCCAGTCTTTCTTGAGAGAGACCTTGTACAGAAAGCGCAGTGCTCCAACGGCGGTGAGAATGGAACTGGGCGCCAGCTTCTTTTCGTTGGTGAGGTACACCTGATAGGCGCGGATCTCCTCCGGGCCCAGCATTTCCGGTGATTTGTTGAAGTGGCGTGCAAACAGAGAGACCTGTTGCACGTATGACATTTGCGTGTTCAGTGCGAGATTCCGCACCTGCATGTCTTCGGTCATGCGTTGTCGAAGGGATGTCATAAGGGACTCCTTTGCGAAATGGGATGTGCTGCGAGCAGCCACTCAATACTTCCGCAAAAATGGAGTCCTCAAAGTACAGATGAAAAACAGAGCACAGATAGCGGCCGTTCTTCCATCCGTGCTCCTACTACCGAAATCCCGCGAAGCGGGTTAGTCCAAGTCTCGTTATGGGAGATCACTGTCCGGGGAACTGCCCGTGGTTGCAGACCGTGTGGCAGCTTTCGCTACCGATATTAACTGATATCGTCCTGAATTCGTTACCGATATCAAACCCAAGAACGTCTCCAACCGGAGATTCATTCGTTCGGAGAGTCGTCGTCTGAGAGTAACTGAAAATCGGTCTACAATTGGCACAGATGTGCAGAGTACCCGGATTTTCCGGGGAGCGAACAAATTCACAGGGGAGGGATCATGAGGAATTTCCCGGGTGTAGCGTTTTCGTTCACGGTCCTGCTCGCGGCCATCCAGCCACTCTCGGCCCAGGTCCAAGGTCAATGGGCAAGTACTGGCGCCCTGCAAAACGCGCGCGAGTTGAACGCCCAGGTGCTGATGGCCAGTGGAAAGGTCCTTTCGGTCGGGGGAATTGATAACAACGGTAATCTTCTTGCCTCGGCGGAGGTCTACAGCAGCGGCCCCGGCACCTGGTCCCTCATCGCCAGCATGGCAGAGGCCCGTTATCTGTTTCCCGCCGTTCGGTTGACGAGCGGAAAGATCCTGGTCTCTGGTGGGCTCGGGGCCGCTGGCACGGTGTTGGGTGCGGCGGAGTTGTATGATCCAACCACCGGAGCTTGGTCGTCAGCGAGCTCCCTTTCCGTGGCGCGCTTTGGGCACACGGCGACCCTGCTCCAAAGCGGGAAGGTGTTGGTGGCCGGCGGCTGCACGACGAGCACCTGCAGCACAGACACGTCGGTAAGCGAACTCTATGATCCGGCGTCGAACAGTTGGTCGACGACAGGCAGTCTCAACACGGCTCGCGATTACCACACGGCCTTGCGGCTGAAAACTGGGAAGGTGTTGGTCATCGGAGGCTCCACCGGAACCGTCACCGCTACCTGCGAACTCTACGATCCCTCCAACGGAACGTGGAGCAATGTGGCCAGTATGAATGTCGCTCGCTACCTCAACGGTACTACCCTCCTGCCGGATGGCAAGGTGCTGGTCACTGGCGGTACCCAGTCTCGCTACCCCATAAACTCGGCAGAACTCTACGACCCCTCCGCCAACATGTGGACCCTAACCGGGAACATGACGAGTGGGCATTACGCTCACACGGCCACGCTTCTCACGGACGGCACCGTTCTGGTGGTGGGCGGAGAGGGGCAGTCAATTAGCTGCGGAAAAGATTGCACTAGTTATATCCCAACCGCAGCGGCAGAGATTTTTAACGAAGCCGCAGACAAATTCACTGCGACGGAGAGCCTGAGCCGGGCGCAGGCGTATCATTCGGCGACCCTGGTGGCGCCGGGACGGGTTTTGGCGGACGGCGGAATTGGTACTACCAATGTGTGCTGTGTAGTCATAAGCTCCGCCTCAATCTATACCCCGCTCACGATGACGTTTTCCGCTACAAGCCTGAGCTTCGGCGTCCTGCAGATAGGACTCACGAGTGCTTCCCAAAGCGTAACGGTGACCAACGTCAGCAGTCACTCGGTCACCTTCACCAGCATTGTGAGCAGCGGAGACTTCTCCCAGAACAACACATGCCCCGCCACGCTGAACGCGGGCCAGAACTGCGCAATCACCGTCAGCTTCACGCCAACCGGGGTGGGAACCCGCAACGGCGCAATTACCCTCGAGGACGATGACCCGGGCAGCCCCACCCAGACCATCACGCTGACGGGTACTGGCGCAGCCGAGGCGATAACTTTGCTCCCCAGCAAACTCAGCTTCCCGGGTCAGACCCCAGGCACTAGCAGTTCGCCAATGAGCATCACCTTGTATAACGACGGCACGTCGGCGGTCAACATCACGAACGTCGCCATTTCCCCCGCCAATCGTACTTTTACCCAAACCAACACCTGCCCGTCGACTTTGAATCCCAACACGAGCTGCGTCATTCAGGTGGTTTTCAGACCACCCGACTCTGGCAAGTATCGCGCAACACTGTCGGTATCCGACACGGACAAAAGCAGTCCCCAGACAGCTTCCCTTTCTGGTGTGGGTCTCAACAACTAGGGTCGAGATCAAAGGATAGAAGCTTGCGCCCATAGGATTGTCGAAACCTGCCTGCGCATCTGCCTGATATAACGGCATGCCGCCGAAGTAGGACTACTCTGAATCTCTCAAAGCTACGGCGTTCGAGGAAGTGCGTCACATTGCCCTAACGTCACCTTCGACAAGACTCGGGCCCTATCCTGTTGGCTTCCGATAATACAAAATATCGACACCGAATTCGGGCACCACTTCGTCTATCATCCAGGACCGCAGGAACGGCGGTGTGATCTCAGGGGGAAGACGGCGCCGGCCAAACACTCAGCGAGTTTTCCCAAGGACCTGACTGTTACTTTAGTCTTGTGCCTCTCCAAACCCGGCTCTCTCACACGTTTTGGCTCGGAGCCGGTCGATTGATTTTCTCCCCTTCCGCGATGCCTGTCGTGTTTCCCAAGTTGAAAGCACACCCATAGACTGAAAGGTCCTCCTCTTGAGCAAAAAACCGAAAGCTCTTGCTTCCATCTTGATCCTTGCGTGTCAGACGGTCCTTGTGACCTCCCTGACCGGTCAGCAACCGTCAACCGGATCGCAACCTGCGAAGCCGCAGCCCGGCCAACTCGCTCCCGGGCGCGCTACGAAGGATACCTGGCCGCGTACGGAGACCGTTGGCAGCGACACGTTCGTGATGCACCAGCCCCAAGTCGACAATTGGACTGGGAATCGCATTGATCTCTATGCCGCTGTGGAGGTCAAGACTGCCGCGAAGAAGGAATCAAATTATGGCGTGGTCTGGTTCCACGCACGAACCGAGGTGGACAAGGTCAACCGCCAAGTCACGCTCGACCAGATTCAAATGGACAAAGTGAAGTTTCCGGTGCAGCCGGACAAAGAGGCGTCACTTGGCGAGCTTCTTGACAAGAAGCTTCCCGGCCTCAGCAAGACGATTTCGCTGGATCGTCTGGAGGCGGCGCTCGAAGCGGCCGAGGTTACGGCGAAGACGGTGGAGGTGAAGAACGATCCACCCAAGGTGATCCATTCTAATAAGCCCTCCATGCTAATTCTAATCGACGGCAAGCCACAGCTTGCCGCAATTGATGGCTCGTCGCTCCAACGCGTGATCAATACGAACGCCGTCCTTCTGTTTGACGCCAGCAAGCAGACCTACTATCTGCGGGTTCAAGACTTCTGGCTCAAAGCCAAAGAACTAAACGAAACATGGCGAAACGCCGACAAGCTACCCGACGACGTGAAGAAGGTTGAGGCGACCCTGGCCAGTAACGCGGCTGAACAAAGTGCAGGCGCCCAACCCTCCTCGACTCGTGCGGCGAGCCAGTCCCCGCAATCGAACGAACCCGGAAAGACGACCGGCAAGCCGGCCATCACGCCGGTTATTTATGTCGAGGAAGGTCCGGCTGAGTTGATTGAAACGCAGGCTGAGCCTCAATTCACGGCCATTCCGGGCACACGCTTGCAATATGCAGCCAACACGAATGGCAGTCTCTTTCTCCTGGACGGGCAGTATTACATCCTGCTCTCGGGCCGATGGTTCCAAAGCTCCTCGCTAGAGGGACCCTGGGCTTTCGTGACCAGGGAAGCAATGCCCCCCGATTTCGCTAAGATTCCAGTGGACAGTCCGAAAGCGACGGTGCTCGCTTCTGTTCCCGGAACACCACAGTCCAAGGAGGGGCTCATCGCCAACTCCATCCCCCAGACCGCGGCGATCACGCGCTCGGAGGCGAAGCTCAGCGTGGCGTACGACGGCAACCCGGATTTCCAACCGATTGAAGGGACTTCGATGAGTTATGCCAAGAATACGAGTGCTGCCGTCATCAAGACGTCGCACAACGGCTACTACTGCGTGGAAGCGGGAGTGTGGTTTTCAGCGCAGGGTCCGCAGGGACCATGGCAAGCTGCGGACAGCGTGCCTGCCGAGATCTACAACATACCGCCCAACTCTCCTCTCTATTATGTGACCTACGTGAAGATCTACAACTCGACGCCCGAAGTCATCTATGTCGGCTACACACCGGGATACTACGGAACGGTGGTTTCGGCGAGCACAAGCACCGTCGTGTATGGAACTGGTTGGTATTATGCGCCCTACATCACGTCCACCACGTGGTACGGATGGCCGTATACGTACGGCGTGGGTGCCGGATTCGTCTACACCACGGAAGCAGGATGGAGCTTCGGATTCGGATTTGGGTACAGCTACTATCCCTGGTATCCGTGGTGGGGGCCGATGGGCTATTACGGATACGGCTGGTATCCGTACTACGGCTGGGGCGCCTGGGGCGGGGCAGCCGCAGCGAATGTTTATGGGGTTTGGGGGAACACCGCGTACGCGCGGACCGGGGCGGCATGGGCCAATCCTTATACAGGCAACTACGGAGCGGCCAGCCGCGGTAGTTACAACACCCAGACCGGCCGAAGCACAGTGGCGGGCCGCGGATACAACACTAACATATATACGGGTAATACAGCCGGTTATCGCGGAGCCGCCACTTATAATCCCCAGACGGGCATCATTGCCGGCGGAGGGGCCGGCTACGTGGGCAATATCTACTCAGGTCAAGGCGCCGCTGGGCGTGGCGGATTTGCGTACAACACGAACACCGGCGCCGGTGTAGCCGTGGGCAAGGATAACGTCTATGCCGGGAAGGATGGCACGGTTTATCGCTACAACCGCAATTCCGGCTCGTGGTCACAGAACAGCGGAAGCGGATGGCAATCGGCGACGAAGCCGGACGCCAACCTGCAACGCCAACAACAGATGCGCACCCAAGGCGCGCAACGAAGCAGCAACTTCAAATCGGCGCCCAGCTATGGCGGCGGAGGCGGTAGAGGCGGGGGCCGCAGGCGATAATGCAAGGAACCGCGGCCAAGGCGAGCAATGCCGATCGCTAGCGATAACACGTCATATCGTTCCGAATTGGACCGGTCAGCCTCGGGCTTGATGTCCCACAAATCAGACTTCGGGAGAACGACGCGCACTTCTACGGGTAAGGCGAAAACCGTTCGCAAGATTCTTATGCTGGTATGTAGAAGACGATGGAATCTTCCTTGCAGGAGCCGGCGATCGTTGGGAAGGCTTTGTATGCGTTCTGGTTGTTTGCCGACTCCCTACTGATGATGTGCTCGGCCGCATCTGCGCAAGAGTTGCCTGCAGGGACGGTTCTGGAAGCGCGTCTATCGGTGATCACAGGCTCCCGTATCTCTCATCCCGACGATCCAATTGAAGCCACGATTATCGCTCCGGTGAGCATTGGCGGCCGAATACTTATACCACAGGGATCCAGACTCCTAGGGTCCGTAACAAGTGTAACGGCCTTGGGTCTGGGCCTAAAACACTCTACTGCGAGCGTTGCTTATGGCTTTAAAACACTCGTGCTACCGGATAGCACAGCAGTTTCTGTCAGCGCGCGGTTGGTAGAAGTGGATACAGCAAAGGAGCACGTCGATGATCTAGGTGCGGTGACCGGAATTCCCCCGATAGCCAGCCTCTCCTCCGTCGTGAACTTTTACGTTGTACCGTTGCTGTTTTTGAATCCCCCGATTGGCGTCCCCATATGGTGTGTGAATCCGTTCTTGTCCCCTCTGCGAATCCAGAGATACGCTTCCCGACGGGCACAGAGCTGATTCTCCGGCTGTCCGCGATGGTCACCGTCCCTGCGCCGACGGCTTTCGGCGCTCCGGCGCAATTTTTTTCGCCGCGCGATGTGACCGAAGTGGAACAGCTACTGAAGAATTCCGCGCAACGAGCACAAATGGGAGGTCGCCCGTCTGACATGGTAAACGTTCTGTTGATGGGCAGCCGGAGTCAGTTGGATCGCGCGTTTTATTCCACGGGATGGGTACAGGCTCAGCGGAAGTCGCCGCTTGCGCTGTATCGCATGTACCTCGCCCTCGCCAAACGAGTCGGTTATCCGATGGCTCCCATGAACGCTCCAACTCTCAATCAAGTGCCTTCAGCATTTGTGCAACAGAAGAGCCTGAACACGGTCCAGAAGCGCCACCACGTGCGAGTTTGGCAGCACCCTGGAAGGACCGACATCTGGCTCGCCGCCGCGGCGGAAGATGTTGGATTTAGGTTTCGAATGATGCACTGGACACACTCCACCGATCCCAATATCGATAGTGAACGGGCCAAAGTAGTGAACGATCTGGCTTTTACCGGTTGCATCGAAGCAGCCGGATTACTCCCCTCCAAGCGCCCAGTGCAAGATCCGAAAGCCGAATATCCGATCGTGACGGATGGAGACATCGCTGTGGTCCGCTTGAACGATTGCGTGGATCCCAAGACAATGGCAGGCGTGAGTGAAGCATCCGCTTCTCGTCAACGTGGGCGGGTGGCTCGCACGCTGACTGCCTTCCGCGATGAACTTGCAAGATCCAACATTTTATTCACAACCTACAACACCTTCAGGCTTCTCGGAAAACACAAAGCGGGACCCCAAAATACGCACACAGGAGTTGTCAATGCGGCGCCACGTGAATTGGATTGGCTCCCCTCCGTTAATTATCGACACCCTGTCTCCCCGTGTGTCATAAATGGTAGATTTTGCACCGCCCTCGACCAAATAAATGATTGCGCGGCCCAGGCCGATTAGGCAGGGCCGAGTGAGGCGGAGGCTAACAAGGGGGCTGCACAAACTACTACAGCCCCAAGTACGACCGATATTTCGTAAGAGTCAAGCGGGTAATCAAGCAGGGCGAAGAGTTTATCGGTTCGTATCCCAAAAGTGAAATTGAGGTTGAACGGTTTCAGATGCAACAGATTGCCGTCGGAGTAGGCGGCCTGAATCCCCGATTCATCTAATCCTTTGAGGGCTGTTGTTATCGGCCCACCGAAAGGAAGGGGATCGAGGTGCTCGTCGAAACGTTTCTGAGAAAGCAGCTGGGGTTGAAGGCGCATACGGTTACGAAAGTGGAGGAGACCGATCGGTTCATGATCGTCCACATCGACCGACTGGGGCGTCGACTGCTGCGATGCGGGGTCTGCCGACAGCGCTGCCGGAAGGTGCACAGTGTGCGCAAACCGCGGGAATGGCGCGATCTGTCGATGCAGAATGTAGCGTTGAAACTGCGTTACCGGCCGCGTCGAGTGGAATGCCCCCGGTGCGGTCTGAGGGAAGAGGACTTTCCCTGGGCGGACCCTTGGGCGCGAGTGACCAAGGCGCTGTCGAATGCGGGGGCCAGGCTGGCGCGGGAGTTGAGTTGGCAGGGAACGGCTCGCCAGTACGGATTGAACTGGAAGAGCGTGGCGACTATCGTGAAACGTGCGGTGGAGTATGGCTTGCGCCACCGGGCGCGGCCGCCGGTGCATGTCATTGGCATGGATGAGGTGAGCCGACGGAAGGGGCAGGTCTATCTGACGGTGGTTTACGATCTGGAGCGGCGGGTTCTGCTGTGGGTTGGCGACGACCGGACCGAGGAAGCGGTGAAACCGTTCTTCACCAGAGAAATGGGCATTCGGCGCTGCCACACGCTGCGCGTCATCTGTATGGACATGTGGGCGGCCTACGCCAATCTGGTAAAAGAGCACGCGCCCCAGGCGCAGATCCTGTTCGACCGGTTCCACATCGTCAAGCACCTCAACGATGCGGTCGAAGAAGTCCGTCGCAGTGAAATGCGTCGTCTCAGTCAGAAGGAGAAGGTGCCATTCAAGCGTAGTCGATGGTTGCTCCTGAAGAATCCTTGGAATCTCAGCGACGACCAGAAAGAGCGACTGTCGACTCTGGTGCAGTGGAACATGCCGATCGTACGCGCCTACTACCTCAAAGAAGCCTTTCAACTGTTCTGGTTTTACCGGCAGCCTAAGAGAGCCGGCGACCACTTGGAGAAATGGATGCGCTCGGCCATGCGCTCTCGGCTGGGGCCCTTCAAGAAATTCGTGCGCATGCTGCGTGGGCATCTCGATGGGATTCTGAGCTGGACCAAGTCCCGTGTCTCCAACGGCGCTGTCGAGGGAATGAATAACAAGATCAAGTCCATCAGCCATCGCTTGTTCGGGTTCCGAACCGCTGAGAACTTCATTGCGGCGATCTATCACTGCTGCGCCCGGCTACCGCTGCCCGTCGAGCGCTAATTGCACTCTTGGGACAGGAACCAGTTTATGGGGGCATGCGGCTGCTTGATGCTGCGGTCGGCGCCGAAGTCCTCTACAACCAAATCCCCTTTCAAACCGCATTTTGAGGCAATCCTTCTGGATCAACGCTTACTTCAGTGCCAAAAGGCGCCCAATGTCAACTCGTAAAGCGTGCCGCCGCTGTTGTTGTAACCGGCGGGGCCGCCGGCGCCCCCGTAGATGGCTATTCCGATGAGCCTGTTCCCGTCCAGCACCACGCCGTTATCAGCGTTCGTGCCGCCGTAATTGGCTCCGGTTGTTGGATCCGTTGCACTGAAGGTGTGCAGAACCTCGAAGCGGCCTTCTTCGCTTAGGCTGTAAATCACACCGTTGCCGTTTTGCACCCCCAGCCTCGGTGTTCGAGTACAGAGCGCCATATGGCCCGAGAGTTAGCCGGCCATCCGGACCCGCCCCGTCCCAATTCTGGCCGGCCGAGTTCACGGCGCTGAAATTGTGCAGAACCTCGACGGCCCCTGGGTTCCAGTGGGAATACCTGAACACGACACGACTGCCATTTGTTCCGCCGTGTTAGGCTAGCTCTTAAGGAGAGCGCAGGGAGACGTGGAACAGCATACTCGTTACCAGGTCGCTGAATCCCGGGTAGGGAACAAGATACGGCGTTCTCGGAAAGTACGACAAAGCCGGGAGCGGGGTTGGCCCTCTATAGCACGGCAGACTTGTTGAGGGCTGAATCCCGAAGGTGCCACTCGGTCGGAATCTCCTATAACCCAAAAAGTTGCTCCGCGTTACCGTGTGCGATCCGTTCCCGGTCGGCAGTGCTGACTGGCAGTTGGTCCAAGAATGCACGCGCCTGGACCATCGACGCATAGGGATAGTCGGCCGAAAACATAATCCGATCGACACCGACTTGAAGGAATAGGTCGAGAAATGTTGGCGTGAAGTTAAACCCGCTGAACGTGTAGTAGAGATTTTCTCGAAGGTAAGAACTTATCGGGCGCTTCAATTTCGTCATTGCCATTGGCATGACATCAAGTCGCTGTAACATGAAGGGAAGCGTCTCGCCCATGTGGCCAACCACAAGCTGCAGTCTCGGATGACGGTCGAAGGCTCCGCCGAGGATAATACGGATCACGTGGACCGCGGTTTCGATGTGCCAACCCCATCCCGCGCCGGACAGCATATCCGTCACTATCGGCGCAAACCCGCCGTAGGATGCCTCGATCACAGACTTTGGAGGATGGGTCGGATGGAGATATATCGGGACATTGAGTATTTCGGCACGCTCGAAAATGGGCCAGAAGAATTTGTCATCCAGATAACGTCCCTGGATATGACCATTGATGAGCGCCCCCTTGAAACCGCAATCACGGATTGTTCGCTCCAGTTCGGCGGCAGCGGCGCCGGGGTCTGCGGTCGGCAACGTGGCAAATCCGGCCAAACGAGTCGGATGACTCCGCACGGCATCGGCGAGGAAATCGTTCGTTCCGCGGGCGAATGCCGCCGCCTCAGCGGCTTCGAGTTGCTCTGCGCCGGGGGAAGTAAGCGACAGGATTTGCATGTCGATGTGAGCGGAATCCATTTCGGCGATCCTCTTGTCGCCGAGGTCGCAGAGCTGTTCTAAGAGTTTCGCGGCGGGACCGCCGAATTTCGAAGCTTGTTCTTTGAGTCCTCGTCCCGGACCATCGAGGAAGCCCGGGCCTGCGAAATGTTCCTCAAGGGTTATCGTTCGCATAACCTATTTTATTAGAATGCCTTGCATGCCATCAGTAACCTGTCGATTTTGTGCCGATTCGTGAACGGTGCTCTCACTTGCTCAGGCCCTTGGCCAAGTACTCGACGATCGCCGTCACCTCCGAGTCGGATGCCCGGGCACCACGAGCGACCATGTTCTGCACAATCGCATTCCATTCCTTTTCGTTCATCCTCTGGCTGGTTACGACCTCGATCGAGTGACATCCGGTCCCGCATGTTTTCTCCACCAATGCTTTAGCCTCGCCTGCCGGTAACACCAGCGGAGCAAAGACCCCAACCACTGGCGTTCCGCGTCTGGCCGCTGCAGCTGCGGCTACTGCCTTCGAGACGGAAACCGGCAGCGGCTTCCGGGGGACGTCAGGCAGAGCAAAGGCAACCATCGTATTGCTAAGCCCCCCGCCTAAGAACGCTCCGCCCCCCGCCGCCATCACCGCGACATATTGCCGCCCGTCACGTCCCAGGTAAGTGATAGGGCTGGAATGCGCGCTCGCCTCCAACCTTTCCTCCCAGAGCAGCTTCCCGCTCTTCGAATCAAATGCGCGAAAGCGCGAATCGTTCGTTGCGCCGACAAAGACCAGGCCTCCAGCGGTGGCGATGCTGCCCCCAAGATTCAGCGACCCGGTGTTGCGGACACCGATTGCCTCCAGCGCCTCGATCCTTCCCAACGCGGATCGCCACGCAATCTCGCCGGAAGCTAGGTCCACTGCGATCATCTCGCCAAAGGGCGGATTCTGGCAGGGCACCCGCGTCTCCCGATTCCAGAATCGCGCGTAGGGTCCATCGTTCGACGTTCGCACGAACTCCGAGCCACGCTTTTCCAGGTGCCCCCACTGGCCTATGTTCATGATGTTGACGAACAAGAAACCAAGGGCCGGGTCCACTGACACCCCACCCCAATTTCCACCGCCAAGAGTGCTCGGAAAGAGGAGCACGTTTCCTTCGAGCGGCAGCGGTGTGTAGGGTGGTCCGATCCACATGTTATTCTTCGCAAACAATTCCCGACAAAACCCTGCCTGTTCGGGCGAGCGGTCGTACATATCCTCCATGCCAAATGAGTTCTTCGATAATGGAGCGGGCTTCAGTGGAAATGGCTGAGTCTTTGCCGTCACCTCCCCCGGAACCGCACTTTGGGGCACGGGTCGCTCTTCCATGCCATAGATAGGCTCACCCGTCGTGCGGTCGAAGACGAACAATAGACCCATCTTGGTGATTTCTGCGACGGCCGGGATAATGCGTCCGCCGCGGCGAATGTCAAATAACGCCGGCGGCGCAGCCAGATCATAGTCCCAAAGGTCGTGGTGCACGAGCTGCTGGTGCCACTTTTTTTCGCCGGTTAGCGCATCCAAGGCCACTAGCGAGTTTCCGTACAGGTTGTCCCCGACCCGATCCGCGCCATAGAAATCCGAGGTGGGTGCACCAAGCGGCGCGTACACAATCCCACGTTTTTCATCAATCGTCAAAAATCCCCAAACATTGGTTCCCGATCGATTCTTCCAGCCGCCCGCAGGCCACGTCTCCGAGCCAACTTCCCCGGGCCGCGGTACGGTATGAAAGGTCCAAAGCAGCTTGCCAGTCTTAGCGCTCCAGCCACGAATATCACCGTAAGCGCCCGCAGTTGGTGAACCCTCGCCGTTGCTGCAGCCCGTAATTACGACGTCGCCGAAAACGGCGGGCGGCGACTCCAATGCGTATCGTCCGTCTTTCAAATCGCCGAGCGCGCCCGGCTTCAAGTCCAACCGTCCTTCGTTTCCAAATCCCGGCGCGGGCTTGCCATTCGTCACGTCGAGCGCAAGCAGGAAATGGCCATTGCCGGCGAACACCCTCGAATGCATGCTGCCTGTCCCGTTCCAATAGGCCAGCCCCCTCAGAGCCATCGGCGCCGCGCTGGACTTCCAGAGCAGCTCACCGGTCTCGGGCACGAGTGCATACGCTCCATCCGGGGCCGTCACGTACATCACACCGTTCACGACAATGGGAGTGGCCTCCGACCCCGGCTTTCCGGTCCGAAACGTCCAGGCGAGCCTCAACCGTTCGACATTGTCCACCTGAATCTGCCGCAAGGGCGAATACCGCATCGCGCCCGGATCATTCCCATAAGAAGGCCAGTCCGTTTGGGCTTGGCCAGTGGCAGCGAGCAACAAGAGCGCGGCGAGTCGGGTCACTCCACTACTCTCCTACAGAACTCCATCCAAAACTGCGGCCCAATATATTCCACACGGCGCTCTGGGTTCAGCATGTGCTCAATTTGTTACATGAACGGGCACCCGTGCATGTATCAAACGCGACTGGACTATGAAGCCTGAGTGCCGACCCGGATCTTGTCCCGCGGGCACTGGTGTGCAGCCTTATTCTAAGAAGAAGACGAGCGGCCGCCAAGAGCAAACGGACGCTGCGAAGGGAGTGTCGTCTACCCAAGCTGGACGCCGCCGGTTCGAAATAGCGCCGGGCCTGAAGTGGAGGGCATTTCGAACGGAACCAACGGCACTGGAATTCCGTTTAAATCCTTATGGAAGCCATTGCTGCTGATGTAAGGTACGCGCTCCGGACCCTTTGGAAGAATCCGGGCTTCAGCGCGATCGCGGTGGCGGCGCTCGCGCTCGGTATTGGCGCCAATACGGCCATTTTCACAGTTGTGAACGCGGTGCTTCTTGAGCCGCTGCCCTATCCGCAGCCCGATCGGATCATGAAGGTGGGCCGGCAGTACACCGATCAAGTCGGCTACTCGAATTCGATCCCGAAGTTCATGGTATGGCGGCAAAACGATGTGTTTGAGTCGTTTGCCCTTTACGATCAATCCGGGCCAGCCCTGAATGTCGGCACCGGACAGCCGCCTCAGCAAGTCAAAGGCGTGCATGTCTCGCGAGAGTATTTCGCGGTTTTTGGGATTCCGCCGATGATGGGCCGCACCTTCGCCGAATCTGAAGATCTTCCGAACGGACCCAACGTGGCGGTTGTCGGCCAGCAGGTCTGGCGCTCACAGCTTGGGGGCGATCCTCAAGCGCTGGGTCGCACCGTCACGCTGAATGGCGCGCCGTACACCGTCGTGGGCGTGATGCCGGGCAGCTTCCGTGCGGATCCGCCGGCGGAAGTGTGGCTCCCGCTGCAAGCCGATCCGAACAGCTCAAATCAGGGGCACTACTTGTATGCTGCCGGGCGGTTGAAGCCCAGCATAAGTGTCGAACGGGCGCGGGCGGAAATGAAAGTGATGGGCGAGCGGTTCCGGCATGCGAATCCGAAATGGATGGACAAGAATGAGAGCGTCGCGGTAGTGCCCATGCGGGAGGCAACGGTTGGCAACGTGAAGACTGCGCTGCTGGTGCTGCTGGGTGCCGTGGCATTTGTGTTGTTGATCGCTTGCGCGAACGTGGCGAATTTATTGCTGGCGCGAGCCGCCGGCCGCCAAAGGGAGTTGGCGATTCGAACGGCGCTGGGCGCGAATCGGTGGCGCGTGGTCAGGCAGTTACTGACCGAGAGTCTGATTCTGTCGGGCATTGGGACCGCAGTCGGCTTTGCGCTTGGCGCATGGGGTGTCCGTGGGCTGTTGCTTCTGGTGCCAGGCAACATACCGCGATTGACGGATGCAGGTGGCGTGCCTGTCTCCGTGCCGCTGGTTGACTGGAGGGTGCTCGGCTTCACGATCGGTGTTGCCCTTGTGACCGGAGTCTTGTTTGGGTTATTCCCAGCTTTGCGCACCTCGAACCCTGACGTAGCGGTCACATTGAAGGAAGCGGGCAGCCGCACGGGCACGGGCCTGCGACAGAATCGTGTGCGTGGAGCGCTGGTCGTAAGCGAGATCGCGCTGGCGCTGGTGTTGCTGGTGGGCGCAGCGCTGCTGATCCGGACATCCATGGGCTTGAAGGGTGTGAAAACCGGGTTTGACGGACACAACGTGCTGACCTTGCAGACTTCCTTGGCCGGCGGAAGTTATGCCAGCACGGCAAAGGTGGACAATCTCGCACGGCAGGTCGTTCGGAAGCTAGAAGCGTTGCCAGGAGTTGACTCCGCTGCCACAACGTTGATGCTGCCTGCAGATGGGGATATTGATCTGCCGTTTAGTATCGCGGGCAAGGTACCCACGAAAGGCCAACTGTATAACGGCGACGAGCAATGGCGAGCTGTCTCGGCTCATTACTTCAAGACGATGAGGATTCCTCTGCTGCGGGGGAGGACGTTTGAGGAGACTGACACGGGTATTTCGAGCCGTGTGGTGATCATCAATGACGCCATGGCGAAGAAGTACTGGCCCAAGGAGGATCCCGTCGGCCAGGTGATCACAATCGGCAAGGGACTGGGACCCCAGTTTGAAGAGCCGTCGCGCCTGGTGGTGGGTGTGGTTGGAAACGCTCGCGAAACAGGCTTGAGCGACAAGGATGTTGCCGTCATGTACATTCCTGCGGGTCAAATGACCGAGGGATTGACGACTCTTGCGAACAACGTGATTCCACTTTCGTGGGTGATCCGAACGGGGATGGATCCCCTGACCATGCGAGCGACCGTCGAGCACGAATTTCGCTCGGTGGATCCGCAGATACCGATCGCCCGCGAGAGAAGCATGGAACAGGTGCTATCGGAGTCCGTTGCCCGCCAGGACTTCAACATGCTCCTGTTGACTATCTTCGCGGGGATCGCCCTGCTGCTGGCATCCATCGGCATCTATGGATTGATGTCGTACACAGTCGAGCAGCGAACGCAGGAAATCGGAATAAGAATGGCGTTGGGAGGAGAGAGACCGCAAATGCTGCGAATGATGGTAGTCCAGGGAATGAAGTTAACCCTTATCGGCGTCATCGTCGGGCTCGGAATAGCGTTTGGACTGACAAAACTTCTGGCGAGCCTATTGTTCGAGGTGAAGTCAAGCGACCCAGTAACGTTTGTTGCGGTCGCGGCAATACTGACAATCGTTTCGTTCTTGGCAATCTATATACCCTCGCGGAGGGCGATGAACGTCGAGCCCGTGCAGGCGTTGAGGTACGAATAAGCGTCTTCGGCTTCCGCCTAAATCTGTGCATCTCGGGAATGCCATCGATGCGCACTCGCGCACTTGAAGGTTACCCTGACTCTTCCCCGCTCTCTGGTTCAGGCTTCTTCAGGCCGATAATGGATTCGGTCCACTCAGCCATGATTTTGGCCACCACTGGCTCAAAGCACCTTCCGGGGAGTTGGCGCTCTCGAGCACAAAGGCGTCAGCGAGATTGAAGCCCGTAAAATCGCCGGGGATACACGCCCGTCACTCGAAAAGGGCAACGATTTTTTGCTTGATACTGGTACAGGGCTGCAGGTGCTCAGGTATCGACGTCACACCCCCTTACGTGGAGAAACAAGGCAATGATTCGTGGGCTGCATGCGATGTTCTATTCGTCTCAAGCTAGCGAATCTCAGCGTGCCTCTGGGGCTCGGCAGACTGCCGGGAAGCCAGTTAAGCTGTGCGGTGGCGGTGGCGAGCGTGTTTCCGCTGGCGTCCACGAGGAAGAACGTCAATCCATTAGAGACCCACATTCCTGTTGCTGCGATTCCTTCTGAGCCCCCGTTCGCCATCACGGGCCCTTGTGGAGATCCAACGCGAATCTGCACCTGAGCGAAACCTGGGGCATTCCAGATGAGTTGTGCTTGCCCGAGGGCTGTTCCCGGCGGGGGAGTAATCGGATCCGGAACGATGTTGAGGACGCCTTGGCCCGGCGGCGGCGTAGGGACTGTGTAGACGGTTGTGGAGGCCAAGACCTGTTTAGTGTTCTGGTCGACCAGGAAAAAGGAGAGCTTGTTCGAGACCCAATCGCCGGTCATTGCAATGCCGGTTGAGCCGCCGTTGGCGAGAAGGGCTCCGTTGGGAGATCCCACAAGAACCTCGGTTGCCTGACTGTTTGGCGCACTCCAAACGAGGGTCGTGATCCCGATGATTTCCCCGGCGCTAGCGTAAGGAAGCTTGGCGATGCCTTCAGCGAAGCAGAGCCGTCGGTGTTTGAGGTAATGACTGCCACGTTCGTTGTGGCGATGACTACGCCTGTGCGGGGTTGCACTAGATAGAATGGCATTCCATCCGAGACAGCCCGATATCTGCTGTTATCGGAAGCTATTCTCGGCGCCCGTCTCGAGCCCCTGAATCGCTTCGCGACAAGCAAGCTGCTGAGCGGCCGGTGCGTTTCTAAAGGGCGCCGAGATTCTGGTTGCGAGTCGTCATCCGGAATTGCGGGAAAGCAAATGCGCCATTGGGGCCCTCTCTTCATTGCCAGGGAGGACTAAAGGGAGACAAGCCGCGTAGCGATCCGCCGCAAATCGTTCGCCAGCCGTGCCCGATGGTGCTCGCGCCGGGTATATACTGGCCATCCAGGAACAGACGAACGTACGCCGAAGATGTTCGAAGAGGGTATGTGATGCGGAATGCCGGATTTGCGTCTTTCGTATTGCTTGTAGCGATAGCCATAACCGGTTACCTCGCTGCGCAACAGCGCGAGACAGTGAGAGTCAAAGCCGACGAGATTGGCGGCGTGGTCTCGAGCCCCAAGGGAGTCGAGGCGGGTGTGTGGGTCATAGCGGAAACCACCGATCTGCCCACGCGCTACATCAAGGAAGTGGTCACCGACGACCAGGGCCGATACCTGATTCCCTCCCTTCCCACAGCGACATTCACTGTTTGGGCGCGCGGTTACGGGCTGGTAGACTCCCCCAAAGTAAAGGCACGTCCGGGAACACAGGTCGATCTGAAGTCGTCCGTTGCGCCTGACAAGAGGATCGCAGCTCAATATTATCCGGCGAATTATTGGTACGCGATGCTGGCGATACCGGAGAAAAACGAGTTTCCGGGCACCGGACCGGGTGGGAACGGGATTTCACCGAACATCAAGACACAGGAACAATGGCTGCACCTCATCAAGACTGATAGCTGTGAGTCGTGCCACCAGTTGGGGAACGAGTATACGCGAACCATTCCAAAGCCTTTCAGCAACTTTGACTCACCTGCGCAGGCTTGGATGCGGCGCGTACAGTCGGGACAGGCCGGCAGGGCGATGGTGGGCGGCCTCACTCAACTGGGCGCCGAAAGGGCAACAGCCGAATTCGGCGACTGGACCACCCGGATCGCAAACGGCGAAGTGCCCGGCGAAGGTCCACCGCGGCCGGAGGGGATTGAGCGCAATGTTGTGGTTACGCAATCGGACTGGGCCGACCCAAAGGCGTATCTGCATGACGAAATCTCAACTGACAAACGCAACCCGAACGTCAATTCCAATGGGCTAATCTATGGGTCGCCCGAAGAAAGCCGGGATTATCTACCAGTGCTCGATCCCGTGCACAATACGATCAGCCAGGCGAAGGTCCCGTACCGGGACACGGATACACCGGGGCAGCCGAAGCCGTTGCAACCGTCGGCGGTCTGGGGCGACGAAGCGATCTGGGATAGCCACACGACAGTCCACAATCCGATGTTCGACGAGCGAGGGCGGCTGTGGTACACGTCGCGAATTCGAGCGAGCGACAACCCCGCATTCTGCAAAGTAGGATCGAGTCTTGAGTCGGCAAAACTTACGCCGGTAGCGAGTTCGGGTCGGCAACTAGCGGTCTACGATCCGAGTACCAAGCAGACATCGATGATTGATACTTGCTTCAGCACGCACCACCTGGTGTTCGCAACGGATGCCAACAATACGCTGTGGACCAGCAGCGGAGGAGGCGGAGGTGTGGTGGGCTGGCTGAACACGCGGTTGTGGGACAAAACGCACGATGAACAAAAATCGCAAGGATGGACAGCGCTTGTGCTGGACACGAACGGCAATGGAAAGCGAGACGCCTATCTGGACTCCGAACAGAAGGTACTGACGGCACCGAGCGGAGAGAGTTTGGGGACATCGACGGCACTTAGCGGGCCGGCCGATGCAACCCGCGACACGAGATTGAACGCTGCATTTTACGGCCTCGCCGTGGGGGCCGACGGGACTGTATGGGGCAGTATTCTAGGCTTCCCCGGCGGCATCGTGCGACTGAATCCCGGGCCAAATCCGCCCGAAACTGCACTGGCGGAGTACTATGAGGTCCCGTGGCATAACCCTAGAGCGCCGGTGTGGGGATATTCGCCGCGCGGTATGGATATTGACAGCGAGAATGTCGTGTGGGTGGCGCTGGGGAGCGGGCATCTAGCGAGCTTCGACCGGCGGAAATGCAAGGGGCCGTTAAACGGGCCGCAGGCGACGGGCCAACACTGTCCGGAAGGGTGGACGCTCTATCCGACGCCGGGACCAAATTTTCGTAACGTGAAGGATTCCGGAAGCGCCGACTCACACTACTACGACTGGGTGGATCAGTTCGACACGTTAGGGTTTGGAAAAAACACGCCGATTGTCACGGGCAACTCGTCCGATTCACTCATCGCTTTGGTGCGAGGGAAATTCGTCATCATGCGCGTTCCTTATCCGCTTGGATTTTTCGCCAAAGGTATGGATGGCCGCATCGACGATCCCAAGGCAGGCTGGAAAGGGAAGGGAATCTGGACAACCTGGGGCACGCGCACACCCTTTCACAGTGAGACGGGCAAGGGGACGACCAGCAAAGTAGTTCACTTCCAGGTCCGGCCAAGTCCATTGGCGGATTAGAGCGAGCCGTATAGTTCGTCGAACAGTCCAGTGTGAGGCTGTCGCGCGAACGTCAAACCATTAGATCGCCTTTATGGTTTGCTCGCTGCGTGCTGTCAACAGCTACCATCGGGGGCCCGGCGTCGAGGACAGACAACTTCGCAGTACCGCGTCCACTCAACAAGAGTCCGGGCTTTAATTTGCGATTCAAGCGATGCTGTGGGTAGGAGGAACTCTAGAGAGATCAGGAGGGTCGAATGGACGGCATTTGGGAACTCTCATGCGCCGATGAGATTCCCTCAAACATGCATACCACCACAAGAATTATGAGACCTCGCCCGGTTCATAGGCTTCGCCCGGACTCCCCGACGGATAGAATGCCCCCAGCAGCTTGATCGTGGCAGTCCCCGGATTTTCCACGCAATGCCGCACGCCAATGGGGAAGTAAATGCTGCTGCCAGGTCCGAATTCACAGGATCCGTCGTCGGTGTGCACGACCCCGTTTCCTTCCAGGATGAAAATGCTCTCTTCATAGGTGTGGTAGTGGACCGGGGCTTTGCTCGGCGTAATCCATCCCGCGAACTGAGTGATCTGTTTACAGCCAAGGTCGGTATTGACCAGGTAGCGGAACACCCGGTCTTGAGTGGCGCGAATGTCTTCGCGATGATCTTCATGCAAGGCTAATCGCGGCGGCTCCCCGGATGGGGTTCGAAGCGGGCCATCGACTATGTGCCGGTGGGGATCCTCTGGGCAACATGAGCTGACCAAGCGAAGTGTCTCCACGGAAGGGTTCTCAATGTTGTAGATTGCCCCCGGGGGAATAAAAATTGCGGTGCCGGAGATGAGCGCGCACTCGAATCCATTGAGGCAGCATTTCCCTGCGCCGCTGGCGACGTAGAGGACCTCTTCGGCCCTCGGGTTCACCACTGAAGGCGATAATCCGGGAGCGTAGTCACTTACCGTCAGCGTGATGCGCCGTGCGCCGCTGTTTTGGGAAATGACGGTTCGGGCCGTCCAGTTGCCGAGAGTGCAAAGTTGCCCGTCTCCGGCCGAGTAAACGCGGCAACCGCCAGTAAGAATTTTCATGAGCGCACCGGTAGATCCACATTGTCCTCGCGAACCCGCCCACGCAACATTGACAACATCCAAAGCATTGTATACGCGGAAAGCCAGGCCGTGTGCTCGTTATCCAGGCAGCGGAGCGGCTATCGCCAATTGGTTCGGGCATGCTACTCAGGGAAAATGTGCCGCTGACCCTATGTCGTCTTTACCGGAAATGCGAGGGGTCTGATCGGCGCGCCCGTAGCGCCGAGGATGTTCATCGGAGCTGCCACAAAGAGAAACTCAGACAGGTGACTTCGAGCCAGACCTTCCAGGTTCAATACTTCGATGATGTGAATCCCCGACTCAACCAGCAAGTGCGCGTGAACGGGCATGGCAGCGCTAGGAGTTTTCTCGAACGCTACGGTATCCGAACCCGCGGCAAAGATCTTCTTGGAACTGAGCCAACGCGCCGCCTCGATCCCAGGACCCGGCGCGGTGCCGTTGTTGATGTATCTGGTTGCATCAGAGAACAACTGTGCCCAACCGGTACGGAGCAACACGACATCGCCCTGGTTGACTTCGACATGGGAGGCGCGGCCCAGATGGTCCTGCGTTATTTCGAAGCCGGCGGGGAGGATTTCGATGCCTTCGAGCGCCGCGATATCCAGAAGCACACCGCGGCGAACAATAGGCGCGATGGAATCGACGCCGAGATCCGACATCCCATGCTCGTAGGTGTGTTCCACTTTGCGGCCGCCATAGAATGTTCCGTTGCAGGAATAATGGCTCAACGCATCGATATGTGTACCCAGGTGAGTTCCCAGCGCTATTGCATCAGCGGCTGGCGTCACTCCGTCACTGTAGAGAATGTCGCCATGCTTCTTGGTCAGACTGTAGAGGAACGGCGGATGGGAGGGGTAATGTGGCATTCCCGGAAAGTATGGCTGACCGAGATCATAGACTGTTGCGTTTGGAAGGTCTTTCAGATCCATGACTTGATCCACCAACGATATCGCTCCCGAAACGATCCAGGAAGGACGGTCTCGTGATAGGTTTGTCTCGCAATAGCTATTAAAGCTTGATGTTCCCAGTCAACTAACCTATATGAATCGCCGTGAATTTGTGGCTCTCCCGGTGGCGGCTTTGGCGGCCGGATCTTTCATCTCCGCTGATCCGGATCTGCCTTGGCAGCGAAAGATCCGCCGGATCGGCCAATTGAATATGACCGAGCACGATCCGGTCGAAATGAATGTCGAAGAGTGGGCCGACTATTGGGCCAGTCTCAAGGTAGATGTCGTTCTGGTCAGCATTACAGGTATTCTCGCCTTCTATCAAACTAAGGTTCCCTTCCACAGAAAAGGGAAATGTCTTGGCGACCGTGATTTTTTCGGGGAGTGTTGCTCGGCCGCAAAGAAACGCGGATTGCGGGTGGTGGGCCGACTGAGCCCGGACCTGAACTGGGCAGATGCTGTTGCAGCTCATCCCGAGTGGTTCCAACGTGACGAGGCAGGCAAGCCAATTGCTCACAAAGAAGATCCGCGGCTTTTCCGGACGTGCATGTTCAGCGCCTACATGACTGACTACGTTCCGGCTGTGATGCATGAAGTGAACTCGCTTTATGACGTCGATGCCCTGTTTACGAACGCTTGGCCGCCGCTCGGGCAGCTACCCGCGTGCCATTGCCCGATCTGCAGCCAGCTTCCTGCTTCCGGAACGATCGCATTCTGGGATAAGTTCAACGAGCGCACCACGTATCTGTGGAAACTCTATGACTCGATAGCAAAAGAGAAGAGGGCGGAAAACTTCTACTTCGCGAATCTATAGGCGGCGGAATTCGCTCATCAGCAAATCTGGTCCAGCTTGGACACTTGAGTGAGTGGTTTCAATGCGACAACCAGGGCCGCGGCGACGACGATACTCCCATTTGGGCGTGCGCTTCACAGGGGCGTGTTTGTAATGCGGTCCAGCAAGGAAAGATGGCCACGAATGTGACGGGCGCCTGGTCCACAGGCGCTGTTCGCTGGCGCTACGTGGCGAAGTCGGCACTCGAAGATCGCATGTGGTTCAACGAGACAGTTGCCAGCGGCATGGTTCCTTACCAGCACATCATCGGAGCGGAAAAAGGGCTGGGCGAAGACCGGCGAGTGCTGGAAACAGGCCGCGAGTTTTTCAACTGGACTGCGAAACACGACCCTCACTTCATAAGCAAAAAGTCAATTGCCACCATCGGAGTCGTGATGGGGCAGCGCACCAACCTCTTCTACAAACCGCCTGCGGGGGTGAACGTGAGCCATTACATGGACGGCCTGTACTCTGCGCTGCTGGATGGAAGATTCTTCTTCGACTTCGTTCATGAAGACAAGCTTTGGCCGAACGACTTGTCGAAGTATTCCGCTTTGATTCTGCCGAACACAGCTTTGCTCAGTGACCAGCAGTGCAAGCAAATTGCCGACTTTGCAAATGCCGGGGGTTCTTTGCTGGCGACATTCGAGACCAGCATGTATGACGAGCAAGGGAACAAGCGCCCTGACTTCGGACTGGCGGATGTGTTCGGTATCCGCAAGGCAGGCGAAATCATTGGTACGAACGGCAACGCATATTGTGCGCGTATCGAACGACGACACCCCATCGTGGCTGAGTTTGCGAATACAGCCTGGATAGCCGGAGCCGAGTACCGGCTTCCGGTCATACCCGTCGAGTCGCCGATATTGACGGTGGTTCCGGGCTCCGTCGCCTATCCGCCCGAGCTAGCCTATCCGAATCCGTCGCACACAAACGAGCCTGCCGTCGTGATTCTTGAAAAGGGCCGAAGCAGGCGCATCTATTTTCCCGGTGACATTGAACGTACGATGTGGCGTTCGGGCCACACGGATCTGAACACTTTGCTGAAGAACTGTATCCGATGGATCGCCGGTGAAAACGTGCCAGTTCGCATTGACGGGCCGGGGGTGGTTGAGGCGTTCGCGTGGGAGACTCAGCCCGGATTCGCCCTACATGTCTTGAACTATACAAATCCGGCGATGCACAAAGGATGGATTCGGGGGTTCTTCCCGATTGGACCCCAGACTGTTCAGCTGAACGTGCCAGCGGAGCGAAAGATCACGGGTGTGGAAGTTCTTCGGGCGGAGACGGCTTTGCCGTTCAGCATAACCGATGACAGGGTCACATTTACAATCCCGGGGATAGTCGATTATGAGGTTGCAGCGATCTACGCGGTTTAGACGCTTATACCGTTATGCGAAGCGTAACGGGGATTTTGTTCTCGTATCCACTCATTGACCTTTTGACGCACTATTTCCCTTTCCGGAGTGAAGAAGGTGACCTTGGGCGAGTCGAGGAACGAGTTCTCGAGGGCGGCTTAATCGTCCCCATAACCCGGCATCCCGCGCCAGTAAATGATTTCGCAAAGCGTCCCGTCTGGGTCGAGGCGCCGCGTACAGGTGGACTCTGCTGGATTCGGGTGGCAGCCCACGCTCCCTACGCAAGGACCCGAGTTGCTCCCTGGGGGCAGCGGATACTGCGCCCTTTTTTCATCACCCCCGGAGTCGAGAAAAGAGCAAACAATTAAATGATTGAGGGTTGCTCCGGCTACATGCCTTGCCATGAAGAAGTTCATTAATCGCCCCGAAGATGTTGTCGAAGAGATGTTGCAAGGGTTCGTCACACTTCACCCTGGCTCAGCCCGCCTCGCAGGGCACAGTGTCATCGTTAGAACTGATGCAGCGAAAGCCCGGAACAAGCAGGTAGCGGTCATCTCGGGTGGAGGCAGCGGTCATGAGCCCGCCCACGCGGGTTACATTGGCGCGGGAATGCTGAGCGCGGCGGTGGCCGGCGAGGTTTTCACTTCCCCTAGCAGCGATTCCGTATTTGCTGCCATTAAGGCCGTCGCCGGAAAGGCTGGCGCGCTCCTCGTCGTCAAGAACTACACGGGCGACCGGCTGAACTTTGGTCTTGGGGCTGAAATGGCGCGCGCCGACGGTATTGATGTCGAAATGGTCATCGTCGATGACGACGTCGCCCTGAAGGGAACCGAGCTTGCCGCCGGCGCACGCGGTCTTGCAGGCACGGTCTTCATTCACAAGATTGCCGGTGCGGCGGCTATAGAAGGCAAGAGCCTGAAAGAGGTGGCCGCAGCGGCCAAAGCGGCAATTGAGTTGTTGGCAACGATGGGTGTTTCGCTCTCGGCTGGAACGTCGCCGGCGGTTGGCAAGCCCAGCTTTGAGCTAGGTGAGCACCAAATGGAGCTTGGCCTCGGCATTCACGGCGAACCAGGAGTGCAGCGGATGGAGTTGCAGCCAGGAGACGAGCTGACTGAAACCTTGCTGGCCGAAGTCTTGAAATACGGGAGATTTGGCGACCAGAACCGAGTCGCCGTGATGGTAAACAATCTTGGGGCAACTACAGAGATGGAACTAGCTATCATTGCCCGCCACGTAGTCCCTGTTCTGGAGCGCAGGGGATGCCTGGTTGAGCGACTCTACGCTGGCACATTTCTCTCATCCCTTGATATGGCTGGAATCTCAATCTCGATTCTGGGCGTAAACGACGAACGACTGCGCCAGCTTGACGCTGACACGACAGCCCCGGCATGGCCCAATGTGCCGAAACACCGCCCGGGAAGACCAGAAGCAAAGATCGCAACTCAGGCCAGCGCGAAGGTCGCGAAGGAAGGCAGCAAGAGTACCCAATCGGAGATCGGTAAGCGAACGAGGCAAGCCATCGAGGCCGCGTGCAAGGCGTTGATGGCATCGGAAAGCGAACTAACGGAGTTGGACCGCGTCACAGGCGATGGCGACATGGGGAGCAGTATGGATCGCGCGGCCAGGGCCGTGTTGGCCGCGCTGGACTCATGTCCCCTCGACGATGTTCCCGCCACTCTAAAAGAGCTCGGTCATACGCTTCGACGGGCCATGGGTGGATCATCGGGACCCCTGTATGGCGTTTTATTTCTTCGTTGTGGCACAATTCTCCAGAAGTCCGACACAACGGATACATGGCGGTGGGCCGAAGCGATACACCAAGGCTGTTGCGCCATCTCCGAATTAGGCGGCGCGAAACCGGGGGATCGGACTATGTTGGATGCTCTTGACCCGTTCGTGAAAGCACTGAAGATCCGTACGGGCGCTGGCGCGAAGGCAAGAGTTATGGAGGCTGTGGAGGCGGCGGAACAAGGTGCCCAAAAGACGGCGGAGATGAAACCTCGCCTCGGTCGGTCCAGTTATCTCGGGGACCGCGTATTGGGCCACCCTGATCCAGGAGCGAAAGCGCTCGCTGTCTGGCTGCGCGCCGCAGTTGAATCCCTCTTCGCCTGATGAAACAAGACGACTCGGTCCTAGAGCTAAACTAGACTAGACTAGCGTTAATACCTGATATCGGAAGTTCCCTTCAGTCCTCATTCGGGGCAATTCGTGGGCCAGCTTGAACGACAAGGTCCGGTAGCCCGCGCCTTCCATGGTCACTCATCACTGTTTCGGTGTTCGCAGCCAGGAGGATGCGCATTGTAGGGATCTGCGATGGATTCAACCTCGGGATGAGGTCGGCAAGCGCCGCTTCGAGCGCACGCATGCAATCAGGGTGCGTCAGTCGCCGCTCCTCGAAGCGCATCAGAATTTGCTTCGTTTCGCGCCTGTACTCTTTCGAGCAGGGCCAGCCACGCCGGACGGCATACTCCCGTTAGCCTTCAGCCGGCACCGTTTTACCTGACGTACCACAGCCCTATCGCCAGCCCCAGCGACCCGAACACGATTCCCAGCGTCCAACCCAAAATCGCCTGACGGAGTTCGCTGCGGCGCCGCGCCGTCGCTTGCTGCGGATCTTCGTGCATCTCCGCCTCCATCCTGCGGCGGACCATCCGCGGGAGCCAGACGTGCTGCAGCACCGCCAGCGTGGTGAGGAAGCAGAGGAACCACACGATTGCAACTCACCGCATGCGAGTCAGGCGGTACGCTACCGGCAGTGCGGCCGCCCAGAAGAGTACGGCTGCGATACTCACCCAGGTATGACGGTGCAATGCCCGGCGTTCGTCTTCATCACGGGCGTCGCGGATCAATTTCCGCGTACCCAGCACAACACCGAGGACTCCTCCAATTCTGCCCGCCAGCACGCCACTCGCCGGCGCCAGGAGTTTGAGGACGCCTGCCGCGCCGATCTTGGACAAGCCTACGCCTGCGGCAGCCGCCGCCGGAGTCGCTGCAGGCGGGTATGCAGCAATCACCACAGCGGTGAAGCCCGCGTCGGGGCGGGTGCGAGAGAGCGTTTGACCGATCTGCTGCTGCACGCTCGCTCGCAGGCACTCGCGCGCCCTGGAGAGCCGCTTCTTCACCGCGTCCTGGCTTAACTCCAGCAACGACGACACCTGCGCCACGGACTGGCCTTCGCGGTAGAACAGGGGCACGATCTCACGCGTTTCCGACGGCAAAGCCTCCAACGCTTCTGTCAGCGCGTGCATTTCCTCGCGCCAGACCATCTGCTCCGAAGCGCTGGCGTGCGGATCGGTCAGCCGCGGCAGCAGATCGTCCGACATCCCGGTGTCTGCCAGCTTCCGGCGCCGCACCATGGTGCGCAACGAAGCGTTGGCCCGGTTGCGCGTCGTCTGCCGGAGCCAGGGGAGGAAACTCGCGGGATTGCGGAGCGTCTTGAGGTCACGCCACACCGCCTGGAAGACGCCCTGCGCAACGTCGCGGCTCGTTTCGAGGTCGCGAACGATGGCCAGAGCGATGGAGGACACCAGCGAATTGGTCTCGCTCACCAACTCTCCGTAGTCCTCGGCATCGCCCTGCGCAGCGGCCAGCACCCGGTGTTCGTAGTCAGCGAGCATGGGTCCCTCTTTCGGCCAGGAAGCCATCGATCGTACTCCACAAGAACGCGGGGTCGTCGAACATCACAAAATGCATGGCGTTCGGCGCCACCACCACGCGACGGTCGCGGGCTTTTTCGACTTGCTTTTCGTACGCCTGTTGGGTGAGATCGCCGAGCGTCTTGCCCGCTCCGACGAGGAGTAGCGGAGTGCGGATCTTGGCTAGATCGTCGCGCAGGTCGGGGGTCATGAGGTCGTACATCGCCTGACCGACAAAGGCGCTGTCGGATTTCATTCCCACGCTGCCGCCATCTCTACATTTTTCTGCTCGGGGATCATCTGCGTCAATGCCATCCGCGACATGGTGTCCATCTGTTGGGGACTCAAGGACGCGTACAGTTTGCGCATCTTATCGGCGTCGTCTTTGCTCCCGGCGGCGGTGGCGGAGGGGTTGGAAAGGCCCGGCAGGAACGGCAGGCCCTCCACCGACACGACGGGGCCCATGAGGTCCGGAGCAGTGGCGGCGATCCAGAGGGCGAGGAATCCGCCGGTCCTGAAGCCGTAAGCCTGGCACCGGCGGCTCGCCGGCGAACCCGGCAAGAGTGAGGACGTGCGTGCGGTAGCGGTTGCTGTAGTGGCTCACAGCGCCATCCCATACGGCACCGGAGGACTCCAGGCCGGGGATCAGGATCATGGGCTTTCCCGTGCCGATAACGGTTACGGAGTATAGTTGGTTTTGGCAGACCGCGCAGGACGCGGCGGCCAGTAGCATGAGCGTGGCTCCAAGTGTGTGTCTCATACCCCCTAAGTAGCCGCACCCCGGGAAAGGTGACATCCAATTACACTGATGCCGTGGCCACCTGCTGCGGCTCCTTTCGCGCCCTGCTGCTCTACGACAAATCTGAGGGATCCGGCCTACGACGTTGGCATCTGACCCTGCGCAGCCTCGCCGAAACTTCACACTCTTTCAAACTCTGTTCGAAGTGTACTTCGCATGGTTCTCCGAATCGTCCGAGAGCAGCGTCGGGCCGCCCGCTTTCACTCATTGATCCGGAAGCCTATTACTCCATCTCTCTGCTCGCGCTAGGCATTCCTGGCACTAAAGCAGGTGTTCCTCAATCGGTCTCAATTCTTCCTCGTTCCCGGTAAGTCCCAAGCAATACAGTAGAAGGTCGCCATCTGAAATGTGTTCCATGATCCAGTAGTGCCTGTACCGCCTGGAAATTCTCAAGGAAACTTTTGGCGGATTGCACCGCAAGGCGTGATATGTCTGCTCTCGGGTTGAGGCCGGAATCGGGGCGTTAATTGTATTACCGGAAGGCAATTGGTTTGTGCCCAGCCGGAATGAAGTGAGACTTCCGTGCTTTGCGTCGGTCAGCGGCTTGCGCAAGCAGCTCTGGAAAAACCATAGGTCTTCGACTTGACCGTTTAAGACCTTGTCAAATGCCCATCGGAGACGCAATCGAATCGAAGCACAAGCTGTTGTGGGATCGAGCTATTCGATAGCTCGGAGACAAGTCAAGGGTATAGCGGCTTTGGCTTGATTTCAGGGACTTCCTCGCCCGCATCGTGGATTCTTCTTAACAGGCGTTCGCGCATCACACGCGAAGTTGCGTGCGTTTCAGCCCGCCCGGCAACGTTCACAAGCTGGTGCGGATCGGAGTACAGATTGTACAGCTGATACTCCTCATACTGCAACGATGACGCCTCCGACTTTCCGTCCGGTTGTGCGACGATATAGGCCCATTCCGGCGTGCGCAACATTCGGCCGGTCATCGACTCGCTGATCTGAACAAGCACTTCATTCGGCCATCCAGGGGCCTGGCGTTCCATCAATGGCATGACGCTGCGGCCTTGGAAGGATGAAGGAGGCGCGATTTGGCAGGCGTCCAGCAAACTAGGCGCGACATCTATTTGGCTTACCAATTCTTTCACGGAGAGTGACCGATTTAGGCCCGGTCCGCTCATCACCAGAGGGATGTGGATAGAAGCTTCGTGCCCGCTGCGCTTGTATTCAGTATTCCGCGTTCGGAAGTGGCATCCATGGTCACTCAGGAAGGCTACAATCGTGCTGGAGGTAAGCCCAGACTGGCCATCTCGCTCCGAAGCTTACCGACATTCTCGTCTACGCGCGCGATGCAGCCGTAATAGTCGGGAAGCTGCGACGCCCAATCCCCTGGAAAGAATTTCAGATCGTTGGGGATAAACGAATTTCGATAACGGTCCGCATATCCATTGGGCGCCACAAAGCAGTTGCAGTCATTCTGAAAATGGGGTTCGAGATAGGAGACTACCAGAAAGAAGGGCCTACGTCTTTGCTCCCGAAGGAATCGGATGACGCGGCCTGTAAGGAAGTCCACGCGGTACTCGTCTTTGAACGTGATCGGGCTCCCATTGCCATCCCAGATGGTGCCCTCATAAGGGTGAGAGGTGAGTTCCAGCGCGTTGCAGCCTTCCCAGAAGTCGGCGAAGCCGCCACGATACTCGGGGGCCACTGCGCCGCGAACTGCTGGCAAGCCAAGGTGCCATTTACCAATGTAATTAGCGGAATAGCCTGCCTGCCGGAAAACGGTGGCGAGTGTTAGCTGTTGCGCCGGGAGTGCGATACCGTTGCGCCAAACCGAATGCCGATTCGTGTAGAGGCTGGTAAAGAGACAGGCCCGCGAAGGGGCGCAGACCGGTTGGTTCGTAATCGCGTTCGCAAAGTTTACGCCCTCTCCTGCCATTGCGTCCAGATTCGGGGTCAGCTTGAGGGGGGTCAGCCCGTTGGCGCCCAGACAATCCCAGCGGAACTGATCGGAAATGATAAGGATTACGTTTGGCCGCTCGTGATCGGCCGACACGATGCGTCGATCCGCAGCGCTTTCAGCTGTTACGGACGTCATGATGCCTCCGGCTGATGAACTCTTCAGAAAACCACGGCGTGTTACCGAGTCAGCAGTTGAATCACGATGGGTGTCGTTGCTCATTTTGTGCAGAGACGTTAGCGCAGCGCAACACTGATCTCCACGACTGCGGCCACAGTTCCACTGAGATATGGACTGGCGCTTTGCCCCGGAGCCCAAGTGAAGGTTATTTATCACCAGATCGCTCCAACATTGGAACGTGACGGAGAGCATGTTGGCCCACTCAAAGAGCCCCTATACTCGACTTAGCTCACCTAACTCATGCGGGACTACCTGGATCATCTGGCACGATCCAACTGAGCAATTCCTGGTGGCCTCGGGATTCGAAATCAAAGAATTTGTTCGGCCTTTTCAGTTTTTCCGGCATCGTTTTACTGAAGCACCGGGCTGACGACGCCGAACACGACGCCAACTGCTCTCGGTGTCCCGATGATTGATGACAATACAGGCCGCGCCCGCCATCCGCGACGGTCGCTTCTCGCCACCTTCATACGGCGCGCCGTTCCTACTGCTTGGTGTTCAGGGGCTGCTTCGATCGCTGGAAAAACTCTTCTTGCAGACGCGGCGTCACATGGTCGGCCTTGATCGCCTGGATCGCGTTAGCGAGACCGGTGGCCCACGCCTTCATGTCGAACTCCCCGAGTTCTTTCGTTGCAGGTCCGCCATCGCCTGCATAGTGATCGGGAAACTTGGCGTACCACCAAAGCCTGTATACACGCCGTTCGGTAGATCGAGGCGGTTTTGATCGGCACCCGACTCGGCGCCGCGCGATCCATATGGACCAGGTCCGGCCGCGAGATCATCGTGTGCGCTGTCTCCGATTCGCCCGCATGCCCGTCCACCTTGGTCCTCAACGCAGGCCGTCCCGGCGGAAAGTCGCCGCGCAGGAAGACGTATACGACATAGTCATGCGGCGAGGCCATCTGCGATTGAGCGAAGAACGGCAGCAGGTTGTTGTTGCCGCCGTACCCATTGGCAATCAGAATCTTCTTGCAGCCGTTCCGCCCATCTCATCGGTGGTTTCCTGCAACAGCTCAAGTTGCAGCCGGGCGCTGTAGGCAACGGTCCCCGGCTCGTGCTTCGCTTCAAAGATCTGGCCGAAATAGTACTCGGGAAAACGACCGCGTACTCCTGTTCGACTCTATGCAAAACCGCGTACCGGACGTTGATGAGATCGGTGCCGAGCGGTAAATGCGGCCCATGTTTTTCAATAATGACTCCGCGCGATTGCTCGATGGCTTTTGTGAAGTCGTCCACCGTCAACTCCTCCCATTTTGCTGATAGAGATTGTCCGTTAATGGAAGACACGGACATCAGAAATACGGCAAGAAAGAACACGGCGAAACGCGTTTGGTTCGACATGGCGCAATTTTACTTCTTTCCCCAAGAGCGCGACACAATGTCGAAGCCATCCGCGCTTTATGCTGGGCTCGAACGCCGTTTGGGACTAATGTCCGGGTTGCCGACTTATACGGACTGAGCCTGGTGGGCGCTTTCGCCGCAACGGCAGTTGATCGACGCCGATCGAGCACTACTTAGATGGATTAAGCCCCGATCGGTGTCAGCGGAAGGCTTCCAGAGGCGCTTGGGAGACGTAAAGCCCTCTTGCCACGCGTCTATCGCATGACCCTCATCGCTCGAAGCCGCGATGGGCGCCTTACCGTATGGGAATAACGAGATAACGTCCAACAACATCCATCTCGAACCTCGCTGTTTCGGCTTCAACTGTTCGACCGAGGCACCTAAACTCATTGGCGGCGTGTCGACGTATGTCATATTCGCGTTGCATTGGCGCCTGAATGTCATCGTACCGAAGAGATCGGCGCTGGACTTCGGATTGGATCGGTTGACCTTTGGGCGGGAGCGGAACTGCGCCCGCGTTATCGATTGCTGAAATGAGCTGCCTTAGGACAGCGACGTCCTGTACTGCCCGTGCTTTGATCGCGGACCCCAGGTCCGATTGCAGCCTCTGGCGCATAGCCTCTGCGCATCTGTTTCGGCCCAATTCATAGTGCGGCTACGGAAACCGAGGATCTTTTCACGGCTTAACCCAGGATGGTCGTGGCTTCAGTTTCGTATTAACACTTTCAAACCTGGATCATCGGCGGCCATCATCGATGGGCCGCAATAATTCGATCCTGGAATTTATGCAGCCTTTCCCATCGATACTCATGATGTAAGCCGCCCAGAATTGGCTTGCCGATCACTGCCGAGGACGAAAACGGACGCATGCCACGATCGCAATCTAGCAAAGCTGTTTGAACGACGGCGGGAATACCTGGACCGAGGGAACGATGCGGCCTGCCTCCGTTGTAGTGCGAGATCCACTCACGAAGGATTCGCCGCAGGTGGCACTCATCGAACGGGATCACATAGTCCAGACATTCGCGACGGATTGTCCCGATCAGTCGTTCACAATGAGCGTTGGCGGTCGGCATGCGAACAGGTGATCCCAATACATGGATGCCCCATCCCTGGACTTCGTCGTCCAATGGGGCGGAAAAAATGTTATCGCGATCGTGGAGGAGGAATTGAACATCGCTGTCGCCCGGATCGGCTTCGCGCAGCTGTTGAAGAGTCCATTCAGCCGTCGGATGTTCCGTGGTCACAGCACGCTTCCGCATCCTTTATGCATTCCTCGCACTGGAGATCGGATCCAGACAGATCGTCCGGCGCAACGTGACACTACAAAGAAATCGCAGGCTACGAGCGCTTCCACAACCTTGGCGCACCCGTGCTCTTCTCGTTTTTGGCGCATTCCGTGCTGCGCATGCGGCAATAGCTAGTACCTACCCTAGCGCAACTGGGCGTTGGGGCGTTTAAACCCCTTATCGGATTGTTGGCTGAAGCGCTCAAGGCCTGATTCAGAGAACGCTCACGCACCAAGTGCGTGCCGCGGGTGCCTATGTAACTCACTTCTAATACGGCAACTGCGAAGAGCCGCTCTGGAGGCTCCACTGGTTCAACGCCACGCACGCATAAAGATTCGCGCCAGGCGGCGCCTTGAGCAGAAAATACATCTGGCCGGCGCCGAACGTGGCCGGCAGCGGGTTGCCCGTGGCCATGGGCCTGGTTGCATTCGCGGCGGATTAAGTCGATGCTCTTGCTTTGCGTCCGCAGATCAACTTGCGTCTGGCCACGAACGCAGGCCGCTGAGACCAGCAGTGCGCTTCCTCTCGAAAATCTCGCTAACCGTTCGTATGGCATGGAAAGTACTTACACCAACCTCCGAACCTAAAGTAATCGATGCCTCGAAAGCTAAATAGGTTATCTTACGGAAAACGCTACGCAAGTATGTTGTGACCGGTTTCTACGCCACCGATAAGACGAGCTATTTCAAACCACATGCTGTCCAAAACTATTTCAAACCGAAGACGCCCACGCCCGTCTGGGTCGCCAGGTACACCTTGCCATTGGCGATAGTGGGCACGATGAACTTATTGCCGGGGCCAACATCTACATTGGAGCTATTGTACAGTTCGCGGCTGAGATTTGCGGCATCGAAGGCCCACAGCGTGGCCGCGCTGTCGTTGCTTGCGGCCCACACGATGCCATTCGACGAACCGTTGGCGGAAATGCTTGGCGTCGCACCCGGGTACGGAAACACGTGCGATGTGGTGACGGAGCCGATTGTCAGCTTTGCATTGACGATCGGGAAAGCGCGAATTACGTCGCCGACTGAGCCGTAGTAGACGGCACCGTTGAAATACGCCGGCGACGAAAAAACTCCTCCTGCGAGAACGCCCGGTATTTGCTGGTAAATCTTATTCTTATTTGGATCGAACTTCCCCAGGCTGCCCCGGTTGACGACGTATACCGTCTTGTCCTTGCCTGCCCCTACCGCGAGAAGACGTTTCATGCCGTTGTTGTCTGTCAAAGGGGGAAGGACTATGGCGCCGCCGGATCCCAAATCTTTATCGGCGTCCGATTCGTCGTCGGTATTGGACATGGTGAAGTAGTCCCGGACGGTCAGCGTTCCGGCCGCTGGCGAAATTTTCATAAAGCAGTTGCCGTAATCTCCGTTCGCCGGAAAGCCCTGGGCATCGAGCGTTTCGTCGAACTCTCCGTTCGCCGTCAGCAGGAAAATGTCGCCGCCGGGTCCGGCCGCCGGTCCTGCTCCGGCGCCCCAAATGGATCCCTTGTTGCCGTTGGGAGTGAGGTTGAGGACACTAACCTGCGCCAGGGTGCCTTCGGCATAACCCATGATCCAGCCCGTGTAGGGCCGCGCGTCGCAATGCGAGGAAAACGCGATATACACATTGCCGTCGAGCAGCAGCAGAGCCGCGCGCTCTGTGTACTGGCCCGGATCGAAGATGACGAAGCCGCCCGAGCTGTTGTCTCCTGTGCCCGGATACTTCGCCTGGATATCAACCGGCCCGTTGAACTCTTCCGCGCCGGTGGTGATGTCGACCGCGTGCAGGCGCTGATGATAGACTCCCGAGGCACCCTTACTCATGGCAACCAGATAGAGAGTCCCGTGAGGCCCGACCGTCAAATCGATCGCCGGCGTCGAAGTGATGCCGATCGTCGGGGTGACCTGGCCACATCCGTGGTCGTCCGACGGAGTCTCTCCGGAAAGCGTCATCGACTTCCGCCAGAGAACCGCGCCGGAATCCGCGTCCGCCGCGTAGAGCGAGTCGTTCTCGGTGACGATGAATGCGACGTTGTGGGTGACGTCGGCGATTTTGAGGCCGGAGACGATTAGGGGTTGGGCATCCACCTTCCCGTCGGTGGCAATCAAGAACAGCGCTCCGAACGTGGATGAATTTACGTTGGCTGTCGTGAGTATCGGTTCATTAAGATTTTGACCGGTGCGCTGCGCGTCGTTATGCCAGGTAAGCACATTCACCTGGGCGAATGCCGGTATGGTCAGTATCAGGCTGAAAAAGAATTCCTTCATCACAATGAGCCTCCTGCTGCAAATATCGCACGGTAATTATTAGGAAATAGTACGGATTTATCTAAAGTCTGCAATCAGGGCGGATACAGACTGTGCCCAATTTTGTGATTCTATGAGAGCGCTGCAGCGGGCGCAGCGTTGGAGTACGCTACGCCCAGACGTTTGAAAGGAACGTTTGCAGCGATATGACACAGTTGATCGGTTGCGATACGCACAAGAAATACTCGGTTTTCCGGATCCAGGGCGAAAGTGGCCGGATGAGTCCGGCGATCCGGGTCAACCATGAAGGGGGCGAGTTGGAGCGGTTCTTGAAGAGTCTAGAGCCAGGGAGTGCGGTGGCGCTGGAAGCCGGATTGAACTGGATGTGGATGGTGGAGCAGATCGAGAAAGCGGATCTGGAGCCATACCTGACGAACCCATTGGAAGCCAAGAAGAGGATGAGCGGGGGCAACAAATTCGATTCCCGGGATGCGGCCGGGTTGTTGATCCTGCTGCGGAGCGGGACGCTGCCGGAAGTCTGGATACCGCGCGGGGCGCGGCGGGATCTACGGGGACTGGTGCGAAGCCGGCTGGTACTGCGGCGTCACGTCAGCGGGCTGAAGTGCCGAATCGATGGTGTGCTAACGCAACACGGTCTGAAGCCGCTAGTGGAGGAAGAAGACGAGGTTGAGTATCGGGATTGGTTCACCGCGAAGGCCCTGCAAGCGCTGCTGAAGGCGATGGAGGAGCTACCGCCGGCGACACGGGAGGGATTGCGGCAGGAGTACCTGGCGATGTGGGAACTGGAACGGCGTGTCCAGAGCCAGGAAGTCGCCATTCAGACGCGACTCGAGCCGCTGGGTTGGATTCGGTTGTTGCGGACGATGCCTGGCGTGGGCTTGATTCTGGGGGCCACGATTCTGGACTGAGGTTGGCGATGTGAAGCGATTCGGGAGCGCGGAGCGGCTGGCCGCCTATGCCGGGCTGGTGCCGCAAACGCACGCTTCGGGAGGGAAGAGCTGGCGGGGGCCGACGCCGCGGGCCCGCAATCACTATTTGAAATGGGCCTTCGTGGAAGCGGCCAATGTAATTGCGGCGCAACGGCGGCGCATGGAAAACCGGCATCCGCACGTGGTGCGGCGGTACGAACGAGTGAAAGGGAACACGAAACTGAGCGGCAAGGCGAAGGTGGCCGTGGCACGCCATCTGGCTGAGCGGTGTTGGTGGGTTCTGACCAAGAAAGAGTTTTACCGGGAGCCGACGTCGGCCTCGGTAGCTTCGTCCAATAACGGGTAAGCACGACGGTTAGTCTTTGCCTTGACAAGGCCGTGTTTGTGAATGCGAAACCCGGGATGAAGAAAGTTCTTGTCTCCACCAGCGAGCGAATAGGTGACTCACCGGACTGAGGCCCTCAGTTCAGAACGAAAAGCAAAGGAGGGAACGGCAAGCAGCCCGACAGCGCGAATCAGCACACAGGCTCTGAGCTCACCAGCGGGAACAAACACTACCAGCGTTGTTCGGCTCAGTAGGCAGAGGCATTTGTGTGTTCTCGGTGGCGCCTGAGGGCGCCATGAAGGCTCTAAAACTTGCCTCTTGACATCCGCGCTCTCATAGGTACCCAACCCGTGCATAGAAGGGTTACCAACGGTTGCTAGTCTGCAGCTTCCACCCAGCGTAACCCACTGTAGACTACCAACAATTGGTAACGCTTAGCAGCCACTGTGCCCACTGCTAGGTTATTGATTCGTCGTCGTCCATTCCAGTTCATTCCGTTTCATTCCAATAAAATGGCGATTTCGAGAGCACAGATAAGAACTCGGGTCAACCAATTCAATAAGATGGGGCGAACATCACAAAATGGGGGACACGTGAAGCGGCTTTGTTTTTGGCCCTTTGTTCTTACGGCTAGATATGCCGAAAGATTAAGGCATGGCTACTTCTGCTGAAATCCCACCTCGTGTCCGTCAACTGGCCAGCGAATTGTCTCAACCCCAACCCATGCGTCGTGGCTCGGTCTCCGAACGCTCGATTAAGTGTGGCAAGGCGGGCTGCGCCTGCAACAAAGACCCCAACGCCCGCCACGGTCCGTACTTCAGCCTGACTCAGGCCGTGGCAGGTCAAACGCGGTCGCGGTTTTTGACCGCCGAGCAGGCCACGGTGGCCCAGCAGCAAATTGCGGCCGGGCGTCGGTTCCGCCATCAGGTCGACACCTATTGGGAGGCCTGCGAGGAGTGGGCCAATGCCCAGATGGAGCTTCCGCCAGCGGCCTCCTCCGAGGAGGTCAAAAAAAGGGGCTCCAGACGGAGATCCAAAACGACATCGTCCAAGAAATCGAAGCGCTCTTAGGCGGCCAATCCGTCCAGAATTTGGATTTCGAAGCAGTGGAAATGGCGGCACGGCGGCAGGCTCTGCGTTTGGCCGCCCGAGCGCTGGAACAACGGCTGAACACCGATACCACCGACCATGCGGGGCCGGAACTGCCTTGCTCCTGCGGAGGGCTGGCCAAGTATCATGGCCGCCACGGCAAGACATTCGAAAGCGTCTTGGGGCCTCTGCATTTGGAGCGGGCCTACTATTACTGCAGCCAATGCCAGAGCGGGTTTTGCCCACGTGATCGCTGCCTGCGGATGGAACTGTTCTCGCTCACGCCGGGAGTGCTGCGGATGACCGGCAGCACGGCGGCATTAGTGAGCTTTCAGGAGAGCAGCAGCCTACTGCGTGAACTGGCGGGGGTTGAAGTGTGTGCGAGTCAGGTGGAACGGGCTGCCGAAGCGCTGGGCGCCGAGATTGCCGACGATGAATGCAGGAGCGTGGAGCGGATGGGCGAATGGGCTCCGACGATGTATCTGGGGATGGACGGTACGGGCGTGCCGGTGCGCAAGTCCGAAGTGGCGGGTCGTTCGGGTAAACAGTCCGACGGCTCCGCCAAGACCCGCGAGGCTAAAGTGGTCACTCTGTGGACTGCGGGATCGCGGGATGAGGAGGGCAAGCCGGTGCGGGATCCGGGATCGGTCACCTATTCGGCCGCCATTGAAAGCGCAGCCGCTCCGGACACCAGCCCGGAGCGAAGCGAGTTCGCGGAGCGCGTCCTGCGCGAATCCACGCGCCGAGGTTTCACGGATGCTCCCCGCTGCGTCGTGCTCGGCGATGGTTCTGCCTGGATTTGGAACACCGCGAAAGAACTGTTCCCCCAAGCCATTCAGATTCTCGACCGCTTTCACGCCAAAGAGCACCTCAGTCAGGTCGGCAAGGCCATCTATGGCGACAGCGAACCAGGCAAGAGATGGGTTCAACGACGCTACGATGAGCTGGATCACGGCCGCATGAAATCTCTACTGAAGGCGTTGGATCGCCAAGCACTCCAATACCAACCAGCGTTGGACTGTGCTGACTACATCCGCAACAACCGGGAACGCATGCGGTATCCGGAGTTTCACGAACAAGCTCTCTGCACCTCCACCGGGGTCGTGGAGGCCGCCTGCAAGGTCGTGATCGGCACCCGGCTCAAACGGGCTGGCATGCACTGGACCGTAAGCGGAGCAAACGCCATCATCGCACTGCGCTGTTCCAAACTCAGCGGACGCTATGAGGATTTCTGGGAGCGACGCTCAAGAACGGCCCGCCGCGTGATCCCATTCCCTCAAATCCGATGTGCGCCCAATAAGATGAGAGCGGTCGATTGTAGCCCTGAAAAGGCTGGCGTCGGCGGTTCGATTCCGTCCCTGGCCACCACAATTTCAATAGTTTACAGACACCCCGAAAGACAGTTTCATTCCGATTCATTCCAAAACATTTGGTCCGCTGAGATCCGCTTCGTGGAGTGAGGATGTGGCTTTGGGATTCTGCAGAGGGTTCTCGAAAGAAAAAAGGCCGCTTGAGTCCGAAGGGGCTTAGGCGGCCCGTTACAGTTTAGACCCACCCATGCCGCCGCTGTTCTGCCCAGGCTTCTGCCCCTGACATACCGCTTACCATCTGTACACTTCGGACGCCCGATCTGACGCCTCCTTCGGCAACGCGGCCACCGCTTCTCAACTGACCGCTCCGGCGCGCCTGCGAATTGCTGCAGAACGATCAGTCCGAAAGTCTGGTTGTGAGAAGCGTTAAATCGACGCTCCCTGGTGGTCCAGAGAACCACGACGCCGTTTCGGGTCAACCTGTGCCGGATTGCAACGTGAATCCACCTCGATGATACGGCCCAATTGTCGTCAAAGTGCTCCTCAGCTTTCCCGCAACGCCGTTTTTTCTACCGCGACAGACCTGGGTGGATCACCGCCGCGAGGACCGCAGGGTCCTCTCGCATGTACAGATTCTCGAATTCTTCGGCTGGCTTCGTACAGGCGCGGTCAGCGGATGGCAGCGTGACGAATCCCCAGTGGATATGGGGCCGTCCCCAGGGTCCACATGGTCCGCAATCTGGTTTGCTCGACGGGCCAGTCCTTCAAGTACGCGAATGGAATCTCCCATAACGCCGCCGACTCGAACCGATGCATTGGGTCGGGGTGGAGCGCACCGCAGACGTAGCTTCTATCCGATCCCACGGCAACGAGCAGGACCGCGGTTAAGCCGTTACACGTCAAGTTGACGTGACCGCGCCTTCATCGGACCGATGGCCGAAAGACACCTAAAAGGCGAACATTCCCCGAGTGCCGGACAATCCACCAACTGGCCCAGATAAACACTTCGCCGTTACTCAGTCCCTAACCGACTCGGCATTCCGCCAAAGTGCGTACGTTCCTTTAAATACACCGATGTTGGTCCCAGGTTTCCCGGAAAACGCAACGCGTATTCAACCGGTGTACATTCCAACACTTCACCTGGGGCCTCATAGTGGCCTGGGAGCTTGGCACGAACAGTAAGATCGGCACCGCGCTCCACCAACAATTGCACGAGCGGCAGCCCAGCGTCGGCCCGCTGTGTCGCTGCATGGAAGATAGGCGTTTGCCCGCCTATTCCGGTCTCATCCACCGTCGCTGTCGCATTGACGTCAGCACCGCGATCCAAAAGGAGCCGGGCAGCATGAATAGTTTGGAACTCGGCGGCCACGTGTAGCAGCGTTCCACCTCGCAAGGTAAGCATACGTGCTGCCGTCGTGCCGAAATCAAGATCGGAAAATCGTTGATGGAGCAGATCTGGATTGGCATCCAGCAGTTCGGCCAATTCTGTTATGCTTCCGCGAACGACCGCTAATACCGCCGGCGACTCATGTGTGGATTTCCCGCCGGCCCGAAGCAAGATCTCTATGCAAGCATTGAGCAGGTCGGGATCACGGACATAGGTGCCCAACAAATAGTCAAGAGCCGTACCTGGGTGTGGAATCCCGCGAGCCTTCCATGCTGTTCTGGTACCGCAATTCGGGTCCGCACCACGATCCAACAGCCATTTCAAGCTGACTGAGCTTAGCGTCTCACAGGCGGCAAAGAGGATGGGGTAGTCGCCATGCCAGGCTGCGTTGACGTCTGCTCCATAAGCGACGAGCAATTCCATCATTGGTATTCGCTCGCCGGAAAGTGCGGCGCGCATCAGCGGAGCATTTCCCCCTTGATGAACGTCCGACCCAGCCTCAATCATCCACTTTGCCATGGCCAAACGCGTTTGGTCTGGCCGCATGTACGGCACTCTACACTCCGCAACCCAGGTAAGCGGCCCGTCCTTGGCGTAGTCTAGCGGTAGTATGCTGTCCGAATAGCAAACCCAGGCGCCAACGTAGCGACCTATGGAACGCCAACCGATTTTTAATTTCGTGCAGTTTGTCCTTTCAAACTGCCCCCTGTTCACTGAGGCGTGAGATGAGCGCCGAAACAGCAAACCGGCGCACGAAAGACTTGAATGAATAAGGCCGCCCCTTGGGCTTATCTCTTGTGCTTCTCTTGGACCGTGTTGCGGGATTGGAGGCTGGCAAAGGTTTGCCTTTTGCGAGTGATGAGCAAGGGGAATGGACATGGAGCCTGAGCGCTGGCATCGAGTCGAAGAGCTGTACCACCGGGCGCTGGAACTGGACTCCGTCCGCGTAGCGGAATTCCTCCAAGACTCGTGCGGCGACGACACCGTACTTCGACGTGAGGTGGAGTCGCTGCTTGCCCGCGAGAAAGAAGCTGAGCATTTCATCGAGTCTCCCGCCTTGGAGGTCATAGGGAAACTGGTCGCCAGGGAGTTAGTGGCAGCCGGTGGTGAAGGAAGACTGATTGGTAGCGCAGTTTCCCACTATCGTGTGATCGACGAGCTTGGAGCCGGTGGCATGGGCGTCGTCTACCGAGCCAAAGATACCAAGCTGAAGCGCGAAGTCGCTCTGAAGATGTTGCCCGCTTTCTTTGCCGGTGACCCAGAGCGTATGGCCCGGTTCCAGCGCGAAGCCGAAGTGCTGGCTTCGCTTAACCACCCCAACATTGCGGCCATTTATGGAATAACGGACTCAGGCGATGCCCGCGCGCTGGTGATGGAGCTAGTGGAGGGCGAGACGCTTCCCAAGGGACTGGCACTACACAGCGCCTTGTACTACGCCAAACAGATCGCGGACGCGTTGGAGTATGCGCACGAACGCGGCGTCATTCATCGTGATCTAAAGCCGGCCAATGTCAAAATTACTTCGGAAGGCACTGTCAAGCTGTTGGATTTCGGACTAGCAAAAGCGATCGAGGACCCGGCCGCGCCGCGCGGCGATCCCGCGAACTCGCCCACAGTCACGCTAGGGGCGACTCGCGTGGGCGTGATCCTGGGCACAGCTGCCTATATGTCGCCGGAGCAGGCCAGCGGAAAGACTGCGGATCGCCGCGCGGACGTCTGGTCCTTCGGTGCGGTGCTTTTCGAGATGCTTAGCGGCAAGCGACCGTTCGAGGGCGAATCAGTTTCGGACACCTTGGCGATGGTGCTGAAGGTCGACCCGGATTGGAACACGCTGCCGGGGGAGACGCCGGCATCCATTCGCAGACTCGTCCAGCGGTGCCTAACGAAGGATCGCAAGCAGCGGTTGCAAGCGATCGGCGAGGCCAGGATCGCGATAGAGGAAGCGCTCGCTGGCGGGTCGGCGCAACTACTTGAAGGGGCCCCGGAGCCGAGCGGCGCCGGGCGCCGTTGGCTACCGTGGGGCCTCGCGACCTTGCTGGCAGCCGGCCTGGCTTCGGTTGCGTTTCTGCACTTCCGTGGGGAACCGCCCCCTCCCGCGGCGCCGGTGCGTTTCGAGATTCCGGCGCCTGAGAACACGACGCTCACACCGATCCTCAACTTGTCGCCGGATGGCAGAAAGCTGGCCTTCCTCGTTTACGAGGGAGACGTCCGCCGCCTCTGGGTCCATTTCCTGGAGTCGGGAGAATCTCGCGACTTAACGGCCGTAGATGGTTCACCTTTCTGGTCCCCGGACAGCCGCTTCATCGGGTACCCATTCCAAAACAAGCTCAAGAAGATCGAAGCAACCGGCGGCCCCCCGCAGACTTTGGCGGATCTGCCGGGCCAGTGGGCGTCGGGCGCTTGGAACCAGGACGGCGTCATTGTCTTTGGCGTCTTCGGCTCCGCAGTCGGCCTATTCCGAGTGCCCTCCTCGGGCGGCGTTCCTGTTCAAATCACTGCGCTGGATCCCACGCGCCAGGAACGATTCCACTACATGCCTTCCTTCTTGCCGGACGGGCAGCACTTCGTCTACACGCGTTTCTCGAATGAGGAGAACAGTGCGATCTATTTGGGCACCGTGGACGCAAAACCGGAGCAGCAGAGCTCCAAACCCTTGGCGAATAGCAATTGGGGCCCGGTGTACGCGCCTTCGGCAGACCCACGGACCGGCTACTTGCTTTTCATGCGCGAGCACACGCTGTGGGCTCAGCCGTTCGATAACCGCCGGTTGGAGTTCAGAGGACAGGCGACGGCCATTGCCGGGCAGGTGGGTGACAACCGAGGCGGCAAAGGCGGCTACGGAGCCTTTTCGGCTTCGACTAATGACGTCCTTGTGTTCTTACGAAGCGCAACGTCTGATCAGCAGCTCACCTGGGTCGACTCTGACGGCAAGGTTTTAGCAACCCCGGGAGAGCCAGGAGATTTTCAGGGGCTGGCGCTTTCGCCGGATGGGACGCGGCTGGCCTTAAGTAAGAGCAGCGGGGCTGGCCGAAACATCTGGCTGCTGGATTTCTCTCGAGGTACGAGCACGCGGTTTACGTTCGGTTCGGCGAAAGACGAAGATCCAGTATGGTCGCCGGATGGGCGCCGCATTATCTTCGCTTCCAACCGTGACGGCGGCCAGTTTAACTTGTATCAGAAGCTGGTGAGCGGCGTGAAAGAGGAGGAGATCCTGCTGAAATCCGCCGAGGACAAGTGGCCTACCAGCTGGTCGCGCGATGGGCGCATCCTACTCTATGACACGGTGCACCCGAAAACAAAGGGAGACACAGACATTTGGATGCTCCCGCTGGAAGGTGACAAGAAACCGGCGCCGTTCCTGATCACCGAGTTCTCCGAAAGCGACGCCCACTTTTCTCCTGACGGCCACTTCGTGGCCTACACATCGGATGAGTCCGGCCCACCCGAGGTCTACGTGCGGTCATTTTCGCCGTCATTTTCAGCAACCTCTGCCGGGACGGCCACGGAGATTGGTGGCAAGTGGAAAGTGTCCGATCATCTTGGGTTTCAACCGCGCTGGCGCGGTGATGGCCGGGCGCTCTATTACCGTTCTCTGACCAATGGGAAGGTGATGGCTGTCGAAATTGCGACCTATCCGGCGTTCTGGCCCGGAAAGCCCCGGCCCCTCGGAACAGCACTGCCCATCCCCCCCGCGTGGCCTGATCTTGGCAGCCTATGGGATTCCGCTGCGGATGGCAGGAGCTTCCTCACCCTGACGACCGTCAATAGAAAGGAGCCGTACACGGTGGTACTGAACTGGCAAGCTGGCTTGAAGAAATAGGTGACTTCGTGAGTCATCCGCACAGCCATTCAAGCTTCTGCAGTTTCAGCGTATTACGTCCTCTGGGACGTCGAGAAGACAAGCACAACGCTACCTGCCACGGCTGTTTCCCATCCGGCGGCGTTCTTATTTCATTCAACGTTCCCCTGTGCGCGATTGCTACTTTGGCGCTCATTTCGCGCCTTACTTGGTAGGGAGCATTTGAAAGCGCAAGCCCGATGAGGCCGAGAGGGGTGGGGCGTTCGCTGCGGCCCCTGCGCTGGTGGTTTTTGACGGCGGCTTATCGCTGGCCGTGGGCGACCTTCAAGTTGAAGGGACACATCGATAGGAACCAGTTCCCCGATTCTGTACGGCAGAAAAGGCGGCAATGGGTAAAGATATATGGACCCGGAAACATTCACCAATGCAGAAATAGCAAAGTGGGAGTCGGAGGCGCCGAGCCCGAGCGTAATTGGTCCGTTTGACGAATGGGTTCCTGCTCCCGGGCGTTCGCCACGGCCAGCCTTGTTCGAGATGCAGGCTCAGTTCGTCAGGCGCTTAGTACGCTTCTGGAGAGTAAGATCCACCATGCACACGGTCACAAGGAGAAGGAGAAACGCGTGAGGCATAGTGGATTCAAGAGCTTATTGCGAGACCGGGGCTTTCAGGCCTTCCTTTGGACGCAATTCCTCGGCGCATTCAACGACAACGTTTACAAGATCGTCGTTTCGATGCGTGCGGTTCACGTAGCGGCAGATTCGAAATCGAGCAGTCTGTACTTAGCCCTTGCCGGCGCCGTGTTTGTGGTTCCGTTTCTGTTGTTCTCAGGGTACTCCGGGCACCTGGCGGACGTCCTCAGCAAGCGCAGTGTGTTGATCGGGGTGAAAATCTTCGAGATTTTCGTCATGGGCTTGGGGCTGGCTGCGTTCTTTTCCACGCGCATCGAGCTGATGCTGCTGGTCCTGTTCTTGATGGCCCTTCACTCCACCATTTTCAGTCCGGCGAAATACGGGATCGTACCGGAGATCCTGCCGGACGCTGACCTCTCGCGCGCGAACGCGCTGCTAGAGATGAGCACGTTCACCGCAATCGTACTGGGAACCTCCGTCGGTTCGTTTTTGTTTTCAACATGGAAAAACGAGCCTTGGAACATGGGCCTGGTGATGATCGCCGTCTCCATTACCGGATTCCTGGTCAGTCTGAAAATCACGCGCGTCCCTCCGTCGGGCGCGAATGCGCCGTTCCGCATCAATCCCTTCGCTGAAGTCATCACTGGAACACGTCACCTCGTCAAGCAACGCCCCCTCACTCTCACGGTGGTGGGTATTTCGTATTTCTGGTTTCTGGGTGCGCTGTTCCAAATGGATCTGTTGCTGTTCGGCAACGGAGTTCTAAAAGTAAGCGATCTGAAGATCGGACTGATGGTCACGGCCCTAGCGGTCGGCATAGGCTTGGGAAGCATGCTCGCTGGCCGGCTCTCAGGTGACAAGGTGGAGATGGGGCTGGTGCCATTGGGAGCCCTCTTCATGGGCGTGTTCTGCATTGCCGTGCAAATGGCCCGCCATTCCTATGGGCTTTCCGTGATGATGCTCTCGTTCCTAGGAACCGCGAGCGGCTTGTTTATCGTTCCGCTGACCGCGTACCTGCAACAACGCAGTGAGAGTCACGAAAAGGGTCGAATGATCGCCACGAGCAACTTCTACAGCACGATCGGACTTTTGCTGGCATCGCTGACCCTCTGGGTCTTGCACGACAAGCTACATTTCGCGCCCGACCAATTGATCCTGATCTTCGGGATTGTGACTCTTGCCTCCTCAGTCTACGTCGTGAGCGTGGTGCCTGAATTTCTGGTGAGATTCCTTTTATGGCTGGCCACACACACGGTGTTCAAAATTCGGATCGTTGGGCAGGACCATGTGCCGTTCCGCGGCCCCGCCCTGTTGGTGGCAAATCACATGTCACACATCGACGGATTTCTGATTGGCGCGTGTCTGCAGCGTTTCGTCCGCTTTATGGTCTTGGAAACCCTACTACCAGATGCCGACGATCAACTGGTTCTTCCGGCTTACGAAGGCAATTCCGGTTGGCGCCGGCGGCCCTCGCGATGTGGTTGCTTCCATCCACGCTGCTCGCAAGGAACTCGAAGCAGGCCACGTGGTTTGCATCTTCGCAGAAGGTGCGATCAGCCGGACGGGGAATACGCTTCCATTCCGTAGAGGCCTGGAGAAGATCGTGGCCAATCTCGAAGTGCCTGTAATTCCCGTACATCTTGATCGGTTGTGGGGCAGCATCTTCAGCTTCGAGCGAGGCAGGTTTCTGTGGAAATGGCCGAAACGCGTCCCTTATCCCGTAACGGTGTCGTTTGGAGTGCCAATGCTTTCCACCGTATCCGCCCATCAGGTTCGACAGGCGATTTTGGAACTCGGCAGCGATGCGGTGGCTCACTCCAAACAGCCCGGCGACCGGCTGGATCTGCAAATGATTCGGACTGCGAGACGGCATTGGAACAAGTTCGCCATGGCAGATTCGAGCGGCCGCCAGCTGACTTTCGGCCGTACGCTCACCGGAAGCCTGTTAATCGCGCGCTGGATCAACAAGGAACGACGTTCCGACAGAATGATCGGGCTCTTGCTACCGCCGTCTGTCGGTGGAGCGCTGGCTAATGTCGGCGTCACTCTCGCCGGCCGCGCCTCCGTGAACTTGAATTTCACGGCGGGACGTGAAGCCATCTTGTCCTCGATCGCCCAGTGCGTCCTGCGCACGATCATCACATCCAAAGTGTTCCTGGAGAGGGCCAAGATCGAAGCGCCGGAAGGCTCGGTCTTTCTCGAGGATGTGCTCTCCAAGGCCAGCCGCGCCGAGAAGATAATCGCCATGCTCGTGGCGCGCTGCCTTCCTGCCAGACTCCTTGCGTCCCGATATGGGCAAAACTCCTGCACGCCCGATTCACTCGCGGCGGTGATTTTCTCAAGCGGCAGTTCGGGAGTTCCGAAAGGCGTCATGCTGTCACACCACAGTGTTCTTTCGAACATCCGTGCCATGGCACAGGTGTTCTGGGTCAGCGATCATGACCGTGTCGTGGGCACGCTGCCGTTTTTCCACTCTTTTGGATACACAGTCACTATCTGGCTACCCCTGGTTAGCGGGTGCGGCGCGCTTTATCACAACAATCCGACGGAAGCGAATAAGGTCGGCGAACTGGTGGCAAAGCATAAAGGTACGCTGCTGCTGTCGACACCCACGTTCTGTGCCGGCTACACGCGGAAGTGTGCACGGGAGGACCTCGCCAGCTTGCGATTCGTCCTGGTCGGTGCGGAGAAGCTGCGTGAGTCAGTGGCAGGCGCGTTCCGGGAGAAGTTCGGCGTCGAGTTACTGGAGGGATACGGCTGCACGGAGATGTCACCAGTAATTGCCGTGAACGGCCCGAACTTCGAGGCAGGCAAAGACACGCAGATCGGCAACAAGCCGGGAACCGTCGGCCATCCGCTTCCGGGAGTCGTCGTGAAGGTCGTAAATCCCGCCACCATGGAGCCTGTAACTCCGAATGCGGAAGGCTTACTGTTGGTGAAGGGCGCCAACCGGATGCTTGGTTACTTGGGGCAGCCGGAACGGAGTGCGGAAGCGCTGCGCGATGGGTGGTACATCACGGGTGATATTGGCGCCATCGATGACGAGGGCTTCGTGCGCATCACCGACCGGCTCTCGCTTTCAGCAAGATCGGGGGCGAGATGGTGCCACACCTCAAGATTGAAGAGTCCATTTACCAGATCATTGGCGATTGTCCCTGCGTCGTGACCGGTATTCCCGACGAGCAGCGCGGGGAGCGCCTAGTGGCTTTATACTGTTGCCCTGACGTTCTTCCCGGCGACCTGTGGCGCCGTCTCACGTCTACCGAGCTGCCCAAGCTCTGGGTTCCCAAGCGTGAGAACATCTATCAGATCGACGCGATACCGACACTAGGGACATGCAAGCTGGATCTGGTTGCCGTGAAAGCGAAAGCACAGCAGCTTGTGGCTGCCGAGCACGTCGCATAACTGGGGACCGAACCTAAAGGAGAACAACGCCATGGCGGGATTTATCAGCCTCGTTCTGCTGATCGCGTTGTTGGTTCTGTGGAGGGTTTTGTCCAGGAGGATCGAGGAGCTGCAACGGAAGATCGACGTACTGTGGTCGAGATCCGGCGAGCCGTTGCTCGTCGAGCGGGTTCAGACGCTAGAAAAGGCAGTTGAGGAACTGCAGCGGCAGCCGTCCAGCACACGACGTGTAGCGCCATCCGCTATGCCGATAGCTGCACCACCCCCGCTGCCCGCCAAGCCGTCCCCGGTAGCGGAGCCGACCCAACGTTGGGTGCCGCGAACGTCAGGAACGGCGAGGCGAATCGAAGCTCCGCCCCGTCTGCCCGTAACGCCCCCGCCCGCGCCGGTGCGTTGGTGCACTAGCTGCGGCAAAGCCTTGCCATCGCCTTCCGCCCTCTGCGAATGCCAACGCAAACCGATTGCGCCGCGCAGCCGGAATTCGTTCGGCACGAAAGAGCCGAAGTGGCAGTTCCGGAGCCCTCGTTCGCGACCGTTGCGCCATCGCTTTCCGATCGCCTCCGCCAGAAGATGGCGGGTGAAGAGTGGGAAGCGCTTGTCGGCGGAAGCTGGCTGAATAAGCTGGGCGTTTTTGTTTTAGTCATCGGCATCGCTCTGTTTCTCGGTTATTCCTTCACGAGGATGGGACCTCCGGGCCGCGTTGCAGTCTCACTTGCTGTCAGTTTTGCCTTGCTCGGCGGCGGCATCGTCCTCGAAAGGCGCGCCCGCTACAGCATCTTTGGGCGCGGGTTACTCGGCGGAGGCTGGGCTGCCCTCTACTTCACGACCTACGCGATGCACGCGGTGAGTGCCGCCAAGGTAATCGACAATCCGGCAGTTGGGTCTCTGCTCCTTCTGGCGGTTGCGGTGGGAATGATTTTGAATTCCCTGAAATACCGTTCGCAAACCGTCACCGGGCTGGCGTACTTTCTGGCCTTCGTCACACTCTCCCCTGTCATCACGCCGGAGGCCGCTCTTTCCGTGATTGCGCTGGTGCCTTTGGCCGCATCTTTGCTCTACATCTCGATTCGCTTCGAATGGTCGCAGATGGCCGTTCTCGGGCTGATCGCTACCTATGGCACGTGCGCATCGCGCGGCGACTCGGGCGCATCTGTCTTGACTGCTCAAACTGCGTTCACCACCTACTGGCTGCTGTTTGAGACCTTTGATCTGTTTCGGGCGCGGCGCCGCTCCGCCCATACGCAGTGGGAGCAGGCCATCTTCCCGCTCAATGCGGCAGGCTTCCTCTTCCTGTCCTATGCCAAGTGGTCAGCCTCCGCGCCGGAGTTACTTTATGCGTTGTCGGCCGCGGTAGCAGTCTTGTACCTAACCAGCGCCGTGCTGCGTATGTCTCTGCGACCGCCGTCGAGCTTTCCTGCGGAGACCAATCCTCTCGAGCGGGCTCTTTCGGGAGGCTATGAGGGTGCCATCACGCTAGCCGCCGCGCTGACTCTCGCTTCGATTTACCAACGATTCCAGGGGACGCAGGCTCAACTCGGGTTGCTGGCGGAAGCCGAGATACTCTTCCTGGCCGGACTCTTTTTCCGCCAAGCCTACCCACGGCAGCTGGCGACAGCGCTTTTTGCAGGCGGCCTCGGCAAACTCATCTTGAACGATATTCCTGGGGGCGGCCAGACAACTATCGCGGGGTGGAACGTCAAAGCGTGGACTCCCGCGACGGCACTCAGTGGTCTGCTATTTTACGTGAATCGGGCCTTGCGCCCGGCCGACACCTTCTTCGGTTATGCCGGTTCGGCCATGGCGGCCCTGATTATCGGCCTCGAATCGCCACAGCGCTTCCTGGGCCCGGCTTGGCTCGCGTTAGCCGCAGTGCTCTTCGCCATCGGATGGCTACGCCGGTTTCGCGATTTCCGAATTCAGGGTTATCTCGTTGCGGCGCTTGGACTCCTAGCAACGGCGGCATATCAAGCTAGTATTGCCTTCGGCAGCGCACCTCCGCTCCGCCATCTTTGGATCTCGTTAGCTTGCGCGGCCCTACTCAGTTACGCGGGCGCCATTTGTGGTCTCCGCTCACCGGCCGATCGCCTCGAAGACTGGGAACGAACCCTGCTGCGCCGCTTCGGCTCGTGGGCGACAACCGTGGCGCTGGTCGCGCTTGTCTGGCGATTACTTCCTGGCGATTACCTGGGCCTCGGCTGGATGGCCGTGGCATTGCTGCTGCTTGAGTTCGGTCTGCGCCAGATTCCCGAAGACTTCCGGTGGCAGTCCTATCTTGTCGCAGGTCTCGGAGTCTTGCGCGTGCTTTTCTTTAACCTCATCCCAGTTGCCAACGCCGGTCCGCTCGCTCCACGGCTGACAATTGCCGGCTCTGCCCTACTCGCCTACGCCATGGCGGCGAGGATCTATCGGACGCGCGCGGTAGGCATCACCGCAAAAGAGCGCGCCACGGTATTTGATTTCAGTTCGGCCCTCGGCACGGCGTTCGCGCTGGGAGCGATTTGGGCGCTTCTACCTGCGGTCGTCATCGGGCCGGCGTGGGCCATCATTAGCCTGCTCTTGGTCGAATGCGGCCTTGCACTCGACGTTCCCGGCCTGCGGCTCCAGGGACACATAGCGGCCGCACTCGCGGTTGGCCGGCTCTTCTTCGCGAACTTCACCGGTCTGGGAAGTCTGGGCTTTGTCTCTCACCGGATTCTGACCGTTGTTCCCGTCATCTGTTCCGAGTACTATCAGTGGTCCCGGCAACGCGCGGTACGCCAGCGGCTCCAGTCGTGGGAGCTTCCTGTTGCGCGAATCTATTTGTATGCCGCGGCAGTTCTCGCTGTGGTGTTGATGCGTTTCGAGCTGGGTCGCGTGTGGACCGTAACCGGCTGGGCTGCGTTCGCGTTAGCTCTTCTAGTGGTCGGTCATCGCTGGAATAATCAGGACCTGCGCTGGCAGAGTTACGCCCTCGCCGCGCTAGCCTTCTGGCGGAGTTGGACTACCAACTTTTATGCGCCGGACAGTTTTGAAGGCATCTCCCGCCGTATACTCACCGGCGCCTTTGTCGTCGCCTGCTTCTACGCGGCGCAGTTGGTAACGCCGCGAAAGGCTGCACCGCCAGCGTTCTATCGAGCGCTACGCCCGGCTGTTCTTTTCCGTAATGGCGACCGTTCTGCTTGCCGCATTGTTGTTCTATGAGGTCTCGGGCAGCATGCTGACGGTTGCCTGGGGGCTCGAAGGCGTCGCGTTGCTCATCGTCGGATTTCCGCTCAGCGATCGCGTGCTCCGCATCTCCGGTCTCACGCTCTTCCTGGTCTGCGTTTTGAAACTGTTCTCGTGGGACCTGCGGCACTTGGAGACGCTGTACCGCATCCTCTCGTTCATTGTTCTCGGGCTCATGCTGGTCAGCGTGTCGTGGATCTATACGCGGTTCCGCGAGCAACTGCAGCGTTATCTGTAGGAGGCCTCTCATGCCAAAGCTGCAATTCTATTGCGTTCTCGGATTGTTAATCGGCGGCGCTGTGCTGGCAACGCGCGGCACGCCGGACCCGGCGGTAAACCTGAGTTCGCTGACCGAACTGTGGTCGGATACCTCGCGTGACACCGACCAGATCGGCATGAAGCTCACCCGCGTGAGCGCTGCCGATGAGATGAAGACCGGCACGGAACTGGCGGGACGTTTCGGTGAGGAGCACATCGCGGGCAACGCCTACGTCGGCGCCGTGGGCCAGACCGTCGCGGAGCACGTCAGGCGCCACGAGATCCGCTATGAGTTCCACCTGATCGATTCGCCCGCCATCAACGCCTTTGCGCTGCCCGGCGGCCAAATCTTCGTGACCACCGGAATGTTGAACTTCGTCGGCTCGGAAGCCGAGCTGGCCGCTGTGCTGGGACACGAAATCTCCCACGTCGATCTTCGCCATTGCATCGAGCGCTATCAATACGAGATCACGTTAGGAAAGGCCGGCGTTGCGGAGGCCGGGCAGGTGGTAGAGCTGGCGCACCGCGTAGCCACGTTTAGCTTTACCCCCGATCAGGAACTCGAGGCCGATGCCCAGGGCCAGCGCATGAGCATCGAAGCAGGCTACGATCCCGACGCCGCCGCCGCGTTATTCCTGCGTATGCAAGCACGTCTGCGCGAACCGTCGCCGGAGCTGGCGACAACGCCCGTTGGTGAAATCACACAATCGGTAGGAGGAGCCCTCGAATCTTACTTCCGCTCCCATCCGCCCTCCCTTGAGCGTGCCAGTCAACTCGAGGAAATGGTCAACCGTCACCGTTCCGGTCTCCACGGCTCAGCCTTTTATATCGGCAAGCAAAACCTGCGCAACCGCATACAAAAGTCCAAGCACGAATATCCGGATGAGTACCGGACGTTGTGATCTCATCGAGTCCGAACCTGCACGATGTTCCTGTCTGCGCCCAGGTTGCCCCGTCGGTAACCTTATTGATCGGCAGTGTGTTCGTCGCCGCCTGCAGACGTTGCGAAAAAAAGTCCTCTACCCTCTGTTCTCTCGCTGTCGGAAGACGGCAACTCGTTGCAAGAAAACACAAACGCTTCTACTGGGCCGCGACCGCGCGCTAACGCGGTAGTTGACACTCCGCACAGAATGGCCTCACCTCAACCGCGCCGCATTACGCCGAAGAAAGGCGCCATAACCCGCTTCGTCGAGGCTTCCGGCCGCCAGCTCCAGGACTGCCCGCGCTGCGTCTTCCTCACTGGCTGTGAATCGATGGCCATCGAGTTCAAGAAATAGGATCCCCACCACAAAGCCCGTGCGCTTGTTGCCGTCCACAAAAGGATGGTTACGCACAATACCCGCCGTATAGACGGCGGCCAAATCGATAACATCCGGAGACTCAGCATAGGCGAAGTGCTGCTGAGGGCGAGCCAGCGCCGATTTCAGTAAAGCCTCGTCCCGCAACCCCGCTGCGCCCCCGTGCAGCGCGAGCAGACGATCGTGCAGGACAAGGGCATCGTGCTCGTCAACCCAGATCGGCCTCTTCACTTGGAGAGAACGCGCAGCGTATTCCGGTAGCGGCTAATAATGTCGTCCGCCTTTGCCATTTTCTTCTCGAAATCCGGATCGTAGGGCGTGAGCCGGTAGCCCCCGTCCGGAGCCTCGATGAGAAACAGAGGTTCGCCGTCGCCGGTGCGCAGACGGTTGATCACTTCTTTCGGCAGGACAACCCCTAACGAGTTCCCGAATTTGCGAACTTTCACTTCCACCATGGCTCACCTCAAATGCTGTTATTACAACTGTAATAACAGTCTTGGTGCTTGTCAACAACCACTACGGCGCTTCCCAATCGAGGGCGTAGATCTCGTCGGTGCCGGCGTTGCGCGCAGTGATGAGGGAATTATTGGGAGCCACCGCGAACCAGTAGGTCAGGCGCAACCCGTTCAGGGACGCGATGCGCTCCGTTTTGCGGTCATGCATGCGCACCCTCCACCAAGACGCATCATCACCAATGGTCCCGTAAAACAGGTATTCACCGTCCCGAGACCAGCTTACATAGCCGCTCGGCACGCTGGTAAGCTCGGACTGCTTCCGCGTCCGAAAATCGTAGAGCATGAGCTTCCAACCAGACGTCGACGCACCCGCGATGAATCGTCCATCCGGCGACCAAGCGGGACCCCACATCCCGCCCGAACCCGGTAAGGCTGGCCGGTGACCCACTGTGGTTGGACGATCAGGTTGTAGCTGGAGTGAGTGCAAAGCCTAACTCTCTGGCCCTGGATGCTAGGCCGAGGATACGGCGATCCTGGTAGCGGCGTTCAAAAGCTTCGGCGCCTTCATCGACTTATGGCTGGCCCCACCGCAGGAGCCGGTAGATGAGGCTGGCCAGTTTCCTCGCCGTGGCGAATACAGCTACATCCGCGCCTTTCCGGCGCGAGATGCTCCGGTAATAGGCGCCGAGGGCGGTTTGGCTGTGGCGCACCGACAAGGCCGCCATGCGCAACGCCGCCGCGACTCGCGTGCTGGCGCTGTTGCGCTTTTTTTTGCGAATCGGCTTATTACCGCTTTTCGGTACCCGGGGAGCCAGCGTAGTGTGTGGGATGAAGTGCTTCTCGTTGGGAAACCGGCTCAGATCGGGTCCATACTCGCTCAGCACTATCTGCACGGTTTCGACGCCAACCGCATCGATTTGCGTCATATCCACCCCGCTCATTCTGTACAGCGCCTGGCGCGCCGGCTCCTGGCCCCGCTTCCGCAAGCTTCTCATCTTGGGCTGATTCTTCAGCGCGGGAGCCGATTGCTGGCGCCGTTGTTCCGGTGTCATGCTGTTCAGCAGACGTAGAATCTCGCCATCATAATCGGCGATGCGCTGCTCGATGGCATCGTACATCTGCAGACTCTGGCGCAGACTGAACAAATGGTCTTCCCGCCAGTGACCAGTCAGTTGTTCGGCAATCTCCTCCTCGCTCTTCCGGCATCCGCGGTCGCGCAACCGGGCCAGTTGCCGCGGATCCCGCTCGCCGGCAGCGATGGCGCGCAGAATCGCCATCCCCGTGGCTCCGTCCACATCGGAAACCGCCCGGTGCAGCCGCACATTCATCTGATCGAGGCCTTTTTGCAGTCGCCGAATCCAATCGGACCGCTCTGCCACCAGATTGCCTTTATCCCGTATCAGTGTGCGCAGCATGCACACCTGCTCAGGAGGGCGGAACGAGCCTTTCACCAGACCGCAGCTATGCAGCCTTTGCAGCCACTCGCAGTCGCTGGGATCGCTCTTCCGGCTGCGCCCGGCACGCGCGCTAACTGCCGCGTATCGGCCAGCAGCACCTCCAAGCCCTGGGCCTCCAGAATTTCATGCGGAGCGATCCAGTACACGCCGGTGCTCTCCATCGCCACCGACTGAACACCTCGCTCCTTCAGCCACTGTGCCATCCGGATCAACTCGGCCGTGGTAGCGCCGAAATCATTCACCTCGCGCCCTTCTCCGTTGAGAGCGGGCGCACATACCCAATGCCGTTCGCTGCCCAGATCAATGCCGGCAACATCCGGCCGGACAACCGGCAATCCACTCAATTGTTTCTGCATCTCCTCTTGCCTTTCCGAACCGGTCGCCCGGGGTTGGCTCGTTCGCGGATTCTGGCCTGGGGGAGCGCCATGACGGCCTCGCCAATGTTCAACTGCCCACCCGGAACCATGCTGAGATCGGGGCATCCGCTCCAATGCATATAGGGTCCTGACTGCGACCGGCTCTTCTGCAGAGTAACTCCTCTCTGCATGTCCCGGTCACAGATTGTTTCAACCCGGCTTCAGCCGGTGGCTTGGCTGAGATGCGACCCGTTTTTGAATCCACGACATGAATGAATTTCGCGCTAGCCGGCATTGTAAGGTCACAGCCGAAAGCAAGCGACGTTCCGTCCGGCGACCAGGAGGACTCCCCATCGCCGGGCTTCCCGCACTCTCCGTTGGTTACCTGCTTAAGCGGACCGCCATCGAAGGACACCACATAGATCCTGCCGGGGCTCCGCTCGGCCGCTCCGACGAATGCAATCTGCTTCCCATCCGGAGACAAGTGAGGCATCCACGTTTCAAGCGGAGGTGAAGTGAGTTGCAGGCGCTGGCTACCATCGACCGCGCTGCGCCAAAGCGATCCATCCGGAACCGAAGCGTAAGCAACCCACCTCCCATCCTTGGAAAATTCGAGGTCACGGCCCGATATTCCATTGAATTCTGGAACGAATTGGCCTGTTTTCAGATCATAACGGAGAAATTCGTTGCGACGCTGGTGGCCATCGATAAACAAACGCTTACCGTCGGCGCTGGAAACCGGAGAAGTCGCAATCAGTGGGCCGTTGGTTAACTGGAACGGCCCACGTTCAGCGCGCTGGAGCAAACCCACTTTCTCACGGAGAGCCCAGACGTTTACGATTCCCTTCCCACTCGCTTGGAAAACGAAGTACTTGCCATCCGGTGTCCAGTTACCACAGCAGGCGGACGACGATGGGCTCCAGCCGGGAAGCGCCGGATACGCGTGATTTCCATCAATCCGGACTTCCCAAAGGGATGAAGTCTGGGTCAGTTGCGAAATTTCCGTTAGAAAGTAGCCGGCCGTTTGAGAGAAGCGCACCGTGGTTCCGTCGGGCGACCACCGCACCCAATAAGGCGAGCCCGCAATCGTTGCCAGCTTGCGGACCCCGGTCCCATCGCGGCTCGCGACCTGCAGTACTCCGTCCCTCGCATAAACCACATGTTGACAATCGGGGGACCAAGCCGCTGCGCCGTTCCGAGCAACAAGATCGCCCAACCGATGCGCAGAGCCACCGAGCAACGGCGCCGCCCAAAGCTCACAAGGTGCGGACGGAGACACGTACCGGCACAGCAACCACTCCGCATGGTTCGAGGAAATATCCACCGCCACGGCATCCTTCACCGGCGTGGGTAGAGCGACGGACTCACCCCCATTCACCGATACCTGATGAGCCGCATTGTCGGCCCCGCCGAGACTAATGCTGAAGGAGCCGGAATTGAAGAATAGCCGCGAGCCATCGGTGAGCAGTGGCCAGCCCTTTGGCAGGCCATCGCTAGTAATCTGGACCGTACCTGTTATTCGCGGGGGTGGAAGCGGCAGGAAGAACCAGGACGCCGCCGCGCCCGCGGCCACGGCGCACCGGTACAGCCGAGGGTTCGGAGGCCGACGCGATAGCAGGCTGCGCCTTGCCCGAATCCGTGTCCCGCTTCAGTCGCTTCAGGTCCGCCCGCAGCTCGGCGGCGGATTGGCAGCGAACATCGCGGTCTTTCTCCAGCGCTTTGTGGATGATCTCTTCCAACTTCGGAGGCGTGGCGGGGTTGATGCGAACCGGGGGCATCGGTTGTCGATTCAAGATCGAATCAAACATCGCCTCCTTCGTCGCGCCCGGAAACGGAAGCACACCCGTAGACATCTCGTAGAGCACGGCTCCGAAAGAGAACAGATCAGTACGGGCGTCTAATACCTGGCACCGAACTTGCTCCGGCGACATATACGCCACGGTTCCCACGGCTGTGCCGGGAGTGGTGAGGTTGGACTCAGCCCCTGCCTGCGCGCGGGCCATCAAGGCACCCGCGCTGGCGACTTCGGTTTCCTCGTCTGCCCGGATCCCCGCGCGTGATCGAAGCTTCGCCAGCCCGAAGTCCAGAACCTTGGCCACCCCGCGTGTGGTGACGAAGATGTTGGCGGGCTTGATGTCCCGGTGGATGATGCCTGTGGCGTGGGCGTTATCCAGCGCCTCAGCAATTTGGACGCCCAAACCAAGGATGCGCTCCGTTTCGAGCGGCTTGCCCCCGATCAGGTGCTTCAAGGTCGCTCCGTCCAGAAACTCCATCGCGATGAACGCAGTGCCCCATGCTCGCCCACGTCATAGATCGTGCAAATGTTTGGGTGGTTGAGCGCTGAGGCGGCCTGCGCCTCGCGGCGAAAGCGGCTTAACCATTGCGGGTCGGTGGCCACATGCTCTGGCAAAAACTTGAGAGCAACGAAACGATGCAGGCGGGTGTCTTCGGCCTTGTAGACCACGCCCATGCCGCCGCCAAGTTTCTCGATGACGCGGTAATGGGAGACGACACTGCCGATCAGTTTTGCTTCACTACCTGCGACCGCCAAGTCGTTGGCGACCTGTTTTCCCATCGCCTCCAGCGCTGGAGCCTCCATGAAATGCTCGGCTTGTTTCTCGCGGGCCAGCAGCGACTGGACCTCAGCCCGAAGCACTGCGTCGTCCCCGCAGGAGTCTTCCAGGAACGCAGCGCGGCCGCCCGCGTCCAGCTCCAACGCGCGGTGATAAAGATCTTCGACCCGTCGCCAGCGTTCAGGCTCCACGTCCATTACCGCCGCTCATCTCCCGCAAGAGCCAGACCTTGGCTAGCCGCCAATCCCGCACCACGGTCTCGCGGGAAATTCTCAATACTTCCGCTGTCTCGTCCGTGCTTAATCCACCAAAGAATTTCAGTTCGACAACCTTACTCTTCCGTACGTCCACTTCGGCCAGCGATTTTAAGGCGTTATCCAGTTCCACCAGGTTCGGATCAGGTTCACTGCACACTGTGGCTGCATCGTCGAGGGACACCTGAGCCAAGCCTCCACCCCGCTTCCGGGACCCGCGGGAGCGGGCAAAATCGATCAGAATGCGCCGCATGAGCTGGGCAGACACGGCAAAGAAATGCGCCCGATCCTGCCAGTTGACTTGTGCGCAGTCAACAAGGCGCAAGTAGACTTCGTTCACGAGCGCAGTTGTTTGCAGGGTGTGGCCGGGCCGTTCGCCGGCCATGCAGCGCTGCGCGACTCGATGTAATTGCCCATACACCATGGGCGTGAGCTTTTCCAGGGCATGCTCGTCGCCGGCAGTCCACGCCTTCAGCAGCCGGGTGACTTCGTTAGTCAACGGCGCGGTCATTCGGGCCTCCGTAGCTTCGACACATTACACCCACACAACCACCGGCGCAGAGCCGAGGGGTTACTCTCCCCGCGACGCTGGTTATTTCACTCAACTTTTTCGTGTACACGATTGCTACTTTGGCGCGCAATTCGCGCTTTACTAGACAACGGCCGGTTTAGGCGGACAAACCGTATGCAATAGACCAGATGAATGGGCATGAAGCCGCCCCCGAGCGGGGCATCACCGCTCAGTTATCGCAACAGGATACTACGTTTTCGTTAGAATTGCTCGACCGGAATATATCGACCGGAATATATCGACGGGAGGATATCGATCATGAAACGTGCTCTCACTTTGGCTCTGGTTCTTTCGAGCCTCAACGCGATTGCTCAGGCGACCACTTACAGTGCGGTTGTCGTATACGGAGACAGCCTCTCCGACGATGGCAACCTATATGCCGCAACCGGGCAGCCGGGAGCGCCTTACTATAACGGCCGCAGGTCCAACGGACCTGTTGCCGTCGAACAACTCGCAACCGCGCTCAGCGTACCTCTGGCGGATTTCGCCTGGATCGGCGCCACCACGGGAATCGGCAACTATGGCGACGGCGGCACGCCCACAAGTTTCGGTACCTATTTTCTGCCGGGCATGCAGACGGTATTCGATTCGACAAAGGCGTCACTGGGTCCCTACCTGAATGGCGGGCTGTTTATCGTGTGGGGCGGTCCGGATGACTTCCTGTCTCCATCGCCGCTGGATACGACACCGGCGGAAATCGTCAACCGCGCTGTCAGCAATGAACTGGGTATCGTGACCAGCCTGGAGTTGCTCGGCGCTCAACACATCCTGGTGCCGGGCATGCCGGATCTCGGACTTACTCCGTACTTCCAGAGCCTGGGCCCCGCCGGGGCAGCGGAAGGGTCGGCCCTCTCCGCTGCTTTTAACGCGGAACTTGGTGCGGACCTTCCGGCCGGAGTCGCGTATTACGACACGGCATCGCTCATTCGCAATATGGTCACCAATCCGGCGGCTTACGGTTTTACCGATGTGACCGATCCCTGCTACAACGGCACAACCGTCTGTTCGAACCCGTCCCAATATCTGTTTTTTGATAGCTTCCATCCCACCACCGCTGCCGACGCATTTGCGGCGGAAGGATTTCTGGCGGCGCTTACGCCGGAACCATCGACTTTCGTCCTGATTGCGGGCGGATTGATTCTGTGCGGGGTGCTACGCAAAAGAGTGTCCAGCCACGCGAGGAGGCCGCAAACGAAGGCTCTCACAGGCTGAGGGATGTGCCTGGAGTTTCTATCACAGGCTGGCCTGTGCCACGGGCAACGGAGGAGAAATCATGCGTGCAATTTTCTGTCTCGTGTTGGGATTGGTTGTCCTGAGCTCGTCAGGGCTCAAGCAAGTGGAACTCAATACGGTCCCATTAGCTCCGGTCAGGCCACCGGCATTGTGGTGGGCATCGTGGCGGTGGGAGTCGGCACCTGAATCGCTAAAATGGCGCTCCCACGGTCCTGCAGACCTCGCGGCGTGCCCACTTGCATGCGCTGCCGCATGATCAAGCCCAAGTTACACGCTCCGGCATGGGGTCACTTATCTGGTCCTTCACAACAACGGAGTCATGGAGGGTTGCGTCCTAGAAGCTGATGGGAGAAAGACTCTGGTGGGCTCCGAAAAGAAGGTCTACTGCTGACGGCGGCCCATCACTGCCGGTCGGCGACCACGTGAAGCTGAAGGGCCACAAATCAGGCACTAAGTCAGCGCCCTCGATCCAAGTGGAAAAGGTTTTAAAGGTCTACGACCCCTGCAAGCCGTAGTAGGAGTCCGACCGAAGAAAACTGAGTGTTCGGCCGGGGCAAGCAAGCCGAGAGTCGGCAGCGCTGGTTGAGCACACATCGCTTAGAGGAGGAAAACTCATGCGTGCAGTTTGCTGTCTTGTTTTGGGATTGTTCGCCCTGAGCTCGTCAAGGGCGCAAACCATCAAGCCCATCAATTTGGACATCGTCCCGACGGGCGAGGTCGTGGGCGCCATCGTGGGGATCGCGGCGGTCGCGGTTGCAGGAGTCGGATCACATACTACGTCGTCAACAAGCGAGCTGCCGAGGGTTGTGTCGTCGAAGCGGACGGAAAAAAGACTCTGGTGGAATCCGACAAAAAGGTCTACTCACTGCTGGACGGCGGCCCATCGCTGCCGGTGGGCGACCACGTGAAGCTGAAGGGCCACAAATCATGCACTAAGTCTGCGCCATCGATCCAGGTGGAAAAGATCTTGAAAGTTTACGGGGCTTGCAAGCCGTAGAAGAACTGAAAGAACTATGCCGAAGGTCGCCAAAATGGAATTCACACGGCGCTATGGCAGCCAACACCAGTGTGCGGCCGTCGCCCGCGATATCGTCGCCTCCGTGCTCCTTGGCCCCGCGTTCACAAATTGTGGAAACCTTGCATGACAGAATCACTCGACCAATACGGGATATCCCAAGCCGATTTGGAAACCCTCCAGTCCTCCATACGCGACCAAGTTCTAAGCTTTGCGGCGCCCGGTTACGACGCAGTTCGTGCGATCTTCAATGGCATAATCGACCGCCGCCCCGCAGTTATCGCGCGCTGTGCTGGCGTCTCTGACGTCAAGCACGCCCTCGAGTTCGGCTTAGGCAAATCGCTACCCATATCGATTCGCTGTGGCGGCCACTCCGTGGCCGGGTGTGAAGGCGGCGTCATGCTCGACCTCACGCCGATGAGCAGCGTCTACGTCGATCTCGCCGCCAAAACAGCTCGCGCTGAAGGCGGAGTCAACTGGGGACAGTTTGATCTTGAGACGCAAGCCTTCGGCCTCGCCACCACGGGCGGACTCGTGCGCTCTACTGGCATCGCTGGACTGACTCTCTCCGGCGGCCACGGGTTTCTCATGCGCAAGCTCGGGCTTGCCTGTGACAACCTCATCTCCGCGAACATAGTAACCGCCGATGGACGCCTCCTCAGAGCTAGCAGTCCGTGGTTAAAGTCGGGCATAGGTCATAAAACATGTTGATGTAGAAATGTTTCGGCTTAGAATGGATCATGGCGATGGGAACCCGGAAGGATCGTGAGCGGCAGGAGATGTTGTGGATGGCCACCGCGGAGATCCGTGCGACCGCCGCACACCCGTTCTACGTCCGCCTGAACGAGCTATTGGACAGCAACAGATTTGATGAGTTCGTGGAAACCGAATGCCGGGGATTCTACGCCCGTAAGATGGGTCGCCCCAGCCTGACACCGGGCATCTACTTTCGGCTGCTGCTGGTAGGCTACTTCGAAGGAATTGATTCGGAACGCGGGATCGCCTGGCGGTCGGAGGATTCGCTGTCCTTACGGCGGTTTCTGGGAATCAGTCTGGATGAAGAGACGCCGGACCACTCGACGATCTCGCGGACGCGGCGGCTGATCGACTTGGAGACACACCAGAAGGTATTCACATGGGTACTGGAGTTGGTTGCCAAAGAGGGTTTGCTGAAAGGTGACACGATTGGGATTGATGCGACAACGCTGGAAGCCAATGCCGCCCTGCGCAGCATCGTACGACGGGAGAGCGGGGAGAGCTATGAAGAGTTTCTGAAGAAGCTGGCCAAGGAGGCCGGGATTGAGACGCCGACGCGAGAGCAGTTGGCGCAAATGGATCGGAAGCGGAAGAAGAAGATGTCCAATGAGGAATGGATCCAATCCACACGATCCGGACGCCAAGATCACCAAGATGAAAGATGGGTCTACACACCTGGCGCACAAGGCTGAGCATGCGGTAGACATGGAGACGGGAGCGGTGGTGGCGGTAACGCTGCAGGGAGCCGATCAGGGCGACACGACGACGATCGTGGAGACATTGTCCCAAGCCGGGACGCAGATAGCGGAAGTCGCTGTGGCGGTCAACAACGAGGAAGCGGGCGAGAGGGTGAATCCGGAAGGGCCGGCGGAACTGGTGACGGACAAAGGCTATCACAGCAATGCGGTATTGAAAGACCTGAAGGAAGTGGGAGTGCGGAGCTACATACCGGAACCGGATCGTGGCCAGCGCAACTGGGCCGGCAAGGCAACCGAACAAGCGGCTGTGTATGGCAATCGGCGGCGTATACGAGGAGTCCGCGGCAAGCGGTTGCTGAAGCAGCGCGGCGAGAAGTTAGAGCGATCATTTGCGCACATGTACGAGACCGGAGGCATGAGACGGACGCACCTGCGTGGGCACAAGAACATACTCAAACGCTTGGTTGTGCACTTATTATGCTCGCAGAAACGCTAACAGTACTCGATATTGAGTGCATGGACTCTAGCGGTGGCGAAAACCCCGATCTCTTCTGGTCGCTCCGTGGTGGCGGCGGCAATTTCGGTGTCGTTACTTCATTTGAATTCCGCCTGCACGAGGTCGGCCTCGTCACCGGCGGTGTTCTCGCCTTCCCCTTCTACCAAGCCCCGCAGTTGCTGAGGTTTTACCACGAATTCAGTGCGTCCGCGCCAGACGAGCTCGGAACTCTGGCTGTTCTTGCGACCCTGCCGAACGGCGCAAAGGCCGTCGTCTACCTCGCCTGTCACTGCGGCTCGCCTGAGGCCGGTGCGAGCGCGGTCGCGCCGATGAGAACCGCAGCCACCTTGATGGACCAGATCCAAACCATGCCATACACTGCAGTCCAGAGCATCGTCGAGAACTTCAACCCCCGGGGAAAGCGCAATTTCTGGAAAATGGTCTATATCAAAGACCTCAGTGCGGAGGCCATCAAAACCATGACTTCGCACTACGTGCGCAACACGGCCCCACTGACACACATCGTTCTCTATAGTTTCGGGGGAGCCGTCAGCCGTGTTCCCGACGCGGACTCGGCGGTCACCTACCGCGACGCCCGGCACGCAGTAATAGCCGTCGGCATGTGGGATAACCCCGCCGACGACGCCAAGCACATTGGTTGGGTCCGCGAATTCATAAGCGCGATGCAGCCGTTCGGGTACGGGGGCTTCTACCCAAACTACGACGCCGATACCGCTCCAGGTCGCGTCGAACTCGCGTTCGGAGCCGAAAAGTACGCGCGCCTCGCTGCGACCGAACAAAAATATGATCCGTCGAACGTCTTCCCCCTGAACCAGAACATCGTGCCTCGAGGGCTTCTAGGAGACTTCAACATCCTTCAGACTGCCAGCGTTCAATCCAGCGACCATGCGTAATCAACTTCACCGAGACAGTCGATCGCGACCACGCCGACTTTTGAGCTAAAGTGACCCTGATGACTTCGCGCCAATCAACTAGTGCGGTCGGCCTTTGCCTGGCTCTGCTTGCTTTCCTCTTCGCAGCCGGGCACTCGGCGGCACAAGATGCTCCGAGTCCTCAGCACAGGGGACGAGGCCGCGCTCGCCAGCCAGGCTAATGGCGTCGGTGCGTCATCACAGACTACCCCACCAGCGCTTGAACCGGGCCGAGCTCAGGCGCCGCCCGCGGCTCGTCGAGTGGTGGCAGAAAGTAGATTCGGAGCTCGCCTAATAAAGGAGGTCAAGCCGGAGTACACCCCCGAAGCGCGCGCCGCCGGACTGCAAGGTTCGGTGGTCTTGTATCTTGAAGTAAGTGCTGCCGGCGAAGTGGAGACAGCTCAGGTCATACAGACCTTAGGCCTGGGCCTGAATGAAAAAGCCATCGAGGCAGTGAAGCAGCGGCGCTACGAGCCGGCCATTCTCGATGGAAAGCCCGTCGATATCGAGCAATCGGGCGAAGAGCGTTTCCTCCTGGATCCACCCACGCCATGGCGGATTCATCGATCATCTCTGAACGTGGATGTGGCCGGAGTCAAGAAAGTGAAGCAGCTTTCGAAGCCGCTCCTGAAACAGTATGTTAGTCCCGCCCCCGAAGCGTGCCCCGCAGATGGCGGGTTCGTCATCGTGAGGCTGAAGATTGACGAGGATGGAATGCCCGGCCAGCTTGCCCTCGAGCAGCCTGCTGACGCAATGGGCGACGCGGCATTGAAGGCGATCCAATCCTGGAGATTCCAACCTGGCTTTTTAAACGGGAAGCCAGAGCGGCAAGCGCCACCATTGAGATGGAGTGCCGGGCTGCGACCGCAGTCGCTGCCGCCGGCTCACTCAGGGAGTACCGCGCCTCCTGTTCTGCACGTGCCGTCAATTGTGAACAAGGTCGAACCAGGATACTCGGAGGAGGCCCGTCGCGCCAAGATGCAAGGAACGTGACCATTCTCGTGGTGGTGGACCCTTCGGGTCATGCCGTCAACATGCGGGTGCTTCGCAAACTCGGGGCAGGCCTGGATGAGAAGGCCATGGAGGCCATTAACCAATGGCGCTTTAGGCCGGGCACCCGAGGCGGGAAAGCCGTGGCCACCGACGCCAGGGTTGACGGCCGCGGCTCCCGCGGTTGTTGAGTTTCGTGGCGTTGTGAATCCCGTCGATCCGCGGGTAAGCGGTTATTTCTTTCGAGAGCCGATTCGGTTGCCCGCCTTACCAAACCGTCTTGGTGGCGTCTGGTTTGCGCATTGGAATGGACCCACCACGGAGTTCGATAATGAGTATCGGCCACTCATCGTCCTGCAGGCGAAAGAACTGCGCAATTTCGTCATCCGGGAAATGACCGACCGCAAAGCTGTGGCATCCGATGCCGTGGGCAGCGAGCTCAAGGCCTTGCCAGGCATGCCCGATGTCGTGTAAACAATATCAGTATGCTCGGTCACCGTACTTCCACGCCTCGCGCCACGCAATGGTGGTCAAAACAAACGCGATGGGCGCAGAGCTGCCGGCTAACTTCAGCTCAGAATCGTCCCGCGCACGCTGGTCGGCCATGTGTGCAGAGGGACGGTAATGATACAGCCCATCGGGCCAATCCTTCAGGCACCGCGCGAGGAAGTGGAATTCGGTCGGGTGCAGGTTCCCGGAGGACGGGTTCACGCGCAACGCGTACCGGTCTCCAGTGGACGGAACACGTTTGGATGAAGAAATCGAGGCGGAATAGAACAGCAATTGCGAAAGGAACGTGGAGCCGACACCGGCAGACGTGTCGCCAGGGACACCGTTAAGCACTTCGAGCGCTGGCGTTGCAGGGCTGGGTGGATCTGCCGGCAGATCGAGCACCGGTACTCCCTCGTAGTGACGGAACGGATCGGGCATATTCTCCCACTCGAGAACATGCGGCGCTCGCCTCAACGATTCAACGCTATGCTTGGTAGATTCGTGATACTCGCGCCATGTCATGGACGATAGATGGGCGTTACTGATGCCGAGGAAATGCGGATTTTGCTGCTCGATCTTACCATCGAAACTCATAGCTACTGGTCCTTGCCTTAGTGGCAGGGCATTGCCGGTCTCGCGAACTCATTCAGGGTAGCCGAATTCAGCCATCAGTAGCACCGGCTACAGCGATACCGACAACTGTCTGACAATTGGTCCCTGTGCCCCGAAGGCGCAAGCTAGGCGTTAACCAGCAATGAACGAAGCCGCGAGCGCGGCAGACGCTTCGCGTTGCTAAGAACGGGGGGGCGGTTCGTAATAAAGCAGCAGCTGGCTGGCTGGACTATCGTAGGTCACGAGGAGAGTCCCCGTGACCCATCTACGAAAAGCGATGCTGGAGGAACTCCAGCGTCGGAATTTGTCTGCGATTACCACTCGTATTTACCTCCATTCCGTTGAGGAGTTCGCTCAATACTTCGAGACTCCTCCCGACAGGTTAGGCCTGGAGCACATCCGACAGTACCAAGCCCATCTGTTCACCGATCGCAAACTGGAGGCCGTCAGCGTCGCTCAGCAACTATCCGCCCTACGGTTCTTTTTTCTCAAGATTCTCAAGCGCCCGTGGCAGGCTGACGACATGCCGGTTCCCAAACGGCCGATTCGCCTGCCCGAAGTCCTCTCGCGGAAAGAAGTCGAACGTCTAATCCAATCCGCCGCCAGCCCCCTGCATCGAATCTGGCTGCTCGTCCTCTATGCCACCGGCATCCGTCGCGAAGAATTAGTTCAGTTGAAGGTCAGCGACATTGACAGCGAGCGCATGTTGATCCGCATTCGTCAGGGCAAGGGGAAGAAGGATCGCAACGTCATGCTCAGCCCGAGGCTACTACAGGAACTTCGCAACTACTGGCGCGCGGCGAACCCCAAGCCGGAAACTTACCTGTTCCCCAGTAAAGGCACTCATCCCAACGGCGATGTCCCCATAACATCCAAAAGCGTATGGGATGCCGTGCAGCAAGCAGGCGTGCGCGCGGGACTGGATAAGAGCGTCCACCCGCATACCCTGAGGCACTGCTTTGCAACCCATCTGCTCGAATCCGGCGCCGACTTACGTACCATTCAACTCCTGCTGGGCCACGCCGATCTGAGGACGACTAGCCGTTACCTGCACCTGTCGGAGCGGCATCTCAAAGCCACTCGAAGCCCGCTCGACTCGCTTACCCTGGCGGCGGCCCCGAACCTGAAAAACGGTTCCCGAAAGAAGTGAATGAAGGGGCCACTCCTGGAGTTGGCCGATATCATAACCGCCGCCGGCCACCGATTCATAGACCGGCCTCCCGCGTGGTTCACCTGGATGCATCTTAAAGTCCTGGTAGCCATCGAGCAGTGCCGCACCGCCGCGATGGGCGGTCATCTGGATCAGTGCTCCGGCTGTGGTCATCGCGCCATCTCCTATAACTCTTGTCGCAACCGGCACTGCCCGAAGTGCCAAAGCCAGACGCGCGACCGCTGGCTGACCGCCCGGCGCGCCGAACTGCTCGCTACGCCCTACGCTCATGTCGTGTTTACGCTGCCCCACCAATTGGCGCCTCTGGCCTTGCAAAATAAAGAAGTGATCTACGGGCTGCTTTTCCGCTGCAGCGCCCAGACCTTGATCGAAATTGCCGCGGACCCGAAGCATCTCGGCGCCGAGATCGGCTTCTTCAGCGTCCTCCACACCTGGAATCAGAAGCTGCAGCATCATCCCCACGTTCACTGTGTCGTGGCCGCTGGCGGCTTGTCTCGCGATCACGCGCACTGGGTGCGCCCCCGAAATGACCGCTTCTTTCTACCGGTAGGGGTTCTCAGCGAAGTCTTCCGCGGCAAGTTTCTCGAAGCGCTCCAGCAGGCTCACGCTTCCGGACAACTCCAGTTTCACGGCCTGCTTCGCGGCCTGGCTCAGCCCAGGCTGTTCCGGAGTTTGATCCGTCAGCTTTACGCGCCGCGCTGGGTGGTCTACTGCAAACCGCCTTTCGGTGGACCCGAGCAGGTACTTCGTTACCTCGGCGCCTACACTCATCGCGTTGCGATTTCCAACCACCGTCTCGTTTCCTTCGTTGAGGACCAGGTGACGTTCCGCTGGCGCGACTCCGCTCACAAAAACAAGAAGCGATTCCTGACTCTGCCTGTCGACGAATTCTTGCGTCGCTTTTTACTGCATGTGCTGCCGCGTGGCTTCGTCCGAATCCGCCACTTCGGTTTCCTCGCCAGCCGTCGTCGTGGGGTACTGGTTCCTCTTTGTAAGCACCTGCTTCCGGCCGGTTCACCCGTGACGCCGCCCGCATCAACTCACTCTGATTCCCCAGGCCAGTCGGCGCCGTTCTGGACCTGTCCGCTGTGCGGTGGTCCTATGGTTGTGATCGAGCGACTTACCGCCGTCCAGATCAAGCTCCGTTCTCCGCCGGAAGCCCAGGTCGCCTGAGATGCCGAAGCGTATTCATCGCCGAGCGTCCAACACTTCGGCAAGAGGTCGCTACTGCTGCGCTTGCAACATCGCAGTTCTCCAGTGGGCCCGCTTTCTGCCCGCCTCTCTGGCATCCTCCCACCGATCCTTTGCCTCATTACAACCACGATCTACACCCGTGAGCCCACTTCTATCCCAACGTGCTGCCTTCCGATGTCCCCTCCCACAGCCCCACGCACGGCCGCCGTCGAATCAAAATGCATAGCAGCTTCCTGCCAATCCGGAGAGGCTTCCTTCATCGCACCGTATCGAAACCACCGCGGCCACGCCTTTGCGTTGCGCTCCAGCCGATCCCTTTACGTGGCCGCGGCGCTTCCGATACGGTCCTAAGCAATATCGGAAGCCATTCGGGACTCTACTGAGCCGCCGCCGGGCTGTGACCCGATTTGTGCCGTATCACAAAAGAAGAGCCCGCATCGGAGGAATGCGGGCCGGCAGGAGAGAAGGATCTGCCTTAGATTAGGAGTTGGTCCGTTTCAATCATAGGAAGACGCTTTACGATCTATTCCGGAGTGAGGAGCACAGCGTGTTCACGTCCGCCTGCATCGGTTGCGTTGCAAACGATCTGGCCCGCACCGTTGATTCCGACGGCGTCCGTAAGAGTAAAGCCCGTACCGGAAGGAATCAGCGTGTTGAGATCGACCAACCCGCCCGTTTTGTGAATGAACGGAACATGCTTGCCGGGTTTTGGTGGGTGGTACTGTGTTTGACGAAAGTATGCCGTGCCCACGACTTGTCCGGCTATATTGATTCCCTTTGCCAAGTTTGAAAGGGCTCCGGTAATCGCACCTAGATCCGTCCAAACCCCACTGCTGAAACTCGCCGCGTGGGGCGGTGCGCCGGAACTGAAGTAAAGTGCGCCGGCAATCGCGCCATTGTCATTGATGGCAAAGGAACTAACGGAGGACGAACCAGTTGGTACAGGAAGGGTAGTAATTCTGCCATTGGAATACAGGAAGGAGCCTCCTCCTCCCGATGTTAGGTAGTAGGACCCAACAATCTGGCCTGACGTATTGATTGCAACCGCGCTCGCTTGATAACTGCCGGGAGGCCCGATGTCTTTGACTTCGCCGCCGCTGTACAAGAAGGCATGGAAGTTGGACGGACTTAGATACCCGGTCCCTACCACCTGCCCGGAATTGTTAATCCCCAAAGCCTCAGAGCCCGAAGGAAACAGGGTTGCTGAATTAATGTCCTTCATGCTGCCACCGCTGTACAGAAACGCATGAAATTCCGAGTTCGGGTCGGAATAAAAGATGTTGTAGCCAACCATATCGCCGGAACTATTGATTGCGGTGGCCAGCGAGACGTTTGCCCCGAGCGTACTGATGCTGGTTGCTTTACCGGCACTGAACAGGGTGGCAATATCGGCGGTTGGGGTGGAGGATGCCCCCGCCACTTCTCCCAAATTGTTAAGGGCGTAGGCGGCGGATACGCTGTTTCCGGGTAGAGCTCCCAGATCGGCTACCGTGTATAGTTGCGCGGCACAGGGGAGTGCGCATGCGAGCAGACCGCTGACCGCCAAACTCTTGTGCCATTCACACTTTATCGGTGAGGACATTTCGCTTCTCCCTTTATCAAAAACCTGCGGCAACAACGCCGCCCCGATCGCAGCAGTGCGCCGTTACGCCCCAGATTGCTACTAAGGCCGATAAGTCGTGACGTACTCGGTGTGCACGCTTGCGGCGTCGTAGCCGGAGTAAATGACGATCGCATCTCCCGAGGAGTTCACGGCGGCGGCTTCCGGCCCGATTTCGTTGCCAGGCCCAGAGACAGTGATCGGACTACTCCAAGTCCCTGAAGCGGTTGTTCGTCTGACGGCACGGACTTCCGGGGTCGCGCTGCTGTTCAGCCAAATGACCAGTGCCTGGCCACTCGGAGCAACGGCGAAATACAACTGACCGACACTTGCGTCGCTGGCGGAGATGACCGCGGGGGATGACCACACATTGCTGCTAACGGAACCGCTGACCGCAAACGCCTGTGACGTTGGGAAACCGATGAACTCGTAGACCAGCGTCACCTGCCCCGCATCGTCACTGGCCAGATCGCAAGTAATCGTCGAACCCTGAGGTGCTGCAATTGTTTTGAACGGGTTCCAGGCGCCGCCGACGTTGCCCTGCGTAGCGGAAGCATAGGCGCCGGCATTGTTCAGCGCCACCAGCGCCGCTCCGCCGGCGGAATCCAACGCCACTCGTGCATCATGCGAGGTGCCATCGGGCCCCAGGAGCGAGCCCGAGTCCGCCCAGGAGCCGGTACCCGCATTCTGCCGCGAGGCGTGCAGGGTGAAGGCGCTTAGCCTGCAACCATATTTCGTGCAGACTGCATTGTAGGATTCCCATGTCACAATCACCGCTCCACTCGTGCCGATCCTTACATGATCGGCGGAAACATGCTCGGCGCCGCCGGCGACCATCTCCGGTGAGGTCCAGGTTCCCCCAGCAGGCCGAAGCACGGCCATTACCGAACCAGTCGTGCTCCTGGGGCCGCCCACAGTCCAGGCGATCGCGGCGGCGCCTTGCGAATTCATTACAAAAATGGGACTTGACACACCCGGGATCAAAAGCTGAGGCGGATTCCAGTTCGAGGCGGGCGGCCGATCGGCTGTCCACACCCCGTTGGCATCGCTCCATACTGCTGTAGCGAATCCGGCTGTGCTGATCCGCACCTCCGGAAAAACAGAAGTAGTCTCGAGTGGCGGGGAGATCTCTGCGACAGCCCCCCAATTCCCGGCGCTCGTTTTCGAGCGTGACCAGAGCTGGTCCAAACTTGTGCGCTCATCCCATAGAGACACCGAGTTGCCAGTCCCGTCTATGGCCGCGGCCTCCCAGCCCTGACCGCCCGTACTGAGCACGACGGGTGGACTCCAGACGCCGGTCTGTGCAGATGCCGACGCTAAGAATGTAACTGCAAGACTAGCCAATCGAATTTTCGCATTGAGCTTGATCATGATTGGGCCCTCATACTTTCGAGCTCCCATTCGTTACTAGTCCGGCTGGCTGCATTCGCTGCCCTGCCTCATTCGTCTGCAACTATTTAAAGCATGGGCACCGCGCAATCAACGCGATTCCGTTTAAGAGCCGGCTTAAGTGTAAACGGGAAAATTCATCCAGATGTAGCCGGCATGTAAACACTATGTAAATTTTGGAAAGCCGACCACCAGCTCGGTGTCTACAGACTGCTGGCTCCGCTTATCGTTCCAGACACTACGACGTCTTGCGAGGACTCAATTATATTCGGAGTCCAGGAATTGAACACGACAGCCGCTTCAGTCACGCCATCGAAACCATGATCGAACCCCGCCACCAGAGCGGCCGCTGGCCGCTCAACCTCCTTCATCCTGAACCTCTCCTACCAGCAACCTCGGTCGCAGTTCCAGTAGCGGGACCGAATTCGGAACGATATGACGTGTTGATCGGGATAGGGGAGAGCTTCGCGGCTCCCCTCCTCCCACACCACCGTGCGTACGGGTCCGTACACGGCGGTTCGAGTCGGTTACGCTAACACTCCTCGAACAATGAGGGAAGTCCGAGCGATTTGAAGTAAGCGTTAGAAAGCCCTACGCAGAGGGCCGTGGCCTTCGCGAGATACCAGGGGCCGCGACCGCTGCCGGCGGTATTGCTCGCCAGCCGCTCCCGTACCCCCAGTTCCAACAGAGCCGCTCGGCGACGGCGCGGAGTTTTCCACTGCCGCCACATAGCCGCCCTGAGGCGCAGCCGGACCCAGCGGGTCAAGCCGATCAACACTTCAGGCGTTTCGCAGAATCCGAAATAGCTGCGCCAGCCCCGCATATACGGTGCCAGTTCCTCCATCGTCGTCTCCATGCTGACGCCTTTGGCCCGTCGCGTGATCTCCCGGATTCGCCGCTTGAACCGATCCATGGCCTTACGCGCAATCACGCGCTTGACCTCCGGACCGGCCGTAAAGCTGAACCCGAGAAACTTCCGTTCCTGCGGTCGTGCCACCGCACTCTTCGTCTCATTCACCTTGAGCTTGAGCTTTTGCGTGATGAATTGCGTCACGCTCTCCATCACCCGTTGCCCCGCCCGCTCGCTGCTGACGTAGATATTGCAGTCGTCCGCGTATCGAACGAAGCGATGGCCCCGGCGCTCCAACTCCCGGTCGAGTTCGTCGAGCACGAGGTTACTGAGCAGTGGTGAAAGTGGGCCTCCTTGTGGAGTCCCTTCTACGCTTGGGCTGACCAACCCGTTCTCCATCACCCCGGCATTCAAGAATGCCCGGATGAGTTTCAGCAGCCGCTTGTCCTCGACCCGTTTGGCGATCTGACCCATCAGTTTGTCGTGATTGACCCGATCGAAGAATTTCTCCAGATCAAAATCAACGCACCAGCCGTGGCCTTCGGCGATATACTGCTGCGCCCGTGCCACCGCCTGATGAGCCGACCGTCCCGGTCGGAACCCATAGCTGTGATCGGAAAACGTCCGGTCCCACCGCCTCTGCAGAACCTGCAACACCGCCTGTTGGATAAATCGATCCAACGCCGAAGGAATGCCAAGTTTTCGCACCCCTCCATCCGGCTTGGGGATTTCCACCCGTCTCACCGGTTTCGGTTCATAGGTTCCATTCAACAGTTGTTCCCGGATGGTTGGCCAGTGCTGTTTCAGGAAGTCCTTCAGTCCGACGACGGTCATCCCGTCGACGCCCGGGCTTCCTTTATTGGCCTTCACCTGCCGCAATGCTGCCTTCAGGTTTTCTCGCTCACATACTTCCTCCATCAATCGATTGGTTCTAGCTGGGCTTTCGGTGTCATGGGCCGTCACCTGCGATTCAGTCTCTTCCCTCCCCGTTCCGCAGGCTTCACCCGCTCGCATGGGAGAGAAGTCCAGTTCAGTCTGGAGATTCCGCTGCCTGTCGCCTTTGAGATCCATGTCGTACTTGCCACTCCTCTCGTTCGGGCCTTCAGTTACCGTTTCCGGCTTGGCCTATCTGTTGACTCCGCCTTTCGGCATTTGGAGTGCCTCACGAGCCTTGCCGACGACGTAACCTAATATGCCCTCTGCTGACTTCTGCTCTGTGGTCAGACCGCCTTTCGGCCATCTCAGTCGCCGAAGCGACACACAGCAGATCTCCTGAGGTAAGTTCAGCTGCCTTCCGTGCACAGTCGCCGAATCTACGTTTCGCATCTTTGATGGATATGGACTTTGCGGTAAGTTGCCCGCTCGTCCGACGCTAACGCCTTGTATCCGGTTTTTGTCCATCGACTCGCACATTTGATCCATGCTTCTTTCAGACCCCGCCTCGCGGCGGTAGCCCTTGCATATCTCTAGCCCTTCACCTCCATCAGGTTGGGCCGGGACTTTCACCCTTAAGCTGCTGAACATGCTCAGCACACAACGAAGCCGCGAGCGCGGCAGACGCTTCGCGTTGCTAAGAACGGGGGGGCGGTTCGTAATAAAGCAGCAGCTGGCTGGCTGGACTATCGTAGGTCACGAGGAGAGTCCCCGTGACCCATCTACGAAAAGCGATGCTGGAGGAACTCCAGCGTCGGAATTTGTCTGCGATTACCACTCGTATTTACCTCCATTCCGTTGAGGAGTTCGCTCAATACTTCAAGACTCCTCCCGACAGGTTAGGCCTGGAGCACATCCGACAGTACCAAGCCCATCTGTTCACCGATCGCAAACTGGAGGCCGTCAGCGTCGCTCAGCAACTATCCGCCCTACGGTTCTTTTTTCTCAAGATTCTCAAGCGCCCGTGGCAGGCTGACGACATGCCGGTTCCCAAACGGCCGATTCGCCTGCCCGAAGTCCTCTCGCGGAAAGAAGTCGAACGTCTAATCCAATCCGCCGCCAGCCCCCTGCATCGAATCTGGCTGCTCGTCCTCTATGCCACCGGCATCCGTCGCGAAGAATTAGTTCAGTTGAAGGTCAGCGACATTGACAGCGAGCGCATGTTGATCCGCATTCGTCAGGGCAAGGGGAAGAAGGATCGCAACGTCATGCTCAGCCCGAGGCTACTACAGGAACTTCGCAACTACTGGCGCGCGGCGAACCCCAAGCCGGAAACTTACCTGTTCCCCAGTAAAGGCACTCATCCCAACGGCGATGTCCCCATAACATCCAAAAGCGTATGGGATGCCGTGCAGCAAGCAGGCGTGCGCGCGGGACTGGATAAGAGCGTCCACCCGCATACCCTGAGGCACTGCTTTGCAACCCATCTGCTCGAATCCGGCGCCGACTTACGTACCATTCAACTCCTGCTGGGCCACGCCGATCTGAGGACGACTAGCCGTTACCTGCACCTGTCGGAGCGGCATCTCAAAGCCACTCGAAGCCCGCTCGACTCGCTTACCCTGGCGGCGGCCCCGAACCTGAAAAACGGTTCCCGAAAGAAGTGAATGAAGGGGCCACTCCTGGAGTTGGCCGATATCATAACCGCCGCCGGCCACCGATTCATAGACCGGCCTCCCGCGTGGTTCACCTGGATGCATCTTAAAGTCCTGGTAGCCATCGAGCAGTGCCGCACCGCCGCGATGGGCGGTCATCTGGATCAGTGCTCCGGCTGTGGTCATCGCGCCATCTCCTATAACTCTTGTCGCAACCGGCACTGCCCGAAGTGCCAAAGCCAGACGCGCGACCGCTGGCTGACCGCCCGGCGCGCCGAACTGCTCGCTACGCCCTACGCTCATGTCGTGTTTACGCTGCCCCACCAATTGGCGCCTCTGGCCTTGCAAAATAAAGAAGTGATCTACGGGCTGCTTTTCCGCTGCAGCGCCCAGACCTTGATCGAAATTGCCGCGGACCCGAAGCATCTCGGCGCCGAGATCGGCTTCTTCAGCGTCCTCCACACCTGGAATCAGAAGCTGCAGCATCATCCCCACGTTCACTGTGTCGTGGCCGCTGGCGGCTTGTCTCGCGATCACGCGCACTGGGTGCGCCCCCGAAATGACCGCTTCTTTCTACCGGTAGGGGTTCTCAGCGAAGTCTTCCGCGGCAAGTTTCTCGAAGCGCTCCAGCAGGCTCACGCTTCCGGACAACTCCAGTTTCACGGCCTGCTTCGCGGCCTGGCTCAGCCCAGGCTGTTCCGGAGTTTGATCCGTCAGCTTTACGCGCCGCGCTGGGTGGTCTACTGCAAACCGCCTTTCGGTGGACCCGAGCAGGTACTTCGTTACCTCGGCGCCTACACTCATCGCGTTGCGATTTCCAACCACCGTCTCGTTTCCTTCGTTGAGGACCAGGTGACGTTCCGCTGGCGCGACTCCGCTCACAAAAACAAGAAGCGATTCCTGACTCTGCCTGTCGACGAATTCTTGCGTCGCTTTTTACTGCATGTGCTGCCGCGTGGCTTCGTCCGAATCCGCCACTTCGGTTTCCTCGCCAGCCGTCGTCGTGGGGTACTGGTTCCTCTTTGTAAGCACCTGCTTCCGGCCGGTTCACCCGTGACGCCGCCCGCATCAACTCACTCTGATTCCCCAGGCCAGTCGGCGCCGTTCTGGACCTGTCCGCTGTGCGGTGGTCCTATGGTTGTGATCGAGCGACTTACCGCCGTCCAGATCAAGCTCCGTTCTCCGCCGGAAGCCCAGGTCGCCTGAGATGCCGAAGCGTATTCATCGCCGAGCGTCCAACACTTCGGCAAGAGGTCGCTACTGCTGCGCTTGCAACATCGCAGTTCTCCAGTGGGCCCGCTTTCTGCCCGCCTCTCTGGCATCCTCCCACCGATCCTTTGCCTCATTACAACCACGATCTACACCCGTGAGCCCACTTCTATCCCAACGTGCTGCCTTCCGATGTCCCCTCCCACAGCCCCACGCACGGCCGCCGTCGAATCAAAATGCATAGCAGCTTCCTGCCAATCCGGAGAGGCTTCCTTCATCGCACCGTATCGAAACCACCGCGGCCACGCCTTTGCGTTGCGCTCCAGCCGATCCCTTTACGTGGCCGCGGCGCTTCCGATACGGTCCTAAGCATTATCGGAAGCGAACCTCTGACCCCACGAGGTTCGAAACGCTCGTTTCTGTTTGTTTCGCTGGGCCGGCTTTGCTGGGGCTGCCCAGGAACTGCGTCCTGAGCGCAGACTCGACGTGCTTACTGGCGCATTCATGGGCTCTATGCGTTAATTCACATTGGGCAGCCATACCAAATTCGGCTTGCTAGTGTGAAAATCGCTGGTGGTCAGCATCCCCACCGGATTGCTGCAAGGCAAATTGCCGGAACCGCTGGACCAAAGTCCGGCAAACCATGCGCCGGAAGGCCCTAGGCTTTCTAGCCCGGTGCTCGAGAGCGAGGAGATACAAAAATGACACTTCACAGAGTCTATAAGCGATACAGGCGTCAAATGAGCACTTGGGGGATACCCGCGATGTACGTCATCGCTGCTACGCGGCTACGCTCGCGTTTCCTGAACTTGAAAGCCGCCTCTTCCCCGGATTCGTCTCCAAAATGAGTATCTCGGCGGCGACGGCAATCTATTCCTCCATCGCCTCGGGCATGATCGCCCTAACTGGCATCGTATTCTCGTTGACCTTTGTCATGGTGCAGTTTAGCGCCACCGCTTATTCACCGCGCCTCGTGCTGTGGATAGCGCGTGGTCCGGCGATGTCGCATGCGCTCGGAATATTTTCCGCCACGTTTCTCTACGGGCTTGGCTCGCTTGCAGGAGTCGCAGGGGCGGCTCGGGGCACGTCCCATATATCAGCGTCTGGGTGGAGTTCGCATTGCTTATGGCAAGCGTAGGAATGTTCGTCACCTTGATCCAGAGGGTCGCAATGCTCCAGATCAACCGCATGTTGGCTTTCACCGGTGATCGCGGACGTAAGGTGATTACGACAATCTATCCGTCGGTGAGACCAGCGGCCACCGAGACAGGAACAAATGAGCTTAATGGACTGACTTGTACCCAAACATTGCTTCACCGAGGACGGCCTCGCTCGGTACAAGCAGTCCAAGTCTCCTTCTTGGTGGATTTGGCAAAAGCGTCCGGTGGAATCATCGAAATGGCTGTCGCTGTCGGCGACACGGTCGTCTCGTCGATGCCGCTACTGCGCATCTATGGAACGCCGGAACCGATTTCGGAACCAGAGTTGCGGAACGGAATTGAGTTGGGTGACGAACGTACTTTTGAACAGAATCCCAAGTACGCGATCCGGCTGTTGGTGGACATAGCGATCAAGGCTTTGTCGCCCGCGATCAACGATCCGACGACGGCGGTGCAGGCGCTTGACCAGATCGAGGACCTGTTGCTGCGCCTGGGGCAACGTCACTGGAGATTGGAGCGTTTCGAGATGTCGGAGGCAAATTAAGGCTCGTGGTTCCGTTTCCGACTTGGGACGATATCCTCCGGCTGGCCTTTGATGAAATCTGCTCCTATGGCGCGACGAGCGTACAGGTTATGAGGCGGATTAACGCCCTCGTCGCGGATCTAACGCGGGCTGTACCCGAAGAACGCCGTCCGGCACTGCGCTACTGGGATGCGCGGCTGGAAGCTATCATCACACGTTCGTTCCCGGATAGCGAAGAGAGATTAGAAGAAGCCATGAAGGAAGATCGCCAAGGACTAGGGACGCCGCGCGAGCAGCAGTTGGGTTGACTCTTCGGACCTGGTTGATGGCGAATTGATAAGTTATGCCGCGATTGGAGTCTGGTACAACCCTCGACAGTGCCTCCGCCACTGGTACGAGGCAAGACCTATCGATGTTGGTCCGTTAACAGCCGATTCTGGCAGGCGTCCGTCCAGTCCGGCAGTCGTTCGATGGCCGTTATAATAATGTCGAAAATCGAACAGCTTCGTCTCCAGATCCCCGTGGTCCAGAATAAAGTCCGGTCGAGGTACTCGCGCCGAACTGCGCCAATCAGTCGCTCTACAAACGGATGCGACAGGCGAAAGAGCGCGGGCTTTGGAAGGTACCGGTTGACGGTGGAAGTGAGACGAAGGTTGCAGAATCCTCTGCACTGATTGTTTCACGCCCGCCAAACGAGGCGTCTATTTCTTAGATCGCTGCGGCGACGTCGGTAGACTTCACCTCCTGGATTACCGTAGCCAGGCCATTAAGCCGGTTCCATCAATAGGAAGCGTCTGCCCAATGAGTGTTTCTCCGGACGAGCGGTCGGTCCTGCATGTTGAGGGCTCAGGCGAAAGCGATCTGATGTTGGTGGAGAACTTTCATTAGGACCGACCTGGAAAGGCCCTGTTTCTCAGCAGGCTCGTGAGAAGGGCACTGGGGGCGCCTGTGCCAAATCCCGGACGTTAATTTGTAATATCGGTAGCCAGCCTTAAGTTGTGCGGCGCCGTCAGTAGCCTTGCCGGAATTAAAGCGGTGCTGACCGAGCTAGGATTAAAGGCGCCGCATTAAGAAGACGGTCCGGTCATCGGTGATTTTGCCGAAGGCCGCCGAAGTTTCCATAATGCGCTGGGCGACCGTTCGCAAAGGTTCAGCCGCAGCCTCAACCAGGATCTTCTCGATGTAGTCGGAACCGATTTCCCTGTCCTGACGATCGAATACCTCGACGAGACCGTCCGTGACGATAGCGAGGACATCACCCGTGCCGCAATCGATGCTAGCGGTTTTGTATGAAGCATGGCCAAACATCCCCAGCGGCAGGTTTTCTACGGAGTGGCGTTCGACGCGCTTGCCGAGATGCGGGTAGTGAAAGATAGGCGGATGCGCGGCCAGCGAAAAAGTCAGCTGTCTGTTGCCGTCGCCCGTGATGTAAGCAAATGTGACATAGCTTGCATCGCTCGTTAGATCGTGGAGCACTTCGTTTAAGGGCGACAAACCGTCCCCGAACGATCCGATCGATGCGAGCCTCATGCGAACGGCGTTCTTGACCATGCTCATCAGCACTCCGGCGGAAACCCCGTGCCCGGATACATCGGCCACGTAAGCGCAAAAGGATTCTCCTGAAACGATGACATCCAGCAAGTCACCGCCGACCGCGCCGCTGGGAATGGACGCACCATAGAACTCCCACCCGGCAGTATTCTGCTCAATCGGAGGGACCAGTTACTTCTGAATTTCTGCAGCCAATTGGATCTCCGTGTGCGCCGCGAAGAACCGGGAGCCTTCCATTCCAAAAAACGAGGAGAGAAGCAAGTAACCGACGAGGCACCAAGCTCATGATCACGGCGAGATGCTGAATCAGTTCGGAGCGTATCTGATCTGGGGTGAAGGCCTGCGGTTTCTGCGGCCATATGTGAGTGAGAGCAATGCTCAGCGAAATCTGGAGCGCCACCAGAACAATTAGGGATTTGACTCTTCGGGTGGCGACCAGATATGCCCAAAGAACTTCCGCCAACCCGCCGCTAACAGTTGTGAACAGCAGCCTAGACTGATTCAGCTCGGCGACGTGGATTGCATCTTGGGCTGCGTTTATCGCCGCGAATAGGCATCCAACGCCCCCCAGGAACGCGACCAGGGACGTAACGGGCATGTTACGGAAAAGTTGCGCCCGCTGTTTCCAAGAAGGGGGCACTAATCTCGCACGGATGCCCTCCTCAGTCGCTGAGTAGCGATAGTTGATGACTATTTGTCTGGCCTTGGCGCGGTCGGCTACCTCACAAAACCTCACAAGGACCCCGGTTTTTCTGTCTTTGTTAATGCTTAAGGGTTCTAGCAGTACTGGAACTTAATTAGGCGACTTCTTAAGTAAAGATTAGTATTTACGCTCCTTTCGTTCGGAACGCTTGTTACGATCGGATTACTCGCTTCTGGGTGGGTGGTCGGGGCAATTGCACTAGTCCCGGCTCATCCAGTTGCAATTGGGGGTCGGGCATTCGGGCAGTGGAAACACCCCTTGCATTTTGGTTCGACCTCCTTCTCTTCCTTCGGTGGCGCGACCTGTCTCCACGAGGGAGTCTGAGGGCTTGTAGTAGTGCTTGTTACACTTTGCGAGTTTTCCTGCGAGCGCCTCAGCTTGCTCTTCAGATGATTTTAGTTGGTTGGTGACGGCTCAACAACTGAATTAACTGCAGCCCGGCATGACGAACCAACTCGCCAACGCCCTTATGCAGCCAGCCCACCATCTCAGCCATCGGCAGCACCAACTGGACCGTCGGATTTCCATCCGCAGCCATCTCTTCCAGCCTCTTCACGGCTCGCAACGATTCGATTTGATAAGGTTTCTTCATAGCGACTCTCCTTTTTTCCGGCAAAGAAAAATTGCTCTCAGCCTAGCAAAAGGCCAGAGCTTGAGAGTCGCTACTTTCTACGATCTACCGGGCATTCCCAAAAGAAAAGCCCAATCGTGGTGGGAGAAGGGTTGATGTCACCGTCGCCTAATCGAGAGTTCAACGTACCGCCTTGTTGATCCCCGACGAATTCATGTTAACCAGAAACGGGAGCGCTCAAGCTCCACAAAAAGCCCAGCGGGGACGCCGCGGACTCGTGTCTTGCTCGCCTCCAGCGTTCACCAAGGGCAGGCGGAGCAGAACTCCGACACGTTTCGCATATTTCGCGAACGGCCCGCTATTCCGCAACTAGGGGTGGGGGAGCGCAGGGAAGTTCGGGGAGAAGTTGACAGTCACCGAAGTCATGCCAGGCCGATACTTGGGGAGGATTCCTCTGAGGAGTCAGGGTAACTGGGTTGGCGAAATCGAATTCAACGAATGGGCAACAGCCGACATTCACGTTCTGGGTGGAGCACATGTCACCTTCCGATGGGTCAGATTGGAGGTGCCTTTCGGAGGGTGCGCCCTGCGCTCGCCTGTCGAACCGAGCCTTCACCGTAAACATACGCGAAGCGCGGGGAAAGTGTAAACCTTGCGTGCTTGCTTGGGCAGTGTTTTCAGTGCACCGAAACGTCGTCCGTTTGATCCACGGCTGTTCCACATCGAGGTTGTAGAACCGATTTCGTACCTCCAGGGGCGGCGGTCCGATGAGTTCGATCGACTGTCGGGTGATCTCGCCGATCCGTTGTTCAGCGCCCACATAGCAGACCAGCCCGTATCGGGGCCCGATGAGGTGTCGCTGGTATCCGTCGCAGAAGTACAGGTTGTCCATGGACCACCCGAGGCCAGTGCCTGATCGCGAATTTGATCGACGAGGCCGCGCGCACGGGCGAGCCCCTTTGATTCTGGGCTTGCTCTCGCCAAGACTGGCTCCGCCGGTTTTGGGTTCTCGAACTCGTCGGGTAGTGGCGGCTGCAGGCTCGGCACGAGTTCGAAGGCTTCAGACCAGTCAGCCCGCGTATCACCCGAGCTGGTCGTTTCGGTGTGCCCCTCGGTGCGCTTCTTCATGTAGCTGGTCTCGGCTGGCCCACAACCATTTAAGCCAGCGCGATCGCGCCATTCGCCATCAAGCTCGATCCCGTAAGGAGGGTCGGTGACCAGCAGCGATGGCGCTCGGTCTTCCAGCAGCCGAGCGACCGCTTCTGAGCTCCTCGCGTCCCCGCCCAGCACACGATGCGGCCCGCAAAGCCACAGATCGCCAAGTCTCGATACAGCATTCTCGGGCAGTGGCGGTGCGGCGTTCGCCTGATCGTCATCGCCCGGATCGAGTAGGAGGTCGTCGATCTCTTTCGGATCGAACCCTGTGAGGCTTAACTCGAAGTCCGCCTCGTTCAGTTCCTGCAACTCGAGAGCGAGCAACTCGTCGTCCCACGGAGCCCACGTTACCGATCGGTTCACCATGAGCCGGAATGCCTTGACCTGCGCTGCAGCCCACTCGTCGCAGAGAATTACTGGCACTTCGGTGATCCGTAACTTCTGACCAGCCTTCAGGCGCAAGTGACCATCAACCACTTCGCCGTCGCTGCGGGCGAGCACCGGGATCTTGAAGCCGAACTCGCGGATACTGCTGCACATCCGGTCCACGACTGAGTCGTTCTTGCGCGGGTTGCGTGCGTAGAAGACTAGACGGTCAATGGACCAGATTTGGATCTGCGGAAACTGCGCCGCCGTTTCCTGCGTGAGCACACGTCACCTTCCGATGGGTCAGATTGGAGGTGCCTTTCGAAGGGTGCGCTTTGCGCTGGCCTGGCGAACCGAGCCTCTGACTCCGAGTTTACGACCAAATCACTCGGTAACATACATACCTAGTTCACCTTAGTTCACCTAGTTGGAAATGGCCCGCGAGAGTCGATCCAACGATTCGCGATTCGTGATCGTCGCTGGACAGGTGCCTGCGAAGGCTGCCTCGATGTACAATCGAGCCGGTGAACCACACGCATCCGATGCTTCGAGCCGTGCTGAAAAGCCAGTATCACGCGTCGCTGGCGATGCTCCGCGAAGCCATCGAGCGCTGCCCGCCCGAGGAGTGGTTGAGCACCAACCACAAGAATGCGTTCTGGCAGGTGTCGTATCACGCGCTGTTCTTTGCACATATGTATCTTCAGCGCGATGAAGCTGCGTTTAGGCTGTGGGAACAGCATCGCGGCGAGGGCGACGGCATCGCGGGTGAGCCGTACACGCCAGCGCAGGTGCTCGAGTACTGGGAGTTCTGCGATCGGATGATCGATGACGCCGTGGACTCGTTGGATCTCGACGGCACCGAAAGTGGCTTCAGTTGGTACCGCGTGTCCAAGCTTGAGCACCAGTTCGTCAATATCCGCCATATTCAACATCATGCCGCGCAACTGATCGACCGTGTCCGCTCGGCCGCCGACGTCGGGATTCGCTGGGTGGCCGCGCGCTAGCGCCTTGGTGAGTCAAGCAATTCGTTGCCACACCCTTCGCGCAGACGTTCTTACGGCCGCTCCTTCGGTAGGCCCAACGTGCCGGACCCTTATCGCGCTTTCCGCGCTTTTCGCAAACCCGAGCCCGCGTGCGCGTCAAGTCATCACGGGCAGCGGTCCAGTCACGGCGCGCGGGCTAATCGTTGCAAACGTTGGCGAGGCACCGGGGGAAAACTGGGGGTACCCTCGCGTCCATGGAATAGGAAATTCGGGTAAATATGGGTAATTCGATGAGGACGCCCGCTAGTTGGCCGCAATGCCGCAAACGGCGTGTCGTCAAATGGTTACGTTGAAAATAAAGGGGTTATTCTGGCTCCCCACCCTGGACACGTTTCGAACTTTTTCGACCCAGTTGGCGCTGTGATCGAACGCATCATCTATTAATGCACTCAGTCTGATCGGTGCGGGCTGGCGATGCCTGTCCATTCCGGGCACCCACCTTGGACACGTCTCGAACTCATATGAAAACAAACTTCTCTTGCTGCTTGGCTGCCGATCACTGACGGTCGTCACCGCCGCTCAAGTAAACCAATAACAACCCCGAAAAAGATGTAAGAAGAGGCCCGCCCGGCTATTCAACGGTATCCGCGGCGGGCTTTTTCATTGGCTCACAAAACGAATCGGGCCCGGAGGTCATAACTCCGGGCCCGATCTTAAATCCGAAAAGGAACTGCTCTTCATGTCCATTGTAAACACTGGTGCGCCCAAATCCAACAGTGAATTAGCCCGCGCAGTCGCACGCTTGATGACTGGTAGCGGAGGCTCGGCACAAGTCGAAGGCAACGCCGATAAGGTCGCGATCCGGCAGTTCTTCGAACGGCTCCACGGCACCGAAGGGCAAGGCTTCCTAATCATTTGGACCCGGCAAGACAAAGCAACAAAGGCATTCGATCTCAGCCAAGCCGGCGCGATGGACCTGGCAGTCGACTACTGTGCCGAGCGCGCCGCTCATCAGGACGTCTACGCGGCAGTCGGACTCCAGCAACATTTACCCAAAGGCGGCTTGAGGGGCAAGGAGGATGGCGTCATAGTCTGCCCTGGCGTCTATGCTGACATTGACATTTTGGGGCCGGCACACAAGGCGACGAACCTGCCGAAGACCGAAGAAGAAGCGCTCAGTCTGGTTTCAGCCCTCGGGTGGGAGCCATCAATCGTTGTCCGAAGTGGTTTCGGCCTGCAAGTCTATTGGCTGTTTCGAGAGCCGATGGTTCTCGAAACCGACCAGGATCGAGCGGCGGCGAAGGCGCTGACGACAGGTTTCCAGGCTCGCTTGCGCCAACTCGCAGCGCAGCACGGTTGGGCTCTCGACTCCACGGCGGATCTCTGTCGAGTCCTGCGCATTCCTGGAACCTTTAACCGAAAAGTCTCAGGTGACATTCGGCTCGTGACCGCTGAATATTCCGAGAAACGCTACAACAGCGACGACTTTGCGGACCTGATCGAGGAGACACCCGCGCCGGACGAGGGCGCCATGCCGCGAGGTGCCAAATTACAACCGGCAGAGCTACCGCCTATTCTCGATGGCTGTCCGTGGATCCGACACTGCCGGGACGATGCCGCGACATTGCCGGAGCCCGAGTGGTATCGCATGCTCTCCATCGTCGGGCGTTGCAAAGACGGCACCCGGCTCGCCCACGATCTGAGCCGGCCGTACCCAAAGTATACGGCGGCAGAGACGGAGCAGAAACTACGCCAGGCGCTCGAAGCGGCTGGTCCGGCCACGTGCGCGTTCATCGAAAACGACTTAGGCCAGGACCAATACTGCAGTCGGTGCAAACACCAGGGCAAAATCACGAGCCCCATCGTCCTCGGGATGCCCAAGCGACCGAGGCCAGGTGCCGAAAACAAGTCCGGTGCGGCCTCGCTTACCGCCGACGGCCCACCGTTGCCGAGTATCGAGATAACAAACCGGCAATTGCGTGACATCAGTCGCGAGGCGCTCGAGGCGTTGAGGTCCTTCAACAATCCACCCTCGTTGTTCGTGCGCTCTGGAAAAGCGGTGTGCGTCACCGAGGAGGAATCTCGACGGCATGTCATCACCGACGTCTCCGACCGGGTTCTCCGCAACCGGCTTACCGGGTCAGCAGACTTCTACGCAATCAAACGAGCGATGACCGTAAATTGCTGGCCGCCAATGGATGTGGCCAAGGACATCTTGGCGATGCCACCCGTGGAGTGGGAGTTCCCGCCGCTCCAGGGCATCATCGAGGCACCGGCGCTGCGCGAAGATGGATCGCTCATCACGTTGCCCGGGTACGACGGGGCGAGCAGACTGTACTACGCGCCTGACCCGACGCTAATCCTCCCTGACGTTCCCGAGCAGCCGACCTCGGATGACAGCGCAGCAGCGGTCGAACTGATCAGGGATATCCTTCACGGCTTCCCCTTTGTGGATGACGCCAGCCGAGCAAATGCGATTGGTTCAATGCTGACGCCTATTTGCCGGCCTGCCATCAAAGGGCCAACGCCTCTCGCTCTGTTCGATGCGACTACGCAGGGCACGGGAAAGACTCTCCTGTCCGAGGTTGTATCGCTAATCGCCAGCGGCCGCGAGGGCGCACTGTTCTCCGCCCCGAGGGAAGCGGAGGAGTGGCGCAAGCAGCTGACTTCGGTCCTACGAGAGGGATCGCCCATCGTCATTATCGACAACGTGAACTATCGGCTCGATTCGGCCGACCTTTGTAAAGCACTGACGGAGACTATCCACGGCGACCGCATTCTCGGCCAGTCGCAGACCATCAATCTGCCGGTTCGGTGCGCCTGGATTGCTACCGGGAATAACATGCAGGTGGGCGGAGACATGCCTCGGCGTTGCTATTGGGTTCGTATGGATGCAAAATGCGCAAGGCCGTTTGAACGGGTTGGGTTCCGGCATAAGCGGCTGAAGCAACACGTGCTCGCTCATCGGGGCGAACTCCTCGCCGCGCTGCTAACGCTTGCCCGTTATTGGTTTCTGGCCGGCCGCCCGGAACCCGATGTGACGCCGGTAGGCAGCTTCGAAGATTGGACGACAATCGTCGGCGGGATATTGCAGCATGCCGGTGTCGAAGGGTTTTTGGCGAACTCCTCTCAGTTGTATGAGCAGGCGGATGCCGAATCGATTCAGTGGGAGACATTTCTCACGACCCTCGACGACACACTCGATAGCGAACCTTTCACCGTGGCCCAAGTTTGGGAGCAGATGCAAAAAAAGCAGAACGATACAGTGACCCATCAATCTGTTTTGACTCCACGTGCCGAAGAGTTGCGCGCGGCGTTACCGGACTACATCGCGCAATCGATGGATCGCGAGGGCTTCTTTAAACAGCGGCTCGGTTTCGCTTTCCGTGAGCGCCGCGGACGTCGTTACGGCGAAAAACAATGGCAGATTGAGCGCGACACCGACGACACTCACGGCAAGGTTGCTCGCTGGAAAGTGATCAAGAACACCTAACTCGACTTCTTTCCCCGCTTATTTGCGGGGAAGCAAAATGCTATCCCCGCAGCTTATGTTATTGAAAACAATGCTTCTGCGGGGATAGGTTGGTCTCCAATCGCCAGTCTTGGGAGTGTTGAGAGGTTCCTATGGCATCAAGAAATTCGCGGGTAGCCACCACGCGCGACCTGACGAGCGCACAGCGCCGGCTGGTCGAAGTTATGAGCGCCCACCAGTTCGGCCGCATCGAGAACCTGCCGGTCCGCCGCGGAGAGCCGCTCTTCGATCAGAATGTAAGGATCGTGCGCGCAGCGCACCTCGGTGGCAGGGACGGTGGAACCAGCGCTCCCCAGGCCGGCGATTTTGAACTGAAGCAGGTTGTTTGTGATTTGTTCGACGAACTGCTGCAGTTGCAAGACGGCACGATCGTGAGGCTCGAGTTCCGGCATGGATTGCCCTGCCTGCTCGAAACAATCGCGGTTGTGCCACCGAGTTAAATGCTAGACGAATTAATCCCCAGACTGTAAGATTTTAAGTGACGAGATTCAGTTCGCCGGGCCGGCGCCACAGGCGCACCCTGCGGAGGATTCCTCAACCAAACGAGGTGAGGCATGCTTTCGCAGGATATGACGGCTCAAACCCATCAAGTTCAGATCTGGCCTATCGACCGGCTCGTTTTCTACGCACGCAACCCGCGGAAGAACGACTCGGCCGTGGATCGAATGTGCAGCAGCATCCGCGAATTCGGCTTCAAGATCCCGGTGCTCGCCCGCAGCGACGGCGAGGTCGTTTGATGGCCATCTCCGTCTTAAGGCCGCCCAGAAGCTGCGGATCACCGAAGTGCCTGTCATCCTCTGCGACGAGTGGTCCGCCGCGCAGGTCAAAGCATTTCGGCTCATGGTGAACCGGTCGGTAACTTGGGCGCAGTGGGATGACGAGCTCTTGGCTCTCGAACTGCAGGAACTAAACGAGGCGGATTTCGATTTGAGCCTGACGGGATTCGACCCAAAGGAAATCGACGATCTGCTGCTCGATCCGGGCGACGACGATCAAGCGAACGCAGCACCGCCGCTCCCGGAAAACCCAGTGTCGCGGCTTGGCGACCTGTGGCTTTGCGGACCGCACCGGGTGCTGTGCGGGGATGCAACCAGCCCAGAAGCTGTGGCGACGTTGCTTGGCGACCGCAAGCCGGCGCTCCTGGTCACTGACCCGCCATATGGGATTGAGCTGGATTCGGAGTGGCGGGATCGTGCTGGACTAAATGGTTGCGGGCCAGCCGAGACCAGCTACATGAAGAAGCGCACGGAGGGCCATACCGAAACCACCATCTCCGGCGACACTAGGGCTGACTGGTCCGAGGCTTTCGAACTGGTGCCGAGTCTGCAGATCGCTTATGTCTGGCACGCGTCCGTCTTCACCCGGGAAGTGCTGAACGGACTCCTGCGAATCGGCTTTCTCTACCCACAGCAAATCATCTGGAACAAAGGGCGGACTGTCCTGACCCGCACGCATTATTGGTATCAGCATGAGCCTTGCTGGCACCTCCGGAAAAAGAATGCTCCCTGGTTTGGGAAAGCCGGCGAGAACTCCACGATCTGGGACTCCGCCTCGCCCAAGTTCATCATGGGCGGCTCAGAAGAAGAGAAGTTCGATCACCCCACCCAAAAGCCCGTTGATCTGATGCGCAAGCCGATCCTGAACCACACGAAACGAGGAGCGTTGGTCTATGAGCCGTTCCTTGGCAGCGGAACAACGTTGGCAGCCGCCGAACTCACCGAGCGCGTTTGTGTGGGCAGTGAGTTGGACCCGAAGTATGTCGATGTGATTGTCCAACGCTGGCAGACGTTGTCCGGCAAGAAGGCCACGCTCGACGGCGACGGCCGCACGTTTGAAGTGCTAGCTACAGACCGCCTGAAGGGAGCCGCATGAATTGCGCGCTGCCGCCGCGAGATCGCGGCCATCGAGATGCAGATTCGTTCCGGGCACACAGACTTACAGGGCCTGTGCCTGGCACTCGCAGACTGGTCTCAGGAACAAGGTCTGATCGAGCGAGAACTAGGCTTGAGGGGAACTGCCGAGCGTTAGGCTTCGATTTCGCAAGCCACCCGGAACTCGCCGTCCGTGCCTCGGGCCCAGACCTTGTAGGCGTACGGGCAGAGACCAGGATCCTCGTCGCGCTCGAGGCGCTCGCGCCTACGGCGAAAGTCGTGTCCCGCGAGTTCCTTCGCTTCGTTGATCGTGCTGACGTTGGCGACCGGCTCGTAATGGCCTTGTTCGTCCTCGACAATCAGCAGGGCCAGGCCCAGATCGGTGTCGTTCTCCAGCGGGATGGCAAACGCTTGATTGCTCGTGTGCTTCAGAGTGGTCATGGTCATCGCAGTCACATTCATCGCTCTTTGGCGGGCAAAGAGCAACAGCATAATCGCGCTGGAAAGCAAAAAGCCGCCCGTTACCCGAGAGGCGCTGACGAAAGTAGTGCCCCCGCGGGTGGTAGCGCTCTCGTCGATGGGCGCGAATAGAATAAGCGGGCTGGGGATGATCACGGCCTTATCACTTTTGGAGCAGGGTTTTCGCAGTCTGCCATCTCCAGTCGCATTTGTGCGGGCTGGCGGCTTTTTCGAAAACTTTCTTTTCGGCTTACAGGCCGCCCAAGGCGGCACACTACCAGTCTTCTACAATCCTACAAGCCGGAAATCGACAATGGTCGCGACAGACGACGTCGGCGCAGAGATAGCAAAGCTTCTGACCGGGCCGGCGTGGTCAGGACATCGCGTTATCGAGCTTGGTTCGATGGTAAGCGCGGATGAAGTGGCGGAACAATTGGGTGAAATTTTAAAACGCGACGTAAAAGCCTTTGCCGTCCCGCGTGCAGGATGGGCGGAAGCGTTCGAGCAGTTCGGCGTCCCGAAGGGCCACACTGGACCCGCCGAAGAAATGTTTGAGAGCGTGAACGCGGGATGGATGGGCCTCGGGATCACGGGTACGGAGCACGTGGCGGGTACGACGTCCGCACGCGATGTATTCGCGGCTGCTCAGAACCGCGCCAAGGCATAAGTCCGGGGCAAGCCAATATGAAAGCTGAACATGCAATAGATGAACCCGTGCGGGCAGGTCTGGCAACGCAAATAGCCGCGATGGCAATAACCGGCCTTGTCGCCTTTATTTGGGTGTACTTCGGAGGGTTATACCTGGTTCGCGATCCCGTCGAATGGAGGATCGCCAATCAGCAGCTCGGATACCCGCTCTATATCATCCCGCTGATTGGCGTGACCCATATCGTTGGTGGCGTGGGACTTCTGATTCCCAATGTGTCTCGGTTGACTGAGTGGGTTTACGCTGGTCTCGCGATCAATCTTTTACTCGCGTTCTATTCACATCTGAATGGCGGTGGCAGTACTTGGGATAAATTTGATCCGATTCTCGTCATGGCGTTCGTCTTTGCTTCGTATGTATTAAGACGCTGCATGCGAGCAAACATGTGGTCGATATGAAGAACACGCAGGGGTGGGTGGCCTTCCCCTGCTTTTTTAGCCAGCACCACCGCATTGTAGGTGCCCCATCCATGACGCAGCTTCATCGCGGCATGAGTGGGACTGCACCATGGCTTACAGGCTCGGCGGCAGCAGCAAACCACTTGGCCCTGTAGTCGGCTACTCGTCGAAGTGGTTGGTTGTTGTGGGCTGCTTAGGTCGGGTGACGCCGCTCGGAGAATTGGTTGGATTACGTACTGCGAAGGATCGCTCCGAAAATAAGGTGCTCTGGGGAAACTTGCTCGGTTTAGGACGGTTAGATCTGGTGTGAATCATCCGCCGACCGGAGGCTCGACCGTACCGGTAGAGTCGAGGTTGGGCGCGGGTGCTGACGACGGCGCCGTCCCGTTTCCCAACCCCGCTCATCAAACCGGACGTGCGGATTTCCCGCATCCGGCTTTCCGACTGGTTTCATCGCAGACTCACGAACCAGCGTTCACTCAGCGGACCGCGAAGCCGGAAGACGCCCAGTTCTCCGAAGATCCGCTTCATCGAAAATTGACGGGTGCCTTGCGAGGACACCTTGTGCCGCCGTCTCAGGAAATGCCGTACACGCTCCTCCACATGCTCATCGATCACGCTGTATGCCTTGGATGTGCTCCCGCGTCCGAAGTACGCCTGCCAGCCGGTCAACAGATTGATTCAACTGGTCGCGCACCTCTTCCCACGGAGCGACATTTTGGGGCTTCAGTATGTCTCCCACTTTTTCTTTGACCCGTTGCACGCTCTTCTTTGACGGGCTGCATCCGATATACGCGCGTCCCGTCCGCGCACTGTAGTGCGGCCCGAATGTGTAACCCAGAAAATCGAATCGCTCCCGCCGGGCATCCCGGAGGCTCGTCTTCTTCTCGTTCAGAGTCAGTCCCAGGCGCTTCACCACTCCACGCGTCCAGACCAGTGCCTCGTTCGCTTTGCCGCGACTGAGAATCACGAAGTCGTCCGCGTAAGATCACGATTTGCGCCCGGAACTGCTCCGCACGTCCGGTCTGCCGCCATCCCTTCAACATCCGGTTCATATAGAGGTTCGCGAGCAGAGGACTGATCACACCGCCTTGCGGGGTGCCGCGATCATTATCCTTACCACCCGTTAACCTCTTCTTCCCCTGACGGGCCCCCCTTGTGGGGGCCTCAGCCTTCTCATCCCTTTCCTCGACCGGCACTTTCAGCCACATCTTCATCAGATGCAGCATGTGCTTGTCGACGATCCTCCGCGCCACGCATTGCATCAGCTCGGAGTGCGGAATGCTGTCAAAGTATTTCGACAGATCCGCGTCAACGATATCCGTGTAGCCCTGACGCAGCAGCTTATCCTACTTCCTGGACTCGCATCCTGCGCACTTCGTCGCGGCCGGTAGCCATAAGCATTCGGCTCCAGATCCGCCTCGAAGATCGGTTCCAGAATCAGTTTGGCAGCGGTTTGCGCCACCCGGTCCCGTATGGTCGGGATACCGAGTGCCCGCTCCCCGCCTCCCGGCTTCGGGATCATTACCCTCCGCACCGGCTGTGGTTTGTACGTCTTGTCGTGTAGTTCTTTCCCGAGGCCGTTCAACCATTCCAGCAGCCCTTGCGCCTCGATATCCTCGAAGCTTTCCCCGTCCACACCCGGAGCGCCATGATTGGCTTTCGCCTGCGTCCAGGCACGCAACAGTATGTCTTCCCGGTATATCTTGTCGTAGAGCTGATAGAAGCGGAATTCCGGCTCGTTCTTCGCCTTTCGATACAGCTTGATCTGCAGGTCCCGAACTTTATCCGGTATTTCCAGACTTGCGTCAATCACCGGTCCTTCCCTCCTTCACAAACACCCCAGAAGCAAGGGCCCTTCCCTCCACCGGCATTACCCGGCTTCTCAGGTACGTCTGACCCTCTCCGACGCCCAGATTGGTCCGCCGCCCTTTCTGGCGGCGTTCGCGGTGCGCGATTCCGCGACCATCCCGGGCCTCCCCCACTGACGCTGATTACCTTTCTGGCATGCCGTGCTCACTACCCCGGTGGACCGTTTGAGGTGCACGATGGTTATCGTGTTGGCGCGCTCCCGCGCCCGGTTCTTCCCCATCCGTTCCGCCTTCCCCGATCTTGCGGCGGGTCGGCGTCCACATTGCTGCTTTCGAGGCCTGCTCAAGCTTCACGCGTATTACGGCCTGCCAGATTGCTCGCCCACCATGCGTGGACTTTGTCACGGGGTTTCGATCTGCCCGGTTACCCGGACCCATCGCCCGCCAGCTATCGAATCTAACCATCAATTATTCGAGTGGGTCCTTCCCCCACTGGTAATCTACGCCCTTGGGGCGCACACGACAACGCCGTGTATCGTTCCTAATCCGGCGAAACTTCCGACATCCAGACTTCGGGCTCCCGTCGAGCCTTGAACAAGCGATCGCGCGCCAGCCCTCGACCTACGCCACCTTCCCGAGGATGAAAGCCAGATGCGCCGCGCTGAAGCTCAGTTAGGCACGCGCTCGTTTTACTTAACTGCTGCCACTGTCGGGTGCTCCTAAATCATGCGTGTTTCAGAACGCCGTGTCGAGACACCTCCATATGGCCCTGCGAACTTTCTCGATGATGGAAACGCGGCAGCGCTGCGGATCGTGCTGAGCCGGCTGGCTACTTGAAAGAGGTGCGATTCCGCGATCATTTCGTGTAGAGTTCCAAAACGAAGAGCGCCTTCTCATGAAGGCGCCCCGGTTGGATTAAACGATAGGTGGAACGACCGAACGCTGCCCCGCGCGGTGGCGGGGCCGATTCGCTCGCCTTGTGTTGTCCTGACTTAGTGATGCGGTGGCAGCGGGCCGGTGCCACCCCCGCCACTGCCGCCCGACACCTCGTCGAGTTCTTCGTTTTTCAATTCCTGTTCCTCCGGCGGAGGAGCGTTTTCCAGGTCCGTCTTCTGCTGATCATCCATTAATGCCTCCAGTGCGGGTTTGCCGCGATAGTTCGCCAATTCTCTCACAAATTAGCGATGCGGTGTGACGCTACAGTGTCATCGTGCGAGGTCCAAGCGGATTACCGAGGACAACGCCGTATATCGTTCCTAATCCGGCGGAACTTCCCTGAATCAGACTTAACCGGCCAATGTCTGCCCATTTTTAGGAGGGTTTGAGTTTCCTGGTTTGAGTGAGAATCTTGACGATGCGGTTAGCAAGGCGGTTGAGAAGACGGCGTGCGGAAGGATCGGTAACGTTGCGGCGGTAAATCTCCAGCACGTGCTGAGCAGCCTTCAATGAGTTGATCAGGCCTGATAAATCTGCGCGAGGGGCGGGGCTAGGGGAGATGGTCGGAGACGGGGCCAGGTGTCTGGGATGGGAGAGAGCCAAGTGGAATTCGCGCTGGAGATCCTGCTGGGTGATCTCAAGATACTCCAAGGTCATGTGGGGACTCTTGTGGCCAAGGAGTTTGATCACCGCGGCAAAGCTAACGCCAGCGCGCAGCATCTCAGTTCCGTAGGTGTGTCGAAATTGGTGCGGGACGATGCGGGCGGGAATAGCCGAGGGCGGCGGTAACGTCTCGCAAGGCGGCACGCAGTCTGCGAATCATCAGGTAGCGGCCGCGCGGCCGAGGCAATAGGAGAGGACCGGACTTGGGCGCGGTGGGTGGCCGCAGCGAACGGATGCGTTCGACCAGTTGACAGACCACGGAGTCCACGGGAACCAAGCGTTCCGTTTTGAGTTTTCCGAGCGGCACATGGATGGCCCACTGGCCGGGGCCGACAAGGCGCAAACAATCGAAGGAGAGATCGACACATTCGCTGATGCGCATCCCGGTGTGACGCATTAGCAACAAGGCATTGCTGAGCAGGTCATCGCGGCGCAGTAGTTCCTGCTGGACCAATTCATCCTGTTCAGGCGTGAGCGGGCGCGGCAGATGGTGCTCCTTACGCGGCACATCATCACGACCGAGCAGATGAGCCAAGTCGGGGAGGTGCTGTGTCCAGGCGAGTTCCTCCAACAGGCGGCGCAGATAAATCACATGGTTTGCGCGCGTGATGGTGGCGAGCGGCGGGTGGTGCGATCGCAAGAGAGCCAGCCAACCGAGGATATGGGGATCGCGGCGCAGCTGCTGGAGAGAGTGGACCTCAGAATACTGAGCGCCGAGGTAAGTCAGAAAAAGTCGAACTGTTCCGCGATAGGACGTGACGGATGCATCACCCAACGAAGTCGTCACCGATTCCACGGCTGGCTCGAAGAACTTCGTCAGAGGGTGTGTCGGGGAGCGGAAAACGTGGTCGTTTCATGACTGCTTCGGCGGAGTGGGCCGAGTGAGCTGAGCAACCGCGCGAGCGTATTGCTCCCAGACATCTTGTGGAGTGAGATGAAGGTAGACCATCGTGGTTTGAATCTGCGCGTGCCCCATGAGGTGCATAAACGCCGGCAGGCTAATACCTGCGCGCAGCATGTCAGAAGCAAACGTATGTCGAAAGCGGTGGGGTTCGCTTTCCTCACACCGGAGGTTTGCCGGTGATGACGAAACAACGAACGCAGACCGGCGGAGGTCATACGATGGCCGCGCGACGGTCCTTTGAGAGAGGCGAACAAAGGTAAGCCACATTGCGGAGGCCGTTCCAAGCACAGGTAGTGATCGAGCAGCTTCACAGAGTCGTAATCTAGGGGCAACACACGAATCTTTTTGCCCTTGCCTGGGACACGGATCTGTAGTCCGGAGAGTTGGACGTCTTCGCGGTTCAGGGCTAAGACTTCACAGGACCGCAAGCCATGCAGCACCATCAGACCAACGATGGCCAAGTCACGCGAGGTGCGGAAACTATGCCAGAAGCGATGGACCTCATCGATCGACAAAGGCACAATCAAGCGTTTGGGCGCTTTCACCCGCAACTGAGTGAGTGCGGGGCGTAGGCGCCCATAGCCCAGCCGTGATTGCCGCCAGTACTG
>CAVYTS010000020.1:0-66081 GCA_963771305.1 uncultured Acidobacteriaceae bacterium
ACTCCCCTTACACAAAAGGTAATTTCGAATTTGAGAGGGTATTGTCGGGGTGGCGGGCTATTCGTCCGGAGCTTGACATGCGCCGTAAAAGGTAATATGTTTATGGCAGATGGCCCGGTCGACCAAAGCAGACAAATCTCGACAGCTGAATGCAGCTTACGCAATGCTGCAGCGCAATGTTGCCTTGTCCGAGGCCATGCAGCGCTTATCCCAACAGTTCGCCCTGTCAGAACGTCAGGCATACCGCTACCTGGAAGAAGCGACCCATCTCGACCAACCGGTCGAAGTTTCGGAAGCTGCGGTACCGATCACGCTCAAGCTGCCTGTGGGAACGGCTCGCCTTCTGCGAGCCTATGCCAGAAGCAGCGGCCTGACAATCGGAGCGATCGTGACGCGCGCTTTGGCGGCGTTTCTCGGTACTCAGAGAAGGCATGGCTGAGCTGCGCCAATCCCACGGCCCGCTTCAAGTTCAGGTTGAATATGCATTTGATCGCTTGCACGATGCGAAGCTCGGTCAGGCCTACCGTATTCTGGTGCCCGTTCGGGAGCGTCCCGTTAGCGGGAGTGTAAAGGAGTTCGATCATGAGGATGGCGGCGATTTATGCACGGGTCTCGAGCGAGCAACAGCGCGAGGCGCACACGATAGCGAGCCAGACGGCGTTGCCGATCGAGTTCGCCAAGGGGCACAATCTGGAGGTACCCGAAGAATGGGTCTTCGAAGAGGAGGGCTATAGCGGGGCAACGCTAGAGCGGCCGGGCCTTGAGCGTGTGAGAGACCTAGCCGCAGAAAGGCAGATCCAGGTTGTGCTCGCGTACGCACCGGACCGCCTGAGCCGAAAGTTACGCATACCAAATTCTGCTGATCGAGGAACTGGCCCGCAACGGAGTCGAGACGCTTTTTGTCAAGGCGCCGCAGGGTTCCAGCGCGGAAGATCAGCTGCTTGTTCAGTTTCAGGGGATGATTGCTGAATATGAACGGGCGCAGATTCTGGAGCGGTCGCGCCGCGGTAAACGACACCGGGCGCAGTCTGGTGAGGGGGAGTGTAAAGGAGTTCGATCATGAGGATGGCGGCGATTTATGCACGGGTCTCGTCCGAGCAACAGCGCGAGGCGCACACGATAGCGAGCCAGACGGCGTTGCTGATCGAGTTCGCCAAGGAGCACAATCTGGAGGTACCCGAAGAATGGGTCTTCGAAGATGAGGGCTATAGCGGGGCAACGCTAGAGCGGCCGGGCCTCGAGCGTGTGAGAGACCTAGCCGCAGAAGGGCAGATCCAGGTTGTGCTCGCGTACGCACCGGACCGCCTGAGCCGAAAGTACGCATACCAAATTCTGCTGATCGAGGAACTGGCCCGCAACGGAGTCGAGACGCTTTTTGTCAAGGCGCCGCAGGGTTCCAGCGCGGAAGATCAACTGCTTGTTCAGTTTCAGGGGATGATTGCTGAATATGAACGGGCGCAGATTCTGGAGCGGTCGCGCCGCGGTAAACGACACCGGGCGCAGTCTGGTGAGGTCAGCGTGATGAGCGGTGCTCCGTATGGCTACCGTTATATTCGCAAGACAGACGAGACACTTGCCGCGTACGCCGTTCTTGAAGCGGAGGCCCGGGTGGTGCAGCGTATCTATGAGATGTACACAGTTGCAGGACTCAGCATTGGGGAAATCACCCGCCAGATCAACACCGAAGGCATCCCGACTCGCAAAGCCAGCGCTCGCTGGGAACGCTCAACTGTCTGGGCTGTATTGCGCAACTCTGCCTATCGCGGTGTGGCCTGTTTCGGCAAGACCCGCACCTCCGCACGGACGCGCGTTGTCCGTCCGCAGCGTCGGCGGGGTGTGATTACGCCCAGCACTACAGCAGGGCATGAGCGCCCACGCGAAGAGTGGATCGAGATCCCCGTGCCGGCACTGGTAAGCGATGATACCTTCGCCCGCGCTCAGGAGCTCCTGCAAGAGAATAAGTTACGATCGCGCCGCCACACCATAGAGCCGAGTATCGTGCAGGGGCTGGTCAGCTGTCGGAAGTGTGGCTATGCTTTTTCGCGAACATCGACGCGCACCAGCGCACGCAAAATTCATTACTACAAATGTATTGGCTCCGACAGCTGGCGAAAACTGGGTGGCCCTGTCTGCGACAACCGCCGCCTGATCCGGCAGGATCTGCTCGATCAGATCGTCTGGGCCGAGGTGATCCGACTGCTGGAGGACCCAACCCTGATCCAACAGGAACTTGACCGCCGGCTGGCGGCAGCGCGCTCGTCCGATCCGACCCAAAAGCGTGAACAGAGCCTGCAAAGAGAATTAGTGCATGTTGGCAAGGGTATCGAACGACTTCTGTGCGCCTACCAGGAAGCACTTCTTTCGATCGAGCAGTTGCGCGAGCGCATGCCAACACTGCGCCAACGCGAACAGGCGCTCCGTGCTGAGTTGCAGGCAATCGCTGACCAGGCCAACGATCGGGCAACCTTCCTTCGTCTGGCGGAAACCCTTACGGCGTTTCTCGTCCGCCTGCGCAGTGCTGCTGATACGTTGAGTATCACCGAGCGCCAGCGAATCGTACGCCTCGTCGTCAAAGACGTTCAGATAGGAGACGATACCATCACCATTCGTCATAGCATTGCCGTGCCACAAGGACCCCCGCCAGGCGGTTGCCTACCGCCAAACCAGACAAGCACCCCAAATTACCTTTTGTGTAAGGGGAGTGATCAGCCCTCTGTTGGCCAATCTGTTTCTGCATTATGCCTTTGATCGATGGATGGCGAAGCGGTAGGCCATGAGTCTCAAGGACGACAAGCAGCGGAATATCCAGAGGGAACTGGACTTCTCATCGGAGCCGACGGGTGAAGCCCGAGAGGCGGGAAGGGAAGAGATTGAACCGTCCGGGGCGACGAATGGGACCGAAAACCCAGCTAGCACGAATCGATTGATGGAGGCAGTATGTGAGCGAGAAAACCTGAAGGCAGCATTGCGGCAGGTGAAGGCCAATAAAGGAAGTCCGGGCGTCGACGGGATGACCGTCGTCGGATTGAAGGACTTCCTGAAACAGCACTGGCCAACCATCCGGGAACAACTGTTGAATGGAACCTATGAACCGAAACCGGTGAGACGGGTGGAAATCCCCAAGCCGGATGGAGGGGTGCGAAAACTTGGCATTCCTTCGGCGTTGGATCGATTTATCCAACAGGCGGTGTTGCAGGTTCTGCAGAGGCGGTGGGACCGGACGTTTTCCGATCACAGCTATGGGTTCCGACCGGGACGGTCGGCTCATCAGGCGGTGGCACGGGCGCAGCAGTATATCGCCGAAGGCCACGGCTGGTGCGTTGATTTTGATCTGGAGAAATTCTTCGATCGGGTCAATCACGACAAACTGATGGGTCAGATCGCCAAACGGGTCGAGGACAAGCGGCTGCTGAAACTCATCCGGGCATTCTTGAATGCCGGGGTGATGGAGAACGGGTTGGTCAGCCCAAGCGTAGAAGGGACTCCACAAGGAGGCCCACTTTCACCACTGCTCAGTAACCTCGTGCTCGACGAACTCGACCGGGAGTTGGAGCGCCGGGGCCATCGCTTCGTTCGATACGCGGACGACTGCAATATCTACGTCAGCAGCGAGCGGGCGGGGCAACGGGTGATGGAGAGCGTTACGCAATTCATCACGCAAAAGCTCAAGCTCAAGGTGAATGAGACGAAGAGTGCGGTGGCACGACCGCAGGAACGGAAGTTTCTCGGGTTCAGCTTTACGGCCGGTCCGGAGGTCAAGCGCGTGATTGCGCGTAAGGCCATGGATCGGTTCAAGCGGCGAATCCGGGAGATCACGCGACGGGCCAAAGGCGTCAGCATGGAGACGACGATGGAGGAACTGGCACCATATATGCGGGGCTGGCGCAGCTATTTCGGATTCTGCGAAACGCCTGAAGTGTTGATCGGCTTGACCCGCTGGGTCCGGCTGCGCCTCAGGGCAGCTATGTGGCGGCAGTGGAAAACTCCGCGCCGTCGCCGAGCGGCTCTGTTGGAACTGGGGGTACGGGAGCGGCTGGCGAGCAATACCGCCGGCAGCGGTCGCGGCCCCTGGTATCTCGCGAAGGCCACGGCCCTCTGCGTAGGGCTTTCTAACGCTTACTTCAAATCGCTCGGACTTCCCTCATTGTTCGAGGAGTGTTAGCGTAACCGACTCGAACCGCCGTGTACGGACCCGTACGCACGGTGGTGTGGGAGGAGGGGAGCCGCGAAGCTTCCCCCTATCCCGATCAAGAGAAGCTATGCCGAATCCGGAACTATGCCGAATGAAGTGACTGACCGCACGTCAGCGACGTTTTTGATGTTGGAGGATTCGGCATAGTTTGAAGGGCCATCCTTGGGAGATGAGACAGTTCATTGATCCAAATCTCCTGGACCGGCTGCGAGTGGGGCCACTCGCCGCTTATCTCGACACTTATTTAAAGCGTATTGAGCATGCGGGCTTCTTGCCCTCCTCTGCTCCGATACAGATGTATGCCGTTGCTAGAAGCAGTAACTGGCTCCACTCTCGGCAGGTCAACTTACGCCTGATGGATGAGGGGACCATTCAGCAATTTCTGAAGCGCGATCTCGATATTGCGCACGGCGGTGAGTCGGCTCCGTTGCATCGTTTACTAACGATGCTGCGCGAGATCGGCGTCACGGCTCCTAAGCCGGTGCAATTCAAAGACTGCCAAGAGCAACTGGCAGATGAGTACGAGCATTACCTATTGCATGAGCGGGGGCTGCGCAGACTAGTGTGCTGAATTATGTTCCGTTCGCCGAGCAATTTCTCACTCACCGCTTCGGCCGGTCGGAAATGACCATCTCCAGCTTGACCGCCAAGGATGTGACAAAGTTCATTCAAGATAGAGTCCGTCAGTTGAGCCCGGGTCGTGCCAGGTTGCTGGTGACCGCTCTTCGGTCGTTCTTGCGCTATTTGCGACACCAGGATCAGATCTCTATCGACTTGGCGGGATGCGTACCGGCGGTCGCTTGTTGGTCGCTTTCGACCGTGCCAAAGTTCCTCCCTGCTGGCACAGTGCAGCGTGTCCTAAGCCAATGCGAGCGTGAAACTGCGGATGGAAAACGGAATTACGCCGTTCTGTTGATGTTGGCTCGATTGGGTTTGAGGGCCTGCGAAATCGTAGCCCTGAATCTGGATGACATCGATTGGGACCATGGCCTGCTGACCATTCGGTGTAAAGGCGGGCGCTGGGCGCAGTTGCCGATGCCAACAGACGTCGGTGAAGCTATCGCAACCTATGTTCATTCTGGGCGCCCAGGCACTCAGGTCCCAGCCAGAACCTCACCACTGTGGAGTACACCACGCGGAATCAAGTATTCCTCGCCGGCTTCCAAAGGAAGGGGCTCGCCATTGATAATCAAGGTATAGGAGCCCTGGACGACAATCATGTATTCGTCGTAGTCGTGCGCATGCGGAGCGGATAGCCGTCTCACTGCAGATCCAAAACGCCATTTGGCTTCCATCGCGTCCATCGAACACGTAACCTTCGACGCCCGGAGTCGCTTGATCCGACCTCGCGATCCTGTTTGCCGTGTTCATGAATTCAGGAAAATTGTCCATCGTCGCAAACGATTGTCCCATCGTCGCAACAGCGTATGTGGTCTAGCGTTCGATCTGGTATCTTTCAAAAAATGGTTAAGCGTGGCGTTCGCATCTGCGACTTTTGCGGTGCAACAATAGAGAGCGGCGAAACAGCCTTCGCAAAAGACGTTGAAAAAGAGGACGTCCCGTCTTTCCGAAAGTCATTTCCTAAAGCCGGAAAGGCTGATGAACGCGGTAGGCTTCGATTAGATGTTTGCACATTGTGCCACCACCTGGCTCCGAGTGCCATTGGTGAAGGAACAGTAACTGACTTGCAGTGGGCACAGGAAGCATTATTGCCCGACTGAAGCCGTTCGCCAACGGCACGGTTTGTTTAACCTAACGCAGCGATCTTTCGGTCCAGATGCATCAGGGCCTCGTGGAGTTGAGCACGGTAGCGCTCATGGGTGGTGCTGGCAATGTCTTTCAGCACTCTCGTCCGGGAAGACTCAAGTCCTTCGAGGTCTCGCTGCCGCTGGATTTGCTCCGGCGTTAACCGAGCGGAGCGCCGCTCCTGCCGTTCGAGTGCAGTTTCAATCTGAGATTTCACAGATTTGCTTTCCAGCCTCTCGCCAACACTCCCAGCATGGCACAATCGGTTGGACCTCAACAAATCAGCCAAATACCGTGCGTTACGGGCCGACGCGAATAGCGGCTGAGCCCGATATCGCCCCTTATCGGTAGCCATCTGGCGATCGTTTTCCTGCGTGTTTGTGGCACACGGGGGCAACAGCGCCACCATTGACCGCACCTTTTCCCGCGAAGCACTCCCGGCGGGAAGCGAAGGACGCCGTAATAAAACCCATCCTTTTCGTCCCGACGATGGCTCTCTGGGCTTTCGGCAGATAGAGACCGGGAAACGTTTCTCAGTCCCAATCCCGCTTTACTTGACCAGGATCAGCGCTCGGGGCTCGTCCGCCTCGCGATCCTCTTCGATGCAATCAAGCGACGGATGATCGCTAGCGCCCAGCATCCGTGAACCGATATGGTGGGCGCCAACGAATCAGGAAATCTTCGTCCTCAGTGGTCCTGCCTCGAATCAAAGCTGCTATGAAACTTGCGCTCTAACTCTATAAAATAGAGTATACTGCTAACACGAGTACTCTAGAACGAGCCTCGGCCAAAAGGAGTTTGCCAATGGGAATCCGGATTTCCTCCCTCGGCGTCTTTCGCACAAAGTTGCTCGCCGCCGGGGTCATCGTTTCGTTCAGTCTGTTCCTGGCCGCACAGCCCGCCGGTTCCGACAGCGCCGCCGCGCAACGCGAGGCAATGAGCAAGCTTTCATTTCTGGCCGGTCGTTGGTCGGGACCTGTCAGCATCGTTCGCGGGCTGGAGGGAGCGCTTCATCTCACCCAGACGGAACAGGTTCAGTACAAGCTTGACGGACTCGTGTTGCTCGTCGAGGGCAAGAGCATCAACACCGACGGCAAAGTACTGTTCAGCGCGCTGGCGACAATGGCGTATGACGATTCGTCCCACACCTACCGATTCCGCGCGTACAATGACGGCCACTACGTCGACACGGAGCTCTCGGCGCTCGACAAGGGCTTCTCGTGGAGCTTTGCGGCTGGCCCGGCGCACATTACCAACACCATGCGCCTAACGGGTAAGGGCGAGTGGCAAGAGGTGACCGACGTGGCGTTTGGCAGCACTCCGCCGCACCGTAGCGTGGACATGCTGCTTCAGCGGCAGCCGGACAACAAGGAGAACTAGCATGCGGGACCATACGACCGAGCAGGAACTGAGGGACAGGTTGACCCTAATCGAACGCATGATCGCTGAAGGACGCCGTCATACCGAGAGTTGGGGGTGGACATTCGTTCTTTGGGGGATCGCTTATTATCTCGCGATGGCCTGGTCCGCCTGGTTTCCCAACCCGTGGGCTTGGCCCGCCACTATGTTGATCTCTGTCGTTGCGACCGTTGTAGTTGCTTCCTTGAAGGCCGGTAATCATCCGACGACTGCGCTGGGCCGGGCAATCGGTTCTATCTGGATTGCTTTGGGGATATCGATGTTTCCGTTGTTTCTAGGCCTCGGATTGAGCGGTAGACTTGCCGATCAGCGTGTCTTTATGACGGTGATGTCGGCCATCCTCGGCATGGCCAATGGAGCCTCCGCCCTGATTCTTCGCTGGAAGGTTCAACTAGCGTGCGCAGTTGTGTGGTGGGTGACGGCTTCGGCTTGTTGCTTCGCATCCGAGGCGCAGAGCACGATCGTGTTTCTGATTGCCATCTTTCTTTGCCAGATCGTGTTCGGAATCTACGGTGTGATCGCCGAAGCGCAGAAGCGTAAACGCCGTGATCCAGTCCATGCCCGATTTGCCTGAACTCAATCCCGTCGTGCACGGCAGGCTGCGTCTGGCTCTGCTCGCACTGCTGAGCGGCGTTGAAGAGGCCGAGTTTACATGGCTCCGGTTGAAGACCGAGGCGACGGATGGCAACTTGGGGGCGCAACTGCTCAAGCTCGAAGAAGCCGGATATGTGAAGGTTAAAAAGAAATTCGTTCGACGTAAACCGCAATCGCTCTATCGCATCACCGAAGCCGGGCGCCAAGCCCTCAGCGAATACGTACTGGCATTGCAACGGCTGCTTGGCCCAGCGATCGATGTGGCGAGCAGGTTTCAGACTGGGCGTTCGTAAGCCGCCGAATTCCCGGACTAGGAGCGGCGCTTTGCGTAGCACTCATTTCCGCGGATCGCGCATCGTGCCTTGTCGGTGAACCCGACCAACCGACCCGACCACCTCGGCCTGGTTGTTCGAAACGGCTATGATACGTCCATGATCTCTGGCGAGGACCAGTTCCCACCGAACTGTGGCCGAATTGGAGCGATATGACGTGTTATCGGTAGACGTTTCTGTCAATGCGTGCCCGTCGGTATTCCTGGGGCGTAGCCTCACCGATTGGCATGATGCCCTTCTAAACTGAACGTTTCATCCGCAATTTGGGCCTATGTGGGACCGTCAATCCTGCGAGGAGCCCCAAGCGTCGTGGAAACTTGCTGAATCGCGAGGTTGCTCAAAGCAGTGGGCGAGTTTGCCCTCGCAGATATCATAGACGTGCGCGGTCCTGTAATCTTTCGAAGCGCCCTGACGTGTGAAACGATGCCGTGCAAGGACTACGGCGTGTTCATCACTCGCCAACACCTCTTCAACCTCTTCGCGAAACGTTCCATCCGTTGTGGCCATAGCCTTACCTGCGAGTTCATGCAACCCCTGTTTGTCGACGTAGGTGCCAGAGATTCCCCCGCGACCCGGTACCATGAACGTGAAATCGTCGGTGCAGGGCCTCAAATATCCATCGATATCACCGCGACCGAATGCCTCGTAGGCTTCGCGAATAGTTGCCTCAAGTGGATGCGCCATGGGCCTGAGGTTATCAAAAGTTGAGCGTTGAGGACTGGGCTTAGGCAGTGTTAATAAATAACATTTCCACATGAGAATGTTTTTGGGCTATGCTTGAGGCATGGATAGTCTGGCCGGGGTTCGGCGACGTTTCGCCACCTTAGAGAAGGTGCTAGACGAGAAGTCGCGACGCCTGGTCGCTGCAGCTGAATGTAAGGCATGGGGACCGGGCGGCATCTCGGCGGTGTCGCAGGCGACGGGCGTGTCCCGTCGGGTAATCCGGCAAGGGTTGAAGGAGTTGGAGCAGCCAGCGACGCGTCCAGTCGGTCGGATTCGCCGTCCAGGAGGCGGGCGGAAGAAGGTGAAACAGAAGGATCCGAGTCTGGTGGCGGATCTGGAAAAGCTGGTGGAGTCCACGACGCGAGGTGACCCGGAATCCAGCTTGCGATGGACCTGCAAGAGTGTCCGCAGACTAGCTGAAGAGTTGGAGCAGATGGGACATTCAGTGAGTTATCCAGTGGTGGCGGAGTTGCTGCATGAACTGGACTACAGCCTGCAGGCCAATCGCAAGACCAAAGAGGGGGATTGGCACCCGGATCGCAACGCGCAGTTCGAACATAACAACACCCGGGTGCAGCAGTACCTCGGCCGCAAGCAGCCGGTGATTTCGGTGGATACCAAAAAGAAAGAATTGGTAGGCGATTTCAAGAACAGCGGGCAAGAGTGGAAACCGAAGGGGAAGCCGGCGGAGGTTCGAGGGCATGATTTCGTGATTCCCGAACTGGGACGCGCCGCGCCGTACGGGGTCTATGATCTGGCACAGAACATGGGATGGGTCAGCGTGGGAGTGGATCACGATACGGCGTCATTTGCCGTGGAAATGATTCGGCGGTGGTGGTACGCGATGGGTAAGGAAATCTACCCGCAAGCCCAACGGCTACTGATCACCGCCGATGGAGGCGGCAGCAACGGGTCTCGCCTGCGCCTTTGGAAACTAGAGTTGCAGACGCTCGCCGATGAAACCGGGCTGGCCATTGCGGTGAGCCACTTCCCACCTGGGACCAGCAAATGGAACAAGATCGAACACCGGCTGTTCTCCTTCATTAGCAAGAACTGGCGAGGGAAGCCACTCACCAGTCTGAAGGTGATCGTCAGTCTGATTGCCGGAACCACGACGCGAAAAGGTTTGAAAGTCCACGCCGAGATTGATGAACGGCCCTATCCGGCGGGAATCAAAGTGGCCGATGCGGAGATGGCGCAAATCCGCCTGCGGCGCGATGAGTTTCACGGCGAATGGAACTATGAAATCATGCCTCGCGCTGACACTGTTATTTCCTAACAGTCACTTAGCTGCCGAGGGTTGCACAAAAGACCCTTTCTGCGACTCACCATTGCCTACTAGTCTGCAACAATCCGCTACTTCGGTTCATGAGCGTTAATTTGTATTATCGGAAGGTAACGGGGAGCCGCCCAATCCATCGCCAAAGCCACACGTGTCCGCACAGCGAGGCCTGCGCCCGAGTCTCCTTCCGGGATAACTGTTGGGCCGATTGCTTGGAACCCCATAGCGGAATTAGCCGGGCAGTGGACGGCGCATTCGCCCGCCGGCCTCCAAGCACGAATACAGCCGGTCAGCCTCCCATTACCTGCTGGCCCTGACTCAGCCGGATGGCTGCAGCCTCTATGTTGCGTTCCGCGAGTAACTCTGGCGTCGCGAGTCCATTGCCCTGGATAATCCGGACAATGCAGCCGGTCCAGCCGGTCTGATGGCTGGCTCCGATGCCGGCTCCGTTGTCGCCGTGGAAGTACTCGTAGAACAAGATGTGGTCACGCCAATGCGCGTCGCTCTGGAATTTCTGGGCTCCGCCAAACACGGGCCGGCGGCCTTCTTTGTTGCGGAGGAAGGTGGAGATGAGACGCTCACCCAGCTCGCGAGCGACATCGAACAGGGTCATTCGATTGCCTGAACCGGTAGGGCACTCCACGGTGAATGAGTCGCCGTAGTAGGCAGAGAGCCGCATCAGAGAGTTGTAGAGCAGGAAGTTTGCCGGCATCCAGACCGGGCCTCGCCAGTTGGAGTTGCCGCCAAACATCCCGCTGTCGGAGTCGCCCGGCACGTACGCGACGCGGTACTCCTGGCCGCCGAGTTTGAAGATGAAGGGATGGTCGAGATGGTAGCGGGAGAGAGCGCGGATACCATGAGGACCAAAGAACTCACTCTCATCGAGCATCCTCGAAAGGATGCGGCGCAGTTTCTGCTCATTGACGACGGAGAGCAACCGCCTGCCCGCAAGGCCGGGCGTCGCCGGCATATGAAGGTTCGCCGCCAGCTCGGGATGTTGCTTGAGAAAGTCGACCGCGTGTTGCCGGAAGTTGGGCAGTTTTTCGACCATGTCTTGCTCGAAGACGGCCACTGCCGCCAGTGGAAGGAGGCCGACCAGGGAGCGCACCTTCAAGCGCATTGCCTCGCCGCCAGGCAATCGAAGGACGTCGTAAAAGAAGCCATCCTCGTCGTCCCACATCTTCTCGTGCTCGCGGCCGAGATGGTCCATCGCGTCGGCGATCCACATTGTATGATCAAAAAACTTCGAAACAAACTCTTCATACATCGGGTCGTGTATGGCGAGCTCTGCTGCGATGCGCAACATCTGCTGGCTAAAGAAGATCATCCAGGCGGTGCCGTCAGCCTGCTCCAGGCTGCCGCCAGTGGGCAGCGGAGCGCTGCGGTCGAACACGCCGATGTTGTCGAGACCCAGAAAGCCGCCCTCAAAGACATTGTTTCCGAAACGATCTTTGCGGTTGACCCACCAGGTGAAATTGATGAGGAGTTTTGAGAATGCGTATTTAAGGAAATCGATGTCGCCTTTACCCTGCCGCCGCGCTTTATCACTGATCTAGATCTGCATGGTGGCGTAGGCATGCACGGGCGGATTCACGTCGCTGAAGTTCCATTCATAGGCAGGCATCTGCCCATTTGGGTGGAGATAGTCGTTGCGGAGCATGAGGTCGAGCTGCGCCTTGGCAAAGTCCGGGTCGACGGCGGCGAACGGCAGCTATGTGAAACGCGAGGTCCCAGGCTGCGTACCACGGATATTCCCACTTGTCAGGCATCGAGATAATGGCGTCGTTGAACATATGGAACCACTCCGCGTTGCGGACCTGATGCCGCATCTCAGGAGAGGCCAACGGACCGGCTCCGTGCTCTTCGAGCCATGTACTGACGTCGTAGTAAAAGTACTGCTTGGTCCAGAGCATGCCCGCGAGCGCCTGGCGCATCACAGTGGCGCGGTCCGGATCGGCGATGACCGCAGGTGGTGTGATGCTCTCATAGAAAGCGTCGGCCTCCGCAATGCGTTGTTTGAAGATTTCGTCGAATCGCCCGAAGGGATCAGCGGTTTCGCCTGGAACTTCGATCGCGAGGCGGAGGCGAATCGTGTGGGCTTCGCCGGCGGGGATGTTTAACAAATAGTGGGGCGCGGCTTTGGTTCCAATGCCCGTGGGGTTGACGGCCTGCGATTGCCCATGGATCAGGAAGTTATTGAAGCCATCTTTGACGTAGGGAGACGCGTTGGGGCTTTGAAAGAGCCGCTCGTTGTTCGTCTCGTTCTCGGTGAACAAGAGAGGTACATCTCCCTCGCAGTAGAGGTTGTGGGTGTCGGGAAGCGATCGCTGAAATATCTCGTCAGTGTGGTGAGCTGAGATCAGCGAGGCACGAGCCATTCGTTTAAGCCCGAGTATAGGCTTAGCGCCGCCAGCCCACGACCATGTGTTACGAAACCAGAGCGTCGGGAGCACATGCAGGGGCGCTGCTTCGGAGCCCCGGCTGCGGGCAGTGATTTTGATTAACATGTCTTCCGGGCCGGCTTTGGCATACTCCACGAAAACATCGAAATAGCGGTCCTGGTCGAAGACACCGGTATCGAGCAACTCATACTCCAACTCGTTGCGCCCGCGTCGGTGGTTGGTCTGAACGAGATCGGAGTATGGGTAGGCCGCCTGCGGGTATTTGTATAGATACTTCATGTAGGAATGGGTCGGTGTGCTGTCGAGGTAGAAGTAATATTCTTTGACGTCCTCACCGTGATTACCCTCACTGTTTGTCAGACCAAACAGGCGCTCTTTCAAAATCGGATCGCGGCCGTTCCATAGAGCGAGCGCAAAACAGAGCACCTGGTGGTGGTCGCTGATGCCCGCCAAGCCATCCTCACCCCAGCGGTATGCTCGCGAGCGCGATTGATCGTGAGTGAAGTAGTTCCAGGCGTCGCCGTTGCCGCTATAGTCCTCACGGACAGTACCCCATTGCCGCTCGCTCAAATAAGGTCCCCATTTCTTCCATAGCTTTTTGCCCGAACGAGCCTCATCGAGGCGGAGTTGTTCTCGCGTCATTTGATGGCCTCTCCGTCTTGCTTTTAACCGAGAGTATACCCTTGGTAATTGGCGAGTCACAGCCAAACCCGTGTAAGTGCCCAACGATCGCTAGGTGGACGATTCGCGTGCTTCCAGCCGTGCAACCGGGCGTTAACAGTTAATATCGGAAGCGAAATCAGCTCCGACAAGGCCTACAACCGTCGGCAGTTCTCCGGAGAGATGAGTCCTGTCCAAGAGGACCGACGAGAAGAGGCTTGTCGACTGTAATTCCTTTGGCCACCCCGCAGCTGACTACTGGCAGTGGTACGCGGCCCTGGAACCCGTTGACCTGTCCGTTTCTCACGATTATGCTTGTGTCCATTCCCACTCTCTCTGAGAAGAACGGAGTTGCCATGAGGACGTGTTACATGGAGGGACGGATCGCCCTTTGGACAGTTGCGCTGGCTGTTGTCGCCTTGGTTGGGGCAACGCCCACGGGTGGCGCGGGAAAGGACGCTGCAGACGAGGTCTTGACGACCATTCGACCGGAAGCCATACGCGCGGATATGCATTTCCTGGCGGATGACTTGCTTGAGGGACGTGGAACAAGAACACGCGGACACGAAATTGCCGCGAAGTTCATGGCATCGGAATTTGAGGCGATGGGACTCGAACCGGCTGGTGACAACGGGACCTATTTCCAAAGAGTGCCGCTCCGTTCGATCCGGCCGGATGAGGAACACACAACGATGAGCATTGTGCGAGGAAGCCAGGAGCGACCATTGATCTTCCGCCAGGATTTTGTCGCAGCAGGGGATTCGGGGAGAAACGATACGTCGGTGGAAGCACCGGTGGTTTACGTGGGATTTGGGGTGACAGCCTCGGAGCAAAGCTACGACGACTATGCGGGTGTGGAAGTGAAAGGAAGGATCGTCGCCTGCCTTTACGGGGCACCAGCCCGATTCGAATCGACGATGCGGGCGCATTACAGTTCAGGTGCAGCAAAAGCGGCAAACGCCGCCGCACACGGCGCGGTAGGGACCATCTTGCTAGATAGCCCTGACCTGGAGCGCGTTTACCCCTTCAAGGAACGAGTAAGCGACCTGGCGTTTCCATATATGCGATGGCTCGACGCACGGGGACAGCCGAACGACTACTTTCCGGCATTACGTGGGTCGGCAATCTTGAGCATGGACGCAACGGCAAGAATTTTCGAGGGTAGCGGGAAATCTCCAGAAGAGATCTATAGGGCGGCGAAAGAAGGGAGGACCTTCTCACTCGCGTTGCCACTGGCCGCCAAGATAAAGACGATATCCAAATTCGAGGACATCCACAGCCCGAACGTCGTGGCCCGGCTGCCAGGCAGCGATGCAAAGCTCCGAGACGAGAATGTCGTCTACTCCGCGCATTTGGACCATCTTGGGATCGGCGCCCCGGTGAACGGCGACAAGATCTACAACGGGGCATTGGACAATGCTTCCGGATCAGCGTGTTTGTTAGAGATAGCGCGGGCCTACGGCCAGATGAGACCACGTCCGCGGCGCTCGATCATCTTTCTTTCTGTGACAGCAGAAGAGGAGGGGTTATTGGGGTCCGATTACTTTGCGCATTACCCGCCGATGTCAAAGGACAGTCTCGTGGCCGACATCAATATGGACGGCGCCGCCTTGCTCTGGCCCATCGAGGACATCGTCGCGCTGGGCGCGGAGCATTCTTCACTTGGCGTAGCAGTGCAGGAAGCTGCGGTCCGGTTGAAGATCGATGTCAGCGCTGATCCTTCCCCGGAACGAGTGCTTTTCATTCGCAGTGATCAATACTCGTTCGTGAAGCAGGGAATACCTTCGCTCTATCTAAGCCCAGGCCTGGAGTCGAGTAACCCGAGAATCAAGCCGGCAGAGATCCGTATGACCTGGGTCGCGACTAGATACCACAAGCCCCAGGACGACATGGACCAGCCATTGGACTTCGATTCCGGGGCGAAATACGCGCGCTACAGCCTTTTGGTGGGATATATCATCGCACAACAAGACGAAAAGCCGGCATGGAATCCGGGTGATTTTTTTGATCGCCAACTACGGTAAAAAAGACAGAGATGTTCGGAGAGCCGAACGCTTGCTTTCGGTGTCAGCGTATCGAGACCGCTTACGCCATTGAACTGGGTCCACCAACGATTTTGAGGGTGCCGTTTGCGGGATTAGGACCGGGCAACGCTCACATCGTCGGTAATCGTCGGTGCACAACGATCCGGACTATAGTGGCGGTTCTCATTCGAGCCGGCATTGGGCGTTAAGAGGTAATATCGCTAGCTAACTCTCGGAGTATCGGCGATCAAGCAAGCAGAATCATCGAGGAATCTCGGACCTGAGGATGGGAGCATACTTCAAACAGGGCCAGGGAAGCATATCTGCAAGAGACCCTGCACGTGATAAGGACTGCTTCTCGACTTCGAAATCAGCTTCGCTGAGCGTATATCTGCTTTGGATGAAGCACTCGACGCTGTTTTTCCGCCCCCTACAAGCGAGGAACTGGATTCGCTTCGCGCCCTGGCGAGGTGGAATCGCCAAATCGTGATGGCTGAGTTGGAAAGACGGTCATCCGACCACGATTGAACCTGCTGGAACTGACCGGCGAAGGGCCTTTTTATGGCGCGACAGAACGGGGAGGCTAATCGGAGGCTTTTGTTTGTTAGGCCACAGGTTGATCGCGTGAGCACTTCTCGACGGATGCTTTATAGTTATCAAACGTTTCACTACAACGTGATTACAGGACAGGACGCGTTCCAGATGATTTCGTAGATATGGGTGCGAAGATGACCGGCGGCCTCGTCAAGATGTCCCCGGCCGGTGATAATGAGATCGGCGGCCGCTATTTCCGTCGCGACCTGGCCGATCACTTCGCCGGGGTCGCCTTCGACCAGGTGGACGGAGGCCTTCAATTTCTCGCGGGCCAGCAGCGACTTGATGGTTGCCGCGATCTCCTGCTTCATCTTCAGGAACAGCCCGTGCTCGGGCGAATCGACAGTGGGAATGGCACTGTACACGCTTAAACTGGCGCCAAATTTTTCGGCCATTTCCGAGGCGCGGACAAGCAGGTCAGCCGACAGCTTGCGGTAGTTCATGGCGATCACGATGTTCCGGTAGGGATGAAACGGTCCCAGTTCGTAGGGATGGGGGCTCGTCCATACGGCGCAGGGCGCGTCGTGCAAGACCTTGGCGGTGGTTGAACTGATCATGAATCGCCGCTTCGGCCCGAAGCGGCGGGTTGCCATCATGATCATGCCGACATCCTTCTCTTTGGCGAATTCGACGACGGTCTCTGCGACGCCTCCCCCCAGGACGCAGCATTCGCTCTGTACAGAACTGAAGTGCTGCTTTTGGAGACGCTCCAACATCTTCACGCGCAGCTCCGAGGAGGCTTGGCGCTCGTGCTCCAGCTTGACCCTCGCCGCTTCGGTGAAGGGACCGAAGTAGCTCTCCGAGGAACCGTGCCAAGCCTCAAGCCAGGGCTCGACACTGAGAAGCCAGACTTTGGTAGTTAGGGTTTTCGCGATGCCTGCGACGTGCTCCGCAATGGCCTCACTCGACTTCGAGAAGTCAGTGGGAAAGAGAATACTGCGGAAAGGTCCGGATGCACGAATATTCATAGTGCCACCGTCACTTCCTACTCTATGCGCAACTGAGCGACCGAATGGGGATTGGCTTTGCGAGAATGCCGGAGGGCGACGTTCACGACGGCCGCCACGCCCTATTTCGCGGACGTGCCCACCAACGTGGAGGGCAAGTCAGCACGATTAACGAGGCCATCGAAATCGCGCAGGGCAATTTCCAGCATCGGCTGAACGAACTCGACCGCGGAGGCGCGCCGATGTGCCCGGAGCGGTACGTCGTTTGGGCGAGCAGCCGAGAGGGCGACTACGAGATCGTCAGCGAGATCGAGCCGGCCTGACCGGCATCTCGGGTCCGTTGCCGGGCGAAGGCGACTCATGCCGCTACCTGCATCCGCTCTGCGGCAATCGCCTCAAACGTTCTGCCATCCCCTTAGAGAGTGGCTACTTTTCCGGAGTAGTCTTGCCAGCGCCGAACGATGCAGTCGGCATACCGGCATACCGCGGATCGATCTCCATGAGCCTGGCCTTACGGCCTTTCCTCTCGCAACCGATCAGGGTGCTGCCGGACCCGCCGAAGAGGTCAGCAACCACGTCTCCAGGCTTGCTGCTGTTGACCAGTGCGCGCTCGACGAGTTCGACCGGTTTGGTCGTGGGGTGAATGCGGTTGGCGGCCGGTTTCTTTTCCTCCCATAGCGTCGATTGCGATTTGTTGCCGTACCAGGGATCTTTCTGCTTCGCTAGATGCGCATAGAAGATCGGCTCGTGCTGGAACTTGTAGCGGCCGAATCCCCACGCGAATGTATTCTTGGCCCAGATGATTTGGCAACGAACATCAAAGCCCGCCGCCTCCATCGCGTTCTGGAACTCGCGCTGCCAGGAAGAGGAATGGCATACATAGATGGAAACGCCCGGCTTCGTGATTCGCCGGTAGCTCACAAAGGTTGCCAGAAGAAACTGTTGGAACTGTTCCGGCGTCATCTTGTTGCCTTTCATCTTCAGGCGATCTTCGGTATAGCCCTCGTAGTCAACGTTATAGGGCGGATCGGTGAAGACCAGGTCTGCTGGTGCGGCGGCGATGAGGCGCTCTACATCAGAGTGGTTCGTCGCATCGCCAAATAGCACGCGATGGTCGTCGAGTATCCACAGATCGCCAGGCGCCGAGATGGGGATATCAGCCAGCCCTGGGACATCGTCTTCATCCGTTAGGCCTTCGGCGGCATCCTGCGCGGCGAGTAGCCTGGCGAGTTCCTCGTCCTCCACGCCGAGAAGCCCGAGGTCGTAGTCGGCGTCTTGGAGGAGTGTCAATTCAAGGCGCAAACATCTCCTCGTCCCAGCCTGCGTTCAAAGCAAGCTGATTGTCGGCGATCACCAGCGCCCGACGCTGGGCGTCCGAGAGGTCCTGCAACCGGATCACCGGGACCTCGGGCATGCCGAGCCGACGAGCCGCCAGCAAACGGGCGTGACCGGCAATCACGTCGTTGTCAGCACCCACCAGAATTGGGTTCGTCCAGCCGAACTCACGGATCGAAGCAGCGACTTGTTCGACTTGCCGGTCGCTGTGGGTTCGCGGGTTAGCAGGGCGAGGAATCAGCTGGCCAACAGGACACTTTTCAACCTCAACATCGATGTTCATAAATTTTCTCCTAAGCGTTTATTCCTGGGTTTCGAGCGCAATTCCGACCTCGTCCGACGACTAGTTCGAGTTGCTTGGATTTCCAGCATCTGCTTCGACTGTCTCGGGCAATACGCCCTCCGAGCCAAACGGTGATAACGTGCCACCCCCCCTTCACGAGGACGTACATAGAAAAACTTATGGGATTCGCTGTCACACCGTGTCACACGGCCCGTTTTTGTCGCCCGGAGAGGTCAGTCGTCCTCTGCGGTCTTGAATCGAATGCCGAGCCACACTCGAATCTGTTTGGAGTCCCGCCCGGCGTCGGGTCTGACCCGATCCTGCGTCCTCCCCACCCTTTGCAGCCGTTCATCGAAAAATCCCTTCGAGAGGGGGTGCAAGCCAGTGCCAACGCTTTGATCGCGACCCTTGGCTGCTGAACGTGGAAAACGGCACTGTCGACCTCCGAACAGCAAAGTTGCGGCCACACAATCCGGAAGACATGTTGAGCAAGCAGATTCGACTTCGCTACGACCCACATGCCGAGTGCCCGCAATTCATGTCGTTCCTGTATCGGATTATGGGCAGTCACCCAGATGCGTCTGAATCCGAGAACTCCAATGCCGGACAACTGGTATCTTATTTCCAGAAAGGCTTGGGCTGCGCTGCTACCGGAAAGCCGGAAAAGATTCTATTCGTTCTGTTTGGAGCGGGTAACAACGGAAAAACGACCCTGCTTGAGGTGATCCGGGATGCCCTGGGTGACAAGGAGTACGCTGGTCACGTTCAAGTCGACAGCCTGATGATGGGGCCAAAGGAAGCCCTTTCGAGCAATGGGTGCCCATCAGAAGCCGGAATCCCGAGCCAAGGGGAAGGAAGCGGTGGGCCGCCGTTGAGCCAATTGCCCTTCGTTAGCGGCGGGCTGGAATTGTCGAACTGAGTTTCAGCTTGTGCGCTTGGGGGCCGGCTGGTCGACGAGTGCTTTGATAGCTGGGATGCTGGGGAAGTAGAAGTACTCGCCGCCCCGGAGGGTGACGACGCTTGAAACGTCGACCGGGGCCCAGCGGGTGGTCGCGGCGCTGCCTTGCTGTGCGGGGTTCATAACGAGAAGGACGTCTTCTTTGGAACCGGCTACCGGGTGATTGGGATCTCTCGCCCAGGTGGATGCGAGCAACTCGAACTGGAACTCCAGATCAGCCTGGAAGCTCTGAAAGAGCAGACCCTTGGCCGTGCCATCATCGTAGGTGATGCCTCTGCGGATGAACGACGTCCGATTGACGCCATCTCGCGGGTTCATCTTGCATATGTGAGAGTAGTACGGCCAGCTGAGGCCGTTTGGATCGAGTTCGCGGCTGAAGTCATTGTCGTCATGACCGCCGCCAATCAAGGGCGAGCCATCGCGGTTGCGCCCCATGAGGCAGGCTGCTCCGTTCGCGGCCGGCGTGAGCCCCGACGCTGACGTCGGGAGCGTTTGACCGAAGTGCGCGGCTGCCTGGTTGAAGGCGTCGACGTGCTGCTCAATCTTGAGGTAAGCCATGTAGGAGCCAAAGGCACAATCGCCCGGCGGTAGGAGCGGATCCCTGATCAGAATGGTATTCAACAAGGCCGCGGGGTTATATCCGGAGTGATATTTCGGGCTCGATTTGACGTCTGTCTCAAGGGACGGCTGGCTGATGCCGTCGGCGAAACCGAAGTGCTCGATCGCATAACCCTTACGCGCCCCGACGCCTTGCCTCCTTTTGACCGCCCCTTTCTCCAGAGTCATATCGGCGCAGTCCCCGAAATGGTCCTTCAGGCTGGCGACTAGGGCTGACAGGTCGCGTATGCACTCGGCGCAGCAGACCAGGATTGCATCGAAGCGAGTACCCTGCCAGTAGGTATCCCATTGCTGGTCATTCATGCCCAGTTGAGTCCTAACCCTGCTGCCGGCTCCTTCTGTGAATGGAATTGAGAATCTCGCGAGGTCGCCACCGACCTTCCGGCAACCGCTCGCGGTGAGTCCGAGAAAGCAGACGAGCGGGCGAGTTTCGGGGACTTCTCCTGCGTCCAGCCTCTTGACGATTTTGTCCCCTTCGTCCTGGAGGTCGGCTACGCTCGGTATGGTGCAGGGCAAATTTGCCAGCAGCGGGGCGATTTCGGAGACGGGTGCGAACCTCAGCAGCACATTCCACACGTGGTCGCGGCGGTGTTTTTCAAGGATGTGGCCTTGGGTCGATTGAAGAATGTATTCGAGATCGGATTTGCTGTGCGGCGCAGCGGTGAGGTCGATGTGCTTATGCATTGATGTGAATCCAATCCGATGCCATCGTAATGACGGAAACGCACTTAGGCCGCCAACCAAGCGCAGCAAAATTCGCTGCTGCGAGATCTGATGGTGAGCCAGCCACCATGCTGCCTTGAAGGTTCTGGAGGTCTCCCGGTTGGAGATCAGTTAGGTCGAACAATTTGGACAGCTCGACATGTGCTGCCGCGAATTGCGAGCGAGTCCAGTGGTCTACGGCCAGTCCTCCGACCGCCTCCATGAACCCGTGGCTACTTCGATTCCGAGGACCGACAGCGCCGAGTCCTTGCCAGTAAGCCTTGAGGCTTTTATGGGGGGGCACTTCGTTTGTTTTGGCCTCGCAAACGATGCGATTTACTTCTGCCAGCTCATATGCGGTGAGGATGAGTGTCTTGTCCACGGACCGCAGATAGCTGTCAATCAACTGTAGAATCGCCGGCGTCGGCTGCGCCTGCAGATCAAGAGACATTATCGGTGCAGCTGTGTTCAGGGCTACGCCGTTTTTCAAGCTCGGGTTCGTTACCTGGGCCGCGATTGAAGCCAGTCCATTGTCGAACGAGTTGGCATCCTCCGCAATTAGGGCGATAACACGCCAGAGTTCTCGCATATTTGCTGCCTATCCTTTCCGATCTAGGTTGTGAAGTGGAGTTGCCATGCTGCGGAGTTTAGCCGCGGCGTGAAGGTGTAGTGGTTGCGCGAGCCCCAGCGGTCACTGAAGCGGCGCTGATACGTGCTTGCTTCGGGCTGGCGGCCGAGTTTCTTGAGGCACTGTGCCGTTCTGCCGAGCGACCAGACCCAGATATTTACGGCATCGAAGCGGATAGCCGATGTTTTGGCATTTATGACTTTTTCGAAGCGAATGAGAGCCTCGCTCGCTGAGCCTCGGGCCAGGAGTAACTCCCCCCAGATCCAATTCGTAGTAAGGTCCGGCCAGAATCGGTCGGCCTGCTGAATCTCCATTTCGGCTTTCGCCGGGTCGTCCTGAAGGTGGGCGGCCAGAGCGGCAGCGAGATGCCAGTATCCCTCAGCGCGGGTGCTTTCGTGGATCTGCTGGACCACGCGGATTTTGTCTGCCACGGTCTCAAGCAGTTCGCTTTTGCCTGCCATCCACGCCAGCTGTGCGGCAGCATGGAAAGAATCGAGGCTTGTGGGTTTGGGATCGAGCTCGGAAAGCATGCGGGCCTGTTCCAGCAAGGTGGATGGGTCGCCAGTCAGTCCCGCAGCTTGGCCTAACCAGTACCGGTAGAGATCGCGCACCGGGAACTCCCGCTGGAATTCGAGGACAGGCAGATCCCGCTGAAGATCCTGCTGCGCCTGCTCCCAGCGGCCGGCGAGCATATTCGCTTTCACGACCTCGGTGCGGGACGAGATGGTGAGGGAATTGCGGCGAATCAAGCTTTCGAAGATTGCGAGGGCCCGGTCACAATCGAGATTGAGCAGGTGGAGGTAAGCCTTCGTATACAGCAACACCGGCGAATCGGGACTGCGCTTCAATGCGTCGAGCAATGTGCGCTCAGACTCCTCTTTGAGACCGTTTTCGGCGAGTGCGCCGACCAGAACGTTTTGGTTCAATTGGCTGGCAGGGTCGAGGATCGCGGCTTTTCGCGCCCACGGGAGTGACTGGTCGGGCCTCTCGATCAGCTCGTAACTGGTTGCCAGCTGCCGGCTCAGGTTGGGGTCTTGAGGAAGCAACTGGACCAGGAGGCGGAGGGTTTGGTGGGCCGCACCGTAATCGCCGTTGAGAAATAGGTAGTAGAACTCGACGTACAGGCGATGATGCTGGTTGAGCTTGTCTTTCAGCTGGTAGGCTTTCATGGCAGGTTCGTACGCCTGATCTTCCTGATGAAAAGCCAGGAGGGCAAGTGTTTCGAACGCGTACGCAACCGCAAAGTCAGGATCGAGGCGAGTCGCTTCCCGAAGGTTTTCGAGCGCCGGCTTCTGCTCGACAGCCTGATAGTAGAGAAGTCCGAGCGTGAAGCTTTCCAGGGCGTCTGCGCGGGTTGTGTCGGCTTGTTCCAACATGATGGTTCCGGCCTGGGCCAGTCGAGCATTCGCCCCAAGGCGCTCCGCCAACTTTTCCGCGATGCGGTTCAGGCCGGTGGGTAGGTCTGCCAACTTGACTCGGATCTCCTGCCGGCTCAGGATTTCCGCGCCTGACTTCGTGTCAACGGCGCCACATCCGATTTTGTAGTGGTCGTTATCGATCGAGATATCGCCGTTGACGAGCACGCGCGTCTTGGTTTGAGCGGCGATCTGCTTCGAGAGGGGTTGGCGGAGAGTCTGTCCGCCGAGGCCTATACCCTCGAGGGCCTTTTCCACTTCGGCAGGCCGGACCAATTCTATTCTCGAATACGCCGCCAGGGACAGGTGCAGCAGATTACGCGCTGCTCGACCGAGTGAAGGAGACTCGCCACGGATACCGAGGTCTTCGACCAGTGTTCTCAGCGGCCCGGGTGGCAAGCCGGGGAAGGCTCCTCCTCGGCGCCAGAATTCCTCGCCTGCAGTGGCTGCTGCAATGACTCCGACACCGGCGAAGAGCAAGGCCCGACGGCTAAGGCCGCGAGGGGCCGGGCTAGATTCGGTCAGCATCTCAGCGACTTCAGCTGCGCTTTTCGCGCGATCGTCCAAGCGGGGCTCGAGGCACGCGGAGATGGCCCGGGCCCAATTAGGATCCAAGGCCTCTGAGAGCGCCTCCGGAGAGGGGGGAGTTGAGCGATCGGCCATGGTTTTGTCCCAATCCGCCTCGGGGTCAAACGGGTATTGTCCGGTGCGCATGTGAAAGAGGACGACGCCAAGCGAGAAGACATCGGAAGCAGCAGACGGCGGAACTCCGGCGAGGACTTCGCCGGACATATACTGCCTGGTGCCCCCAACCGGGCCGTGAGCAATGGACTCTAGGGGTTCGGCCCACGGGGCGACTCGAGCAAGCCCGAAGTCGGTGATCTTAGCCCGGATCGCTCCCGAGGCGTCGGGCGTCAGAATGACATTGCCGCCTTTGAAGTCGCCGTGGATAATGCCGGTGTCGTGGGCCGCCTGCAGACCCGCACACAAATCCAGGGCAATCGCTCGTGCTTCCGGCTCGGCGAATGGGCCTCGCAAATCAACCGCTGCCAGCAGCGTCTCACCGGCCAGCAACTCCATTGTAAAAAAGGGGATGCCCCCCTCGCCTTGGCCCGCCGTTTCGAACAAATCATAAATGCTGCAGACGTTGGGATGAGAGACCCTTCTGCCTCGCACAATCTCGCGTCGGAAGGCCTCGATTGTCGCCCTTTCCGAGGTCAATTCGAGCCGGAGAGTCTTGATGGCTATCCGGCCGAGACTCCGATCGTGCGCCTCGTATACTTCGCCCATGCCCCCGCTGCCGAGCAGGCGGCGGATCTCAAAGCGGTTGAGCAGCAGCTGACCCACTTCAAAGGTGTGCTGATCACGAATGATCCTTGCAATGAAATCGTGATCGGGCAGCGTAGTAAATCCGGTAGGGGTCGACTGGCCGGCACGGTCGCTGCTGCCGAGCAGACGCTCGACCTCTTCCCGTACCTCTGCGTCGAGCCCTGCCAGGACGCGCACGCGCTCGTCGGGGTCTGAGTCCGAGATTTCTTCGTAAACCTGCTTAACCGTTTCCCACAGCTCTAGCCGCATTTGCCTTCGCCTTCGATGAGATCGGGCTCATCTCTGCCTGTAGCCACGCCTTCGCAGCTTTAAAGTCGCGTTTCACGGTGCGGACGCTGTATCCGAGGTTGTCTGATACCTGTTGATCGGTCAGTCCCAGGAAGACCTTCAACTCGACAATCTCAGCTGCCCGCGAATCCATCTGCGCCAGCTTTAAGAGCGCCTCCTCGAACATCAGTACTTTCTCGGGCCATGCCCGCCGCGAATCGGGAATGGCTTCATCGAGGGGTACCTGAATGAGTCCGTCCATTCGCTTTGTAGCGTTTCGCTTGCGAGCGATATCGGCAAGAACGCATCGCATCGCCCGGGCCGCCACACGAAAGAAATGTTCGCGGTTCTGAAAATCCTTCTCGCGATTTCCGAACAGATGCACGTAGGCTTCGTTTACGAGTTCTGTCGGTTGTAATGGCAAGGGGTGGTGTTCGCGCCGCAGATTCGCGGCGGCAATCCTGCGCAGTTGGCCGAAAACGACGCGGAATAAGTGATCTCCCGCCTGAGTATCTCCTTGCTGACTCAGTCTCAGAAGCTCAGTAATCGGGATCGACGAGCTGAACCTGTTGTCCACGGGTTTAGATGGGGTGACAAGTATAGCACTCCTAATAGGTTCGTGGTAGATGGTATGAGAGGTGCCCGGTGCTAACTGGCGCTTACTTTCCGGCCTCGTGGTTTTCCGTTTCCTGACCAGGACGCGGAAAAGGGGCTGAGTCGCACTTGGTGACTTACGAGCAGGTATAGGAGTGTTTGCCTCCCGCGGGGCTGAGTTACTGCGGCTTCCCGCTCCGTGATGCGATTGGACCGCGGCTTGCAGTAACCGGCGTCGCAGGACAGCGCGAGACAGGACTCTAGCTGCTGAGGCTGCTTGGACCGCCGGGGTCGCGGGTTCTTTGACTTTCAAAATCAATTTCACTGCGGATCACACTCAATGAGTTTTGGTTCACTCACTCCGTCTCACTGTGAGGAGCGCAAAAGGATCAACAATAGGGCCACGCGCCTGAGAAGTTTCGCGCAGCGCACCTGAGCCTTAGCGGTCAATCTAGCCTCAGAACTCCGATAGTAGGGTGACGTGCTTTTGAAAAGCTCACATTGGCGGAGAGCTGAGCGAATACCGACTGTTAAAGAATTATTGCTAAGTTTCATCCAGCCGGCTATACTTGTTCATGTCTGCTTCCGCTCCCGGCCTCTTCGATTTCACTCCGCGGTTCCCGCGTCTTGAGGTTGTGGATGCTGACGATCAACGCAGCATCTTTCTCAACGGGCCCCTGGTCAATCCTCGCCTTCCGACTCCTCGACGTTAACCAGACCACCCCATCTACTGATCCCCTACTATAGGAGTTCTGAGCCTAAATCCAACAAAATAAACTGGTCTTCGGCGGGTTGATTGATCAATCATGGACTGTTGGTGTGCCATGCCGCTAGTGCCGAAAAACGTCCTGCGAGGTCACGGCGAGATCATCACAGCGTTGCGGGCGCGCTAGAGAGGGTGCCGGTATTTAAGCCTTCGTGAGGTCACTAGCGGCTGGTGTTTTGAGTCAGGCGCGCGACCTGCTCCCGAATCTTGGGGGCGTCGTCAGCGTGGGGAGCCGCTTTCAGGTATTCGCGCAGTTGGCTGACCGCGGCGTCGCGGTCGCCCTTATGCGCGAGAACGGCTGCAAGCAAGAGGTAGGCCTGCGGGAACTCGCGGTGCTGATCAACTTCAATCGTGCCGCGGGCGGCGTCTTCCGCCTCGGAGTAACGCTCGAGGTGGAAACAGGCCTCGGCGAAGTAGTAGTAGACGCCGGGAAACTCAATCGGGTGCAGCTTGAGAGCGGTGGCCGCTTCCGTGCGTTCGTCGTCCCAGTGCTGTTGCCTGCCGGCGAGGCCCGCCAACTGGACCAGTGGCTTGATGTACTTGGGGTCGGCTACGGCGGCCTTGCGGTAGGCTTCGGCAGCTTGGTCCGTCTGGCCCAGGCGCTCGAGCGTGGTGCCCAATTCGCTCCACGCCATCGCGTACGAGGGGTAGACGGCGGTGGCTTGATCGAGGTGCTTCTGTGCCTCGGCGTACTTCTGACGGGCGAGTGCCGCCTCGCCGTGTTCGTAGGCCTTGCGAGCCTTCTCAGGCGCGTTTAACGAAGTGACGGAGACTGTGGACCCTTCGTGCTCGCCCAAGCGCGCCAGCACGATCACTTGCTGATCCTGGACTATGCCGGAAAAGGAGCGATAGCCGGGAAGCATCACCTTGGGTAGGAAGCAAGTGGTTTTGGTGGGCTCGCTGTCCGTCTTCATCCGGCCTTCAGGGGCCGCTGGGATCTCCAGGCGTATCGTGCCGTTCTTGAAGACATTCGCCAGACGGCAGACGCCGTCTTCGTAGCGAGCGTCCATAACCATTGGCGCCACGTCGAGAGATTCGCCGCCTTCCAGCACAACCTTGATGGTGATGGAGACCAGGTGCGGCGCATTCTTCCTCAGCTCCGGTGGAAGCTGGTCCGATTGCCCGGCGGGCGCGTGCATCTCCTCGAGGCGGCTCTGGTTCGGCACTTGGCCGGACAACAAGGGCGCGAAACCGAGGAGGAGGCAAGCGGCACGCATGGTCTTGCTGACTACCAGCCTACAGGAAAATCGCCCGTGTCGCGGAAGGCCGCTGCGACAATGGAGCCAATGTCAGTTGACGTCGTTGGAAAGGTTCTCACGATTTTGTTTCTGGGGGCACTCGCGCTCTTTCTGCTGCGCTTGATCATGCTCCGGATTCAGGATCGGTACCCGATTTTTGTGATCTCGAACGGCCTGGATCTGGTTTTCGGGGCGGCGATGGTGGTGCTGGGAGTTGGATCTCGAAGCGAGATCAATGTGGAGTTGGTGGCGTTGGCGGTCGGTGTCTCATTGACTCCGTTCGTGGCCTTCGAGCTCTACCGGGCGCAGAAGGCCGACGATCATGCCTCGCTGCGGTTTCTGGCTCCGATTGTGGCGGCGATGCTGGCAGGCTGCGTCGTGACAGGCTTCTTGGGATCCGGCCCTGATGAGGAGTCGATGAAGGAAGCCTACGCAACCGGGTATCTCTTTGATACTGTCGTCACGTTGGGCGTGCTGGGGTTCCTGGTCGGGAAGCTGCGCCGTGGCGCGGGTCCGGTGGATCGCAATCTGATGTGGATGCGCCGACTGTTTGTGTTTGAGATTGCCGGCAGCGGCATCCGGGACATGGCGGAACCGGTGTTGACTGCGGAGTCCAGCAAGATTGCGTTTGCGGTCTATATCGGGCTGAGCTTCGTGGTGACGGCGGTATGTGCGGTCGCGTTGCGAAAGCAGGCGGAAGTCACGCCGGCGTGAGCAGGTTTTAGGACAGTGGACATTTCCCAACCAAAAGCCGAGACGACTCTCGGCTCGGCAGGCGCGGGCAAACCAAACGTCGGCAGGACTGCCGACGCGGCACGCAAGACTGCCTGCGCCACGGTGAACTCAGGTTAGCGACTGGCGGCGGCCTTCGGAGCAGCGGCTGTTGGCTGCGAATCGCCTGTTTGCGCAGGCTTCGGCTTTGCCTTGGGGAGCGGCTTCCGCGGCAGCATGCCGGGGCGGTTGGCGGTGTTGTAGACGAAAGCGGCCACGATGGTGGCCGCCTGGCGCAAGTCTGCTTCCGAAACATGGTCGTAGACGTCCATGTTCGAGTGGTGCGTGCGGGACGAGTATTCCAGTTCGTCCTGGATGAATTGGAATCCGGGTAGACCTACCGCGTCGAAGCTGAGGTGGTCTGTTCCACCGGTGGGGCGGATGGATATGGCGCCCGCGCCCATGTCCTTGAAGGGCCCGAACCACTCTTCAAAGACCGGCCGCATCATGTCGTTGCCTTGGAGGTAGACGCCGCGTATTTTGCCGCTGCCGTTGTCCACATTGAAGTAGCCGGAAAGCCTGGCGTGTTCTTCGGTGACCTTCATGGTTTGCGGATCGCCGAAATGCTCCTTCACGTAGGCCTTGGAGCCGAGCAATCCTTCCTCTTCGCCGCCCCAAAGGGCAAGGCGAACGGTGCGGTCCATCTTGAGGTCGAGGACCCTTAGAATGCGCAGAGCTTCAATCATTACCGCGCTGCCGGCTGCATTGTCGGTCGCGCCGGTGCCGCCCTGCCAGGAGTCGAGGTGTGCGCCCAGCATGACGATCTCGTCTTTCTTGCTCCCGCCCGGAATCTCGCCGATGACGTTCACGGAGTCCTTAGCCTCCAAGATCTCGGACTGCACTTCGAAGTCAAGCTTGACGGGAATGTTATGAGAGACGAGACGGTGGATGCGGTTGTAGTGCTCGGGCGTGATGCAGATGTTGGGGGGCGGAAGTGGGTCGTTCGGCTCGCGACTGCCATCCTGCGCGCCGAAAACCGTACCGCTGTCGCCAGAAAAACCAAAACTGAGTACGCCCGAGACGCCTTCTTCGAGAAGGAACGCGCTGATTTTCTTTCGAATCGCCGTGATCTGCTCACGCGAGAGACTTTGCCAGGCTTGCGGCAACCGCGCACGGTAGGCCTGCATGCGCTGGCCGTCGGGTCCGGTTTCATCCGGCGCCGTCTCCTCCTGCGCGAGTTCGGCCTCGGTCCAGCGCGTTGCCAGCGGCTTGGTGGAAAGCTGCACCGCTCTGGGTTGGGCCGTCATGACCACTTTGCCTTTCAGCTTGCCCTTCCACTTCTCCATGTCGGCGTCGGTGTAGATGGGAGCAAACACGACTTCCGCGGTGACCGGGCCGTTGGTGCCAGCCGTCCACGCCAGCGGGAAACCGATCAACGGCTGATATTGGGGGTCGACCATCGCGGCATAGAACTTCTTCAGTTGCCAGCTGCGGCCGAACGGGCCCCATTTCTCCTCTTTGGCAGTGATGCCGTACTCCTTCAGCCGGCTGACCACCCAGTTGGCGGCGGCGAAGTAGTTGGGCGAGTTCGTCAGCCGCGGGCCGTTGAGGTCAGTGAGGTAGAACAGGGTGTCCATCAGCTTGGAATTGTCCCGCTCCTCCGCACGTATACGATGCATCGTATAAAGGTCGACTTTCTCTTCGGCGACCAGAGAAAGCGGCAGGAGCATGGCCGTCAAGGCGGCGAGCGGGACAGAGTAACGTTTTTGAAGCATATAGCGGATAAGTATTCAAGGATAACCGGGCGCGGGAGCGCGGGGCCCGACCGAACGTGTTGTCCTGTAATAAAGAAGGGCGGACCCAGGCACGCCGATGTTACGACAAGCTTGGAAAAGAGGCTTTGGGAGGCAGAACCGATGACTGAGAAAGCGACATTCGGAGCGGGCTGTTTTTGGGGCGTCGAGGCGACGTTCCGGGAGATTCCAGGGGTGGTCGACGCAGCTGTGGGTTATGAAGGCGGCGAGCTGGAGAATCCAAGCTATAAGCAGGTTTGCACCGACAGCACAGGTCACGCGGAAGTGGTGGAAGTGGAGTACGACCCCGCGAAGGTGGCTTACGAACAACTGCTAGAAGTATTCTGGAACGCCCACGATCCCACGCAGGTGAATCGACAGGGGCCGGATTGGGGGACGCAGTATCGGACGGTGATCTTCTACCATTCGCCGGAGCAGGAGCGGATCGCGCGGGAGTCGAAGGCCGATTTGGAGGCGTCGCGACGGTTCAAAAAGCCGATTGCGACCCAGGTTGTTCCAGCGACGACGTTCTGGCGGGCCGAGGAGTATCACCAGCGATATTTGGAAAAGCGCGGCCTCCGGCAGTGCCACATCTAAGCGAGTTCGTCAATGATCGAGAGATATCGTTCGAGATGAACTGCCTCGGTCCATTTCTGCCGGTAGGCCTGCTCACCGCGCACGCCCAAATCATTCCGTAGCTGCGGATCGTCGAGTAGCCGGTTCATAGAGGCTTGAAGCTCTTCGTTTGTATCGAAGAGGATGCCGCCGCCACTCTCTTCGAGCAACTCCTTTGGTCCGCCCAAGTTCCTGGCGAGGACCGGCGTGCGCTCGCGGAACGCTTCAACCGTTACCAGAGAGAACGATTCGTAAGCCAATGAGGGCACTATGACTGCGACGGCACCGCGGTAGAGCGAGACGAGGCGCTCCGCGGAGACTTGCCCGAGAAACTCGACGTTCCCGGAGCCGGCGGAGAGGCGGGCAAGCTCAGAGGCCATGCCGCCATCCCCCGCGATCAGTAAGCGGGCACGCTTCCTGCGGAGAAAAACGGGGATCAAGGTTTGGAGGCCCTTCAGTTTCTCCAGGCGGCCGACGAAGAGGAAGTAAGGTCGTGGGTCGGATTGGCAGCCTGCGGGATCAAGGGCGCTGACGGGCTCGGATGCAAATTCGGGCAGAAGAACCGATTTGCCCTGGAAGCCTGCTCCCCGGTGCAACTCCATCGACGAGCGGCTGGGGAAGAGAAACGCATTGACTTTCTTGACTGCGGAATCCAGGAGGCCCGAGCTGCGCCAGAACTGAGGCGGGCGCTTGTAGGCCAGGGAGCACAGTGTGCACTGTCGCTTGTCGCAGGGCTTCTGATTGAACTTGAACAATGTATGGGTGGGACAAACGAGCCAGTATTCGTGAGGAGTGTACAGCTTGATGGCATGGCCGAGTCCGAGTACATCAGCGCCGATCAGTGAAATATTGTGGTAGTGGATCACGTCGAATTTGGCGTCTAGAATACGCGCCAATGCTTCGGTCTTAAAGAAGGAGCGGCCGGTTAACTGAGTAGCCAGCGGCGAGAGAATTCCGAATGGGCTGCGCAGTGTGTGGACGCGAACTCCGGCGCGATGCTCGGGTTGTTCCACGGGCTCGGCGGCATGAACGCGGTAGGAATCGGCGCAATGAACCACGTCGACCTGATGACCGTTCTTTGCGAGTGCGTTAGAGAGGTTCTGAACAAACAGACCGTCTCCGCCGAAGTTGTGGGGCGGGTAGAAGGTGGTCACCATGCAGAAACGGAGCGGCTTCATCCGAGCGCGCTCCGCAATTGCCGGAGCCATCGCCTCACTGCGAGGTAGCCGTTGCCATCGCCGGCGGTCTGGCGGCGGAATTGGCTCAGACGCTTCAAGTAGTAGGCGTCGATGCGCGGCAGATTGAGAGGATCAGGTTCGTCAGGCACCCGTTCTAGGCGAGTGCCTACTGCCAGGCGGTATTCACGGGCCGCCGCGTCCCGAACGCGTTTGTTCACGGCTCCGTATGGGTAGGCAAAGCAGGACACGGGCCGGCCGGTGCGCTGCTCGATCTCAGCGCGGCTCTGGCGCAACTCGGTCTGGACGCTTTCCATCGACAACCGGGTCAGGTCAGGGTGGGAGACGGAGTGTGCTCCGAGTGAAATCAGGTCCGCCGGTAGGGAACGAAGCGTTTCCCAACTCATCAGTTTGAGGCCAGGGATATGACGTGACCCTTCCCAGCTATTAGACTGTCCGCATTGCCCGCTGACGATGAATACGGTTGCAGATATGCGGTGGCGCGATAACAGCGGCAGGGCGAATTCTGCAAAGTTCTGATAACCATCGTCGAAGGTCAGGGCGACCGCGTTTGGAGTTTGGCGCAGCTTATCAAGTGATGTGACCGTGATGCCTCCCGCGGCCAGGGATTCGATCTGAGCCTGGAACAACTCGGGGCGGGTGGAGATGACGCTCCCGGAATTGTCCAGCGAGTGGTACGTGAGAATGGCCGAGCCCATGTCGATGCTCTAGCATAAAGCCTTGGGCCTTCTCGACGAAATCAAGATGACGGCGCGCTACGCGCGGGGGCTACCCTCGTTTGTGCGTCACCCGTTACGTCCCGACGACTGCCGGCGCTTTATTTCAGAACAGCTGGCGGCGCGGGCTCAGAACTTTATCGGGACGCTGGAGGGTGGCGTTTTCGGCAATCCGAAGAGTCCATACCGGGTGCTTTTTGATTGGGCCGGGGTCGGCCTTCCCGATGTGGTGCAGTGGACGTCCGGCTTGGGCGTTGAGGAGGCGCTTAGGCGTCTACACGAGGCCGGCGTCTCACTATCGCTAGCGGAGTTTAAGGGCCGCCAGCCGATTATCCGGGGCGGCAAAACGCTGAATGTTCGAAGTGAGGATTTTGATAATCCGCTAGTGCGCCCCCAGTTCGAAGGCCGAACCGGCGGTTCGCGTGGGCCAGGCCGCCGATTGCTGCTTGATCTTGATCTGCTGACGCACGACGCGGCCTGCCACTATCTGTTCCTCGAAGGCTTCGGCCTTTTGAACCGTCGCATGGGAGTGTGGCGCTCGGTGCCGCCCGATAATTCCGGCATCAAGAAGCTGCTGGCACAGGGCAAGTTGGGAATGCCGGTGAGCCGGTGGTTTACGCACGCGCCGCTACGAGCTTCTGGCGGCCAGTGGAAGTACTTCGTATTCACCTTGCAGACGCTGGCGGGATTTCGTTTGTTTGGGACGCCGCAAGCTTCGCCCGAATACACGCCGTTTTCCGAGGCCGGCAGAGTGGCGCAATGGCTTGCGGAGGAGCGGCGTACAGGCCGCCCGGCACACTTGGATACTTTGGCCGGAAGTGCGGTGCGGGTTTGTTTGGCCGCGAAGGGCGATGGACTGGACATCAGCGGCACGCTGTTCCGGGTGGGCGGCGAGCCGCTCACTCCCGGGAAGGCCCGAATCATCGCCGAAGCGAATTGCCGTGTAGTCTGCCATTACTCCATGTCGGAATTGGGTCATGTCGGGATGGGGTGTGCGAACGGCGTGGAAATCGACGACGTCCATCTCATGAAATCGAAAGTTGCCATCATTCAACGGCAGGGAGGGGCGTTGCTGGTGACATCGCTAGCGAGAAGTTCTCCAAAGCTCATGCTGAATGTTGAAACGGGGGACACAGGCGTGCTTGAAGAGCGATCGTGCGGATGCCCTTTTGAAGCAATCGCATTCTCTGAGCACTTACACAGCATACGCAGCTCCGAGAAACTCACCAGTGAGGGCACGAACTTCCTTGGTCCGGAGTTGGTCCGGTTGATTGACGAAGTGATGCCTAAAGCCTTTGGAGGAGGTCCGACCGACTACCAGTTGGTCCATCAGGAAGAAGGCGGCTTATCGCGCGTCAGGCTCATCGTCAGCCCCCGCCTTGGCCCGCTCGACATGGAGAAGGTGGTCGCAACGGCGGTTGATTTCCTCAGGACGCGTTCTCCCGGTCACCAGCTGATGACAGATTTTTGGGTGAAGGGCGAGACGCTTCGAGTGGATCGACGCGAACCATACGCGACGAGCGCGGGAAAAGTGCACGCGCTGCATATCCTCTCGTGAGGCATCGAGCCTTTCAGAACGCCGGAATCAGAGCCGATGAATCAGCTCGACGGCATTGCGAACGGAAAAGTAGAGCGTGCTCAGTATCAGCAGTCCGAGCGCCGCGTTCGTGAAAGGACCGTTCCGGTGTTCCCCCAGCCGCTGGCGATCATTGGAAATAATGAGCAGGGCAATCGCCATGCCTGGAATGAGCAGCGCCTTTAGCGAACTGACGACGAGGACGAGCCAAACCGGCTGAACGTGGGTCAAGAGGATATAGAGGGGCGAAAAACACCAGAAAGCGATGAGGTACAAACGAGTCTTCGCCGATTTCCCATCCGGCGGCTGGCCGGTTCGCGCTTGGTCGCGCTGATGCTTGAAGGGCCTTGAACTGCCCCAGATATCAGCAGCGATCAGGGAGGAACCGGTGGTTCCGGCTACAAAGCCAGAAAAGCAGACCGCCCACAAGCCGAACGCGAAGATGATTCGCCCGGCCACACCCAGAGCGGCGGAAAAGACCGGGATCAAGTCCTCTGCCTTATGCGGCACAAGATGAGCAGGGAGAAGCGTGCCCGCAGCGGCGATCTGCAGCATCGCGTCCATGGCGAACACACAACCGAGGCTCATTAAGAGGTCAAGCCTCTGCCGGCGGAGGAATGAGTTGACAGCCCATCCACGCTGCGACAGGAAGTAGGTATAGGACGCGTTGTCGACAGCGCCGGCTTCCGCTCCGATCAATGCGGTGATCAGCAGGACGGCCCCGTACCCACCATTTCCGGCACCGATGAGCGGCAGGAACAGACCGCGCATCAGGGCGGGAAAGTCGGGATGAGAGAGCGCGGTTGCGATGGTGAGCGCGAACCCCATACTGGCGATCATTGGCCGGCACCATCGGTCGAGAGTTTTCACCCGCCGGGTCATCAAAACGAATCCCGCTGTCACGAAAATCAGGGACCAAACGACGGTACCCCATTGCCCCGGTAACGGCAGCAGAATCTGAGCCGCTGCGCCCATCAGGAGCACTTTGTATAGGTTCGATAGGTGGCGGGAAACCAGCAGGCTGGCTAGGACGGACCACGGAATCCATCGTCCCAGTCTGCCAAAACCGCTTAATAGGCTCTCTCCGTTAACCAGAACGTAGCGTGCGGAAGTGCTAAGCCATACGAAACGAAGTGCCAGGACCAGGGCTAGGACCCAAAGGAGACGGTAGCCTTGGGTAGCGCCAATGGTAACGTTTGAGACCAATCCCGCTGGGCCGAGCATCGAGAGGGCAAATAAGAGCCCGGGACCCGAAAAGAGATTGCGACGCGGTGGCTCGACCGGATCGCTAATGACGCTGCCGGGTGCTACCGTTGAGGCCATTGGATGTGCTCAAAAGCAATATGGCGAGTATAACGCGGCGCTTAAAGGTCCGGAATTTTAGTCACTCAGATGTTATTGTTTCAAAACACGTCTTCGCACGATGAAACTAGCCGCCGGAGTGGGAATTTGCGCATTGGGTGTGGTGTTACCTGCGATGCTCGTCGCCTACCAAGGGGCGACAGGCCAGATTCTTGGAACCGTCCTCGATTCTAGCGGAGCTGGGGTGGGGCATGCGGCGGTGGTGCTGAGAAGCACCGCTACCAACGAAGAACGGACTACAAGCACAAATGATCGTGGGCTGTATGGACTGCCAAACCTGGAACCGGGTGTCTACGACCTTCGTGTGAGCGCGAAGGGCTTTGAGACCGAGGTCTTGCCAGGCCTTGTTGTGGAGGTCGGCGCTGAGCTGACGGTGCCTGTGCACATCCGGGTGGGCAACCTGGAGGAGCATGTGGAAGTCAAGGGCGCAGCGCCACAAGTGGATCTAGCCAGTTCCGCGATGGGCGCAGTCATTGACGAGCGGACGATTCTCAACTTGCCGCTGAACGGCAGGGATTGGACTCAGCTCGCCACTCTCGAGCCAGGGGTATCCACCGTGGATGCCCAGCAGGTTAGCTCCTCGCTCCGCGTCCAGCGCGGCGATGGAATCGACTTGAGCATTTCCGGCGGACGGCCGGTGGAAAACAACTACTTGCTGAACGGCATTTCCATCAACGACTATGCAAATGCCGCTCCCGGAAGCTCACTCGGCATCAACTTGGGCGTCGATGCCATTCAAGAGTTTGGTGTATTGACCGACACGTTTTCCGCCGAGTACGGGCGCTCCGCGGCGGGGGTTGTTATGGCGGTGACGAAGTCGGGTGGCAATGACATACACGGTGATGCCTACTATTTTTTTCGTAGCAATGTTCTCGATGCGCGCAACTTCTTTGACACGACATCGAGCCCTCCTCCGTTCAAGCGGAATCAGTTTGGAGGTTCAGGCGGGGGACCGCTTAGGCGGAACAAGATGTTCTTATTCGCCGATTACGAAGGACTGCGTCAAGGGCTGGGCCAGACCCAAACCTCGCTCGTGCCCTCATTGGCGGCACGCCAAGGGACCTATATCGCGAATGGTGTGCCGACACACATTACGGTGAGCCCATTCGTGGAACCGTTTCTGGGTATCTACCCATTGCCGAATCGAGGACTCACCAGCGATCCGAACGTCGGAGTCTTCTCTTTTGCCGGCCAAGTGGTGTCGAACGAGAGTTTTGCTGCGGCGCGGTTCGACAACCAGTTCTCCGGGAAGGATAGTTTGAATGCCACATTTCTTTATGACAACGGGCAGGTCGCTCAGCCTGACGAGTTCGACAACAAGCCTTTGTCACTTCCCTCGCAGAGGTACTCCGGCTCGGTGGACGAATCGCACGCGTTCAACGCGTCGATGATTAATACCGTGCGAGCCGGTGCGACAAGGGTCGATGCGAGCGGCGGCTATTACACCATCGCCTATAACCCGTTGCTAGACGATCCGTCGTTAGGTTTCATTCCGGGGCACAATGTCGGCTCGATTCAAGTCACGGGCTTGACCACGTTCTCGGGAGGAGTCGGGCGAGCCTCGGGAAACATCTTCAACTACACGTCTTATCAGCTCTATGACGACTTGTCCCTAACGCGAGGCGTCCACTCGATCAAAGGAGGCTTCAACGTCGAGAACATTCGCGCTGATTCGGATTCCGAGGACTCTTCCGACGGGACGATGGCGTTCAGTTCGCTGGCAGGGTTCCTGGAAGATAAGCCATTCTCGTTTGCGGCCTTGCTTCCAGGTTCCAACCTGATCCGTGGAATACACCAAACCATCGTCGGCGGATACATTCAAGATGACATCCGGTGGCGAAAAAATCTCACGCTAAATCTGGGCTTGCGCTATGAAATGGTGACGCAGCCCGCGGTGCGGAACGACCTGTTGGCCAGCCTGAAGAATCTGACCGACAAAGCCAGCACCGTGGGTCCGTACTTCAACCACAACCCCACTCTTTACAACGTTGAGCCTCGCGCCGGCGTCGCCTGGGATCCATTCGGCGATCAGCGGACAGTATTGCGCAGCGCATTCGCGATTTTCGATATTCTGCCGCTACCATACGTTTTCGTCAACGAGGCGGCGCGCGCGACCCCGTTCTACCAAGAAGGCCAAGCCTCGAACCTTCCGCTGAATTCGTTCCCGTCCGGCGCCTATGCGTTGCTGACGCCGGCCACTCTTCGAACCGTCTATGTTCAGCCTAATCCCTCACGGTCCTACAAGATGGAGTGGAATTTCAATGTTCAACGTGATTTGGGCGGCAATTTCGTTTTGACCGCAGGCTATGTAGGATCTCGCGGCGTACATCTGCCCTGGCGGGACAACAATATGGATACGGTGCTACCGACCGCTACGAACAACGGCTACGTTTACCCCGTGAAAGGAACGGTGCTGAATCCCGGCTTTGGCCGAATCGCGGGAACACTATTCAATGCCGATAGTAGCTACAATGCATTCCAAACATCGCTCCAAAAGCGGTTCAGCCACGGAGTGCAAGGGCAATTGTCCTATACGTTTTCGAAGAGTATTGACGATGCGTCAGGTGCATTTTCCAGCAACGAGTACTCAAATACGGTGGGGATTCCGGTTCCGTTTGACACGAGTATTAATCACGGGCTCTCCGACTTCGATCAGCGGCAGCGTCTGGCCATCAATGCGATTTGGGATATACCAAAGGCCGGCTCTCTATCCGGCGCAACCAAGTGGATGACGGAAGGTTGGCAGCTCAGCGGCATCTTTACAGCCGCCACCGGAGAACCATTCAGCGTTCAACTTTCGGGAGATGTCGCGGGCTCAAAAATGGGCAGCGATGCCGCCCAGCGCCCGATTCCGGTGCAGAGCCCAGCTTGCAGATCTACCGTGAACCCGGGGAATCCATCCGACTACATCAAAGAGCAGTGCTTCATTTTCCCGACGCCTCATCTGATCACGAACATCGTTGGACGCAATACGCTGACAGGCCCTGGCTTGGCGAGTCTGGACGTCGCGCTGTTTAAGAACAGCTACGTCAAGTTCATTTCGGAGAGGGCGAATATCCAATTCCGGATCGAGTCATTCAATGCGCTGAATCATACCAATTTCGCGGCGCCCATCTCAGCGAACTCGTCCAGCCCGGTTATCTTCGACTCAACGGGCCACCTGGTGCCCTCGGCCGGGGTGCTGACGGCGACACAAACACCATCGCGAGAGTTCCAGTTTGGCGTCAAGGTGATCTGGTAACTTGTGAGCGAGATGGCGTTGATGGGCCTTCACGAGAAGTGGAAGCCTTTGTCACGCTTACGGCCATCAGTGGCGGAGTTGTTTGCGCGTGTTACCATCACGCGCAAGAGAGCAATTATGTTACGAAGGGCGCTGATCGCGCTGTTGATGGCGGGGTTGCTTCAAGCCGGGATATCCGCTGCGGAGCCGGTACGGCTGATTCTCGATACCGATATCGGTAACGACATTGACGATACTCTGGCGCTGGCGATGATTCATGCGCTCGAGAACCGGGGCGAAGTGCAGCTGCTGGCGGTCACCATCACCAAAGACAATCGCTACGCAGCGCCATTCGTCGACGTGATGAACACGTTTTATGGCAGGCCGGACATTCCCGTTGGCGTCGTCAAGGATGGGAAAACGAAGGACACCACCGCGATGATCCAGGAGCCGTCGGAACGGCGGAACGGGTCGGGGCAGTATGTATATCGGCACCGGCTGCGCGATGGCGCGGACGCCCCGGAAGCTGTTTCACTGCTGATGCGAGTTCTGAATGAACAACCGGATCATTCGGTGACCATTGCGCAGATTGGTTTCAGCACGAATCTGGCGAGGCTGCTGAAAGCGCCTGGCGGGCGCGAGCTGGTAGCAGAGAAAAGTGAAGCTGTTAAGCCTGATGGCCGGGAATTTTTCTGAAGATCCGAAGCCGGAGTACAACATTTATACGGATGGACATGCCGCAAAAGAACTGCTGGCCGACTGGCCGACGCCAATGATCTTCAGCGGTTTTGAAATCGGGCTGAAAGTTTTGTTTCCATACAGCGTCATTGAAAAGGATTTTGGTTATGTTCCGAACCATCCGGTGGCGGAAGCGTTCAAGGTGTTTGCGAAACCGGGCGAGGACCGAGCCAACTACGATTCGACCGCGGTGCTGGAAGCCATCCGTCCTGACCATGGGTATTTCGAGCTGTCCGGACCCGGACGAGTGACTTTGGGAAAAAAGGACGTGACGGTGTTCACGCCGGATCCACAAGGCAATTGCCGCTACCTGATTCTGAAGCCGGAGAACGTGGCGCGGGTCGAGGAAGCGCTGGTGATGCTATCCAGCGAGCCGCCGCAAGCTGGCAAAATCACAACGATCTCGCGGCAGGTCACCTTTTAGATTGAACATTTAGCGGCTCGAGGCACGTCTTTCCAGAAGACGGCGTTGGACCTTGTTTCGGCGGCCAAACGAGTTCAAAGTTGTCGGCCGAGGTCAGTCCGCCAGTGTCTCGGCCGCAAGACAGGTAAAATCAAAGCAATGGCTCAAGCTACGTCGCAGGCCCTGCCGGCATCCACGCCGGCCCGGTCGCCCTATCTCGTTCTGTTCGTTTCCTGGCTGATTCCAGGCGGCGGACATTTCTTGCTCGGCCGCCGTGGCCGTGGCGCAATAGTCTTCCTGGCAGTGCTGCTGTCGTTCGCGCTCGGTTTGATGATGCGCGGTGCGATGTTCCAACCCAAAAGCGGCGATCTATTGACGACCTTGATCCAATATGGCGGCTTTGTGGCCGATCTGGCATCGGGTCTGTTCTACCTCCTATCGGTTTGGCTCGGCTACTCGCAGGAGGACATGGCTGGACACTCACACGACTACGGCGCCAAGTTTCTGGTCGCGGCTGGATTGTTGAACATTCTTGCCATGGTGGACGCCTGGGAAATATCGACAGGCAAGAAAGACTAATCTCATGAAGCTATCTCATTTTGAAGCAGCGCTTCTGTTTGCGTTGGTGTCCTCGGTGGTCTTAGGCGTGGTCACCAAGAAAACGGACCACGAGCGCGTTCGTTACGGTCTGTATTGTTTTGGCTCATTTATGGCCGCCCTGTTCGGCATTGCCTGGGTAATGCACTTCCTGCACGGCTAGACCGAGCAACCTACGCTGATGAAGAAGTTCTACATTGAGACGTTCGGCTGTCAGATGAATGCGCACGACTCCGAGAAAGTCGTGGGCACCTTGCTGGCCGAGGGCTACGCGCAGGTGGAAACGCCCGAAGAGGCGGAGTTGGTTTTCTACAACACGTGCAGCATTCGCGACAAAGCCGAACAGAAGGTGTTTCACCGGCTGCAGCAGTTCAAGCGCGAGGCGGGCAAGGGGAAGGTGTTCGGCGTACTCGGTTGCGTGGCGCAGCAGGAAGGGAACAAGATCTTCGAACGTGCGCCGCACGTAAGCCTGGTGGCGGGATCGGCAAGCTACGGGAAGCTGCCCGAGATGCTGGTGCAATTGGAGGCGGGCAACAGGCGGGTCACCGGCCTCTCCTTCGAGCGCGACGACGCCTTCGAGACACCATTCGCAAAGCGCGATAACCCACACAGGGCCTACATCAATATCATTGAAGGCTGCGACAAATCCTGTGCCTATTGCGTGGTGCCTTTCACTCGGGGTCCGGAGCGCAGCCGCACTAGCCAGAGCGTGATGCGCGAGATTGAGGAACTGGCGCGGGCCGGCTATACCGAGGTCCAACTGCTGGGGCAAAATGTCAACAGCTATCACGACCCGGCGTTTGGTGGCTGGGACTTTGCCACGCTTTTGGAACATGCCGGTCAAGTGCCCGGCATGCGGCGCGTGCGCTTCACCACCTCGCATCCGCGTGACTTCGTGAAGGGTATTATCGACGCCATCGATCGAACCGAGACGCTTTGCAACCACGTTCATTTGCCGGTCCAGTCGGGATCCAGCGCGGTGCTAAAACGCATGGATCGCCTGTACAACCGCGACGAGTACATGCGGCGGATTGAATGGATGAAGTCGGCGCGGCGCGACATCGCCATCACGAGCGACATTATTGTGGGGTTCCCCGGCGAAACCGAGGAGGACTTCCAGGAGACGCTGAACCTGATCAGCGACGTGCAGTACGACTCGCTGTTTATCTTCAAGTACTCCAAGCGCCCGAACACGGTGGCGTTGCAGTACGAAGACCATATTCCCGAGGAGGAAAAGACGCGCCGATGGATGGTGGTGCAAGAGCACCAACGGAGTATTCAACTGCGCCGGAATGCGAACTACGTGGGGCGAACCGAAGCGGTGTTGGTGGAGGGATACAATCAAGCCACAGGCCAATGGATCGGGCGTACCAGCCAGCACAAGACGCTCAACTTCACGGATGCGCAGTTGACGGCACCCCGAGACGGGCAGACGCTGGTTGGCGAGTATCTGAATGTGCTCGTGTCGCGGGCCGGGCCAAATAGCCTGGCCGGCGAGCGAGTCGCGTCGTAAGCAGGACCAGCCGCTAATGGGGAGGCACTTATGGAAGTTGAAATGAAAATCCGCGGATTGATGATGGACCCCATGACCAACATGCCCATCGTGGTACTGAAGGACTTGGCTGGCGATGCCGTGCTGCCAATTTGGGTGGGCATCTATGAAGCGAATGCCATAGCACTCGAGATCGAGAAGGTAACGACGCCGCGTCCAATGACGCACGATCTCATCAAGGTGCTGCTGCTAGGACTGGGCGCGAGCATTCAGAAGGTTGTGGTCAGCGAGTTGAAGGACGATACATTCTTTGCGGTCATCTGGCTAGAACGGGACGGCAAGCTGATTAGCATTGACTCCCGGCCGAGCGACGCACTGGCCCTGGCGCTGCGGCACGATTGCCCAATCTATGTCGACGATGGCGTTTTGCAGACATCCCGGAATTCGGCGTCGGTCTCCGAGAAGGTCAACAACGACGAGTTGAAGAAATGGCTGGAGAACCTGAACGACGAAGATCTGGGCCGTTACAAGATGTAACTTGGGCTTCAGCTAACGCAATTTCAGCCGTCACGTCTAACCTGCATGGCGGCACATCCGAAGAATCCAGATCGACTTTGGCTCAGCGGGTTACTGGTAATTCCACTGGCCTTTGCGCTGACCTCCAGTTCTTTACAATGCGCGTTCTCGGCGCATTCGCCAGTGGTTTGGCGTATCCACGAGTTCCGAAGCAACTACGATCAGGCCACGCGGGCCGGAATCGGAGACGGAAGGTGGACGCGCGCCATGATCGCCTTCAACGCCACGGTACTGGAACAGCCGAAAAGGCGCTGCACGAGTTAGGGCCGAGCGATCCGCCGCGTTAAACTCTTGCCGTAGGCGACGATGATGACGGCGACTACGAGCCACAACGAAACTCCATTGAGCACATACCACGCCACTTCTTGTGCCGGCGTCACGCCCGGAGCGCTGAAAATCACCAGGGAGCCTGTGGAACTAACTAACGTGTAGGAGCTGGGCCATCCAAACGCTTTTCGTGTTGGTATAGATCCAACAGATCAGCACGCGCATTGCAGTCATGGCCATGGCGAACGCGAGGAAAAAAGAGAACCAATAGGAACCGTGTGGCACGACTGCTCCCAGGTAATTGATCAGGGAATGTGCCAGAGCGACCACAAAAGCCCGAGCCAGATACCAGGGGCGAGCGCCGAGTTCAGAGCGGCCATTCTGGGAACGCGAAGCCCGTCCAACCGATCTCTTCCAAGAAACCGGCAGGGATACCGAACAAGATGCCGATCAGAAAGTGATTGGGGGCGTACATCGGCGAGACAAGCTTCTCCAAACACAAGAGGACGGCAAGCACCAGCGCAGGGGCGATGAGAAGCGACGTGTACCACCGCGAGTGAACGCCCTGCGGGGACATTCGGGCGAAGAGATCCCGCAAACCGCTTTTTCCGTTGAAAACCTTAGTCAGAAGGACGCATGCCAGGCTTGGCCCGAGCAGCATTGCGGGGAACATCAGAATGCCGGTGATTTTTGGCAGAGGCTCGTGCCGCAGTAGGTGGGGCGCGGCTAGGAGAAGTGCGCCTGTCCAGGAAATCGCGAAGGTCAGTAGAAAGTAACTGACAATCGGATGGCGTCGGATTAGAGTTGTCCGCGGATTGCGCACACAGGAACTATAGCCTGACAGCGGCATAAATAGCCGCGAGTGCACGTTGCGGCGAAGAGATCGAGTTCCGGCAATACCTACAACGACAAGAAGCAGCGGGCCTGCTGTAGCAGGCTCCGGGATCACTTGGATATCCGCCAGCGCAGTGGCCGCGATAAGCCCATGGCCAACGTTGGTGGGGTGCAGCCCGTCCCAAGACAGATAAGTATCCGGATTGACGCTGCTGTTCCCTTGCGGGATGCCGGTAACGTTGAGGCCGCCTGGGTTCGCGATGACGTTCTCAAACAGGGAGTAGACATCAAGCCCAATGATAGTAATGCCGGGGTTGGCCTGCTGAAGTTGAGAAATGTCCGCGGACCACTGTTGCTAGAAGGATAAAGACGCCGCGTTGAGGGCGGCGTCATAGGCAGGGTTGCCTTGCGTGGCGGAAATACTGCCCAGCGGAGGAAGATCGGCCCACACGAAGTACTTGCCGCCGGCAGCTGCGAGGGCGCTGATCTCACCGGCGAAGTTAGTGATGGCGTCCGCGGCGGCGGTCTGCAGCAGAAGCTTATCGCCAGGCAGACTAGCCGGATTGACGTCCAGAAGATCATTCGCGCCTCCCCACAGCACGTATATCGCACTAGCGGTTGAGGAGGGGCTGGAGCCGAGGTACTGCGTCACCTGCGCATTCATGCTCGGATACGCGTTCGAGTATAAGGGACCACCCGTGACAGCGCGACCGCATAGTCAGTGTAGGTGGGTCCCACGGGAGCGCCAAACGAAGGCCCAAGCGACGCAGCAGTAACGGGCACGCCCAGCGATACGGCGAGATCCTGCACCCATACGGAGCCGGGGTGCGCGGAAGCCGGCGTTGTGTCGATGCCGTCGGTGTATGCCCCTGTGGTGTAGTTGGGCGGAATGGGTGCCGGAGCGCCGGCCGGAAAGGCTGCATTGTCGTAGGTATAGACCAGATAGGCATTGCCGTCGTCGGAAAGGCTATCGCCAAATACGACCATCTGATTGACTGGCAGAGTGCCGGCCATTGCTGACAGCGACAAGAATGTCAGCGAAGAAATGAAAGCAAGCTTACGTTGAAGCATTGGCAGCACCTCCCACGCAGATTTAGAACAGTACTAGATCTTTTGGTAAGACGCCACGGTTCTGATGCAGATCCTAAAGCAACGAAGGAATTCTCGTTTTTTTGCGAGTAGGTTTACAGCGCTATGCTTTTTCAGTCATGGTCTGCGGGTCCCAATGACAGACCTTTTTCTTGAAGTAGCTTTCGTTAGTGAGTAGCGCCGGGGCGGCCGCCCGCAAGCCGAACGTTGCATCTTCCACCGACGGCTTTCCGGTGCGGACGGAGTTGTAGAAATTCTTGTGATGCTGCAGGTGGGCGTTGTCGGCGCTTGTGTATTCCTCGGCGTCGCTCGGTTTGACGTTCGTGAGGGTTACTTCGGGATGGGATGCATGCCAAGCGTCCGCTAACTCCTTCTGCATCTTGTTGGAGAAAGAATCGATGGTGTAGTCGAATTCGTCGGGACGCGGCGTGCGGTTGACCTTGACGCTGGTGAAGTCGGCGGTCATGGAGCCGTCGCTGCCCACAAAACGGACACCAAACGAATCCGTGGCAAGGCTGCTCTTGAAATTTACGCGCAGGATGAGATTGAAGGCCGGATGGGCTTCGGTTTCGGGATAGTCCATGGTTGCGAGCATCACATCAGGAACGTCGCGATCCATCCAATAGCGCTTGCCGCCGGTTGCGTAGATGCGGGTGGGACCTTCAGAGCCGGTGACGGTGTGAAGACCCGTCAGGAGATGCACGAACAGGTCGCCGGCTACACCGGTGCCGTAGTCGCTGAAGTTCCGCCAACGGAAGAATCGGGCGGCATCGAAGGGACGCTTCGGCGCGCTGCCGAGGAAGCGATCCCAATCGCAGGTCTGGGGGTTGGCATCCAGCGGAATGGTGTATTCCCAGGCGCCCATGGCGGTGTTTCGGTCGAGCCAGGCTTCCACCATGTTTAATTTGCCAATGGCGTTTTGTTCGTAGAGCTCGCGCGCCTTCTGATACATCAGCGAGCTTCTGTACTGGCTGCCGACCTGGAAGACCTTGCCGCTGGAATTCTGCGCCGCAATGACAGCCGCGCCTTCCTCAATGGCATGGACCATTGGCTTTTCGCAATAGACATGTTTTCCAGCGCCGAGCGCGTCGATGGAAATGCGTGAATGCCAGTGATCGGGAGTGGCGATGATCACGGCGTCGACGTCTTTGCGGGCCAGGATTTCGCGGTAGTCGCGAGTGGTGAAGAGATCCTTGCCGTAGACCTCTTTCATGTGTTGCAAGCGGCCATCGTAAACATCGCAAGCGGCGATCAACTTGACACCGGGAAGGGAAATGGCGAGTTTGGCATCGCCCTGGCCCATGCCACCGGCGCCGATCAATGCGATCTGAATGGTTTCTTTGGTTTCAGACATGTTCTCGGCCTCCTTACGCGATCAACTTCATGGCAATGGGATCCCACTGAACGGGGCGGCCTTCGAAGTAACTCATGTTGGAAAGAAGGGCCGGGCCAGCGGCGCGGAAGCCGAAGATGGCGTCTTCGACCACCGGCGTCCGCGAGCGAACGGATTTGGCGAAATTCAGGTGATGATCGTAGTGGTCGCTATAGCCGCGCGGCGCACGGAAGACGGTATCGATATTCGCACCCAACGATGCCGGTGTGACGGTCTTCTTTGGGTATTGCCTGGCGTGCTCGGCAGTGATCTTTGCCTGCATTGGGTCGGAAAACGTCTCGATGCTGAGGCCGGGGTCATACTGTGGCGGGTGTTTTGAAAGGTGGACGCCGCTGTCGACCATCATGATGCCTTCGCTGCCCACAAAGCGAAAACCTGAGCTCTCCTGGGCGCCACTCACAAAATTCACACGGAGGGTTAGGTTGAAGCCAGGGTGGGCGTCCGTTTTCGGATAGTCGAACAGGCCTAGCAGAACGTCGGGCACGTCGCGCCCATCGTTCCAGAAGCGCAGGCCGCCGGTCGCAAAGACCCGGGTGGGTCCAATCGCGCCGGTGATGAAGTGCAGACCGGAGAATAGATGGACGAACAAGTCGCCTGCCACGCCGGTTCCATAGTCGCGGTAGCAGCGCCAGCGGAAGAAGCGCTTCGGATCCCAGGCAACTTCCGGCGCACGGCCTTGGAAGCGGACCCAATCGCAGGTGGTAGTGTCGGCGTCGGTGGGGACGGTGTATTCCCAGGCGCCGACGGCGGAGTTGCGATCCCACCAGGCCTCGACCATCATCAACTGGCCGATCTGGCCGGAGCGATAGATTTCCTGAGCCTTCTGGTAGATCACCGAACTGACGCGCTGGCTGCCGATTTGTAGGATCCGGCCCGTGGACTTTTGCGCTTCGACGACAGCGGCGCCATCGTCGATGTGCTGGACCATGGGCTTTTCGCAGTAGACGTCCTTCTTCGCGTTCATGGCGTCGATGCTGATTTTCTGATGCCAGTGATCGGGAGTGCCGATGATGACAGCGTCGATGTCAGGGCGCGACAGGATTTCTTCGTAGTGCTTGGTGGTGAAGATGTCCTGGCCGTACTGCTCCTTCATGTGCATGAGGCGGCCTTCGTAGCAGTCACACGCTGCAACGAGCCTGGTCAGCTTGGTGTCCGTGGAGGTCTTGGCATCTCCCTGGCCCATTCCTCCACAGCCGATCAGGGCAATTTGGATCTTGTCGTTAGCGGAGACCTTTTTGGCAGGGGCGGCTGAGTCGGCCGCCTGTTCCGCAAGGAGCGGCATCCCGAGACCTGCCGCTGCGGCAGCTCCGAGGAAGTGACGTCGTGTAGTCATCGCTTACTTTGTATCAGATGTTGGGGCGGGCGGGCTACTCTTCGACGGGGAATCCGTGGACGGCTTGGATTCTTTGCTGCTCTCGGAGCTTTTTGCGGAGCTATCGGATGAAGAAGTCGGGGACGAAGATTCCTTGGCAGGACTCTTGCCCTTGCCGTAGTCGTTGACGTACCAACCACTGCCTTTGAAACTGAATGACGACGTCGAGATCAACCGGTGAACCGGACCGCCGCCACACCTCTCGTGCGAGGATAGCGGCGCGTCGGCAAACTTCTGCATCACTTCGAATTTTTCATTGCAGTTGTCGCACTGGTATTCGTAGAGAGGCATTTCAACTTTCTTTGGACGTTCGACAGCAGCGTGCCATTCAGCAAACTGAGCGGGCTACTTCTGATTCTGGTCGTCCGCTTCTTTGTCCGGAATTGCATTCTTGCTGGTATCGCTGAGGTCGCGTACCACAACGCCACTATCGGGCTTCCGCAATTGCGCCAGAGTGGTCTTGCCGGTCACCAGATCAATCGACTGCTTCAGAAGATTGTCTTCCACATTCTTGGGCTCGGTGCCGGGGATCGGGTTGCCGTCCTGATCGAGTTCGGGAGCGTTGTCATTCTCAGCGACTTGGACGGTAGGTAGCACGCCCGTGTCTTGAATAGCCTTACCGTTGGGCGCGTAATACTTGGCCACGGAAAGGATCACCGCTGCGCCATCGTCCATCTGCACGGTTTTGCGAATACCGGCGTCGCCGTAGCTGCGCTCGCCAACTACTTGGCAGCGCTTTAGATCCATCAATGCCGCTGCTGCCACTTCGCCGCCACCGGCCGTCGAACGGTTCGTTATAACCACCAGCGGACCCTTCCATAGCACGTTCTCGGGCTTTGCGTCGAATACGGTCTTGTCGTAATGCTGGCCTTGCGCGTAAGCGATTTGGCCCTTGTCGAGGAATAGATTAGCCAGCTGCACGCCCGCTTCCGGGTCGCCGGTTGAGCAATGCCGCAGGTCGAGGATCACGTACTTGGCGCCGTCCTTGAGCAGACCTAGCAGCTTCGTCTTCGCCTCGGCGCCGCGGTTTCCCACTAGGCTCGTAACCTTCAAGTAGCCAACGTCGCCCGGCAGCATTTTCGCCAGGATGTCGGGAAAACCGATGGCGACTCGAGCGAGCTTGATCTTCTGCGGTTCCGGGTTGCGCAAGCGCAGCACGGTGACGTCGATAGTGGACCCAATGTCCCCACTCAACAATTGCTCGGCGTATGCCAAGGGCATGTCGCGGGTGGCAACACCGTTGATGCTTTCGATCAGATCACCGGTCGCGATGTTAGCTTTGGCAGCTGGAGAGTCCGGCAGAACGTCTACCACTGCCACGTAGCCGTAGCGCTTGGCCAGGATGACTCCCACGTTTCCTTTGGAGGTGTCCTTGGTCTTCATGTACTGGCGGTACTGATCGGCGTTCAAGTAGCTGGCAAAGGGGTCGACCGATTCCAGGAGACCATTGATTGCGCCCAGCGTGACGCTCTTCATGTCGGGTTCTTCGACATACTCCAGCTTGATGCGCTGCAGCACTTCGGTGTAGACCTTGAGGTGGCCGTACACGTCGTCGTTGGTGCTGGTCACCGCGCGTCCATGCACGGCTCCGACGAGAAGCAGCACAACAACACATGTAGAGCTGCCGACAATGGTCCATTTAAAGCGGTTGGTCATGATGGGGGACGTCCTTCTCAGTATAACGAAGGATAATGCGCCTGTAATATGAGGACGTACGAGTTTTGGAAGTGTTTCATTCGATAGAAGCTTTAACCGAATTTGACACGTCCGCCGCCGCCGGGGTTAAAGCGTCGAAACCCCACCCTCACTGATATAGTTCCGGTTCCAGGCTGGAATCTCAACGGTGACATCACCTTTTACCACCGCCTGACAACCGAGGCGCGATCGCAATGTCAGGCCGGCGGCCATATCGAGGCGGTCGAGTTCGTCGTCTTCCGCCTCCGACAGGTTCTCCTGCCCTTCCAGCACAATGACGTGGCAGGTGGTGCAGGCGCAGCTTCCGCCGCAGGCGTGATCGAGGTGAAACCCCTTGTTCAGAGCAAGATCTAGGATGGATTCCGGCTTTCCATGATCACCGTATGGTAGTTTGCCCGACTCAAATTCAAATGTCTGATTCGCAGGGAGAAACGTTACTTTAGGCACGCTTCTATTCTACACTACGACCATTTTGGTCCTATTTAAAAAGCCAGGGCGGTCGGTCATACTGGGAAGCAGTGTTCCAGGACATCGAAAAACGCATTGCGGCCGCTGCCGAAAGGGCGCTGGCAGGACGATTCAGCCTCCGTCTAAAGGTATCGCTCGAACAGCCCAAGCAGACCTCGTTCGGCGAGCTGGCGATTCCAGTGGCCTTTCAATTGGCGCGTGAATTGAAGAAGGCGCCTAAGTTGATTGCCGAGGAACTGGTGGGCGCCATGGGACAGGTTCCTGGAGTGAGGGCGTTCGAGATCGCCGGCAATGGCTTCATCAACGTGCGTTTGGAGCGGGGCCAGTACGCCCAGGCGCTGCTTCAGCCAATCGAAGCTCGGGCGGAGGCATCGCTGGGAGGGAAAACAGTGGTGGAACACACCAACATCAATCCCAACAAAGCGGCTCACATCGGCCACCTGCGAAACGCGGTCTTGGGCGACACATTTGTCCGAATGCTGCGCAAATCCGGCCGCCCTGTGGAGGTGCAGAACTACATCGATAACACGGGGGTCCAGGTCGCTGACGTGGTTGTCGGATTCCACTTTCTGGAGAAGAAGAACACTGAAGATGTCATGGAGCTCATCGGCGGCGGGTCGCAAAGCTTCGACTACTTCTGCTGGGACCTTTATGCCTTCGTCTCGAGCTACTACACAGACCATCCCGAGGCGCTGGCGTGGCGGGCAGAAACGCTACATGCGATTGAAAGCGGCATCGGCGAAATAGCCGAATTGGCGCATCTGGTAGCTGACGCGATTGTCCGGGCGCATCTGGCCACCATGGCACGGCTGGGCATTGAGTATGACCTGCTGCCGCGCGAGAGCGAGATTCTTCACCTTCAGTTCTGGGCCACGGCGTTTGAGCTGCTGAAGCAGCGCGAGGCTATCCACTTCGAAACCGACGGAAAGAACAAAGGCTGCTGGGTGATGAAGGCCTCGGCGTTCAAGGGGCAGGGCTCGAAAGCGGATGCGACGGAAGGCGAGGCCGCAGACGCTGAGGAGAACGTCGACGACAGCAAAGTGATCGTGCGCTCGAACGGCACAGTCACATACGTCGGCAAGGACATCGCGTACCAACTTTGGAAGTTCGGCCTGTTGGGTAAGGACTTCTATTACGAGCCATGGGGATCGTATCCGGATGGGCACCAAGTCTGGGTGACGACGGACGAACCACAGTTAGGGGCGGTACCGAAGTTCGGCGGCGCGGAGCAGGTTTACAACGTCATCGACTCGCGGCAATCATATTTGCAGGACGTCGTTGTGGCAGGGTTGCAGGCACTCGGCTTCCCGGAACAGGCGGAACGGTCGATCCACTTTTCCTATGAGATGGTTGCACTATCTCCGCGAACTTGTCTCGAGATGGGCATCGAGCTGTCTGAGGAAGACAAGCGGCGGCCTTACGTCGAGGTGTCTGGGCGCAAGGGACTCGGCGTCAAGGCTGATGACTTACTTGACAAGCTGATCCATACCGCGTTGACAGAAGTAGAGAGCCGCCACGCCGACGCGCCTCCGGACGAGCGGCGACGAGTAGCCGAACAGATCGCGGTAGGCGCGCTCCGTTACTTCATGCTGAAGTTCACGCGCAATTCCGTGATCGCGTTTGATTTTCACGAAGCGCTCAGCTTCGAAGGCGAAACCGGTCCTTATGCGCAGTACGCCGCGGTGCGAGCGGGCAACATCCTGCGCAAGTACGAGGAACGGTTCGGTCCCATCCCGGATTTCAAGAGTGTGTTTCCAGTGGACCTGCTACAGCGGCAGCTTGAATCGGAAGATCTGTGGCAATTGTTACTGGCGTGCTCCAAGGTGGACGTCGCCATCGCGCGGGCTATCTCGTCCGGAGAGCCGGCGCATGTTGCTAAGTACGCGTTCCAGCTAGGCCAAGCTTTCAATAACTTCTATCACGAGTATCAGGTGATTAACGAGCCGGATGCTGCGCGGCGCGAGTTCCTGTTGTGGCTCACGGCTTATTTCCGTGAGCAGCTGGTGGCGACGCTCGGCATTTTGGGCATCGCTCAGCCGGTCTACATGTAGCTTCGACCGCTGCGACGCAGATCCACGGCGCCGGGAAACGTGTAGGACCTCGGCTTTCGTAAGTCGTCCAAGCTGCGACCGGGATGGAAGCCAACGCCGAGATGAATCTCGGCTCAGCAGGCTAAAGCCCGCGCCACGGGGGGCCGGTTCTGTGCTGGAGTTTTTGACACAGACTCGCAAAGCGCGCGGTCGCCTAATCCGTTCCCCAAATCTCGCCCAACACCCGTTGAAAATTCGCGCCCAGCACCTTCTCAATCACCGACGACGGCTGGCCGCGACGCGCCAAGTCGATTGCAATGACTTCCATATGATCCGGGCCGTTGAGATCGGGCACATACGGATAGCGGTCCTCGCCCGGCGCACCGATACCCAGCTTCTTGCGACGGGCGATGTCGGCATCGAAGGCGCTCTTCTGTGCGGCACTGAGGACAACCTCCTGGATAGAGCCATCCGAGCCGATGCCAACGTGGTCCGCGCCACAGATGTTGATGGCGTGCACCAAGTGGTCGAGAACATGCTGCCTTGTGGGAACGGTCGGTGAGGCCACGAGATAGGGCATGAGATACACACCGAGGTACCCACCGCGATCAGCCAGTGCCTTCAGAATTTCGTCAGGCTTGTTGCGCGGATGACCATAGACAGCGGCGCACGCCGAGTGAGAGATCAGTACCGGTTTCGAAGAAGCGGCGATAGCCTCCAAGACTGTGCGATATCCGCTATGGCTTAAGTCGACCGCGACACCGATTTCGTTCATCTTCCTGACCGCGCCGATTCCCGCCTTACTCAATCCGGCATTCCCAGGCTCGAGGCAACCGTCGCCAAAGATGCTGCGATTGTTGTAGGTGAGCTGCATGATGCGCACACCCAAATTGCGAAACGTCTCGATACGGTCGGGGTCGCTCTCAAGAAAGGCCGTGTATTGAAAACCTGGAATGATGCCGAGTTTGTTCTCCTGCTTGGCACGGGCGATATCGGAGTGCTTGCAAACGATGAGAAAGGCAACGCGATGGTGCTCGACGAGAGCTTCGAGCGAGCCGAGGTTTTTGACCGTGCCTTCAAAGTCGCGATCCGAGATGGTGAAATTGACAGCTGTGATGCCGGATTGGCGAACCATTGCGACGAGCTCAGGGCTGGGAGATGTCTCGGAATCAGCAAACGGGCCGCAGAGCGAATCGATGACGATGGCCCGCTTGTAGAGATCAACCATGCCCGGCGGAGGGGCCGGCTGCGCGTCCGCGAACAAACGCCCTGCCGAGAGCGTCGCGGCAGAAAGCTTAAGAAGATTGGCTTGAAATTCCCGGCGATTCAGGTGCGGGCCTCCGAGGGACGAACGAGAAGAATTATACAACCCGGAGCGGGCGCGGCATAAGCCATGAATTGTGCCGCTTAGAATGTAACCAGAAGTCCACTGGTTGAGCCAAATGAGGATGTAACCCAAAGAGGCGTGAGGTATGCCACCGATGAGGAGTGGACATGCACACGCGGAGGCAGTACCTGATAGAGCTCCGGAAGGAGTATGAGCGAGCGGGCCCGCGGGATCGTGGCCGCTTGTTGGACGAAGCGCAGAAGCGAACTCGGCGGAATCGGAAGTAACTGATCCGATTGTTGAACCAGCTTCACCCGGCCGAGTCCTGCTCGCGTCGCGCGACGAGGTCGAATGATAGCTTCAGCTCGTCTTTCAGCTTTAGCGCGCCGCCGGCAAAGGAAACGGGACGAATCCCGAACTTGATCTGCGAGAGCGAGAAGTCGCCCCATGCCCGGGCCTGCTGCTCAACGAGAGTGAAGTAAGCGACGATCTGTTGCTCAGCTGTAACACCGTGCAAGGAGAAGTCCCCGACCAGCGTGATGCGGTACTGTCCCTCACCGGTCTTGTCAGAGCCAACCGCCGTGCTGCGGAATGCGATCTCGGGATAGGTGGCCGATTCGAGAACCTCGCGGTGCATGAGCTGCTCTATCTCAAGGCGATCCTTTTCCATGATATCGCCAGTTACGGCCAACGAGGTCGCCTTGACCTGCAACTCCAGCGACGCTTCGGCAGGACCGCCGGGCGGAATGCGAATTTCGCCGGCAAAGTCGCGCACCGAGAACGTTGGATTGTGACCGAATCCAGCGAGCATCCCCGTGGCGAACGCACGTACCTGTAATCTGCTGACGCCCGGGTCGAGCGTGTACCGGGCAACGCCCACTTGCATCGCCGTCATGATGCTCCAGCTACATGGACCTCAACTTTAGATAGCGTTCCACGTCCGGCATCAACGTTGACAGCAAACCGGCTGGGTTCGCCTGACCTAGATAACGCCGGACGACCGGGTTCGAAAGAATCAACCCGGCGCCGAAAATCATCAATGCCACGCCGCCCATCATGAACATCGTGTCCCTTGCGTCGTCGGTGGCATGAAGCTCGCCGTTGGCACTCAGTTCCATTGCCATAATTCGTCTCCTTGTTAATTGTTAAAGCTTCAAACTACAACGCCCGCTCCTTGCGCGACCGAAGGTCCGGAAGCCAGGAACCCGGCCACCATCGCTTCAATCTTCACGATGGCCGCGTCCACGGCCTTCGCCACCGCGCCACTTAAACCCATCTGACCTTCGTCGGCTGGCCCGAATGTTTCCGGTTCGCATCCCACCAGCAGGACATTGCCGGTTGGGCCGCCCATCTCCTTTGCCAACCGCAACACCCGCACCGGATTCATGCCATGGCCGTCTTGCTCTGCAGCTGCCGGTCCCAAATGATCAAGGTCCGGCGCGATGACGTAGAGTGTTCCTGGCAGTCCCCCTCGTTCCACAACGTCGACCAAAATGCTCATTTCGTAGCCGTCGAGCAACGCAAAGGCAAGATCAAATCCGCGAATGCCGAAATCGACCACCGCAACGCCGGCAGGCCTCGGCCTGGTAGCCATGCGCTGCGCGACTTCCACGCCGAAGGCATCGTCACCATGGAAGATATTGCCGATGCCCGCGACAAGAACGCGGTCTTTCATCCGTCAACCTTTCTGGCCAACCGGCATGACTTCTTCGGGAGCGAAGAAGAACAGGTGGCCGGGCTGGCGCATCCTTCCGATGTCGTTGCCGGGATCGTCGTCCACGACCACGGCCAAATGGATCTTTCCCTCGTAGTCCTGTTCAATGCTCTGGATGGTGGCAATCCTGCCGGCCAGTGCCAAGTCAAAGATGTCACCGCCCTGGCGGGGCTTCAGTCGGACGCGATCACCCAACCGTACGGCCGCTTCGCCGACCCAGACGTATTCCAGGGGCGTCTTGTCTTCGAGCAATTTCCATTCCCACTCGTTCACGAATTGCCTCCTCCCAGGGACCCAGCGGAACGCAGCACGCCGTGCAACCGCATGAAGTCTGCCGCCGGCAGCGTTTCGGTGCGTTCCAGTAGCTGGCGCGCGCGAGGATCGGTTCGGTGGACTTCTTCTTTCTCCTGGTCGGTCATGGTCAGAATGCGGAGCGTAAGAATCTCGTCAATCTCTGTCCCGTCAAATAGATCGCCCGGACTTTCCGGAGCAATCTGAGGATAGTCGTACAGGATGATGGGTGACGAGAGCACGGTATCGCGCTGGTCTTGATCACCCACCAGCACAGGCCACGTCCCGAGGTTGGCGCAGGAGCCGGCAACCTGCCGGAGTAACTCCGGAGGATCGATCAGCGAGACGAAGTGACCGTCCCCCAGACGAAGGATTGTGTGCGTCGACACCAGCGATTGCAGCAGGGAGTCGTCTGGCCCCACTGAAGACACTCGATCTACCGTAACGGGCGTTCGATTCTCGATCCGCACCGTGATTTTCCACGCGCCTTCTTCGGTCTCCGCGGCGTTGGCAGTAACAGCTCCTTCGAGGGGACAGCAGTGCCGGCGGATGGGCCCTCGCTCCTCCACGTCACCCGGGAATGAGAACTCCCGAATCATCGGGTTCTCCATCAACTCGCCGAGGCGTCTGGTCGGCAGCACGATTTCAGTGTCTTCTGCGTCCTGGAAATGCGACCCCGTATCCGAGTTCGTTTGCTCCGCCAATCGCAGGAAGCGCACTTTGATCTGGATTGATGACAGAGGTCCAGCCTGGCACGGGCACTCCGTTTGCATCGACGAGGGATTTCCATCGCAGTGATCTGCACGGGGGTAGACGACGCCGAAGTTCCAACGGCGCTGATTTTTCAGGGCCGAGGCTCGATACGGATAAAGCAGATACCCTTCGTAAAGAATGGCATTCGCGATCCGCTCCACCGCATCGCTAGTCATTGAGGCACCGCCTCTTCCTCACCGTCCATCAGGCGCTCTAATGCCTTCTCCCAGGTCGGAATACCATTCAGCGTCTTGTAAGCCAGAAGGCGTTCGAAAGCGTCCCTGCGGAGGCAGAGCCAGGCGCTGTTCGGATAGTAGGCGTCCATCATGTCACGCCAAATCTTGAGCGGCAGGCGAAATCGGGTCTCTTTGTTCCAGGAGATCGGCGCCACTTGGAGAGCGCCGTCGTCATCCGCGTAGAACACCGATCCGCTAAACATTAACAACAGCGGGATCTCCCCCTCGTGCAGTGCTGCGAAATACTTGGTCGCTGCCACATTGAAATCGAACGTGCAGGGCACCTGCAAATCGGTAACGACCCGCCCCGTAAATGGCGGGACCACCACATGGGCATGAGTCCACAGCATGCTGCGAAGAGTCTGGCCCCATCGATGCGGCTCACCAAACAGGTCGCGCAACTGACGCTGATCTTCTTCGGCGTAGTTGCGGCGCGTTGTCTCGATCTGGATCTGACAGCGCAACACGATCGAGTGGATCAGCTCTCCGCCGGCATTGTCGATTTCCAGTTGAAGGGTTAGTAAAGGTGCGGCGGCATCGGGTGTCACCGAGGCGAGGTTCACTCGAAAGTGAAGATCAGGCATATGCGCCTCGCGTAGTCGTGACGGCCCGATCCTTTAGGCTCTGGAAGAACCGCTGGAGAGTCTCCCAGACTTCCGATCCGCCCGAGAGCCCTCGCCAACCCGATCGGATCAAACCCACCAGGCGATAGCACTCATCAATCGGGAGCACAAAGTATTCCGGCTCGCCAAAGCCGCGTGAGGCGCCCAGTCTGTTGGCCAGCAGCGCCTCAACGTCGGGTTCGATCTCGGCCAAGCGCGGATGACGGGCGGCAATGTCCTCCCAGGTATCCAGAGAGAGCAGCGACTCCGTGGCCCCACCCGGACCCGGGTAGAGCGCCGTGATCTTGTCCGTCTTGCCGCTCTTAAAGAAGAAGGCCATGCCGATGGGAATCATCATGCTGTCCCATTCACTGTCGGTCAACTTAAAATCGGCCAGGAGTTCGATGCGCCGCGGGATCCTCTTATAGCGGCCGCCGTGAGGGGTCATCAGAAGCGCGCAGGCATCGCAGGCACAGACGATGCGGCGGGCTTCGGTCTGAAGCAGATGTGGATGGCCACCGCCCAGCGGAGCGCTGCAAAGCTCACAGCGCTCTACCGGTCGGCTGGGCAGCGCAAACCGGCGGAGCGCGCCGAACGCTTTCCGGTATTCGCCCGCCTGGTCCATTTCCATCACGTTGACGCCCTCTGGAGGAATGCCCTCAGTCTCCGCTCTTGCCCGCGTAAGCGGGGGCCGCGACCGGCGCCATGCGCAGTTGGTCCAACGCAACAAAATCGGGTGAATTGAACGGCTCAAGGCCTAGGATCGCCAAGGAGGCGGCGTCAGGCGCTGTTCGGTTAATTGCCTCTTCAATCGCTCCCCGTGTCGATTTGGCTACCGCGGCGCTGGTGACACCCCATACTCGCAGCCGTATCGCGCCGCCGGGCATTCCCAAGACCTCGGCGTGCGCCCCGTATCCGCGCAGAATGCCTTCAATGCCGGCCAGCGCGCGCTCCACACGCGTTTGAAGATCCACCGGATGCAGCCCGTGCAGAAGTAACAGGTTCCCGACTAACTCGTCGTTTGCCAGTTCGTCGATCAAGCCCGCGGTTTCCCCCCCCCGATCAGAAACTAGAGTCATCAGCCTGTCGAGGGCTGCACCGTGCAGCTCCATGACGGCCTGCAGCAGTTCCTGCACGTTGTGGCGAAGCTTAGCATCAGGAATAGCTTCGCATTGATGCACCAAGGTCTCAATGCGCCGGACGCGCTCTTGCGGTTCCCTGTCTGGCGTCATGGCCGCTAGTGACCCTGCTGCAGCCCGAACATCGGCGAATGATGGGTCTCCAACACCTTGCCGTCGCCCAGGTAGATATGGACGCCGCACGGTAGGCACGGATCGAAGCTCCGGACCGCCCGCATGATGTCGATGCCTTTGAATTTGTCGGGCCCGTTCTCCTCGAAGATAGGTGTGTTCTGCACGGCATCTTCGTATGGTCCCGGGGTCCCGTAGACATCGCGCGGATTAGCGTTCCATGGCGTGGGCGGGTAGGGATGATAGTTGGCGATCTTGCCGTTCCGAATCACGAGGTGGTGGGACAATACGCCCCGGACCGCCTCGTGGAACCCGCAACCAATCGCTTCGTCGGGAACCTTGAAATCGGTCCAAGTCCTGGTATTGCCCCGGTGCAGCTCGGCCAAAGCCTTCTCGGCAAAGTGCAGGGCGCAGGCTGCCGCGTAGACCTGGAAGTATGTTCGTGCCCGGTCTCGTTCAATCGCGTTGCTCCACTTGGGGATCTTCCACTCGAACTCGGCTTCCGGCAGCGATACGGTTTTGGGCAGGTACATCTTGACGGAATGGCCGGTCGACTTGACATAGCCGATGTCGACCATGCCGGCAAGGGCCGTCGCCCAGAGCCTCGCGATGGGACCTCCGCCCGTGTCAAGCGCCAAGTGATCGCCGGTTCGCTTGTCGAACCAACGTGGCGACATGACCCACGTATACTTGCCGCCGAAATCGCGTTTTTGCGGGCGGGGAAGCGTGGTTTGGTTCCATGGGTGGTGCTTGTCAACCGGATTGCCGAGGGGATCCTTCTGGACGAAGGTCTCGCCATTCTGCCAGTCGTCGTAATAGGAACTCCCGAGCAGGATGCGAATGTTCAGGTTGATGTCGACCAAGTCGGTAGTCACCAGCTCGCCATCCACAACGACACCTGGCGTAACGTACATTCCCCGACCCCAGTCGGTCATCTTTTGGTATGTGTAGTCGCACACATCAGGGTTGTTAAACGAACCCCAGCAACCTAACAGGACGCGGCGCTGGCCGACCTTCTCGTAGCCCGGCAGGGCGTCGTAGAAGAAGTCGAACAAGTCGTCATGTAGCGGCACCACCTTCTTCATGAACTCGCAGTACTTCATGAGACGCACGATGTAGTCAGTGAACAATTGAACAGTGGGCACCGTGCCTACGCCGCCAGGATAGAGCGTGGACGGGTGCACGTGCCGGCCTTCCATCAGGCAGAACATCTCGCGCGTCATGCGGCTCATTTGCAAGGCTTCTCGATAGAACGAACCCGTAAAGGGATTCAGGGCCTGCATGATGTCGGCGATGGTGCGAAAGCCATGAGCGTTGGAATGCGGCGCCGCGGTTTTTTCGGCCTTGGCATACACGCCCGGATTGGTCTCCTTCACCATCTGCTCGCAGAAATCCACGCCGACCAGGTTGTCTTGGAAGATGTTGTGGTCGAACATGTATTCCGCCGCTTCTCCCAGGTTCACAATCCATTCAGCCATCGGTGGGGGCTTGATACCGAACGCCATGTTCTGGGCGTAGGTGGCACAAGTCGCGTGGTTATCCCCGCAAATGCCGCAGATGCGGCTGGTGATGAAGTGGGCGTCCCGTGGATCCTTGCCCTTCATGAAGATGCTGTATCCGCGAAAGATGGATGAGGTGCTGTGACACTCGGCCACCTCACGGTTGTCGAAGTCAATCTTCGTAAAGATCCCCAGGCTGCCGACGATCCGGGTAATCGGATCCCAATTCATCTCGACCAGTCTTCGTTGCTTGGTGGGCGTCTCGGTAGTGGTGGCGGTAATAATGCTCATTCGATTCTCCCTTTAGTTCGATCGCGGATGATACCCAGTGGTCAGCTCGGCGCGTGGGTGACGCCACTTCGGTTCTTTGTTCACGGCTGCCTGGGTGATGGAGCGAAGCGCCGTGATGGCCTTGCCATAGATCCCGGATACTCCCGTTGAGACCTTGCCGCCCGGCGGTTCGTCCATGAAGGGCATGAACTTGTCGGGGAAGCCCGGCATGGTGCAGCCGATGCAGATTCCGCCAACGTTGGGACAGCCTCCAATCCCTGCCATCCAGCCGCGCTTGGGAACGTTGCAATTGACCACCGGGCCCCAGCAGCCCAGCTTCACGATGCACTTGGGTGAGCCATACTCGGTGGCGAAGTCACCCTGCTCGTAATAGCCGGCCCGGTCGCAGCCTTCGTGCACGGTTTTACCGAAAAGCCAAGTGGGGCGCCCCGCGTCATCGAGAGGAATCATTGGAGCCAGTCCCGCAACCTGATAGAGGAGATACAGAATGGTCTCCATGAAGTTGTCTGGCTGGACAGGGCAACCGGGAACATTCACCACCGGAATACCAGCCTTGGAACGCCAATCCCAGCCGAGGTAGTCATTGAGACCCATGCAGCCAGTAGGATTGCCAGCCATAGCATGAATTCCCCCATAGGTGGCGCAGGTCCCACAACCGATGACGGCCAAGGCCTTGGGCGACAGGCGATCGATCCACTCATTAGTGGTGATGGGCTGTCCACTGATCGGGTCCGTGCCGAGCGCGGCCCAGTAGCCTTCTTTCTTGATCTTCTCGTTTGGGATCGAGCCCTCGACGACCAGCACGAACGGATCTAATTTCCCTTTCTCCGCCTGGTACCAATAGCTGAGGAAGTCACTTCCGTTTTCGTAGGCGAGAACGGGATTGTGTAAGTGGACTTTGGGGAGGCCCGGAATTGCGCCCAAGAGGACGTCTTCAACGCTGGGCTGAGTGGCGGCTGTGATGGATACCGAGTCGCCATCGCAGCCAAGCCCTGCTGTCATCCAGACTACGTGAACTTCGGGAACGACCGACGGCCTTTGCGTTTTGCGGCCGTAAGGAACTGCTTCTGCTGCCATTGCGGGCTCTCCTTCGAACGTGGAATTGATTACCGCACCAATGCGGCTTGTTACGTAATCCGCATCACGAGTTTAGATGGAGTCTGAGGTGGGTTCAATTGGAGCAGCCCTGATTTCGGTATCCGAGATTCCCGCTGACGAAACTACGGTATGCAGGACAGTCCCAGGGCAAAGTTACATCGTGCTGATTCTTATATAGCGCTTGAGGTCTGGCAACATCGCAAAAATACCATAGGCCAGTAAACTTATTGCAACGACCTTCACTAAGTGTTTAGCCATAGTCACACTCCTCCGCTGAATAGACGCCGATGGCGACTGACTTGAGACTATGACATTCGTTAGCCGGTCATCCACTGCACTGCGCGTTGTACCAGTTCTCGCGAATTCTTCAGCGACAGTTTCTCTTTGATGTGCGCCTGGTAGGATTCCACGGTCTTAATGCTGAGATGGAGTAAGTCGGCGATCTCCCGGGTGCCGTGCCCTTGACCGATCATTCGGAAAACCTCCAACTCGCGATCCGAAAGGTGCTGGACGGGAGACTGCTCTGCTTCTGCCCCACGACCGGCGAACTGTCGCAGAACTCGCGAGGCAACACGATCGCTGACGTAGATATCGCCCTCGAGGATCCTGCGAATGGCAACCAGCAGCCCATCCGTCGCCGCTTGCTTCATGATGTAGCCGCGCGCACCGGCTCGCAAGGCTCGCTCCGCATACAGCGATTCGTCGTGCATGGAGAGGATCAGCACCGGAAGCGCGGCATTCTGAGAGCGAACGGTTTTCAGCAAATCAAGTCCGTCCGGTCCCTCCAGCGAGATATCGACAATCAGGAGATCGGGATGCGACTCGGCAATGGCATCGAGTGCCGAACTGGCATCTTTCGCCGCGCCGCAAACCACCAGATCTTCTTCCTGGTTGATCAATTGGGATAGTCCTTGCCGGACGATCGGGTGATCGTCGATGACCAGGATTCTCTTTTTGCGGGTCGTCGAGGCCGTGGTGCTTTCAAGAGTCATGACGACATCCTTCATCGGGGCTGAAATGCGCAGGTAACCAGCGTACCTCCTTTGGCGCGACGCTCGATGGAGAGCGCTCCGCCGATCATCTTGGCGCGGTGGCTCATAATGTGCAGACCCATACCGGTCGATGGCGCAGGCTGCGGTATTCCAATGCCATCGTCTTCGATCGCTAACGTAACGTGCGCGCCGGTTCTGCCCAAGCCAATGAGTATGTTCCGCGCTTTGCCGTGCTTGACGGCGTTGTTTACAGCTTCTTGCGCAATGTGGTACAGGTGCATGCCCATGCCGTTATCGTGAATCAGCACCGTCTCGATGCAATCGAAGCGGCAGCCGATCTGGAACACGTCATCGACCTCGCCCGCCAGCTGTTCCAGGGCGGACATAAGGCCGAAGGCATCGGACATGACGGGGACCAGGCCGCGCGAAAGGTCCCTGGTTTTGCGGATCGCTTCGTTGACCAGCTTTACTATTTTTTCGGCGGCTGCGGATTCGGTAAGCGATTTTTCCGCGAGCTTTTGTTCCAGGACTTTACTCATGAAGGCGATGCCCGTGAGGTGCTGGCCCAGGCCATCGTGGAGGTCCTCGCCAATCCGGCGCTGCTCCCGGCTGCTGATATCGAGAATGGCCTTTTCCAGCCGCTTCGATTCGGTAACATCGATCCCGGTAATAATGACGTATTCGACCGCACCGCTCCGTCCGACGAGAACTGTGCCCGACCACGAGATGCGGCGCTCAACGCCCCCTCGGGCAGCGAGGGAGCTCTCGAACGAATCGAGCGGTTCTCCCAGGGCGAGCTGGCGGAGCAGTGATTCGAAGCGGGCGCCCTCATCGCGGTCCGCCAGTAATTCTTCCAGCCGCAACCCCTGAATTTCGCAAAACGTGTACCCGGTGGTTCGTTCGCAGGCACGATTGAAACGGACAATGCGGCCGTTACGATCGAGGACCACCACCAGGGCGCCGAGTGTATCCAGCAAAGCCGCGGCGAAGTTTCGTTCCTCCTGGAGCGCGTCTTCGGCCTGCTTCAGGTCGGTAACATCGAACGCCACGCCATGGATAAAGGACGGCTGTCCGCCCTGGCCACGAACCATCTTCGCCTCGCAACGGAACGAGATGACGCGTCCACTTCGAGCCATCACGCGATACACCGAGCGCAGTGGCTTTGCCGTCAGAAACATCTCCGCTGCTTCGGTGTTCCAACGCGCCTTGTCGTCTGGATGAATGCGCTCGTACCAGCGGATGGGATCTTCGAGCCACTCCTCTTGCGAGAAACCCAGCAGTTCCTCGATGTGCGGACTCACGTAGGCCTCACCGCTACCGCGGTCCAGCGACACCATGAAGACCACCGCCGGAAGCTGCTCAATCAGCGTGCGGTACTTGGCGTCGGCGTTAGGAAGCTCATTTTCTTGTGGGAGCGCCGATGAACCGCTCGAAGAAGAATTCTGGAGGAACACCTCCGCGATTCCGAGTAGGGTTGCCTCGGGATCACTCAAATCCGTGGAGCCCGATAGTGGCGATGACGGCAGCGATAGGGTTCGTTCGATCTTCATGATTGATTTACCGCCTCCGCCAGGCGGGTTCCTTGTTGAGCGACGCTTGCGTGAAGCGCCGCAACGCATGCACGGCCCTTCCATAAGTAGAGACGGCATTGGAAGACAATAGCGAGCCGGGCGGCTGGTTCATAAACGGCATAAACTTATCGGGGAAGCCCGGCATTGTGCAGCCGATGCAGATGCCCCCGATGTTAGGACATCCGCCGATGCCCGCCATCCAGCCGCGCTTGCCCACATTGCATTGCACCACGGGCCCCCAGCACCCCAGCTTGACGATGCAAAACCGGGAGCCGTACTCCTCGGCGAATTCAGCTTGCTCGTAGTAGCCTCCTCGATCGCAGCCTTCATGTACGGTTTGACCGAACAACCACGTCGGGCGTAACGCATCGTCTAAAGGAATGGCCGGCGCACGTCCCGCCGCCTGGTACAGCAGGTATAGCAACGTCTCCATGATGTTGTCCGGCTGCGCGGGGCATCCAGGTACACAAACGATGGGAACGCCAGCCTTCGACTTCCAATCCCGGCCGAGATAATCGAGCAGACCCATGGCGCCGGTGGGATTGCCCTGCATGGCGTGAATGCCGCCGTAGGTGGCGCACGTTCCGACGGCCACCACGGCCCAGGCTTTCGTGGCCAACCTGTCTATCCAATCGCACGTTAGGATGGGTTGTCCCGTGATCTGGTTGGTGCCGAGCGTCGCCCAATATCCCTCGCTCTTGTTCGTCTCATCCGGGATCGACCCCTCCACCACCAGCAGAAACGGCTCGAACTCGCCCCGTGCGGCCTGATGAAACGGCTGCAGGAACTCATCTCCGTTGGCATACGAGAGCACTGGATTGTGAAGGCGGACTTGCGGGATGCCGGGCAAAGCGCCGAAGAGCAAGTCTTCGATGCTCGGCTGCGTGGCCGCAGTGATGGCGATGCTCTCGCCATCACAGCCCAGTCCGGCCGTGATCCAGAGAATGTGGAGCTCCGAGGCAGTGCCGTTGATGGACGTTCCGGCCGTCCACATCTTTGAGTGCCTCCCGGGGAGGGGAATCGTCACATCCCCATTTCCGAGGAATTGTATCGGATCTAAAATGAGCAGCGGGGCTGCCTTAGCGGTGGCGCTTCCGGTAAATCCACAGAAACCCCGAGGCGCCCATCGCGAGCAGCGGCGCCGTCGCCGGCTCCGGCACAGCGGCGGCAGGCGTGTAATCGTAGGTTAAGGTAACGCTTGCCGTGGCGTCCGCCGTTTCCGTCACCGATTCGGTTTCCATGCCCTGCACAATCGGGAAGGTTTTCGCGGTTAGCGTGAGAAAGATCTCGCTATTCCCAGTGAAGGACTGCAGGGCGGAGGTGGTCGTCGCCGCGACACTGGTGGTCGACGTCGCTCCCGAGACAGAATCGGTAGCTCCCGAGGTGCCTGCATGATCCAGCGTGCCGTCAAAGGCGGTGAAATTGTGAATTGGCCCGAAAGCAGACGGGAACGCCGAATTGCTGTCCGACATCGAGCAGGCCGGCCCCCTTTGTCTGCAAAATCGTGCTCGCGAAACCGGTGCAACCAATCAAAAGGACCATTGCAGGAACCGAGAAACAGATGATTTTCATCGCCAGCCCTTTCCGGACTCCACTCCTTAGGGCGACATCGTCTCTCGGTTTCCCTCATCGAAAAACAAAAAAACATTCATAGTCGCTCCAAACCCGGAAAACTAGGGACTCGGAGCGATGCGCTTGGCCGGCAGATTATTGCCGTTCTGGTGCAGGGTCAGTTGGGTAGCCTTGCCTTGGGAGTCGACGTCGAAAGTCACAGTCGCCTCCACGACAGTCAGGAAATACTCGCGATCGCTCTCCGGGTACAGGCGAACCTTCGGTTGACCCGTTAGCTCAGCGAAGAGCCCATCGCGCTCATGAGTGACGGTGAAGACGCCAAACTGGCTCTGATATTGACCTGCGTAAGCATCAAAGATCTTAGGATCCACCTTGGCAATGGCGTGCGACTCGGGCTGGAAATCGGGCCAACCATACTCATGCGCGACGCTGCGCACAATCTCCATGGCCAACTGGCCCCCGCCATCCCCGTTGGTCATGACGATCACGCCGTCGCCTTCGTTGTAGGCCACCAGGTTGCAGCGATAGCCTTCGTTGGCGCCGCCATGGGTGAAGTAACGATGGCCAGGCTTTCCACCGAGTTCCGGGCCCAAGCCCCAATCGTTCAGGCCCGGCGTGAGCATCTGCTGAACCATGGCTTTGGAAAGAACCAGGTTTGAAGTGCCGGCCAGCGAGCGCTGCACTTCGAGGGCGTAGCGCGCGAGGTCCGACGGTGTGGTCCACAAGCCGGCTGACGCCATCTCGGGATAGGTGTGGGGTCCGCCTTCAACGGGTTTGCCATCGCTGCGGTATGGTGAGGCGATCTCGACCATACGGTTTTTCGGTAAAGGTTGCTCATACGTGCTACGGGTCATGCCAATCGGAACCAGAACAGTGTCATGCATCATTTTCGGAAAAGGTTGGTTGGTCAGATCCTGCAGCAGTTGTTGCGCTACCACATAGCCGCCACCCGAATAACGCCACAGGGTGCCGGGTTTGACGTCAACGCGAATTGGGTCACTGTTAGCCGGCTTCTTACCATTCAAGACCTCCAGAAGGGTAGGCACGGGCTCGCCGGACGCATAACCACCAAAGCCGTGAACGGTTAAGCCGGCGGTGTGAGTTAGTAACTCCCGCATGGTCACCTTAGTTTGCTCAGTAAAAGCGTTGTCCGGCACTTTCCAACTCTTCAGGTATTGGTTGACGTCGGCATCCAGCTTAATTTTGCCGGATTCGACCAGGCTCAGAACCGCGACGGCGGTAACCGGTTTGCTAATGGACGCGGCCTGGAAGAGGGTGTCCGGTGTTACCTGGGAGCCACTGATGCTCGTAACGCCGAAACCGCGCGCCCATTCGATCTTGCCTCCATGGATCATGGCGATGCTGACGCCAGGGACATGCATGGCGGCCATCTCGTCGGCCAACTTCCGAGCTGGCGCAGGCTCGCCTTTGATGACCACCCCGCGCAGCAGGCCGTTCTGAATGCGATCAATTCGCTCTTCGAGCGAGGTTGGCGGCTGGGCCAGCGCGACACCGGCTAGCGCGACGAGAGCCGCGGCCTGCAGGCGAAGTAACAAAACTGAACTGAACATGATCAAATCCTTCCCAGCTGACGCCAATTGAAAGGCTAACAAAGCCGCTGGAGTCTCTTAGCCTGGCGGGGTCGGCGCGACGCCGCGAGAGAGACGCAGTTTAGGGCATCCTCTTTCGGTCAC
>CAVYTS010000021.1:0-235134 GCA_963771305.1 uncultured Acidobacteriaceae bacterium
TGATCGGGATAGGGGGAAGCTTCGCGGCTCCCCTCCTCCCACACCACCGTGCGTACGGGTCCGTACACGGCGGTTCGAGTCGGTTACGCTAACACTCCTCGAACAATGAGGGAAGTCCGAGCGATTTGAAGTAAGCGTTAGAAAGCCCTACGCAGAGGGCCGTGGCCTTCGCGAGATACCAGGGGCCGCGACCGCTGCCGGCGGTATTGCTCGCCAGCCGCTCCCGTACCCCCAGTTCCAACAGAGCCGCTCGGCGACGGCGCGGAGTTTTCCACTGCCGCCACATAGCTGCCCTGAGGCGCAGCCGGACCCAGCGGGTCAAGCCGATCAACACTTCAGGCGTTTCGCAGAATCCGAAATAGCTGCGCCAGCCCCGCATATACGGTGCCAGTTCCTCCATCGTCGTCTCCATGCTGACGCCTTTGGCCCGTCGCGTGATCTCCCGGATTCGCCGCTTGAACCGATCCATGGCCTTACGCGCAATCACGCGCTTGACCTCCGGACCGGCCGTAAAGCTGAACCCGAGAAACTTCCGTTCCTGCGGTCGTGCCACCGCACTCTTCGTCTCATTCACCTTGAGCTTGAGCTTTTGCGTGATGAATTGCGTAACGCTCTCCATCACCCGTTGCCCCGCCCGCTCGCTGCTGACGTAGATATTGCAGTCGTCCGCGTATCGAACGAAGCGATGGCCCCGGCGCTCCAACTCCCGGTCGAGTTCGTCGAGCACGAGGTTACTGAGCAGTGGTGAAAGTGGGCCTCCTTGTGGAGTCCCTTCTACGCTTGGGCTGACCAACCCGTTCTCCATCACCCCGGCATTCAAGAATGCCCGGATGAGTTTCAGCAGCCGCTTGTCCTCGACCCGTTTGGCGATCTGACCCATCAGTTTGTCGTGATTGACCCGATCGAAGAATTTCTCCAGATCAAAATCAACGCACCAGCCGTGGCCTTCGGCGATATACTGCTGCGCCCGTGCCACCGCCTGATGAGCCGACCGTCCCGGTCGGAACCCATAGCTGTGATCGGAAAACGTCCGGTCCCACCGCCTCTGCAGAACCTGCAACACCGCCTGTTGGATAAATCGATCCAACGCCGAAGGAATGCCAAGTTTTCGCACCCCTCCATCCGGCTTGGGGATTTCCACCCGTCTCACCGGTTTCGGTTCATAGGTTCCATTCAACAGTTGTTCCCGGATGGTTGGCCAGTGCTGTTTCAGGAAGTCCTTCAATCCGACGACGGTCATCCCGTCGACGCCCGGACTTCCTTTATTGGCCTTCACCTGCCGCAATGCTGCCTTCAGGTTTTCTCGCTCACATACTGCCTCCATCAATCGATTCGTGCTAGCTGGGTTTTCGGTCCCATTCGTCGCCCCGGACGGTTCAATCTCTTCCCTTCCCGCCTCTCGGGCTTCACCCGTCGGCTCCGATGAGAAGTCCAGTTCCCTCTGGATATTCCGCTGCTTGTCGTCCTTGAGACTCATGGCCTACTGGCCTCTCCTTCTCGTTCGGGCCTTCGGCCATCGTTCCCGGCTTGGCCTATCCATTGCTCCGCCTTTCGGCTTTCGGAGTGCCTCACTATCCTTGCCGACGTCATGACCTACTATGCCCTCTGCTGACTTCTGCTCCGCGGTCAGGCCGCCTTTCGACAGCCTCAGTCGCCGAAGCGACACAAAGCAGATCTCCTGAGGTAAGTTCAGCTGCCTTCCGTGCACAGTCGCCGAATCTACGCTTCGCATCCTTGATGGATATGGACTTTGCGGTAAGTCGCCCGCTCGTCCGACGCTAACGCCTTCTATCCGGTTCTTGTCCATCGACTCGCACATTTGATCCATGCTTCTTTCAGACCCCGCCTCGCGGCGGTAGCCCTTGCATTATCACTAGCCCTTCACCTCCATCAGGTTGGGCCGGGACTTTCACCCTTAAGCTGCTGAACATGCTCAGCACACGACTATGCGGCGCACCGGGCGCCGGAAAGAACGCTGTCGGCGACATCCTCGGCGGCCTGTACGGATACCGTGTCTCCTCGTTCGCGGAGGCGCTGCGGCAGGAGGTGGCCGGCGTTACGCTGCACGGCCAACGCATCCCGCACGACATCGTGTGCGATCCGCGGCTCGAGGAGCTCGCAACGCTTCTTGTCGCCTGCCTCGGCATGTCGCCGTGGGAGAAGCCTACTCCTGACGCCATGCGAGGCGTACTGCAACTCTGGGGCACCGAGTACCGTCGAGCGCAGGATAAGGACTACTGGGTGAACCGCGCTGATAAGACGGAGCCCGTCGCGTTTACCGACGCGCGGTATCACAACGAGACGGCGTGCGTACACGCGCGGGGCGGCGAGCTCTGGTGGATCGAACGGCCGGGCCTCTCGCGCGGTAACGGGCACATCTCCAACTGGGTGATTGGTCCCGACGACTGCGACCGCATTGTCTCAAACGGCGGGACCTAGAAGACCTGCGTGAACGGTCAGCTACACGCTCACAGCGCTGACTATTTAGGGAGTGTTCCAGCGGTGCAGCCGCGGCTCGTCATGATGCTCATATCCTTGCTCCAATCTGACACGCAGGAGTTAAGCATTCGGTTGATAAGGTTCCGCGAGATGAACTGCTCATGCGGACCGTAAAGCGCGTTTGCTATCCCCTCGCGGTTGGGAGTCAGGATCACCGTACCTATCGCCATGAAGAACAGCAGCTTGGTTGCGATCTTTAGCGGCGAACCCGACTTGCCGACCGTAGCGAGCGCACTGAGGAACCGGCGCTTACGAACGGCACGCGGCGCTTCAGGTACGTTGGCAACGTACAACTCCCCCGGCTCCACTTCAGCCCCGGATTCTAAATCCCGAAACAACTCCGACGTGAGACGGTGAACGGAATCCTCCCAGATAGCTAACTGCGCTAGCCGCTCTTGTGTTACTGCCCGATGCGCCGCTGCGGGGAGGTGCACCAGGTTCGAAATGACCGGAGTTGTCGCTAAGATCAAATAGCGATGATACCGCTTACACTTAGGGAAATCCCTTAGTGTTTTTTGATTAATTAAGAGTACTAGGACTTGGGGAGTGTCGCCAGCAGCCGCTCGATCATGCGGTAGACCTCGCCGAGTTCGTTGCGCTTGCCGCGATTGCGAAACAGGGAGAGCGCCTGCCGGATGAATCGCTGCTCCTCAGAGGACACGGGGCCGACGCCTTGCACCGACTCAGCCGGACCCTCGGGGCGTAACCATATATGCGCTGCCGCGCGGTAGGCGTCATAGCTGTTCATGCCCCGTAGAGCCGCTGCGGCGCGAACGCGCTGGTGCAGCTTCTCGGGGAAGTACATCGACACTTTCTTAAGCTCGCCATCGTCTTCCATGCCGGCTGCGGCTGGTGGATCAGGCACGATGTTCAACTTTTTGCGTCCCATAAAGGCTCGTTAAACGAGTATACATCAACAAGTATGACAAATGACATAGGTTTAATTCTGCAAAAGTACTATTGGCGTCACCGCGGGGCTGCCCGTGCTGTCGCAACAGCGCTCAACGTGTCGCGTGCAGCCGTGTCGCGCGTGCTGGCCGGGACGCTCACGAGCGAGCGGATGGCAAACAACGAGATAGTTATGAAAGAGATGGAGAGACGTGGACCTTTGCAAGGTTAATGGCGCCCAGTCCCGGCGTTAGCTTCCAGAAGCGTCCCGATGAGCAGTTCTTGACTTCACAGCCTTGCGTGTTCGTGCTGGTGGATCAAGATTCTCATGGACCTGCTCACGTTCGCTAAAGACCTCTGAACCGGTGGTGACTTTTTGGGGAGACCGTTGGGTATCGCGGACTAGCGCTTCTCTTCTGCGGGCCGGCAACCTGGCCCAGTTCGTCGGCAACACTCTTGAGGACTATGTGTCGCTGGCGGTCAGGTTGGGCAATTCGAGCGAGACACCCGGCAGTCTGGCGGAGCTCCGACGCAACATGCGATCCTCGCTGCGGGACTCCGCGTTGTGCGATACGGCGACCTTCGCCAGAAATATGGAGCGACTCTACACGCAAATGATTGAGCACAAGCTTAAGACTCCGCTATCTCAGACTTGAAAGGATATTCTCTATTTCGACTTCCGGAATTGGAGTCCAGCGGAAGAGGAAGAGGCCAAGCAGCTGAAAACTAAATTCAATCTTTTCGTTGCGCCCGCCGTCTTCGCGGGCAAGTTGCGTGAGTATCCGACGGCTCCGTGAAAGCCCAGATTCGCGATGGTTTGACTCAAGATCACACGATTCAGTCGGCCAACTTCGCTATCACCCTTTAGACGGGGATAATGAACGAAGCACATTACTTATAAATTGCCTAGAAAAGAAGGGTATATCGACGCATGATGACTTCTCGACTCTTTTCTTTTGGAATTGCGCAAATACACTGACAGATTAGGGCGAGCGACAACCTATGCTTACGATGCAGACCAACGGCTCACCTCGGTGACGGAACCCCTGACAAGCTCCACAACCCGCACGACCAGCTACGACTATTACGAAAACGGCACGCTGAAAGACATCACCGATGCCAACGGCAACGTGACGCATTGGGATATCGATATCGAAAGCCGGCCCGTGGATAAATCTACGCTTATGGCACCTCGCAAGCGCGGGAGGAATATTACGCCCTATTCTCGTTATGAGCACCTTGAATTTTATGGCGCCCTGCGCTCCGCCCAGAGGTGGTGAAAGTACCACCTCTAGGCCAATTGCTGAAGATGATTAGGCAGTGGTGGAACCGCTTGCAATTCGCCACAAACAGTCTCGCCGAGTGGACCTACTCAATCAACACCAATGGATTCTTGAACGTCTCGTTGGGCAACTCGAACTTCGGGGATTCAGTGACATTCCACCCATATGTGGCGACTAGTTATCTCCATTTCCAGGATAACAAATGGATATCGATTGCGGCGAATTGTTGGCGCTGTCGTAGACGGCCAGACCGGCGGCGCATGCATAATCCAATCCGCTGATGTTAATCACGGTGATGGTGCACGTCGCGCCGGCCGCCAAGCTCCCGCCGCAAGTGGTTGATAATATGGAGAATGTTGGAAAACCACCCAAAAGCGAGATGCTGATGTTGTTCAAGGATGTGGGCAGATTGTTGCCCAGGGTCGCCACGGCGGTTGAGCCTCCTAAACCAAAGTTGAGGGGGTTGGGGGCGAGCCAAGCTTGCACCGCGCCCGACCCCTGCAACTGAACCGTATCCTCGATGGTGTTGCCTCCTTGTGTATCGGTGACCGTAATGGATCCGGAATACGTTTGAACCATCGTGGGCGAGAACGTCACGCTGATGGTGCACGTCCCCAGGGCCGGGACGCTCGCGCCGCAGGTATTTTTGGCCAGCGCAAAGCCGCTCCCGCTGACCGCAACACTAGTAATGCCTATAGCGGAGCCAAGCGTGTTGGTCAGCGTGACAATCTGCGCAGCGCTGGTGGTCAAGACCGCCTGGGAAACGGTCAGGGGATTGGGAGTGAACGTCACCCCGGTGCCCGTGCCCGTCAGGCTGACCGTCTGCGTGGACCCCGTCACGTCCCCGTTGTTATCCGTCACCGTCAGCGCGCCCGTGACCGGCCCTTCGAGTGTGGGTGTAAAGGTAACTCCTACCTGGCAGGATTTGCCATATTTGAGGGTAGCCGGGCTGGCCGGGCAGTTGTTGCTGGAAACACTGTAACTGCCGCTGGCCGCAATGCTGGCGATCGTGAGCGGCGCCGCGCCGTTATTGGTGAGGGTCACGGTTTGGCCGGCGCTCGTGGTGTTGATCAACTGAACCGGGAAGGTGACGCTGCCGGGGGAAAGCTCGACGGAGGACAAAGAAACGACGAACGGGTACGCGGCGATGCCGCCGATCAGAGGGCTGCTCTGTAAGCCAGTATTGGTTGAAGTGGCCTCCTGCCCGTCCGTGGCGTAGGCAAAGAGTGTGTGAGCGCCGGCCTGGAGCTTCGCCATGCGGCCGCTGAAGTGGCCGCTGCCAAGGCTGGCCGCGGCGGTCCAGGCGCCTTGCCAGGTGTCCACCTGAAAGAGGAGATTGTTCGGGACGGTCGCATTAGGAGAGAACGAACTGACGGCCGTGAAATCAAAGCTGGGCGTCACGCTCGTCGTCTTGTCGCCGGAAAGGGGCGTAATGGCCGCGGTGAGGGGAATGCCCCCGACCTGCTGTTCGTCAATCACCGTCACATTGTTGCCGCCAAAGTTCATCACGTAGATTTGGCTGGTCACAGGGTTGACGGCCACGGCATACGGACTGGTGCCCGCCGCCACCGTGGTGGTGGTGTTGGTGGCCCCGTCAATCACCGTGACGTTGCCGCCGAGGTAGTTGGGAACGTAGATTTTGTTGGTCGTCGGGTTGACGGCCACCGCATACGGAAGGGATCCCGCCGCCACCGTGGTGGTGGTGTTGGTGGCCCCGTCAATCACCGTGACGCCACTAACGCCGACGACGTAGATGTTGTTGGTCACCGGGTTGACGGCCACGGCATACGTAGGTCCCGCGGTCGCCACCGTGGTGGTCGCTAGGGTGGCCCCGTCAATCACCGTGACGTTGGCGCTTTGGTCGTTCGCCACGTAGATTGTGTTGGTCGCCGGATTGACGGCCACCGCGAACGGATTGGTCCCGGCGGCCACCGTGGTGGTGGTATTCGTCGCCCCGTCAATCACAGTCACGTTGTTGCTGCCGAAGTTCGCCACGTAGATTTTGTTGGTCACCGGGTTTACGGCCACCGATAGCGGTTGCGGCTGGGACCCTACCGCCACCGTGGCGGTGACCTGGTTCGTGGCCCCGTCAATCACCGTGACGTTGTTGCCGTTGACGTTCGCCACGTAGATGGTGTTGGTCTCCGGGTTGACGGCCACCGCCGACGGATTGGTCCCGGCTGCCACCGTGCTTAGTTGCGTTCGTCGCCCCGTTAATCACCGTGACATTGTTGCTACCGTTGTTCGCCACATAGATTTTGTTGGTCACCGGGTTTACGGCCACCGCAATGGGAGTGGTCCCAGCCGTCACCGTGGTGGTGGCGTTGGTGGCCCCGTCAATCACCGTGACGTTGTGGCCGCAGTAGTTCACCACGTAGGTTTTGTTTGTCACTGGGTTGACGGCCGCCGCGCTCGGAGCGCACCCGGGCGCCACCGTGGCGGTGGTGTTGGTGGCCCCATCGATCACCGTGACGTTGTGGCTGTTGAAGTTTGCGACGTAGATTTTGTCGGTTACCGGGTTGACGGCCACACCATAAGGATTCGTGCCCGCAGCAACCGTGGTGGTGGTGCTGGTCCCTCCGTTAATCACCGTGACGTTGGCGCTGCCGACAGTTCCCCACATAGATTTGGTTGGTCACCGGGTCGAAGGCCATCCGCATACGGATTTGTCCCCGTCGCCACTGTACTGGTGGTATTGGTGGCCCCGTCAATCACTGTGACGCTGGCGCTCCCGTAGTTCGCCACGTAGATTTTGTCGGTCACCGGGTTGACGGCTACCTCGGCCGGATTGGTTCCCGTCGCCACGGTAGTGGTGGCGTTGGTGGCCCCGTCAATCACCGTGACGTTGTTGCTGTTGAAGTTTGCCACGTAGATTTTGTTGGTCACCGGGTTGACGGCCACGGCGAACGGCTGGGTCCCCGCCGCCACCGTAGTGGTGGCGTTGGTGGCGCCGTTAATCACCGTGACGTTGTGGCTGTTGAAGTTTGCGACGTAGATTTTGTCGGTTACCGGGTTGACGGCCACGGCGTACGGAGCGCTTCCCGCCGCCACCGTGGTGGTGGTGTTGGTGGCGCCGTTAATCACCGTGACGTTGTGGCTGCCGTTGTTCGCCACGTAGATCTTGTCGGTCACCGGGTTGACGGCCACCGCGTCCGGATTCGTCCCGGCCGCCACTGTGGTGGTCTTGTCGGTGGCCCCGTTAATCACCGTGACGTCGTGGCTGTTGGTGTTCGCCACGTAAATTTTGTTGGTCACGGGGTTGACGGCCACCGCTCGCGGATTCGTCCCCGCCGCCACCGTGGTGGTGGTGTTGGTGGCCCCGTGAATCACCGTGACGTTGTGGCTGTTAGCGTTCGCCACGTAAATTGTGTTGGTCACCGGGTTGACGGCCACCGCGTACGGCTGGGTCCCCGCCGCCACCGTGGTGGTCACGGTCTGCGCGCCCAGACCCGCCGCACTCAACATCAGGAACGCAACAGCCCAATAAACTCGAGGCATCGTGATCTCCCTCTCATTCCAGAATTTCCATTTTGGAACCCAGGTTTCATCAACTATACACTTGATAGCCTCTTTTGCGACCATTCAGAGCAAATCTATTTCCCATCTCGTGGAGTTCAGTACCTACAGGACGCCTCAAAACGGCGATTCTGCCCCTGCCACGCGCCGGAACCCGGCAATAGCTGCTGTCCGACTGCTGGCAAAAGAGACACCTTCCCGTCCCCCTCCTTTCGTCGCCAAGGTTTTGATCTGCCAGCGGCCAGGCTCTACCCTGCACGCACCGGCAGCGCATCAATCCGCCGCACCATGCTGCCAAACAGCCGCCTCGTTAGATGGCTCTCCGCCAGCATCAGCCAGTAGTACCGTGCGTGCTTGACCAACCGGCCACCCGTCTTCACCAACCGCTGCTGCAAACTGGTCAGCGACCAGTTTTCGATCTTCTTCGGCAGCACCAGCCGCCGCCACAGGTTCCCCAGGTTGTAGGCGATCACGCTCAGCCATAGCCGCACCTCGTTGGACCGGAACCGGTGACAACTCAGCCGCGTCATCTTCACCGCCTGCTTGCCTTCCTTGATCCACTGTTCCGCCGTGCCCCGCTTGTTGTAGAACCGCACCACCGCCCGGCTGTCCGTCTCCAGGTTGGTCACGATGAATCCCACGCGCGGGAACAGTTCCCCGAAGTGGAACTCCACCTTCGCCACCACCCGCCGCGCCGTCTTCCAGCTCGCGGCTTGATAGAGAAAACCCTTGTACCAGACCACCGGCTTATGGCTCGGCCTTCCCACGGGCCGCGTCAGCAACTCCGCGATGTCCCGCTCCAGGCTGTCGTTGGCTGGGATGCGGATAGCGTACTTCACACCCCGATCCTCCAGCGCCTCGTAGACCTCCGGCTTAGCGAAGGCCGCGTCGGCGCGAAAGACCACTTCTTTGCCCAGCTTCTGTTGCCGCTCGATCTCCGGCAGCAGCAGTTCTTCCCAGTCGTCGGCACTGTGGACGTTGCCGGGCCGCAGTTTTGCCGCCAGACAGTCGCCTTCCCGATTGAACAGCAGCAACGGGTGATAGCAGGTGGACTCGAAGTGGCCGTTGTAGGCGCTGTTCTCCTGCTGGCCGTACACCGGAATCTCGGTCGAGTCCATGTCCAGCACGACCCGCTGCGGGGAATCGACAGCTTCCGCCTTGCCGATGAGTTCGCGGTTGATGCGGGCCAAGCTCTGGAAGTTCTCCTCCTCGGCCAGCATCTCGGTCTCAAAAGTCTGCAAGCGGGAAGTCAGCGCCGCACCACGATCCCAAGTCTTCTCGGAACCGATCAGCCGGAAGGTCGGATCTTGCGAGAGCCGCTCGGCGTCGTTGACATCCTCGTAGCCGGCGATGCGACTGTAGACGGACTGGCGCAACAGGTCCGCCAGCGGAAGCTGCGTGTTCTTCCCGTGCCGCGAGTCGGTCAGGTGCTGGGCGATGAGATCACCGAAGCCCAGACGTTCGTCCAACTCACGAACCAGAATCAGACCGCCGTCGGAGGTGACCCGCGATCCCTGGAAATCCACCTTCAGGGAAGCGTTAAAGGAAAGCTGAAATGGCCCGTTTTGTCTCTCACCCATTGGGTGTCGTCCTCCGGAGCGTCTTCATTGCGTTAAAACCCCTATGAACATTGATGCCGACGAACATCCGAAGATTCGTAAGTGGTGTTCAAAATGGAAATGTGGGACGACTTCACGACGAGCTTATTCGCACAATCAATCTTGACAAGTTACACTAGGTTACCTTATGCTGGTTTCAGTTCAAGCGGTTGCCGCCGCGGGAACAGGAAAGAGGCTTAAGTGATGACAATTACTTGCGACGTTTGCGAACGCGCAATCCCCACACATAAAGCGTATTCCTGCAATTGGTCCGGCGCGGTTTCCTGTCGGAAGTGCTTACGCTCACCGAAACACAACCACTACGCCGAGTTCATGACCGACGCCGAGCGCCGCGACGACAGAGCCGCTAAGGCCGCATCGAATGAGCCCAACGTGGACACTCTAATCTTCGCTGCGCAACTGCGCTCGCTGGCAGGCGCACGCTGCGAGAAGGGTGGCCGCGTGATGCAACAAGACGCCGACCTCAAACGCGCCGACAACGAAGGCGCTTGCGCTGATGGAGGCGGGCTGGCTCCCGCCTCGGAGCTTCCGGTTGAACTACCCGGTAGCACCGATTCCAGAGCCCCTAGTGTGGACCGGCGAAAAGTTGGTGGTATGGCACCCGAGGGAGGCTCACGTTGCCTAACCTTCACAACTCCGTCGGCTACTGTCCGGCCTGCGATCACTACATCGCGGCGATCTTTCTGGACCGCTGCCAGCAGTGCAACGCGATCTGCTGCGCCGACTGCACCAAGCACGGGGCGGGCGGTGACACGTTCTGCTCGCGCCGCTGTCAGGCGAATCAATACGTCTCAGACGTTGCGTCGACCGTTGCTTATGCACGGCTGCGGGCGACATATGCGGGAGGCGCCGGTTCGTAACGCGAGGGGCGGTACGTCCAGCCCACTGAGGACGCGACAGGCCGGAGAGAACGGTCAACTCCCCCGCAATCAAACCGAGGCTAAAAGGGATGAATCAACTTAAGCAGTTACTCGACGATCTCCGCGACACGGCAGAGACAGCGCAGGCGCAATCCGCCCTGCTACTCTCCGCCATCGCATCGCCCGCGCTGCACGAAATCGCAGTCGCCCAGGCGCAACTCTCCGCAACTATTGGCGCAGCGCTGGTTAAGCTCGCCACAACCGCAACTATCGAACTCGAAAACGAGATCGACTTCCAGACGGTTCGACCGATCAGGAAGGCGGCGTAACGATGATAACCACTACGGTATTTCATCACCCCGACGACGCTGACACCGTGAGCGTCAACACCAAGCTCCGGTACAACGGCGAGAAGTACGCAACCATTGACTTCGGCGGCGTGACGATCTTCCCCACCGAGAAGAACCTGGCTGACCTCATCGCCGCACTCAAGGCGCACGCCGAGGCGAACGCAGCCGCCGACGAAGCCGCTGCCGCTACCGAGGCCGCTAACTACCACGGCGTCGTGCAACTTGCGGAGGTGGCGTAAGTGGCACCAACACGACTGAAGGCGAAATCGCCATCGCTCTCCACGCGACGCCGGCCCAAGATCCTCGAATACGGCAAGGCAGGCGTCGGCAAGACTTGGGGCGCTCTCGACTTCCCATCGTCCTATTACATCGACACCGAGGGCGGGGCGAAGGAGCCGGAGTACACCAAGAAGCTGCTGGATGCTGGCGCCGGTTACATGGGACCGGAAGACGGCGCGTGCGACCTGCAAGAGATCGCAAACCAACTCAAGGCACTGGCGACCGAGAAGCACGACTATCGCACGGTCATCATCGACTCCATTTCGAAGCCGTGGAATACAGCCATTGGCGAGGAGCAGGAACGCCTAGGCGCAGACGACGCATACGGTGCCAGCAAGAAGAGGCCAGTCGCGGCCATGCGACAGATCGTCCGCTGGATTGATCGTGTCGACATGAACGTGATCCTCGTGGCCCATGCTAAGGCGGAGTACGGCATGGTCGGCGGCAAGAACGAGCAGATTGGCTACACGTTCGACGCTTGGGAAAAACTGGAGTACGAGCTTGAGCTGGCGTTGCAAATCGAGAAGGTCGGCCCGAAGCGCACGATGCGGGTACGCAAGTCGCGCGTCAAGGAGTTCGAAGAGGGCAAGGTGTACGAGTGGTCCTATGACTCGTTCGCCAAGCTCTACGGGCGCGAAGCTATTGAGGGCGAGACGCAGGTCGTTACCCTCGCCACGGCGCAACAGGTCACGGAGATTCGTCGGCTCATCGAGTTGATGAAAGTGTCTGACGAAGACCAGAAGAAGGCGCTCGACAAGCGTGGCGCCGAAACCTACGAAGATTTGTCCGAGGCTGACGCGGCGGACATGCTTGAAAACTTAAACAGGAAGGTTGCGGGGAAGCGCCGCTTAAATGGAGAACACATGCAAACAACACCGAAGACACGCAAGGAAATCAACGACGAGGCGCTCTGGCCGAAGGGTATCTACGGCTTCGAAGTCGTCTCGGCCGAGGAGAAGACCAGCAGCAAGGGCAACGAGATGATTGAAATTCAACTCGTTGTCTCAGACGACCAGAACCGCACTCGCAAGCTGCGCGACTGGATCATGGACGCGATGCCGGAGAAGCAACTGAACTTCTGCGAGGCAGGCGGGCTCATGAAGCAGTACGAGTCGGGCAACATCTCCGCTCGCGACTGCATCGGCGTGACTGGCTATCTCAAGCTCGTGATCCAGGAGGACAAGACGGGACAGTACCCGGCGAAGAACAGCGTCGCGAACTACGTGCCTCCGGTTGACGAGCGCCAGCAGGAACTCGTCGGCGTGGGCGCCAGCAAGAAGTCGGCGTTCGTGCCGCGAAGCAACGGAGCGGGGCCGGCGCCGTTCGCTCCGGTTGACGACGACTCGGTTCCATTCTAGCCATGTATTGCGCGGCGCTTGCTCACGCGGGGCATAGGGTATTCATCGACCCGGCAGACGGTCACGCTCTGATAAACAACCGTGGCCCGCGCAAAGTTTTGAAGTGTGAATCGGGAGCGAACCTACGCAACTCGCTCCCATATTTTAAGAGGATTCTATGACGAATTTTGGAACCGAGATGGACCGGCAACAGTGGGAACAGGCTTCGCGCCAGGGCGAGACGAATAACCGCCTGCGCGATCTACGTTGGCCTGCTCTGCTATCGCGTTAGTGGCGATGACCGTGCTCGCGTGCTGGGGCTGGGCGCGGTGACCGGAGTCCGTAACATGCGTAACGACATCGTGCCTCGTCAGGTAGTCTCTGGCTCGCAGGCAGCTAAGCGCAAGATGTCGGAGAACGCCAACGAACTGAAGATTATCGTTTTCATGCGCGGCCTCGGCTGGCGCGAGTACCGGAATCACGTCGGCGTGTTCTTCACGCAAGGCGGCGCCCGTATCACTATCGGGACACCGGGCACGCCGGACTGGACATTTCGCCGGCAGACCACTCGCCGCGGCTACGTACAGGTCTGTCACGTAGAGGTGAAGGCTGAGGGCGTTACGCTCTCGCCGGACAGCGAAAAGCTCGACGCGAAACATCAGATTGAGGAGATTGCAAAGCTGGACAGATACTACGGCGAGCCGGCATGTTGGTGCAACTCGCTGGAGATGTTCAGGGCGTGGTACGCCGCGCAACTGTTCGACGCTCCAAGCCAGGTAGCAGCATGACGGCGCTGGAAAGGTGTGATGTCGAGATCGAGGTGTGCATCGCCTCGCAGCAGGACCACACGAACGATGCAGCGGAGCGCTTCGGGGCACTAATGGGAGAGCTTGACTGGTCGATGGAGAGGCTGTACTTAGAGGAACGAACTGCGCTGGGAGGCGCTATTGGAAATGGAGGACAGATGAGTAACATCACAACAGCAACCGAACAACTAATGCGCTCACGCCGGATGCCGGAGCACGGCACGAACTCGCGGTACTGCAACGGACCCTGTCGCTGCGATCTCTGCAAGACCGCGCACAACGAGGCACAGCGCCAAGCGCAGAACGACAGACGCGCCCGCGTCGCGGCTCGCACTGCCCGGCTACGCGCGGAGCAGGGCGGCGGCTTCGGCACCAACGACGCGCTAGACAACGAACGGCTCGCGCGGTACTTCGAGACACAGCGCGATCCGAATTACTATATGCGCGGAGCGTTTCGATGGAACTGCACGTTGCATGGAGAGACAAGTCGAGTGGTAGTGGGAGGCATGAATGCGGCTGATTGATAAGTTGATAGGACACTGGCGGCGGTTGCGTGTGGGCGAGCCTACACCTGTTCGTCACCGGGCCTCGCCCGTGGGCGTGCTGCGCAAGGTAACGGAGTACACGGAGCTTGACGGCTGCATGACGCTGGAGTGTGGGCATTCGGCGACAAAGCGGCCGGGAGCAACGCATCCGATCCGGTCACGGTGCGTGCGTTGCGCGGCTGTCGACCAGGAGGAGGTCGCCAATGCCTGAGCCCACGAAGCGACTTTACACGCTGGCCGAGGCGGCCGTGTATCTCGGCATGAGCGAAGGCGCCCTGCGACAAAAAGCGCACCAAAGCGATGACATTAGACCCAACTGACTACCTCGAACCAGATCAAGTCGCAGCTTTGATTCGCGTCAAGCCCGCGACTCTGTCAAAATGGCGTCAAGCGGGCAGGGGACCGGCCTACCTTCGTCTGGGTCGCCCCATGTACCTCAAAGAGGATGTCCTGAGTTGGATGGAGGCACAGAAGCAAAGTGTCAATCGAGAAACGCGGCGGACAGTGGTACTACCGGTTCCAGTTCAGAGGAGCCGAGCAGCGCAGCCCCACAGGTTTGGCGGCCACACGAGAAAATCAGACCGCCGCGAAAGAGCTTGAGAAGCAAGCCAAGGCTAAGGCTCGACTGCTAGGTAACACCGGTGCTACCTCGTCCGTTCCCTTTACCTTGGCTGCGGCCGAATTCATTAGTTGGTGCGAGAACGTGGAATATCGGGCGTCCCCCTCGACGGCAAGGCGAATCGAGACATCATTCCGATCCGCGGTGGAGTTCTGGAAAGACACACTAGTCCGCGACATTGGGCCGATCCAGATCGAAAAATACAAAGAGCATCGCGCCCAGGCGCATCAAGTCAAAGACATCACCATTCGGCATGACCTCTATGCCCTCCAGATCTTCTTCAATCGCTTCGCCATCAAGAGAGGTTGGGCAGAAAGTAACCCACTTGCTGACGTCTCGAAGCCGTCCGATAAGGACGCTATCCGGATCTACATCCTCACGACCGAAGAAGAGGCTCGTTACTTCATGCAGGCTGCGAAGAATCCAACCCTGCACGACCTTGCTCGCCTCATCATTGAGCAGGGCTGCCGTCCCGAGGAGTTGTTGGCTCTTCGCCCGGGCGATGTGGACATCGAGCGCAATAAGCTCCATATCCGTGGTGGCAAGACCCGAGCCGCGCGCCGCACGCTGGCACTCACGGCAGAGTCGGCTGCAATTCTCAGTCGCCGAAAGGAAAAGCACGATACCTGGATATTCCCTGGGCTCAAGCCAGGCCAGCACATCGTCAAAGTGAACGGGGCGCACGACAAGGCATGCTTGGATGCCGGCCTGAGCTTCGTTTTGTACGATCTCCGCCATACGTTTGCCACTCGCCTCCTCGTAGACGTGGGCGTCGATGTCGCCACTGTGGCGGCGCTACTGGGCCACTCTGGGCTGCGTGCCGTAGCGAAGTACCTGCACCCGCAGGAACAAGCCAAGACGGAAGCTATGAGGAAGTATGACCTCGCCAGAGCCAAGGGGAAATCCCTCAAACTCGTGAGGGGGAGTGGCAGGTGAGGAGTCGAGCAACTCCTCTCACAGATACGTGCAATCTCTGCTGCGTGCTTCATTTTGACCCTCCTTGGAGTTTTGTCCGACTTGTCCGACTTTTCTTGTCCGACTTTTGTCCGACTTTTACGCGCGTTTCGGTGCCTATTCGCCCTTTTTGGTGCGTGCTCATGCCGGGCCGTGCGGCCCTTAAATCGTTGATTTATTTGTAAGTTGTTGGAGGCGCGGGGCGGGATCGAACCGCCGAATAAAGGTTTTGCAGACCTCTGCCTTACCGCTTGGCTACCGCGCCGATTGCGGGATTGCTATTACAAGGCAAACATACCGCGACGGACGCGCCCAAGTCAAACGCGACTGGCCCGTTGCCCCTCACCGATAGCGCAAATGACTTGTTTCGAGGGCGTGGCTATTCTGCGTCCTTGTTCTGCTATGTTCGGATTGCTTGAATAGCGTCCCCGATTCGGCAATGCTGGAAATGCACACGAAGCCGGTTTTGATTTACGACGGCCGGTGCGGCTTCTGCCGCATCTGGCTGAACTACTGGCGAGAGCTGCTCGGCGATTCGATGGAATACGTCGCGTCGCAGGACCTTACGGCGGAGGAATTTCCGCAGCTTGATCGCGCGGCTCTGAAGAGCGCCGTCTACCTGGTGCTGCCCGATGGCACCACCTTTCGCGGCGCGCACGCCGTGTTACGCTCGCTGGCGGCGGCCGCCGGACGATATCGCCTGCTGCTTTGGCTCTACGAAAGTGTCAGGCTATTCCGCGCGACGACCGACGCGGTCTACGGCTGGATTGCCGGGCATCGGGACTTCAGCTATCACCTGACCGCACTGACGTTCGGCAAGACAATCCGACCGCATCGTTACCAGTTGACGGAGTTTCTTTTTCTCCGTTCGCTCGGCATTATCTACGCGTTTGCGTTTGGCTCTTTGAGCACACAGATCCTCGGCCTAGTTGGGCAGCACGGGCTCTTGCATGCCGCCGCGACGATGCAGGCGATGCACCAAGCCTTGGGTAGCCGTGCCTATTGGGACGTTCCGACGCTGCTGTGGCTGAATATGAGCGACCAAGCGATGGGCTTGTGTTGCGGCCTGGGAGTTTTCTTTGCGCTGTTGCTTGCCATCAACGTGCTGCCTCGTCTCAGCGCCGCTCTGTGCTTTGTCCTGTATCTCTCGATCGCGTCCGTCGGCCAGCCGTTCACTCTATTCCAATGGGATGCGTTACTGCTGGAGGCGGGATTCCTTGCTATCTTTGCCGGCGTTCCCTGGCTGGTGTGGGTTTACCGCTTCCTGGTTTTCCGGCTGATGTTCGAGTCGGGCATTGTCAAGCTTCTCAGCGGCGACCGAAACTGGGAGAACCTGCACGCCTTGCGGTTTCACTTCATGACCCAACCCCTTCCGAATCCCATGGCTTGGTACGTCCACCATTTCCAGCCGTGGCTTCTCGATTCGCTCACGGGTTGGACTCTGCTCATCGAACTGGTTGCGCCGTTTCTGCTTTTCATGCCGAGGCGCATTCGCCACATGGGCGCCAAGTTTCTGATTGCCCTACAAGTTTGCATTGCGCTAACGGGTAACTATGCATATTTCAATCTGCTGACTCTGGCGTCGCTGATTTGGGCATTTGATGATGAGTCCTTTGAAAGCCTCGCGAAACGATTGAAGTGGCTGCGGCCCCGCCTTCCGTTAACGTTCGGGACTCAATTCAAAGCGTTGCGCGTGGCTGCGGCGGCAGTGCTTGCGGTGGTGGTTTATTTGGGAGCAACGCAGGTGCTGTCGTTGTTTGCTCCCGATTTTGCGAACCGGCTCTCCGCGAACTTGGCCTGGACGGCGCCATTTGAAGTTGTCAACTCCTACGGCCTGTTTGCGGTCATGACGACGACCCGCCCCGAGATCGTGTTCGAGGGTTCGAACGATCAGCAAACCTGGCAGGAGTACGAACTGCCTTACAAGCCTGGAGACGTCCATCATGGGTTGCCGGTGATCGCTCCCATGCAGCCGCGGCTTGATTGGCAGTTATGGTTCGCCGCTCTCTCCAATGAGCAGCAGGAACCTTGGGTGGGAGTATTGGCGCTGCGCCTATTGCAAGGCGAGCCCCAAGTGGTCGAATTCTTCAGCAAGGTGCCGTTTCAAACTCCGCCGAAGTATATCCGGGCACAACGATATCTCTATACGTTCACGACTCCGCGAGAGCGGGGGCAAACTGGAGACATCTGGAAACGCAGTCTCATCGGCCCTTACCTGCCGACGCTGTCGCTGGAAATGTTCCGCGCGCCGGATGAATCGAAGTGAGGATGGCTGCATGTAAACTAACCGGCTGCTGTGGACGTCTTCCACAGGCTGAAGCCCGTGCCAACGTGACTGCTCAGCTTAGATTAGCTTGCTGAAGACTCGACACGAACGTCAGCCATTTCTTTCAATGAGTCCTCTTTCAACTCGTCATTATGTTCGGGCGGGGCGGGGCTCGCGAGACGGCGGTAGACGTAGCGAACCACGTAAAAGGAACAACCGAGAGCGACGGCCAGCACGGCATTCACGACCAGCACCGCGACAGCCGTGGAGAGAAATGCGGCCGCATCCACGCGTCTCATCCGTGTCAGGCGCCGCCAGGTGCTCCATTCGAGGAGGCAGACGCCTATGTAAGCCGTTACGCCGGCCAGGGCCGCCATCGGGATACGCGCAATGTATTCGCCGCCGAGCCCGAGGAACGCAACGATAAACAGCCCGTGGAAAATGTTGGATAGGCGGGTAGATCCACCGCAGCGGACACTCGCCAGACTACGGGCTGGAATTCCGACACTCATCGGCGCGGCGAACATGCCCGCAACGACGTTCGCAATGCCGTAGGCACCCAGTTCTCCATCGGCGTCGGTACGCCGCAAATGGTGATGACGCCCACGGAAGTGCTCCACCACGCGGGAAGTAATGAGTATGTTCACCGAGGACACGAAGGCGAGACCGAGCGCCGCGGGCAAAACGCCATAGACGTCTCCAGGCCGCCAGTAAAAGCCCGCGAAGTCAGGAATCTCGAACGGCAAATGGCCAACTTCCTTTTCATGCAAGCCGAAGATGCCCGCTACGGTCACGGCAAACAGGACACCCAGCAAGGGAGCGGGAGCGCGCGGGACGAATCGCGCCACGGCGAACGCCGCCGCGACGACCAGCAAGCTGATAATCAGCGACGCCGCATGAGCGTCCGCGATGTGGGAAAGAATCTGCCAGCTCTGGAAAAGGAGGTTGTTTGAGGTGCGATCGATGGCGGCGCGAACGCCGGTCATGGTCGACAGTTGCGACAAGACCATCATCGCGCCGATGCCGCAGGAGAATCCGGTGACCACGGGCTGCGGCACTTTCTGAATATGGCGGCCGAGACGCAGTAGAGAAAAGGCCATCATGAAGACAGACGCAACGATGCAGACCTTGGCGGCGCCACCCAGCCCCTGGAGTTGCACGGCGTGTGCGATGAACGGCACGGTGGCGCTCGCGGTACCGCCGATCAGAACTGGGTTCTTGCCAAGAAGCGCCGTGATGGGTGCGCTGACGATGGAGGTGACCAGCCCCAACACTGGAGGCAGTCCCATCATGGTGGCCATGGCGAGGCCATATGGAATTGCAATGAGCGCCGCTATGAACCCACCAAACAAGTCACCGGAAAGCGTGCGCCAAGAATAGCGAAAAAAGCTCAACTCTTACCTCTGCTCCGGATCAATCACCAGGGAGAAGAACAATAGGAGGGCCAAAACGGACTCGGTTGAGGTCCACGCGTCGGGCACGCGCCTACATCGATTGATCAGCCCACGGGCGGAACGCTTTCGCGCCCACCCGTGGCGAATCGGAACTAGGCGTTATAGCACTTCAAAGTAGCGGTCTGGAACTTGGCCATCTCTTCCTTGGTGCCAACGGTGACACGCGCCCAAGTCGGCCAGACCGGCCAGACGCGCCCGATGAAAACATTTTCGCCCTGCATGGCCTTGACGAATTGCATGCCCGGCCGCTTGGTATCCATCATGAAGCAGTTGCTGACGGAAGGGACGAAGGTGATGTTGTTCTTTGTAAGGAAGGCAAACGTTTCCCCTCGCACGTCTGCCATCTTCTTTTTGCGCTCGGCCACCAGGGTCTTCACCTTGAGGCTGGTGTCGGCTCCGGCCATGCCGGTAATAGGCATCATCTCGTAGCCGTACCCGCGTACCTTTTCGAGAAGATCGGGTCGCCCGATAGCGGCGCCGGCGCGCAGACCCGCCATGCCGTACAGCTTAGAGAAGGTGCGGAGGATGATCAGTTCCTTGTCTTGTGCCACCAGGTCGGTGCACGGCGTCGCATCGCTGAAGTGGATATAGGCCTCGTCGAGCAACAGAATGGAGCCGGCCGGCTTGTTGGCAAGCGCCCATTCGATATCTGCGCGAGAAGTCAGCGTTCCGGTCGGATTATTAGGATTGCAAATATAAATGACGCCTGCATTCGGGTCGGCGGCCACCATCGCCTGCACATCGTGCGAGCCGTCCTTGCGCAGCGGAATCTTATACGTCTTCGCGCCAATGAACTCGGCGGCGCGGCCACCCGCCTCGTAGCCGGGGTCGCCCACCACAAAGCCTTTCTTCGGCGAGCAGAATGCAATGACGGTGTTGTTGAGCGGTAGGCTGGAACCGGCGTAAGGGGTCACGTACGATGGCTTCACGCTGGAGACTTCTGCCAGTGTGGTGCTCATGGCCTCGGTGATGTCGTAATTATAACGGCCGCCCTTTTTCACCACGCTCTCGATGGCTTCGACGGCCTCGGGACACGGTCCCATGGGGTTCTCATTCGCGTTGATCAAGACCGCGCCCGGAGGGATGTTGCGCACACGGGAAAGCTGCGCCAGCGCCGGTTCATTGTAGAACGGTAGTGCCGCGCCGGCCGTTACCATCGTGGCCAAGCGTCCAAAATTGCGCCGCGAAAAGCCACGCTTCAAAAAGTCCGCCGTCTGCTCGGCGTTGAAAATTGGTGACATTCATCTCTCCTGTTGCTGAGTTGACTGGGGCCTGAACCAAGGCGGCGGTGGTGAGTCGCCGCCCAAAACATGCTGACTTCAGTCTCAGGCGCTATTATAAACGCCTAAGTTACGATTTTAGAACGAAAATCGCAGGGCCATCTGTAGCTGCCTCGAGAAGTTCGCTTGGGTGTTGACCTGTGCCGAAGGTGCCGCTGGAGAAATTCGTATTGGGTGAAGCGAACAGCGGAGAGTTCAATGCGTTCAGTGCCTCTAAACGGAACTGAGCCTGAAAGCGTTCCTTGATGGCGACCGTTTTGAAGAGCGACATATCCCAGTTTTTCTGTCCGGGGCCGCGCAGAGGGATGGTCCGGCTGAGGTTGCCAAGCGTACCCTGTGGAGCAGCTGAGAAAGCAGCCGTGTCGAAGTACCCATAGATTTTGCTCTCTACACTGCCGCTTATCGCCGGGTTCACACCGCCTACGTAATTGGGACGCATCGCCTGGTAGCCGTATTGACCGTTCACATCGTTCTGGTAGATCTGGAGCGGGAATCCGGTCTGATAGACGGCCACCGCGTTGTAGGTCCAGCCGCCGAAGACGTAATCCATCCACTTGCTGCCATTCAGGAACGGTTTGCCGCTGCCAAAAGGCAATGTATAGCTGATGGCCGTCGCCCACCGGACCGGTGAATTAATGTTAGCCAACGCGTATTCAGCACCCATATTGTACGGGTTTTGAGGATAGCCCTGGTTTCCACCGTTTAGTGAGTTGCCGGGCCCACCACTGCTCTCGTCCTGGTTCTTCGACCACGTAAATGTGCTCAGGAAGGTGAGTCCCTGGCTCAGGCGCTTCTGCACTTTGAACACCATGGAATTGTACTTGCCCCGGTTCTGATCGGCAAAAATCTCGTCGATGTTGCCATAGGCAGAAAACGGCAGCTCCAGGAAGTATCGCGGCACAGTTGCCTGGGCCAAAGTGCCGACCGTGATATGGCCGAAGTAGGGGTTCGGTACCGACTGGTTCAAGTAGGCCGAGCCGTGAGAGAGCAGACTCGGGTTCAACGCATTGATATTGAGTTCGGGCGCACCGAGAATCATATGGGTCGAGTAGGACCCGACATAGCCAACCTCAGCTGCGATGCCATAGGGCAACTGCCGCTGAACGTCGACCGAGTACTGTTGAACGCGTGGCGATTTTGCAGCTTGGATCCGGCAGTGAAAAGTCCTGGCCGATTCCGCCGGCGACCCCCAAGCTGTTCCCAGTGGGAGGAATCAAGCCGCCGGGGAAGGGGTCGTATAGAGTCGGCGTCACAGCGCCGGCGGAATTGGTGCTGCCCGTGAAATTCGTCGATGGCGCTATAGCCAAGCGTACTGATGGGCCCGCCGAGGGCAAACTGAGGCGCCCAGAAGAGGCCGTAGCCGCCACGGATCACCGTGTTGCTGTCGAGCTGATAAGCGATGCCGCCTCGCGGCCCCCATTTGTTCGTAGTTGAAGTTGCCGGTTTGGGTCGGATTGCCATTCAGGCCGGCGTACTCCACCGCGCCGAGCGGTTGGATGCCTGTTACGTCCGGTGCAAGCACGTTGGGAACAGTTTGATTGAAGTTGACTAACAGCCCATTGTGGATTTCCTGGATGCCGGTTTCATGCTCCCAACGCAGGCCGTAATTCAACGTAATCTTGCTGCTCAATCGGAAGTTATCCTGGATATACAGGCCATAGTAATTCGCGTAATCCGTCAATGTCGTCGTGTTATCCGCGGTTCTTGCGTAAGGCAGGCCCAGCAAAAGGTCTGCCATGTCATAGCCGGTATAGCTGTTGGTTCCCGGCGTATTGGTGTTAAACGCATAGCCGCCCGTGGGGTAACTGATGCCGCTTCCGGACGTTTTTAGCTTCCGCCAGTCGAAGCCGAATTTCAGGCTGTGCTTGCCGATGTACTTGTCGACGCTCGTTCCGAAATTGTTCGAGGCTTCCGAGTAATAGTCGTCATCACCGCTGTCACCCAGTGAATAGAAGCTGGTCATCTGGATATTCGGAAATTCCGCCAAGGCGGGATTGATGGAGTTCACGTATGACGGCGAAAATCCTAAGTTGGCGATATTGTAGCCCTGCGAACTGTTGTAGTCGTAGTTCGGGAAACGGTTGAAGCCGTAGCGAACTGCCAGAACCGTGGTTGGATCGATCGTGAAGAAGTTATTTAACTGCGTGGCATTTACGCGGCGCTGCAACCGCCAGCCAGAAGGTGTGGACGGGCTGTTGAACCAGGTGTCACCGGGCTCAAGCGAGTAGTACTGCAAGTAGCTGAAGCTGGAGCGCCACCAGGTGAAGAAATCTTCGTCCAACTTCGCCGTGTACTGAACGGCGCGGGCTTTGATGGAGGAGGAAACAGCGATGTCGTTGGCGCCATAATAGGCAGGCGCCGTGACGGGCGCTGCGAAATTCGATGCGATGGCCAGACCGGTGGGGCTCAATTCGCTGGCCGGGATGATGTTGTTCGGGAATACGTGACGGGTTGTCGGATCTATCGGCTGGATTAACGGTCCGCCTGGGCTCGCAAAGCTCTGCGAAAAATTCCCTACCCGCTCCAGCGCGGTTGGCGAATTGAAGAATCGACGAGTCGGACGATGCATCGTCGTAGTGCTCAACCGCCAGATAGAAGAACGTCCGGTTCTTGCCGTTGTAGACCTTGGGGATCCAAACTGGTCCCCCGAGGCTGGCGGCCCAAGTTGTGTTGGGCTGATCTGCGATCGGGATGCCGCCGGCATTGCTGAAGAAGTTGTTGGCGTCCCAACTCGTCCGGCGAAGGGCTCCATAGGCGCTGCCGTGGAATTCGTTCGTGCCTGACTTCATCAGCGTGTTGAACATGCCGCCACCAGTGCGCGCCATTTCAGCGTCATAGGTGTTGGACTGAATCTTGACTTCCTGCACCGCCTCGATGGTCGGAATGATGATGGCGCGATTGTTGGCATCGGTGATGGGAATGCCGTCCAGCAGGTAATTGTTGCCGCGCACCGGGCCGCCCGCAATCGAAATCATCGACGATCCGCTTTGGTCTTCCATGCGGTTGTAGGCGGGCGGACCAACATTCATCACGTTTTGGGAGAGCTTCGACATCATAAAGGGATTGCGGCCCAGGTTCGGAAGGTCAACCAGCTTCTGGTTGTCCAGGACTTGGCCTTGCGATGCGTTGGCTGTTTCGACCAACGGGACTTCTTCGGTCACCAACACGCTTTCTGAAACGGAACCAACCTCCAGTTTCAGGTCCACGGTCAGGTACTCTTGCGTCGCGATGATGACGTTCTTGCGGGAGAACTTCTTGAAACTCGGAGCTTCCGCCGTGATCGTGTAAGTCGCCGGGACAACAAGATTAAAGTCGTAGGCTCCTTCCGCATTGGTGACGAGCTGAGCGGGTTTCGTTCGTCCCGTCATTGATGAGAGAGACTTTGGCGTTGGCCACTGCCGCGCCGGTTTGGTCCGTTACGGTTCCGCGGACGCCGCCTTGCGTCGACTGAGCTACAAGCGTGGCAGCCGCCACACCGAGCATCACGGCAAGCGCCACGAATTGAGTTGTCGTCTGAACAACGAGTCGAAATGATTTGGATCGCTTCATCCGGTTTCTCCTTGAGGTTGCCTTGCCTTTCCATTTCCAGGAGCGGCACGGCATTCACTGCCGACAGCAGTCTGCTCATTCAGAGAGCGAGGGGCCCACACGCGGGGCGCAAATCCGGACTTGGTGGTTCAGCGAGAGCCGAACTGCTTGGCTACTTGGCGTTGTTACAACGACTTCAACGCGAATGTAATAGGAACCCCAGCAACCAAGATTGGAGCTAGTGTAGCACCGGCAACCTTGCGTGCAAGATCTGTATTTATTCAAAGCTATAATGATGCCAATCACTTTTTGTTATCGAGCGACGGCGAGTAATCCGCATTACTCTCGCGATCGCGAAAATTCGTGATAACTTCGCTTGGTGGCACGCCGCAAGGGAAGTAAATCTGGTGAGCCTGTCGCGGCATTGCCGCTCAGTACGGCCGCTCCTGCCCAACAGCTCTCGGGCTTTATCGCAAAGTACTCACCAGGTATTGCCGCGCTCGCCAAGGCGGTTCTGGCCAAGATGCGGGAACGCTTACCCGGCGCAGTGGAATTGGTCTACGACAACTACAATGCCTTGGCTATCGGCTTCGGCCCTGGCGAGAGGGCTTCAGAGGCCGTCTTCTCAATCGCCCTGTTCCCTCGTTGGATCAGCCTGTTCTTTCTGCAGGGGGCGAGTCTAAGAGATCCGGAGAATCTGCTCAAGGGCGGCGGTAAGCGGGTGCGCTACATCGTATTAAAGGATGCCGGCTCGCTGGATGATCCTGCCATTCAAGCACTCATAGCGCAGGCCCTCAAGACAACCACTGTACCGATCGATCCAAGCGGTAAACGCCGCCTAGTGATTAGGTCGGTTTCCGAGAAACAGCGCCCTCGACTACCTAAGGGCTAACTCAGTCGCTGCGGTGCTTCCGCCGCATCTCCTCGACCGCCTTCGCGGCAAGGTCCAAGTGGCCAGCGGCGAGCTCGTCTGCCGTTAAGCTCTCGCGGGTGACTCCGGACTTGGTATGTTTCCGGTCGTTGGCCAGCATATGGTACATCTCGTGGGCTAAGACCCGCCCGAGCGCTCTCCCCAGCAAGAGATCGGCTTCCCGGAAATCACGTCCGACTAGCAAACGCCGCAGCGAGGTCTTCACCCGGTCGCACTCTACTTCTCCAAACGGCAGCACTTCCCCGTCGGTGGAATGGGCGAAGGCCAGAGGCCCTCGTTCGTCCATCGGCATGGGCACGGTCTCCGTCATGCAGTAGCCGGTGAGTTTGATGACCACCAGTTCCGCGAATTCGGCATTGGAGGGCATTTCGTTCTTTAGTTGCCACTCCACCGCGACGCCGGTTGCCTTCATCAGCGATGACACTTCGGCCTCCATGGCCTGAAGGGACATCTCCGAATGAGGTTTGTCGAAATCGAGGAGAATGGTGACGGGATTCGCCGGCACGGTACCGCCAGAAGCGCAGTGGACTACGGCTCTGGTAAGAAGTAAAGAGAGCAAAATCCTGTACATGTGACGTCTCGACACAGGGAGATCGTTGACGCTGCCGCCTAACTTGGGCCGCAGTCAACCACAGTATAGATCCAAATAACTACTAACCCCTAGAAAAAACTTCTATAACAATGCCAGGAACATTCGCAGGGTCATTGGCGAGTGGCGCCGTTCTTCAGGCGTTGTTGGATAAAGGCGGGAAACGCTCCATGAATCTTGCCACGCTGGGAGCTCCTTCGATTATTCGATTACCCGCACGAACTCCGCGACAATTTGATACTTCTCTTCGTCCGAATCCAGATCCCACGACGGGAACTCCGGATTCAGACTCTCCAACCGGATGCGGGTCTGGACGAAGGAATCGTCGTGGGCGGCTTTTTCACTGTGATAGCGCTTCACGGTAAAGCGATTCTCATCGGCTAATTCGGCGTTCCGCACCAACACCAAGCGGTTGTTTCGCGAACCGATCACGTTGCGCCGGAAGACACAGAGGCTGCCGTCCGGGATTCTGGGTTCCACGGAACGGCCCCGGATGGTTGCGATAAACATGTTGTCGTCAATCTCGAGACCGGGCGGCGTCTCCAGCCAATCCCCGGGGGAAATGTCATCCGCGTTCGAGCGAAAAGGGCCAGCAGCGACCTCAAGCGAGTACAAAGGCAAGTGCGTGCGAAAGGGCTGCACCGTGGCCGGAACGCGTTCCCGATACAGGCGGCGCAAGGTTCGTTCGAAATCGTTGACGGAGATGCTGTTCCGAGCGGAGAGTTGCACCGTCCATGAGGCTTCGGATTCCAGTTGCGCGAGGGGGGGCCGCGCCCCCCAATTCGCGCGCCTTCGCTTCGAGGTCGTTTTCAAGCTCTTCCAGCACTTCGACGTTTTCCTTGCTCGCGATGGAACGCCAATCGCGGCGGAGCTGAACACAGAGGGCGTCGTCTTTGGGATCGAGCAGCAGAACGCCGATCGCTTCCTGGCGGAGGCCCGGCAGGTGAGTAGCCAGCACGCAGTACTCGCCGCGACGAGGCTGGTGGGCGGCGATGTTGACGACGGGCTCGGAGATGGACGAGAAACGCACTTCCCTCACCTTATCGTCAAAGAGAGGGATGAGAATAGGGTGCTGGGTGCCTGGAAAGTCACAGGCCCAAGGCCGCAGCCTACGGCAGGGCTCCGTAGTAACCTTTGCGCGCCCGAACCTTGACATTTGCCAGGCTCACCACGATTTTCACGTTGCGAAACGCCTTGGCGGAATCGTTGTTTGGAATATAGCGGATGATGTACTGCATGGTAACCTCACCGGCAATATCTGTCACGGCACGGAACATTTTATTTGCCACGGCGGACGCATACTCACCGGTTCCTACCTTCAAGGCATAGTTACCGTCGTCGGAGGGATGCGACAGCCAGCCGTCCGTATCTTTGTAAACGTCCTCCAACGGATAGACGACTCGGCCGCCGGTTTCTGTCGCCAGTTTGACCAGGTTATCGTTAGCGGGTTCGGTAAAGCCAAAGGCGGTGGTGCTGACCCCATAAACCGTTACCAGGTTGCGTTGGGCCAGTTCGACGACTTCACTCAGCGAGTGCTTGCTGGCTGAATCGTGGCCGTCGCCGATGATGACAATCACCCGCCGGGGTTCAATCGGTTCGCCCTGCACCAGTTTGCGGTTGGTGCAGGCCATGTAGACGGCATCGTAAAGTGCGGCGCCGCCACCCGGTTTCATCTTGCGCAGCTTTTCGACCAGCTTCTCAGGATCGGACGTGGTATTTACCTGCAACTCGGCATCATTCGAGTAGGAAATCAAATATCCTGAGTGCTTCTCATCGTTGGTGAGAAGGTTCTGAATCAACTCGATAGCTGCATCCTGATAATTCTTCCAATGAACTTTGCTGGCGTTGCTGAGATCGATCAGGAAGCCAACGACGATGGGCTGATTGCGTTCCCGGGTGAAGAAGCGGATCTGCTGCTCCTTGTTGTCCTCGAAGACCTTGAAATCGGCCTCGCTCAGATCGGAGACGAACTTCCCTTGGTCGTTGGTGACGGTGATGGGAACGATGACTTCGTTCACCTCGACGCGAATGGGCGGCGTTTGCTTGCCCGCGTTCTGGTTTTTCGGCGCCTCTTGAGGAGCGATGGGAACGGTAACGGAAGAGCTGCCGGAACTGCCCGAGCCGGAAGGAGGAGCAGGTGGATTCGGGGCGGGAGTGGGTTGGGTTTGACCCCAAGCGAGGAAACCGCTCAAGATCAAGAGAATACCGGCTGATTGAGAAAACCGCATTGATTGAATGAGGAGCCTGATAGGGATTATAGCGAGGGGAACCGATCCCGAGTCAATGGACGTGTCCGCACGCTTCGAAGTTGCGGGGGCGAGGCGCCCAGGGCGGTCAGCGCTGAACTCGACCCGATCCACCACCGTGCACAAGCGCGTTGACCTCGGCGGCGCTGAACCGGCTGAAATCCCCGGGAATGGAATGCTTCAAACAGCTGGCGGCCACCGCAAACTCCAAGGCGTCCTGATCAGACTGCCGTTGAGTCAGGCCGTAGATCAAGCCGGCGGCAAAGCTATCCCCGCCACCCACCCGGTCGACGATATGGGTGATTTCGTACTTACGGCTGAACCGGAACTCTTTTCCGTTGTACAGGCAAGCCGACCAACCGTTGTGGGACGCACTGATGGATTCACGCAGGGTAATGGCGAGGAACTTGAGGTTGGGGAACGTCGAGACAACCCGCGTCGCCAACCCGGCGTACTTCTCGCGTTCCAAGCTGCCGGATTCGACATCGATGTCCACGTGAATGTTGAGCGCCTTTTGGCAGTCTTCTTCGTTGGCGATGCAAACGTCGGCCAGCCGCGCCAGGTTGGGCATGATCTCGGTTGCCTTCTTGCCCCAGTTCCAGAGGTTCTTACGAAAGTTGAGATCGAGCGACACGGTTGCGCCCAGTTCGCGGGCGGCGCGCATGGCTTCCAGCGACAATTCGGCGGCGTTTTCGCTAATGGCCGGCGTGATACCCGTGATGTGGAACCAGGTTACGCCCGCGAGAGCTTTCTTCCAATCGATGGAGCCCGGCTGGGCCGATCGCAATGGCGCTGTATTCGCGGTCGTAAACCACCTTCGAGGGGCGCTGGTTAGCTCCCGGCTCGACATAGTATACGCCAAACCGGCCGGGGCCTCGCAAGATGTAGTCCGCGTCCACGCCGAAGCGGCGCATCTCACCAACGAAGGCATCGCCGATGGGATTGGCCGGCACAACCGTGATGAAGCGGCTGGCGCCCCCGAACTGGGCGATGGCCACTGCCACATTTGCTTCACCGCCGCCGAAGGTAGCGATGAACTGGGGAGACTGCAGAAGCCGTTCAAAACCGGGAGGCGCAAGGCGCAGCATGATTTCGCCGAAGCTGGCGACCAAAGGTTCCATCGAAGGCGATTGTATCTTTAACGGCGATCGAAACGACGTCACCAGACCGCCAGGCCGGCCCTGGAGACTTAGCGGATGGAAGAGATAGTCGAGGTTCCTGAACCCACCATAATGGCCTCCATGCCGAGCGCCGCATCGAGGGAAGGTAACCCTTCGATTTGCTGGATGGTGATGGTGCTGCCTGGCACATCGAACTTGGAGGCGGTCTTGCGGAGGGCGGATGTGGCCTCGCCACTCAGAGAATAGACGTCGAGCGAGGCGATCTGGCCGAAGTTCCCGGAGGCCGCTTCCGAGAACTTACGCAGATTCTTCAGTGCCGAGTTGGCGTCGTCGAGATAACCGCCAAACGCCAATTGCAGGCCCGTAAACACGAGCCGGGAGCGACCCGGTATCAACGTGACGCGGGCCGGCCCCAGAAGGGAGATCGGCCGCGTCGGAGAGTCGCCTTCGTGCGAGCGCGCCACCGCCTCACACGTGGTACGGGGACCGCCGGGCTGGCGTTGCGACTGAACCAGGTTAATGGAGGCCTTCGAAAAGACCGAATTGGCCTGGGTAACGTGCTGGCGATAATCTCCCAGATTGTCGCTGAAACAAGTCAGGCTCAGCACAGCGGAAGGGGTCAGCGAAGCGGCGGACAGGCTCTGGGCCAGCTTGCTAAGGGAAGTGTCGAGAGTCGGGCCGGTCTGCCCGGCAAGGAACGCGAGGCCGTCCGGGTTGAGCACGCGCTTTTCCGCTATGACGGCTTCAATCACAACCTGGGCAGCGTCGTCGCCCAAAGCGCCGACTTGAATGATGCTGATCACCGGAAGGTTGAGTTTCTTCTCGGTAAAGAGATCGCTGACAATGGCCTGAACGCGCCGGGAATCGCCGGTGCCGGCGACGAAGGCACGCAACTTGATAACGTTTGATCCGTGAGCGTCGCGGATCAACTCATTCAGACCGTCGCGAATCTGGGCGGATAGCTTGCCGATCCTGAGCAACGGCGTGACGCGGAAGCTCAAGGACTCGACATCCGCTCCGAGCGCCATGGGCGGTTCCTTGGGCAACGGGAGAACTTGGGTCTTGGGTTCCTCGTCCTTTTTTTTCCTCTGGTCCGCCAAAAGCGGAAAAACGGCGACCGCGATCAGCACTGACAGCAGCAGCAGGCGAATCAAGCGTTGTGCCCTGAAAAACGTGGCGGCCGTGACGGAATACCGCACGGAAACCGGAGTTTTGGCTTGCACGACTCTAGCGTACCGCGAAGGCAGCAGGGATCCGATTGGCTGACTAATATTGGATGGCCTGCTGCGGGCCAATATGGTATCTTAGCGGTTCATGGTGCTGGAAACAATTCGGTTGGACAATACCTCCGATGTGCCGCTCTACAGGCAGCTCAGCTCGAGTATCGCCGACCTGATTGGCCGGGGCGGAATTCTGGTCGGGGAGCGTCTGCCAGCCACTCGCGAATTGGCTGGCCAACTTGGCCTGAACCGAACGACGATTTCGGCTGCCTATGCACTGTTGGAACAGCAGGGTTTGATCCACGGGCATGTGGGCCGGGGTAGCTTCGTCGCATCGCGCCAAGGCTTTTCTGGCGACGCGGCGGACAACGAGGCGGCCATCGATTGGGACGCGATCCTCCCGGGGCCGGAGTTGCAAGCGAGCGGTCAGGCGCATCCCATCGAAATCAGCTTTTCCAGTTCTCGTCCCTCGAGGGAGGCGTTTCCGCTGGCTTCGTTCCGCCGACTCGCTCGCGAGGTGGTTGACAGCCCGCAGGCTGCCGACATCCTGCAGCTTGGCTCTCCGCATGGGTACGGGCCACTGCGGCGGTACTTGCACGAGGAAGCCACGACGGCGGGAACGGCCGGCCCGGATGATGATCTGATCATTACCAATGGCTGCCAGCAGGCGTGGGATTTGCTGGCGCGAATTCTTGCGCCCGCCGGCACGCCGGTGGTCCTGGAAGACCCGGTTTACCACGGTCTCTGGCAGGTGTTTGCGCGCGCTGGGGCGGAAATCATTCCGGCACCGGTTACGGGCAGCGGCGTGGATACGGGCGCCTTGGAACAGCTGTTTCAACGGCACAGGCCGCGCTTGACGGTGCTCACCCCGAGCTTCCAAAACCCGACCGGGGCGACCTTACCGCTCAATCAGCGGCACCGGGTGATCGATCTGGCCAAGCAGTACAACGTCGTGCTGCTTGAAAGCGACATCTACAGCGAACTACGTTATCGCGAGACGGCGCTGCCCCGATTGAAGCAGCTGGACACAAGCGGGCGCGTGGTTTTGTTGGGCAGCTATTCCAAGGTTGCATTCCCCGGATTGCGCGTGGGCTGGGTGATCGCGCCGCGTCCGCTGGTGGCACGCCTGGCAGCGTTGAAGCAGATGAGCGATCTGCATTCAGACCACTTGTCGCAGGCGGTCTTGCTGCGCTTTGCCGAGTCGGGCGAATTGCGCAAGCATATCGAACGTACTCGCCATGCCGGCGCCCAGCGGCTGGATGCCGTTTTGCGCGCTTGCCGTGAACACCTTCCGGCCAGCGCACGCTTCACCCGGCCCGACGGAGGAATGAGCCTCTGGGTGGACTTGCCGTCCCCTCTTCGTTCCGCGGACTTACTGGCGCGCGTCCAGGCGCAGGGAGTGGATTTTCTGCCCGGCAGTTACTTCTCTGCGGAGCGCTCGCATCCGCGAGGACTGCGGCTGAGCTTCGGTGGATTGTCGCCGGAACAAATTGAGCTCGGCGTCCGGATCATCGGCGAGGCCGCCAAACGGGAGTTGCAGGCATCGGCAGCCGCTATCAGCCAGGAGCCGGTTACGGCGTTAGTTTGAAGTTTTTCGATTTAATTGTTATTTAGCGAAGGAGAAACACAATGAACTTTTTGACCGACCAGTTTCGACTCAAAGTGGGTCTGGCCGAGATGCTAAAGGGCGGCGTCATCATGGACGTCGTAAATGCCGAACAGGCCGTAATCGCCGAGAAGGCGGGAGCGTGCGCCGTGATGGCGCTGGAACGCGTTCCGGCCGATATCCGGAAAGAAGGCGGCGTGGCTCGAATGTCCCAAATCCGCATCATTCGCGAGATTATGGCTGCGGTCACAATCCCCGTGATGGCCAAGGTGCGAATCGGCCACTTCACCGAAGCGCGGATTCTGGAGGTGCTGGGTGTCGACTATATCGACGAAAGCGAAGTGCTGACGCCCGCCGACGAAGAACACCACGTCGATAAGCACGATTACAAGGTTCCGTTTGTCTGCGGCGCCCGTAACCTGGGTGAGGCCCTCCGACGCATCGCGGAAGGCGCGGCAATGATTCGTACCAAGGGCGAAGCGGGCTCGGGAAACATCGTGGAGGCAGTTCGTCACATCCGCACCATCGTGAAAGAGATGAAGCAACTCACGGTACTCGGCAAAGAGGAGTTGGTGCACGAAGCCAAGAACCTGGCAGCGCCGCTGGAGTTGGTTCAGTGGGTAGCAGCGAACGGCAAACTGCCCGTACCGAATTTCTCGGCGGGCGGAATCGCGACGCCCGCCGACGCGGCGCTCGTCATGCAACTGGGCGCGGAGGCGGTGTTCGTTGGCTCCGGCATTTTCAAGTCGTCGGATCCGGAAACGCGCGCTAAGGCGATTGTGAAGGCGGTCACGTACTATCGTGACCCCATGAAACTCCTCGAGGCGAGTGAAGAACTGGGCGAGGCCATGCCCGGTTTGGAGATCTCGAAACTGGCGGAATCCGAAATGATGCAGACCCGCGGCTGGTAAGACGCACCTTGAGCAAGACAAATAGTCATCCGCCGGTGATTGGAGTCCTGGCGCTGCAGGGGGATTTCGCAGCTCACTGGAAAGCCCTGGAGTCCGCCGGCGCCAAGGCTGTAGGGGTCCGGACGGTCGAAGACCTCGGTGGCATTGACGGTCTCATTATCCCTGGAGGCGAGAGCACCACCATGCTCAAACTGTTGACGATTGAACAGCTGTTCGAACCCTTACGGCAGTTCGGTGAACGGAAGCCGATGTTCGGAACGTGCGCCGGCGCGATCTTGCTCGCAACTGAAGTGCTGAATCCTCCGCAGGCGTCGCTCGGACTGATGGATTTAACGGTGGAGCGAAACGCTTATGGGCGTCAAATCGACAGCCGTATCGCCGTCATCCCGTTCGGGCCGGAGGATCGGCCCTTGGAAGCCGTGTTCATCCGCGCGCCCATTATCCGACGCACCGGAGACGACGCGCGGGTCTTGGCCAGCTATCAGGGCGACCCGGTGCTGGTGAGCCAAGGCAGACACCTGGTGGCCACCTTTCACCCCGAACTGACAGCCGACGCCCGGATCCACCGCCATTTCGTCGAGATGGTAGAAGCACAGTCACCTAGGCCCGTTTCGTAAGATTGCCAGCCGTCCGTTACACTGGATACACACTACTTTCCATGAAGCGAGTTCTCTTTCTCTGTATCGGCAACTCCTGCCGCAGTCAAATGGCCGAAGGATTTGCCCGCAAGTATGGCGCGGATGTCATGGAGGTAGGTAGCGCTGGATTATCGCCTGCCGCCATTGTGCAACCGCAGACTCACGAGGTGATGATACTGAAGAACATCAGTATCGAAGACCAGTTCCCGAAAGACCTGAGCAGTGTCAATGTCGGCACTTACAACCTGATCATCAACATGAGTGGGGTCAAGCTGCCGGGCCGAATTCCGATCGAAGTTCGCGATTGGAAAGTCGAGGATCCCATCGGGCGCTCCGAGGAAGTTTACATAGCTGTTCGCGACCAGATTGAGGGAATGGTCATGCAGCTAGTACTCGAACTACGACGCGAGGCACGGCGCTCTGCACCCTCGAGCGGAAGTGGAAGGGCTCGGCGCGGGCGATAGTTTAATGCTCTTGTTGTAACACGTTTATTCCGTGCGAGTGTCTAGCGGACACAGGCAGCTTTTTGCAACTCAGCTTCCGAGAGTGCGTCGATACGATTGGAACAAAACGTGCCGGGATGATCTGCACCTCTTGATCCGCCCATTGCTATGCTGGGTGGCGCACGACCTATGCCCGCTAACCAGGTAATTGGGAAGCGCTACGAAGTCCAGTATCCACCCATCGGCCAGGGAGGGATGGGTGTCGTCTACAAGGCTTACGACAGCGTAACGCGCCGTTTTGTCGCCCTAAAAACTCTGCGAGGCGGAGTAGATCAGTCCGATCTGCAACTCTTCGAAAAAGAGTGGACGGTGCTGGCGCGGATCAGCCATCCGAACATTGTCGATATTCTCGACACGGGCGATTTCATCGAGGACGGCCGGACAAAGCCGTACTTTGTGATGCCGTTGTTGCCAGGCACGACACTCGATCAGCTGGTTCACGATCGCAGCCAGCGATTGACGGTGCCGCGAACCATCGAGATCATTTGCCAGGCCTGCCGCGGATTGCAAGCCGCCCACGATCAAGGCCTGGTACATCGCGATTTGAAACCCAGCAACATCTTCGTCATGGAGGACGACGCAGTCAAGATTATCGACTTCGGCGTGGTCCACCTGGCCGACACCCGATCGTTCACGGGAATCAAGGGAACCCTTGATTACATGGCCCCCGAGCAGTTGCAGTTGAAAGCGGCGACACCTCAATCGGACATCTTCTCGCTCGGTGTGGTGGCTTTTGAGGCATTGACCGGCCAGCGGCCATTCGCACAGTTCACAGGCAGCGACCTGATCGAAGCCATCCGAACGTTTATTCCTCCGCCCGCGAGCGAGTTGAACTCGGCGGTAAATCCGATGGTCAGCCGGACGATCCACAAAGCGATGGCCAAACAACCCTACCATCGCTATGCGAGCGCACGCGAGTTCGCTGAGACATTGCAGAAGGCCACACGGAATGAGCCGATTGAGCGATTCGATCCGAGTCTGATCCTGCCTCGAGTGGAGCGAATCAAGAGGGCGCTCCAGGAAGGCGACTGTCAGTTTGCGCACGAGATCCTGACAGAACTCGAATCGGAAGGCCACATTGACCCCGATATGCCGGCGTTGCGGACCGCGATCGATCAGGCCGTGCGCGACAAATCAATTCGAGAGTTGCTTGAGAGCGCCCGGACTCGATTTGAAGAGGAGGAGTATCCGCTTGCGCTGCAAAAGATCCAAGAGGTTCTGGACCTCGATCCCTCCAACGTGGACGCTATTACGATCAAGTCGAAGATTGAGCGCCATCGCAGCGAGAAGCAGCTCGGAACCTGGTTTCAATTAGTCCGGCAGCATGTGGACAGCGGCCATTTTAGCCAAGCCCGGCAAGGCATCGACGAGATCTTCAGAATCAGCCCCTCCGACGCGCGTGCGCGTGAACTGCTGCGTGAGATTAGCCGCCGGGAGCAAGAAGACCAGCAGCTCCAGGGAGAGAAAGAGCGGCTGTATGAAGCTGCGCTGGCCAACTATCGCGGCGGTGAGATCAGCACCGCGATGAACAAGCTGGAGCGGGCGCTGGAACTGGCCCGCCAGGCGCGGGGCACTACGCCCGGTGGAACCGATGCTCAATACGAGGCGCTCTACAAGCAGATCCGCCAGGAGTATGAGCTCGCGCAAGAACAATACCGCCGGGGACGCCAACTGCTGGAAGCGCGCGATTACGCTCAGGTCATCGCACTGTGTGAGGCGCACCTTGCCAAGAACTCGGGCGATCCCATGTTCCAGGCTTTAAAGCTGGAAGCGGAAGAAATGGAGCGGCAGGAACAGACCGCGGCGATCGGCGACGTCAACCGGCGCCTCGATAGTGAAACGGACCTCGAACGGAAACTGGGCATTCTGGAGGAGGCGAGCGAGAAGTATCCGAAGGAACCGCACTTCAAGCAGTCATTGAAACTGCTCCGGGACCGGCGGGATCTGGTGTCCTCTATCGTCGCCCGCGGCCACCAGTTCGAAGAGCGAGGACTAATCAGCGAGTCGATTGCGCAGTTGGAAATCGTACGGAGCATCTACCCGCAACAGCCCGGGTTGGAGGTGGATTTACAGCGGCTGCACCAGCAACTGGATGAAATGGCGAGGGAGAGCCTAAAGTCGAAGCGGATCTCCGAGTTCGACCTCCTTCTCGGTGCCGGCGATTACACGTCCGCACGTCAGGTGGCGTCCGAGGCGCTCTCGCAGTTTCCGGGGGATCGTGAGGTGGAAGGCCTCTTGAAGCTTGCCGACGAGGGGATCGAACGTAGTGCCCGTGCAAAGCGACGATTAGAAGAAGGTCAATCTCTGTGCGCGCGAGGTGACTATGCCGGCGCGCTACCCCACCTGCGTGAAGCAGCCCAACTTGAGGATGGGAATCCCGCCATTCGTGCCGCGCTGCTGAGCGCACTGCTCGAGCGGGCGCGTTCGGCGATGGACCATGACTGGCATGCGGCTGAACCATTGGTCAATGAGGCGTTGGAGTTGAGCCCGAATGACCCGCTCGCGCTCAGCCTGGCCGCGTTGAGCCAGGATCAGAAAGCGCGCGAAGCGGTCACCGGAGTGCTTTCCGAAGTTCGAGACTTGCAGGCGGCAGGAAATGCGGCGGGCGCCTTGCTGGCTGTGGAGCGGGGCCTCGCACACTTTCCCCGCGACCAGCGGCTCAGACAACTTGAACTGGCCCTGCACGGTACCTTGGGTATCCCCGTGAGGCGTGAAGTGAACGAGGCCTCCGATCAGCCCCCGGCTTCGGCCGCCGCGGTACCGACCCTCGGTAAGGATCCCGCCAGCGAAACCGTTGTTCGTCCACTGCCGTCGCCCCCGCCCCCACCGGAGATGGCGCGCCCGCCGGCGGAGGCAATTTCAACGCCGCCTCCGGCCGACAACAAACCGCAGCCGCCCCCGAACGCAGCACGTTCGTTGGATCGCATGGCACCCGCTCCCCTGAGCCCCAAGCCGGTTGACGGCATCAAGGTTCCTCGCGGGAAGAAGAAGGGGCCGCCGTATGCCAGCATTGCGGTTGCTGCAGGCATTGTTCTGATTGCCGCGGCCTTAGCGGTAACTCAGTTCCTGCGAAAGCCTGCGGCGCCGATGATACAGGTGCCAATCGGTCAAGTGCCGGTGGAAATTTCGGGGAATATAGCCAACGCACATCTCACATTGGATGGCCAGCCGGTCGCCACGACCCCCGTATTGCTGAGGCCCGGCCGGCATCAATTGGCGGCGACGCTTGATGGATATCTGCCGTTCTCGCAGGCCCTTGACGTCGCGGCTGATCAACAGGGAACAAAAAACGTGCGAGTCGATTTGATCCCGGCGCCGGCAGAAATCCGCATCGCTTCGGGTCTGAAAACCGGCGAGGCGATCGTCGACGCCAGAACCATCAATCTTCAGGAAGGCAACCTGATTCTCGGGGACATCTTGCCCGGTGATCACACGCTGAGAATTCTGGACAGTGGCAAGGAATTGGTTTTGCTGACGTTTAGTTTTCAGCCCGCAACTCTGGTTGATGTGCATGGTCCTGTGCAAGCGAAAGATGTTCCCGCCATAGTCGTCAGCTCCCTGGGCCACAGCGCCAAGGTCTGGGCTTCCGCCGGCTTGAAGGGCGCGCGCGGTGCCGGTACATCGCAGCCGATTGCTCCCGAGGGCTTGGCCCTGGAAAACGTTACTCCCGGCAATAACGATTTCGTCGTCGATGATGGAAAGACCAGCCACACGCTGGCGATCGACGCGACTGCCGCGCCGGTCCTGACAGTGTCGCTGGGCAGCGAACGGGCCTCCGGTACGGTGGTTGCTCATGCCAATGTCCCCGATGCCAAGGTTGTCGTAAACGGGGTTGCACTGAAGCGGCCAATGGCTAATGGCGTTCGGATCATCAGCTTGGAGCCGAATGTTTATCGCGTGAAAGTCATCTCGCCCGGCTTTCAGGACTCGCCAGAACAGACCGTCGAAATCAAGCAAGGGGATTCCAAAAGCCTCCAGTTTGCCTTGTCACCAGTGATCCGGAAGGGCATCCTGGCGCTGGATAAATTCCCCGCCGATGCCGAGGTTCTGCTGGATGGAAATAAGGTGGGGAGCACGGGAAGCGATGGTACGTTTCGGACGGACGTCATCGCCGGTTCCCACACGCTTGTATTACGCAAGAACGGATACGAAGAGACCAGCGTCACACGCGATTTCAAGGGCGATGCCACGGTGGCTGTCTCTGGCGATGTCCTCGTCCGAACGCCCGGATTGGTAACCTTCCGGGTTACGCCTCCAACCTCAAAAATCTCCTATCACCGCGAAGGCGAGCCGCAGTCTCACGATGCGGTGAACGGGCAGACTCTTTCGCTGCGGCCCGGAACCTACGAGGTTACGGCGGAGGCGGAAAAGTATAAACCCAGATCGCAATCGGTCATTGTACAGAGCGGCAAAACATCAGTAGTGGAGTGGACATTGGCGACGGTTGAGAAGCATGAGACAAACAATGGCCGAACCATCGCCAATACATTCGAAGCTCCCGGCGAGTGGACGGTCTCTGATGGGTGGTGGCATCACGTTGCGCCCGACTTTGGCTGGTTCCGTCTCAACCAAGGCCAAATTACCCTGGACATTCTACGGCAATCCACCACCGTGGTGTTCATTAGGAAGTCCAGGCGAGTGGAATGGGACGTCGACTACCAGGACGAAGGGAATCGCGTCTCTTACACGCTGGACGAACATCAACTCCATCGCAAAGCCTATGCGGGCGGCGTAGCCGGGCCGGAGATCAAGGCCGGGCACGGCATGGAGAGCCTGAAGGTCTACCGCGTGAAGCTTGAGATTAGCCCGGAACGGATCGTTGTTCGGAACCGGGGCGGCGAGGTGCTGGACGAGTACATTCGTCCAAAGCCCGAAACACCGCTCGGCAAATTTGGATTCCGAGGTGAGGTGGCGGTCTCGATCGCCGAGTTGCGCTGATCCGAATGATGACCGCTTCGTCTGTTCGCTAGCAACTCATTCCGATGTAACGGAAACCAAGCCTGGCTAGCCGGTCACGATCCAGGGCATACCGGCCGTCAAGCACCAGTTTCTGGCGCATCCGTTGGCCCAGACTGTCCCAGTCCAATTGGAGGTATTCAGGCCATTCGGTTACGAGCACGATCGCGTCCGCATCCTCGGCCACTTGGTCCGCAGTGCTGCAGCAATTCACGCCGAGGGTCGGAAATTCCTTCTTGAAGCGTTCTAAAGCGATTGGGTCGTGAACATTCACTTTCGCGCCGCGCTCAATCAGGCGGCGAGCGATGTCGATGGCCGGGGCTTCGCGCAAGTCGTCGGTGTTCGGCTTAAAGGCAAGGCCCAGCAAGCCAATTGTTCGTCCTTTGAGGAGCTTCAATTCAGCGAGCAGTTTCTCGATCACCCGTTCACGCTGCCGCTGGTTGGTTGTGCGGGCGGCTTCGACTATCGGCATGCTCATGCCATACTCAGTGGCCGTGGCGAGCACCGCCGCCGTATCTTTGCCGAAGCAAGATCCACCCCAGCCGATTCCAGCGCTCAAAAACCGCGGCCCAATGCGGGAGTCTAGTCCAATGCCCCGGGCTACCTCCGTAATCTCGGCTCCCACCCGCTCAGCGAGGTTCCCAATCTCATTGATGAAACTGATCTTCAGGGCCAGAAAAGCGTTGGCAGCGTACTTGATGAGTTCAGCCGAGGCAAGATCGGTCGAGACTAGCGGAACCGCGGTCTTGGATTCCGGCCGTGGGACGTACCGGGGAGGACTAAACGTCTGATCGATGATGGGGCGATAGAGAGTATACAGAATCTCAAGCGCTCGGGGATGATCGGCGCCTAAGACGATGCGGTCCGGATAGAGGCTGTCCAGCATCGCTGACCCCTCACGAAGGAACTCCGGGTTCGAGGCAACCGCAAACTCATCCTTCGACTTACGGCCATGCTTCTTTTCAAGCGATTCACGGATCAGAGAGCCAACCCAATTTCCGCTCCCAATCGGCACAGTCGACTTGTTCACTACCACCGTAAATCCAGCACCGATGTGCTCGCCCAGAGAGCGCGCCGCCTGAGCCAGGTATTCGAGATTTGGGCTCCCCGACCCGGTCGAGGGCGTACCAACCGCAATGAAAACCACCTCGGCCTCGGGAATCGACTCGGCATAACTCGTCGTGAAGGTCAAGTTGCCATGGGACTCTGCCATCACTTCGGCGAGATGAGGCTCATGAATGGGCACCCGTCCCCGTTTCAATGCGCTGATTTTCGACTCATCGGTATCGATGCAGGTTACGGAGTGCCCAATCGATGCAAGGCAAACACCCGTCGTTAATCCGACATAGCCGGTTCCGATAATAGCGATGTTCATCTGTTCTTGTTTATCTTAGCGGGCGGCCTCGTCGCTTCATACGAATGGACGCGGTCCGCGCTAAAGACGTGCACTGCCCGTCTCTAGGTCACACTCAGCGGTTCGAGATCCGGCGAAGGAAACGGATCGGGCAGCCCCGCTAAGGGCTGTGAAGCGTCGATCTTCAAGAAGAGTAGCCCACTGATAATCAGCATGGCGGCTAGCGGATACACCGGAATACTATAGCTGAGTCGAGGCGAAAAATGATGACTCAGGGCCTGTACGGCAAAGCCAAACGCAACCGACGATAGGAAGGAGGCGATTTGGCCGGCTGTGTTCATGGAAGCGCTCAGAGCTCCAGCGTGTGGGCCGCCGACGTCCATGCAAACCGCCCAGGACACAGGTAGCATGGCGTCCATGCAGCCGTATCCGACGGCGAGAAAAGTCGCCGCAAGCCGGTTGTCCGGAACGGCGGCCGCGGCCGCCATGAATAGGCCTCCCAGCAGCAATCCACCAGCGCCGATGCTTCTGCGAGCCCACTTGATTTGGATGATCGGGACCAGCTTGTCGCTCAGGATGCCACCCAGCAGCGTCGCCGTTCCGCTTAGGATAAACGGCAGCATGCCCCAGATCTTGAGATCGTCTTCCGAAAAGCCTCTGCCTTTTTGCAGATAATTGGGCATCCACGAGATATAGAAATACGAGCCCCAGCAATAGGTGTGGTACATCAGCAGAATCAGAATAAAGTTCTTGCTACGGATCGCTTGTTTCCAAGGCAGCCTATGTGACTTCGCAATCGCCGGCGTATCGCCGATCTCTTCCAATTCCTTCGCGCTGACGCCCTTCATAAGCCGAGGATGGTCGCGGTAGTAGAGATACCAACCGGCCGCCCAGGCGAGCCCTATCCCACCAAGCCACATGAACGCGACGCGCCAGCCGAACCGCTGCTGAAGGGGAATGACAATCCAGGGCGCAATCGCGCCCCCGACGCGGCTCGCCATCCAGGTAAGGCCAATCGCTCGTGCGCGCTCGCGCTGCGGGAACCAGCGAGAGATGACGGACGACATGTTCGGAAACGCGCCGGCCTCACCCGCCCCGAACAGGAAGCGGATCGAAAGCAGGCTTAAATAACCGCGCGCAAGTCCCGTCGACGCCGTGAAGACCGACCACCACACCACAAATCTGCTTAGGATGCTGCGGCCGCCAACGCGATCACCCATGCTCCCACCGGGTATTGCGAAGATCGCGTATGAAATCGTGAAGGCGCCCAGAACGAGACCCCACTGCCGTGGATCAAGGTCCAGATCGTTCTGCATTCGGACTGACGCGAAGGTAATGCAGACACGATCGAGGTAGGTAATTACCGCCAGGAGCAACAGTCCGAGCAACACTCCATGGCGATATCGCATTGTTCGAAGATTATTTCACAACCTCCTGGGAACACTGTTTCACGGAGGATGCAAGAATAGATAGGCGCCGTTCGAGCCTGACCGGCTCGAAGACGCGAACCGGCCGACGAAGAGCTATGCTGGCTCATCAAAACACGGAGAGATTATGCGAAGAATTCTAATAACCCTGATGGCGACGGGGTGCCTCGCCTTTGCCGCATCGGCTCAAAACAACATGCCGGCAACGCTTTTGGCTCATCTCCAGACATCGCACGCCTTCACGGTCAAAGTGGCAGGTCAAATGCCAGAGGCCGACTATGGATTCAAAGTCAATTCCAAGCAGATGACCTTCGCCGAGCAGGCCATCCACATCGGGCAATCAATCTATTTTTATTACGGCGCGCTGGCCGGGGCGCAGCCGATGGATTATGAACCAGCCGCCAAGACCAAGGCCGGCATCATCGTCTTCCTCAACAATGCGTTTGACTATGCCCAGGGCGTGCTGAGTAAGGAAACTGCGGTGCAGCTGTCGAAGAAATATAGCCTCGAGGGCGTCCAGATGAGCGGCTGGGATTTGGTGATGCAGGCCTCCGATCACACCACCCACCATCGCGCCCAAATGGAAGTTTACCTGCGGGCCAAGGACATCGTTCCCACGCAGTACACTTTCTAGTCGCTCAAAGGCGATCCTCGAGCGAGACGGAAAACACCAAGCCACGTCCAATCAGGGACAATGAAAGGCGTTGTCCGAACCAAGGGAGAACCAATGCAAAAGATTCTGATTTCACTCGTTGCCACAGCCTGCCTGGGCCTTTCCGCATTCGCCGCGGACACCATGCCGGCTACACTACTGGTCCATCTCAAGAAGTCCCAGGCCTTCACCATCAAGGTGGCCGAACAGATGCCGGAAGCTGATTACGCGTTCAAGCTGACGCCCGCGCAGATGAGCTTTGCCGAACAGATGGCTCACATCGCCAACGCGAATTACTACTTCTATGGCACGCTGGCCGGTGAGAAGCCCGGTAATCCCAAACCAGCCTCGTTGAGCAAAGCGGACGTCATTGCGTTCCTTAACAAGTCTTTTGAATACTCAGAGGGTGTACTGAGCAAAACGACGCCCGAGCAACTTGCGAAGATGTACTCGGCCGAGGGTACTCAGATGAGCGGCCTGGAACTGGTCATGCTGGCCTTTGACCACACCACCAATCATCGGGCTTCGACAGAGATGTATCTCCGCGTAAAGGGAATCACACCGACCGAATACACGTTCTGAGGGCATTCGTTCGACGAGGGCCTGGAATCTCAAGCGCCATGCCAGAATGAGATTTCATGGTTGAAATCATCCGCGCCGGGGCGTCCGCGTCAAAAGCCCGCGTTGCTATTTTCGACTTCGACGGGACCGTTTCGCTCATTCGCACGGGTTGGGTCGAGATCATGGTTCCCCTCTGCGTCGAGCAGTTGGCCGCCTTGAACACGGGCGAGTCGGAGGAAGGCCTCCGCAACGTTGTGGGGGATTTCGTCTGGCGCCTGACCGGCAAAGAAACCATCTATCAGATGATGGCGCTCGCCGACGCGGTCCGCGCTCGCGGCGGTACGCCGCTGGGGCCCCGGGCGTACAAGAAGATCTATCTAGACCGGTTGTGGACCCGGATTTCCGGCCGCGTTGAGGGCCTTCGGAAGGGCAGTATCGGCCCGGATCAGTTCATGGTTCCGGGCTCGCGCGAGTTGCTGGAAGCACTGCGCGAACGCGGCCTCCAACTGTACTTGGCCAGTGGAACCGACGACGCGAATGTCAAGGAAGAGGCCGCCCTGCTTGACCTAGCCAAGTATTTCGACGGCCGGGTTTACGGGGCTCAAGACGATCTCCAAAGCTTCTCGAAAGCCCTGCTGGTGCGTCAACTCGTATCCGGGGCTGGTCATTCGGGCGATCAACTGCTAGTGGTTGGCGACGGTTACGTCGAGATTGAGGAAGTGAAGAAGGTCGGTGGAACGGCGGTCGGCGTGGCGAGCGCCGAACCGGAATGCCTTATCGTCGACGACTGGAAGCGCAAACGGCTCATCGGCGTGGGAGCCGACTTCATCGTGCCTAATTATCTGAACCTCCAGGGACTATTCGCGGCCCTATTCGCCGATTCCGCAGTCCCGGCGTGACGTACAATCCTGGTTTCATGACGGCAAGCGAGTTGTTGACAAAGATGGCCCCGATGCGGGTCTTAGTGATCGGTGATATTTGCCTCGACCGCTGGTGCCACTACAATCCCGCCCTGTCCATCCCTTCCCGGGAAACGGGCATCCCCCGCATTGCCGTGACATCTGCAGAAAACACGCCAGGCGCAGCCGGGACGGTTGCGGTAAATCTTCGCGCTCTCGGTGTTAAGGAAGTCTCGGTGCTTGGCGCCATCGGCGACGATGGCCACGCTTATGAACTGCGACAAGCGCTTGCTCAGCACGGCATTGGCGCCGATCTGCTAGTGACAGAACCCGGCTTCGCCACCTTCACCTACACCAAGCTTCTGAATACCAATCTTGGCACCGAAGACCTGCCTCGCATCGATTTCATCAACGCAACTGCGATTCCCACGAGCCTCGAGGAGCGGATCTGCTCGATGCTGGACGCGGGTCGCGATTTCGACTTGATCTGCGTTTCCGACCAAGCCGAAACGGACCAAGGAGGCGTGATTACTGCTCGCGTTCGGCAGCGCTTGGCGGATCTCGCGGCCGACCATAATCACCTGGTCTGGGTGGATTCCCGACGCCGAATTGAACAGTTCGAACGCGCCGTATTGAAAGTAAACCACGACGAAGCAGTCGAGGCACGCGGTCGAAGCGGGGCGGCCTCGTTCCAAGAACTGCGCGATCGTGTCAATGCCCCTGCCCTATTCGTCACCCACTCGGGAAATGGAGTTCAGATCTTCAATGACGACGGCGAGACATGGGTCATGACTCACAAGATCCTCGACCCAGTGGATGTGTGCGGCGCGGGCGATAGCTTCACGGCCGGGGCTGCCTGTGCACTGGCTGCCGGAGCAACGGTCGAAGCCGCGGCACGCCTGGGCCACCTCGTCGCCTCCGTCACGATCATGAAGAACGGCACAGGCTTCGCTCTGCCGGCTGAGTTACTGGAGGCGGAACGGGAATTGAACCAGTGAAGACTCTCGCGATCGACATTGGCGGCACCAAGTTCTCCATCGCCGGCTTCGATGATTCGGCCATCGTGCTGCGCGAAAGCCGCGGAAACCAACCGCGAGGGTGGGCCGGAATGGATGATGGATCAGTTCGCCCAGATCGTGACAGAATGGCGCAGCCGGACTGGGTTTCTGGCCGAGGCGTGCGGCATCGGGTTCGGCGGACCAGTCGACTTTCCTTCTCAGACCGTAACCTTCTCTACGCATGTCGGCGGCTGGAATTCGTTTCCCCTCATCGCTCGCATTCAGCAGATCGCAGAAGCTCCTGTGGTCATGGACAACGATGCGAACGCCGGAGCGCTCGGCGAAGCCGCGTTCGGAGCAGGCATCGGATTCGATCCGCTCTTCTACATGACCATCTCCACTGGGATCGGCGGCGGCATTGTCTCGCGCGGCGAAGTCTGGCGTGGCGCCGACTCCTACGGCGGCGAAATCGGGCATCTCACCATTCGGCGCGATGGCCCGGAGTGTCTCTGCGGGTCCCACGGCTGCCTGGAACGTCTTTGCTGCGGGCTCTGGCTTGAGCGGGACTACGGCAAGCCCGCTAGCGAACTCCTCCTCGATCCTGATTTTGTCGCCGGCTATGTCGTCAATCTCGCTCAAGGCCTGAAGGCGGCTGTCATGTTGTTGAACCCCGCCCGCATCGTGATCGGCGGAGGCATCAGCAAAGCCGGTGACCGGTTATTTGTCCCCTTGCGCAAGGAACTTCGTGCGCAAGTCACCTCCTGGTCGCGCGCCCGCTTAGACGTCGTGCCGGCTGGACTGGGCGGCGACAGCGTGCTTTACGGGGCGTATGTTCTGGCCCAAGGAATTCTATGACCTTTTCTGAATCCTATAAACAGCAGACGCTCGAAACCATTGCGGCGATCGATACCGGCAAAGTCGATCAGGTGATCGAATTGTTCCGCGAGGCACGCGACAATCAGCGCCACATCTTCGTCTGCGGCAACGGTGGAAGCGCCAGTACTGCGTCGCACCTTGCTTGTGACATCGTCAAGGGCGCGAGCTTTGAACGCGCCTCGCGTTTCCGGATTCTCGCGCTCACCGACTCGTTACCGACCATCACGGCTTATTCAAACGACGTCGGCTACGAATCTGTATTCGTGGAGCAATTGAAGAACTTCGCTGAGCCTGGTGATCTCGTAATGGCTATCAGCGGCTCTGGCAACTCGCCCAGCGTGGTTCGTGCCATCGAGTACGGCAACAGCATTGGGTGCAAGACGATCGGACTGACCGGGCGATCCGGCGGCAAGCTTGGCGAAGTAGCCCACTTCAGCATCCATGTGCCGTTTCAACACATGGGACGGATCGAAGACGCGCATTTCATCATCTGCCACATGATCGGCTACTATTTCATGGAAAATGAATAGTCCGCCCACGGGCGAACTCCGCTCACTACGCTTCGTGCAATGTACTGCGCTTAAAGCTGTAGAGCCAGTAAACGAGCAGGCCGATGCCCAACCAGACGAAGAATCGGATCCACGTCTCCAGCGGCAGGCTCATCATCAACAGCGCGCAACAAGCCACTGAGAGGAGCGGTATTACCGGCGAGAAGGGTACGCGGAAGGAGCGATGTCGTTCCGGCTGGCTCTTACGCAGCGCGATGACTCCCAGGGAAACCAACACAAAAGCAAACAGCGTACCGATATTGGCGAGATCGGCGAACGTGCCGATATCCCAAATGCCCGCGGGAATGCCGACCACCAGGCCCGCGATCCACGTACTCACATGCGGCGTGCGGAATTTCTTGTGAACCCGGGAGAAAAGATCCGGCAATAGCCGATCGCGCGACATCGCGTACCAGATCCGGGCTTGGCCATACTGATAGACCAGCAGCGAGGAGAACATGCCGAGCAGTGCGCCTACAGTGACCACGAAACGCAGCTTCTCCATCCCGATGGCCTTGAGTGCGGACGCCACAGGCGCCGCGTTATTCAACGTCTTCCAACTGACGATGCCGGTCAGCACAAAAGCCGTGGACGCGTACAGCAGGCCGCAAATCACGAGCGTGCCAATAATGCCGATCGGCATATCGCGCTGTGGATTCTTCGTTTCTTCAGCCGCACACGATACCGAATCGAAACCGATATAGGTGAAGAACACGATCGCTGCGCCCGTCAACACGCCGGGGATGCCGTTCGGCATGAAGGGGTGTAGGTTCTTAGCCGATACCGCGTGGGCCGCGCCGAACACAAAGATCAATACCGCTAACACCTTTACCGCCACCATCACGTTGTTGGTGCGGGCGCTTTCCTTCACGCCGCGTACCAGGATCCAGCTGAGGAGCATTACAATGAGCAGGGCGGGCACATTGAAAAAGCTGCCTGTGAGCCGCCCCTCCATGATTGCGGGATCAGACAGATACTGCGGCAAATGCCGCCCAAATACGTAGTCGCACATGTCATTAAAGTAGGCGGAAAAACCAACGGCCACCGACATGTTGGAGACCGCGTATTCGAGAATCAGATCCCAGCCGATGATCCAGGCGAAGATCTCACCGAGCGTGGTGTAGGCGTATGTGTAAGCGCTGCCGGCGATGGGGATCATCGAAGCCAGTTCGGCGTAACAGAGCGCCGCGAAGCCGCACGCAATTGCCACCAGGATGAACGAGAGCGTGATGCCGGGGCCTGCGCCCGGCCGCCCGATGGTAGAAACCGCGTGCGAGCCGTGCAGAATCAGGTCAAGCACCGGAGCGTTCATCACCGAGTGGTAATCGTAGGTCTGCCCGGCGGCGGCCGTTCCGGTGAGCGTGAAGATGCCCGAACCAATGACAGCGCCGATTCCAAACGCGATCAGACTTCCCGGGCCGAGCGTCCGCTTCAGCTTGCGGTCATGCCGCTCGGCGGACTCGACAAGAGCTTCAATGCTCTTGGTCTTGAACAGTTGGGACATTCGGTCGATTCACCCTGGCCTGGATTAGATCGACCCAGTATAGCCCGCAGACTATTCGCACCCATCAATTCGGCGAATGATCACTTGACGGCGGTCGCTGTGACCTCCACTTGCATTCTCCGCTTGGAAGCCAGGTCGTCCGACGAGAAGACAGCCGTGGTGCGCCCCAATGGAACAACTACACTGGAACCCCACCGGTTGGTCCTCAGCACCGGGTAGCCTGCCGTAGCGGCTTTGAGATCCCCGTCTGCGACGCTGCTGATATCCGCCGAAAGAATCATCGAAAGCTCGCCACTAGCAGTCGGCACGACCTCGCGGCAATCGAAATTTACACCAACATCCATATACGAACGCTTGTCCTCCGAACCGTAGGGCAGTTTCGTGCCCGTCCGAAGTGAATTGTTCTCATGGCCAGTGGAAACCATCAGGAAGTACTCACGGCTATTCACTGTTTTCCCGCCATCCATTTCCTTTACAGCAAGGTCTAGACGATAAAACTTCTTCTCGGGAAGCGGCGCTGGCTTCTTGGCTTCGTCGCTCTGTGCCAAGCTTGCCGCCGAAAGCGCGGCTATCAGCAAAATCATCTTCGTTACTCTCATCGGTTAACGCTCCTTATTTGTCGCCCTCTTCATCGCCGTCGATTAACAACGGCTTGATTCCTAACGCCTGGATCTGGATCGGCTCTACCTCTACCGTGCCCGCCCTCTCCTGCCGCGTCGGTAGCTCCGAAGGAACGGCCTTCGTCATTCTCATCAGTGCGAGCTCCTCCGGGGTCAAGGGACTGGGCGTCGGAAACACATCTAGTTTCCGCAGTGCGGATCGCTGAACGGTCCCTCTGATCGTGCCCACGATTTCCCGCTTTTCCTGGGTCACCTCGGCGGGCGGCGCGGCCTCGACGGCGCCCTTGACACTACTTGCCTGGCGTTCGACGATTCTCTCGTTTGAACGAGCCGGTTTTTCTACGATGGAGCTGCGACTTAGAAACACGCCAACAGCAGCTAAGGCCATCGAGAGACCGACGACGACTGCCCTGCCCCAAAGGGACGAAGCCAAGCTGGTCGGTTGAGCTGCTCGCCCCTCATTCCGCAAGCGCCGCAAGATTCGGGCCTCGAGTCCCAGCAGCGGCTCAGCCGGGTACGCTGATAACGCCCCCTTCAGGATCCGGTCCAATTCGTCCCGTTCTTCAGCCAACATGGCGGTGGCCTCCTAATGCTTGTAACTTCTGCTTCAATATCTCCCTGGCGCGCAGAATGCGGTGACGGACCGTACCCTCCGGAATTCCCATCACCTCCGCTATCTCGCGCGAGTTCAATTCCTCCAACGCGGACAACGCCAACGGCCGGCGCAGTTCCTCAGGCAGTCTTGCCATCAGCTGATGAACAACTTCGGTCCAGTTGGAATGGACCGCTGCCGCCTCCGGGCTGTGGCTCAGCGACACGGCTTCCAGATCCAACGGAATCGCATTCCGTTTCGGAAGCCTCTCCACGGCCATCCGCCACACGGCCCTGGCCAGGAACGCGCGCTCGTCACGAATCGTTTTCCAGCTCCCGGTGCGGTACAACTTCAGGAACGCCTCCTGGACCACGTCTTCGGCATCTTCGGAGTTCCTCAGAACCACGTAGGCGACCCGATAGGCGAAGCGGGAATTGCGGTCAACGAGTTCCGCAAAAGACGCCGGGACCTCGGGCACAGCCTCGGCCCCGTTCACATGAGAATCCCGATCGGCGGCCAGAATTTTGTCGAAGGTTGAAACCCGCATGCCACTCGTTTAATAAGACCGTCAACCGGCGGCAAGTGTTGATATCTTTTTTCGACCCCGTTCCGTGTGGCTGAAATACCATCAAAGCGTGGTTACGCCAGGCAATGCTCTCACGCTGATCGGCTTGATTTCCGATACCCATGGTCTGTTGCGCCCCGAAGCCTTGCAGGCGCTGCAAGACTCGCACCTGATCATCCATGCCGGCGACATCGGCGATCCGGAACTCCTAACCAAGTTGAGCTCGATTGCGCCGGTTGTCACCGTTCGAGGAAATGTCGATACTGGGCGATGGGCGGCGGACTTGCCGGAGACGGCCGTAGCTGAAGCAGGCGACGTTCTGCTTTACGTTCTGCATGACGTCAACAAACTGGATTTGAACCCGCGAGCTGCGGGCTTCGAAATGGTCGTGAGCGGACACTCGCACCAACCAGGACAGGAAGAACGGAACGGTGTTCTCTATATCAATCCAGGGAGTGCCGGGCCGCGCCGCTTTCGTCTGCCCGTTACCGTGGCGCGTCTGGATCTGGCGAAAAAGCCGTGGAAGGCCCAATTCATCCGACTGGACGCAAATACGGACCCGATCGACTGACATCTTCAACCACGATTGGTCAGCCCAGCACAAAAAGGGCGAGTGGGCTCGAATACCCACTCGCCCTTGCTGTTTCGTGCTTGTGTCTGATCGAGACGGGACTGTGAACGCGAAGCGCTGTTAACGATCAGGGACTAACGCTTACGCGTCTGGCCCTTGGCGATCTTCTTCACCTTGCGCTTGTTCTCACCGCGTGCTACGCCCGAGGCACGTTTGGGTTTCGGTGCAGCCTTCTTGCGCGCAATGCGCTTCAGCTTCTTACGTTCTTCTGTGTCGGCAATGTGTTTAGTATTCATTCTTCTGCTTTGATATCCAGATACTTTTCTACGATTTTCTTCAGCCCAAATTCTTGGAAGCTTATTGTTAGTTTCGCATCATCGCCATCCCCTTCGCGACGAAGAATCTTTCCCGGCCCATATTTTGGGTGATGAATGACGGATCCAACCCGCAAACCACCCTTTTTCGCGCCGCTCGGCCGGACGCTGGATGGCCGCAATCCAGACGGCGGATGCACACCGCCTGGGGTAAGAAAACTCGATTGCACCGGCGGCCGCGACTGCATGGGCGTCGAGCCCGGCCTTGATGCAGGTGCTTGACCTCTGCCGCGATCAATCGGGATCGGCCCACTACTCGCGGTAGGTCCGCCGGCTTGGGCGGCGGCAGGGGGTGCTGGTCGCGTCAATCCGGAAGGCAGCGGCATCCCACGCTCGGCGAAGAACTGGGCAATGTTATCGACGGAGTTCACCGTGCGGCCTGTGTAGAGATTCTTCTTGGCCGACTGGCGCACCTCATGCTGCTCGCTGAAGAGATCCACTTCGTCCACGCTGTGCGCGCGAAACGCCGAGAGGCGTTCCGTCAGGCTCGGTGGCACTTCATTCACGAAACGCGAGCGCAGGCATGGTTCCAGTTGTCCGCCGCCAAACCGCCGGCGGTAACGCGCCCAACTCAGATACAGGCGCTTCCGTGCCCGCGTCATGCCTACGTAGCAGAGCCGGCGCTCCTCCTCCATGGCCCCTTCTGTGCTCACCGAGCGGCTATGCGGGAACAGGTTCTCTTCCATTCCAGCCAGGAAAACGTTCTGGAACTCGAGTCCCTTGGCGTTATGCACAGTCAGCAGCGATACGGCTGCTTGTTCATCCAGTTGGTCACTATCGGCCACCAGCGCGGCATGGTCAAGAAACTCCGCCATGGTCTCCCCACGCTCGGTCGCTTCCGCCGCGGCATTCAACAACTCCTCGAGATTGCCCAGCCTGGACTCCGCTTCGGGTGAAACATCGGTGGTCAGCATCTCACGGTAGCCGCTTTTGTTGATCACCGCCTCCAGTGATTCATGCACCGTCGCCGTCTGTGCGTACTCCGATAGCTCCTCGATCAACTTCACGAAGGTCTTCAGCGCCGCTTCCGCTCGTGTAGGGAACGCCTTCGCTTGCAGCATCTCCTTCAGACTTTGCCAGACGCTGAGCTTGTTCTGAACGCTGTAGACGTCAATCTGTTCTATCGTGCTCTTACCGATGCCGCGTGCCGGCGTATTGATGATGCGCAACAGGCTGATCGGGTCTTGTGGAGTCGACAAGACCTTCAGATAGGAAAGGACGTCTTTTACCTCGGCTCGTTGATAGAAGCTGAATCCGCCCACCACCAGGTACTGCCGCCCATAGCGCCGCAATGCCTCTTCAATCTGACGCGATTGAAAGTTGGTGCGGTAGAGCACCGCCGCCCGCTCAGACGGGTTTGCCGACAGCAGCTTCTCGATGGTGTCGGCGATGAAGAGCGCTTCGTTCTCGCCATCCAGCGCCTCATACATCGCGATCTTGGGCCCGTCCTCTGCATCGGTCCACAACCACTTGCCCTTGCGTTCTTTGTTATTAGCGACCACCGCGCTGGCTGCCTCAAGGATGTTCTTGGTCGACCGGTAGTTCTGTTCTAATCGGATCACCGCGGCGCTTGGATAATCCCGCTCGAAGTCGAGAATGTTACGGATATCGGCACCACGCCATCCATAAATCGACTGGTCTTCGTCGCCCACCACGCATACGTTCTTTCGACGCTCGGTCAGCAGCCGCATCAATTCGTACTGGCTGCGGTTGGTGTCTTGATATTCGTCGATCATGACGAACTCGTAGCGCCGGTTGTACAACTCGCGGATGCCTTCATCATGCGCGAGCAGACGGACCGCTTCCAGCAACAGATCATCGAAATCCAGCGCGTTGGCCTGTCGCAGCCGGTCTTCGTAGCGGTCGTAGATCGATGCCAGGCGCGTCAGCTTCGGATCGGTCGCCGCCTTGTACCAATCCTGGGGCGATTCATGATGGCTCTTGCCGTGACTGATGCGCGAAAGGGCTCCACGGTAGGGCATGAACTTATCGTCCAGCCCGAATTGCTTGTAAATCGACTTGATCAAGGCCAACTGATCGTCGTCGTCGTAGATAGTAAACTGGCGCGTAAAGCCCTGGCGGACCTCGGCCAGCGACTCGCCATCGCGCCGCAACATGCGCACGCAGAACGAGTGGAACGTGGAGACGTTTGGCGACTTGCCTGTGGAGGGGTTATCCAGCAGACTGAGAACTCGCTGCCGCATTTCGTCCGCTGCCTTATTGGTAAACGTAACGGCCAGCACGCATGGTCCCGGCACGTGGTGCGCCTCAATCAAATGGGCAATCCGGTGGGTAATGACTCGTGTCTTGCCGCTGCCGGCGCCGGCCAAGAGTAAAAGCGGGCCCTCGACATGGGAAACTGCGTCGCGTTGTGGCGGATTGAGGCCAGCTAGGAAATCCATTTGCTCTTTCTACAGTGGGGAACCGCCGGCAGTCGTCTCGGAACTGCGAGACGCATACCAGCAAACCAGTGGGAGGGGGCTTTCTTTAGAATAGCATCCCGATTTCTTTCCTCTGCCAGCCGGAAGCGCAGCCCGCGACGCCACATAACCCTTTCTTTTGCATTGCGTTACAAGGATTACCAGTTCGCCTGTGGGGGCTTGGGGGCCGTCCCGGCGCAAACAACGCCGCACCTGCCGCCCCGCACGATAGCATGCAATTGGTGCGAGACTTGGCCGTCACGATTCGCGGCGGACGCGCAAATCGGACGAAACCCGCACCCGGATTCTCGAGGTCGCACTCGAACTCTTCCGGGAGCGCGGGTTTGAGGCCACCACCATGCGCGACATCGCTGGCGCCTGCGAAATCGCCCTCGACGCAACCTACTACCACTTTGCTTCCAAGGAAGCCATCGTGCTGGCCTTCTACGAATTGGCCAAGGACGAAATGAGTGGCCCACTGGACGAGGCGGCGAATGGCGCGAAAAACCTCCAGCAGGGCTTGCGGGCCGTGCTCGATATAAAGTTCACCTACTTTGCCCCGAACCGCAAATTCCTCGGGGCGCTCTTCCCGCACGCCGCCGACCCTCAGGATCCGCTCTCGCCCTTCAGTGACCAGAACCGTCCCATTCGGCTTGCCGACCAGGAGTGTTTCCGGCGACTGCTGGCGTCCACCAAGACGGCCGTGCCAGCAGACCTCGCTCCGTTTCTTCCCGATGTGCTCTGGCTCTATCAGATGGCTCTGATTCTGATCTGGATCTACGATCACAGCTCGGGACAGCGACGCACCAGAACATTCTGGCGAAGAGTCTTCCAGTGGTCGTGAAACTCATCGAACTCTCGCGCCTCCCACTCGCCAAGCCGGTGCGAAGCTGGCTCGTGGAACTGCTGGAAGCTGTGCTTCGGTAGCTGTCAACGCCCGGAAGCCTGCGCAACTCTGCCAGGACAAGGCGACACTGAGTACATGACTTGGCTCACGTGGTCACTGCTCTCCGCCCTCTTCGCCGCTCTAACGGCGATTTTGGCTAAGTTGGGTGTGCAGGGGGTTGACTCCAATCTCGCTACGGCAGTTCGCACATCTGTCGTGGTGATCTTCGCCTGGCTGGTCGCTTACCTCACCCGGCAGCCAAGTAGTTTTCAGCACTTCTCACAGAAGACCTGGTGGTTTCTATTCGCGTCCGGCCTAGCCACCGGACTTTCCTGGCTGTGCTACTTCAAGGCGCTTCAGATGGGCGAGGCGTCGAAGGTGGCGCCTATCGATAAGCTCAGCGTCGCGCTCGTGATTGTCTTTGCGGTCATCTTCCTCGGTGAACGCCTCACCTGGTTTAAAGGCCTCGGCGGACTGCTGATTGTCGCCGGAGCCATCACTATCGCGCTGGAGTAATGCGACTACGGTTGCGCGAACACGGCGACTCATTGCCGCAAAACAACGAACCGGCTGATGGTGTAGCCCAGAATTCCCCCAACAAACACGTCGGCGGGGAAATGCGCCGAAAGCGTTAGGCGAGAGAATCCAATTGTGGCTGCCAGTCCATAGGCGACGTAGGGTAGCCACCGTTGGTGCGGATATCGCCGTGCAATAACAGTAGCCACCGCGAACGCTGCGATAGTGTGGCCCGAAGGAAAGCTAACACCGCCGGATTCCCACCAACTATCGGAGTAGTTTGCGCCGGGTGGAAACCCAGTGGGCCGCAGACGGCGCGTACTATACTTCATACCCAACTCCAGGATCTCGACGTCGGCAAGAGCCTCAGCGGCTAACAAGGCCGTATTGCGTTCGTTGTGGTCCTTCGTGATTAATCCAGCGGCCAGCAGTGCAACCGGCGGGGCCGCGACCATAATGTTCGTATTTGTGTGCTGAACACTTGATTGAATCCATGGAATGCCGTCGTGTTGCGGAAAGTCGGCGCAATATGGGGATCAGCCGCAATCAAGCCCGCCGTCAGGGCAAGAAACGACAAAGTTGGTGCCCAATGGCGGCCATGCGCCAATTGGACGGGAAACCCGTAAATTTTCGGCTGATCATAAACAATGTTTGGCATCAGCAGCGTCCAACTCATGGCCCTGGATCCAATCGAACCCGGCGCGGGCGTACCGGTAGTTCCCGCTGGTGGAACACCCGTGGGAGCCTGAGCAGGTGGCGAGACAGTATCTGGTGTCTGGCTTTGCGTTGGGCTTTGGTTGGGTGGGCTCGGCACTGCCTGGCCACGAATCTGGCTGGCAGCGGCGGCTAACATCACAGCGACGGCAAAGTGTGTTATTGACAGACCCGTCCATCTCGAAATGGGAGACGCCCGGCGCCCCCATATCGTTGCACGGACTTTAACAAACAGGGGTCAAACAGGATGTGCGGCGTCGCTCGGTCCACGTCGCTCGGTCCGCTTGACACGATCATGGAAATGCGTGATACTTCCATCGATAGACGATGGGAGCAAAATCAAAGCCGTCTGAACTCCTGCCCGGCACGCTCGACCTCCTCATTCTTCGAACACTGCTGGCCGGAGCAATGCACGGTTATGGGATCGCCCAACGGTTGAAGCAGGTCTCTGATGATGTCTTGCAAGTTGGCGAAAGTTCTCTGTATCCCTCTTTGCAGCGGCTTCTACTTAACGGCTGGGTGAAAGCGGAATGGGGCTCTTCGGAAAACAATCGCCGGGCCCATTACTACACCCTCACGCCCCCCGGACTAAAGCAACTGGAGTTGGAACGCGAGGAGTTTGAACGCGTTATTGTTGCCATCCGAAAAGTGTTGCAAATGGTATGACCGGACGTTGGCGAACATGGCTCTCCCGCACTTGGAACAGGCTCGTCTTCCGATCCCGGCGTGGGGAGCTCGAACTCGAACTCGCCGAAGAGATCGCGTTTCATCGCCGGTTGAAGGAAACCGAGTGTCAGCGGTCAGGCCTGGCCAGCGACAAGGCAGTGGACCTAGCCCGTAGGCAGATGGGCAACGTGACCCTTGCAAGAGAGGAAAGCAGAGACATGTGGGGCTTTTTACGAATTGAGCGCCTGGTACAGGACATAAAATACGCCGTTCGCATGTTACGCAAGACGCCGGGCTTTACGTCAATCGCCGTCGTCTCTCTGGCGCTGGGAATCGGTGGCAATGTGGCTATGTTCACACTGGTCAACACCCTGCTGATTCGGCCCCTTCCTTACGCGGATCCGGGCAGTCTCATCCGCATCACGGGCATCTACCCTCGCGCCGCGCTGCCTGTTTTTCAGCAGAACAGCCGCAGTATGGAAGTCGCCTCGGCTAGCGCTGGATCGGAGTTCACTCTCGCCGGCGAAGGCGAACCAGTTCGGGTAAGGGGCAGTATCACGTCCGCGAACCTGTTCGACGTCCTGGGAGTATCCGTGGAGCGGGGACGCAGGTTCGAAGCCGGAGAGAACTCGCCTGGACGCGATGGCGTTGTCATCCTCAGCGACTCTCTATGGAAAATGAAGTTCGGGTCAGATCCTCAGGTAATCGGGCGCACTATTCGCCTGAATGGATTTAACCGCCAAATCGTCGGAGTGATGCCCGCCGCATTCAGCTACCCTTCCGCCACCACACAGCTTTGGATTCCGGCTCGCCTCGACCCCTCCGAACATGGAGGAGTATTGGGGCGGCGAATTCGTTCCCTTGATCGCCCGCCTCCATCCCGGCGCCACCCGGATGCAAGCCCGCGGTGAGATCGCGCCGTTGGTTTCGCAGGTGAGGCGCATGTTTCCCTTCCCGATGGCGCGAGATTGGAATGCCAACGCAACCGTGATCCCGCTGCAGCAGGATCTCACCGGCGATGTGCGTGATCGGCTCATCATTCTACTTTCGTCGGTTGGTGTTGTTCTGCTGATCGGCTGCGCAAACGTTGCAAATCTTCTGTTGTCACGGGCCACAACACGGCGGAAAGAGATTGCTTTGCGCTTCGCGCTGGGAGCCGGGCGTTTGCGAATTGTCCGCCAGCTCCTGACCGAGAGCATCCTGTTGGCGCTTTTAGGCAGCGGCTTCGGGTTGCTGCTCGGCAGCGCCGTGCTTTCCATTTTCAAGTCCCTGCTTCCCGCGGGAACGCCGGGCCTGATGCAAGCCACCGTCGACTGGGACGTGGCCGCGTTCGCCGCTGCTTTGGCGTTGATCACCGGCATCGCGTTTGGAATCGCTCCCGCGATGAGCGCTTCTCACATCGATCTGGCCGGTTCCATGCGGACAGGTGGCCAGCGATCTACCAACACGCGATGGAGTTCTCTGAGGAGCTGGCTGATCGCAGGAGAAGTGGCGATGACGCTTCTCCTGTTGGTAAGCGCGGGCCTTCTGATGAAAAGCCTGTATCGCCTGTCGGAAGGCAACCCGGGCTTCGACCCGACTTGTGTCGTGACGGTGAAAATCAGTCCGAACGAATCGTCTTGCAGCCAACGGCCTTCTTGCATCGCGCTCTACGATCGCATCTTGCAGACCTCGCGAAACATCGAGGGCGTGGAGGCGGCTGCGATCGCCAATACAGTTCCGCTCGATCCCTCCATGCCCATGATTCCCGTAGACGTCGAGGGACACCCCAAGTCCGTCGACTTTCCGGCGCCCATGATGTGGGCAGGTGCGGTCAGCCCGAACTACCTCCATCTGATGGGCATCCCGTTGTTGGCCGGCAGAGAATTCAACAGCGCCGATAGCCTGAACGCTCCCGCAGTATTGCTGATCACGCCCGCCACGGCGCGGCGTTTCTGGCCGGGGGAGAATCCCCTCGGCAAACACATCAAGCCGACCTTTGAAACGCAGTGGAGGACAGTGGTCGGTGTGGTGGGCGATATCCGTCAGTACAGCTTGGCCGAAAGCTTGCCTGCCTGGATGGGAGGCGCTATGTACATGCCCTATTCCCAGTCTGTTCAGGGCGATAAGCAAATACCCGCGGCGATGGACCTTTTCATCAAGACCCGGACCGACTCCGCTCGCCTTCGCAGCGAACTTCGCACGCTTGCCAGGGACCAGGCCCCCAACGCGCCGCTTGAGGACGTGCAGGCCTTGAGCGACTTCATGTCCGCCTCCATCGGCGATTTCCGCGCGACCATTCATGTCTTCATTGCCTTCGCGGCCGCCGCGATCCTGCTTGCAGTGGTGGGTATCTACGGCTTGGTGTCGTACTGGGTGACACAACGAACCTACGAGATTAGCTTGCGCATCGCGATCGGCGCGACGCGGCAGCGCATCGTAGCGATGATTCTCGGACAGGGCTTGCGTGTCGCTGTCTGCGGGATCGGCGGCGGCCTAATTGCCGCGCTTCTGTCGACTCGATTCCTGGCCAGCCAGCTTTATGGCGTTGGCGCAACCGATCCGCTGACATTTGTCGCAGTAACGGCGCTGCTGCTGATCGTGGTTGCGGCGGCGACTGCCCTGCCCGCCTGGCGCGCGGCTCAAATCGATCCGGTCAAATCGCTTCGAGCGGATTAGCGGCAGCCGCCCGAGCGATGCTTTCACTTCTTCCGGCTCCGATATTCTGCCATTGCTCGCTTATGATCCTCAGAAAGCAACGTGCGCTCCTGGAACTCCAGGTAATTGCTTAGCGCTTCGTCAAAATCAGATTCAAACGAGCCGTTCATCAGCTTCTTGGAAAAGCCCCGCGCCGTTGCGCTGCCTTTCATCGTCTGGACGATGATCGATTCCGTCGTTTCGTCCAGCTTTTCTTCCGCTACCACCCAGTCCACCAGCCCGATCGCCAGCGCGTCCTGCGCTGAAATCAGCTCGCCGGTCAACACCATACGCCGGGCCCGGCCTAACCCGATGAACCGCGGCAGCCGGTAAATGCCCATGCCGGGAATGATCGCTTCCAGTACGGACGGCAATCCAAAGAGGGCATCCGGCGCCGCCACCCGAAGGTCGCAACCCAAAGCCACAAGGAGGCCGCCGCCCACTGCGTAGCCCCGAACCTTCGCGATTGTCAATGCGTCCAGCTGCTCTAACCGGCGCACGGCCTCGTCGAAGCGGCGAAACCAGTCGATCTTCAACTCGCCCGCCGACAAGGCGTCCAGGTCAATTCCGGTTGAGAACGAACCGCCTTTGCCTGTGACGATCACCACGCGCAAGTGAGTTGCCGTCTCTAGTTCGTCGAGAACCGCGTGGAAGTCGTCGGCCATCTGCCAGTTCTTGGCGTTCAGTACCTCCGGCCGGTTCATCACCACTTCGGCGACGCATCCCCGCCTTTCGAGATAAACAGTGTTGTTTCGCGTCATGGTTCTAACGGACTTTCGTTCGGTGCCTTCCGCTGAGTGTATTCTTAGACACATTCTCAAGGCATAATGTGACACCGCCCGTAGCCAAGTGCTGTTGCAAAGGGGCAGTGAGCGCCAAATTAAGGCAGATTCCTCTTCGGGCCGAAAAGCTCATCCACCCAAAACAGGCAAGTCCTGAGCTGAATCTACAACCTCCCTAATGAGAATACCCGGGATTTTGCAGGTGAGAAGAGGACTTCCCGCCGGTCAAGTTCGGCCAAGTTCCGTGTAGCCCACAATTCAGAAGCCACTACCTAAGGCTGGGATCCAACAATCGAGCGTCTATACGGAACGCTCTTGGCGCTGACCATCCTCCCCGAAGAGTGTTGTCGTCGGGATCTATCAAGTATTTCCATTCTTGAGGAATAACAGCCGAGGGTACCTGCCGAACAGGCGGAGGTGGAACCCATAGGGATTCTCAATCTCTGGAGTTTCTCCCGGCCTATAGGTCTTGTGTGGAACTGGTCTACCATTGCGAATCCAAATATCGCCCTCTTCTCGCGACAAGACTTCGGATTCGAAGATGGCTTTCCTTCTCTCGGGCGACCTTATTGGATCGGTGCTTTCCCACCGTTCAATCTGGTGTTCAGGGATCGCTATTTGAGAGTATGCATAGGCCGGAAAGTTATCCGGGTTCCGAATACGTACCAGAATCTCAAGACAAGCCAGCGATTGGGAAGAGGCTGCGTACAAAATCGCAGTACCACGGCTATTCCAGCGCCCTCCCCGCCTAAATGCACCAGTCGCATCCCACGGATCGTGCCGCGGGGAGAAAAGACGAAAACTGTAATCAACTAAAAACGCCGTACTCGATTCGATCAAGGACCGCCGCGACCGCCTCGGTGTGGACATCTTCTTCCAAAATCTCCTCGGGGGTTCGATCAGCCAACTCTGAAAGCCTGGTATGGAACCACCTATCCGCCTTGATTTCCGAGCCAAAAATCTCCACTGCGCGAGCCCACAGTGCCTCACATCTGAGCCGGACATCCATGTCTTCAGTATAGTTTCGATTAACGAGAGACGCGAATCGGGAGACGACGTTCACCGGCCTTTTCGCTGCGACACATTCGTACCGGCCCGTATTGGATATTCTCGTGGCTGTCATGCGTGTCTTCGGCGTCTTCGTCGTGGCTCTTTTCGCGGTGCAGCCCTTGCACTTTGAGAAAACAACCATTGCCGCTGACCTTACCGGCGGCTATCAGGTCATCCCTTGCGACGTGAACGGGGACGGGCGCCCGGACCTCATCGCCTTGGCCAGCGGGATGCCTGATCTAGTTTGGTTCGAAAACCCGACTTGGGAGCGCCATGTCCTGGCCACGAACCTCCCGCATATGATCAACGCCGCCTGCTGGGCGCGTATTCCGCGGTCCCTTCCAACCATTGCCGTGGCTTACGAATTCGCCACAGAACCCAAAGACAGCCTGGGAATCGTATCGATCCTGGCCCCGAATGGCGACCCCCGTAAACCTTGGACGGCAACGGAAATCGACCGCCTTCCCACCTCACATCGTCTGCGCTGGGCCGATATCGACGGCTCCGGCAACAAGGTCTTGGTCAACGCTCCCCTGGCTGGCCCAGACGCACGTGGACCGGACTACCGTGGCCATGTTCCGCTTGTCTACTATCGCTTTGGAGAGTGGAAGCGCCAGTTGATCAGCGATCAGGAGGAAGGCATTCTGCACGGTATCTTCGTTACAGACTGGGATCACAACCGGCGCGACGCGATTCTGATCGGCAGCTTTCTCGGCATTCATCTCTACCGGTTCGGGCAGGATGGGAAATGGTCTCGAACGGAAGTCGCCGCCGGCAGCCGTCTGCCCTGGCCCAAGAGCGGAAGCAGCGACATCACCGTGGGCGGTTGCGGCAATCAACGCTTCGTCGCGGCCATTGAGCCTTGGCATGGGAATGAAGTGGCCGTCTATCGCGCGACCGGACCTTCATGGCAGCGGCAGGTGATTGATGACACTCTGCTGGATGGTCACACCATCCAAACCGCCGACTTGGACGGTGACGGCTGCGACGAAATCTTGGCCGGTTTCCGAGGGAAGCCCTATGGCGTTTACCTTTATGTCCGGGATGGCTCGAAGTGGAATCGCCAGATCCTCGACCAGGGCAACGTCTCAGCGGCCAGTTGCTCCATCGTCGACCTTGATGGCAAGGGACAACAGTCGATCGTCTGTATCGGCTCGGCCACCCATAACCTGGTCCTCTTGACGATGCCCAGCGGGTAGCTAGCCGACCAGCGCCAAACCCAACTGGCTGCGGCCGAGCGCGGTCAGATCAACTTCTTTGCCACGCCCCTTGAAATCCACCTCAAAGTTGTCGGGCGCGAAATCGGGAGGCGTCTCGCCGGTAAGGAAGGTCGGCAATTGCCGCGCAAGGTAGGCCGAGTTCTTGGGGCATCCGGGCGTGGAGCCGATGTACATCACGTTGCTGTAGCCCTTGCCGCAATGCTCGTTTTCAACCGCGTGGACGACATCGGAGTGCCAGAACACAGCGTCTCCCGGGTACATCAGCGGAATTGAGGATAAGGCCTCCAACAAGAATCCGTACCATTCGGGCTTGATCGACAGGGCGCGTCCGGGCTTTGCGCCGCATAAGTCGTCGGCTGGAACGTCATCCTGTAGCGCGCGAAGAAGCAGATAGGCCATCGAGTTGGCTATCGGAATCAATTGCAGCGTGCCGTCGCCCTGCCCTTGTTGTGTCAGTGCGGTCCAGCCTTGAAACGTCCGGAACATCGAACAAACCGCCGGCGAAGGAATCTCGCGGGCATCCGGCCGCCACGCGGCGTCGAACGGATCGTACTGATGCCAGTTCCCGGCGAATACGTGCCGATATACCTTTCGGAAGTTTTCGTCCAGCCATCGCTCCACCGATCCGCCGTCGACATGCGGCGACAAACCGAGCGATGCGGATCCGGGCGGCCGGCGGCGAATTCGATCCGCGTAGACCGGCACCTGCTCCGGGTCGAAATGCCGGCGGCCCTCACTCTCCGAGCGCCACAGCCGGTTCATAAAAACCCGGGCGCGCGTTAGCGACTCCGATTGGCGCGCTTCCACTTGTGGCCTTGACCAGTAGATGCCGTAGATTTGTGGTTTGGCCGCGTCGAGCGAGCCGAAATACTTGTCTTCCGCTGCATGCGCCAGGCGCTCATCCAGGCGATTGTCCTCGACGTAGGCAGCCACTTCGTTATCCCATGCCCGTGCCTGGGCCCGATCGAAAACGCCACGTATGACGCAACAACCGCGCGTTTTAATATGCCCAATTACCTCAGTCGATACGGTTCCCGCTTCTATGTCGGCGTACGGTAGCACCGGCACCACGGGTCGTCCGGCTTCGCGATCCGCGACAATCGCCGCCACCTGGCGTCGCATATCAGCCTCGAGTTCACGAAAGACTTTTTCGTAGTTCGGCAACTCGTCGCGTAGCCTGCTTTTTAGGTCCGTCGTGGCTTCGACTAGATTTTCGATTTCGAGCGGCATACTTCAAACCTCTTCGAACATTCTATTCGTATGTGAAGCAGCCCCCTTTGTCACCGAAACAGCCGGGGCGCAAAATCGCGCAGATCCCGCCGCCAAGTCTGCCACTCGTGCGCAGTCCCAGGCGATTCGTAGTAGACCACCTCGACGCCTGCTGCCTTCAACGCATCCGCCGCATCCTTGATGCCAGCGTAGAGCCGCCCCTCCTCCGTTCCAACTCCGATCCACAGCAGCTTCACTCGCTTGTTAAACGCAGCTGGATCGGCAAATGCTCCCTCGTACGCGGTCTTGGTGTCGAAGTGAGGCGCTTGCCCGGCGGGTGCGGGCTGACCTCCCGTGTTGATTCCGGCTAACATCGGACCGCTGAAAGACCCAATGTAGGCAAACGTGTCCAAGTGGTGCAGCGAAATGAACAGCGTTTGCATCCCGCCCATCGAAAGTCCCGCCATCGCTCGGTGATCTGTGTCTGGAATCGTCCGGTAGGATGCGTCGATGGTTGGTATCAGATCGTGGATCACCACGTCTTCAAATGCGCTGAAAGCCTCCTGGAAGTTCCTCGGCGGCGAGCCCGGCCCAGCCGTAACTGGTTGGGTTCCCACTTTGCTCGCATACCCCAGGTCCATCACCACGATCATGGGCTTGGCTTTGCCTTCGGCGATCAAATTGTCCATGATGAAATTCGCACGGCCTTGCTTCGTCCATCCGGTCTCGTTCTCGCCGGAACCGTGCTGAAGAATCAAGACCGGATATCGTGCCGTCGCGTTGTCGTAGCCCGGCGGAGTGTAAACCATCGCGCGCCGCCACTCGCCAGTGACCTTTGAGAAGTACCACTTCGCCCGGACCTCCCCATGCGGGACATCCTTGGGATCGTAATAAGTGACGCCGGTCTCCGGGATTTCGACGCCACTGGTCTCCTTGCCATATCCGAAGTACGTCTCGCTTCCCGCGTCATTCACCTGAACCCCATTCAGAACAAACCAATAGTAATGAAATCCGGGCACGGCCGGTGGCGTCTTCGCGCTCCATACACCGTCGGCGCCTTTTGTCATCGGGAAGGGGCCCTTGCCGAGTCCGTCACCGCCGGCCACCTGAACAGTCGTCGCGTCGGGCGCCTTCAATGTGAAGAGCACGCTTCCGTCGGGATAGACCCTCGGACTCTGTGCGCCGCGCACGTTCGAACTGGCCGGCGCCGAGTCCTTTCCGTCTTGCGCAATCGCTGTCGACAACCCCAGTGCGCCCCAAACCATCATCGATATCAGAAGAAGCTGTCTGGTCATTTGAATCCGCTCCTTGGTACTAGTTCGATTTAATGCCAGAAGTACATAGGCCCGGTTCAGGATCTGCTCCAGCCCTCCCAATCACCAACTCGGGCCAATCCCTAGGGAAAACCCCAGGATTATGCGATACACTTGGGACGCTAGCTCTATGAGCCTACATGAACATCCACCTAGTTAATCCAAGCGATACCTCCTTCGGAACTGCCGTCATTACACCCCGGTGGCTTTACGTTCTGGCCGGCGCGACTGACAAGTCGTTCGGCGATCCAAGAATTTGCGATGAAACTCTGGAGCACCTCGACTTCGAGAGCGTGAAGCCCGGTGACATCGTCGGCATTGGCATCCATACCGACAATGCCTTGCGCGGATACGCGGTGGGCCGCGCCGTCCGGGAGAGGGGAGCGTGGGTCGTTTTCGGAGGGATCCATCCTACCCTCTACCCGGAAGAACCGTTCGTGTATGGCGGCGCACATGCAGTGGTCAAGGGCGATGGTGACCTGATTTGGAACCGGGTGATCACTGACTGCGTAGCCGGCACACCGGAACGCATTTACAACGGCGGTAGAGTGCAACCGGAGGAGTTCAAGCAAGCCCGCTGGGACCTCCTTCCACCTGACAGCTATATGTGGGCCTCCGTGCAGACCGTTCGCGGATGCGCCAAGCACTGCTCGTTTTGTTCTGTATGGCGCACAGATGGACAACGCCCCCGCCAGCGAGCCGTAGACAGCGTCATCGAGGAAATTGTTGAGCTGCGTCGTCGCGGCTTCCGCTTCGTCGCCTTGGCCGACGATAACTTTTATCCCGTTACCCTGACGGACATCAAGCTCGCCGAGCGGCAGAACAACCAACCCCGAGTGGATCAACTTAAGGCGATGCGTAAGGAGCGTTTCGAGCTCATGGAACGGCTAGCGGAAATGCCCCGCGACATGCATTTCTTTACCCAGATCACCATGGAGGCGGCCGAAGACACATCCTTTCTCGATGCCATGAAGAAAGCCCACATCAAGGGCGCGTTGGTGGGTGTGGAGGCCGTTACCGCCGAAGGTCTCAAATCGGTCTACAAGGATTTCAATCTGTCGGGCGACAATCTGGTCAAACGACTCCGCATCTTTTCCGAGCACGGCGTACACGTTCTTGGTTCGTTCATCTTCGGACTGCCCACTGATCGACCGGACACCTTTGATGCCACCCACGATCTCGCCCAAAAGGCCGGTCTCACCTTCGCTCAGTTCGTCATGTTGACGCCCTTTCCCGGCACCGTCGACTTTGAGAAATGGGAGAAAGCGCAGGGCCAGGATCCGCCGAAGGTGGATGGAATACCCATGACACGCTACTGGCTCATTCCCTATTGGAGGCGTCCGAAGATGTTCATGCCGCATCCCAGCTTGAGCTCCGAGGAATTGCGAACGCTGACCCAGAACGTGTGGGATCGTTTCTATGATTTCGCGTCCATTTGGAAGCGATCGCGCTGTACACCGAATTTTCGCGCACGCCTCGCCTTCATCTTTGCCTCGAAACTATACCGCCAGATGTATGCCAGCACCGGTATCTCCACTGATAGCGCCCGCTGCAGGCGCGCCGGCGTCTGGGCGCGTTTAACGGCCATACCCTGCCGCAAGCTATTCCAAGGTCGTCCAATGCCGGAATTGCAAATGCCACGTCCGAAGATCGCGGTCCCGGATCTGTTCCCCGTGATCCAAGGCATGCCAAAGAGCGCAGCTTAGCTATCTGGCCGCCATCGAAGCCGCAGAAGAGTTCGGCTTGCACCTTTGCACCGGAGCATGGCCCCCGTCTGGTGTCGAGCGCGTACCTCAAGCACTAGCGTAAGAACGTCGATTCACGCTACACTAGAAGAGCCGGGCCACGGCTTTTCCCTCCGATCAGGTTGTCCAACGTAAGACACCGCACGCGGAAGTTCTTGAAGCCCAAGTTGTGTATAGACCCTAGAAACCAGCAATGATCTCAGTCAGCAATGTCAGTATGCGTTACGGCGGAAAGATCCTCTTTGAAGAGGTCTCAACCACCTTCCAGCCGCTCCGCCGCTATGGCCTTACCGGTCCAAACGGCTCGGGCAAGTCCACCTTCATGAAGCTGTTATCGGGCGAGCTCGAGCCCCAAAAGGGCACGGTCGTTCGGCCCAAGAAGCTCGGTGTTCTGCGCCAGGATCAGTACGCGTTCGACCAATTCCGCGTTGTCGATACCGTCATCATGGGCAATATGCCGCTCTGGAAGGCTCTGGAGGAGCGCGAGAAGCTCTACGAGAAACACGATCTCACTGACGCCGACGGAATGCGCCTCGGTGAACTGGAAGGCATCGTAGCAGAAGAAGACGGCTACACGGCCGAAGCGGATGCGGCCGTTCTATTGGATGGACTGGATATCCCCGAGCCGTTTCACCACCGACAAATGGGCGAACTGCAGGGTGGGCAAAAAGTGCGCGTGCTCCTTGCGCAAGCTCTCTTCGGACATCCACAAGCATTGTTACTGGACGAGCCAACCAACTACCTTGACTTGGAATCCATCCACTGGCTTCGCGAGTTCCTGGTCCGCTACGACGGAACCGCGATTACAATCTCGCACGACCGGCACTTTCTCAACGCGGTTTGCACGCACATCGCAGACATCGATTACCAAACGATCATTACTTACACCGGCGGCTACGACGACATGGTGCTGCAGAAGACCCAAGTGCGCTCGCGGATCGAATCGGAGAACGCCCAGCGTGAGAAGAAGATCGCGCAGTTAAACGAGTTCATAGCCCGCTTCTCTGCCGGCACGCGCGCCAGCCAGGTAACGTCCCGCAAGAAGGAAGTGGAGCGCCTGCAGACCACCGAACTGGCGCGCTCCAACATCCAACGCCCCTACATCAAGTTCGAGATGAAACGGCCTTCCGGAAAGCACTCGCTCGAGTTCAAGAAGGTCGAGAAGAGCTACGGCGATCAGAAGATCATCAAGGGCTTCACGGCCTCGGTCTTGCGTGGCCAGAAGATCGCCCTGATGGGCCGCAACGGCGTCGGTAAAACAACCCTGCTGAAAGCTCTGCTCAAGAACGCTCCCGGCAATGACGATCCGGATGTCGGTCTGGACTCAGGCAGCGTTGAATGGGGCCATGAAGTCCAGGTCGGCTACTTCGCCCAGGATCACCGCGGCAGCATTCGCAACGGTACGACGGTGGAAGAATGGCTGCACGACTTCGATCCCCAGGCATCGCGCGAAGAAATTCGCGGCTTGCTCGGCCAGATGCTGTTCCGTGGCGAAGAGGGCGCTAAACCGACCGACGCTTTATCGGGCGGCGAAGCAGCCCGCCTGATCTTCTGCAAGCTGATGCTGCTGAAGCCCAACTTCCTGGTCTTCGACGAACCAACCAATCACCTCGATCTGGAAGCCATCAACGCTCTCAACATTGCGCTGCAGAAGTTCGAAGGCACGGTGCTGCTCGTGACACATGATGAAGATCTCATCGACGAGGTCGCAAACCGCATCTGGCACTTCACCGCCGAAGGCAAGATCGAGGACTTCGTCGGCCCTTATGCCGAATACGAGTCAACCGTCAGTCAGTAGCTAGGTCGCGGCCGTTCCGCTCTGCTTCAACAGCTTCGCCACCAATCCAGTCCAGCCGGTTTGATGGCTCGCGCCCAGGCCGGCGCCGGTGTCTCCGTCGAAGAACTCGTAAAACAGGATCTTGTCCCGGAATTGCGGGTCCGCTTGAAACAGTTCGTTGCCGTTGTAGACGGGCCGCCGGCCGTCGGGCCCCGGCAGAAAAAGCGACGAGAGCCCCTGCGAGATGCGTGCCGCTGCTTCCTTCAACGTCACCCGATTGCCCGAACCGGTGGGGAACTCAACCAGCAAGTTGTCCCCGTAGTAGTGATTAAAGCGCTGCAACGCTTCGATCAGCAGGAAATTGATCGGAAACCACACCGGGCCTCGCCAGTTGGAGTTACCGCCGAACATGCCGGTCCGGGATTCCGCCGGCTCGTAGTCGACACGGAATGTCATGCCATTGATCGGCTGCACGAACGGATTCTGCTGGTAGTGCTTCGATAAAGAGCGTATGCCGTGCGGCGATAGAAACTCCGCTTCGTCGAGCATGCGTTGCAGGATTCGCTCAAGCCGCGGGCGGTTCACGAGGGACAGAATCCGCCGCTGTTGGATCCCGCACTCCGTGATAGAAGCCAAAGTCTCCGTCAGGTCCGGCCGGTGATCGATGAACCATTGCATCCGCTTCTTGAAGCCCGGCAATTGATCAATCAGCGATTCCTCCACGGTATCGGCGGCCAGCATCGGCAGCAAGCCGACAATCGAGCGTAGCCGCAGGAGGATGTCCTTGCCATTGGCTACGCGGAGACGGTCGTAGTAGAACCCATCTTCCTCGTCCCATAGTCCGGTGCCACGGCTATGGTTTATCGCGCCGGCGATGTAGAGGAAGTGCTCGAAGAACTTACTGGCAATGTCTTCGTAGGCCTCGTTGTAGGTGGCAAGCTGCAGCGCAATCTCCAGCATGTTCAGACAGAACATGCCCATCCAGCTGGTGCCGTCCGATTGTTCCAGCAGCCAGCCCGAGGGAAGCGGCGCGCTGCGATCGAAGATGCCGATGTTATCGAGTCCAAGAAACCCGCCTTCAAAGATGTTGGCGCCTTCGGAATCCTTGCGGTTCACCCACCAAGTGAAATTCATCAACAGCTTATGGAAGACGCTTTCGAGGAAGTCGTGATCCGCTCTGCCTTTCAGCCGGGCATCGATCTTGAAAACGCGCCAGCACGCCCAGGCATGCACCGGGGGGTTCACATCGCTGAATGACCATTCATAAGCGGGGATCTGGCCGTTCGGGTGCATGTACCATTCCCGCAAAAAGAGCGCCAGCTGGCGCTTCGCGAAGTCAGGATCAATCGACGCGAACGCCACCGCGTGGAAAGCTAAGTCCCAGGCCGCGTACCACGGATACTCCCACTTGTCCGGCATGGAGACGATGTCTTCATTGAATAGGTGTACCCACTGTCGGTTCCGTCCGTTCCAACGTTCATTGGGTGGCGAAGGCATCCCCCGATCGCCTTCTAGCCAGGTGTGGACGACGAAGTGGTAATACTGCTTGCTCCAGAACATTCCCGCGAAGGCTTGCCTCTGAACGAGCAGAGCTTCCGGCGTCAGACCGGGCGCATAGTCCGCGTAGAACTCGTCGGCTTCACGAATCCGCTCCGCAAAAACGTGGGTCACGACGGCCTTAGTCAGCGTGGGCGAGCCTTCGCGGGCGAGACGCATTTGAACGACCCTCTCCTCACCGGGTCCCAGAGTGAGGGGATACAGCGCGCAGCACTTGGTGCCGTGGTGATCCGGATTGACCGCATCCTGGCGGCCGCCAATGATGTAATCGTGAAACGCGTCCTTCACGTATTTGCCGGTATTGGGCGAACCGAAGATACGCTCGAAGTTCGTCTCGTTCTCGGTGAACAACAGTTCCGGTGAGTCTTCCAGCGTCCACAGAAAGCCGCCCAAAGTCTTGTGCGCGACCTGCACCGCGCCAGATGCGGTAACGCTCAGTGATGGCTTATCGTAGGGAGGGCCGCACCACGTCCAGGTGTTGCGGAACCACAGCGTTGGAAGAAGCTGAATGTCCGCCGCCTCGGGTCCACGATTTACGACGGTAACTCGAATCAGAATGTCATCGACATCATTCTTCGCGTACTCGGCGGCGATATCAAAGTAGCGATCTTCTTGGAAAACGCCGGTTTCTTCAATCTCGAACTCGGGTTCGAGCTTGCCGCGGCGCCGGTTCTCTTCCAGCAGCCGGGCGTAGGGGAACTCGGCTTGCGGATACTTGTAGAGGCCCTTAAGATAGGAGTGGGTGGGCGTCGAGTCGAGGTAGTAGTAGACCTCTTTCACATCCTCGCCGTGATTGCCTTCGTGGCCACTCAGGCCGTACAGGCGCTCCTTCAGGATCGGGTCCCGGCCGTTCCAGACTGTCAGTGCGAAGCACAGCCGCTGATGGTTATCGCAGATGCCGAGAATGCCGTCTTCAGTCCAACGGTATGCTCTTGAGCGCGCATGATCGTGCGGGAAGAAGTCCCATGCGTTGCCGTCGGCGCTGTAGTCTTCGCGCACAACGCCCCACGAACGCTCAGCGAGATACGGGCCCCAGCGCTTCCAGTGGCTGTTACGCGCTTCGGAATCCGCAAGGCGCTGCTTCTCCGCCATCATAAGGACTACGCGACGCTTGCCTCTTGCGGCGCCACTTCCAGCGGGCGTTTGAACTTGCACTCCGCATTCGGGCATTGACCCACGGGCCCGGACTTCAAGTACTTTTCGATGAGATAGCTGCTGCCACAATCCGGACACTTCTCGGGAATCGGTTTACCCCATGCGACAAAGTCGCACTCAGGATAGCGATTGCAGCCGAAAAATGTGCGTCCCCGTTTGGACCGCCGCTCCACCACCTCGCCTTGCGTGCAATTGGGGCACGGTACACCGATGGTTTTTTGCTTAACGTGCTTGCAGGTCGGATAGTTGCTGCACGCCACGAACTCGCCATAGCGGCCGAACTTCTGCACCAGGTTGTTGCCGCATTGTGGGCACTTCTCTTCGAGGGGTATATCTTTACGCTGGGTGCCTCCAATCTGCTTGGTGGTCTTGCACTCGGGGTAGCCGGAGCACGCAAAGAACTGGCCAAAGCGGCCCTTCTTCAACACCATGGGCCGGCCGCAGTTCTCGCAGTATTCCTGCTCGTCCTGCTCAGTGAGGTCCGCGCTGTCGACATCCGGCAGATCCACCGTCAGCTCACGCGTATTGGTGCAATCCGGGTAACCCGTGCAGGCGATGAAGCTGCCATGCTTGCCCCACTTGATGACCATCGGCTTGCCGCACTTGTCGCACACCAGGTCGGTGGGCTTTTCCATGCGCTTGATATCGGTCATGTGGCGCTCGGCGTGTACCAGGTCTTTCTGGAAGCGGTCGTAAAACTCCGCCATTGCTACGCGCCAATCGATCTTGCCCTCTTCGATCTCGTCCAGCTCGGCTTCCATCCGTGCCGTATAAGTAACGTCGAACAGGTTCTCGAAGCTTTCAAGCAACAGGTCGGTAACCACCATTCCCAGCTCGGTGGGATGGAACTTTCCGCCTTCCTTCTTCACGTATTCGCGATCCTGGATCGTGGAAAGAATCGACGCGTATGTAGAAGGGCGTCCCACGCCATCGGCTTCCAATTCCTTCACCAGCGTAGCTTCGGTGAAGCGCGGCGGCGGTTCCGTAAAATGCTGCTCCGGATCAATCGACTTGAACTTCAGCGTTTCGCCTTCAGAGACCGCCGGCAAACGATGCTTCTCTTCTTCATCGTCCTCGTCGGTAGCGTCCTTACCTTCTTTATAGACCTTCAGGAAGCCGTCGAACTTCGGAACGCTACCAGTGGCGCGGAACATGTACCGCGCTCCGGTCTTTCCTTTGGCATCGATATCGATGGTGGTTGAATCGAAGACCGCCGGATTCATCTGCGAAGCGATGAAGCGCATCCAGATAAGGCGGTAGAGTTTCAGCTCGTCTTCGGCCAGAAACTTCGAAACCGCTTCCGGCGTATGGAGAACCGACGTTGGGCGAATCGCCTCGTGGGCGTCTTGGGCGTCCTTTTTGGTCTTATAGATATTGGCCGATGCCGGCAAGTATTCGGCGCCAAATGTGTCGGTAATAAAGGAGCGCACCTCGCCCAAAGCGTCATCGGAGACGCGGGTCGAATCCGTACGCATATAAGTGATAAGGCCGACCAGCCCTTCGGAGCCGATCTCCTTACCTTCATACAGTCCTTGAGCCAGCATCATGGTGCGCTTCACACTGAAACGCAGCTTGCGGGCGGATTCCTGCTGCAGAGTAGACGTGATAAACGGGGGAACCGGATTACGGCGCTTTTCCTTGGTGACAACCGAACGCACCACATAAGCGGCATCAGTCAAGTCGTCCACAAAACTAGTGGCGGTGGCCGCGTTGGTAATGGTGGGCGTCTCGTCGTTGAGCTTCGCCAGCCGCGCCGTCAGGACGGGCGGCTTCTTGGCGTTCAACGCGACATCGATGGTCCAGTATTCCTGCTTTTGAAACGCGCGAATTTCGCGCTCTCGGTCGACAATCAGCCGCAGGGCTACCGTTTGCACTCGTCCGGCAGAAAGGCCGCGTCGAACCTTGTCCCACAGCAGCGGCGAAATCTTGTAGCCAACCAACCGATCGAGCACGCGGCGGGCCTGCTGCGCGTCCACTAGATTGATATTGACGGAGCGCGGCTTATCAAAGGCCTTCTTCACGGCATTGGCCGTGATCTCATTGAACATCACCCGGTAGAAGGCAGGCCCTTTCGCCTTCTTGGATTCGAGTTCTTCCTGAAGATGCCAGCAGATCGCTTCGCCTTCGCGATCGGGGTCAGCCGCCAGGTAGATGGAATCCACGCCCTTAGCGGCCGTCTTCAGCTCCGAGATCAGCTTTTTCTTACCTTCGATAACTTCGTACCTCGGCGTAAAGTCGTTGTCGACGTCCACCGCGAGATCTTTCTTGGGCAGGTCCTTAATATGACCGAGCGAAGCCTTGACGACGAACTGCTTACCGAGATACTTCCCAATAGTTTTCGCCTTCGCCGGGGATTCGACGATGACGAGAGATTTTCCCATGACGATGTTTATATCCGTAACTTTTCTGAAACACTGAGGGGCACTCCGAGTCCGCCCCGGTGGAACGCTACTCTTTTACCACACCTTGACAAAGTTCTTTCCGGGCAGTTGCCTGATAAGACCGTTCATCTCGAGGTCAAAGAGTGCTGCGATCAGTTCAGATGACGAAGCTCCCTCAAAAGATTCGAGGAGAGTGTCAAGTTGTTGAGGAATATCGACTTGCAGACGGCTCAGAATCTTCCTCGCGAGCTGCTGGAGGGGCTCCAGAGAGGGTGGCTCGGCGTCCGGCGGAGGGGCGTCTACCGCCTCCAGAAGAATTTCTTGCTGGCCGTAATCGGTGAGCGAGCGGCGGACCCGGGCGGGCAATTCGTTGGTGACGTCCGTCCACTCCTGTACCAGCTTCGCACCCTGCTTGATCAGCAGGTTCGGTCCCCAGCTCATAGCGAGGTAACGTTGCCCAGGACAGCGAACACTTCCCTGCCCTGGTCGGTCGCCAGGCGGGCGGTGATGGCGGAGCCGCTATACTGCGCGCCCTCGATAATAAGGACGCCTTCCGATAGCCCGCTGACGACTCGGTTGCGAATCGGAAAGCTCTGCGGGAAGGCCGGTGCGCCCCTGGGAAACTCCGAAACCAGCAGGCCCTTCTCGGCAATGGTTTCATAGGGACGCCGGTTCTCCATGGGGTAGGCGAGGTCTACACCGCAGCCGAAAATCGCCAACGTATCGCCGCCCGCCTTGAGCGCTGCCTGATGCGCTGCCTGTCAACGCCACGGGCCATGCCGCTCACAATCACCAAACCGGCCTTCGCCAGGTCGGCGGACAAGTGTTCGGTAGCCGCTAAACCATAGGGAGTGGGGCGGCGCGTTCCAACCACCGCCAGGCAAAAACGATGCAGCAGCTCCACCGTCCCTTCACAAAGAGCACGGTGGGGGGATCGAAGATCTCGCGCAGGCTGGGCGGGTACGGCTTATCGGAGTATGAGATCATGCGCGCCCCGGCGTCCAGCATCCGCTGTTGCTGCTCGACCGCGTCTTCAAACGTCAGGCCACTAGCGATGCTGCGCGCCAAACTGGGGCTCACTCCGGCGGCTTCCAGCTCCGACGCGGAAGCGCGAAAGATCGCCTCCGGTGTGCGAAGTCTTTCGAGTATTCGCAGCGTCCCGATGGTCCCGAGCCCTGGCACCATCCGAAGCGCCAGCCAGTGTAATTCTTCGTCTTTTGTCAACAATGCGGTTGCCATTCACCAAGTTGGTGCAAGCAAACTGCGTTCACTCTCAAGCTCACTCAAAAGATTCAATCCGCCCGGCTCAGAAGAAGAGCCTGGACTACAGGCGTTTCTGATAATGCCGTCTTCCTGTCACCCGGCTGCCTCTCCGAACGTCATATAGTTGGGTGAACCATGACAGGGCCATTGGTACGCTGGCAGGCGTTACCGCTTCTGCTGGTATCGGCCGTCGCGGCGTCCGCTCAAGTCAACGACATGGGTTTCTCGGCCGCCCCCTTTCAGTGGCCTGTCAGCCCCTACACGCAGCCGCCGGCAGAGGCGCCTGGACCGGGAACGATCAACTATGTGGAAGGGCAAGTCTCGCTCGATAGCCAAGCTCTCTCAGCGCGCTCGATCGGAACAGCGAGACTGAAGCCCGGTCAGACCCTCACCACGACTGAAGGCTACGTCGAGGTCCTGCTCACACCCGGAGCCTTCTTGCGCATCGGACACAATAGCGAAATCCAAATCCTCTCCGCCGGACTGGTGGAGTCGCAAATTCAGATCGCGCGCGGCTCTGGTTTGCTAGAAGTCGACCAGTTCATACCAGGAACCAATCTCGGCGTCGTGATGAGCGGCGCCACCGCACAGATCCGCAAGAATGGCCTGTACGGCTTCGACGCCGCTCAGAAGGCGATGATTGTGGTGGATGGCCAAGCGACCGTTCAAGGAGCGGCCGGAACCACCACGCTCGACAAACGCCACGAGGTGCTGCTCGCCAGTGATCGTCCGCTGAAGAAGCGCGGCTTCAAGTTGACAGCAATTGAAGCCGACCCGCTCTACGCCTGGAGCCGGGCGCGCAGTGAGGACGTAGCGCAGGCGAGTTCCAGCGCAGCCGCCAACGCCAGTTCCTATGTGGCGGCCGCCCCAGGCTGGTACTGGGATCCCACTTGGAGTTTCTACGGATATTGGCCCTATGCCGACGCTGTTTATAGCCCGTTTGGCTGGAACTTCTATTCGCCCGGTTACTTTGGCTTCGGGTTTTACGGCGGGGGCGGCTACTACAGCGGCCACTCCGGTTGGCATTGGCACGGCCACGGCAATGGTAGTAGCGGCTCACACGGCGGAGGGCACTCACACGGGGGCGGCGGCCATAGTGGGGGTCACTCCGGCGGAGGTGGCCACAGTGGCGGTGGCCATCACTAGCCTTCGTGACCCTTCACAGGGAACGACTTATCCCGCCGGCTACATCCGCGGTCGTTTCTTTAGAACCACTCGCGACCGGCCTCCAAGAGACGGTAGACTTCTAGCTGCTAAGCTAGCAACGCGGCCGACGGGGTAGGCAACGAATCGCTGTCGGAAGTGCATTCGCCTGGGTCGCCTGCCTCGTTCAAACGGGGAGCGGAAGTCCGTACGACGGCTGGTTCCGTCATCGGTCTACCCGGCGTCGCCCTAACAATTGACGACGACGCACCGTTTGCTTCGAAATTCGAGTTGAAGAACAATGAGCAGCAGCTCCCGAAGGGCCTGCAGTTGATGTTCTCGGTGCGCTAGCGGGCGATTGTTTCACAGCCTGCTGCCTCCGTTTGCCGCGACTTCTCTATTGGATCGACTGGCCTTGCTGAAGCGCCTTCACCATGTCTTCCAGACTCTTCTTGTTCAGCGGGTCCGGAGCCTGCGCCACCGCTTTCTGAGCGTGTTCCAAGGCCTGCTTGTTGTCACCGACCGCGGCATATCCACGCGCGAGTCCGACGTGAGTGGGCCAGGCGTCGCCATTTCGTTCCGCGTTGTATTGGAAGATTGCCAGCGCTTCGCTGTTTTTCTTCGCGGCCAGCAATTGCCTTCCATACTGGTGGATCTGCAAGGGTGATGTACTGGGCAGCTTCAGCGCCGCATCCATAATCGTCTTGGCTTCCGGCTCTCGCCCAAGTTTCGCAAGGATCAACGCCTTGGTGCTGAGCGTGTCAAAATTCGTTTGCCCGACGAAGGGCATGTTGATCGACGCATCGGCCCACTTCAGCCCCTGCTCGAGGTTGGTGTTCGCTGTGAGGCAGAACTGCGCCGCTGCCATATAAGCGTCGAACTTGAACCCGGCCGCGCCGGTCAATTCCTTTTGAATCTGCGCGAGGTAGATCTCGTTGACGTTGGCCTTAATATTCCACCCCACCGACAAGTCTTCCCACTGCATCTCGGCCCTTGTTTCATCCGAACGCCGAACCGGGAACTCATAGGCGAGCCACTCTCGATAATCGTGCTTTTGCGGCTTCACTTTCACCCGCAGCACATCCAGGCTCGGATCGTAGAAGAAGCTGCCCCAGGACGAGGAGTTCTTGTTAAAGATGATGGTCCATTCGTCCGCCTCCGGAATCATGAAAAGGCCATAGCGGCCCGCCGGCAATGGCTGCCCTTCGATGGTCACGTCATTCGACACGGCGAACACGGTGGTCTCGTTCGACCCGGCGCGCCATGGATCGGGCTGGTTGTTGGCAAAACCCGGGTTCGTGAGTCCGTAGGGCACAAGTTTGCCCCAGATTTCGCCATGCCGGTCCTTCCCGCCCGGCCCATGCACGGCCGGACTGGAATAGTCAATGCTCACGTTGACGGGTCCAATTCCTTGGGTCACGGTCGCCCGCTGGTTGTTGCCGCTGGGAGGCAAAGTGGTTGGCGAGAATTGAGCGAACGTCAGTCCCGCGGCAAAAAAGAACAGGCTGGTACGGAAGAGTGTAGGCATGATGCGACAGACGCGCCACGCGAGGAAACGTTTGTGCGGCGCTGGCATCGTCGTCCGCCCCGACGGGCCGCCGGGAGCATAAATTACGCGAAGTTAGCAGAAGTTAGACAAGCGACAGCTAACCCCAATACTCTTCACTTAACGATCCTAATGGCTGCGGAGATGTCGCTGAGTGGCGAACGCTTGTAGCCGCGGCGCAGGGGAAAGTTACTCATCTTGCGCTTGACCCCTCGGGGATTGCGACGATTGCGGCTGGAAGCGGCAGACTCGTCGAGGATCTCGTCCAGCACCGCGTTATGGAACTCTTTTCGACCCCGAGGGGGGAATGGCGCCGAAGGCGGCCATCTTGCGGCGGACAACGCGCACGGCGTGGAGGAAGGACAGTCGGTCGGGATCCTTATCGACACGCAGCGCCGCTTCGTGCATGAGGCCGCGCACGGCGAAATGTGCCATCAGCAGACCATAGAACTCCTGCCGTACCAGATCCGGCGTTTTACTGCGGAGCACGATATGCGCGCCCCGCAGATGAGTCTTGAGTTCGTCGAACGCGGTTTGTCGGGTAAGGGACTGGCGCGGTGCTGAGTTGCCTCGCCCGTTTCCAACCCCTCCCCATAAGAACTGCTCGTGAGGTTTTCCCTCAAGCAGCTCACCCAGTGAATTTCGTCAAAAGGGTTATGAGTCCTGGTGTCTAACGGCCACTTTCACGTCCCCACTCCCGAGCCGGGGAGGGGCTGAATCTTCCAGTCCCAATAGAGCCCCAACACATCGTAGAGGTATTCGTTACTCCATCGCCGCCAGCCCACACTCGACTTTCGCCGCCGTTTCCGCCTGGTCAACAGGGTGCGGATCTTCATCTCCACGTAGTCGCGAACCTCGCTAAAGGCCCGACTCGAGTTTCCAACCCTGAAGTAGTTGACCCATCCGGCCAGCGTGGCATTGATTTGCTTCACCAGTTCCGCCACGGGAGTTGCGCCCCCATGCGCGATGATGTCGCGGATCTTCGCCTTGACCGCCTGGCGAGCCTTCTTCTTCGGAGTCATCAGGATGAAATATCCTGCCCCGCTTCGCTTGCGTACACGCCGCAGATCAAACCCCAGAAACCCGAATGCGTCACCGTTCAGCGTATTCACCAGTTTGGTTTTCTCCGTGTTCAGTTCGACACCGATCAGTGCGAACTGTTCCTGGAGGCGTTGCTGGGCCCGTTCTGCCCAGCCCCGTTTGGTGTGATGCCCGCTGACTGTGATAACAACATCGTCGGCGAACCGGTGATAGTTGACTGCCTCGTAATCTCCGTCTGCCGTTTTACGACGAATCGCGTCGAAGATCCAGTCGACCTCGTTCAGATAGATATTGGCTGCCAGCGGACTGAACGGTCCCCCTTGCGGGACACCGACCTTTCCGCCAGCTTGAATGATCTGCTTCACGAGGTGCATGACTTGTGGGTCCTGGATCCGCTTGGCGATCTTATCCAGTAGCACCGAATGCCGGATCGTGTCGAAGTAGCGCGACAGATCAACATCGATAACCGTGGACATACGCCGCATCACACTGCGCCTGACTTCCGCCAAGGCGCCATGTGGTGTTCGCTTGGGTCTAAATCCATAAGAGTTCGCGCAAAAGTCCGCCTCGAATACTGCTTCGAGGATCAGTTTCAATGCGCCCTGCACCACGCGGTCGCGGATACAAGGAATTTGAAGTATTCGAACTTTGCCCTTGCCCTTCGGGATCTCCACCCGGCGGTTGGGCATTGGTTTGTACCTGCCTGTGACAAGATCTTCTCGCACCGCCGCCAGAAACGCAGCCCGTCCCGCTGACTCGATGTCCCGGAAACTCTGGCCGTCGATGCCGGGGGCACCGCCGTTTCCTTTGGCGATTCGATAAGCCTCCTCCAGGGTCTCCAGTTTCGTGATATGCACGAACAGACCCCAGAAGCGATGCGTCTTTTCAGACTTCGCCTTTCGATAAATCCGCCGCCTCAGTTCCTGCAGACTGCCGGGTGCCTTTGTCATCTCACCCCTGCCTCGCCTTGACGGACGGAACATTCACCGGTCCGGATCCTTCCCTCCGGGCGCGTTTTGCTGCACGCCCATCAACGGTACTTCGATCCGATCCGTCACCCTGATGCCTATACCAGCACTTCCCACTCGCGGTTATAGCCGGCATCTCCTCGACGAGTTTTCTTCGCCGGGCACCGAGGGCTTCTCCAGTTTCCACATCATCCTTCACACCATGTCGCCGCTGATACCCCGCCGGTGAGAGCTGCCGTGTCGGACTCGTTTCGGACAACTCTTGCTGCTTTCGCACGTTATCGACCGTCTCAGCCACCGGAGATTCGTGTAACGAGGCTACGTCTGCGTTCACTGCACGTTGCAACCTGGTGCGTTGCGCACACTCCTTTCGAGTATGTTTGTCGGAGGGCTCCACCGTCTTGCTTTCGCGCCACGGTGCCTCCCCAGCTACGAGGTCTGAGTCTTTTGACCTCGGTCGGTCTCTCACCGACTGGACAATGTGTCCTTGTCTGGACACGCCGATCTCCCAGCGCTCGTGATAGAGCGCGGCCAGTTCGGCGGCCGGAGCCAGTTCGTGGTCGAGGATCGTGGTTGCCAGCCGGTATAACGGCTCCGCCCCTTCGACTCCCTCCAGGCGGTATTCGATCACACGCACCACGATTCCATTGCGCCCGCGCCGCTGGTCCTGCTGCGACGGATAGATGCGACTCAGATAAGATCCGTCCGGCAGGCGTTTTTCGCAGGGCAGTTGGATGTTTTTTCTGACCCGCCACAACAGGTCCGCACCCGTAGCTGCCGCCTGCTTCCACATCTCAAACCCGAAAAAGCCGCGGTCTGCCAGGCACAACATGCCCTTGTCGAGACTGGGCAATACAGTCTTTGCCAGCGCGATTTCGCTGGTCGCATAGTCCGCCATCCGGCTGCCGAAAAGGACATGGGTACCGTTCTCCACCAGCGATACGAAGCGGATCTTTGGATAGGCGCTCTCCCCGCGGCTGGCTCCCGGACGCCCGAACGCTTCGTGGTTGCCATTCTCGTCGGCGACATCCAGCGTGCTGCCGTCAACGCTGATCAGACGCCACGCTCGATACCATGCGCCCTTCGTCGCCGCCACCGCGACCGGCCTGACCACTTCATCGTGCAGTTGCCGCACCGGCTCCCATCCCAGTCTGGTTCGCGCCTGCGAGATCCCTGAATTACCAGCCACATTGATTCCCGCCGCGGGTTCCACCAGCCACTGGATTCCTTCCAGCAGACAACGCAGCACTTCCCGATACGACGACTGCATGTACAGCGCCAGCGCGATCACGTAATACACGACCACATGCGCCGGCAGGTCGCGCTGCCGCACACTCTCTTTCCCCGTCGCCGCCAGCGCCACACGAATCTTTTCCAGCGGAAAGGTTTTGGCTACCACGCCCAGACTGATGTAGTCGGTAATGCGGCTGCCAGCGGGTAATGAAGCCACTGTGCGTGACATCAGTCCTTCCCCGCCAAGCCGGTTTGCGCACTTGCGCACAAAGAATAGGGAAAGCGTCCCCGGATAACCCGATTGAAGTAGCTGCCTTTGGAAGGAGCGCCCAGCAGAGCTTCATAGACCGCCGCAGGAACGCCGTAGTAATGATAGATGGCCCGGGTGCGGAACTCCAGTTGCAAAATCCCGCGGCGGCCATCGTACGCAAGTGCCCGCAGAGTGGTTGATTCCAACCTCGTTTCGTTCATGAGTGACCCCTAGGAGAGGCTGCGCTCTAGAACAGAATATCATAGAAATGTTTGTTAAGTGAAGAGTATTGCAGCTAACCCCGCTTCGCCCGGCGGCGCAGTTCGCACGCATAGTGCCGCTTGATCTGAAGCTCCTGGCTCACCTGGCAGAGTGGCTTGTCGGAGAGCAGAATAGCGCGGATCTCCGGCGTTCGCCACCATCCAGCCGGCTTGGTGCGCGGTCCAACCAGCCTCCGCCGCCAGAACTGAGCCCTTCCGGACTTAACCTTATATTTCGCGGCGAGTTCGAGAGGGAGCAATGACTCCAGATCCTCGATGCGTTCCGTCCAAAACGCCTTCACATCGTCGTGGTAGCGCAATCCAAGCTGTCGTCGTGCGCGCTGCAGCGAGTGCTTGCTCTACGGCAAATCGAATAATGCGCCATGCCCGGTGGCCCGGATTGCCTGCCAATAGTCTGCGAGCGCCTTCGTTACAATCAGGCGCGGGTGGCCGTGATAACAAGCTGTATTTTCGTCGGCTGGCCTGCCCAAATAAAGACTAAACCCGTGCCGGGTGGCGCGCGTTTCCTGGACATCCCACAGAACGTCGCCCACGTCTCTGACTCGCGCGACGGTAGTATATTCGGTGACGCTATTCTCTTCGGAGACGACAGTGCGTTGGGCGACAGCCGTGTGTTCGCGGCTTCTCAAGAGCGACAGGTACCGCTCCACACTTTGCCTCATGTGCCTCGTCGCCAGCTCAAGCTTCGTTCGGGTCCACATTTTCAGTTTCCCTTTCACCAATAGAAAAAGCCGGCTGTCTAGACCGGCTTCACAACTTGCAAATGCTGACTGACGTTACCACACGAAAGTACAAGGTCAGATTAGACCACCTGCGCGCGGTCCTTCTAGAGATGGTTGATTTGCTAGGGAGTAAACTTTATTTTCTTGTTCTGTGACCGCCGTTTTCGGCGAGATGCATTTTTCGCTGTCAGGCCTGAGACGACATGGAACTCTACCTACTCGAAACCGTCCGGTGAAATGGACACTGCAGGCACTGCCGCTCGATCGAACCCGGGCCCCGAAAGCCCTGCAGCGCAAAGCACCGCCGCCCTAAACCGAACTTCTTTGAGCCAAGAGGCGTTAACCGGCTGTTTTGATTTGAGTTAGCTGGTTTTGGGGTTGCAGTCTACTGGGTACGATTACAGTCCGGCGGAAACCTGGAGGAGTTGTAGCGCCCGCTGTTGGACGGGCGTTGGGGTGGCCAGCATTACGGGTAAGACCGCAGTTGCGAATTCGGGCGTAGCGATCACGGGAGACTTCGCCAGAACGACAACCTGCACGGCTTCCTGGCCGCCTCGAAGAGTTGCACCGTCACGGTCACATTTACCCCGACCGCCGCGAAACTGCGGACGGGTGCTCTAACCATCAATCTCGCTACGGGAGCGAGTGCCGTTGTGCTGTCGGGAACGGGTTAAACCGGCTCTTTGCCCGGCGTCCTCAGCTTGTCGCCGGCGTCGCTCGATTTCGCCAATTACATTATTGGCGACAACCCCAGCAAGAGCGTCACAGTCACTAATACCAGCGGCGCAACAATCGGTATTTCTGGGATCGCTCTAAGCGGAGGCAAATACCTGACCGAGAAGAATAAGTGCGGATCTTTCCTGGGGGCCGGCGCCAGTTGTACGGTTACTGTAACCTTCATTCCGAAGGCCGAAGGCACCTACACCAACACACTCACTGTGACTGAGAGTTCCGGCGTTCAGGATAGTGTCCCCATCACGGCCAACTGCTTTACGGGAAACTAGAAGCTGGGTCTAACCTCTAGTCAGATCCGGGGAGATCGCGATTCGATGTGTTCGCTGCTCAGTACCACAGACTGCGGAATCGGTCGTCGCCGCGGCGAGGCAGCGCAGAGGCGATGGAATAGCGAGAAGTCAGTCAGGAATAAGGCAAGCCCGCCATGCAACCGATCGCCATAATCGTCAAGGATCAGGACATCCTGGGTGGAACTCCGGGTTTCCCGGGGTACCCGTGTCCCGTTTCAGGCGTTATTGGATTATCTGGAAGGCGGCCAGACTCTTGACGAGTTTCTGGACGATTTGCCGACCGTATCGAAAGAGGCAATCAACTCGATCGAACCCGGCGATGTAATTCTCGTTGGCGAATAAAGACCGGGCCATCCGCAAGTCCTCGACGGCGCGACGCCAATCGACACCACCTACTCTTTCTTCAGGAACTTCACGATCTCCTGCATCAAGCGGGGACCTTGATCGGTGTCGAACAGGAATTGCGCGTGGGCCGAACCTTCCAGGATGACCATCTGCTTGGGAGCCGGCGCCGCTTGGTAGGCGGCGAAAATACCCGGCATCCGCGGCCCGTCGCCACTCTTGTCATCGCGGCTCAGGATGAATAGCTTCTCGCCTGTCAAACGGCTCGGCGAATCGCCGCCTTGCGCCGCCAAGAGGACGATCTTGTCAATCTCGCCGGGCTTGGACTCGACCACCGCGTCACCGGCCGCGTCGCCTCCCATGCTGGCTCCCACGATGGCAATGGACGTCACACCATGGGAGCGCAAATACCGGACGGCTGACAACACATCCGGATAGTGCTTCCAGTCCGCCGTTTGCGTGCCGGGGATGGTCTGACCGTAGCCGCGAAAGTCGATTGCTAGAACATAAAACCCGTTCTGTGCAAGCGTCTCGGCCTGCTTTTTCCAACTCTCCTTGTTGAAGCGACCCCCATGAACCAGCACCACACCCCGGCCGCCGCTTCCATATTGATCGGCGTGCAGGGTCAATCCGTCCGGCGTAGAAAACGTCACGCTGGGTTGGGCGAAGCTCTGTTGGACGAAGGCGGCTCCGGTAAGGAGCAAGGTCAGGGCGATTGAAGTGGTCACCGCATCATAAGTTAGCACCTAAACTAAGCCCGCGTAACGGAAACCAAATTGACCATGAGATCCGGGGCAGGCACTCCTTGGCTCCGAGGCGGGAGCCACCCTCGTGTCTCCCTAGGTTTGGTGTTGGCGGAGCTGGACGAGTCGTTGATGGCCGGTTGCGCAGTGAAGTTCCCGAAGTTCGAACTTCTTGAAATTCCCAGCTGAGGTCTCCCGTCAACGCGCTCGCCCCCGGAGCTGTTTGTCAAGAGCGGATGGTAGAATACGGGTAGATTTCTACCATGGGGCTCAATATCAAGAACGGCGAAGTAGAACGGTTGGCCGCCGAAGTTGCCGGCTTGGCTCATGAAACCAAAACCGAAGCCATCAGGCGAGCATTGCTGGAGCGCCGGGCACGGCTCCGGGCCCGGGCCGGAAAGCCGGAACGTCGCAAAGGACTTCGCGACTATCTGGAACGGAATGTCTGGCCCCTGATTCCGTCCAGCGAACTCGGTCGGGTTCTGAGCCGCGAAGCGGAAAACCGGATCCTGGGCTATGGGCCGGAAGGCTACTGAGCCATGGTTCTGGATAGTTCTGCGATTGTGGCAATCCACTTAAAAGAGCCCGGCCACGAGCGGCTGATCGAAGCAATTGAGAAGGCCGAGATTGCGGTTGTAGGAGTTCCGACTCTGCTTGAAGCAGCCATGGTCCTGAGCACGCGGCTGGGCCAGGACGCCCGCCCGCTGCTTTTTGCTTTTGTGCGCCGCCTGGAGACCGAAGTGGTCGCATTCAACGAAGAACACCTGGACGCCGCCACCACCGCATTTCTACGGTTTGGTCGGGGACGTCATGCCGCTGGCTTGAATTTCGGCGACTGCATGTCTTACGCCGTCGCGGCCGTCGCGGGCATGCCACTGCTTTTTACCGGCGAGGATTTCGCGCGGACGGATATCGAGCCAGCGTAGGGACTCGGCAAGTTCACACTCGATGTACCGAAAAAAACTGCCGCTTGGCCCGGTTAGTCTTGTTCCCCGCCACACGCTTGTAGCCTTGCCTACGCTGCGAATGTTCAGATCCAAATCTCCGATCCCAACGACCTGCGCGCAGTTCTCCTCTCTTACTTGAATCCGGAAGTATCATTAGCTCTGATGATTGGGAACAAGCGCAGCGGGGTATTCCTTTCATACGCACGCAAAGACGGCGGACAATTCGCCGGCGCGCTGCGCGAAAAACTCCGCACCAAAGCACCCGACATCCCCATTAAGCAGGATCGCCTGCTGCTCGAAGGCGGCGTGGGCTGGTGGAAACAGCTCACGGAAGCAATCGATTCCGTCGAATTCCTTGTCCTGGTCATGACCCCCTCGGCCATGCAATCGGAAACCGTCCGAAAGGAATGGCGCTACGCGCGCCAGCAGGGCGTCTGCGTTTACCCCGTCAAAGCGGCGCCTGATGCCGAACTCCAGTTCTCTCAGCTCCCGCGCTGGATGAGCAAGGCCCATTTCTTCGATACCTTCTGCATGTTCTTCAGTTGCTCCACCGCCACCTCGGCGGGCTCCACGCGCTTCCGCCAGCTTCTCACGCACCGTCGCCTCGCGCCGGAACGAATCGACCCCGGCCTGCGCCCGGATCTTGGTGCCGTCATGCGCCACTAAGTTCATCTTCGCCAGCCCCGCCTCCGACAACACCACTAACATCTGCGGAAACAGGACTGTCAAGGCCTCGCGATGGCCGATCCGGAAGTCGCTCAACGTGTGATGGTTGATCACTTCCACGCCGGTGAGCCACATCAGACCCGGTTCGTATTCCATCTGGCGCTCCAGTTCCCGCGCCGAAGTGATCCCGCTGCTGTAGCCGTACAACCAAACCGCGATCAACAAACGTGGTGGCCAAGCTGCGCGCCCCACTTCACCCTTCGCGGGTACGTATCGCCGCTTCAAGGCGACTCACATCCAACTTTTGGCAGATGTCCCAGATGCCACGCGCGGGATGCTGCTCGTCGATCAGATGCTCCACATCGATCTGCGCCATCGTCAGCTGGCTTCGGTTCACCTGCCGCAGTTTCACCCGACCGTCGGGCTCACTGGGTTTGGATGGCTCAGGCTGCTCCGGGATGACCAACAGTACAGGCTGGCTGGAGGAATCCATACCGTCATTATCAGGCACTTTCTTCCTACTACAAAGTACTTTGTAAAAAGCAAAGCCATTTTTTTCACGGCTTCTCGGCGAGCGGACCCGCGACAAGGCCGACCGGGACAGGCGCCACCTCTGTCCCAAGGCGATCACGAAATCCACTCTTGTCAACCCAAGCCTATTCGCCGCGTGGACAGCGCGGGCCTGTCCCAAAGATGCAGCACAGTCGACTCGTCACTCTGTCCCAGAGTTTTCACACAAACTCGTCAGCAAGCGGATGCAAAACGAAGCCGCGATATTCCTTCAAACCCGGATTTCCCAACCCCTTCCGGGCTTCACACATAGGGTTTCACACAGACTCTAGCTCCATCGAGCAGGGTGTATACTCCGACTCAAGCACAACTGGCCGAGTCAACTTATGGACAAAAGAGAGTTCCTGAAGACGTCGTGCGCTGTCATCGGCGGCAGCATTTTCTCGCGTTTGGGTTTGTCGGCTGACGATGAGCAACCGCAAGCTCGAACGAACTGGGCCGGTAATTACACCTACAGCACCAACAACCTGCATCTTCCCAAGACTGTTGAGGAGGTTCAGAAGGTCGTCAAGACCTGCGACAAGCTGAAGGCCCTTGGTGCACGGCACTCATTCAACGGGATCGCTGATAGCACCGCGAATCAAATCTCGCTGAAGCAGCTCGACCAGATGACACTCGACAAAAGAGCGCATACCGTTACGGTCGATGCCGGTGTTACGTATGGTCGGCTGTCGCCCTATCTCGACCAGAATGGCTATGCCGTTCACAACCTGGCTTCGCTGCCCCATGTCTCGGTTGCTGGCGCGTGTGCCACCGGGACGCACGGCTCGGGCATCAAGAACGGCAACCTGTCGACGGCAGTGTCAGCGCTCGAGATGGTCACCGCCGACGGCAATTTAGTTATGTTGGCCCGCGACAAGGATGGAGACCGTTTCAAGGGTGCCGTGGTGGGCTTGGGAGCCTTGGGCGTGGTGACGAAGGTCACGCTGGATGTTCAGCCGACGTTCCTGGTCGCCCAAATGGTTTATGAGAATTTATCGCTGGGGCAGCTGGAGAAGCACTTGGACGAGATCTTCTCCGGCGGCTACAGTGTGAGCCTGTTCACCGACTGGCAAAACCACAAGGCGACTCAGGTCTGGATCAAACGCCGCGTTGAGTCCGGCGCGCCGATCCATTGGGAACCGGAGTTCTTTGGGGCCACGCGGGCTACCCAGAAGCTTCACCCCTTGGCGGGGCATTCGGCCGAGAGTTGCACGGAACAGATGGGAATCCCCGGGCCGTGGTACGAACGGCTGCCCCACTTCAAAATGAACTTCACGCCAAGTAGCGGCCAGGAGTTGCAATCGGAGTACTTTGTTCCCCGCGGGCGAGGGTATGAAGCCATCCTGGCGGTGGAGCGATTGCGGGACAAGATAACGCCCAATCTGTTCATTACCGAGCTCCGCACGATTGCCGCTGACGATCTTTGGATGAGCGAAGCGTACCAGCGGCCGTCGCTGGCCATTCACTTTACCTGGAAGCCCGACTGGCCATCCGTCAAAACGGTGCTGCCGCTGATTGAAGAGCAGCTGGCGCCGTTTGAGGCACGGCCGCATTGGGCCAAGCTGTTCACGATGGCGCCTGCGCAGCTGGAGTCACGGTACGCGAAACTGGCTGACTATAAGGCGCTGCTGAAGGAGTACGATCCGCGCGGGAAGTTCCGGAATGCATTCCTGAACACAAATGTTTATGGGTAGGACCAGATAAATCAGGAGTGCCGCTTATCGGGCGCGGGGCGGCCGCGCATCTTGCCGGCGAAGAAGGCGCAGGAGGCAGAGACCGGGCAGGCGCTGCACTTGGGATTGATGCGCTTGCACAGCGTCTGTCCGTGGCATTTCAATAGCAGATGGGCGCGGATTCGGGCGGTGAAGGTTTCACGATCGGGAGCTTCCGCCAACGCACCTGTGCTCTTGGCCGGGAAGGCCGCGGCGATGAGCTGTTGGGCTTCCTTGTAATTCTGGCCGTAGTTCTCACGCTCTTGCCCTTGCTCGATACGCACCAGAACATGAGGGCAATTGGATGGCACAGCCGCCACCGGCGAGATACCGCCGAAGAGCAGGATGCGGTCAGCGCCAGGGTCGGCGATGCCTGGAAACCTCTTGAGCGATGCGCGAACTTGAGCAATGGGCATACCGCTGAGCGCCGCTCGCAAGTCACCATCAAATTCCTTCTGAACCCTCTCCGCAATCTCCTTCAAGCGCATGGCCCTGAGTTCCGGCACCATTCCACCGGGTTTCAAAGCGAGCGCGAGTTTTGCGGGATTTGCGGAGAGCAGCCGATCCGGATCCGTGCCGATCCGGCTGGTCAATGATTCCCAGCCCTTCCGGCAGGATGCGTCGCTGGCGGGATAGCCGCACTGCCACCACATCAGGAAGAGGTAGGGATCGACCGGCCAGCCTGGTTGCTGCTCGCCATAGAAGCCTTCCAGCTTGTCCAACAGTTGGTTGACTCGTGGCATAGAGCTTCAGTCACTATAAGCCACCAAAGGCTAGGTGGGGAAGACGCCGCAAAGCGGAGTGCCGTACGGGCACCCGCAATAAGATGTTACGAACTCGTCAAGCGCCCGTTCCTGAGCAGCCGGGAGCCGTGGTAGAGCGGTTTTTTTTGGATTTTAACGGAAACTCTTCGAGGAGATCCACCATCATTAATTTCATGCGTTGCTGCGGGCATCGCCTGGGTTGGCGCTTGGCTGCGATTTTCGTAGAAAGCACGTTTGTCGCGACGTTCTGTTTCGGCCAAACCACGCCGGGGAGTAGCCAACAAAGTGAGCCGGCGAAACCGGCAGAATCAAGCGACAAGCGCATCCTCTGGATCGTCCCCAACTACCGCACGTTTCCCTATCCGGCTAACTACACGCCAATTTCGCCCAAGGAGAAGTTCAAGATCGCCGCTGACGACGCTTTCGACCGGGGAACCGTTGTTCTGGCCGCAGCGTTCGCGGGCTATGGGCAGTTGACGAATTCGAATCCATATTTGGGACAAGGTGCGAAGGGATACGCCTCATATTTCGGGACGGCCTATGCCGACTTTGTGATAGGCGATTTCATGACCGAAGCGATCTACCCAACCCTCCTTCATCAGGATCCACGCTACTTCCGGCGTGGCACAGGGGGCGGGTGGTCGAGATTCGGATACGCAGTCGGCCAGATCTTTTGGACCCACACGGATTCGGGAGGCCAGCAGTTCAACTATTCGGAGATCGTGGGCAATTCGACGGCGGTGGCGATTTCAATGGCGTATTATCCTGACGGGCGTAATGTCAGCAGCGCGGTGACGGAGCTCGGTACGCAGATCGGCATCGATATGGCGGCCAACGTCCTGAAAGAGTTCTGGCCCGACATACGGCAGAAATTCTCCCGGAAACATAAGGCCACCGAACCCGCCCAGGCTGGCTCTAGCGACAATCACTGAGACGCACCGATCCTCCCCAGCGGAATATTGGGTACGCTTGCGAAGCAGGGGCTAAAAACAATGGCAGACTCGACGAAAGCGTCTGCGTCCGACTACCTGGCAGCCGAGCGGACCCTCCTCGCGTGGATACGCACCGGTCTCGCCATGATGGGTTTCGGCTTTGTGGTGGCCCGCTTTGGCTTGTTCTTACAGGCTTTACTGCTGAACTCCGCGAATCCGCAGATCCGGCCGAACGGGCCGTCGTTTTGGATTGGTACCGCACTGATGGTGCTTGGCGTGGCGGTCAACGTGGTGAGTGCGCGGAACCACGTGCGTCTGGTCGGAGGTTTGAATCGGGGCGAACCCGACTTTAAGCCGTCATCCGTCCTCGCCGTGACACTCGCTCTGATCCTGGCCGTCTTCGGGTTAGTAATGGCGGCGTACCTGGTCACGGTCCGGCAGCCGGAGACTGGCACTTTGAAACAGCGGAAAGAGACTTCAATGAATACGGATTCAAGCAATGGCCTCGTGAACGTGGCGAGCTGGCATTCGGTTGACGAAACGGCTGAAAAATTCAAGAGCCTGCTCGAATCGAAGGGAATCAAGCTGTTTGCACTCGTCGACCACAGCGGCGAAGCCGATAAGGCCGGCCTGCACATGCCTCCGACAAAACTGCTGATCTTCGGAAACCCAAAGGGCGGCATACCCCTGATGCTGGCAGCACCGAGTATCGCGATCGACCTGCCACTGAAGGCCTTAGTTTGGGAAGACCCGAGCGGCAAGGTATGGATCTCATATAACGACCCGAGCTACCTCCAGACCCGGCATCAATTACTGCCGGAGTTGTCCGCGCCGTTGGGTGCGGTGAGGGCGTTGTCGTCGCAAGCGGCGGAATGAAGACGCAACGCCGCCCGAACGCGCCCATACAATTGGTAGCATGCCCCGCGCAGCCCTGTGGATTCTCGCCCTAGTTCTCTCCTCATTCGGCGCGGAGACGCCGCCGGTGAGTGCGGACAAGTTGCTCAAGCCGGGCGCAGCGGGGCCGTTCCGCATTGGCATGAAGGTTTACGACGTGAAAAGCCTGACCCGTCAGGAGAAGATCAAGTTGGTCGACTTGAACGGGGAAGGACTCTTTTGGCCGGCAATTGTGATCTATCCTGGCGTGGTCGCGGAGATCATCATGAACGACCATAATGAGTGGGTCATCGACCGTCTCTTCATTTCCGACCCGACTTACTATACGCCCAAAGGAATACACGTGGACTCGAAGTTCTCCGAGATCAAGATGAAGTATCCATCTTCGAAAGTCTCCCACGAAGAGGGAGAGCATGTTATTGACGAAGAGGCAGGGATTACATTCGATCTGTCGGACGGGCCGCTACCATCTTCGGTTGTTAAATCGATCATGCTGTTTAGAAAGCCTTGACGTCGGCATCCGAAGGGGATCGGAATTGGGAAGTGTGGCGGCTGTGAAGACCTGGCCACATGTCCCCACGCGGCCTCTTCTACGGATGCGGCCCGCCCGCACCCGGGCCTCCCGGCCCGCCGGGTCCGCCACGGCCACCAAAGGCTCCACCCTGTGGCAGCTGATCGTACTTGTTTTGTTGATCCGCTGACAAAATCGCGTAGAAGGCTGCTTGCGCCGTGGCACGGGCTTGGACTTCCTGCGTGGTCAGCGTTCCGATCTGAGCGGCGAGAGTCGTGATGGCGGCGGTGTCCTGGGTCTTCACTGTCGCTTGTAGGGCTTTATGTGCAGCCTGCATAGACGGGAACAGACTCGACATCGCCGTCTGCTCGGTTGTGAAGATGGCGGTTGCCTGCGTTTGCTGTTCCGTGTTGAGCGACAGCAAGGTAGTCAGACGAGCGACCTGGTGAGCCGTCATCTGCGCCGGGTTCGGCGGAGATGGAGGGGTGTTGGTCGTCTGGGATAAAAGAAGACCTCCGCTGACTGCCGTCAGCAGGGAGATAGAAAGGATACGGTTCTGCATGGTTAGCCTCATCTACATTGACGCGCGTCTCGACAACCTGTGCGCTAAAGATGTGTAAAGGCTGGGGAATTGGCTGGCCGCTATTCGCTCAATTGTGTGCAGCCATCGTACACGTGTGCTTTGGGCATGCGTTCGAGGGACATTGCTGACAGCGCGGCCCGCGTGGCGCGGGCAGCCTGCTGAGCCGAGATTCATCTCGGCTTTGTTTCCATTCCGGTTCGGAGCGACTGCTTGAGTGGCTCGGGGGCCGCCACAGGAAGTGCGTTGAGTAACCAATCGCTCAGTTAACCATCGCGTGCAACGTAAATATCCGGAGTGTGCTATGTGAAACTTGATCACCTTGTTAGAAGCCTCGCGCCGCGAACGCGGTTTCAAGCACTTGGCGACTGACACCGCTTACAGTGCATGCACCTTTGGCGGAGGCTTCCAAACTGCAATGTTAGAGCGCAAGAGCAACCGGAAATCCTAGTAAGATTCGAACCGGAAGCCGGTCAAAAGGAGACCTAAAATGAAACACGTACTTAGTTATATTGGGGTGTCTGCGGCGGCTTTGATCCTGTTCGGAACTCAGTCGATGCAGGCCCAAGAAGCAGCCAAGGCCAACATCCCCTTCTCGTTCCACAGCAAGATAGCCGCTTATGAAAGCGGAACCTACACTGTGGAAACGCAACACGGCAACATCACACCGCTGGTCCTGATCAACGACGACACAAGGAAAGCAACCTTTGTTCCCGCGGTCAGTTCAATCGAACCCACCGCCAAGACTGAGGCGCGCGGGCCGGTGATGATCTTCAAGTGTGGCCAAGGCACTTGCTTCCTGTCTGAGGTCTGGACTGCCTCTAAGGGCTACGCGATCTCTCATCCGCAGGTACTTGATGAAGAGGCGTCGACAACTCGGATAGTTGCTCTCGTCCGAGCCTCCCGTTAATCGGTAACCACCGAAATGCGGTTCGTGCCTGACCCAAAGAAGCGGGTCTGCCCCCAAAAGGCAGGCCCGCTTTCTGCTGTTGGTGCTGCACCGAAGGAGCCGGCTCGGATTGCATTCCGAATGGCGGATAGCAGTCGTAGTGTCACTCGCCGTTCCTTAAGCCATTGGTGCACGCCCCCCCTGCACTAAACTGGAATCAAATGCCCAGCAAGAATAGCTTCGGCGCAGCCAGTACTCTGCGCGTCAACGATCGGGATTACCAGATCTATCGCCTGGATGCGATAGAGAAAGCCGACGTGGCCTCCATTTCCCGATTGCCGTACTCGATCAAGGTCCTGCTCGAGAACTTGTTACGTTTTGAAGACGACCGCACCGTGAAGCGCAGCGACATTGAATATGTTGCGAAGTGGGATACGGCAGCGGCTCCGCAGGAGATTCAGTTTCGTCCGGCACGCGTGTTGCTGCAAGACTTCACAGGCGTTCCCTGCGTGGTGGATCTGGCGGCCATGCGCGATGCGCTGCAGAAGATGGGCGCCAATCCGGCACTTGCCAATCCGCTGATTCCGGCCGACCTGGTGATCGACCACTCAGTGCAGGTGGATGCTTTCGGCACGCCGGCCGCCTTCGGCCAGAACGCGCTGCTGGAATTCGAGCGCAACCAAGAGCGCTATGCGTTTCTGCGTTGGGGCCAGACCGCGTTTCACAACTTCCGCGTGGTGCCGCCCGATACCGGCATTGTTCACCAGGTGAATCTCGAATACCTCGCGAGCGTGGTCTTTACCGGCGCTCGTGATGGCGTGACTGAGGCTTATCCCGACACGTTGATGGGAACCGATTCGCACACCACGATGATCAATGGCGTGGGCGTGGTGGGTTGGGGCGTGGGCGGTATTGAAGCCGAGGCTTGCATGCTAGGCCAGCCGATCTCCATGTTATTGCCAGCGGTGGTTGGGTTCAAGCTATTCGGCAAACTGAGGGAAGGCACCACGGCGACTGACCTGGTTCTGACCGTGACGCAGATGCTCCGCAAGCGCGGCGTGGTTGGAAAGTTTGTGGAGTTCTATGGCGCCGGCGTGAGCGCGCTGTCACTTGCAGACCGAGCCACCATCGCCAACATGGCGCCCGAATATGGGGCGACAATCGGCTTCTTCCCCATCGATGAGAAGAGCCTGGATTATCTGCGCCTGACCAACCGTTCGGCCGACCAGGTGGCGTTGGTCGAGGCGTATGCCAAGGCTCAGGGGTTGTTCCTGGATGCGAACTCGCCCGACCCGGTTTATTCCGACACGCTTGAGCTGGACCTTTCGACCGTTGTGCCGTCGCTCGCCGGACCGAAGCGGCCGCAAGACCGTATCAACCTGCCTGATGTGAAACAGAACTTCCTGACATCGCTCGGGGCGACGCAGAAGTCAGCGCTGCTTGCGGTGAACGGCCATCACGAAACAATACATGATGGCGCGGTGGTGATTGCCGCGATCACGAGCTGCACGAACACGTCGAATCCTTCGGTAATGATCGCCGCCGGCTTGCTCGCGAAGAAAGCGGTAGAGCGCGGTCTAACTTCCAAGCCCTGGGTGAAGACTTCGCTGGCGCCCGGTTCCAAGGTCGTCTTCGACTATCTGACCGATGCGGGCTTGATGCCCTACCTCGAAAAGCTGAACTTCCACCTGGTGGGCTATGGCTGCACCACGTGCATTGGCAACAGCGGCCCGCTGCCGGACAACGTGGCGCAGGCGGTTTCTGCAGGGAAGCTCAATGTGGCGGCCGTGCTGAGTGGGAACCGCAACTTTGAGGGCCGTGTAAACCCGCTGGTGCGCTCGAACTATCTGGCTTCGCCGCCGCTGGTAGTGGCGTATGCGCTGGCAGGCCGCATGGATCTGGATATCGCGAACGAGCCGCTGGGCACGGGCTTCGATGGAGGCCCAGTCTACTTGAGAGACATCTGGCCAACGCAGCAGGAAGTAGAAACCGCGGTTCGCACGTCAGCACGCACCGAGTTCTTTGCGAAGGAGTATGCGGAGGTGTTCGCCGGTGATGCGTCGTGGAATTCGATCAAGATTCCGATTGGCGACATCTACGAATGGACGAACGATTCCACCTACATCAAGCAGCCGCCGTATTTTGACGACATGGTGGACCCGGCCACGTCGGTGAAAGATCTGAAGGGATTGCATGTACTGGCGGTGCTGGCCGATTCCGTGACCACCGATCACATTTCGCCGGCGGGTTCCATTCCGGTGGACAGCCCAGCCGGTAAATACCTGATCGCGCAAGGTGTGAAGCCGGGCGACTTCAACAGCTACGGCGCGCGCCGAGGGAACCACGAAGTGATGGTGCGCGGCACGTTCGCCAACATAAGGCTCAAGAACCTAATGGTGCCAGGCGTGGAGGGCGGTTTGACACGCCATATGCCCGATGGCGAAAAGATGTTCATCTACGACGCCTCGGCGAAATACCTGGCCGCGGGCACGCCTCTGCTGGTGATCGCTGGCAAGGAATATGGCTCCGGTTCGTCGCGTGACTGGGCCGCGAAGGGGACATTGCTCCTGGGCGTTAAGGCCGTGATCGCTGAAAGCTTCGAGCGCATCCATCGATCCAACCTGGTGGGCATGGGCGTTCTGCCGCTGCAGTTTCTGCCAGGCGAGACGCGCGATACGCTTGGCTTAAAGGGCGAAGAAGTGTATGACCTAAGCGGGGTGGTCGACGCCGTGGCTGGTGCTCCGCGGGTGAAGGTTCGCGCCGTGCGCCCGGACAAGACGGAGATCGCGTTTGAGGTCCAGGCTCGCATCGATACGCCTCAGGAAGCCGAATACTTTCGCAACGGTGGCATTCTGCCGTATGTGCTGCGGCAGTTAGTTGCCGGGCGAGCGTAGAGTCCCGACCTAACCATTTGGCGGGCGTTCGAACGGTGTTTGCTACGATTCATTCTGCACGGGCGATAAGTTAAGTCTGGCGATCGTGCGATTCCGAAACGCACTTTTCCTTCTACTGCAAATGCACAGACATCGCGGGGTCCTGCTGGTGGCGGCCGGGCTCATCCTTAGAGACGGGAATGTTCTCGTTGGGCAGCGCCGAAAGAGCGACCGCCACGCGATGAAGTGGGAATTTCCCGGCGGGAAAGTGGAACTGGGCGAAACACCGCAGCAAGCGCTGGTAAGAGAGCTGCGGGAAGAACTGGCGATTGAGGCGAGCGCCGGGCATGAGATTGCACGCTACAGCCACAGCTATCCAAGCGGGACCACGGTTCAGTTGCTCTTTTATGCAGTGACGGAGTTTACCGGCACGCCGGATTGCCGGGCATTCGAACAGATCTCCTGGCAGGCTCTGTCCGCCCTGCCGACGCTGGACTTCCTGGACGGCGACATCGATTTCGTGCGGCGCCTGGCGAGCGGCGAGTTCAACCACCTGTTTTAGTCGAAGTCGAAGGCTCGTTTGGGCGGCGCTTCGGTCTTGTCTTCCTTGGCCTGCTTCAGCAATTCCTCGAACTTCTTCTCCATAACTTTGCCGCTGGCCTGGTGCGATGCGAAGCTCTTCTCGAACACTTCGTTTCGGCGCGCGGCCTCACCCTTCAGATTCCGCGCGGCCTCGGCGAGATCGTCGATGATCGGCTTCTTAACGGGTTGCTGGTGGTGGATCACGCGGCGAGTTTCTGGATCGATATGAAGCGTGCTCTGGCAGCAGGGGCAGGAGACTTCAATCAGTTCGGCCATACCGGGATGTTATCGCAGCCCGGGGGGGACGTGGGCAGGGGCGTAACCGGCCAGCAAGACGTTGCGGCCACTTCTGGCGACCTACTGTAGTACGCTCGGGGCGTGAGCGCCTCAGCAAGACCGCATGAACCGCCGCGTTACAGCTGGGCTTTCTCCCCGAGGGCACGGGTTAGCGGCGTTCGCAATATGCCAAGAGTCCTACAGAACTTCTCGCTGCTGCTCCTGCTAGCCGCGTGCGCTTCAGGTCAGGATCTTTCGTACAGCAGTCCCTTCTTCCGGGTTCAGTTGGCGGCTGGCCAGCCGGGCTTTGCGGAGTTGGCGGTCGATTCGCTCGGCAAGTCAAAGCTCGATCTCAACGTGATGCTGCCGCTCGATGCCCCGCCATCCCAATACGCCGCCATCCGTGAAGGACCGCACATCGACTTCCGCGCTGCAGGAAGCCACGGCCGGGCCGTCTGGTCCTTCAAGTTTAGTGAACAAAGGATCTCGATTCGCTCTGTCTACTCCCCCGCCTTTCCTGCGCAGCCCTTGGTTCTCACCTTCGACCCCATCCGCTGCCATGCCACGCTTCTGGGACTCTTTAACAATGATCGCGCCATTGCCCTGCCTGCGCTGTTGCACTTTCCCGATCGCGGTACGTTTCGGATTACTTCGCCCACCAAGGGCCTCGCACTGGGCTACGATGCCCTGCGTGATAGCGATAACTTCGTGCGCTTGACCTTCCCGCCCTCGACCGCTGCCAACCCAACCGTTGAGTACAACCTCGAGGTCACAGCCATCTACCCGCACGACCCACGAATCGACAACGACCCACGTTACGACGGCTACCGCCGCGATTTCCTCAACATCTTCCAGATCAACCCGCGCTACAGAGTGCTCGCGAACCACGCTGCCAGCGATCCTGTGGCATTCACCGTTTTCATGTACTCGAAGATGGCCGTCCAGATGCCGCCGCTCGCGGAAGGCCTCAGCCCGCTCGACATCCTGCGCCAAACGCTCGATCGTTACGCCGGCGGAATGAAAGGGTACGGGATGGCGGGCTATGGCGGCATCAAAGAGTTGAAGTACGACTTTCTCGATGTCTACCCCTCGCTGGTGCTGGCCTCCGCCGACTACGAATCCGCCAGCCACGACCGCGCCTGGCTTCTGCTCAACTACGCCACCGTGAAAGCGTGGGCCGACAAGATGATCGAGTTCGACCACGATGGCGATGGCCTCATGGAATACCCGCTCAGCGGCAACTCCGGCTCTTGGACCCCGCGCGTAACCGTCCGGCCCGCGAACTGGTGGGATACCATCGGCTTCGGTCATAAGGACGCCTATTCGAACGCCCTCGCCTACGGCGCATTCAAAGCGATGTCGGGCTTGTCGCGCACGGCTGGATTCCCACAAGACGCCGCGCTCTTCGATGCTCGCGCGAAGAAGCTGAAGGCTGTGTACTATGACACGTTCTACAATCCCGCCACCGGCGTGCTAGCCGGCTGGAAGAGCGCGGACGGCGAGTTCCACGACTACTACTTTCTTTTCGTCAACGGCATGGCGGTCACCTACGGGCTGGTTTCACGCGTGCAGGGCAACGCCATCTGGGACAAGCTACTCGTCAAGATGAAGGAAGTCGGCTATACGCGTTTTGACTTGGGCCTTCCAGGCAACCTGATCCCGATCCGCCGCGCAGACTACGTGCACCTGGAGAAACGCTTCGGTGGGCCAGATCGCGAGGACGGCTCGGACGGATTCCAGATCTACGAGAATGGCGGTGCGACCGCCTGTTACGCCTATTTCACGATCCAGGCGCTGCGCGACCTCGGTCGCGCTAAGGAGGCCGATGCCATCCTGTTTCCCATGCTGAAGGCATTTGAGGACGGAGGCTTTCAAGGTCGTGGTCCCAATGGCCTGACCTACGACTGGAAGGACTGGAACGGCGGCCCGCACGGCTACGAAGGGCTTCTCGTCGACGGCTATCTCACATTGCTAGCCGCCACGCCAGGGTCCGCTCGAAAACTCCCGCACTGAAGCGCGCGCATGAGAGTCTCTGTGAGACCCCAGCACTGAACCGCGCGTGAGCAAGCGGACGGAACCGAGCCGCGACTGTCATAGAGTGCATGCTGACAAACGACCCCATAGTGATACTGTGGCTGCGGAAGGCGTTGCCAAGGTTTGCGTCAGCCAATCTTCTACGCCTCCGACTGAGGAAGAAATGACTGACAAAACGAAAGCGTCAAATCACCCCTCCACGAGGCTGGTCGCTGCCGGCATACTGCTCTTGCTGGGAGCCGCCGCCGCGAACCCGCAGAGCTCTGCACCGCCGACCCCGAGCGATCCCCTCAAGACCGGGTTTCAGAATCCGCCCGAGGCCGCGCGCCCGCGCGTGTGGTGGCACTGGATGAATGGCAACATTACTCAGGAGGGAATCAAACTGGACCTCGAGTGGATGCACCGCGTCGGGATCGCCGGTTTCCAGAACTTTGATGCCGCGCTGTCCACGCCCCAGGTGGTGGATCACCGCCTCGCTTATATGACCCCCGAATGGAAGGAGGCGTTCAAATACGCCACCACACTGGCCGAAGAATTGAAACTCGAAGAGGCCATTGCCGGCTCGCCCGGCTGGAGCGAAACCGGTGGCCCCTGGGTGCCCCCGTCGCAGGGCATGAAGAAGTACGTGTGGAGCGAAATCGCAATCGACGGCGGGAAGCCCTACAAGACAGTCCTGGCGAAGCCCCCCTCGAACACGGGCGCTTTTCAAAGCCTCAGCATCCATGACGCTATGCCTGGGCCGGACGGATCAAAGATTCCGCAATTCTACGCCGATGCAGGCGTCATCGCATACCGCCGCGCCGCCAGCGATATCCCCCTCGAATCGCTGCACCCAAAAATGACGGCCAGCGCCGGCGCGCCCGACGCCTCCATCCTCAGGGATGGCGACCTCACCAAGACCACCAAGCTGCCCATCCCCAAGCCGGGCGCGAGCGCCTGGATCCAGTGGGAGTTCGCCACACCCCAGACCATGCGTTCCATCACCATCGTAATGACTGAATTTGATGGGTTTGCCGCTCTGCTGACCGGGGTCACCAATCCTGAGAAATCCCTCGAAGCGAGTGATGACGGCCAGAACTTCCGGACGGTAGCGAAGCTTCCCGATGGCGGCGCGCCGGAGCATACTGTGTCGTTTCCTCCCGTCACAGCAAAGTTCTTCCGCGTCGTTTTTCATCGCACGCCCCCGGGGCCTCGGCCTGCCTGGATGGGCGACATCGATCCGGCCTCGTTCGGTATGAAAGTCCCGCCGCCTCCCACGGACTATGAAATTGCAGAGCTGGCGCTGCATCCGGGCGCGCGCGTGAACCGATTTGAAGAGAAGGCCGCCTTCGTGCCCGTACCGGACCTGTATCCGTTCGCCACGCCGCCATACTCCGCGGCCGACGCCGTCTCAAAACCCGATGTGGTCGACCTGACTTCGAAGATGCGCCCCGACGGAACGCTCGACTGGACACCCCCACCGGGCCAATGGGTGGTCATTCGCTTCGGCTATTCGTTGCTGGGCATCACCAACCATCCGGCCACAGTCGAGGGCACCGGCCTGGAAGTCGACAAGCTGAATCGCGCCTATGTGAAGAACTACATGGATGGGTATCTCGACAGCTACAAGAAAACGGTGGGTGAGCAAAACATGGGCCGGCACGGCATCCGATATGTCATCACCGATAGCTGGGAGGCCGGGTCGCAGAACTGGACCGATGACATGCTTGCCCAGTTCAAAAAGCACCGGGGCTACGATCCCACTCCGTGGCTGCCGATCCTCACCGGACAAGTCGTCGAAAGCTCCGAAGCGAGCGACCGCTTCCTGTGGGACTTCCGCAAGACCATTGCCGACTTGATCGCGATCGAGCATTACGGCCAGGTGCAAGCGTCCATCAAGGAGCGCGGCATGGGCCATTACGGCGAATCGCATGAGAGCGGCCGGGCCTTTGTCGCCGACGGCATGGAAGTGAAGAAGCTCGACGACATCCCGATGAGCGCCATGTGGACGCAGACGCCGGGCGTGAACAAAGAACAGTACGGCTACAACGCCGACGATCGCGAATCCGCATCCGTCGCGCATCTATATGGTCAGAATCTGGCCGCGGCGGAATCTCTCACAGCTTCGGCCGCGCCCTGGGCTTGGTCGCCCGCGACGCTCAAGCCCACCGCAGATCAGGAACTGCTAAACGGCATCAACCGCATCGTGATTCACGAGTCCGCGCATCAGCCGGTGGTGGGCAAAGCGCCTGGCCTCACACTCGGCCCCTTCGGCCAGTGGTTCAACCGCAATGAAACCTGGGCCGAACAGGCCGGCCCCTGGGTCGACTACCTGGCGCGCAGCAGTTACTTACTGCAGCAAGGCCGCTTCGCGGCGGATGTCATCTACTTCTATGGCGAAGACTCCAACCTCACCGCCATCTTCGGCAATAAGTCGCCGGACGTACCGCCCGGCTATGGTTTCGATTACGTCAATGCCGACGCCGTCATTCATGAACTGCGTGTAGCGGGCGACAGAATCACGACTAAGGGCGGCATGAGTTACCGCCTTCTGGTGCTCGATCCGTATAGCAAGCACATGTCACTGCCCGTGCTGCGCTCGCTTCACAAACTGGTGGACCAGGGCGCTGTCGTGGCTGGTGGCAAGCCCGTGGACGATCCGAGTCTCGCCGACGACCAGGCCGATTTCCACAAGCTGAACCACGAACTATTCGGCGACGGCTCGGGAGTGCACAAAGTCGGCAAAGGCTCGGTGTTCGCTGGCCAGACCGCAGACCAGGCGTTGAAGGCGATGAATGTTGCTCCTGACTTTGACTACACCAAGCCGCAGAACGATACGCGCATCCTGTTCGTGCATCGCAAACTCGGAGACAGCGACATCTACTTTGTAGACAATCGCAACCCTCGCGACGAAGCCATCGATGCCAGCTTCCGTGTCACGGGCAGAGCCCCGGAACTCTGGCACGCCGAGACCGGCAAAACGGAGCCCGCTTCGTACCAGATCGCCGATGGCCGTACGACCGTGCCGCTGCACCTGGAGCCCTGGGGCTCGGTGTTCGTGGTCTTCCGCCAGCCAACCCAAACGTCCTCACGAACTCTACCGAAAGTCGTCGAGACGCAGCTGGCCGCGCTCGACGGCCCCTGGAATGTCACCTTCCAACCGGGCCGCGGCGCCCCCGCATCGATTACTCTTGACCAACTCTCGTCCTGGAGCGATAACTCCAACACAGGGGTGAAGTACTTCTCGGGCACCGGCACTTACACTAAGACCTTTCAAGCTCCGTCGGAATGGTTCGCCAAGAACGCCCAGTTATGGCTCGACTTAGGCGACGTTAAGAATCTTGCCGAAGTGACAGTAAATGGCAAACCACTCGGCATCGTATGGCACGCACCCTATCGAGTCGACGCAACCAGCGCGCTCAAGCCAGGCGCAAACGAACTAGCTATCAAAGTCACGAACGCGTGGGTCAACCGCCTTATCGGCGACCAACAACCCGACGCCACGACGAAGTATACGTTTACGGACGTTAAGCCATACAGAGCAAACTCGCCGATGCTGCCGTCGGGGCTGCTCGGGCCGGCGGGGGTGTATGCGGCAAGGACGGAGTAGGAGACGGGGCCCAGGAAGCTGTAAAACGTTGGGTCACTTGATTATGATTTGCGGCTTGACGAGCAAGATGCTCCCGATTCGGCTTGGCATTGACCACACGCCGCATGTTCGACATTGTCCGACGGTCGCTCAGCGTGTTCCAGGCCAAGCAAGCGAACGAGTAGAACCGTTAGGTTAGCTAGGCGTTTTGTCGTGGTGATTAGCTCACGCCGGTTGGCATCCGACGGGTGGGAGTCCAGGAAAGGGCGCTGACATGACAAGAATCCAGAATTACTTCAATGGTTTGGCTGACAAAGTCGCGAGTGCTTCCCTTATAGCGAGTTCCGTCCAGCATCGGCCAGACATCGGGGCGAACCGAGAGACGATTGTCAGAGATTCTCTGGCTCGGCACCTTCCTCGGCGCCTTTCGGCGTCACTTGGAGGGCAGATAGTGTCACACGATGGCGTTGAGTCGAAGCAAATTGATGTGATCGTAGCGAATGACATTGGCGTAAGATTCGACGAAAATGAGAAGACATTCGAGACGGCGGAAAGCGTCGCCGGGGCGATCACAGTAAAGTCATCCCTGGATCGCGCGGCGCTGATTGATGCCCTGGGAAACTTGGCGAGCATCCCTGAGCCGAGTAAGGAAGCCCTTAGCTTTAAGGGCCTCGCAGGTGACGCGTGTGAATCGTTTCTCGACCGTCATCCTTGCCACTACGTGTTTGCATACGACGGGATGGACGGGAGCCGAAGCCTCGAGGAGGTCCGAGAGTTTTTTCGATCGCACCCTGAGATCCCGCTTCGCAGATAGCCGAAAGGAATCGTGGTTAACAAACGCCACATGATTCGCTTTCATCGCAAACGAAGCCACCACGACGACCGGTTACGTGATACCGAAAGACACGTTCTTCCTTACGCCCCTAGACGAAGCCATGCGAGGGTATCCGTTCGTTCATCTACTCAATGACCTATCCGCGTATTCTGATTGGCTGGATCACATGAGCGTGTCGACACATCCGTACTTCAACGTGGGGTTTGGCCTGCCAAGTCAGGGCGGGACGGCCCCCGCCCACTGAACCACGGGCGGGCTACCTTGGGCTGGCCTGCGAATGGCTCGGTAATAGCACTGGCTGTCAATAGCCCTCCTCACGGACGGACCGCGCCAATTAGCAAGCATTAGGTCCCTGTTGAAACCCGTGCTTGCAGAGCGTAGCATGTAAGCATGCATTCAGAGAATGATGCAAGCATGACCGACGGGAACAGCCGAAAAGCAAAGGGCGGAATAGCACGAGCGAAAGCTCTAAATCCCGAAGAGAGACGAGACATCGCAAGAAAAGCAGCCTCGGCTAGATGGGACAGCAACTTATTGCTCGCGAGCCACGAGGGGGAGTTCAATCTGGGTAAAGAGTCGATATCGTGCGCCGTGCTGCCGAACGGCAAGAGGCTGGTAACACAGGCGGCCTTCCTCCGCTCGTTGGGCCGTTCACGGTCCCCGAAAGCCGGAACCGGCGTCTTGAGCACGGTCGACGGATTACCATTTTTTCTTCAGGCGGATGTGCTAAAGCCATTTGTCTCCGACGAGCTAAAGGCGTCGACGACTCCCGTTTTCTACCGCACTAAGAAAGGGGGGAAGGGGGTCGGTTATGATGCAAACCTCCTGCCTCAGGTAGGCGAGGTCTATCTGCGATTCAGGGATGCGATGCTTGTGGAAAAAGGGGAGATACCGACCCAGTACAGGCACATAGTGAAAGCCGCGGACATCCTGATGAGAGGGTTGGCAAACGTCGGAATCATCGCGTTGGTGGACGAAGCCACGGGATATCAGCGCGACAGAGCCAAGGATGCCCTTGAGAGAATCCTGGGAGCGTTCATAGCAAAGGAGCTGCGCCCTTGGGTCCCCACTTTCCCTGATGAGTACTATACGCAGATTTTCAGACTAAGGGGCATGAGCTACCCAAGAGACACAGTAAAAAAGCCAAGATATTTCGGTCTCCTGACCAACGACATTATCTATGGCCGCCTTGCCCCAGGCGTTCTGGAGGAGCTCCGTAACACGACGCCAAGAAGACCAGATGGCAGGCTCAAGCATCACCTTCACCGCCGCCTCACCGAGGACATGGGGCACCCAAAACTGCGCGAGCATCTAGCCTCCGTTGTGACGATCATGAAGCTAAGTAAGGACTACGAGGACTTTAAGCGTAAACTCGATCAGATTCACACTCGCTACGGGAATAACCTTGAACTGCCTTTTGATGACGTGCCGGAAACGGGGCTTTAGTGGGAATGGAAAACACCGAATCGCAGCATCGACTTGATATCTCCTACCAGTACCCTCCGGAGCTTCTTGAACTGCTCTGCGATGTAGTGCCCGCATTGTTCCGTTCGAAGCAGGGCGTCATTGACTTTTTCGCTGGCGCGGGCGTTCCCAACTCCCTGATAGGCGACTGGCGAACCAAGCTCAGGCAAGACAAAGAGGGCGTAAGGAAACACGAAATCGCCCGCTCGGTACTGTGTCGCCTCAACGACGCGGGTGAGCCCGCACTGGCGCTTCGCCGTGAGGTTATCAAGCGGATTTCCGAGTTCGACGATTTTTCGAGTTGTTGGGAGAACGACCGGTATAAAGCACAGGGCATCGTGGCCCGGATTCAAAAGGTAGTGAACGTCAAGGACAGCTTCACGCGCATAAACTTGGAGCGGGAGCGGGAACGGCAAGGTAAACAGGCACTGTATACGGCAGCTATCAACGCCCAGAAGAAGAAAAGCGACGATCGCGAGGCGATCAAAGGCTCGCGTTATCGACTATTCGGCGAGAAAGACCCGCACCAGCGAGGCAAACGCCTCGAGGGAGGCCGTGCTCAACAGCCTGTTTAGCTTCAGTGGATTCCTCGTTAGAGAGGCTTTCACCCTCAAAGGACAGGAAGGGCAAGGAATCGTCGAGCAGATCGATGGCGCTGTCGAACTCGGCGGTGTTCTCTACCTCGTAGAGATGAAGTGGTGGGACAAGCCTATCGGAAGACAGGAGATTGCTCCGCATTTTGTCAGCGTTTATGGGCGAGGGGATGTCGGTGGGATCTTCATTTCCTACTCGGGATTCTCCAGCGCCGCGGTCGAAGATGCGAAAACGGGCCTTACACAAAAGGTGTTTTGTCCTGGTCGATCTACACGAAATCGTTCAGGTGATTGAGCGCGAAGCCGACCTACAGGCACTGTTTAAGGAAAAGATACATCGAGCGAAGACAGACCGGAACCCGTACTGGAAATCCGTTTCGTGACTATTGGGAAGTTCTTGGGAGCCGCGGAGAGTTGCGGGATAGTCACCGCTTTACCAAAACTCCGTGAGACTCCAGTCCGAGATGGCCGACTCATTGAGTAGTTATGTCCAGGATTGCTCGGGTAGTCGCCGTTGGCGAAGCGCACCACGTCACGCAGCGCGGGAACAAGAGGCAGGATGCCTTTCTGCAGCCGGGATCGCGAGATGTACCTAGAACAGGTCGGAATGCGTCCCGGTGCGGACGAGATACAGATCATCGCCCTCGACCTTGTAGATGAGCAGCCAGTCGGGCTCGATGTGGCAGTCGCGATGATGACTCCACTCGCCAGCGAGCGGGTGATCCTTATACCTGGCCGGCAACGGCGCGGCTTCAACCAACAGCAAGATGACCTCCCGCAAAGTCGCCATATCCTTGCCGCGTTTTTGCGCGAGTTTCACATCGCGCCGGAACTGGGCGCCGGTGATCGGGCTCCGCAACGATCAGATCCCCAGGTCTTTGAAGAGTTCGCCGCTAGATCGTAACCGCTTCCCCTTGCCCCTGTCGGCGGAGCGCATCGCCTTGACCGTGACGGCGTTGGGAATTCTGACCTCGAAGGGCAACGCCTTCTCGGCGGCCACGCGGACCAGTAACATCCGAACCGCGTCGGACACCGAAATCCCCATCGCGGCCAGCGTTTTCGCCGCCTTCTGCTTGGTCTTCTCGTCCACGCGCACGTGAACCATGGTAGTCGCCACGGGTTGCACCCCTCTGCGATACATTGTATCGCAAGGGTTCTGAAGTCGCGGGACAGACACCGCTTTACCGAAGCTCTATGAGAGTCCAGTCAGGGACGATCATGATTGATGTAATCATGAACGGTCCACCCTTGGGGGTCGGGCTTTACGCGGTTTTGCAGCTTGAGAATACGCTCCACGGCTTCCTGCGGAGAACGGGGCTCGGCTGGGCGTGTTTCTCCACCGGCCCATTGAGCCAAGCCTCCAACGAGAGGCCTTGAGCCGCCGCCCGCGCTCTAAGCGCGTCCGTCTGCCTGTCCGAAAGTTCAATTACGGTCATAGAACAGTTCGCTACCTGGTTTCAGAATAAAGGAAGCCTGGCGGTGCTGTCACAGTTCTATACCAAAGTGGCGCAAGGAGCGGGAGCCACTTAAACTCGTTCCACCAGCCACGCCCGCACATCCAGCGACTTTGCGAAATGCAAGGTTTTGGGCTGGCCCTTCATTTTGATTCCCAGCGAGTCGCCCAACGTGTTGATTCGCACGTCGGCCTCGGCTTGCTGTAGCGGCCACGGCTCGTGGTCGATCTCGCCCCGGTACAGCCGGCCCGCACGGTCAGCCGCGTACAGGCAATATCGTTCCGTCAGCCACGACTCCAGCGTCCCCTTTTCTGAACGGTACACGGCTCCTAACGGGCGATAGGTTGCGGTGAAGGCAGCACCAGGTGCGCCGCAATGAATCCGATGGGCGGAGTATTCAGTCACGTCGCCAACTTCGTTAATCTCGAACTTCGCGTCGAAATACGGAAGGTGAAAAAAGCGCCGCGCAACTCGGACAGCCAATCTCTGACCGGCGTCGAGACCGAAGAACCAAACCCCGGGTTTGCCGCCGCCAGCCTTCACATAGGTCCGTAAGTTTAGTTCGGGAAATGCATCGAACCCCGTGTTGGCGGGCACCCAGCGGTGCGTGACCCCTTTCATCCGGAACGGCACAACACCGACATACGCGTTGCCATCGAACAAATCGAGTTCGAGTCCTTCCGGAATCAGCCGGCGAAAAACGGCGCTGTCGGCAGTCCAGTGTGCGAACAGCAAATCGCACCAACGCATGCGCATCGCCCACGACCGGTTAGGAACAGGCCAGGGCCGATGTATCACGGTCAAGAAAGACCTTCGGCCTGGATTGGGGTGATGCCCATATCTCATGATGACGCAAGAACAGGAAGGCACCGAAGTTGGATCTCTGTCGATCAGGCTTGTGGTGAATTGCGCTTGGGATAAAAGTCGTTTGCCGGGAATTCCGTGTAGCTCCTGATCTATCTGATAAGACCGACAAAGGCCTCAATCCGACACGTGGAACCACTAGTTACAACCGCCCGATTTTTGGCGAACAATACTCCATGAGGAGGGAACCAATTTGAGTTTGACAAGTGCCCGAAAAGCCGAAACGATCGCGCGCATCGCCGCCGTCGCCATCTTTGCTTACTGTGCGCCTTTAGGTCTGGCTGACGCCATCACCTTGAGCACAACCGCACCGACCGTCGGCTTCGGCCCGTCGTTTCCGATCAACACCGGTGGCCCCAGTTTTACCCACACGCCTTCTTCGAGCGCAGGCATCGCGCTGGGCTCGACCCCGCTCATTCTGGACACATCCACCCAGAATTTCGGCGAGTACACCTTTAGCTCAAGCCCGCTTGCCGCCAATACCTTGACGGTTACGTTGCAGGTTACACCCACGGTCAACGGAACCACTGATACAGCGCCTTTGGTTTTCAACGGAACGCTTGAGACCGGCTTGCATATCATCACTCAACCTACGCCATATCTGATCGATTTCGATCCCGCCTTGAACCCCTCGGCAGAGTTAATTCTCTACGGGGGCCACGACATACTTGCGTTGCCGTTCGATGGCGATCTGTTCGGCGTGGAGGTGTTCAATGGGCTTTCCACACCGGCTTCCACCAACAGCACGGTAGCCCCGGTCCTGGGCTTCATCGCACCCGAGTCGAGCATTCCCGAGCCGGGGTCTATGCTCACTGTTGGCATTGGCCTCGCATGCCTGATTGGCTTTTGGTTTTTTCGCCGCCGTCTCAGTGCTTCCACGTAGCGGTCGTTGAGTGCCTGCACTCGGGCTGCTCTCCGCTTCGAGCAGGGCGCCTCGGTCTGGCTCTCCCATTGGGCAAAGCCGTGTTTGACAGCACGGCCCTCAATGCTCCGCATCCCGCTCGGGCGCGCCAATCGCCTTCCCGTTCTCGACCCTGACCGAGAAACGCGTTCCAAACCCCAACCCATTGTCGAGGTAATGGATACGCTCGGGACGAAACAAGTGGGCTTTCACGTTCAGCGCCTTCTTGCCCATCTCTAGGGGATTCGCGAAAAGGCCGCGGGCGAAGGGAAACTTCGCGCAATAGACCAGCGACGCGTGTGCTGTCGCCTCCACTCCCGTGATGCACTCGGCCATTCCTTCGATCTGCAGCCCTTTGATCTCCCGCCAGGAAGCCGCGGAAGGATGCACGGTTGCGGCGCAGAGCGGGTTCGCAACAAGATTGCGGGAATGCCTCGACGCGGGCGAGGAGAAGAAGAAAAGTTCGTAGCCGCTGGCGGCAAAATAAACGTCCGTCGCCCAAGGATGCCCGTCGGCGCTGGTGGCGAGCGTCATGGCGGGCACCGAGTTCAACAGCGAATTGATTGCTGCATCAAACTCTTCAAACGTCATCGCTGCCCCAGCGGCGGAAAAGATCGTGTTCGATCTCGAACTGATCAAGAAGTTTGCCGATCGTTTGATCGACAAGGTCCATGATCGTTTTGGGGCGATGGTAGAAGGAGGGCACTGGGGGCAGGATCACGCCTCCCATTTCCGTCACCGCCACCATGTGCCGCAAGTGGCCCAAATGCAGCGGCGTTTCCCGCGGAACAAGCACCAGCTTGCGGCGTTCCTTCAGTGTCACGTCGGCCGCCCGGGCCAGCAGATTGTCCCCCACTGACAGCGCGATCTGAGCCAGGCTTTTCATCGAACAGGGGACTACCGCCATGCCCATCACGCGAAACGAGCCGCTGGATATCGCCGCCGCTAGATTGCCGGGGTCGTGGACAACATCAGCAAGGGCTTTCACGTCCGCGGCGTTTTTCCCGGTTTCAAGTCCCAGCGTGACCTCGGCACCCTTGCTCATCACAAGGTGGGTTTCAACGTCCGGGATAGTCTTGAGGATTTCGAGAAGGCGAACGCCGAAGATAACGCCGCTCGATCCCGACAATCCGACGATAAGCCGCTTCATGATTTTCTCAGTTTGAGGCAATGTGTGCCCGCCTCGTTCAACGATGCTACAAGATCTGACTTAACGCGCATTCCGGGCAAGCGCTCCCTTATCTGCATGCCGTCCCCGCAGGGCAAAACGTCGTCTTCATCAGGAACGCGCTATAAGGATTCCATGTCGATAGCGTGAAGTAGAATGTAACGCTGCCGTCCGCATCGACCGTTGGGTTGCCTACAAAGTAGGGGGCGTACATAAATCCCTGGTCGGCCCCGGCTGCGAGCATATGAAGCTTGCCCGCATCAGGGTTGTACCAGGGAACATTATTTTGTGTGATGGGATCGCCATTCGGAACATGGTGATAGATCTTTTGAGCCCATGAGCTATTGGCCCCAAAGATCAGCGTCTCGCCGCTCCAGGGCCCCCAGGGCGCCGGCGCCGTTCTTGCGACCACTCCGCCGGCATTCGCTCCGCCATGCACGTAGAGCAGCACAAACTCTTTCAGCTGATCGCTCCACGTCGCGCCGTGCTCGCCGATTGAGGGGCTGCCGCTGATATTCCAATTGGCCAGGATGGGCACGGCGGACGCCTCGTTCTGTGACCAATGGAGAACGTTATCGCCCATAGCGCTCAGGTACCACCAGGCGGAGGTTCCTGAATCGGCATCCTTCGGATTGAGCGCAGCAACATAGAGGTTGCTCTTGCGCTGCTTGCCGCTGGTCCAGGCACTTCCGAAGAGGAAAACGACTTGGGCTGCATTCTGCAGGCTGGCCGGGAGCGACGCCATCATGTTGCTGTTTGCGAGTTGCGAATGCGACATCATTACGGTGGCTGGCCGTATGAAATAGCCCGCGGTGGTGTCCGTGTCGGACCGAGTTGAGGCGACATACAGCTTCGTGAAGGTCGGCGGGTTCGTATCGCTGAACTGGGCCACTGGCTGATCCGATTTCGCCATAATCGTTTCCAGAGTGAAAGCAGTGGTGGCAGCTGGATTCTTGATGTCGGTATACAGCATATAGAGATAGCCGTTGTAAACGAAGGCGCCCTCGGCCGTTTCTCCGTCACCGGTTCCTTCTTTGCCGGTCAGGCCGTTGATAACAACATTTTGGTATCTGCTGAGCGGAGGGGTTTTGTTTGAATTGCTATAAAACCGAACCCTTGGGCAGCCGCTTGCGTCAGGAACGGGTTTGGCGTTGCCCGCCTGCAGTTGTGCATCAATGCTTCCCATGTAGTTGCACTGGCTCATGTCGGTAAGGGGGATCTCCGCGACGCTATCCTGTCCGATCTCGCCGAATGAGATAATTTCCCTTCCCGTCTTAGGATCGGGATACCCGCCAAGCGTGTCGCCGAATAGAAGAATGACATTCGATCCAGCATTCACTGCATAGCCCTCGTCGGCGCCATAAACGCCGTACTTAGTGAGCGTTGGGTTGAAGGACGGCTGGTTGTAATAGATGCCATTCGAATAAAGCTGTAGGCTTTCCCCGTTGAGCGGAATTAACGGAACTGTGCTGCCTGTTTTCCAAGACGAGCTTATTGCCGTCGCGCCAGCTGACACCCCAATCGAAAGAGCGATCGCAATCATGGCTGGTGCGATCCCTGCCAGTGATGGCGTGTGAGGCTGTTTCAAATCGTTTGACATTGAGACGGCGGTGGAACTGTTACCGGCAAAAGCCGAAGTCGATAGGCCACCAAGCGGATTTACCCCCTTAGAACATCCGCAAAACTGCAGTAATCCACGGCCTATATTCATGGCTGCCCTCACCGCCGGCGCTTGGCCGATTAGAGGTGCCAGAAATTCCACGAGCTATCATCCTCCCAAGGGTCAACGATAATGATTATGACACGCCTGTAAAGACGTAGCCGACAAGCAGTTGCAAACGGTAACAGCACGTCTTGGAACCGAAGCAGCATGCCTGGAGGCCGAGACACTTTGTGTAAGAGTGGTAAACGATTTGTACGAAATTTTGTGTCAACTATTTTTGTTGCCGCTCGTCTACAGGCTGGGTCATGCACTGCGTACAGCATCGACTAATCTAGATTGCATGTGAATTCGTCCGGGGGCCATTGGACCATGTCAAAGAAAATCATCGCCGTTCTTTTTGTTTTGTTTCTGATTCCGGTGCTCTCAACAGCGCAGACTCTGACTGCGAATCCTAACCCTCTGCCGACCGGTGTCGTGACGACAACCCTCACTTGGAGCGCCCCAGCTTCCTCGGCGGTAGACATCCGGGCAGGATCGCCGACCGGCGTACTGTTCGCCATCGCTTCTCCAATCGGCTCCGCTAGCACGGGACCTTGGGTTGAGGCTGGACTTACTTTCTATCTGCTGGACCATAGTACGCAGGCCGTTTTGGCACAAGTGACGATGCAAGCCGCTTCAGCCGTGACGCTGACCGCGAATCCCAATCCGCTGCCGAGCGGAGTGGACGTCACAACGCTGAGCTGGAACGCGCCAGGCGCTGAATTGGTGGACATCCGGATTGACTCGCCGAGCGGAGCCTTGTTCGCGACGGGAGGCGCGGTAGGTACTGAAGCGACCGGTCCATGGGCCCAAGCTGGGATGGTTTTCTATTTGCTGGATCACTATACGCAGTCCGTCCTGGCAGTACTGTCGTTGAGCGGGCCGGGGCTTGGGACATTGACTGCGACCCCAAATCCCTTGCCGGCCGGTGTCTCTACGACAACTCTAAACTGGAGCGCTCCCGGTATTGCTGTTACCCAGATCCGCGTCGGCTCACCCACGGGAACGCTGTTTGCCGAAGGCGGGCCGTCGGGATCGGTCGCCACAGGAGCCTGGGCTTTCGAAGGCTTAGGCTTTTATCTGCTTGATGCGAGCAATAATCGATTGCTCGCGTCCGTAGCGCTGGAGCCGCCAATAACCACTACGCTTACAGCGAGCCCGAATCCGCTTCCGAATGGCGTTGATGTGACTACACTGACGTGGAGTGCGCCGGACAGCACGTCGGTGGAGATTCGTGTAGGGTCAGCTACGGGGACACTGTTCGCTGAGGGTGGCCCGTCGGGATCAGTGCCCACGGGGGCTTGGGCGAGCGCTGGAACTGTTTTCTATTTGATCGACTCAAACTCACGTCAAACTTTGACGACCGTAACGCTCCAAGCGGTTGCGACTGCTACTTTGGCCGCGAGTCCCAATCCGTTGCCCGCCGGGGTGGGCGTGACGACGATCAGTTGGAATGCGCCGGGCTCGACATCCACCGAAATCCGCGTCGGCTCACCTACCGGTACGCCGTTCACGTCTGGCGGTTCTACGGGCTCCGCCAACACGGGTGACTGGGCATCGGCGGGCCTTACTTTTTATCTGTTGGATCAGACCACGCAGGCGGTCCTGGCACAACTGACGCTGGCTGGCGGCGGCGTGCTAGGCACCATTATTCCCGGCCCAATGGTCGTTACGCAGCAACTGAGCGGCGACATCGTGCAGGTCTACAACTGGAACATCAGTTCTCCGAACATGTATGGCCAACCTACGGCGGGGATCTGGCAGAGCGCCACGAACTCAGGCGGACACATGGGCGTGTGGGGCTCGGATGAAGGGGCCTGTGCGCTCGTCCCAAGTACCAAAGACATCATCTGCGTCACCGGCGATGTGGATTCGTCGAACTATACCGGCAGTTCGGGGAGCCCCGCCTACACCTGGCAGGCATTCGGACGCGACTCCGACACCTGCGGGACGCTTGGCGGAATTGGTGGAGGAACTGTCGGGTGCCTATCGCTTAAAGCGGTGTACGTGATTCCGAACAACGGAGGCGCCGAATACGACCCGTCTGGCTGCGCCGCCATACCGGACCTCATGAGCGCGCTGGCGGGAAGCCCGCAGGAGAATCCAACGGCAAAGATCAGTTACACGGGCTGTAACCCCGTCGCATATTTTACTGACACGAGTAGAAACCCACTCACGCAGCCCATGTTCGCATCACCGACCATCACACGGAGCTCAAGTACGACCACCGATCAAGCTGGGAATCCGTTGACGATCGTGGCAGGTCATGAGTTCCAGGACTGCGCGGTGGTAACAATCGGAACCCCGTATTTGCTGTGTGCCGTCAATGAGAGCAGAATCAAAGATGCGGCTGGTTCGGCCTATTACCTTGGGGCTACCGTCCTGCAACAGATGCCGCTCAGCACAATTTACAGCGCTCCGGGTGGCACTCTGCAAATCAACCAACCGGGGAATCTGCCGTTCCAAGCCTCCTACACCGGCGCTGGGTTTGGCGTGCTCTCGAACTCACCGCCGATCACGGCGTTGAGCGGACTGACGATCCGTTGTACGCAAGCCCCCAGCTGCAACGGATCATCGACTTACACGTATTCGGTAAGCTCTCCTAGCGCCGTGTTTGCCAACGCCGCAGGAGCCGACATAGAAATCCCGACATCGTCCGGGGGATCGAATCACGGACTCATCACTTCCGTCAGCGCCGATAGCAAAACGGCCTACGTCTCCTTGTACGGTGGCTTGGGCGTATCCACTCCTTGGGACACAAGCCAGACAACTGCAACCGTTCAACCCGCACAAGCCAGCAATGTCGGAAAATTTCTGGTATCGTCGATGTATTACGTTTCCGCGGCAGTGTTGCCGACTTGGCCGTGGGCCTCGCAACTGCCATCGGCCCTACAATCCCCCAATGCTCCTGACGGCATTGTGTGCATGTGGGGTGCAACCGGCTATGGGCGCTCCAACTTATATTTTGGCTGCATCGATGTGGATGGGATTGCTGATTCCTCCTACGCCTATAGCACGAGCAACGGCATCACGTCGGGAGGACTGGGTTCCATGTGGTACGTCACCAACGTCACGTCGTCGGGAGTGCCGAGTTGGGAGGAGGGCGCGGAGCAGGATGCCGCTCCTCTGCTGACCACGTGGAATCACACCCACAGCAAGCTGCTCTACACCGAGGACTGCGTCAACGAGCATGGCGTGGATTGGTCACCGGGATTGAACCGTTGGATCCTGTCCTATGGCTTTGCGGGCTGCGGAGCTTTTATGGTCCGCACGGCGCAAAGCCCGTGGGGGCCGTGGTCGGAAGAAACGGACGTCATGCAAAACGAGGTCAATCCGTTGACCCCGAGCAATTGGCAAACAAACTACTACTCATGGCTGACGTACAACGATGCGGGATCGCAACCGGGTTTAACCAACATCAACGGAACCGACCCTACGAATACCGTCACGTGCAGCGGGTGTATTCCCAACAGCAGCGCCGTCAATATCGCTACCAACGTCCTGTACGAAGGATTGAGTCCCGGTTATCCCAGCAGCCCCAAGGGCCCGTGGACGGCTACAGCCAGTGGTTATGGCTTTCGCTGGTATCCGGGGCAAGAACACAAGAATGCGGATGGGACAGTTGTCCGTTCGGCCCACGTCTCGTTGCTGAACCCCTACGCCATTTTTGATACGCGGATCACGTTTTCGGCGCCATAAAGGCAGCGATGCCAGCGACAAATCACTGATCTAAGCTGGCTCGCTGCTGTGGGCTGCTCAGTGCTGCCTAGTCTAGTTGGGCGACACCAGTGGATTGTATGTGCAGCCGTGGACTGCGTTCGAGTATTCGGACTGGATCGCATATGGCTTGCCGTCCAAAGTGGTGGTGGGTGGGTTACCATACGCGAGCGAGCATTCGTCGCCGATTTCGGCACCGTAAATGATGTTCGTGGTCGTGTTCCACCAAGCTGATCCATCCGGGTCGGTGATCGCTTCAATCGTTTCATGCGAGACAGAAGAAGCGGTCGAATCCGCGACTTCGCCGTTTGGCGTTGTGCTCGTCACCTCACAGCCGGGCACGGCCTGGTAAGGGATAACCGTGAAGATAACGTGGCCAATATCCGAAAACGTCACGCTCTCATGATAGGCGCAGAAAGTGAACGTGCTCGGATTATCGGGGGAATAACACCCGCCGACGGAGGCCGGGCAAAGATCGACACCTTGAGGCAAGAACACGTTGTAGATGTTTGTGTAGCCAGTAAGAACCGGAGTATGCGCGGTCGCGCCCGCATATACGATGTTGAGAATGTCATTGTCACCCAACGTAGCGAAGATGTTGCCGGCAATGACGGCCTCGAAACCGTAGTTATAGCGGTTCGACGCGGTCGAGCCGACGTATTGGTCGACAACGTGAATGAGGTCGCTGTTGTAGAGGTGGCCCTGAAAGTGACCTGGATATCCAAAGCAACTTGCCAGACAATCGACGTAAAGGTTATGGCTCTTCGCGGTAGTCATGGTGGGCCCACCTTGATAGCTCAGGTCGCCCGGATAGAAGGCCACTGGGCCTGAAGGATTGGCGTCCGGCGCCGCAGCCGGCAAAAGAGATTGTGACGGCAAGGCACCGGGCGTTCCGGGCTTCTGTACCCGGAGAGCGTGCACATGTACGCTCGCCTTATCGTAAGCCAGTTTGTTTTGTTTAAGTGTTACTTGAAGTGTAGTTTCATCGCTGGAATTATCCGGGCTAGTCTGGGCCATCACTTGCCCAGCCGCGAACATGCAAATGCAAACGGCAAGGGTTAAATGCGGTCTGGCACTGAATAAAGCTAAAGTCTTAATTGCCATGGGTTGAGGTCCTCTTTTTTCCTCGCGTACGGGGTTCTTCTTCTAAAAACAGCCGGTCACCGTATAGTACGTGGGGCAACACGCCACGTCAATAACCTAAAACGGCCCGGCCCGGCTTTCGTGTGACTCTTCCGAGTCACGTTTCGATCTTTCTGTTCTTGCCGACGGCGAACTCAATTTGGCTGCGAGGCGGCATGTTTACTTCTGTCGCGCTGTCGAAACCGCATTCCGGGCCCGTTGGCCCGTGGTCTTCAAGTGCAGCGAGGAGGTTTGCCCCAGAACCGTAAGAGATCCTCATCCCCAACGAGTCCATTCAAACGATAATTCAAGTTGAGTGGTGCAGAAAAGCGGAAGGAGGTTCTTAGATGATCAGAACAACGGAAATTCGCTTGAGCATGGCACTCATACTAATGTCGGCGCTGGCGCCGCTTGGCGCCGGGCAGACTCCAAAACTCACGACGCTCTACGCGTTCAATGGCAATGTGACCTCCGGGGACGGTATTGAGCCAGACTCCCCCCTGGTTATCGGCTTCGGCGGCGTGCTCTACGGCACGACCTACGAAGGCGGAGCATCTAATTACGGCACGGTGTTCGCGTTGATCCCACCGTGGTCGCCTGGTAACTCCTGGCCGGAAACCCAGATCCATGTCTTCACGGGCGGGAGTGATGGATTGGGGCCGACAGCTCTATTACTCGGTCTCGATGGAGCGCTCTACGGCGTGACAGCGGGAGGAGGCTAGGGTTGCCACGATGGGTGCGGGACGGCGTTCTCGCTAACGCCGCGCCGAGGCATCACCTCGACAGAAGGCTCGTGGACCAAACGGACCTTCGAATTCGGCCGCGACATCGTCGTTCCAAGTAGCTTGCGCTCCGCAGGTTGGATATTCTACGGCACTAGCATTCTTGGCGGAGCCACTCCCTGCGACGCCTACTTTGGATGCGGCACCTTGTTCACCTTGGAGCCGCCCACGCCGTGGGAACAATCCTGGAGGGCCAGAGTGTTGTACACCTTCCCGGATGGCTCCGGAGGCTACCGTCCGGTGATGGCGGCGCTAGGGCGCGACGGCGTGTTCTACGGTACGAGCCAGGGCGGAAACCCGAGCTGCCCCTTCGGATGTGGTCTCGTGTTCTCGTTAACGCCACAGCGCGCTGAGGGCAACCTGCCGGTTTTATCCTGGACCGAGACTGTCCTCCACACCTTTATCAACCGGGCGCATGACGGGGAGGGTGTCGCGGGTCTTGTGATCGGCGACGAAGGGGTGTTCTACGGCACGACCAGCGAGGGCGGAATCTACGGGTACGGCACTGCTTTCTCGCTGACACCGCCTTCCCAGCCGGAAGACTCCTGGACGGAGAAGATCATCTACAATTTCAACGGTCCATATGATGCGGGCTTTCCCAACCCGGGTCTGGTGGTCGGCAAGGGGGGAGTGATTTATGGCACATCCTATGGCGTTCTGGGAGGCGGTCCTGCTGCCAGTGGCGCCGTGTGCTCGTTGACACCGCCTCACGACGGCGGCTCCTGGACTATGACCGTACTCCACAGCTTCACCGGCGGCGATGACGGAGGTAATCCGATTGCAGGCGTTGTCATCGGAGAGGATGGAATACTCTACGGCACGACGACGACCGGCGGAGGAACCGGAAAGTTCGGCACGGTGTTCTCGCTGAAGCCGTAGTTTAAGGTGCGAATGCGATTGCAGAAGGTGTACCTGGCAACTTCACGGAGCCGCTCAGCTGGCTGGTCGTAGTATTCACAATGTCCAAACCGGCCAGGGTTGCCACCCAAACTTCGGAACCGCCCGGAGTGACGACAACTGTTGACGGACTCACACCCACCGGGATGCTGGCCAGTTGCGTCTGTGTCGGAATACTCGCAACCAACAACAAATTGTTCTCCGCGTCCGCCACATAGGCTGTCGAGCCGTCGGGAGAAAGCGCCAGACCGTTCAGAAGTCCGTTCGCGGGCGTGAGGTGGATGGTTGCCGTGATCTTATAGGTTGCGGTGGAGAGCAGATGGACGCGGCCGCGGTTGGCGGTGTAGACGAGAGTCGAGCCATCCGGCGTCAATGCCAATGCCCCCATACCGTCGGGGACATAGATTCTCTTAATGTACTTGAACGTGGATGTATCGAGGACGCGAATCTCGCCGGGGGCAAGCAATACGGTCCCATCGCTGGCGATCCCCGAGACGAAGCTAACCGAGATGTACAGGCGTGTGCGATCCGGCGAGGAAATGGCCTGACCGATATTGGTCAATTGGCCCGCGTGAGCACTGCCGATCGGAGTCAGGCTCGCAACGTCAAGAGCGGTCACGACACCCGGATTAGCCAGATAGACCACGGTTCCGTCGGGGCTGAATGCAAGCGCGCCCGCGTGACCGACCTTGTGCGTGACCTGCTCCGTGGCGGGATTTAGGAACAGGATGTCGCCGCCACGCTGAAAAGCGTACTGAGACGCCCAGACGGTATTACCGCCCGGAGGGATCCCCAGCGAGTTGATTCCAACGCCGCCCAAGGTAACGTGCGTAACCTCTTGAGACGCGACGTCCACCGCGGCAATGGCGCTCTCATCCGCATTAAGCACATACAGACTTTGCCCGTCGCTTGTTAGCGCCACGGCGCTGATTGGGCCGAGCTGGCGGCGCTTCGTCACTTCCTTTTGCGTGGAGATCTGGAACTCGGCCAGGCTCCAGGCCCCGGCGCCGGAGAGATTGCTGGAATAGAGCGAAGACCCATCGGGCGAGATCGCGAACTGAGTGGGGACGTAACTAATGGGAGCGTCGAACACGGTTGCCCCGGTTGCGATATTCAGGGCCAGGATCGACTTCGCAGCGTACGAGATGTAGGCCGTTGTGCTGTCCGGCGATGAAATGAGGACGCCGGGGATGTCCAGGCTGCCATTCGGCAGAGCAAACCGGTTCACGACGGCGGACGACTGAGGGTCAATCACCAGCAGTTCGTCGTTGGTGTCCGTCATCAGGATGAGACCGCTCGGGGTAAGGGCCAAGTCGGTCGGAATTACGTTCACCGGGATTTTCGTAAGCGGTTTAAGCGTGATCGCGTCGATGACCTGGAGGTATTCGTTGGCGTACCCTACCTCAAAATAGAGCTTGCTTCCGTCGGGTGAGATGAGAAGAGGTCCGAGGCTTCCGGAATAGGGGACAGTCGACGTTTGCGTGACCCGGTAGGTTGTGGTGTCGATCGCGAGCAGATGAGAATTCAAGATATCTTGCGGTGTGAAAACATAAACATGCGAACCGTCCGGACTAATCACAAGCTCCAAAGGCGGCGTGCCCGACACACTGAGCGGCACAGGGACTCGGGCCAGGATTGTACCGGTGGATGTCGCTATCACCTGCAATTCATGCTTCTGGTCCACGGTGACGAACATCTTCGTTCCATCCGGACTCACCGCAAGCCCGTCACCGCCGGAACCGGTGACAATTGTTCGTTCTTGCGCAAGCGTGGATGCGTTGAAGACACCCGCCGTGGAAGGAGCATTGCAACAGACACTAACGTAGGCGGTGGCCGAGAACGCCTGAAGGTGAGCGGCAGCGGACAAAAAAGTCGCAGCCGTTACAATCCGAGCGACCGATCGGGTGCATCGAAACCTGGACCAACGCCTTTTTTGATTGTCAATACCACACTGTCTCGGGTGGACCACCCGGTCAGCGGCGATACGGGCTCGAATTCCCATTTTGGACTCCCTGGGCGATCTCAGTATACAGCCAATACAATGAATACGACTCGCTTTATCGAGAGCGAGTACGTGCTGCTTGAAACGGTTGCGGCATCCTGGTAGTAGCTTGGTTTATGCCGCTTTCCGCATTCGATCCGCTGATCCAGCAATGGTTCGCGGAGCATTTTGCCTCACCGACGGAGCCGCAGCTGCTGGGCTGGCCCGAGATTGCGGCCGGGCGCGATACGCTCATCTCGGCGCCCACCGGATCGGGCAAGACGCTGGCGGCCTTTCTCATCTGTCTCGGCCGGCAGGTCCGCGCGGCGCGTAACCGGACTTTGCCCGACGAAACGCAAGTGGTGTATGTTTCGCCTCTGAAGGCGCTAAGCAACGACGTGCACCGAAACCTGGAATTGCCCTTGGCCCAGATCGCTGCTCTGGCAAAACAGGAGGCCGTTCCTCTGATGCCAATCAGAACGTCGGTGAGAACCGGCGACACGCCGATGCTGGAACGCGCACAGATGCTCAAGAAGCCGCCCCACATCCTGGTCACCACGCCGGAATCACTCTTCATTCTGCTGACCGCCGAGAAATCACGGCAGATGTTGCGAAACGTCTCGACGGTGATTGTGGATGAAATTCATGCCATCGCCGACGATAAACGCGGTTCCCACTTGATGCTGTCCCTGGCGCGGCTCGATTCGTTGACTGAGAATCGCGCACAGCGCGTAGGTCTCTCCGCCACCGTGAAGCCGATTGAAGAAATAGCCAGGCTGCTTGGCCCCAAGACGCACATCGTGGACGTTGGTCACCGGCGCGACATGGATCTGGCTGTCGAAGTACCGCGGGACGAACTGGGCGCGGTCGCGAGCACGGAGCTGTGGAACGAGGTATACGACCGGCTCGCGGAGCTTATCCTTGCGAATCGCACCACGCTGGTGTTCGTGAACACCCGGCGGCTTTCGGAACGTGTTGCCCATGCTCTCGGCGATCGCCTTGGGACAGGCATGGTTCTTCCGCATCATGGAAGCCTCTCGCGCCAGATGCGGCTGGAGGCCGAATCACGTTTGAAGCGCGGCGAGTTGAAGGCAGTGGTTGCTACCGCATCGCTCGAGCTCGGCATCGACATTGGAACCATCGATTTGGTTTGCCAAATTGGTTCTCCGCGCTCGATTGCTGTCGCACTGCAACGAATTGGCCGTTCGGGGCACTGGGTCGGCGCCCGGCCGAGCGGTCGCCTGTTTTCCACCACTCGCGACGAGCTGGTCGAATGCGCTGCCCTGATTTCTGCCATTCAGAAGGGCGAGCTGGAGCGGATCGAGATTCCGCAGAATGCGCTCGACATACTCGCGCAGCAGATTGTCGCGGCCGCCGCGGCTGAGCCATGGAATGAGAATGATCTCTTTGAGCTGTTTCGCTCGGCCTACCCCTATCGCAATCTCTCCCGCAAGGCTTGGGACTCAATCGTCGAAATGCTTTCCGAAGGGATTGCGACGTCGCGCGGCCGGAGCGGAGCGCTGCTGCATCGCGACCAAGTGAATGGCCGGGTGAAGGGGAGGCGGGGGGCGCGCCTTGCCGCGATCACATCGGGTGGCGCCATTCCGGAGAATGCAAATTACGCGGTGATTGCGGAGCCAGATGCCAAGGCTATTGGAACGCTGGATGAAGACTTTGCCATGGAAAGCCTCGTGGGCGATGTCTTCCTCCTCGGCACCCATTCCTGGCGGATTAAACGCGTGGAACCCGGCCGCGTGCGTGTCACCGATGCTCACGGCGCGGCGCCATCCATTCCATTCTGGCTCGGCGAGGCGCCTGGCCGCTCGCGTGAGCTCTCCGCTGAGGTCGCGCAGATCCGGGAGCGCGTTTTAGCCGCTGCTGAACCGGTGCCAGCATTCCTCATCCAAGAATGTGGGCTCGATGATGGCGGAGCAAAACAAATCGCCACGTACGTTCGAACCGGCACCGAGGAGTTGGGCGCCGTGCCATCGCAGAGCACCGTAGTCGCAGAGCGCTTTTTCGATCAGGCCGGCGGCATGCAGTTCGTCTTGCATGCTCCCTTCGGTTCGCGTATCACCCGTGCGTGGGGGCTCGCGCTTCGCAAGCGCTTTTGCCGAACGTTCAACTTTGAGCTGCAGGCGGCGGCCACAGACAACGGCCTCGTTCTTTCGCTGAGCGACCAGCACTCCTTCCCCCTCGAACTGGTCTTTGCGTTTCTGAAATCTACAACAGTGGAGCAAGTGCTGCGGGAGGCGCTCCTCACGGCTCCGATGTTCGGCGCACGCTGGCGCTGGAATGCCACCCGAGCCCTCGCAATTTTGCGGTTCAGCGGCGGCAAACGAGTCGCCGCACCCATCCAGCGCATGCGGGCTGACGACCTGCTAGCGGCGGTTTTCCCTGACCAGGTTGCCTGCGCGGAGAATCTGAGTGGACCAATCCGCATCCCCAATCATCCGCTTGTCAACGAAACCATAGACAACTGTTTGCATGAGGCCATGGATCTCGATGGACTGCTCGCGGTCCTGGAAGGGATCGAAGCCGGGCGAATTCGCACCGTCGCGATTGACACGGTGAGTGCCTCCCAGTTCTCGCACGAGATCCTGAATGCCAACCCCTACGCGTTCCTTGACGACGCTCCGCTAGAAGAGCGCCGTACTCGAGCCGTACAGTTGCGGCAAAGGCTCGGCAGCGACGTGACTGGCGGCGACGGAGTGCTCGACCTCGCATCCATCGAGCAGATCTCAGCGGAGGCATGGCCGGAGGTGAGGGACGCCGACGAGCTGCATGATGCACTGCTTACGTTACTCCGAATGCCGCCCGTCGCGGAATGGCAAACATTCTTCGATGAGCTTGCTGTGACAGGCCGCGCCTCGACGATTCAGCGAAACGACTCTCCCTACTGGGTTGCAACCGAGCGCATGGCCCAAGCTGACGATCCAGAGGCGGTGGTTAGCGGCTGGATGGATTCGATTGGACCTACCATAGCCTCCGATTTGGCTGCCAAGCTCGGGTTTTCTCATGACGCGATTGAAGCGGCGCTGTCGAAGCTCGAAGCGCAAGGACGAGTACTCCAAGGACGTTTCCGAAATACGAGTGGCGAAATCGAGTGGTGTAATCGTCGCATCCTGGCCCGTATCCATCGCGCCACCCTCGGACAGCTGCGCCGCGAAATCGAGCCTGTGACGGCGCTCGACTTTGAACACTTCTTACAGGCCTGGCAGCACGTGTCGAAGGGAAGCCAACTGCAGGGCACCGACGGAACCCTTCAAATCATTCGCCAGCTACAGGGATATGAGATCCCGGCCGTTGCCTGGGAATCGGACATCCTCGCGCGCCGGATCGCGAAATACGATCCAGAGTTTCTCGACCAGCTCTGCTTTTCCGGCGAAGTGATGTGGGCGAGGGTCTCGCCTCATCCTGCGATTGCACAGAATCGCCGTGTGCGTCCTTCGCGAATCGCGCCGGTTACGATCTTCCTGCGCGAAGATGCGGATTGGTTGATGCATGGCACGGGACCGGCCGATTCATCGGGACTCTCCCATCCGGCCCGGGATGTCTTGCAAGCCCTGGAACGGAACGGCGCCAGCTTCTTCGTCGACCTCGTGAGGCAGACCTCACGATTGTCCAGCGAAGTGGAAGACGGCCTATGGGAGTTACTGGCGGGTGGGTATGTAACAGCAGATGGGTTCGACAATCTTCGGGCTCTGATTGATCCCAAGCGCCGCCGGGGCGAAGGTCGTGGCAGTACCAAGCGGCCACGCCATTCCGCGGGGCGATGGGCTTTATTGTCTTATGCCGGCGCAAAGATCAATACGGAGGAGCGGCTCCAGCGATTCGCCCGCCAGTTGCTGATCAGGTGGGGCGTGCTTCTGCGTGACTTGTTGGTTCGCGAGGTGCTCTCACCGCCGTGGCGGGATTTACTGCCTGTACTCCGTCGGATGGAGGCGCGCGGTGAGATTCGCGGAGGCAGGTTTGTGTCGGGGCTCACTGGCGAGCAGTTTGCCCGCCCCGAGGCTCTCGACTTGCTGCGTGCCATTCGCCGTGATTCAGATCACACCGCAGTCGTCACCCCTTCCAATGCAGATCCGCTAAACCTGACCGGTATCATTCTGCCGGGTCCCCGCGTCAGCCGTTTGGCGGTGATGGGCCTCGTGCCGGCTTAAGGGCGGCACGTTACCATTGCGGCTTGGGGAACGACCCGATTTCGCACCAGAACACGCAGAAACGAGCTGCGGCGCTACGCTTCATTGTCTGCCTTGGCATCGTAAGCCTGTTCGCCGACATGACGTATGAGGGCGCGCACAGCATCATCGGGCCCTACCTAAAGGATCTAGGGGCCACGGCGCTGCAAGTTGCCATCATAGCCGGTGTTGGCGAAATGCTGGGCGCGAGCCTGCGCTTCTTTTCGGGGCGATTTGCCGATCGGACTCGTGCTTACTGGACCATCACTCTCTTCGGCTATGCGATGAATGTGGTTGCCGTGCCTGCGCTGGCCTTCGCGCAGAACTGGCAAACCGCAGCGATCCTGATTGTCATCGAGCGAACGGGCAAGGCGCTGCGGGGACCAGCGCGGGATGTGTTGCTCTCTGGAGCCACACAGGAAGTAGGGCACGGATGGGGATTCGGGTTGCACTCGATCATGGATCAGACCGGCGCAGTGATTGGTCCGTTGTTGATGGTAGCGGCGGTGGCTCGATCGCATCACTTCGGTCCTGCCTTCTTCTGGCTGGCATTTCCGGCCGTCGGGACGTTAGTGGCGTTGCTGATGGCACGTGTGCTAAATCCGGATCACGCTGGGTCGCCGAAGGCGCAGACCAGCCAGACCATGCCGCCACTCTTCTGGACCTATGTAGCTGCCGCCGGATTGCTTGCTTGTGGAATGGTGGACTTCCCCCTTCTCGCTTACCATTTCCAGGCAGCGAAGATCTCCACGGCGGTCGAGATCCCGCTGCTGTATGCAGGCGCGATGGCCGTGAACGGATTAACGGCGCTGTTCTTCGGCAAACTTTTCGATCGCTTCGGACTGAACTCGCTGGTGCTGGGGATTTTCATCTCTCTGCTTGCGCTTCCGCTCGGATTTCTGGGGGGCGCTTGGGCTGCCGTGGCGAGCGTCGCATGCTGGGCGACCGGACTCGGTGCGCAGGACGCTTGCCTGCGCTCTGGCATCGCAACCGTGGTCTCGATGAACAAGCGGGGCAGCGCCTTTGGCGCGTTCAATGGCGTTTACGGCGTCAGCTGGTTTCTTGGCAGCGTCGCAATGGGTCTGCTCTACTCCCGATCCTTGCTGGCGCTGGTCATCTTCGGAATTGGCACACAGTTCGCGGCGGCAGTGATGTTCTTCCGCCTGCGCGGAATGCTCAAGGCCGAGGCGGCCTGAAGCGTCAGGCGTGACTCGCAGTCAGTGTCTCCAAAACAGACAACAGTCCCAGCACCAGCAACAAACTGACGGCGGCGTAGCGCACAACTTTCGGCGGAATGCGCATGGCGATCCACTGGCGAACCCCGGCCCCGATAGAGGCTGCCAAGAGCCCCTTCGTGGTCATCGCCGCCACAGCAGCGATCCAGACCAGCCACGGCGATCCGAAACGGGCCGCCATGGTAGCGGCGGTGATCTGCCCTACGTCTCCCCATTCCGAGAAGAAGATGGCCGCAAAGGAAACCATGGCGGCCTTGGAAGAACCCTGATGCTTCTCCGTTGCTGCGGTCTCCATCGGCTTGCGCCACAGCGCTATTGCGACGCCGATGAAGCTCACGCTGGTGAGCCCGGCCACCAGCAGCGGAGGCAGTTTCGCGACCGCGTTTCCTACCGCCACCGCGACGGCCATCTTGGCCATAAACGCGATCAGCATGCCGACCATGATCGGCACCGTGCGGTAACGCGTGGCCAGGACGCCAGTCGTGTAGAGCAACTTGTCGCCGACGATCTCGGCAACGAACACGGCACCGAAGGTTGCTATCAGTACAGCGAACATCAAGCCATCATGGTTTCGCCGCGGCCGAGGGTTTCGGAGATGGGGCGCCAGTGGCGCTTGCCTTAAGCGTTGACCACTTAGCCATCAAGGCCGTATATGCTGCTTCCTGCTTCTTACAGGCCTCGATTTGCGCCGCCGTCGGTGCCATATCCGAACCTTGCATGCTCATCACGGAAGTAATCAGTTGGGCGGAAATATTGGCTAGCGTCGAGGGGCCGGGCGGAATGCTCGGAGGCCCGAATCCGGCAAAGTCTCCGCCACTCGCCGCGGGTTTCTCCTCGACGGGTGCCAGTTCCTCCAGCTTCTTGAGCAGCGCGTCATTGGCCGGGGATTGCGGGTTTGCCTTCACCTTTTCGATCGTGTCGCGGGCCTGTTTATAGGCCGCAGCGGCACTCTTCGCTTCGTTCTCAACCTGTGCGCTTAGGGTAAAGAGTAATTGCACGCCGGGAGTAATCTTCACACGCGGATCCATCTTAATGGCGATGGGCTGGGTTAAGGTCTGACCGTTCGCTATGAGACGAACGGTATACACGCCAGGGGGAACCCAAGGCGAATTGACGCTGGGATAGGTGCGATGCGGGACCGCCCCATTGGCTCCGAAACCGCGTCCGCCGCCTCCTGGCAGAGGATCGTAGTGCATATCCCAGATGAAGCGATGCATGCCGGCTGACGTCTTAAGCACCTGCGGCGGAGCGGGCCAATAGAGCGGCAGACCGCAATCCGGCGCGTTGGGAGTCGCCTGGCAAAGCTTGTTGTAAGCGACGGGATCGGTCGCGGGATCGGGTGTTCGAACCTGGTCGGTGCTCGCGTAAGTGCGGACAACCTTACCCGAGGTGTCGAGGAACTCCAGCTTCGCTTCGCCGGTGCTGCCCGGGAGATAGTAATCGACGATCGCACCGGGCGGCGGGTTTTCGCCGGCAGCCAGTTCCGGAGGCCAGGGTGTTGGGTCGTTCGTGCCGAAGCGAATGCGAATGCCCGTAGCGGGCTTGAAAAGATAAGCATTGGATGCGGCAGCGGCTTCGGCAGCCTGGCGGAGCGGCGTGACGTCGTCGAGGATCCAGAAGCCGCGGCCATGCGTGCCGGCGACGAGATCGGAACACATGCACGATTCGTCATCCTTCACCTGAATGTCGCGCACGGAAATGGCGGGCATGTCGAGCCGAAGAGAATTCCAATGATCGCCGTCGTCGATTGAAACCCAGACTTGCGCGTCGGTGGCTGCGTACAACAGGCCTTTCTTGCGCGGGTCTTCTCGAATGGAGTTCGTAACTGCACCCGGAGCGATGCCGTTGTTGATTTCAGTCCAGGTCTTGCCTGCGTCGTGGGTGCGCCATAAGTGAGGGTTCATGTCATCCAAACGCAGGGTATTAGCGGCGGCGTAAGCTGTTTTGGCATCGAAGTGGCCGGCTTCCATATTGAAGAGGCGCGTCCAGGGTTTGATCTGCGGCGGAGTGACGTTGGTCCACTTCTGGCCGCCGTTGGTAGTCACTTGAATGTAGCCATCGCCGGTCCCTACCCACAGCACGTTCAAGTCGATCGGGGACGGAGCAAGCGCGGTGACAGAGCCTTGCGCGGCTGGCTTCACTTGGGATGCATACTTTCCGGCGTTGGCTGGGACTTCCCAAGTTTGCCGTGTAAGATCGCCGCTGATGGGTGTCCAGCTATGTCCGCCGTCGGAGGTTTTCCAGACGCCGGCCGTCGCATAGAAGAGGGTATTCGCATCCTTGGGCGACCAGATGATCGGTTGCGTGCGAACTGTGCGCGCGGGTGGCGCAGAGTCGGCAGCACCGTGGCCGGGCGCCGGCGGAGCGATATTGGCACGCTGGGCCGTGATGCGGTTATAGAGCGTGACCTTGCCACCGTAGACGAGATCCGGATTCTTGGGGTCCGGCGCCGCTTCGCCATATTCTTCGATGTTCACCGGATGCCAATCATGGAACGTGATTTCGCCGTCCATGCCACGGCTCGCGACACAAGCGGAACCGGAGTCCTGTTGGCCGCCGCATAGCCGGTAGGGGAAGGCATTGTCGGCGGTTACGTGATACATGGCCGCGGTCGGTTGGTTGTACCAATTGCTCCACGATTCGCCCCGATTGGCTGAGACGACTCCACCCTGATCGCTCACGAGCAGGATGATGTTCGGATTGTTGGGATTGACCCAGCTCTTCTGGTAGTCATCGCCACCCGGCGCGCCGCGCACGGCAGACCAGGTGAGGCCTGCGTCCTCTGTGCGCCAGAAGACCGTCGAGCAACTGTAGATGACCTTCTCGTTTTGCGGATCGACCGTGACGGTCGGCAGGTCGCCGCCGCCGATGCGGCCCAGGGGCCGGTTATCGGGTGCGTGGCGGCCCTGCGAGCCCATTTCGTAGACGCGTGGGTCGTCCGTGGCAAGCAACCAATGCTCTCCGCCGTCTGTGGTTTTATAGAAGGAAATGTTGCCGCCTCGTCCACCACGAGGCGCGCGCCCGCCAGCTGCCGCGGGCGGAGTTTCCGCTGCGGCGCCACCGGCCGCCACAGTCGCATAGATGGTTTGTGGATTGCTTGGGGCGATGGCAAGGTTTGCCTCGATGATGGGCGGAAGGCCACCCGCCAGTTTCTTCCAGGTCGTGCCACCGTCCGTGGACTTGTAGATTCCGCCATCCGTTCCGCCGAAGGCTCCGTTTTCGAAGAAGCCTTGCTGCTGCTGCCAGAGCGCTGCGTAGACGGTATCAGGCTGGCTGGGGTCGATGCGGACATCGTTGCCGCTGGTGTATTCGTCGACGTAGAGCACCTTCTGGAAGCTGGCGCCGCCGTCGGTGGAACGGAAAATCCCGCGCTCCGGGTTCGGGCCGTAGGGATGGCCGAGGACGGCGACGAAAAAGCGGTTCGGGTCCTTCGGATCCACTTCGATGTCGGCGATCATTTGCGAATCGGGAAGGCCGAGGTGCGTCCAGGTCTTGCCGGCGTCCGTGGATTTGTAGACGCCATTGCCCACAGCCAGGTCGGGCCGTATGATGCCGGCGCCGCTACCGACATAGATAATATTGGGATCGGAGGGCGCCACTGCGATAGAGCCGATGGAACCAGTGGACTGCTCATCAAAGATCGGGATCCACGTGGAACCATAGTCTGTGGAGCGCCAAACGCCGCCGTTATCGAAGCCGATGTAAAAGACATTAGGCTGGCTGGGCACGCCGGCCAGAGCGCGTGCGCGCCCCCCGCGGGTTGGTCCAATCTGCCGCCAGTGCATCTCGGAATAGAGCTTCGGATCAAGCGATTGGGCTTGGGCCAAGGGCGCCAGGGCGCCAATCGAAATACCCAAAACTGTGAGATACAGACACACCAGATGCTTGGTTCGGCAGCGTGAAAGGTGCAAGATTTTCATTCTCCTAAAACCGCTTAGTCTATCAACTCATTCGAACGGAACTGTGGAAGTTCACCATTATTGGACGGCAGCTCATCTTCTCGCCCAAACACTTCCCTTATTTCCTGTTTTGTGCCATATTTCTCTTTAGCCCCCGAGGGCCGGCAAGTAGCGCTTCCCCTTGAGCAATTCCCGATGAGGTTCCTCCTTCAATTTCGACCCTTCTGTCTGTGGCTCAGGCATTCGACGTCGACTTAAACGTCGCGTTCGGATCGTTCGGCGAACTGCTGGACGGACTCGATAACCTGACTCCGAAGCCGCTTGTGGCTCCCAGCTTTGAGGACGAAGCCGAATTGCTGGAATCAAGAATTGAGAGCGCGCATAAGGCGGCTGCGAGTACTTCCGAAGGACTCCCCAATCTGCGCAAGGGACCGGAACGAGCCAGGCATAACCGGGATAAAGAGAGGTTTGTGATCGTCCGCTGAGCGAAGAAGAGATCCCCACCGCTGAAGTCCGGCAGGAACATGCCATTATCGTTCCCTCCAACAAGGCCATTGAAACAACCCTGAACGTGTCGGAGCTGCCCCGCAAGAAGTCCGCTGATTTTGTCGACACATACTCCAACAACGCCAACTTGGTGGCGGGTTTCTACGATCTCAAGATCCTGTTCAGCAACATCATCATCGGTATTCCGAATGAAGAACCTCATATTGAGGACCGCGCCTGGGTTTCCTTATCGTAGGATCACGCGAAGGCACTGCGGGATATCCTGAGCGAACGAATCCTCGACTACGAGAAGATCGTTGGCCCGGTCCGAGACCGCGACAAGCCTCCTCTAGTGACACCCCGGGGCCGATTGACAATCGGCCCCGGTTAACACATGCCGGAGGGCCGGTAGAGGCTGCGGATCGCTAGTCGGCATGCGGTTGACAACCGACCCGCACCTAGCAGCTCTAATGCCTGACTAACTCGACAAAGGTCTTCACCACTTCACTCCAATTCAGCTTTCCACGCGCGAGGTCGTGGCCGGCGCCGGCGATGATCAGCAGCTCCGTGCGGGCGGGGATCAGAGCCAGGGCCGAGCGCATCTCGTCGATGCTTCCGAAGCCGTCCTTTGTGCCCTGGACGAAGAGCGCGGGAGTCCGCAACGAAGGGAGATGGCCGGTGCGGAGTTGAGCGGGCTTGGCGGGCGGGTGCAGTGGGTAAGATAGCGCAAGTAAACCGGCGGCCAGGTCGGGCCTTTCGGCGGCGAGCATGGTCGCCTGGCGTCCTCCGTACGAGTGGCCGCCGAGGTACAACGGGCCGGAAACAGTTGGCTTCAGGAACTCGAGCGCCTCTTGCAGGCCGGCGCGATCTTGCGCGGCCGTTGCGGGAAATGGAGGGCCGTAGGGACGGCGCTGGCGGAAGGGCAGATCGATGCGTAGCACGCTGAAGCCGGCGACGCAGAAGGCTTGCGCGGTAGCAACAAGCAGTGCCGATTGGGAGTTTGCTCCGGCGCCATGAGCGAGGACGAGCCCGGCGTGAGCTGCGCCCGTGGGTTGATGAAGAAAGCCTTGAATAGTGTCCTGCTTGATAGCGACGATGGAAGCGGAGTCAGGCATCAGTTTCCAGCCTACGACGAACCGGCGACGAGAACTACGGTAACGTGCGTTTATGCGTTTGCGTCTCGCCACGCCGGACGACATTCCCGAGATACAGATCCTGATTCCTGCCTCTGTGCGTGGCTTGCAGAAGGAGCACTACTCGGAGCGCCAGAGGGAGGGTGCGATTGGCAGCGTGTTTGGAGTCGACACGCAATTGATTCACGACGGAACCTACTACGTGGTAGAGGCGGTGAATGGGGAGGGTAAGCGAGTCATGGCCGGCTGCGGCGGATGGAGCAAACGCAAAACGCTGTACGGCAGTGACTCGGTTCCTAGGAAGGACAACACATGGCTCCATCCGGCGACCGACGCAGCACGTATCCGGGCGTTCTTTGTTCACCCGGACTGGCCGCGCCGCGGAGTTGGGTCGCGGATTCTCGAGGCTTGTGAGGCGGCGGCTCGCGCAGCAGGCTTCACTCGGCTGGAAAGGGCCGCCACGTTGCCGGGTGTGCCTCTCTACAAAGCACGCGGCTACGTGGAGGCGGAGCCTTTTGATGTGCCGCTCGCGAACGGCGAGAAACTGCCGGTAGTCAAGATGACGAAGATGCTGGGTTGAGTGGTCGCCGTCTTCAGATGTTGCTGAAAAGACGAAATCCGCTTGCCAAAACGCACGGTTCAGAGCTGGTGCAGTTGAACGATGACTTCGGTTAGAACGGCCAAGTCCAGTTCGAGACATCCGGCTTGTCGGTGCCGTTTTCGTAGGCATAGTTGCGGCAATCGAGCTGCAAATTGCGGTATCGGTCTTTGGCGTGTGCTCCGATTTTCTCGAGCTTCGGCGTGCGGTTGATGACGTCCATGGCGATGCTGAAGCGATCGATCTCGTTATTGATGGCCAGCTCCATCGGGGTGTTGATGTTGCCCTTCTCCTTATAACCGCGCACATGCAGATTGGCGTGGTTGTTGCGACGGTAGGCCAGGCGATGAATCAGCCAGGGATAACCATGGAAGTTGAAGATGATCGGCTTGTCACAGGTGAACAGGGAATCAAAATCTCGATCCGTTAATCCGTGAGGATGTTCCGTGTTGGGTTGAAGCTTGAACAGGTCGACTACGTTGACGTAGCGGATCTTTAAGTCCGGAAACTCAACCCGTAGCAGTGCTATAGCGGCCAGCGCTTCCTGGGTTGGGATGTCGCCAGCAGAGGCAACGACCACGTCGGGTTCATACCCGTCATCGTTGCACGCCCACTCCCAGAGTCCGATGCCTTTGGTGCAGTGCTTGATGGCGGCATCCATGTCAAGAAACTGCAGGTGCTTCTGCTTGTCGGAGACGATGACGTTGACGTAGTCTTCGCTGCACAGGCAATGGTTTGCCACAGACAGTAGCGAGTTCACATCAGGCGGCAGGTAAATCCGGGTGACCGCTGCGCTCTTATTCACCACGACGTCCAGGAAGCCAGGATCCTGATGCGTGAACCCGTTGTGGTCCTGACGCCAGACGGTTGAAGTGATGAGCAGATTCAGCGAGGCAATCTCATGCCGCCAGGACAGCTGATTGCAGATAGAAAGCCATTTTGCATGCTGGTTGAACATGGAGTCGATGACGTGGACAAAGGCTTCATAGGTCGAAAAGAAGCCGTGCCGGCCGGTCAGCAGATAACCTTCCAGCATTCCTTCCAACGTGTGCTCGGAGAGCATCTCGACCACCCGGCCGTCGGTCGCGAGCTCGCCGCCGTCGGCGTCTTCGGGGAAGTATTGCTCAATCCAGAGCTTTTTGCTGACTTCATAGATGTCATCGAGCTTGTTGGAGGTGTTCTCGTCGGGGCCGAAGACGCGGAAGTTGTGCATGTTGAACTTCATGACGTCCCGGAGGAACTTCCCCGTCGGACGGGTATTCTCCGCCTGAATTTGTGCGGGTTTTTCAACCTGAATCGCGTAGTCCCGAAAATCGGGGAGGCGAAGTGCCTTCTTGAGGAGGCCGCCATTTGCGATGGGGTTGGCGCCCATACGCCGGGTGCCCTGCGGTGCGAGCTCTCGCAGTTCCGGAATCAGACGGCCGCTTTGGTCGAACAGCTCCTCCGGCTTATGCGAACGCAGCCAGTTCTCAAGAATGGTGAATTGTTCAGGATCCGCCTTTACGTTAGCCAGCGGAACCTGGTGAGCGCGCCACGAGCCCTCCAGTTTGTGACCTTCCACTTCTGCTGGGGCCGACCAGCCTTTGGGCGAGCGCAACACGATCATGGGCCAGCGAACCCGCGCGGCAACGCCCGACTGGCGCGCTACTCGCTGGTATTCCCGAATATCCAAAACCGCTCGCTCGGTGGTCGCGGCCATGGCCTGGTGCATGCTCAGAGGGTCGGAGCCTTCCACGAAGTAAGGCGTCCAGCCGTACCCGCGGAACAGGCTCTCCAGCTCGTCGTGGGTGATGCGAGCCAGCAGGGTCGGGTTATTGATCTTGTAGCCGTTCAAGTGGAGGATAGGGAGAACGGCGCCATCGCGAACGGGATTGAGGAACTTGTTGATGTGCCAGGAGGTGGCGAGCGGCCCGGTTTCCGATTCTCCATCGCCGACCACGGCGGCGACGATCAGGTCGGGATTGTCGAAGGCGGCGCCACAAGCGTGCGAGAGCACGTAGCCCAGCTCGCCGCCCTCATGGATGGAGCCAGGTGTTTCAGGCGTGCAATGGCTACCGATGCCACCCGGGAACGAGAACTGCTTGAAGAATTCGCCTAAGCCTTCTTCATCTTCGCTCTTGCCGGTGTAGATCTCGGAGTAACTGCCCTCGAGGTAAACCGGTCCCAGCACGCCGGGAGCGCCGTGCCCGGGACCGGCCATGAAGATCATGTTCTGGTCGTATTTCTGGATCAACCGGTTCAAGTGGATGTAGCAAAACGCCAGACCCGGACTCGACCCCCAGTGTCCGAGGAGGCGGTTCTTGATGTGCTCCGGCTTGAGCGGTTCTCGCAAGAGCGGGTTCTTTTGCAGGTAGATCATCCCCAGTGCCATGTACGTACAAGCCCGCCAATAGGCATCAGTCTTGCGCAGTTCTTCTGAGCTAAGGGGTTCACCCTGAACGGTGGACCGCGCTTTGCCGTAGGCGCTGAGTGAATGATCGGTGCTTTCGTTTGTTACCGGTGATTGTGTTTGGGTTGCCATCTTGCTTTTACTCCTTGCTACTTGAATGCTGAACTTCTGAAATCGAAGGCCTCTGTTTGTTGGGCCACTGGTTTGTCGCAATCACGTGTTGTCCACGAGGCTTTTGATGGGCGGATGCTTTATAGTTATCAAACGTTTCACTACAACGTGATTACAGGACAGGGCGCGTTCCAGATGATTTCGTAGTTATGCGTACGAAGATGACCCGCAGCCTCATTGAGATGTCCCCGGCCGGTGATGATCAGATCGGCGGCAGCTATTTCGGTCGCGACCTGGCCGATGACTTCGCCCGGGTCGCCTTCGATCAGGTGGACAGAGGCTTTCAGTTTTTCTCGGGCCAGCTGCGATTTGATGGTTGCCGCGATCTCTTGCTTCATCTTCAGGAACAGCCCGTGCTCTGCCGAACCGGCAGCAGGAATTGCCGTGTAGACGCTCAAGTTGGCGCCGAACTTTCCGGCGACTTCCGAGGCGCGGACCAGCAGGTCGGCCGACAGTTTGCGATAGTTCATGGCGATCACGATATTCCGGTACGGATGAAACGGTCCCAGTTCGCGCGGGTGTGGGCTAGTCCACACTGCGCAGGGCGCGTCGTGCAAAACTTTGGCGGTGGTTGAACCGATCATGAATCGCCGCTTGGGCCCGAAGCCGCGGGTCGCCATCATGATCATGCCGACATCTTTGTCTTTGGCGAATTCGACGACCGTTTCCGCGACCCCTCCGCCCAGGACGCGGCATTCGCTCTCCACGGAACTAAAGTACTGTTTTTGGAAACGCTGCAGCATCTTCATGCGCAGCTCTGAGGAGGTTTGGCGCTCGTGCTCTAGCTTGATCCGAGCCGATTCGGTAAAAGGACCGAAGTAGCTCTCCGAGGAACCATGCCAAGCCTCTAACCACGGTTCGATACTGAGAAGCCAAACTTTGGTCTCCACCGCTTTGGCGATGCCTGCTGCGTGCTCCGCTATGGATTCACTCGATTTCGAGAAGTCAGTGGGAAACAGAATACTGCGGAAAGGTCCGGATGCTCGAATATTCATAGTGCCCCGTCACTCCCTACTTTATGCGCAACTGAGCGACCGAATGGGGATGGGCCTGTGAATGCGGGAAATTAAGTGAGAAGCAACTGCTCCGTTAATGAAGCGAGGCATATGCCTCAGGATTTGAAGGCGTTCTGCGCCTAGAAACCCAACCTACGCTCCGGCTTTCTTCGGGGGATCCGGAACCAGCCAAATCTTCGACATCGTGTAGCTGACTAGCAGGCCCGTGAAGCAACCGAGAAGGACTTCACCCACTTTGTGGATGCCGTGTTCGATGCCGATGACTTTGGAATGAGTGGTGATGCCCGAAGCGATGACGATGGCAGCTGTTATGGGCGCCTGCCGCCACATGGTTGTGATACGGACCAAGTAGGACGAGATGAGGACGGTGACCGCGAGAGCAAGCGGCAGCTTCCACTCGCGCGATCCGCCCAGCACCAGGAAGACGAGCCCGACGCCACAGCCAACCAGCACGTTGATGATGCGAGCGCGGAACATGCGCCTTGCTTCTTTGACCTGCGGGTCGGCCGAAGCAATCATCGAGGCGATGGCCCAAATGGGGTTTGTGTCCGCGACGTCGCGGAGCGTGAACCACAAGATGGCGGACGCAATGAACACGTTGACCGCGAAGCGAACTCCGGTCATATCGGCCTGTATGACCTTGAACCACTTCATGGAGGTGATCTGCGTTGGCAACTAGTATTTCTCAGGTATGAATCGTCTGTTGCGCAGTGAGGCTCTGTCGTCGTACGCGCCCTTGGATGATCGTTTAGGCAGCTTTACCTTGTCGCGTTCAATCTCCTTATAAGGAATGCCGCTCAACACGTGGGAGATGCAATTCAGACGCGCTCGCCGCTTGTCATCTGAGTTGACAACGTGCCAGGGCGCATGATCTCGATCCGTAGCGTCGAACATCTCATCGCGGGCACGGGAATAGCTGTACCAGCGTGACCGGGAGGGCAAATCAACCGGGCTCAGTTTCCACTGGCGCATCGGATCTTCGATACGGGCTTTGAAACGGCGTTCCTGTTCTTCGTTACTGACCTCGAGCCAGTACTTGATGAGAATAATGCCACCCTCAACGATGAACCTCTCCACGATGTGACAGTTCTTGAGGAATGCTTCGCGTTGTTGCGGGGTGCAGAATCCCATGACATACTCGACGCCCGCGCGGTTGTACCAACTGCGGTCGAAAACTACGATTTCCCCCGCCGCCGGGAAGTGCTGGATGTAGCGCTGCAGGAATAGCTGGCTCTTCTCGCGATTCGAAGGTGCGGGCAGAGCCACTAGGCGGAAAACGCGAGGGCTGACGCGCTCCATGATGGCCTTGATGACGCCGCCTTTGCCGGCACCATCCCGTCCCTCAAACACGACAATGGCGCGCAAGCCCTCCTGTTTGACACACTCTTGCAGCTTGCACAATTCCGTCTGAAGCTCGCGGAGTTCCCGTATGTACGCTTTGTTCTTGAGCTTCGGCTTTGTGTCGGATCCGGATGTCTGTGGTCGCGTCGTTTTCATCGGCCCCCCTTAAGTACTGCTCACGTGCTACCAGGCTATCGCGACCCGAAAGCGGTTGCCACTTGCCTTCGGGCGATTTGAGTGGGCAGCCGGGTCTCAGGGGCTATAACAGGAGGCGGGAGCCGCATAGATGAGTACCGAAGTCAACCCGAACCACTTTTCTGAACCCGTACGACAGACCATCCGCCTCAACGGGGCGTTCGACCGCACATACGTTGCTATGAACACGCTGGCGACGATGATCGCCTGTTACGGGCTGTTCGAAAACAGTCCGGCTGTGATCATCGGAGCGATGATCGTTGCGATGCTGATAGGACCGATCGCGGCCGTGGGGCTGGCTTTGGTCGATTCCGACACAGCGTTGCTGCGCAAATCGTTGCTGGCTCTCGCCGGCGGCGTCTGCGGTGTGATGCTGACGGCGTTCATACTCGGCTGGTTGCATCGGGACGTGCCGATCACGGACGAGATTATGGCGCGCACGGCGCCGAATTTTATGGATCTGATGATTGCGCTGGCTGGTGGTGCGGCGGGCGCCATTGCTTGCATCACGCCCCGTATCAGTATGGCGTTCGTGGGCGTCGCGATCGCGACCGCATTGGTGCCGCCCCTGTCATCGGCCAGTCTGCCCTTGGCCCGAGGAGAATACCGATTCGCAGGAGGCGCCTTTCTGCTGGCTTTCGCCAATATGGTAGCCATCCAATTCGCCTTTTCGGCGGTACTCTGGCTGAACGGCTTCCGACGCGTGTCCACGGTGGGCCGGCTTCAACTGGGGACCTTTCTGAAGCGGAACGCGGTCAGCGTGGCTTTGCTCATCGCGTTGGCCGCTCTGTTGGTCTCGAACCTGGACCGGCTTATCGCGAACGAGGTTTTCAAGAGTTCGGTTGATGGAGTACTTCGGGAAACGATTAACCGATCTCCGGGGAATTACCTGGTCGACGTGCGGTTCGACACAGTCGGAAAAGACAGCGCGGTGCTTGCGGTGGTGAGGGGCCCTCGGCCGCCTACCCCGCAGGAGATCGCGGCACTCGAGTCGCGGCTGCCGCGGTCGCCCGACGGCACGAAGACCGAACTGCGAGTCCGGTTTGTCGAGACCCTCATCATCGACCGGGAGGGCGAGGTGACGGAGGCGGCCAAGACGGCCCAACCCACGAAAGGGGCCTTGTAGTAGCTTTCTTAGCATGCTCTGTGTTATCCGAGAGTTTCAAGCCTTTCGGAACGAATCATGAATCTCGATGCTGTTGCAAAGCTCGCGGGCGTCTCGACGGCGACCGTTTCGCGCGTGCTCAATAACGTCAGTGTGGTGAGCACGGAGACGCGGGCCAGGGTGCTGCGCGCGATTAAAGAGCTCAACTATCATCCCAACCTGCACGCGAAATCTTTGGCCGGCCGCAAGACCGACACCCTAGGAATCATTGTTTCGAACCTCGAAAACCCATTCTTTTTTGACATCTTTCACGCGCTGGAGGCAAGCGCCCACGAACGAGGGTACGAGGTTCTGATTTCGAATACGGATTACTTCGCGGCCCAACTGCTGCGCAGCGTGCGGACGATGATCGGGCGGCGCGTGGATGGCCTGGCTTTGGTCGTCTCCGAAATGGATCCCCAGATTCTGACTGAGTTAGCGCAATATCGAAGCCCGGTCGTTTTCTACGATGTGGGCACGCCGGGCGAGAACATTGCACGGATCCGCGTGAACTACCGGAAGGGCATCGAGGAACTAGTGGGCTACCTGCACGAACTGGGTCACCGGCTGCTCGGATTCGTCGGGCACCATTCATCGCTGAGCCCGACCAACGAACGGGAGCAGGCCTTTGTTGAAGCGGCCTCCCGGCTTGGTCGTGAGACAACCTGGCGGACCGTCGCTAACCAGGACGGGCTGGAAGGAGGGCGTCGAGCAGCTGCGGAACTGTTAGGCGGCGACTTTCGACCGACGGCCATTGTTTGCGTCAACGACTTGATGGCCGTCGGTGTTCTCCGAGAGCTCCGCCGCCGTGGTCTGCGGATCCCGCACGATGTTTCAGTAACGGGATTCGACAACATCGAACTGGCCGATTTCAGTGAGCCGCCGCTGACTACCATGCACATTCCCAGAGACAGCATTGGGCAGCTCATGTTCAAGTTGCTGGTGCCGGAACCGTCAGGAAACGACTCCCCCGCGCAGGATACGGTTTTGACGCCGGAATTTGTTCTGCGAGAAAGCACGGGGTCGGCGCCGAGATCGTCCGGCCCAGGCTAGGCGGCCGGGGAAGCATCAACGTCACTCGCTGCTTTGGGGCGTGATCCCTCTCAGACGGTAGACCATCCCGGTCTTGGTTGTTCCAAGTGAGATCCAGTCCTTCACGGCGTGCTGAAGCGTGATGTAGAACTTTGCGCACAGATCCTTCGACTTCTGGGCAACGGCTTCCCGGCTGGGGAACTGTACCTGAAACGCAAACTCTCCGACCAGAGGCATATGTTCGCCGCGTGTGCGCCACAATGCGACATCGCACTTGCCGACGTTGCCTTTTCCGAAGTCCAACTGGCCAAGCGGCAGAAGAACCTCTTCGACGATGCCGCCGTTTACGAGGCTAACCTTTTCTTCATCGGATTGCTGGAGGTGGGCGATGGCAGGGAATATCTTGCCCAGGGTGCTCATTCCGGTTTTGTTCGCGTCATGTATCTGACTCAAGCCGAACACACAATTGTGTGAGTAGAGAATCCGGTATCCGCCGATTTCGTCTTTCAACGGCAGCGCCTCGGCTTTGAACTTGATGCGGTACTTTCCGGAAATCTTCGGTCGCACGTCCACTGCGGCTGCTTTCTGTTCGTCGGAGTGGCGGAACTTGAAGACAATCTCCGGATCGCCGACTGGAAAGCCGTCGACGTAGGAGATTCGGCGCCGCAATATGAACGCGTTGTTGTAGAGGCGGAAATCAGGGGTGTCGCCAAAGATGATCTCGCGGACTTCCGGCCGCCGACCGGCCTCGGGATCGGCAATGAAGCCAACACCCGTCTTTTTCGCCGTCGCGGCAACCATGGCGCCAAAATCCCGAAAGCTCTGGACCGAAGTGAAGCGATCGGGCTTCAGGATGAGCTTGGCCTCCAGATACTGGATCCGGTCGAAGGGATTGCCATCGCCGTAGGTCCCTCCCGGATCCTTCTTGGCCGGCACGACCTCCTCCGAGGCCTTAGGTTCCTTCCGCTTCTTCTTTTTTTTCTGCTCTTTATCCTTCTTGGCCATTTCGTGCTCCCCCCAGCGAAGATGATATTACGGACGGTTACTAATTGCAAAAGAGCCGCCCGCATGCGATGCCATCAGGGTAATACCGAGCCTGCGGGCGTACCTGACATCCTTGTTGGGCGGTCGAATCGATCGCTCGTGCTGAAATGAAGTTGATCGAGCTAGCCGACGGGTCGTTGGATCGTTTCTGGAAAGGGAACAAACAACTTTGAGATATGCAATGCGTTTCCTGGCTGCGGCGTCGCTCCTCGTCCCCGCCGCAACTTATGCACAGCCCCGACCTGCTGCCGGCGGCTATCAACAGACGACGCAGGTGATTAATGACTGCGTGAGGGAATCGAACAGCTTCAAGAAGAATCTGAAGCGGGCATTGAATAACAGCGCACTCAATAACAGTCCCCGCGAAAGCCAGCTGAATACCGCTGCGAACAATCTCGGGTCCACGATGGACAGAGTGGGCGATTCATGGAACCGCGACCACGATATGCAAAAGACTCGGGTCTTTGTGAACCAGGCCATTATGATTGCCAAGGACATCAATCGGACGATGGTGAAGTGGCACCTGGATCCACCCACTGAGCAGCAGTGGGTCATCGTGCGGAGCCAGTTGAATAGACTGGCACAGACCTTCCAATTGCCGAAGATCGCGTGGTAGTTGTTTTTTTTGAGGATTGTTTTGCCGCGGGCAACAGTTGACAACCCGCCGTTCACCGGCTGGAGCCTATTCAACGTCACAGGAAAACGGCTCGGTTCAGGTGATGCCTTGATGGGCCGTTTCGTTAGTGCTGGGCGAGCTAGCGCCGGAAGCCGCCGCCGCCAAATCCACCGCCGCCGAAACCGTGGAATCCGCCGCCGCCGAAGCCGCGGAAGCCACCACCATCAGCGCCGCTGAAGCCGCGGGAGCCACCACCGCCCCAACCGCCGTCGTGACCTGAGCTTCCCCAGCCTCCCCCGCTGCTGCCGTTGTGAAAGCTGCCCCATCGCTGAGAGCCTTGGCTGCGGGCCGCCGAGGATTGGCTCAAGGAGTTAGAACGGCCGGCCGACGTGTTTTCCCATCCGTTGCTGGTGCGTTGCTGGGCACCGGTGCTGGGACTGTATTTATAAGTGTTGCCGTCGTGGTCGGCGTACACGTTGTTATTGGCGTAGCCGACGCCGTTGCCAGTCTTGGTGTTGTAGGCGTAGCGGCCGCTTCCGCTGGCCGACTGGCCGGTATAAGCGTTCCCAACTGTTCCGGCGGCGCCGCCATGCACGACGCCGGTATTGGCGTTGTATTCAGCGCCATGAACGCCCGAAGCGTAATTGCCGGTATAGGCGTTGCTAGCTGTACCCCGACCGCCTTCGTAACCCATGCCGGTGGAAGGATTGTAACCAGCGGTTCTGGCGCCGGCGGTTGCAGTACCGGTATAAGCGTTGTAATTGGCGCCACGCTCCATGCCGCCGCTGGCGCCCGTGACTGGATTGTAGTAGCGGCCTCCGCTAGCAGCGCCGATATTACCCGTATAAGGATTCGCCCACGCGGCGCGGGTACCGGAGTAAGCCGTGTTACCCCAATGGCCATAGACATTAGCAGAAGCGACGCCTCCGTAACCGCCCCATCCCCAAGCGGGCGCGGCGTAACCCCAACCCCAGCCGCCAACCGGGCCCCACCAGGGACCGCACGCTGCTCCGACCGCCATGCCAATGCCGAATCCTAAACCCCAACCGGCGGCCGCGCTCCAGGCAAAGCCGGCACCGACGCCATAGGTGTAGGGGGGCGGAACATAGAACGTCGTTCCGATATAGGGCGTATAATTCCATCCGGTGCCGTAAACGACGATGCCGTCGGAAGAGACAACGGTGCCGTAATATCCCGGCGTGTACCCAACATAGACGTACTGCGGGGTCGAGCCATAAATGTACACGTAGGTGACATAGTGCAGCGGCGAAGAAGGCGGAATCGTGTAGATGGCGGGCGGCACAGAGGTTGCGACAACCCACGGTCCATTGGCGTTGCCGGACGTGAACCAGACGCCGTTCTGGACGGCGTAGTAGCCATTACTCGCCGGATCGTAAATGACGGGCGTGGGTGTGTTCACGACATACTGCAAGGAAGTCTCCGGGATGGGAGCAAGTTGAGGCGCGCCACCGTAGTTGACACTCAAAGTCGCCGCGGTCCGGGTGATAGTCGCCGTCTGGGGAATGGAGTTTGCGATTAGCGCTTCCTTGGCCTGGGGCGTCCCGGGAATTGAAACCAACACGCTGGCTTTCGGGCAGTACGGAGGGACCTTCGCGAAGTCTGATGGAAGGGCGGACGGCGATACATACATCCACGGAACACCTGTCATGGCGCTGGAGGAGAACCAGCGGCCTGCCAACAGGAGGTAGTAGGAGTTGCTGGCGCTATCCATGAAAATATCGGAGCCGCTATTGCTGACGTACAGCAGGTTGGTTCCCAGGATTGGCACAAACTGAGGCGGCCCGTCGGAGAGGACGAGTTCTGCCGGCACGGTAGCGGAATAAACCGTGGGCACGTCGCTGTCCTCATAGGCATCCTTGAGGGACTGTCTGGGATTGCCCAGGGGCTGATTCTCATTGGCAGCCAACAGTTGTTGCCTTACTTTGTTGAGATCCCGCGTCGGTTCGTGTTCTGCTTTGCCCCACGGTCCCGTGATAGATGGTGACTGCACCCAACCATCCATGAGCGCCAGGTAGAACATGTTCTTGGATTGCGAGAACAGAATCATGGTGCGGGAATTCAGCACCTTCTGAAGGTTCTCTCCCGCAGGGCGGAGCACGGGGTCGCCGACGATCAGAGCCAGCACGGCGGGTGTCGTCGAGAAGATGATGACGGGCGGCGCGTTCTGGAGAGTGTACGTTTTCTGTTTGGCAGCGGCATCGGTGGTGGCCAGGTCAGCCTCTAGTTCGTCGAGGGGAATGCTGTGATTGCCCTGCATGTAGTTCTTGAGGATGCCTGTGAACTGGGAACCATTGCCGGACAGCGTAGGGAAGTTCTGCTTTGTCAGATTGAGGTTAAACAGAGTTACGATTCTGTTTACTTTGTCGACCTCCGTATTGGCCGTAAAGAAGACGACACCGTAGTCGGTAGTGCCGGCGGCACTCTTGATGGCCACGGCGCCGTAGGCGTCGAGCAAGTTGGCGGTCCAACTCTGGATCTGTGGCTGGTAGATCTTAATGGTGGATCCTTCAAACTGGATGACGCGGGGCCAAGGATCTTCATCCGGCAGCCCGACTGCAGCGCCAAGGCCAGGGGTGGCGGTGGGTGGCGTTTGCGTAGGTGTTTGAGCAAAGGAAACACTAGGATAGGCCGCCAGCAGTGAGGCGATCAGCGTGAATACTACCGACTGCTTTAACCGATTTTTCATGATTGTCGTCCTTCTAAAGTAGGAAAGAACTGCTCCGATTGTAAGCCGCTCGTTTTTTTGCCAGCACACGGCTGCAGCACTCGAAGATAGGCGATGAAACGCGATTCGGCAACTGTCTCAAGTGACAGGTGCGATTCGAGGCTCCGATCAGCCGTCTTCGGCGCAAACCTGCTCGATCATGCCGACCTCCACTATGACGAATACGGCAAGCCGCAACCGCGACCTGCCAGAATAAAGCGGTGGGTGAAACTTGCGTAGACAAACGAGTTCCTCGCCCCGGTTGTGGCAGGGATGCACGCAAGGCCGAAACTTGAAAATGGAGCAATCATGATTGAGCGACTAAAAGAAAGTCACGGCGGCGTGATCGGTTTCAAAGCCGCGGGCAAGGTGACTGCCGAGGAAGCGGAAGCTTTTGAGGAGCAGATTAAGTTCCTGATCGCCGAACGGCGCAACCGGCCTATCGGGATCGTGGCGGACGTCTCCGAAATGGAAGGCGTCGATTGGAAAGCGCGCTGGGAAGAGATGCGGTTCCTTCAGAAATATACAAACCACATCGCACGCATCGCGGTAATTGGTGCAGACAAGTGGGAGGAGGTCGCAGGAATGGCAATGACAGGGACCGCGCTGCTCCAAGGCGAGACGGTTTACTTTCACAGGTCGGAGAGCCTGCACGCCTGGCAATGGGCGCGAACCAGCAAGCACGCGCAGGAAGCACATCCACAAAAGGTCTACGCCGCGACGGGGATATGGAAGGACTATCAACCCGAGTTCGACGTGTAGTTCTGCCGCGGGTCAAGAACTCGCCGTCGGAGACGGTTTTGACTATTCTGTGAACACAGACCCGTCGACATGAGGATTCGCCGCAAACTGATGCTGGTTTTGTTGGGGCTGGGCGCGCTGACGGTCCTGGTGACCGGCTACGTTTCTTACAAGAGCTCGGAGCAAAGCCTCATCCAGGCGGTGGAAAAACAGCTCACTGGCCTGCGGCGCGCCAAGGCCGACCAGATCGAGGACTATTTCCACACCCTCGAAGGTCAAGTCATCGCGATGAGCGACGACCGGGAGATTGTGGAGGCTACGCGCGCGTTCCAGGACGCGGTCGAGAAGCTTGATCGCCTTCCGGTTTCCGCCGAGGAACGGGCAGCGATCAATGCTTTTTACCAAGATCGGTTCCTGCCGAAGCTTGAGACCATGATCCCGTTGCGTTCGAAGCCGGAAGCCTATTTGCCGGCCGGCAACGGCGCCGACCACCTGCAGTACAGCTACATCGTCAAGAATCCTTTCCCGGCCGATCGGAGGAAAGACTTCGACGAAGCTCCGGAGAAAAACGACTACGACCGCGTACACGCGAAGTATCATCCTCAGCTGCGCAAGGCCGTTCAGGAATTGGGCTGGCGCGACTTGTATCTCATTGACGACAAGAGCGGGCGAATTCTGTATAGCGAGGCGAAGGAACCCAGCTTCGGAACGAGTCTGGAATCGGGGCCCTACAAGAACAGCGCATTAGCAAAGGTATTTGCACTGGCCAAGGAAGCGGGTGACACCGACGCGGTGTTCTTCTCTGATTTCGAGGCTTTTGAACCAGCGATGGGCGCGGCTGCCGCCTTCGTTGCGAGCCCGATCTGGGATGGGCAAGAGCGCTTAGGTGTGCTCGTGTTTCAGGTCTCCAACGCGGAGTTTGACCGCGTGGTTTCAGGAAACCGGAACTGGGAGCGGGACGGGCTAGGTAAAACGGGTGACACTCGAATTGTGGGAGCGGATTACGTGCTGCGCTCCAACGAGCGCGGGTTCATTGAGAATCCTGACCGCTACTTCGCCGAGACGATGGCTATGCGAAAGCTGTCGGCAGAAAGCAAGATGCGAACGCGGGTCTTCGGGACGACCGCACTGCAACAGGAAGTGCGGCTGCCCTCGGTCAAAATGGGCCTGGCGGGCAAAGAGGGCACCATCATCGAGCTGGGACTTGACGACCGCCAGAAATTGGTGTCATACGGGCCTTTGAACGTTTTGGACACCCACTGGATGATGGCCTCCCAAATCGACATGGATGAAGCATTGGCGCCCGTGCATGACCTGCGGCGTCGGCTCCGGCTATGGGGCATGATCATCGCCTTGCTGACGGCACTGGCCGCGCTTGGCCTAACGCGAGTCATTGTGCGGCCGGTGGAAAGGCTGCTTCACGCTGCGCAGAAAGTCGGCGCAGGCGATCTTTCAGTGAAGGTGCCGGTGACATCTAAGGATGAACTGGGCCAGCTGAGCGGCACATTCAATAAGATGGTGACGGACATCCGCGAATCAGTGGACGAGACCCGTCGTCAGGCGGATGAGTTACGCAAACAACAGCAGTTCCTGAAAGACTCTGAGGCGAAGTTCCGCACGATGTATGAGTCCTCCGGGGATGCGATGGTGCTGTTGGACGAGACCGGTTTTCTGGATTGTAACGGGGCGGCACTGGCTTTCTTCCGATGCCGAACCCGGGAAGAGTTTCTGCAGCACAAACTCGAGGATTTTGCGCCGCCGGAGCAAGCGAGCGGTGCGAACTCGGCAGACTTGGAAGAGAGGTTCCGAAGTGCCATGCAGGAGGGTAGCCACAGGTTCGAACGGACTCTCTGGCGCGTTGATGGCACTTCATTTCCGGCAGACGTGCTGATGACCAAGTTGGAGCTGCGCGGCCGGGAGATCCTGCAAGGCACGATTCGAGATATTTCGGAGCGTAAACAGGCTGAGGAGGCGGTGGAGCGCAGAGCACGTTACGACGCGATGACTTCCGAGATTGGGACCGCGATGGTCGAAGAGGGGGAGTTTCGAGAGATGTTGCGGCAGTGTGCGGCCGCAGTTACTCGCGGTTTGGGACAGGAGCTGACGCGAATCTGGATGTGGGATGCGACAACCGAAACCTTAGATTTGATTGCCAGCGCCGGCGATGAACGCTTAGACGCGGGCGAAGACGAAGCAAGACAGATTGCCCTCACACACCAAAGGGTAGAGACGCAGTCCGTCGAGTGCCGGGGGAAAACCGTATATTGCAGCGGCTACCCCTTGTTGGTCGGGTCCCGTGTAGCGGGAGTCATGATGACGTTCGGCGGCAGCCCGCTTTCCAGGGATGATTTCAATATGTTGGGCCATGCCGCCACGCGAGTGGGTCTGGGTCTCCAGCGCAAAGAAACCGGCGATGAATTGCAGGCAGCCAAGCTGAAGGCGGAAGAAGCGACGGCTTTAAAGTCCATGTTCCTGGCGAACATGAGCCACGAAATACGCACGCCTATGAACGCCATTATTGGGCTTTCGCACCTGGCGCTAAAAACCAAACTTACGCCGAAACAACGGGATTACATCAGCAAGGTTCACAACGCGGGTACATCGTTGCTGGGAATCATCAACGACATACTGGACTTCTCCAAGATCGAAGCGGGAAAGTTGGATCTGGAGACGACGCCATTCGAACTCGATGACGTCATCGCCACAGTCACAACGATTACGGGGCAGAAAGCCAGCGAAAAAGGGCTCGAATTTCTGGCGGATGTTCCGAGCTCTGTTCCGCAGCACTTGGAAGGAGATCCATTGCGGCTGGGACAGATCATCACAAATCTGGTGAATAACGCGGTGAAGTTCACCGAGCGGGGCGAAGTGCGAGTGAGAGTGCGGCAGGTGGAGGCCACGGGTGACCAGGTGAAGCTCGAGTTCTCCGTAAAGGACACGGGCGCTGGGATGACACCGGAACAATCGGCACGTTTGTTCCAACCGTTCACACAAGCCGATATGTCCACCACGCGCAAACACGGCGGCACCGGCCTGGGACTCACGATTAGCAAGCGCCTGGTGGAGCTCATGTGCGGACAGATCTGGCTCGAAAGCGAACCCGGCGTGGGGAGCACGTTTCTGTTTACTGCTTGGCTGGGCTTGGGCACAGGAGTGGTGCGAGACAAATTCCATCCGCCCGAACTGCAGAATCTATCCATGCTGGTCGTGGATGACAACCCAGCTGCGCGAGAGATATTGGCGGATGCACTGGCCGACCTTAGCAGCAAGGTGGACGTGGTGGGTTCGGGACAGGAAGCGATTGCCGCCGTGAAGCAGCACGACGACGCCCAACCGTACGATGTGGTCTTCATGGACTGGCGCATGCCTGGCATGGATGGGCTGGAAGCGAGCCGGCTCATCAAGCAGAACCCGGAGCTCAAGAAGCATCCGGCGTTGGTGATGGTCACTGCATTCAGTAGCGAAGAAGTCCGCGAGGAGGCCGAACGGCTGAAGATCGACGGTTTCCTTCTCAAGCCAGTCACGCGGTCAATGTTGGTGGATACGCTAGTATCGCTGTTCGCCCGGGGGACCGAGGAGGCGCGGCCGGTTGTGGAGGCCTCCGATGAGCAGGCAGACCAACTCAATGGCGTGCGGGTTCTTCTTACGGAGGACAACGTGATCAACCAACAGATTGCGACGGAGTTGCTGGAGAGCGTAGGCGTCCACGTTGAGATTGCCAACAACGGCAAGGAGGCGGTGGATAAGGTCATGGCAGGCGGGTCACCGTCGCCGTACGATGTGGTCTTTATGGACCTTCAGATGCCGGAGATGGACGGGTATCAGGCGACAGCTAGAATCCGTGCGGATTTACGGTTCGCGAAGCTTCCTATTATTGCGATGACTGCGCACGCGTTAGTGGAGGAGCGGCAGCGCTGCCTTGACGCGGGCATGAACGACCATCTCAGCAAACCGATTGATCCCGATGCGCTGTTTACAACGCTGAGCCGATGGGCTCCGCCGAAAGATCAGAATGCCAAGAGCGAGGCCGCTGGTATCGCCAGCCAGGGAACGGTTGCGTTCGGCGGCACGGGCCGTACAAACGAGGACGTAGCGATACCAGAGATTGAGGGCGTCGATGTGCCTGACGGACTGCGGCGTTTGGCGGGAAATCGCCGCTTGTACCTGAACCTGATCGAGCAGTTTGCCAAGAAGCAAGGCGAGGCGTCCGGACAAATTACGACGGCACTCGCCGGCGGCGACCGTCAATTGGCCGAGCGCGTTGCGCACACCGTGAAGGGCGTGGCCGGCAACCTGGGAATCAAGCAGATTCAAACATCGGCCGAACGGTTGGAACGCGCCATTCGAGAGAACGACGTAAACGAGCAAACTGCGCTGGTCGAGTTTCAAAGCCTGCTTAGCCACCAAGTGGAGGCGATCGAGCGAGCGCTTGGCACCGTCGGGGCATTAGCAACAGACACTCAGAGTGACGCGCCCTTCAACCGCGAGGCGACCGGCGCTGCGGTGGCGAGACTCAAGGCACTATTGGAAGCCAGCGATGGAGATGCGTCGGAGGCGTTCCTTAGCCTTGAGTCCATGCTGGCCGGCAAGGTTCCCAAGCCGCGGCTCGATGCGTTGAGCACCGCGATTAACGATTTCGATTTTGATGGTGCGCTAGTGAAGTTGGACGAGATTGCGCGCGATTCTGGTGTGGACGGAAGGAGTGCGTCATGAGCAACTTGGAAGACAAGAAGATACTGCTCCTGGTGGATGATGAGCCCTCCAACATCCAGGTGGTGAACTCTATTCTGAAGGATACCTACAAGATTCGCATCGCCACCGGCGGGACGAAGGCTCTGGAACTTGTGAAGGTGGTGCCGCCGCCAGACTTGATCCTGCTGGACGTTATGATGCCCGTGATGGACGGCTACGAAGTCTGCACACGCTTAAAAGCGGATGCTCAGACAAGGGAGATTCCTGTGATCTTCCTGACCGGCAGGACCGAGACCGAAGACGAAACACGAGGCTTCAATGTGGGCGCCGTGGATTACATCCATAAACCGTTCTCCCCGGCGGTGGTCCGGGCACGGGTGCAAACACACCTGACACTCCGCGGAATCCGCCAACAATTAGCCGATCAACTGCTCACTATCCAAAAGGAACTGGCCATGGCTCGGGAGATTCAGTTGTCGATCATGCCGACACTTATCCCGAGCATTCAGGGCCTGGACATTGCGGCACGATATAGCCCGATGACTTCGGTGGCGGGCGATTTTTACGACTTCATGCCAGTCGACGGCAAGCGCCTCGGCGTATTTGTGGCGGATGTCTCAGGGCACGGCGTCCCAGCCGCGCTGGTCGCTTCGATGTTAAAGATCGCGCTGGCTTCCCAAGCACCGAACGCGTCAGACCCTGCGAAGGTTTTGACGGGCCTGAATCGAGCCCTTTGCGGAAAGTTTCAGGGACATTACGTGACCGCTGCGTACTTGTTCATTGACCTGGAGAAGCAGACTATCTGCTATGCCGGGGCCGCGCATCCGCCGATGTTGTTGGGGAACGGAACGGCTGGAGGCACACGCGAAGTGATCGAGAATGGCTTGTTCCTCGGAATGTTCCCGCACGCGACCTATAGCAGTATCGATGTGCCCGTGACGGTCGGAGATCGCGCGGTGCTCTGCACCGATGGAATTGCTGAAACCACCAACGCGGCGGAGGAACAATTCGGGCAAGAGCGGATACAGCAGTTCATGGAGACTTCTTCGGCCGTCAGTTGCGACCAGTTTTGCGACGACTTCCTGGCTGAGTTATTACGCTGGTCGGAAAGGCCGCCCGATGCCGAGCAGGAGGACGACATTACGCTAGTGGTAATCCGATGGGATGGCGAGGCCGCGAATTAACGATACCGGCGATTGCGCCGTCGAAGCGCAGCCGCCAGGAAGAGTGCGGCGCTACTCAACGCCATCGTCGTGGGTTCGGGAACGCCAGTGGCAAGCTGGCCGCGAATCTCGCCGCCCCGGGAAGTCCGGAGTGTGAATAGATGGTACCGCCACCTCCGACAATCCTGTTAAGCTCACACGACCGGAAGAGAGCAACAAGGGTTTATCATTTTGCCTGGGATTAGCGCTGAGTCTGATCAATCAAGTCAAGCAACCCGTAGACGATTCCGGATTCGGCGTATCCCGGCTTCAAGCGTGAGCCGAGCACTTGGAACGTGTAAGCGCCGAACGCGGTATCGTTCGGAATGTAACCGGAGTTGGCCCTCCCATTCGCGAGTGTAACCACGACCGTGTTCGCGAGCGGCGATTCCTTTTTCAGACGCATTGCGATCGGGCTGTAAACCTCAGCATCAATGCTGGCGAGGGCAACGTCTCCGATTCGTAAGACGCCGAGACGGATGGTCACCGGTTCACCTTCTTCATAAACGCCAGGACTCCCTTCCCGGACGTTATCAGTCCGCTTCCGGCCGGGGCAGGTGATCATCTTCTGGTCGGCGGTGATCGCCGGGTTTGTGTTTGTCCGGGTGGTGTCCGTCATGACGCGGATAGCTTCTTCGCCAAGCAGAACGCCCTCGGCGTCCATCACGCGCTCCAGTGCGTCTCGAACCTCCGGGTCCAATGGCTTCACTTCCACCTTGCCATTGCGCAGCGGACCTTCCACCTTCTCGCGCGTGAGCACATTTCCGGTGATCGTCACTCCACTCCGGGAAGCCATGTCGTTGGTTGCCACACGCAAGTACAGCGGATTCTGGTCTCCGGATGCGCCCTGGGCGAAGATCGCGACCATCTTGTCTCCGTACGCTTGCTCGATGTAGCGGGACGTGGCCCCGGCGAAATCAGCGCTCGTGAAACCCGCAAGATACCCATTGACCGGGTGCATCGCATAGTCGACATAAGCCGCGACCGGCTCTCCGCTAAGTGTCTCGAACTTCAGAACAGCTACCGTTTTGTCCGAAGGTCCGTTGAGATTCGGCGCTTGGGTCCAACGGTGAGTCTCCTGGTCGATCGCGTCCCGATTGACGTTCAAGTAGGAAAAGCCGGTCCCGAAGCCCATCTTTGCGGGCTGCAGCTTTGCTTTTGCCTGGCGTACGGCTTCCACGATCTTCGCGATGACAGGCGGTGGCGGAGCATTCGGATCGGGCGGGCCAAAGCCACCTCGCCCCGGTACATCACCAGCCGCCAAGCCGCTGTGGGTGTGCGTTGCCGACATGAGAATGTTTGCCACCGGGCAACCGAGTTCGGACGCAACTTGCTTCGACGCAAGCGTCCATACTTGCTCTGACAGACCCGACTGGTCAGCCCCGATCAGGACCGCCTTGGCCGATCCGCTCTCCAGGACGATGGCGCGGACATAAAGTCGCTCATGTTCGTACTTGCCACTGGGAGGATTGGCTGGATCGGCGGGAGGGGTGATATCCACCCGAGCTGCGCCCACGCTCAGAGCAGCCGATGCAGTTGCCACGGTGCTGAACGACAGCACCGCGCCTAATAAGCTTCGGAATACAAAGTTTTGTAAATGGTCCATTTGGTTCCTCGTCCTTTCTGTTGAGAAACACTGTCGCAGGTGAGCAATCCCGTATTGCAAGTGAACATTGTAACCGGCGAACCTTAAAAGTATCTGAAGACTTGTTAACCCGGACGCCTTTGGCACCTCCTTTCAGGGATATTTAAGGTTTGCACGCGATGCTGCTGACTATTGGAACCATCAAACGCGTGCGTCTGCCCAAAGCATTCGGACGTCATGTTCGGCGCTGTGAAGAAAAGAATCAGTCGCCTAAAATAAAATGCTAAGGAAATACTTTGTCGATGAAAACCGTTTGCGCCCTCTGCGCTTTAGTCCTGATCTCTTTGTCCGTTATGGCCGCCAACGAGCAAACCCCAACCTCTCGTGTCGTCGCGGCGGCGAACACGTTCCTTTCGACGCTCGGCCAGAAGCAACGGCAAGCCGTGCTGTTCGCCTTCGACGATCAAGAGCAGCGTAAGCGCTGGTCGAATTTTCCGGTTGCGGTTGTTCCGCGAGGCGGAATCAACTTAAAGGACATGACTGCGGAGCAACGGTCGGCCGCCATGGCTTTAGTCGCGTCCGCACTCAGTGCCAAGGGTCTTGAGAAAGTTCAGCAAATCATGGAAGGCGACGAGGTCAACAAAAATGAGGAGGCGAACAATCGCGGTGGCGGACCCGGGCCGCGACCCGGCAACGGAGGCCCACCGCCAGGCAATGGAGGCCCTCCACCATTTGGCGGCGGGGGCAACCGTCAGCCTTGGAACGGCCCGATTTTTGGCAAAGACCTGTATTACATCTCCATCCTCGGCAAGCCCTCCGAAAAAGATCCTTGGATGTTGCAGTTCGGAGGCCACCACTTGGCGCTCAATATCGCCATCGCCGGCGAACAGGGTGTGCTCACTCCGACTCTGACCGGCGCGCAGCCTGCGCTCTACACCAGCAACGGAAAAACGGTGCGCCCCCTTGCCGGTGAAAGCGACAAGGCTTTCGCTTTGCTCAGTGCCCTCGACGACAAGCAGCGGAAGCAAGCGATCCTCAGTTACCAGCTGGCCGATCTGGTACTCGGACCTGGGCAGGATGGCAAAACGGTCGTGCCGGAAGGGCTGAAGGCCTCCGCCATGAACGAGCGCCAGCGCGCTATGCTCCTTGATGTGATATCCGAATGGGCGGGCATCATTCACGAGAGCGCGGCCGCGGCCCGTATGGCCGAACTGAAAGCCGACCTGGATGAGACCTGGTTCGCATGGAGCGGCCCCGTAACGGTCACTCCCGGACACAACATTGCGGCTTATTACCGTATTCAGGGACCGCATCTTGTCATTGAATATGCCCCTCAAACGCTGGGCGGCGATCCCTCGATGCATGTCCACACCATGTATCGCGATCCCACTAACGACTATGGCCGGAAGTTCATCAGGCAATGAAGACCAAGCTGATTGCAACGGCCGCCATCATTTTGTCGGCCGCCGGTTCTGTTTGCGCGCACCGCTTGGATCAGTATTTGCAGGCCACCCTCATCTCGGTGGACACGGACCGTGTCCAGGCGTTTATGCGCCTGATCCCGGGCGTAGCCGTATCTTCCGCCGTACTGGCAAGCGTCGACAAAAATGCGGACGGCATCCTCTCAAAAGCCGAGCAGCAGGCCTACGCGGAGCAGGTGCTTCGGGATGTATCGATCAGCGTCGACGGTCAGAGTTTGAGCCCGCGTCTGGCCTCGGTAGAGTTCCCAAAAGTTGAGGAGATGAGAGCAGGACTCGGCGAGATCAAGATCGAGTTCAGCGCCGATTTGCCTCGCGGCGGTGCCAACCGGAAACTCATCTTCGAGAACCACCACCAAAGCCGGATGGCCGCCTACCTGGTGAACTGTCTTGTTCCTCGCGATAAAGACATCCGCGTCACCGCCCAGAATCGAAACGAGCGGCAGTCGTTCTATGAGTTGGAGTACACGCAGGCCGGCGGCTCTATGGACGCGGCGCCTGCTGATTCGTCGTCAGCCGGCCACGGCACGCAGCGCACCATCCTCGGGCCCGTCCTGTTCTGGTTCCACGGCTTCGCCGGCATGTACCGCCTCGGCATCCGGCACATCGCGGACGGCACGGATCATCTTCTGTTCTTGTTGGCTTTACTTCTGCCCGCGCCGCTGCTCGCTGCCGGCTCCCGTTGGGCCGGATGTGCCGGCGTGCGCCAAAGCTTGCTACGGATCGTGAAAGTTGTCACGGCGTTCACCGTGGGGCATTCGCTCACACTGGTGTTAGCGGCGTTGGGATTCGTCCACGTGCCCAGTCGCCCCATCGAAGTGCTGATCGCTGTATCGATTCTTGTATCCGCCCTCCACGCTCTCCGGCCAGTGTTCCCGGGGCGTGAAGCCGCAATCGCGGCCTTCTTCGGCCTCATTCATGGCTTGGCGTTTGCCACAACCCTCGGGGATCTGGGATTCGGCCGGTGGGAGCGTGTGGCCACCATCTTCGGATTCAACCTGGGTATAGAGACCATGCAATTGATTGTGGTCGTCGCCAGCCTGCCGTCACTGATCTTGCTGAGCCGCACATGTGCCTACTCGACCTTGCGAATCGGTGGCGCTCTTTTTGCGGTCTTCGCATCGTTGGGCTGGATCGCGGAACGGCTGTTGGGCCTTCGTACCTCGGTCGATACGGTGGTGAATAGCGTCGCGCAACATGCCCTTTGGATCGCCGCGGGCCTCTTCCTGGTCAGTCTGCTCTCGTGGTCCCTGCGAGGGAAGGAAAAGTCTTCGCCAGTTCAGGGTCTGACAAGTTTCGCGCCGTAATCGTTGGTTGGGTCGCGGTAGATGGTATGGATGTGATCGAGGTCGCCCTGCTGCGGTGCATACTCGATGATGACCGTCGGCCCCTGGATGCGGTAATACGCCAAGCCCCCGTTCTTCGTGGCTCCGCTCCAGGCGAAATACGTTTTCGGCAGGTTGGCCTTGATTTCCGCCATCTTTGCCGCTGCCGCCTCGTCGTTGAGGATGCCAACCCACTCATGCACCACGTCGAGCAGCAGAGCCTGCTGACCCGCGTCCAATTCCGAGGCCGGGATGCCCTCCGGTTGGATCACTTTTCCGTCGGCTCCGGGACCCAGCACCAGATCGGTCACCTGATAGTTGAGGATTGCGCGCTTTTGCTGCGCCGCATTCAGCGCATTGATGAGCGCAAAACCCTTATCGTTTTCACGGCCCAGCGGCCGAATGGTCTGGCCGTTCAAGGTGTACTTCGCCGGCTGAGCTGCAGGCAAGCTGGGGGTCATCACGTTGTGAGGGCCGACAACCGTGACGTTGATGGCCAGATGATGCCCGCCAAATTGAATCATCCACGGCTCGGTCGTCGACGGGGTTCCGAGGAGCGCCATGTAGTATTCATCGAGTCCGAACCGAATGCCTCCGCCGGGTCCCTGGGCTCCCGGCCTGTGCCACCGGTCCGTCCGCCGCCGGCATTCTTCAGCACCTCGTCACCGTTCATGATGTCGGTGACCTTCTGGTAGCCCTCACGGCTCAAGGCCGCTGCCACCAGCGCAAGGGCCGCCTGGCGTTGCCGCGGCGTCATGTCGCCGAAGCGCAAGCCATTTCGCTGAAAGATTCCGGTGGGAAGGTTGGACCAGCCAGTCCTTTGGGTGCTGTTGAAGCTGAACGTGCATTTGGCCCGCTCCGCCGCGCTGAGGGTCGCAAGGAACGCGTTAGCCGCCTCCACCACCTTTGCTGTTACGGTTCCGTTCGGCGCCGGCGCGGCCGGCGGCGGCGATCCAGCTCGCTGCTGGGAGTCAGCCGCAACCGGAGACACGAGAAGGGGCGCTGAACATAATACCGCCCAAGCCAAGGCGTGCGGCCGGATCCGGACAGGTCTACTCATTCGCATAAGCTTGACTCCATCATAAGCGCTAACTTCAGTCCGGCTTAATGAGTGTGCCAACTTCCCAGAACCCGTGTCCGCAGTGCTTGAAGAATTGATGATTCCCGGCGACGTGCGCGTATGCCAGTCCCTAACCGGGACTCGAAACCTAGCAGACGAGGGCACGTATGCCAACTACTAAGACGACTATGTACAAAGATGTCTTAGAGTGCGAAATGTCTAAATCGGAAAAGCTCCAAGGCTCCATGGACCTGCTGGTCTTAAAAGTTCTCTCCAGAAGGCCTAGCATCCATGGCTATGCCATCACGGCGGCCATCCGGGAAATCTCAGAAGAAGTGCTGCGGGTTGAAGATGGCTCGCTTTACCCGGCGTTACACCGAATGGAGGACGCCGGCTGGATTCGGGCCAAGTGGATCGCCAAGGATACGGGTGGTCGAAGCCGAGTCTACGAGCTCACGGCTGTCGGAAGGAAACAACTGGCTGCTGAGGAGTCTCGGTGGCAGAGTGTCACGCTCGCAGTAAATCGCGTTCTAAGGATGGTTTAACCATGTCACTGTGGTCCAGGTTTATCAATGTTTTTCGTAGCGATGCCTTGAGCCGCGAGATCGGCGAGGAGTTCGAAGCGCACATTGCAGACGCGATTGCCGACGGTGTCGACCCATGGAGGCGCGGCGGAGACTCGGTTCCAAATGGAGCCGCCTCGAGACGAGAAAGGATCTACGCCTGATTCCCTGGCTTGACTCAGTCCGCGCTGATACGGCCTTTGCGTGGCGGCAAATGAAGAAAACCAAAGTCACGACACTGGCAGCCATCTTATCCATTGGACTAGCCGTTGGAGCTTGTAACGCGGCGTTCCGACTGATTGATGCGCTGTTGTTTAGGCCCTTGCCAATCGATCATCCGGAGCGCCTTTTCGTGCGTAAACAGGCGAGGCTCCCCGCAGATGGCCAAGTCGTCATCTTTAATCAATGGGCTTACCCGTTCTTTCAAAAGATGCGGGCATTGGTCAAGGACGAAGCGGACCTGATCGCCGTGTCCTACACATCCCGTAGGGCGATCAAATGGAAAAGGCTAACCAGCAGTATGTTTCCGGCTCGATGTTCTCCGCATTTGGGCTGCGGCCGGCCTTAGGGCAGAAAGTGATGCGAATTCCTTTACTCCGCGGGAGAGATTTTCGTTCAGGCAATCTGCAGCCGGGGACCGCGATTGTGAACGATGCTATCGCGAAGGAGTACTTCGGCAGCAAAGACCCGATTGGAAAGACGTTTAGCCTGATCACTTTTGGTGGCAATCCGACAGAGTTTCATGTCATGGGGCTGGTGGCGAATGCACGCTACCGAAATATGCGTGAGCCGATGAGACCTGTAGCCTATCTCCCATTCACCGCCGATTACATGCGAGCCACTTTCGTAGTGCGAACAATAGCGGCCAACCCTCTGACGCTGGCCTCGACCTTGCGGCGCATGATTGTGGCAAACCGACCCGATTTTAACGTAAGCAACGTTCGCACGCAACAGGAACTGGTGGCTGCGCATACGATCCGTGAAAGGTTAATGGCCATGCTGGCCTTGTTCTTTGGAGCAGTCCCGCTCCTGTTAGCTGGAGTTGGGCTCTACGGGCTGCTCGATCAATCGGTACTTCAGCGCCGACGAGAGATCGGTATTCGTATGGCGCTCGGCGCTTCAAGCCGGTCGCATGTGCCTGCAAGCGGTCCTACTTTCGCTGTTCGGTGTCGCGATGGGTTTTGCATTGGTGTTAGTAACGGTTTCGCAGATCCACTCACTGCTTTTTGGAGTGAAGCCCACGGACCTTGTCGTAGTGGCTGTTCCGGGGGGAACGATGTTGCTGGCGGCACTTCTCGCCGCGACACCCGCGATGTTTCGTGCGGCACGCATGAATCCGGTAATAACGCTCCGGTCGGAGTAGAGGGTTCCGCCAATTCGAGTGGTCCGCGGGCAGCGGCGCCTGAAAACAATGGGGACTGCACAAACTCTCTCTGAGTGCGCTCAGCCCCGTCGTAAAACACTTGCTGTATGCCTAAGAAGCGCAAGATCTTGCACGGAGCACTCCCATTCTGGCCGGTTGTTGCCTGTGATCCAGTAATAGCCGCCTTGAACGGAAACGTCCCAAACATGGAGAGCGCTCGCTCAAGTCGAAGGTCGCGTTTTAGCCAGTCTTGAACTTCCAAGCAGCCTTGCATTCTTCCAGCGGGTGACGCATTGACGGCCCGAGAGGACGCCTGCCTCACGTTAGCGCTCATGGGACTTACCCCTATTCACGCATCTCAACAACGTGACGCACCTACTGTACATTGTTCTGTATGGAAGACACACCCATTCTTACCCGTCGTGCCGCTGGCTTTCTGGCAGCAGGTCTTTGCCTAGTCGGTTTGTTCGGCCGCGTTGCCGCGGCGCAGTCACCCGAAGTGTTGCTTCGTGTCCAGGGCGATGTGAAGACTCCTCTGGCGCTGACGGCAGACGACCTTGCGGCAATGCCGCGCCATACGGCCGTTCAACAGAGCGACGGCAAGGACGTCACCTACGAAGGCGTCCTCTTGTACGACATCCTCAAGAAGGCGGGTGTCCCGTTTGGCCAAGCTCTGATGGGGAAAGGAATGGCCAGCTACGTTCTGGCCGGTGCTAGCGACGGGTACCAGGTTGTCTTCGCGATAGCCGAGGTTGATCCCGAGATTGAGGGTTCGGCCGTTCTCGTGGCCGACAAGCGTGACGGCGGACCTTTGAATGCCAAGCAGAAGCCGCTGCAAGTCATCGCTCCGCAGGACAAACGGCACGCCCGGTCGATCCATTCTCTGATCACGATCGACGTCGTGACGCTGCGGAAATAGGCCTACTGCTTCTTCGAGGCTTCGTATTCGTCAGCGGCCTTTCGATCCACCACCGTCTGCTCGACAACCATATCCAAGTACCAGGTGACGGACGGGGTGTCAGCCGCAGGATGAGGCACCTGATCTTCCTTGATTCGCAGCCGGTACTCAATGCCGGGCACATGTTCAAATCCAGCGATATTGATGTGGCTCAATGTCCACGGCTGATCCTTCGATTCGCGGACCTGCAGGCACTGCATCGGGGCCACACCCGTGCAATCCTTGATAAACGCCGCGACATAGATGAACCTGGTCGTGGCTTCCTTGGAGGGCAAGGGCTCCTTGTGGAAAGTCCATTCGGCGCCGTCATCAACGGCGAGGGTGAGTTGGTCGCCGTCTACATGAACGGCGGGTTTCGACATCAGCGCTTTCACGAAGGCGTTGTCCACTTCCTGAACCTCGGGTACGCAAGCCTTCATGGTCGATCGCCCTGGTCCAGTCGCGATGAGCTTGCCCGCTTCGAGCCGGAACTTACCCGATATGAGATTGCAGCCCGAGAACATATACTGGCTGCCCTCAAACGTGACCGTGAACTTCGCCGTCGCCGGAATTGTGAGTTGAGTTTTAGTGACGCCCGTCAGCCGCCACTTGGTGTGGTCGAGGATTGAGGCATCGCCGGGTTGCGCCGGCCTGTCGAAACCTGCCAGAATCATCGTTCCGCAGAGAATCAGCGCCGCCCGCCCGCTTCGCATAACCGCTACTCTTACCGGTACTCGTCCTGCAACTTGCTCAACTCCACAGAGCCTGGGCAGAGCTTCTCATAAGCCAGCCGCGCCATGGGCACCGCCGAACTGCGGTTCTGCTCATGGACATCGGGCAGGCTCTCATCGACGAACAGCAACCCGGTGACAACGTCGCCCGTGCGTTGGGTGTCCTCAAGGTACGAAATGACGCCACGCCGGTCCGTCGGGTCATACCCTGCGGGCAGTGTTCGGAAACGGACCACGCTGCCGTCATGCATTTTCACGTTCGTCACGCCGCTGGGCGCTATCTCAGCCACGATCTCCTCGGCCGGCGCCACCAAATCGGGCTCGGTTAATCGGTGTTGGTGTTTGCGCGTGTACAGATAGCTTTTGGTCGAGCCGTTGTGGTCGTTGAAGGTCACGCACGGTGAAATCACGTCGATCAGGGCGAAGCCGCGATGCGACAGCGCTGCCTTCAGAATCGGCACCAGTTGTTCCTTGTCGCCGGAGAAGCTTCTCGCCACGAACGTTGCGCCGAGGCTCAGACCGAGAATCACCGGGTCAATCGGCGGCATCATGTTCGCTTCGCCGCGCTTGCTCTTCGATCCTACGTCGGCCGATGCGGAGAACTGACCCTTGGTCAAACCATACACGCCGTTGTTCTCGATCGACGTAGACCATCTTGACGTTGCGACGTATGGCATGGCAGAGGTGGCCCAGTCCAATCGAGAGCGAGTCGCCGTCGCCCGATATGCCGATGTAGGTCAACTCGTCGATTCGCCGCATTCGCGCCGGTCGCAATCGCCGCCATTCGCCCATGAGCCGAGTTGAATCCGTGCGCACCGCTGACGAAGTAGGTGGGCGTCTTCGACGAACATCCGATGCCGCTCATTTTGGCGAGCATGTGAGGCGGCATCGACACTTCCCACAGCGCGCGGGTGATGGCCGCTGTGATCGAATCGTGCCCGCAGCCGGCGCATAGCGTCGACATCGAGCCTTCGTAATCGCGAATGGTTAGTCCCAGTTCATTCCGTTGAAGACTGGGATGTTTCGCTATCGGTTTGGCTATCGAGGGCACTCTTCACTTCTCCATTTGAATTCAAAATGTGGTTCACTACGTGGCGTGCGCTCAGCGGGAAGCCGCCGTAAACCAGCAGCGATCGCAGCCGCTCTTTGGGAGCGTCCGTCTCAAGTAACAACAAGGCTCGAAGTTGCGCATCGCGGTTCTGCTCAATGACGTAACAGAACTCATGTTCGCGAATGAACGCTTCCACGCTCTTGTGGAACGGAAAGCCGCGAATTCGCAGGTAGTCGGCCGGGACATCGCGCTCGGCCAGAGTGTCTAATGCCTCGCGTACCGCCGGATCGCAGCCGCCAATCGAGATCACGCCGAACTGCGCGTCTACCTCTTCGCTCGATCACAGGCTCCGGCACAAACTCAGCCGCCGACCGGTGTTTCTGCGCCAGCCGATCCATCACCGCCTGGTACTCGTCCGGCGTTTCGGTGTAGACCCCGAACTTGTTGTGGCCCGAGCCACGGGTGAAGTACGCTCCCTTGGAGTGAACGCCCGGGCAATGTCCGAGAGGTGACGTGGTTCTCGTCTTCGTCGGAGTAGCGCTGGAACTTCGGCATCTTCTCGAGTTGTTCCAAGGTCAGCACGCGCCCGCGATCGGGCCGGTAATTGTCGTCCCACTTCAGCCGCGGCACAACCCAGTCGTTCATGCCGATGTCGAGGTCCGAAAGCATCATCACGGGCGTCTGGAAACGCTCCGCCAGGTCAAATGACTTCACCGCAAACTCGAAACACTCGGCCGGATTGGCCGGCAGCAACAGGATGTGCTTCGTGTCGCCATGTGAAGCATAAGCGCACTCCAGCAGATCGGCCTGCTGGGTTCGCGTGGGCATTCCGGTGGACGGGCCGACACGCTGAACGTCAATCACCACAGCCGGAATCTCGGCGTAATAGGCCAGCCCCAACAATTCGTTCATCAGCGAAATGCCCGGGCCGGCCGTCGAGGTAAACGATCGCGCACCCATCCAGGAGGCGCCAATGACCATGCCGATCGCGGCCAGCTCGTCTTCGGCTTGCAGGATCACATAGTTGTTTTCGCCGGTCTCGGGATCCTTGCGATACTTTTCGCAGAACTCTTTGAACGCATCCATCACCGACGTGGCCGGCGTGATCGGATACCAGGCTGCCACCGTCGCGCCTGCGTAGAGGCAGCCCAGCGCCGTCGCCGTGTTGCCATCGATCAGGATCTTGTCCGCATTCTCATCCATCTTTTCCAGATGGAACGGAAGCGGGCAGTCGAAGTGCTCCTGCGCATAGTTGTAGCCCAAGCTCAGTGCCTTGGTGTTCGATTCCCGCAGCCCTTTTTTGCCCGCGAATCGCTCGGTCAACAACTCCTCAACCACGGCCATATCGATGCCAAGCACCGCCACCAACGATCCGGCGTAAGCGATATTCTTCATGAGGATCCGCTCGCGCGGCTCCTTGAAGTTCTCCGTGCACATTTTCGCGAACGGGACGCCGAGAAACTGGATATCCGGCCGGCTCAGCGAGCGATCCAGCGGCCACGACGAATCGTAGAGCAGGTAGCCGCCCGGCCGCACTTCCTGAATGTCCTTCGCATAGGTCTGCGAGTTCATGGCCACCATCAGGTCGTAATCGAGAGCCCGCGCCGTATAGCCATCGCGGCTCACGCGGATCTCATACCAGGTAGGCAGTCCTTGGATATTCGATGGGAATAGGTTTTTGCCCGTTACCGGCACGCCCATGCGGAACATGGCCTGCATGAGCAGGCCGTTGGCGCTGGCGGAACCGGTTCCATTTACATTGGCCAACTTAATGGCGAAGTCGTTTACGCGCTTACGTAACTGTTCGTGCACGCTGTCTTTCCAGGGTAGGGAATCAATAATTCAAACTTCAGCATGTCCCATGCGGCGGTGGGGCAGCGCTCGGCGCACAGACCGCAATGCACGCAGACGTCTTCGTCTTTAGCCATGATTCGGCCGGTCTGCGGCAACGGATCCGACACATACAGCGCCTGATCGAGATTCAAAGCGGGAGCCGAAAGCCGCGTTCGCAGATCGGTCTCTTCGCCGCCTCGTGTGATGGTCAGGCACTGCACCGGACACACGTCAATGCAGGCATCGCATTCAATACAGCGCTTCTCGGTGAACACTGTTTCGATGTCGCAGTTCAGGCATCGCTCCACTTCGCGCGCCGTCTGCTCCGCGGTGAAGCCCAGTTCGACTTCCACATTCAACTGCTCAAAACGCTCTTTCAGGTCGACGTGCCGCATCTTCTGGCGCATCGCCGGATTGTAGTCGTTGTGATAGCTCCACTCGCTGAGCCCCATCTTCTGGCTCACCAGGTTCATGCCCCACGGTGGCCGCTCGCTCACCGAGGCGCCTTCGCAGTACTGGTGGATCGAAATCGCCGACTGATGGCCGTGCTCAACGGCCCAGATAATGTTCTTCGGCCCGAACGCCGCATCGCCGCCGAAGAAAACGTCGGACCGCGTCGATTGCATGGTCTTCTCGCCGACCACCGGCATGTCCCATTTGTCGAACTCGATGCCCAGGTCGCGCTCAATCCACGGAAACGCGTTCTCCTGCCCGATGGCCAGAATCACATCGTCCGCCGGGAAGAACACCGTTTCGATCGTCTTCGAGTGCTTGGCGCCCGCGTCCCATTCAACGCGCTCGAACTCCATGCCCATCAGCTTTCCGTCTTCGATGACGAAACGCTTCGGCGCATGATTCACCAGAATGCCCACGCCCTCTTCCTCGGCGTCTTCCAGTTCCCAGGGCGAAGCTTTGAAGTAACCGCGCGGCCGCCGCGCCATCACCTTAATGTCCTTGCCGCCCAACCGGCACGACGACCGGCAGCAGTCCATTGCCGTGTTGCCCACGCCGATGATCAGCACGCGCTCGCCAATCTTGTCGATGTGTCCGAAGGCCACCGATTCCAGCCAGTCGATACCGATGTGGATGCGATCCGAATCGTAGCGGCCGGGCAGCTCGAGGTTCTTCCCGCGTGGCGCACCACTGCCGACGAACACCGAATCGAAGCCTTGCTTCAGCAGTCCGGCCAAACTCGACACCGGGCTGTTGTAGCGAATATCGACGCCCATGTTCAAGATAAAGTCGACTTCATCAGCGAGCACATGCTCGGGGAGGCGAAACGACGGGATGTTGGTCCGCATGAGCCCGCCTGGCTTATCCTGCTTCTCGAAGATAGTCACTTCGTAGCCCAGCGGCATCAGGTCATTCGCAACCGTGAGTGAAGCCGGACCCGCGCCGACGCATGCGATGCGCTTTCCATTCTTCTTGTGCGGGACCTGGGGAAGGAGATGCTCAATGTCGCCGCGCAGGTCGGCCGCCACGCGTTTCAGCCGGCAAATCGCAACCGGCTTTCCGTCGACGCGTTCTCGCCGGCATGCCGGCTCACACGGCCGGTCGCATGTCCGTCCCAGGATTCCCGGGAAAACATTTGACTCCCGGTTCAGCATGTAGGCGTCGGTGTATCGACCTTGTGCAATGAGCCGTATATACTCAGGCACGTTGGTGTGTGCTGGGCAGGCCCACTGGCAATCGACGACTTTATGGAAATAATTTGGGTCTTGAACGTCAGTGGCTCGCACGTGTAACCATCCTACGACCTTTCTACGAGGGGTCGATCTTGCTGACTAAAAACATTGTATACCCCTCCTGTAGTATTGCCTTTTAGGGCTCAGTGAAATAATCATCTAGAAAGACGGAGAATCCTTTGGCCATTACGGTTGGAATTCCGCGGGAAACGTTCCCCGGTGAACGTCGCGTTGCGATCACGCCCCGGCATTGTGAAGTTTTGAAAAAGCTCGGGATTGAAATCCTGGTTGAGCATTCAGCCGGCGATGAGGCCGGATTTCCAGACGACCATTACGTTGCCCGTGGTTCGACTATGGCCACTCGCGAGGAGATCTTCGCGAAGGCCGATGTTGTTGTCCAGGTGCGGACCCTCGGTGCGAACCCCGACGCGGGCCGTTCCGACCTTCCGTCGCTAAGGTCGGGCCAGACGCTAATTGGCTTTGGTGAGCCGCTCACCGCCATGAAGGAAGCCTCTGACCTCGCCGCTACCGGCGTTTCGTACCTCGCCATGGAACTGATGCCTCGCATCACCCGCGCGCAGAGCATGGACGCGCTCTCGTCGATGGCCACGGTGGCGGGCTACAAAGCCGTCCTGCTCGGGGCCAGCGAATTGCCGAAGATGTTTCCCATGCTGATGACCGCCGCGGGCACCATCACGCCGGCCAAGGTGTTCATTTTGGGCGCTGGTGTTGCCGGCTTACAGGCAATCGCCACGGCCCGCCGGCTCGGCGCAGTGGTCTGCGCCTACGACGTTCGCCCCGCCGCTAAGGAACAAGTGGAAAGCGTCGGAGCGAAGTTCATCATGCTCGACGTCGATTCCAAAGCCTCCGAAGACAAGGGTGGCTACGCCAAAGCCATGGATGAAGAGTTCTATCGCCGCCAGCGCGAGTTGCTCACCAGCGTCATCGCGGAGCAGGACGTTGTCATCACCACAGCCGCTGTGCCTGGCCGCAAAGCGCCCATCCTGGTTACGGCCGCCATGGTCGACGCCATGCCTCCTGGTTCGGTGGTTGTCGACGTAGCGGCCGAACGTGGCGGCAATTGCGAAGTTACCCAGCCCGGCGAAACGGTATTTCGCCGCGGCGTCAAGGTGCTCGGTCCACTAAATCTCCCTTCCACCGCACCGACCCACGCCAGTCAGATGTATGGTTCCAACATCACATCGTTCTTGAAGCTGCTGATCAAGGACGGCGCCGTGGCTTTGAATCTGGATGACGAAATCATTCGTGAAACGCTCGTCACCCACGACCATAAGGTTGTTCACCCCCGCGTTTCCGAAATCCTGAATGCCGCCCAGCCAGCCACAAGGTAGGACAGTCAACCAATGAAATCGCTTGAATTTGGTATTTGGGTCTTTATGCTCGCGGCCTTTCTCGGCTTCGAGCTGATCAAACGTGTTTCACCTCTGCTTCACACCCCGCTCATGTCGCTGACGAACGCCATTTCGGCCATCGCCGTCGTCGGCGCGATCCTTATCACCGGCGCGGAACATGCCTCTACACTCAGTCGCGTCCTCGGCTTCGTCGCCGTCGTCGCGTCCACCACCAACGTAGTCAGCGGCTACCTCATCACCGACCGCATGCTGCGCATGTTCAAGAAGAGGGAGCCGGTTAAGAAATGATCGAGACCATCCTTCCTGCGCTTTACATTCTCGCCGCCATCGGCTTCATCCTCGCCATCAAGTGGATGAGCTCACCGGAAACCGCCCGTCGTGGCGTGTACGCGGGCGAGATCGGTATGTTGCTGGCCGTTGTCGGCACCCTGCTCCGCTTTGAGGTCGTCAGCTATCAGTGGATCTTCATCGCCTTCTTTATAGGCTCGGCCGTCGGTGTCCCGCTGGCCTATCTCATGCCGATGACAGCTGTTCCGCAGCGGACCGCGCTCTCGCACGCTTTCGGCGCTCTCGCTTCGGCCTTGATCGGCACCGCCGAGTACTACCGAGAAACGCCACATGGCTTCGTTATGGTCGCGCTGGTGCTGGAGACACTACTCGGTTTCCTCACCTTCACCGCCAGTCTCATGGCATTTGGCAAACTGCAAGAGGTTCTGCCCACCCGCCCCATCACGTTTAAGGGCCAGAACATCGTCAATCTGGGAATCCTCGGCGCCGCCGTGGTGCTTGGCATCATCCTCATCATTTCTCCAGAAAGCACGTATCTGTTCCCCATCTTCATGTCGCTGGCGCTCATCTTCGGCGTGCTGCTCATCGTGCCGATTGGTGGCGCGGACATGCCGACCGTGATCGCGCTGCTCAATTCCTACGCAGGCCTCTCGGCCAGCGCCATGGGATTTGCGCTCGATAACAAACTGCTGATCATCGCCGGCGCGCTGGATGGCTCGTCGGGCTTTATCCTGGCCGTCATCATGTGCAAGGCCATGAACCGATCTTTCAGCAACGTCCTGTTCGGCGCATTTGGCACGCTGCAGACCACCGTCGGCGGCAAAGCCGATGCACGTCCGGTGCGTTCCGCCAGCCCCGAAGACGCTGCCGAGATTCTCGGCGCCGCGCGCACCGTTATTATCATTCCCGGCTATGGCATGGCCGTTGCCCAGGCCCAGCACAAGCTGCGCGAAATGTTTGACGTCCTCACCAAGCGCGGCGTCGATGTCAAATTCGCCATCCATCCCGTCGCCGGCCGCATGCCTGGACACATGAATGTTCTCCTAGCCGAAGCCGATGTCCCCTACGACAAGCTCGTGGAGATGGACGAAATCAACTCCGAATTCCCCATGTGCGACGTGGCGCTCGTTATTGGCGCCAACGATGTTGTAAACCCGGCGGCGGCTAACGATAAGAACAGCCCCATCGCCGGCATGCCGATCCTCCTTGCTCACCAGGCCCATACCGTCATGGTGATCAAGCGCAGCATGAGCCCGGGCTTTGCCGGCATCGACAACGAGCTGTACTACATGGACAAAACGCTGATGCTCTTCGGCGATGCGAAATCCTTCGTTACCGGCATCGTTAAAGAACTCGGCGCGGGAAGACACTAGCCGCGTCGGTCATGGGTGGCTTTGCGGAGCGCCGTCCGCGTTTTTACAAAACGAAATGCACATGAGCGGGATCCGCCCGCTCATGCTGATGAAAACTTCGGCCGACTTTCGTGTCACTCGCAGAGCCGGACGTAGGCGCCCAGCCTCACTTCGGAGTCGAATTCTCGGAAGACCCCATATCCGGCGGCTGACTGACCCAGTTAGACGTCTTGCCCGGGTGCGCGGAACCTGGTGGGTATGGCCAGTGCTTGATCCACCTCGTCAATGGTCAACAGTGGCGTGACCCGGCTGTCCACCATTCCGGTGGCTCCTACAGCCAAGGCTACTGCGGCCATGGTGATGTTGTCCGGCGCGTCCACGATGATCACAAAATCGTCGACGCCAAAGGCAAAGTAGTAGCTCTCGAGTTTGGCTTTGACAGCTCTTAGCGAAGCTTGGACGGCGGCCTTCCGGCCGGAGGCCTTGTCTTTCGCGAGCCCCTTCAGTCCATCCGGGGTGTAACTTCCCTGTATCAGATACTTCGGCATTGGTTTGTCCTTTCGGTGGGTCGATAATCTCTAACTCAGCCCGCCGAGGATTGTACAGGAGGAGCCTTTGGAACGCAACGAGCGGGACTGGATGCGGCGGTTAAGGCAATTGACGCCCAGTCTCGGAACGCCCTGGATGGCGGCTCCGACGTGCCGGTCACGGCTTTACAGGAAGGTTGGCGAAGCCCTGACTTTGCGCAGGGAGGCTTCCGTTGCGCGCCAATCTGGAAGAATGGTACCTGCGTGAGTGCAACTCAGACAGCGGCACCTAAACACGTTTCGGAAGAAGCGGCGTTTTCTATCCTGGCGGCGATTAGTGTTTGTCATCTTCTGAACGACACGGTCCAATCGCTGATCGCTGCAATCTATCCGATTCTCAAGAGCTCATTCCATCTTGACTTCGCGCAGATCGGGCTCATCACACTAGTGTTTCAGGTAACCGCCTCTCTGCTGCAGCCGTTCATCGGGCTCTACACCGATCGCTCTCCCAAGCCGTACTCTCTGCCAATAGGAATGGGCTTCACGCTGGGGGGCCTGTTGTTGCTCTCCGTTGCCCCCAGTTATGCGGTGCTGCTGATGGCCGCGGGGCTGGTGGGTGTTGGCTCGTCGGTGTTTCATCCGGAATCGTCCCGAGTGGCGCGACTGGCGTCGGGCGGCCAGCACGGATTGGCTCAATCGCTGTTCCAGGTAGGAGGGAATGCCGGTTCGTCGCTAGGACCGCTGCTGGCAGCCTTCATCGTGCTTCCACGGGGACAATCGAGCATTGCCTGGTTTTCGCTGGTAGCTCTGCTGGCCATCGTTCTGCTGATCCGAATTGGCCACTGGTACAAAGAACATTCGGTGCTCCGACAATCCGTATTGCGGCGGCCGGATGGCCATATGCGGCTGCCGACGCGCCGGGTTGTGATCTGTTTTGGAATACTTATCGCGCTGATGTTCTCGAAGTATTTCTATATCGCGAGCCTGAGTAGTTACTTCACTTTCTTTCTGATTAGTAAGTTTCATGTCTCGGTTCAAAGCGCGGAGATTCGGCTGTTTATTTTTCTGGGAGCGGTAGCGGCGGGAACCATCCTGGGCGGACCGATCGGCGACCGGATCGGCCGCAAGTATGTGATCTGGTGGTCCATCCTTGGCGTGCTCCCCTTCACTCTGCTACTGCCCTATGCCAACTTATTCTGGACCAGCGTATTGAGTGTGATTATCGGTTTGATTCTGGCGTCGGCATTTAGCGCAATCCTGGTCTACGCACAGGACCTGGTGCCTGGAAAGGTCGGGATGATCTCGGGCCTTTTCTTCGGCTTGGCCTTCGGCATGGGTGGCGTGGGCGCGGCACTGCTGGGCCGGTTAGCGGATTGGACCAGCATCACGTTTGTCTATGAAGTTTGCGCCTTCCTGCCGCTGATCGGCCTGCTGGCTGCCTTTCTGCCGAATCTTGAGCAACCAAAGCTATTGAAAAAGGCTTAAGCAGGAAGGTGCTGGCTGCGGGTGAAAACGCCTCGGTCTCAATCGTCCGGGGCGCCGGAGCGAATGAGCATGCTTGCGCCTCGGCTGAGTGCTCCGGGACTGCGCGACTCACGCCACTGCATGTAAATAAATCCCGCGATGAGTACGGCGAAAAACAAGTAAGGCGTGAGGCGGTAGGGCCAGGTGGGCTCTGGCCAGACTGTGACAAAGAGCACTGGCAACAAAGCCAAGGTCCCAATCCATGGGGCCACGACGTGTTGCCAAACCGTGAATGCGGCACGCTGTTCCCGGCGCATATAGCTGGTCAAAGCGAGGTTTGCCATTCCGTAAAGAACAATGGCCGCAAGCGTTGTAATGGTTTCCAGAAAACCGAAGATCGTGTCGGGCTGGAGCAGGAAGCCCACCAGGAAAATTGCCGCCAGACCCGATAACTGAAAAAAGGCGATCGCGAATGTCGGTGTCTGGTGGATGGGATGGATACGCCCGAATGAAGCAGGCAGCGTGCCCGCCCGGCCCATCGTATACATTACTCGCGACCCCGAGTTGGTGCAAGCTAGACCGACCCCTACAGCGCTGTTGATGATGGCGAGAACGACAAACCACCAGCCGGCGCCCCACAACCGCTGGCCCAGAACGTAATACGGGTTGGGATCGGCGGCGAAGGCGGCCATGTCGCCCGTGCCCCATCCGATTGCGCTGGCGTAGGACGTGAAGATAAAGAAGATACCGATGCTCCCCAGGGAAAGCATGATCGCCTGGCCGATAAACTTGCTGGGAAGACGCGCTTCCTGTGCCATCGGCGCTGGAGCTTCGAAGCCGCTCAGCGCGAGGATCGAGAAAACCATCCCGGCCAAGATCCCGCCGAAATGATGGGGCGAGGAAGAAGGCTTTAGCGGCGCAAGGTATGTGGAACCGGGTCCCGGATGGACCAGGAACGTGATCGCCAGCGCAAACATAATCAGCAACTCCAGGCCGCCTAGCAACGCCGTAATCCGCGCCGACAGTTGGATGCCATGGTGAGTGAGCGCCCAGATAAGGGCGGCTATCGCCAGCACGATGACCCACCAGGGGATGTTTACATTGAACTTCGTTCGTAGCATGTCGGAGAGCAGATAACCAAGGAACCCCGTGCATCCGGCGGTCCCGAGGATCTCATAGATGATGTAGCTCCAAGTCGCCATGAATCCGCTGCGCGCGCCGAGGCCACGGGTGGCGAAGGAGTAGTAGCCCCCGCTGGAGGGCATATAGCGGGAAAACTGAGCCACCGTGTTCCCAATAAAGAAGCAGACGATGGTGGAAAGCAGGAACGAAATCGGCATTGCCGGTCCGGCCTTGAGGGCGATGATCGGAAACGTGAACACGACGTTAGTCGCGGGTGCGATGTGCGTGACACCCTGGAACACCAATTCTGCGAGACCGAGCGAATTGCGTCGAAGCTGAGGCTGTGTCGTGGGGTTGGCGTTCTCAATAGCCATTTCGAGAGCCCATCAGTAAACGATACAGGGCGGCCTTCGCAACTTCGGTCCACGTCGCCGCGGTCTCAACGCGCGAGATCTGCGCGGCACTTACAGGCGCTTGCCGGGCACATCACCAGAACTCAAACTGCGATGGTTTTCCGGAACACGACTTGCGGCAGGTGGATCTACGGGATGGTCTGAGTGTGCGACATTATGACGTTTGTGCTCGTCGGGGCAAGGAGCCGGTCGCACCGGTAAATCGCGCTCGGCGCGCACGCCGCAATAAACAAGACACCGACTACGAGCAGCCCCAGCACTTCAGGTTCTGGCACCAAGAGGAAGAGTAGCATGGCTCATCGCGGGATCGGCAAAGCAGACAACTGGATTGCTTCCACAGTCATGGCCGTTCGCAGGCACAACGGACGTTGTGCCTAGCGGAGATCCGTTGTCGAACACGACGAAGATATCACCAGAAAAAAAGGTATCAGTCACCCTAATAGCTGCTGCGGTCCCATTCACGTTTATGGTCCATGGAGGCGCATCGAGAAAGGTCGAATTGCCGGCCGAGCTAGGAATACAAAACAACCCGCTCGGATCATTCGGCTGGCACCCCGCTGCCTGAACTCCGGGATCCGTAAAACTAAACTGATACCAGGTATTGAAGCCAATCGGTCCTCCCGAAGCCAAGCTGGGCACGATGCCAAGGAAGGCCCAGGGCAGCCACCGCACATGTAGGGATCTGAACGTCATCATCAGTGCTCCGTACTTAGCGTTTGCTTTCAATGGCTGTGCGAATAGCCGCAATCCGCGAATGCTGAGGCTCCTCCTGGCTCGCATCTACACTCGCGCGTTCGAGCCATGCTAGTCCGCCTTTTACACCGTACTCAACTGCCAATAGCTCTCCCAGAGATCGCTGCACCAGCGGGTCGGAATCAGCGATCGCACGCTGGTACAACGCGTTTGCCGCACCATCGCCAAGTTGCAGGAGGGCGGTAAAGACCGGAAGATCTTTCGGCTCCGGATCGGAGTAACTGAGCGGTCCTCGTTCATATACAGTCACTGCCGGGTCGCGGAACGTGAGATTCTCAACCAGGAGAGGCACGCTCTTGGAGGAACCAATGCGAGCCAGGGTTGCAATCGCTCGCACGGCGACCCGCCGGGCCGCCGGATCATCTGAGCCGAAATCGAAACGCAGTCCGTCTAGAAGCGCTAACTCAGCATCGGAGAAGCTCATACTCGCCTCGCTTTTGCGCTCCTCGAGCTCGTTTAGTTCGCGAATGGCCGCTTGCTGAACCCCAGGGTCGACCGACCGCAGTCGTGGCAGAAGTGCCTGCAACACAGAAGCAAGCTGAGCGTCCTCATCAAAGCTAGGGGCGGGAGACCCCTCCGCAACTACATCAGCCTGGGGCAGCAGTGCAGCCGCCACAGTAATGCTGAGGTTCTGCATCGCTGTTTGCGCGCCGCCGGGATTCTGGGAGTCTTTCGCCTGAACCTTAAACATGAAGGTTCCCTGCTTCGTCGGAGTTCCAGAGATCGTACCGCTATCGGCATTCAACATCCACCCATCGGGGAGGGCGCCTCCCGTTACAGACCATTTGATTGGCGGGAAGCCGCCGGCGGACTGCAGGGTTTGGCTGTATGCAACACCCACCTTGCCTGCCGGAAGCGCCCTAGTCGTGATGCCGAGCTTGACTGAGTCGCAACTTGCCGAGTTGAGATCAAAGCTCAAGTTCGTCTTAAACGTCGCAGTGCTTAGACCACTCGCAAGATCCTTGTTATCGCCTCTGGCCTGAAAGCTGTTCTCAAGCGGATATTTGGCCAGCGTATTCTGAGGGGGATCGCTGGCGGCCTTTGCCGATAGCGCCTGGCTCCAAAACGCCAGCACGCCCGCGCGCTCCGCGCCAAAGCGCGGCCATTCCACGAAGTTCTTGCGCGTACGATCAATTGTGTTCTTCACCTTATTGTTCGAGACACCGGAGTTATCCCAGTCGTAAATGAAGCCCTTAGGGTTGCTCGCTTGCGGATCCAATTGGTTGCATTGGGTACAACTGTCCTCCTCCGCACCTGCCGGCACCCGCCGGGCTAGCTGGTTGTTCGTGCTGAAATTGTTTCCGCGAAAAAAGGTGCTTCCATTTACAAGATCTTCGAATTCGCAAACCTGCTTCGCTCGTTCGACGATTGTACGTTTCGGTGCGAAGTCCGGCGGATTTACACGGCCGCGTAACTCGATCCCTTGTCCCAGCCTGTCTGTATAAACATGCAGCCCGGTCTTTCCATCCTTGGGATCGACTTCGTGTGTTCGGGGATCGTTGGGCGGCCTAAAATCAGCGCGCCACGACTGGGCATTTGTCACACGGAACTCCCAACGATCCACCCAAAGAACCGTCAGCTTGACCGATGCTTTCTTATCATCTCGATTCGTAAAGTTGACAAAGAGTTCGACGTCGTCCGTGGCAGCGCTCGCAGCAACCCCTTCCACCCAAACGATTTGCGGCGATGTAATGAACTTGTTGTCGGTGCCATTCAATGTGATCTCGGTATTCTTTTCCGAGTCCTTCCAGATTCTTACCTTGTCGCCGTTTGCGCCTTTCTTCAGAAAGAGTGCGACCCCGTTGACATCCCATGTGATTGTGAGCATTCGGAGGTTGGTCTCGCCAATAACCGGATGCTCATCCAAGTCGGGGATGCCGTTGTTGTTGTCGTCGTTAGCATTTAAGACAAGGACCCATTTCGTTGCCCTGGAAGTCTTTTGTATCCAGGACCATAGTAATAGGACCGCCAAACATGGGAACGACCGCCATCCCAGCCATCAAGATATTCGCGACGAGCTTCAGGCGCGACTCGAAAGGTGTTCTGGCATCCCACATTCTGGACCTCCTCTTGCTTCTGGCCCGTCCGGGATACAAGCTAGCGAGAAATAGTATAGAGCGGTTGCCGTAAAGAAACAAGACAAGATACTGGACGTGACAAGACACTGGACGATAGCGATGGAGGCGATGTGCGGCGCCCCGCCTACGCCGATCAGGTGCAGCGTTAGGCCGTCGTTGACGTTCCTTCGCCGCTGAAGCACTTCATTGCTGGTCCATTTGTGAATGGTGGGCGGTCATCCTCTTGCTCGTCACGATGCTACGATGAGAATTCTGTTAGCAGCCTAGACCCCGGCGCGTAGGCCCCAGCCGCGGGTGATCACCTGGAAAACGAAGGAAACTTCCTTACCCAACGGCCTTATTTCTATATGACCTCGCACACCGTGCCTGATGATCTCGGTCACTTTGGCCCTTACGGCGGACGCTACGTCCCCGAGGTCTTAATGTCGCCGCTGGAGGAACTGGAGCAGGCTTATTACGAGGCTCGGCGCGATCCGGCTTTTGAGAAAGAACTGGCCGGGCTGCTGCACCATTATGCGGGACGGCCGACGCCGCTGTATTTTGCGAAGCGCCTCACGGAACAATTGGGCGGTGCCAGCATCTGGCTGAAGCGCGAAGACCTGCTGCATACCGGCGCGCACAAGATCAACAACTGCCTGGGCCAAGTGCTTCTGGCCCGGCGCATGGGGAAGAAACGCATCGTCGCCGAGACCGGCGCGGGACAACATGGCGTGGCGACGGCGACTGTGTGCGCGTTGTTCGGCATGGACTGCGTGGTCTACATGGGCGACGAGGACATGCGCCGCCAGCAGCTGAACGTGTTTCGCATGCGGCTGCTGGGAGCACAGGTTGTGGGCGTCGCCAATGGCAGCGCCACGCTGAAGGACGCCATCAGCGAAGCCATGCGCGACTGGGTGACGAACGTGGATTCGACACACTACCTGCTGGGCTCCGCGCTGGGGGCACATCCCTACCCGATGATGGTGCGCGACTTTCATAAAGTGATCGGCGAAGAAGTGCGCTGCCAGGCCATCGATCAGATTGGGTGTTTCCCCGACACGTTGATCGCGTGCGTGGGTGGCGGCAGCAACGCGATTGGACTGTTCTATCCGTTTGTGAACGAAACAAACGTGCGGATGATTGGGGTTGAGGCCGGGGGACGCGGCGGGGCCCTTGGTGAGCATGCGGCTCGTTTCAGCGGCGGCGCTCCGGGCGTGTTGCACGGTGCGTTCAGCTACCTACTGCAGGACGAGGAGGGGCAAGTCGGCCTGACGCATTCAATCTCCGCGGGGCTTGACTATGCACTGATTGGGCCGGAGCATGCGTGGCTGCATGACCAGAAGCGGGCCGAGTACCTATCTGTGGACGATGCCGAGGCCCTGCGGGCAGCGCAACGGCTGGCGCGGACGGAGGGAATCATTCCGGCACTGGAATCCGCCCATGCCGTCGCGGAAGCCATCCGGCGCGCACCCTCCGAGCGCGGGCGAACCTACGTGGTGAACCTTTCCGGACGCGGCGATAAGGACACGGACATCTACCGCGAGAACCTGCCGGAGCTCGAAGGTTAATGGCGGCACAAACACTCACTCGCATCGGACACCTGTTTGACCGGAGCCGGAAGAGCGGAAAGAAGGCGTTCATCGCCTACCTCACCGCCGGCGACCCGCAGCCCGATCAGACGACGTCGATGGTGCTGGCGTTGGAACGGGGCGGCGCCGATCTCATTGAACTGGGTGTTCCCTTCTCCGATCCCATTGCCGACGGTCCTGTGATCCAGCGGGCGTCGGATCGCGCGCTGCGTGCGGGCATGAATCTGGGCAAACTGCTGGAGAGTGTGCGTGAGATACGGCGCGTGTCGCAGGTTCCGCTGCTGCTGTTCAGCTACATGAATCCTTTGTTGCGCTACGGCTTTGAGAGGCTCGCGCGGGATGCCTCCGAGGCCGGAATCGACGGAGTATTGTTGACGGACCTAAGCGTGGAAGAAGCCGACGAACCGGTGCGGCGGCTGCGCGAGCAAGGCTTGGACACTGTGTTTCTGGTTGCGCCCACCAGCAGCGAGCGGCGGCTGAACCTGGTCTCGCGCCACTCGTCGGGCTTCATCTACCTGGTCTCGAGAACCGGCGTCACGGGTGAGCAGGCATCTGTGTCCGACGCCGTGGCGCCGCTGATTGCGCGAACGCGGCAACACACCGACCTTCCACTTGCCGTGGGGTTCGGAATCGGCACGCCGCGGCAGGTAGCCGAAGTGGCGCAACTAGCGGATGCTGTCGTAGTAGGAAGCGCTATCGTAAAGACCATAGAAAAGAACGCCGCATTGCCGGGCAGCACACCGCAAATATGGGCGACTGAAGTGGAGCGCTTCGTTCGGGAACTCTCTGCGCCGCTGCAGCGGGATGACGCGGCCACCGGCGGCACGGCGAAGGGCCCGGCCTGAGAAGAAATGCGCGCGTACACGCTGGAAGATCTCGCTCGCTGCCGTGAGCTCATTGATGAAGTGGACCGGCGTCTGCTCGATTTGCTCAACGAGCGTACGGCCGTGGTGGAAGAAATCGGGCGGATCAAACAGGTGCTGCATTTGGCGATTTACGAGCCGAAGCGCGAAGACCAAGTTTTCCAGAATGTCTTGACACACAATCAGGGGCCGCTGCCGGCGGCTGCGGTGCAACGTATTTTTGAGCGCGTGATTGACGAGATGCGCACGGTGCAGAAGCTGAAGATGGTGCCGGAAGCGGAAGACCACGGCGCGGGTCGGTAGGGGCCGGACCTGGGTCCGGCGCGGGCGAGGGTGCCCGGCCCACTCAGTTCCAGGCGTTAGGGAGGATTTCTAAAGATGTTGGTTGTCATGCAGGAAGGCGCGCCTGAGTTGCAGATTCAGGGCGTGATCGACCGCCTCGTGGAAATGGGTTTCACGGTGCACCGCTCGACGGGCGTGTTGCACACCGTGTTGGGCGGCGTGGGGCCGGTGGAGCAGTTTGAGCCCGCTGATTTCGAGGTGATGGAGGGCGTCAAAGAAGCCCATCGCATTGTCTCGCCGTACAAGCTGGCGAGCAAGCATTTCAAGCCCGGTGGCACGATTATTCAAGTGGGCGCGGTCGAAATTGGCGGCCCACACGTCGTCACGATGGCCGGGCCGTGCAGCGTCGAGAACGAATACCAGATTGAGCGTGCGGCCGAAATCGCGGTAAAAGGCGGCGCACAAATGATTCGCGGCGGAGCGTTCAAACCGCGCAGTTCGCCTTACAGTTTTCAAGGAATGGGTGAAGAGGGCCTGAAGCTGATGCGCCGAGCGGCCGACAGGCATGGCCTGAAGGTGATTAGCGAGGTGATGGATCAAACCCAGATCCCGCTGCTGGTGGAATACTCCGACATCCTGCAGGTCGGAGCGCGCAACATGCAGAACTTCAATCTGCTGCGCGAACTGGGCAAACTGCGCAAGCCGGTACTCGTGAAGCGCGGCATCGCCGCGACGATTGAGGAATTGCTGCTTTCCGCCGAATACGTGCTTTCGGGCGGCAACTACCAGGTGATCCTGTGCGAGCGCGGTATTCGTACCTTTGAGACCTATACGAGGAACACGATGGACATCTCGGCCATCCCGGTGCTGAAACGGCTGACGCATTTGCCGGTTGTGGCCGACCCATCGCACGGTACCGGCAAGCGGGACTTTGTGGTACCCATGGCGCGCGCCGCCGTAGCGGCCGGCGCCGATGGGTTGTTGGTAGAGGTCCATCACGACCCCGAGCATGCCATGAGCGACGGAGCACAGACCCTGCGGCCCGAGCAGTTCCAGGAAATGATGACGCAGGTGCGCTCCATCGCCCACGCCATCGGACGAACTGCCTGATGCCGTCGGGCCAAGGCAAGGAATCGGGCATGATCAACACGGTTGCCATTGTCGGCGTCGGGCTCATCGGCGGCTCGTTCGGACGCTCGCTGCGAAGAGTGGGCTTCAGTGGCGAGATCCTTGGGGTCAGTTCTCCAGGCGCGATCAGCGCGGGCCTGCGGGTGGGCGCCATCTCTACCTCCGGCACATTGGCTGAAGCGGCGGCGCGCGCCGACGTGCTCTACCTGGCGCAACCGGTTGACCGGATCCTGGTCACGATCGAGCAACTGGGTCCTTTGCTGCATGCACGCTCAGCCGGCGTGCTAGTGACCGATGCCGGCAGCACGAAGACTGCGATTGTCGCCAGCGCCAATGCGGTGCTTCCCCGAAATGCCTTCCTTGGAGGGCATCCATTGGCCGGCAAAGAGAAGAGCGGCGTAGAGGTTTCGGACGCAGACCTATTCGTGGGGAGGCCTTATGTGCTCACTCCTTCGCCCGGTTTCGACAGTCGGTTGGCTGATGAGTTCCGCGCATGGATCGAGCGCACCGGCGCCCGGCTGGTCGAGATGTCGCCGGAAGAGCACGATACGGTTGTCGCCCTGACTTCACACCTGCCGCAACTGATCTCGACTTCGCTGGCCCTGACGTTGGCGGCACATCCGAATCCACACACCGCGCAGGTCCACGGATCCGGCTTGCTGGATATGACCCGGTTGGCGTTGAGTTCACCCGACCTCTGGCAGAGCATCATTGCGACCAATCAGACCGAGATTTTGCATGCTCTGGATGCGTTTTCCGACCGCCTTCAGACGGTACGAAAGGCGGTTTTGGCCGGTGAAATTAGTACTCCGTTTGTTGAGGCGCGTACACTTGGGCTCGAACTGAGGCGGCTATCTCATTGATTTTACTATAATAGGCTTCAATCGCAAACAATTGTCATTTTTCTCTATCAAAAAGTACTAGGACTGCATATAATCAGGTAGAAAATCGCCCGAAATAGAGGTTAAGTTTCGATGAGTACCCTGATGCAAACGGTCCGGTCTGCCCTTCTGCTCTCGCCGGACGTCACAAGGCTGACATCCGTAAGAAGATTCAACTGCCTTTTCTCGCAAGGGCAGCCCGCGGAAGCCATGTTCATGATTGAAGAGGGCCTCGTCAAACAGACCAGGACCAACCACGGCGGAGACCGCATCATTCTGGCAATGTGTGGGCCAGGCGACATTGTGGGCGAGGAGTCATTGGGCGCTGCCGGCACCTACGCCGCCGACGCCGAAGTTTTGACGCCCGCCACCCTGTACCGGATCCCGCGAGAAACGCTGAGCCGCATGGTTCATCAGGATGTGGAGTTTGCAGGCCTTCTGATCGACTTTCTCCTAAAGCGGCGGCAGATGCTGGCGGAGAAGGTGGAGTTGCTGTGCCTTCACGATGTGGAGTACCGAATCCTGTTTTACTTGGCGGAACTTTCCAATTTGGTGCGTCCGGCCACCGACTCAACGGGGTATCACGTGCCCATTACGCAGTCTGAGTTGGCCGATCTTATCGGGGCCACCCGCGAGACGACATCCACCACACTGAATCAGCTTGAGAAGCGCGGGTTGTTGAAGCTCTCGCGACGCCTGTTGACGATCCCCGCACCGAGCCTGCTGCGCAGTGCTACGGCGCAGATGCAAGGCGCCGCTACGGCAAAGGCTGGTTAGGCTTCCGCTCCCCGGCGGACGGTAAGAACCTCAACCGCGCGATCGAGGACTCGTTGAAACAGTTCGGGCTCGCCACCACAGGCTTCGGCGTATTTGCGGCCCGCCTCTGCGACCCTTAGTCGAAGATCGTTATCGTCCCATGCGCGTCGGATCATATCCGCTAGAGCGACTGGGTCTTCCGGCGGCACCATTAATGCTTCGCTGGTAAGGACGTCGCTTGAACCCGGGCCGGAGCTGACAATGACGCATTTGCCCATGAGCATCGAGTTCAAATAGGTGCCGATGCCGGAGGGACAAATCCGCGCGCTGAGAATCGGCAGAACCACCAGCCGAGCCTTTTCCGTAATGCCAATCAGGGCCTCCGGACTCCCATCGTCGTCCAGCAGGTGAACATTTGGGGGTAATGCTTCTACCGGCCAGGTGAAGCGGCTGGAATGGGTGGCAAACCCCGCGAAATCAGGCTGGGGAATTGCGGCAGGAAGGTCGGCAAGCTTGCTCATGGAGGCAAAGAACGTGTCGTAATCGCGCTCCGACCGGCCAAAGCAGAGGATATACTCGCCATCGGGGTCAACCTTGTACTGGTAGCGGTAACGGATGTTGGCCTTGAATGGAAGGTAGGAGATGCGGTCCGCGGGAATACCGAAGTACTTCGTCAAGCCATCGAACGTCTTGAAGTGAACAGAGTAGTGATCAACCCGGGAAAGCAGGAACCGTTTGATGCCTGCCGTCAGGCGGGACTTCCAGTGTGTGGGCCGGCGAAGGACAACGTCGTTCACCACGATCGGGCGGCGAAAAAGCGGCAATAGGAAGTACAGAAGAACCAGCCTATAGGTAAGCGATACATCGCAATTCACCAAAACCAAATCACATTTCCGCGAGAGTCTTAGAAAATCCCAAGCGGACTTCAGGATAATCGCCTGACCGGTAACGCCGGAAGTGGTTTTCCACTGTTCCGGAAAGCGGTCGAAATTGGTCAGTATCAGCATCCGGCTGGCATTCGCTTCGTGAGTAGTGTAACAACCCGCGACAGTTTCTCGGCGTCAGAGAATGTTCCCCGTTCGCTAAGCTGAAGTCTTAGGAATGCTCGACTCCCGTCCAGTTGAAACTCCGGGAATGTCCCTGCCCGACGTTCACGAAACCGTTGGCACGTCGCATCAGACCATCTGGCGTCGCCTGCTGGCCTTCGCGGGTCCGGCGTACCTGGTCAGCGTGGGCTATATGGATCCGGGCAACTGGGCCACCGATCTGGAAGGAGGCGCCCGGTTCGGCTACAAGTTGCTGTGGGTAGTTGTGGCCTCGAATCTGATGGCCATCCTTCTGCAGACGCTGAGCGCCCGTCTAGGGATTGTGACGCGGCGAGATCTTGCTCAGGCTTGCCGGAACGAGTACCCGCGGGTGATCTCGCAGATGCTCTGGATCCTGTGCGAGATTGCGATTGTGGCATGCGATCTGGCAGAAGTGCTGGGTGCGGCGATTGGCCTGAACCTGCTGTTCAAGATTCCCGTTTTGTGGGGCGTGTTGATTACGGCGTTGGATACGCTGCTGGTGCTTTGGTTTACCCGGCTGGGAATCCGCGTGATTGAGGCGTTCGTGCTCAGCTTGATTGCCATCATCGCGGGTTGCTTCGCGATTGAGATTTTTTGGGCGAAGCCGGGCGTCATGGCAATCATGAACGGACTCGTCCCTCGCATAGACGGCAGCAGTTTATACATCGCAGTCGCCATTCTCGGCGCGACTGTCATGCCGCACAACCTGTATCTGCATTCGGCGCTGGTTCAGACCAGGCGCATCGGGCGATCGGAAGCTGAGAAAAAGAAAGCGTGCTGGTACAACTTCGTCGATTCCGCGATTGCGCTGAACGGCGCGCTGCTGGTGAATGCGATGATCCTGATCCTCGCGGCCGCCGTGTTCTTCAAACACAACATCATCGTTACGCAGATTCAACAGGCACATCAGTTTCTGACGCCATTACTCGGCACAACCGCTGCCAGCATGCTATTTGGAGCGGCATTGATCTGCTCGGGGCAATCCTCCACGTTGACCGGCACGATGGCGGGCCAGATTGTTATGGAAGGATTTCTCCAATTTCGCATTCAACCCTGGTTGCGGCGGCTTGTGACCCGATCGCTGGCCATCGTACCGGCAGCGCTCACCATTTTCTATTTCGGTGACAGCGGCAGTTTCAGGCTGCTCATCTTGAGCCAGGTCATCCTGAATATCCAACTCCCCTTCGCAGTAATTCCGTTGGTGCAGTTTACGAGTGACCGAAATCGCATGGGAGACTTCGCCAACCAGTTGTGGGTAAAGATCCTGGCGTGGGTATGCGCAGCGGTGATCCTGGTGCTGAACATCGGTCTCGCGTGGCAGCAGGCTGCCGACTTGATGGCCGGCGGAAGCATTTGGGGTGCGGTGCTCGCGATTGCGGTGGGCGGATCGTTGCTGGTGATGCTGGCGATGGTGATGTTTTGGCCGGCGCTGGGGCCCATGATGCAGCGGAGAACGGTCGTGGCCGAGGAAGCGGTGGCCTTCCCCGTAGCGCCGCAACGGACTCTGCGCGTCGAACCTAAACAGTATCGCCTGATCCTGGTTCCGCTGGATCACTCAGAGGCAGATAATGAGGCGATCTCGAACGCCCTGTCGCTGGCTGCCCCGCATGAGGCACGCATAATCCTTTTCCACGTGGAGGAGGGTATTACAAGTCAATTGTTTGGCTCGCTCGCTTCGACGGCCGAAGTGACGGAGGGAATCGATTACCTGGAGCACGTCGCCGAAACACTGCGGGAATCGGGCGTGGAGGTGGAGACACTAGTGCGGCACGGCAAGAACCCCGCGGAAGAGATTGCGAATGTCGCGAATGAGTTGAATCCGGACTTGGTCGTGTTGGCGGCCCACGGGCACCACGGACTCAAAGATCTGATCTTCGGAACTACCATAAACTCGGTTCGGCACCGGACCAAGGTTCCGTTGCTAATCGTGCGCAAGGGCGGATGAATACCCAATGGCCTCCGACCGCCCGAAATATTGGCCGCGGATGAACGCAGGTCTTTTGGACCGTCGCGATGCCGAAGCGTGGTCCACTCCGGAAGCGCTCCCTCACTGTCGCGCCTCAGAAAGGCTTGTTCGTTCGTCCACTTGATATGACTGACCTTTCAGCGGGAAGAATTCTGGTAACGGGTGGGGCAGGTTTCATCGGCAGTGCTCTGATTTGGGAGCTGAACCGCCGCGGTTTCACGAACATCCTGGTTTGCGATTTCTTGCGCGAGGACGAGAAGTGGAAAAACCTGGTGCGGCTCAAGTTCGCCGACTACGTAGAAGGCGATGAATTGGAGAGGCGGGTGCGCGAGTACCCGGCGCAGCTCAAAGACATCAGGTGCATTTTCCATCTCGGAGCTTGCTCGGCGACTACAGAAACGAACGCTAGCTACCTGATCCGCAATAACTTTGAATACACCAAGCTGCTGGCCCATTTCGCCCTCGACGGGTCACGCAGGTTCGTCTATGCTTCGTCAGCGGCTACGTATGGAGCTCTCGAAAAGGGCGTGTCCGAATCGCTGCCGCTCGAGAGTTTGCGGCCTCTCAACATGTATGGCTATTCGAAACATATGTTTGATTGCTATGCGCAGCGCGCCGGTTTTCTGGATCAGATCACCGGGCTGAAGTACTTCAACGTGTACGGCCCCAACGAAGACCATAAGGGGAGCATGCGCAGCGTTGTCAACAAAGCATTCCATGACATTCAGCAAAGCGGGCGGATGTCTCTGTTCAAGAGCTATAAGCCGGACTATCCTGACGGCGGACAACAGCGCGACTTCCTGTACGTCAAAGACGCGGTTTCAGTAACGGTAGACTTGGGGCAGAAAACCGATGGCGTGGGCCTGTTCAACATAGGTTCGGGCGAGCCGAAGACCTGGTTGGCTTTGGCGCATGCGATCTTCGCGGCCCTGAACCTGGAGCCCGAAATCGATTTCATACAGATGCCGGAAGCGTTGCGCCCCAAGTATCAGTACTTCACCTGCGCGGACCTAACCAAGCTCCGAGCGGCAGGACACACGGCCCGGTTCACGCCGCTCGGTGAGGCGGTGCAGGACTATGTACGGAATTACTTGGTGCCGGGCCGGAAACTGGGCGACGAGTAGCGTTGAGAACGCGTGATCCCAGAACCCTACTTCCTGGCGGGCCCCATACCTTTCTTAATGGTTTTTATGTTTTCCGCAGCCTGAGCCTGTAAGGGCCCCGGAATCGCGGCCGACTGCTCCGAAAACGCCAACGCATCTTTCATCAGCGCCTTGTTGCCTGCCTTCGCCAGCTCGTAATTCGAGACGCCGAGGTGAAAGGTGACACTTCCGAGCAGGTGTTTATTATCTTGAACCAGCGGCAGTGCTAGCCGAAGCACTTTGTCAGACTGCGTGTAGTCCTTCTTGGTGTAGTAGTCGAGACTCTGTATCCAGTAGGCCACGGCCAGCATCGTATCCTTCTTCTTTTTCCAATCGGCGTCACTCATTTCGTCCGGCTTCTTTGCCGCTTGAAGAACTTGGGTGAGCTTGGCCGCAAACGCTAACGATTGGTCCAGATTCTGGTGCTCCATGTTGAAGTTGGCCGCCGCCAGAAGAGCGTCCAGGTTGTTGGGATCACCCTGGAGAATCTTCTCAGCCGCGGGACCGACCTTGCCGCCCTGCCCGGCTTGTTGCAATGCTGCCAGATAGCGGCCAGCTAGCTTTGCTACGTACTCACTCTTCGGGCTCCGCTGCTGCAGGGCTTCCGCGCAAGCAACAATCTTCCTTGGATCGGTTTCCTTTAACGCAACGGCGAACACAGCGTAATCGGAGTATGTGTCCAGCTGCCGATCGTAGTCGGCGCGGGCCTTGGCATCGGCGTCGTCGGGCTTGGTGGTCGCGATCGCTTTGCGCGCGAGCCGCGACGTTTCAGCCGACCACTTTATGACGGCGTCTTCGTCGTTCAGGCCCTCGGCCGCTTTCAAGTTCTCATACGCAGGAATTGGATTATCAGAGTCGGTGGCTAGCGCCTTCTCGCCGGCTTCCAGGGCTTTGGCATAGTCCTTCGCCTGAAGGTATCCATCCTGCAACTGCTCCCAGGCCCAAGCCGACTGAGAACTCGAAGGAAACTTTTTGACGAACTCCTCCAGCAGGGCTTGCTTCTTTGCGGCGTCGGTCTCGCGGGTAATCGCTCCCAGCGCCATACCCTCCGGCGACGATGCATCCACCTGTGCCCACACCTGGCCAAGGAAAGCAAGCAACAGCGCAAATATCCCAAGCAGCCTCATCATGTCATCCCCCTCTCTCCGTGTGACCCATGCCTTTCTAGCCGGGAATGTATCACAAACGGGGAGGCCACTCCGGCAATGAGAAGATCTGAAGGAGCCATGGAACGAGTTTGCTTTCTTCTACAAGTGCGGCCAGAGCGGCTGGAGGAATACAAAGCGCGCCATGTGCATGTCTGGCAAGAGATGCGGGAAGCGCTTTCGTCGACAGGCTGGCGTAATTACTCTCTGTTTCTTCGCGACGATGGGCTGCTGGTCGGATACCTGGAGACGCCGAGTTTTGAAAAAGCCTTGGCCGGCATGGCGGCGTTGGAAGTGAATCAACGCTGGCAGGAGGAGATGAAGCCTTTCTTTATTGGCCTCAGGGGGCACGCCGATGAATCGATGGTGCGGCTGGAGGAAGTATTTCATTTGACTTAACGCGTCTCGGCGGCGAGCCGGGCGCACCGATACAATTTGGAACAGACTATGCAGTGGACACCGGGTGGAAGCGACGAGGACATAGAAGATCGCAGGGATCAGAGCGGTGGCGGTGGCGGCGGTGGTTTCGGAGGAGGGCGGCTGGGGCTCGGCGGCATCCTGATTGTCGGCCTGCTCAGCCTCATCTTCGGCAGAAATTTCTTCACCTTGTTCCAGGGAGGTTCGCCGGCGCCCACGACGACGCGTTCGGCCTCGAGCCCGGCGCAGACGGCCAAAGAGCAGCCGGAAGTCGAGTTCGTGAAATTCGTTCTGAACGATGTGCAGGCAAACTGGGATAAAACGCTCCCGCAGTATCACCACGCGAAGCTGGTGCTGTATCGCGATTCCTACCCGTCGGCTTGCGGTCAGGCGCAGACAGCCGTTGGGCCCTTCTACTGTCCGGGCGATGAGAAGGTCTATCTGGACCTGGCCTTTTTCGATGAACTGAAGCGGCGCTTTGGAGCGCCCGGCGAGTTTGCCCAAGCGTATGTGATTGCTCATGAGATCGGCCATCACGTGCAGAAGATTCTGGGCATCGAGAGTAAGGTGCGCAGGTTGCAGCAGACTCATCCTTCGGAGCAGAATCCGCTCTCGGTCCGTATGGAGTTACAGGCCGATTGCTTCGCGGGAGTCTGGGCCAATTCAACGGCCCAGCGGAAGCTCATCGATGAGAGTGACATTCGGGCGGGATTGCAGGCTGCCGCCGCGGTGGGAGACGACCGGCTGCAGCGGATGGCGGGCCGGGCCGTCAGCCCGGAGTCCTTCACACACGGATCGTCTGAGCAGCGCGTGGGCTGGTTCCAGCGGGGCATGAAGTCGGGCGACATCAAGGCCTGCAATACGTTTGCTACACGGTAGAATCGATTGCAACGCGTCGAAACGGATACGGCCTGGAACAGACATGAGCACTGAACCGCGCGCGTCAGCAAGCGGATCGTGGCCTATTCTCAGCACGGCCTCGGTTCCATCCTTGGCGAATCCACGATGAAAGGCTCCCTCAATTGAGCGTTCGGAACACGGCTGCCTTCTGGGCCTGCACAATCAGCGGCACGGTTGCTCTCTTCGCCGGCACGACATCATTCATTGCGGCACGCAATCTGTTCGACGCCAAGGTTTTCGGACAGCGTGCCCAGCGCAGCTTGGCGGATCCCGGCGTCGCCAGCTATGTTTCGGCATTGGTTGCGGACGCTGTTATCAAGAGCAGGCCCGATCTGATCGCGGTTCGTCCGGTCCTCGAGGCCAGCGCGCGAGGACTCGTTTCAACCCGCCCCTTTCAGGTGCTAGTTGGCGTCGCCGCGAGGCGGGCGCACGAAGCAGCTTTCTCGGAGGGTGGGCGGCGTGTGGTCCTCTCGATTCCCGACCTGCAGATTCTGATCCAGGACACGCTCGCGCAGGCCAGCCCGGCGCTGGCTGCCAAGATTCCCAAACAAGTGAATACGACCCTGGCTTCGCTGGGCGACGGCGGCCGGGCACAATACCTGATCGACCTATGGCGCTTGGCCAACAAGCTGCAATGGCTCTGCAAGCTGCTTCTGGCGCTGGGCCTGGCGTTGCTGGTAGCGGCTCTCTGGGTGGCCAACGATAGGCGCCGCGGACTGGTGCACGTTGGGTTTGCGCTCATCCTGATGGGACTTTTGCTGGCGGCGCTGCTTCCGGCAGGCGTGCTAGCGACCCAGTTTATTGAGCAGCCGCTCATGAAAGATCTGGCCCGCGGTCTTTGGCTCGCCTACTTCGGAGATCTCGCTCGCTGGGGTCTGTTTTTCGTTGGCTTGGGGATTCTACTCTCGGCCGCCAGTTCCTCGCTGATAGAAACCTTCGATCCGCTCGCCGGGTTGCGCCAGGCCGGCCGGTTGATTGCCATCCCCCCGGCGTCGCACGGAGCGCGGTTGGCATGGAGCGCGGCATTGCTCGTCGTAGGCCTCGCAGCCATTCGTTATCCGCTACTGATTCTCGAGGCTGCGGTGGTGGTTGCAGGTTTCATCGCCGCCTTCTGCGGCGTACAGGAGTTTTTTCGTCTGTTTCTCGGCCGGATTGCTCAGCACGAACAGCTGGTCACCAAGCACAAACCACGGCCTTGGAGATTGGCCATTGCGATCGCGGCAGGGCTCTTGTTGCTGGCCGCCGGAACTTGGATGCTGTTCCGGAATTCTGCTATCAAACCGGTGGAAGCGGCTGACGTAACCGCGTGCAACGGCTACCCGGAGTTATGCGACAAGCGTCTGGACCAAGTCGTGTTTGCGGGCTCCCACAACTCGATGTCCAACCAGGATGCCGCCGGCTGGATGTTCCCACAACAGGAAGCGAGCATGGTGCAGCAACTACGCGATGGCGTCCGGGCGCTACTCATTGACGTTCACTACGGTTTTCCAGGAGGAGCGCGAATCAAGACCGACTTGAGCCAGGAGCCCAATGCCGAGAAGATGAAGCAAGTCATGGGCCAGGATGGTTTCAATGCGGCGATGCGTATTCGCGACCGTCTTGTGGGCGTTGACGAGAGTAAACACGGCTTGTATTTCTGCCACGGCTTCTGTGAGCTTGGCGCTTATGAAGTAGAGCCGGCTTTGCGGGGAATCCGGGACTACTTAGTAACTCACCCGGACGAAGTATTGATTCTGGACATCGAAGATTACGTCGACCCACACGACTTGGCCGCCGCATTCGACAAGGCCGGTCTTACCGAATTCGTATACAAGGGACCCACCGGGCCGCCCTGGCCCACTTTGCGCGAGATGATCACCTCCGGGCAACGGGTAGCCTGTTTCTTGGAATCGGCGAAACCCGGCGTCTCGTGGCTGCGGCCCGCCTATCCGACCATGCGGGAAACGCCGTTTTCATTCCACAAGCCGGACGAGTTCTCGTGCCGTCCGAATCGTGGAGGTGACGCGGGATCACTGTTTCTCATGAACCATTGGATCGACACCACACCCACACCCAAGCCCTCGAATGCGGCCATCGTCAACGCTTATGACTTCCTACTGGCACGAGCGGAACAGTGCGAAGGGGAAAGGCACCATATTCCGAACATCATCGCCGTGGATTTCTATCGCACGGGAGATCTGCTGCGAGTCGTGAATAAGCTGAACGGCGTGGACCAACCGGAAGCGGCGGAAGCGACGCAGTAGAGGGAAATCCGGGCCTTCTTCTATCTGCCTGCAGGAGCACGGAGCTGTGGTACGATGGCGCTCATCTCGGAAACTTATATTTTACATGTCGGCTGACGGTTCCCAGCACCCGGTAATGATTTGGGCTCGGTGCCCTCGGAGGGCCATGAGCTTCCACACAACACCGTTCTTTCGCGCGCGATTCGCATTGCCATTACTGCTGATGGCTTCTATCGCTAGCGCGGCCGATGCTCCCGCCACGCCGAAGCCACCTTCTGAAGAAGGCATTCCCGTAACCAATCAGCTGGTCATTGCGAAGTGCTCCGGCTGTCATCATGCCGATGCGAAAGGCAACCTCACACGTATTTCCTGGATTCGGACAACGCCCGAAGGCTGGGAACAGGCTTTAAAGCGCATGGTTCGGCTGAATGGCTTAAAGGTAACGCCGCAGGAAGCTCGTGAAATCGTTCAATATCTTTCGACGAGCCACGGCCTGGCTCCCGCGGAGGCCTTGGACGTGCGATACATGTCGGAGCATCGCCTTGTGGATGAGACGGTGCCGGACGATGTGAAAGAGGTTTGCAACGCGTGTCATGCAGCTGGTGTACCCAAACAATGGCGGCGATCGAAAGAAGAATGGGATCTGCTCGCCAAAATGCATTTAGGCTATTTCGAAGTCGCCGAATTTGAGGCGTTCCAACGGCCTCCCGATCCGCCAGACGCACCTCCGCCGGGGCCCAATGCCGACAAACGGCAGCCGGTTGACAAGGCAATGGACTACTGGGCGAAGACGAACACGCTGCAGAGCCCCGAGTGGGCCGAGTGGCAAGCAAGTATGCGGACTCCCAAACTGACGGGACGCTGGCTCGTCTCCGGAAACCAGCCGGGCAAGGGACCCTTCTTCGGGGAGATGAGCCTAGAACCGGGCGGCGGCGATAGCGAGTTTTCAACGCACACCAAGATCACCTTCAGCCGCGATGGCTCGACCGAAGAGCGCTCCGGCAAATCGCTGGTCTACACGGGCTATGCATGGCGCGGAAAGTCCGTTCGTCAGGGCGCGTACCAGGGCGTCGATGCGGGCAAAGACGCCCGCGAAGTGATGTTTGTGTCGCGGGATCAGAACAGCATGGACGGCCGCTGGTTCTGGGGCCAATACCAGGAGTTCGGCATGGATGTGAAAGTAGTGCATGCCGGCTCGGATATCGCCGTGTTGGGCATCGACGTGCCACGCTTGCGCAGCGGCTCAAACGGCACAACCGTTCACATCTATGGCGACAACTTTCCAAGCGAGGTCAGCGAGGCGGATATTGACTTGGGTTCGGGTGTGAAGGTCGGCAAGATCGTGGCGAGAACCCCGAATGTGATAACGGCTACGGTCGACGTGGATGCCGGCGCGATTACGGGCCGGCGCGACGTTGCCGTGCGGCGAGCCGCAGCGACCAGTTCGTACGCAGTCTACGATCATATCGATTACTTGAAGGTGGCGCCCGAGTGGTCGATGGCGCGGCTCGGCACTGAGCGGCATCCCAAGGGCTACTTCCAGTTTGAGGCGGTTGCTTATGCGAATGGCCCAGACGGTAAGCCGAAGACCGCGGACGACGTCAACCTGGGACCAATTGGCGCTGATTGGTCGATGGAAGAGTTTTATGCGACCTACAGCGACGACGATAAAGAGTTCGTCGGAAAGCTCGACGCGAAAACTGGGCTATTCACTCCCAACGAGGATGGGCCTAGCCCCAAGCGCAAGTTCACACGCAACAACTATGGTGACGTTTGGGTAGTTGCAACGGTGAAGGGTATCGGCAAGAATGGAAAAGATCTGACTGCAAAGAGCTATCTGGTTGTTACTGTTCCGAGGTATTCAACCTGGGACCAGCCGGAGGTAGCGCCGGCGGCTGGGAACTGATGTGCGGGCGCAGAGACTCCAGCACTGAACCGCGCGGATGGGATCCGGCTTAGAGACCGGCATTTAAAGAGAGGATGTTGGTATGAAGCATGTCCGGGCACTCAACCAAAAGGCGCGCCGAATCGAAGAGCAGGCCTCGATTCAATCTGCAGACGTGGTAGCCCTTCAACAGGGACCGTCGGCGCCGTCCCATAAGCCACACGTCCCTCTGGGATGCACGCTTGTCTTCTCGCCAGGATGGGAAGTCGACTCCGCGGGAGGGACCGCTGGCCTCTGCCAACCGATCGAACGCGATATCTACGATTGCTACATCACCTGTTACTGGCCCGCGCAGGTGCCCGATTACATCAATAATGCGCCCGATTGGACCAGCAAGTGTGCTTCCGCAACCAAGGATTGGCGCAACATTGACCTGGTGTTCCCATAGAAGGCAGCCGAAGAAACGGTTCATGAATAAGCTGACTGCCTTACTAACATTTGCCGCGATGTGTATGCTTCAGACCGCGGTTGCTGCTACACCAGCCGCGCCATCGACCGGCGCGAGAGGATTGCTGTACGTGGGCGCATGGCCGCACACGGTGATCGTGATCGATGAAGCGACGGAAAAGGTGCTGGACCGTATTGATCTGAAGACCTACGTTCCCGCATCGCTCACCTTATCGCGTAACCGAAAAACGCTAGTGGTGACCACCGTCAAGCATGGCGGCGTTCAAGTCATTGACGTTGCCACGCGCAAGGTCACCAGCGCCTTCGAGCTTGACAGCGCGAACACCCAGATCCGGCTCGGCGCGGTGGCGCTTGACCCGGATTGTAAGTACCTCTACTCGATCGTGGCGCCTGCCACGAAAGAGATCGACCGGTTTTCCATTGAGGAGCCGAAGTTCGTTGTCGTGGACCTCGCGCAAAAGAAGATTGTGAGGTCCGCCGAGTTTCCGAAAGACCTTGATCGATTTGGCGTCAGTGGCATGGCCGCCGGCTATATGGGTGGTATAAGAATCTCGCCGGACGGGAAGTTTCTGTACCTGTTCCGTCAGAGCATCTTAGTTTTTGACACCACGGAGTTCAAGCTTGTAGAAAAGATCGATTTGGAAAAGCCGCTATACGCCGGGATGCAGACGCTGGCAATAGACCCGACCGATGATCCCTACGCGGCGCCGGGGGTGATCACTTCCCTGTTTCGAACCACCGACCCGTTTGTCCACGTTCCGGTCTTCGGAATTGCTCATTTCGACCTCACAACGCGCGAAGTGGACTTCACGCCGGTAGGACCGGCAGCAAACCGCATGCTTGAGTTGCATGTGACGCCTGATCGCAAAAAGGGCTACACGGTGGCGTTTAACGGCGTTCCTCCGAACCGCCGCACGGAATTCTGGGAATTCGACATGGATTCGAAAAAACTGGTGAAGAAGGTCGAGTTCGATGGCAGACGGCGGTTCGATATGGCGATGTCGTCGGATGGCAAATCCCTTTACATTTATATCGCCGGCTTCGATGTGGAGATTTACGACACCGGCACGCTGAAACTCCGCAAGACCATCGATCTGAACGCAGACGTGACCACAAACATGGTGGTGATTCCCGGAGCGTAACGCCGCCGCGATCGCGGAGTGGTATCAATAAGCCCATGGGCCGAACAGTCCTCATTCAGGGCGATGGGCTAGCCGCTTGTTGTTGTGCGCGGCTGCTGCAGGCGGACGGCTTCAAGACCCTTGTGACAAAGGATGTGCGTCCCAAGCTTCCGACCATTCTGGTCAGCCAGGCGACGCAGCATCTGCTGTGCGACATCTTCGAAGACCGCAATCTGTTTCACGGCTTCGCGCCGATTCGTAAACGCATTGTGGCTTGGGGTGAGGGCACTGAGACGGTGGCGCTGCCACATAGTGCCTTGGTCGTCTCCGAGCAAGAACTGCTGGACCGGCTCTGGCCGCATATTGAGGCTGATGCGCCGCCCGACTCTGGGGCGGAATGGCGCATACTCTCTTCACGCAGTGCGACACCTTCGTTAGCGGAAGAGTCTTTTGGCTCCCGAACGGCGCAAACGCTGACTATCCGCATGAACGACGCGGCGGAACGCGACGCCTGCTGGGTGGAGTCGATGGAGACGGGCTGGTTGTTCCTGCTTCCGCATGGCGTCGGAACGGGGACGCTGATCTCCGTTGGAGGTCGGGCCGAAGCTCAGCTGGATCGGAGCCGCCTGATCGTCCCTCAGGTGGCAGACCTGCTGGGCTCCCAGTCCGCGTTTCCGGCATATCCGCGGATCCTCTCTGAGCTCTGCGGAATCGACCGGCCTAGAGGCGCATGGCTAGCGTGCGGCAGCGCCGCCATGGGGTTCGATCCACTATGCGGCGAGGGAGCAGGCAACGCAGCACGCGAAGCAATCCTGGGATCGGCCGCGATTCGCGCTAATGCGCGCGGCGAGGCTTGGGAAGATCTGTGCGATCACTACTCATCGAGACTGCTGGGCGGCTTCCTGCGGCATCTGAGCGTGTGCCGCAGCTTCTACACCACCGGAGATGGTGGGCCATGGTGGGACCAGGAACTGGAAATGCTTGATCGAGGGATCGAATGGGTACGCTCTCACTCAGCCCATCTCGGTCACCGGTATCGCCTCAACGGCTTTGATTTGGAACCAATCCACGGATACGAGAATCAAGATATCGGTGTTAATCGGCGTTAATCAGCGACCCATGTTTTGGGCACGTGATCGACGCTGCTCTCGATCTGGGCCTGGTGGTGGGCGGCGAGGATCTCTTCCCAATTGTCGGCTTTGGGATACTCGGCCCAAAGCCGTCCGATCCACCCGGTGATGTGGGCAACGGCGAAACTGATGCCGCGCAAATTCCGTTCGCGTGGCACTCCCGGAATTGGACGCGGATAAGGTGGCGCCGAGAAGACACGTTTGCCGTGGTAGTCCGCGACGTCGAACCGATCATCCGGTAACTCGGGATCCGCCAGAACCCCGATCACACCCGGAAGGCTGCCCGGCAGGCCTGGATTCCCATCCATGTCGGCCGCCGAAACGATGATGGAATTGGCGGCACGCGACCTTCGGATCGCCGCTTCGAACAAGTGTTTGTGGTTCGGATTGATGGTTCCGAGGCTCAGATTGATCAGGTCAATCTGGTTGTTCGCGCACCAATCGATGGCAGCCAGAACTGTGTGGATGGTGGTGGCCAGCTTGCCTTCGAATACTCGAACCGCGACCAACTGCGCCTCGGGAGCACTGAGGTGAATGAGGCCGGCCACGGCGGTCCCATGGCCGATGTGATCGATGTAGATCTCGTCCGGACCGTCCGGCGTAATCGTGGCGCCGCCGACAATGTTTCCGACGTGTGGGTGGTTCGGGTTGACCCCGCTGTCGATGATTCCGATCCGGATGGGAGGACTCATAGTGAGCTTAAGATACCGGCTCCTCCGACATCGTAAGCCGCGCCAGTTGGAACTGGCGGGCAAGAAAGCTATCGCTGGTCAGGAGTCCTCGCGGTGACCCGGTTTCGATAATGCGTCCTGAATCGACGACTACGACTAAATCCGCCAGTTCAACCAGCGACATTCGATGCGTAATGAGAATGGACGTACGGCCCTTCAGCACTCTGGAGAAGGCTCCGGTAACTGCGGCTTCCGACGTCGGGTCGAGAGACGCGGTGGGCTCGTCCATGAGCAAGATCAACGGGTTTCGCAGCAGCGCGCGTGCCAAGGCGATGCGCTGGCGTTCACCGACAGAAATGGTCGAGCCTCGTTCGCCGACCAGTGTTTCGTAGCCCTTGGGCAGCGACTGGATGAAATCGTCGATGGCGGCCGCCTGTGCGCACGAACGGATCTCTTCAAGCGAGGCGTTCGGCTTGCCATAGGCGATGTTCTCGCGAACCGTGGCACGGAACAGATGAGGCGTCTGCTCTACCAAGGCGATTTCGCGGCGCAGATCTGCCAGACGCAACTGGCGTAGATCGTGGCCATCGATTCGAATGACACCCGAATCCGGGTCGTAGAAGCGCAACAGGAGATCTCCGATGGTCGACTTCCCCGCCCCACTTGGACCGATGATGACGCACAATGACCCGGCTGGTATTTCGAACGAGACATGATCTAAAACAGGGGTATTCTCTGCATAACGAAACCGAACACCTTCAAACGAGATGCGGCCTTGAACATGTAGGAGTGGAATCGCGTCTGGAGCTTCCTGAACCTCGACGGGCACGTCGACCACATCAAACACCCGGCCCAGCGCCACGCCTCCCGTGAGCAAGCCTGTATAGATTCCCATCAAGCCTTGCACGGGCGCCAGCAAGCGCATGTGGTACGCCATAAATGCAACCAGGCCGCCGATGGTCAATTGATTCTCGATCACCAGCTTGCCGCCGTAGAAGAAGACAATCGCCGTTGAGAGCGCCAGAAGAGTGCCGGGAATCCCCCCGGCGAGAAACGAAGAGATTTGCATGGAGAGCAAGGCGTCGACGAAGTTCGAGTTGAGCCGGCGAAACTTCTGAGCCTCTCGCTCTTCGGCGCCGGACGCCACCACAACGCGCATGCCGAGGAGGCTTTCGATCAGGAAGCTGCCAAGATCCGAGCTACGCTCGCGCAACGTCCGAGTTTGGGAAGTCAGACGAGCCTGGTAGTGACGGAGGGCGAACAGACCGAGTGGGAGCAGGGCGACGCTCAAGAGGAACAGCCGCCAGTTCAAAGCGATCATAATGCCCACGCTGCCGACCAGGAATAGGACATTCGAGAGCACCGAGAGCAGCGTGTCAGAGCAAATGCGTTGTACTTCGCCGATATCGTTATTGAGGCGCGAAACGATATCGCCCAGTTTGTTCTTTGTGAAGTAGCGCGGCGACAATTGCTGCAGGTGCCGGTATACCGCCAGTCGCATATCGAACAGACTCTCGGCCGAAAGCCGGATATACCGATAGCTGGAAAGAATGTTGAGGACAAAGCCAGCCACCGTGACAACCACCATGAGAATGGCGATTTCGCCCAGCGCGTACAGATTGTGTTTCAGCAGCGCATCGTCGATGAGGAGCCGCGAAATGTAGGGCTGTACTAAGCCGACAGCGGTGGAGAAGAGCCCCAGCACCAACACAATGAGCAGGCCCTGCCAATACGGGGCAACATACTCGAACGCACGCTTGTATTGCGCGAATGGGATGCGGTTGCGGGGATTAGTCGTGTAGTTTACTGGCACTGACGACTGCCAAAATCAGATCTGTTAGCTGTAGCTGCTTTTCGTCAATGAGCCAGCGGCATCACAACCATATTAGTAGTGATATCGCCGGGCGTATCGATGTCGTTTCGAAGTTGCAGGGTCTTTGCGTCATAGACTTCAATCTGGTAACCCGCGCCATAGATAAAGAGTTTGGCTCCGTCCGCAGACATGCCGAAGTAGAAGCGCGTGCGCCCATCGAAGTCGCGCTTGTTGATGATCTTCTTGGTTTGCATATCGAAGGCCCAAAACTCACAGCGGCGGTTGCCGTGGAGACCATTGATGGCGACGGTGTAGCCGACCTTCCGGTCTGGTGTCAGCATCAGGGGAAACATGGCGGTGGTTGCCGGGCCGACCGGCGTGAAGTTGAATGTAAGATTCGAAAGGTTCACTTCAGCGATGCCGAAGATTTGGCGGTGGACATAGGGATCAGACGAATTAAATACACTGGTCATCGTTCCGGGAATCTCGTTCGGGTCTTCCACCATGCTGATGGATAGATTCTCCATACCGGAAACGGGCGGCTTTGCCAGATCCATCTTCTTCACTACTTTGAAAGTCGCGGTGTCGAAGACGGTGATGTTGTCGCGGAACAAGTAGAGATATTTGCCATCGAGCGAGGCTTTGATTGGGACCCGGTAGCCGACGTATGTGTCGTCTTTGGGGAAGTCGCCCCAGCGAACGATCTTCTTTTCGCTCAAATCAATCACCGCGAACTTAGCCGGGTCCACGTCGTAATGGTCCACCTGCTTCGTTATGGTCACGGCTACGCCATATAGAAAGTGTCCGGCGGGATCGGTGGTCAGGCCGGAGAGTCGGAAGTTCTTGCCGGGAGTGTTCAACGAAAAAGAATCGATCACCTTATTCGTAGCGAGGTCGATTGTCACGATCGCGTTGTCATTCAAAGTGGAAACGTACAGCTTCTTTCTATCCGGCGAGAGCACGAGACTCCGAGGAACGTCCGTGTTCAGCTCTATGCGGTCGACGATCTTCTCCTTCGCCGCGTCGAAGACAATCACCTGATGGGGCCACGCTCCGAGATACGTCAACTGCCCATCAGCCGGCGCGGTAAAAGCCAACGCCGCCGAAACAGCGCAAAGAAGAACAAATCGAGTCGTTGTTGGCATGCGGCTCATGGTTAGGCGTTACGGAAAGACAATGTCGACGTTCCGCCAGTCCTTCGTCGCGACAGCACACTTACTGGTCCAATCTGGATAGTTATTCAGATGATCGGGCACCTGCGCCGGCCAGTAACAGGTGATATAGCAATCGTAGATATCGCGCTCCACCGGCTGGCATAATCCGGCGGTACCGCCGGCCGAATCTACTTCCCAACCCGGCGAAAAGACGATTGAGCAACCCATGGGAATATGCGGCTTTTGAGCCGGCCCCGTCGGGCCCGGGCCCTGTAACGCCACAACGTCCGCTTCGTCACCGGGCGCGACTGGGCTGGGCACGACGTGACCCTGAATGCGCAGAGCCTTACGATTAATCGCTAAGATATGTTTCACTGGGGTGCTTTCCTTTCCGCGAAGTGTTGCAGGAACGAGGGGTTCTGTTCGGCAATCGCTCCGTAGATGTTCAAACACGTGTCCGTCCAGCCTCGGATCCAATCGCAGTAGTGAAGATTGGGATGGCCGGTGTCACCGTAGCGCACAAAGGCTTCGTGATGACATCCGCCGGCACAGAGCGGGCGGGCGAAGCAGGTGTGGCATTCGGGCTTGGCTGCGATGTTGCCGCGGTTGAGGAAATCGGACTGCTTGGACTTGTCGATGCCGGTGGAAACATGCCCCAGTACGTGCTGATCCGAATCGACGAAGCGATGGCAAGGAGCGATATCGCCGGAGGGCCCCACACCGACCAAACCCAGGCCCGCGCCACAAGGGTGAGACTTGTTGACACCCTGATGAAGTTCGGCCAGTGTATCGCTCACATTGGAGAACCCGTGATGCTCGCCCCGCAAAGCGTACTCGAGATACTCCTTCGCCAGTAATTGGAACTGTTCGAGCACGCGATCGAGTCCCCGCTCATTGATGGAATAGAGGCGATTAGGCGAGGTGGTCACCGGGGCGAAGCCGACTTCGTGGAAACCGAGATTACCCTTTAAGTGCCGGTACGTTCCCAGCACATCCATGGCTTGCGAGGTCATCGTGACACGAGCAGCAATGGGCCGGGTTCGATGCTTCGCCAGCAACTCTCTGACCTTCGGTTCAATAATGTCGTAGCTGCCTTTGCCATTCGAGAAGACCCGAAACTTGTCGTTGATCTCTTTGGTGCCATCGAGGCTGACGGTAACGCCGACGTGATTATCTGCCAGGTACTGAATAATGGTGGGCGTCAGCAGGGTGGCATTTGTTGTCAGACTGAAGTCAATATTGACGCCCTCTTCTTTGGCGCGGGCCCGGGCGTAGTCCACAACCTGCTTGAGCAGAGGGAAGTTCATCAGCGTTTCACCGCCAAAAAAGGTGATGTGGACCGAATGGCGGCCTTTGGATTCACTGAGCAAGTAGTCAACGGAGGTCTGGGCAGTCTCCCAGTCCATGAACTTCTTCTTGCCTTCCGGTGTGGCGATTTTGTCTTCGCCGAACTCGTAGCAGTATTCGCAAGACAGGTTGCACTGATTGGTAACGTTCAGCACCAGAGTCTGCAACGGAAAGTGATCGGGAAGGGGCTGAGGCGCGTCCGAGTAGTGGTTGCCGTTGCGGATGGCTCGGATCTGAAACAACTCGTCGAAGCAACCCTCTACGTCGGTGGCTTCATACCCTTCGCGGGTGATTTCGGCCACCAGGGCGTCGCGAGGCGTGGGCTGATCGAGCTTATCGAGGATCTTGGACGACAGTTCATCCAACGCAAAGATGCCACCGCTGGGCACAAGATAGACGAAGTTGGAATCGGCGCCGCGAAACTTGTGAAACTCACCTCTGGAATAAGTTGTCATTCCGTCACCTCCGGTTGTTCCCAGTGAATGTATTGGGGCACGGCCACGATGAGATAGCTTCTGGCCACCAGGGGCGTGTCCGATCCGCTCGGCTTGGCGGTGGCTACCACCCAGACGTCGCCGTAATTGTTCCGAGATGACTTGCGTTTGGGATTCGGCCCATCTTTGGCGGGCGTGAAGAAGCCGGTATCGGCGTCGAGCTTGCCGACGAACTCGGTGTCGTCGTCGCCATAGGAGGCGATGAACTCTTCAAGCTTCCATTGCACCGGGACCGGGCCTAGTTCGATATCGTCAGCCGTGTCCGGCTTTCCATCCGGGCCGTTCGCATAGCCAATTGCCTCGAACTGCCAATATCCCTTGGCGTGTTCATCGCCGCCCAGATGAGCGAGGGCGGTCTGCGGCGAGACCTTCAGAGAGTCGATGTGATCGTAAATCGCGAAGGCTGCAGGCGCAAGGGAGTGCTTTACCGCGACGTCGCGCTTGCCAGGGATCGCATTTTGAGCAACATCGACAGACACGGTGAGCACGTTTGGCTTCGCGCTCAGAACCTTCGTGACAGTGATGCCGGAACCGAAGTCAAGATCCGCCGGCACGACATTCTGAGGGAAGTTGTCACCATAGATCTGCACTTCCGCACTGGCCGAGCCCGCTTTCAACGACGAGACGTTGGTGCCCAGCACGGTAGAACCTTCTTCGGCTCTCCGCATGGTTACGTCCATGCCGAATTCGTCATAGGCCCCCCAGAACCATCGGCCTTCCATCCTTGATTGATCCCGTGAGATTGACATCACTTCTCTGATTGACGACGGAGCATCGACGCCTGTACCACTTAGTTTCGTTTTCGATTTGCCCCGCCACGCATACCCGGTGTAAACAATACTGCTTCCGCTAGCGGTGAGGGTGTTTCCATCCCGAACAAACGTGATCGTGCTGGTGGTGGTGATTCTGTCATCGGGCGCGGCCGAAATCTGCATTTCGCCGAAGAAGCGTCCCTTGCCGGGCTGCGTTCCGTAAACGAGCCAGCGGCCATCCAGCTTTGGAACGCGCATGGCCGCCTGCCAGTCCGCCCATTCGGGCGAGTGCAACGGTCCATTCTTGGCGAAGTAGGCGATGGCCTGTTCCACCGGTGACCGCTGGTCGGAGCCCGGTGCGGGCGGAGGTGCATCGCCGCGGCGCGGCGGATAAAGGAAAGCAGTGGACTGGACGTTGGGGAAGAATGCGATGTGCATGTTAACCAGCAGTTTCCAGTCGTCGGCGCTGCGCCGCCAGGAGAGCGGCCGGCCCAGCGCGTGACAAGCCTTACAAGCATGCGCAATATCTTCGTTCGGGACCTTCTCATCGATCAGGCGCTGCTCGGCAATATATGCGACAGGCTTGGCTTCTTCCGGCGCGAGCCCGTGAGCATCGCTGAGGTAGTGCAGGATCTTCTTGGCTTCGTCTGGAGTCAGGGTGACGCCGTTCAACCGGATCATCCGCTTCATGGCTTCTTCCCAGCCTTCGGGTGTCGTTCGAATCCAGGAGATGCGGCTGAGGTTACCTTTTTCGTCCTGCTTGTGGCATACGCTGCATTTCGCAACGACAAGCGCGTTGTGGACTGGGATACCCTCTTCGGGGGCTTCCTTCGTGGCGCTCGTGGATTTTGCCGAATCGACAGTATTCTCCTGTGCGAAAGCCGAGGCAGCGCAGAGAAACAAGGCAAGAGGCACGAGCACAAGGTTCACGATTGTGGGTGAAACGAACCGCGAGCGGAAGAAGCCGAGCATTGCCGTCAAGATGCCAAAGTTTAGCACGCTCTCAACGAAACCAGGCAGTAGCAGGAGAGCGTGGGTTCGCCTCGTGGCAGCCACTGATTTCTCCGCCGAATTAATGCGACGGGAACGGAAAATGACCGGCCTTCAGAGCTGCCGGCCGCGCTACTGATATCGCAAGCACAAGCATTCCGCGGCCGAAGGCGCCGAGCGTAGCAGGCTCGGGCGAGTTCGATACGGCTCCGGCGGAGTCCAAACCGAATGGCGTATCAACAACTCCCTGGCGAACGCCAAATGACAATGTGTTCGGTCCGGCCACGAAGTCCGCCGACGGCAACGCGATTGTCATTTGCGTGGACGTCAGGCAGCCAATGGGGCATTGGCGCAATTCGTCCCTTGATTTGGATTCACCGCCCGCAACTGATGGCCGTTCAGGCTGACAGAGGCGGAGTCGTCAGCTAGGACGGTGATCGAGCCGATATACAGCGAAGGGTCACCAGTCAAACTAAATGTATCGGTGAAAATGACTGTGGAACCGACAGCCGAGTTCTTGGTGGTTGTCGTGACATCCGAGCCCAGTTGGAGGCTGTGCCATTAGGCGCTGCGAGTGGCGCAGCCCAGACGGGGTCTGGTGTAATGACATAGGTGCTGCCTGAGCGGTTGTTAGTGGGTGCTGTGCTGCTTACAAACGTAATGATCTCGGCAAGGACGGGAATGATGGCCACGATCGATAGCGCCAGAAGAGCGATTTTCATAGCGATAGTTATAGAGGGCATTGAAGTAAGTCATCTCCTCGACCTCGATGCTAAGGCTTTGATTTGACTTTGTTGAGTGCCCTTGGAGTAGTAAGCGGTCGCAGGACCGCGCTAGTCTCCCCATACAAACGGAGTAGGCAGACATATCGTACGCAGGCCGTACCTCCTAGCGAAACCCAGGAAGTAGGGTAGCCGGATGTGCACTAATGCAGCATGGGAAATAAAACTCGTAGACGGGCATCGTCGGGATGCGCGCCGTACTCGCAGATTTCGAAAGCTTCGTAGTACTTGGTGCTGTTTCCCTTTTCCGGACCGTACCATTTCACCAGCGCCGCCCGAATGGCCGGAGTTGGCTCGGCATTCCAGTGTTGCTTAAGCCAAGCCTTCCGCTCCGAAGCATCCTGAGGAACTTCACTCAACTTCCCATCCACCCAGGGCAGCCACTCATAGAACTGCGAAACATGCGAGTCCAGGGCGTTGGTCTTCTGATCGATCACGTCGTCCAGCGACACGGCCACATCGGGCCGGAACGGATTGGGGCGTTGGAAATTGTCCTGATAGTAGAAGAACGTTGGATTCTTGCGCAGGGCCGGCGTATCGGGCACGATGTTCGGCACCACCACCATGTAAGCGGCATCCTGCACCAACACCCCTGTATATCGATGATCGGGGTGATAGTCGTTGGGCCGCGGCGCGAGCACAACGTCCGCATTCCAGCTCCTGATCTCGCGAATGATTTGCTCGCGCACCTCGAGCGTAGGCAGCAACTGCCCATCATGATTGTCGAGAACGTCGTACTCAATCCCTTGTCGCCGCGCCGATTCCTTTGCCTCGGCGAAGCGGCGCTTCGCCAGTTCCTTGCCATGCATGGTTTGATGGCCCGCATCACCATTGGTGACCGATACGAATTTAACGGGATAGCCCGCCTTTACCCAAAGCGCGGCTGTTCCGGACGCGCGAATATCACAATCGTCCGGATGGGCGCCGAAAGCGATGATGCGAATCTTATCCCCTTGCGCCATGAGGCTTGCGGCGGCGCCTAAGGCAATAAACAACGAACAGAAAACATGAGCTCTGCGCATGGCACTATTATTGTGCACCGGTTGCGCTACCCTGAAGAAACCCATGCGCCTGCCGCGCGTCGACTTCTGCGCCATCGCGCTCCTCCTCGCAACGTGTCTTTCTTGCTTCACCGCCGCGCCTATCGATGCGCAGGATCTATCTGGCGAGCCATCTAGCCCGGAATGCTCGGCGGCTGATCTCGACGTTACGCTCGATGTCACCGACGCTGAAGATCACAGCCACGCTGTGTCGCTGACATTCCGTAACATCTCCGACGCTGTTTGCAGCGTGAGGGAAGCTGCTCCGCTGCCCTCTTTCAACGGGCCGGGTACGTCCCTCAACCTTCCCTTAGGCACGTGCTTTCCTTGTTCGGCGGATGGAGTCTCCCACCCGGCCTTGTTTGTCGAGGTGCAACCCGGCGTATCGGCCCACCAGGTGTTTCGCTGGCAGACTGAACCTTTGGATTACAGGGCCAATTGCACGGCGCCCGAGTGGATGACACGACGGTGAATCAAGACCCTCACCCGATGCTCTTGGTTTCGCGACGGCTCCTTCCGGCCATTTGCTCAGTGGTTCAAGTGAGCCCGTACGAACTTAACGCTCCATCCAGTGAACAGTCAATCCCGAGGGGAGTCGACGCCCGCGACTTGAATATTCGACTGACCTCGGACAAGCCGGTTTACGTGGAAGGACCGGCAGTCCTTGAGGAGGGTAGTTCTGTAGTCGGCGAGCGCATCACGCTTCACCTGGCGATGGAAGCTGAAACGGCACCGCTCCCTGGTGAGCGGCCAGTCTGCCCTACTCTGATTCAGCGAACACGATCCCCCGATGGAACAACGCGATTTGACGAGATAGCCAGGAAAACGCCTGCCTGGTATCACCTCGTGTTGGATCCGCGCCGCAACAGCTTCGAATGAATTTGGACGCCGGCCACCTCGGCAGGTGGAGCGGGCTTGGCAAACATCAGATCTCCTTCATCCGAATCCAGGACTCCGGTGGCCTGTGGCACCTGGCGGACAGTTCGAACACTCTCACCTTGGAAATAGCGGACACGTCGACGCTCAATCGCGAGTGGGGACCCTTAAAACGCGGGGTTTGGCGTGTCGGCAACCCTTGACAAGACTACGTATAAACTCGGTGAGGACATTCCAGTGCATGTGGCGTTGCAGAACTTCTCGGCCGAGACGCCGGTCTATGGCAACAGCCCGATCTGGAACCCGTGCAGCGTTGTTCAGATCGCTACAGTCGATCAAGACGGACAGCCGGCCAAGGACTTCGTAGACTTCGGTTTCGGGGAATGCATGGGGGGCGGCCCGCAAGGTCTTTGGCGTTATCCAAAGGGCACGGCCGTTCCCTTAGAGGTTTCGCTCAAAGCGAAAGGCCTGCTGCCACGCCGCCCCGGCCGATTTGCTGTGACCGTGACATGGAGCCCTTACGCTGGCGCCGACGACGTGTGTAAACGGTGCGAACTGCCCACGAATTTTGATCTCGATAGGTATTACGTAACTGTCCACTCGCAACCGCCTGTCTTCGTTGTGAAGGAAGAAACTAACCACTCGTTGCTCACTGAGCCGCCGCGCTAGTGCGTTTCAGTGCCTTCCGTGGCGCCGTACTCCTTCAGCTTGTTGAACAGGGTCTTCAGGCTGATATCAAGAATCTCGGCCGCACGGGTCTTGTTGTTCTTGGTGTGCTGCAGAGTGAGTTGAATCAGCGCCCGCTCCGCCTGCGCGACGGTCGTGCCGACGGGTAGGCGAACATTTTCCGGCTCAAAAACCGCCGAAGCCGTGCGCTGGCCTGTCGAGACGCCGAAGTCGTAAGGCAAATGCGCCGTAAGGATCGCGCCCTCGCCCGCAACAATGACAGCGCGCTCCAAAACGTTTCTGAGCTCACGCACATTGCCCGGCCAGGTGTACTTCCGGAAGGCCTCCATGACGTCGGGACTGACATGGCTCACGTTGCAGGAGTGCTTGCGGTTGAGATTCGTGATGAGCGTCTCGCACAACAATTCCAGATCACTCATACGTTGGCGGAGCGGCGGTAGTGTGATCTGAAAGACATTCAGGCGATAGTAGAGGTCCTCGCGGAGGTCGCCCTTTTTCAGGGCTTGTTCGATGACGCGGTTGGTGGCAGCGATCACCCGCACGTCCACGGAGATTTCCGATTTGCCGCCCAATCGCCGCACTCGTGAGTCTTCCAGAACACGCAGGAGCTTTGCCTGGGTCCCGCTCGGCATTTCGGCCAGTTCGTCCAGCAAGAGCGTGCCGTGCTGAGCCAATTCGAAGCAACCGGCGCGGCGTTCCAGTGCACCGGTGAAGGCTCCCTTTTCATGGCCGAACAGTTCGCTTTCGATGAGCGTTTCCGGCAATGCGGCGCAATTGATGGCGATGAAGGGACCGGCCCGGCGGTCACTGAGTTGATGGATAGCGCGGGCGACAAGTTCCTTCCCTGTCCCACTTTCGCCGGCCACCAGGACCGAAGCCTTGCTGGATGCCACTTGACGGACGATGGAAAAGACCTTCTGCATTTCCTCCGAGGTACCCACCATGTCGACCAAGACACCCTGGTAGGAAAGCTGACGCTGCAGGCGCTCGGTTTCTTCCGTGAGCTGGCTCTGGGTGGAGGCCCGCTGGAGCAGAATGCGGAGTGCGCTCGGCTGGATCGGCTTCTCCAGGAACCAGAATGCTCCCAGGTCATGAATCGTCTGGATGGCGGTTTCGATATTCCCAAAAGCGGTCAGCACAATGGCCGGCGGCATTTGGCCCTCGGCGCCCAAACGCTGCATCAGTTCGAATCCATCCATGCGCGGCATCATCAAATCGGTAATGATGACGTTGGCCGGAAAACCGGCTAGCTTTTCAAGGGCTTCCAGGCCATCGGATGCCGTTTCAACGGTGAATCCCCAAGAGGCGACCAAGGCCGCCAAAGGCTGGCGCTGGGACTCTTCGTCATCGACGATGAGGACGTTCGACCCTGAGCGCGGTTGGGTTCCCACGAAGTCAGTGTAACCGATGTAACGGGAGTGGCTTCGCTGCGCTCCATCGGTTATGTATCAATTCGAACTAGGAATCCTCTAAACTGATCAAGAATGAGGCGTCGCGGCTTTTTCCAACTTCTTCTCTGTGTTACGACGAGCTTTGCTTTTGCGTCCGCTCCGAATGAAACCCACTCAGACGCCATCGATGTGAAGCAATCCCTGGACCGGCTCGCCGTCACCGGCAGCGTCCTGATGATTGCCGCACATCCTGACGATGAAAACACAGGGCTTATTTCTTATCTTGCGCGAGGGAGGAAAGTTCGGACGGCCTATCTGTCGCTGACACGGGGAGAGGGCGGGCAAAACGTCATAGGGCCGGAGCAAGGTGCCGACCTCGGCATTCTGCGGACCGAGGAGTTGCTGCAGTCCCGCCGCGTCGACGGCGGCCAGCAGTTCTTCTCTCGAGCGATTGACTTCGGTTACTCGAAGAGCGCGAAGGAATCGCTAGACAAGTGGGGGCATGACGCGGTTTTGGGGGATATCGTCTGGGTAATCCGATCCTTCCGTCCGGACGTAGTGATTCTGCAATTCACCGGCACATCGCGCGACGGTCACGGGCAGCACCAAGCCTCGGCGATTCTGGGACGCGAAGCCTATGACGCTGCCGGCGATCCGAAGAAGTTCCCGGAACAACTGAAGTACGTGCAACCCTGGCATCCGACGCGGCTGATGGTCAACCGGCGTGGGTTCACCAAGGAAATGCAAAAAGAAATCGACGCCTTGGCCGAGCGCGTGGACCTGGAGATCGGCGGGTACGACCCATTGCTGGGCTACAGCTACGGCGAGTTGGCAGGTATTAGCCGGAGCCTGAACAGCAGCCAGAGTGATGGCACTCCCCGCATGCGAGGTGACCTGAAGACGACACTGGTGACGCTAAGCGGGCCACCGGCGAAGACGGACCTGTTCGACGGAGTGGATCTGACTTGGTCGCGCTATCGGGGCGGCGAGGCAGTGGGAACGATGCTGGCTGAGGCCGCCCGTAACTGGAAGGCTGACGACCCGACACTATGCATTGAGTGGCTGGTGAAAGCTCGCGCCGCAGCAGCCAAGTTGGATTCGCCGGAAGTGGCGGAGCGCATCCATCAGATCGACGAGACCATTGCCAAGTGCGCCGGTCTATGGCTCGACTTCAGCACGGATCGCGAACAGGTTTTGGGCGGTAGCGAATTCAAACTCAAAGTGACCGCAATCCAGCGCACCGCTTTGCCCGTAGTGATTGAATCGCTGAAGGTAAACGGCGAGGAACTTCCCGGAACGAAGGTGCCGATCGACTTGAAGCTCAATGAGGTCAAGGTCATTGAGGCGTCGCACACGATCGCGGCCGACGGCGTAACCACGCAACCCTACTGGCTGCAAGCGCCGGCGACCGGTGACCTTTATCAAGTCGTGAATGCACGGCTGATCGGTCAGCCTGAAAATCCGCCGCTGCTGACGCTTCAGGCCGACGTGCGTATTGGGCAGGCGCATGTCAAAGTCGAACGGCCGGTCCTTTACCGCTACATGGACCGGATGCACGGAGAGTCGATTAAGCCGATGGTGGTGATGCCACCGGCTTCACTACGGTTTCTTCAACCCACCCAGGTCTTCCCGACACTGGCAAGCAAGAAGATTGAAGTAGAGGTCAACTCGCACGCGGCGATTAAGGACGGCCGCGTATCGCTAAAGGCCCCGACGGGCTGGAAGGTCACGCCGGCTTTCGAAGAAGTGATCTTCAACGGCGCGGGCGAGCGGAAGGTTTTGACTTTCGATGTGACACCCGCACGTGAGGCCGCGGTAGGCGATCTGAAGGCTTCGCTCGAGACAGACGGCCGCCGGATCGCGGTTGATATGCGGTATATCGATTACCCGCACATTCCGCTACAGACGTTGTTTCCGCCATCCGAAACCAGGCTGGTTCGCGCCGACACCGTGGTGTTGGCCCGCCGCGTGGGATACGTGATGGGCGCCGGCGACGATGTTCCCGCCGCATTATTGCAACTCGGGTGCGCGGTTGTCCTGTTGAGCCCATCTGACCTGGCACAAGGCGACCTCAGCCAGTTTGACGCGATTGTCACCGGCATCCGCGCTTATACCGAACGCCCGGATCTGGTTTCCAATCAAGCGCGGCTCATGGAGTATGTTTCAAACGGCGGAACGCTGGTGGTGCAGTACAACCGTATCGAACGCGATCGATCTGAACCGTTGAAACACATGGGCCCCTATCCTTTTGAGATCGGGAATCAGCGCGTAACCGTGGAGGAAGCGCCGGTTGCTTTTAATGCGGGCAATCCGTTGCTGAGCTCGCCGAATCGCATCACCGAGCGGGATTTCGACGGCTGGGTGCAAGAGCGAGGATTGTACTTCGCCTCCAAATGGGATGCGCATTACGAGACGCCATTCGAGATGCATGACCCGGGCGACCCATCTATGAAGGGTTCTACGTTGGTAACACGTTACGGCAAAGGCGTGTACATATTCACGGCGCTGTCCTTCTTCCGCGAGTTGCCGGCCGGTGTGCCTGGTGCGTACCGGCTGTTTGCAAACTTCTTGAGTGCGTCAAAGACGCTAGGGGCGACCCCAGCGGCCGCAAGTCGCGCGGAGCGTTGATGAGCGACGAAGCGGATCGGGACCGGATCGCCAGGAGGGATGCCCTCGTGAATGAGGTGCGGCTCTCACAACTCCGGGCCGACAAGGCCGAACGCGACGAACCGCCTCCCTTTCTCGGAACCTGGGGCCGCGTTTATGCTTTGGTGGTCCTCTACCTCGCGCTGCTCATTGCGGCGCTGTATGGAATGACCTGGGCATTCGCACCGTGAGCATTCGCACACTTGGGCCAGCGCGATAAAATGCAGCAGGTGCAAAAGCTGCTCGAAGTGATCGCGTGCTCGACCGAAGACGCGATCGAATCCGAATCAGGCGGGGCGAACCGTGTCGAACTCGTACGCGCCCTGGGCAAGGGTGGATTTACACCCGATTTGATGATCGTACGTGCGATCGTGGCCTTGCGTGAGAATCCCGGTGCGGGTGATGGTCAGAGAGAGCGACGCGCCAACCGTATTCAGCGCTGAAGAGTTCCGATTGATCGAAGACCGTTTACGACGCTTGAGCGAGCTTCCACTGGACGGTGTTGTCGTGGGCTTCGTACGCAAGGGAGTTATAGAAACCGAGAAGTTGGAACGCATCATTAAGATTGTGCCGAACTGGCGCATCACCTTCCACCGCGCATTCGAGCAAGTCAACGACCCGAAAGAAGCGCTTCGAACTCTCAAACAGTTTCCTCAGGTGGACCGTGTTTTGAGCTGTGGATGCGATGGAGACGCGGCGACCAGGCTGCGCTGCCTGGAGGAACTACAGGAGGAAGCCGGCCCCGAGATTACGATCCTTGCGGCTGGCGGCTCGGACGAAAAAACTCTGCGGCTGCTGGCCGCCAGCGAAGTGATCCGTGAAGTTCACGTAGGCCGGGCAGCTCGCATGCCGGCCGTTCACAATGGACCGGTGCGTCGAGCGCGGGTAGCTGCGGTGCGCGAAATTCTGGACAGCGGCAGGCGCCCGATGGTGGGAACGTAGGCCGCCTTTCATGGCACAGTGCGGCTTTGCCGCAAACGGGTTCCAATGCAGAAGTGGCGCTGGACGCCCACGTCCGCGCCGGTTGCCTACGACCGGCGGCACCTCGCTTCGCGAACAATCGTTGCTCCGCGCAGAGAAACAAAGCTTTAGTAATACAGGCGTTCAGCCTGTGATCTCCTGATGCAGTGCGTCATCCTGTGTCAACCGATGCGCATTGCCGGTTGCGGCTGGCGCCGGAACATGGCCCGAAACGCTTTGAAGATGAAGCGGAAAATGAGGGCTGATGCGAGTAACCCTACTGCGACGACCCCAAGAATGACCAGCGGATGAACACTCATCAGATAGGCGCCGCCAATCGTGAGGGCATCTTCGAACAGGCTGAGGCCGATATTCGAAAAGGGCTCGGGAGAGGTGTTCACGGCCAGCCGGGTAGCCGCCTTTGTGCCGTGCGAACTGAGCGCCAACGTGCCGCCGGCAAGCAGTGCCAGGAGACGAACGGAGGGATCGAAATCGGCGAAGGCACTGGCGGCAAGGATTGCTCCGGCTGGAATTCGAATAAAGGTATGGATGGCGTCCCAAACGGAATCGACGGCGGGAACCTTGTCGGCGATGAACTGCATGACGAAGAAAACCGCCGCAATACCGATCACCCACCAATTGCTGACGTAGCTGAGATGGCCGGGTAAGTGGACCAGATTGTAGCGTTGCAGAAGACCCAGCGTCAGGACAGTCGCATAGAGATTGATCCCGGACAGCCAGGCCGATCCCATCGAAAACGCAAGCGTGGTGAAGTCCATGTGTCTTGCTTCGCGGGCAGCAGTGTTACCAATCTACAACGCTCCGGACCTCGCCGATGAACGCTCAGAAATCGAACTGATCGATATTCTGTTTGGTGAAACACGAACGGTGCGCCGAGAATAATGTCGGTGCCACGGATTTCAACGGAACCCAAGCGACCGGCACTGAAGGCAGGCTGGCCAGCCGGGAACTGGTCTCGGGCAAGAGCGGCTGCCGTTGCCACTACGAGATAACCCAGATCACGGGTCTTCCAAAGCACCACCGCCGCGACGTCGCCGGAACGGACATACGGCTTACAAAGATTGGGCAGCGAGAGGCCAACCACCTTTACGTCAGCGCGGCCTGACTGCTTGATTGCCTCGCCGGCGCCGGGCACAGAGGGCGCCGAAATCGCGATGATGACGCGAACCTTCGGGTAGACCTTCAGGATGGTCTGCGCTTCGGAGAAGGCCTTGTCGCGATCGTCGTCGCTGGGGCGGATCACGGCCAACTTCATCTTCGGATACTTGGCCGCGACACGGGCGCGAATGGCGTCGATCCACTTGTTCTGGTTGGCGGCGCTCAGCGCGCCTGTGATAACGGCGAACTCGCCCTCGTCGTGCATGATCTTGGCCGCTTCGTCGGTCAGCGTGTTGCCGATGCCTTCCGGCGTGGCCTGGTTAATGAAGTAGTCGCGGGAATCCGGTTCGGCGTCGGCATCCCAGGTAACCACCTTGATGCCCTGCGCGCGTGCCTTCCGCAAGACGGTGGAGATGCCCGGCGCATTCTCAACGCTGACAGCGATGGCATCGACGTGGCGTGTGATCCAGCCCTCGATCACTTCGTTCTGCTTGGCGGCGTCCAGGCCCGTGGGACCATCCCAGATCAGATCGACATTCAGTTCCTGGGCGGCTTCCTCAGCGCCCAAGCGGCAGCTGATGAAGTAGGGGTCTCCCTTCGCCTTTGGCATCACGCCGACTGTGACGCGGCGCGCCGCCGCAGCGTTGTTGGGAATGAGTGCCGAAGCCGACGCGGCCAGGCGGTGCGGGTCGCAGGTTGCTTGACGAGGTACCAATTGCTCAGCGAGACAATCGCTGCGCCGGCCAGTACCGTGGCGCAGAGGATGGCGAGTTGCGAGTTCTTCATAATCGATTCCTGATCGATGCCGGACTGGCCGGCAACCGCGGGGCGGCGGGCGCGGTTGGCAAAGCGCTCCAGCGCAATGGTGACAACCAGCAATACGCCGGTGAGAATGCCGGCCAGTTCCGCCGGCAGCGCGGCCAGTCGAAGCCCGTTCTGGAGAACAACGATAGCAGTGATCCCCAGCAAGCTGCCGGGAATTGTTCCCGACCCTCCAAAGATGGAGGTGCCGCCGAGCACAACCGCCGTAATGGCAGTCAGTTCGTAGCCATTACCCGCGTCGGACTTCGCCTGCCCCAGATGGGCGACGTACACGATGGCCGCCACACTGGCTGCAAATCCCGAGAGTGCGTAGACGAGAAGCAAGCGCCGGGCGACAGGAATCGCAGCGTAGCGGGCGCCTTCGCCGGAGTAGCCGACGGCACGCAAGCGCTCGCCCAACAACGGTACGGTGCTGCAAAGCAAAGTAGGCCACAACAGCGACGACGAGAAACACGGTCTGGGTGGGCACGATGCCGCCCAAATATCCTTGTCCCAAAAACAGGAAACCGGCGGGAAAGCCAGAGTAATTACGAGCGCCACCCGTGAGACCCTCCGCAAGGCCTCGAAACAGCGAGTACGTTCCGAGCGTGACGATCAGCGGTGAGACCTTCAGCCGTGCGATGAGCGATCCGTTCAGCAAACCGCCTGTGATGCCAATCGACAACGCGGCGCCCGCGGCGGCAGGGATCGGCCAATGCGCGTCGTGCCAAAGCGCGCCGAAGCTGACCGCGCAGAGCCCCATCATGGATCCAACCGAGAGATCAATGCCGCCTGTGATGATAACCGGAGTCAGTGCGAGCGTGAGAAGCCCGATTTCGACGCCTAGCCGTATGCATTCGAAGAAGTTGGTGACAGAGAAGAAACTGGGGGCTGCCAGGCTGAGCAGCAGGACTTCGACCAGCAGCAGACTGCCGACGAATACCTCCTGTTTGGCGGCTTTCATAGGCAGGCTACGCGTGCGCCGCCGCTTGCCTCGAGGCGCGGGCGGCCAGGGCGTCAAAGAGCACAGTCAGCAGAATGATCGCGCCCTGGATGGCCTTCTCCCAATAAGCGCTCAGTCCTAAAAACGTGAGCGCGGGGCCGATGCAACCCAAGAGACAAACGCCATTGAACGTGCCGAATAAAGAACCGCGGCCGCCGGTAATGGGCGTGCCGCCCACCACCACCGCCGCAATCGCTTTCAGTTCGAGGCCGATGCCCGCGTTGGCCGGCACATCCGAAAAACGTACTGCGTTTAACATCGCGGCGAATCCGGAAAGCGCCCCCATCAGAAGGAACACGGCGAACAATACCCGCCGGGTAGGAATACCGGCCAGGTTGGCCGCGTCGCGGTCCGATCCCGTCGCGTAGATGGAGCGGAATGCCACTAGATGTTTGGATGCCCAGGCGAGCGCGGCGAACACGGCGAGTGATCCGACGAGGATGACAGCTTGCCCGGAAGACTGGCCCAAACCGAACCACTGGAAGGTCGGCGGCAGACCTTCAACCCACGCGCCACCGGTGATCCAGCGCAAGGATTCGCGCCACACCACCATGGTGGCCAAGGTCACCACAATCGACGGTGCATTCACATAAGAGATCAGCGTGCCGTTTACAGCGCCGAAGATTGCCCCGGCTAGCACCGTACAAGGGATGACCAGCGCAATGGGAACCCCAACCTGGGCGAGCAGTCCCGCCACAACGCTGGCGACGGCGAAAATGGAACCGACGGAGATATCAATCTGCCCGAGCACGATGACCAGGGTCATGCCGGCAGCAACCAACAGCACCGGGATGTTAGTGAGTGCGAGGTCGCGCAGATTGGCGAAGCTAAAGAAAGCCGGTGCGACAACCGCCAGCACAATTAGGAAAAGAAGCAGCGCGATGACGCTTGCCGCCTGGCGGCCGAGACGCAATGACTTCACGGGCCTCCTCCGATGGACGCCTCTTGATGTCCTAAGGCGAGTTCCATGACGTTGTGAGGATCAGCTTCCGAGCGCTCCAGGACGCCTGCAATTCGCCCCTTACACATGACGGCAATCCGATCGCTCATCCCTAGAATCTCCGGCAGCTCCGACGAGATCATGAGGATGGCGAGACCCTTCTCCGCGAGGTCGCCGATCAGGTGATAGAGCTCCGCCTTTGCACCTACGTCAATGCCCTGGGTCGGTTCGTCGAGAATCAGGACCTTCGGATGAGTCAGCAGCCAGCGAGCCAGTGAAACTTTCTGTTGGTTTCCGCCGGAGAGGTTCTTGACGGGAACATCGATCGATGGCGTCTTGACGCCGAGACGTGTGCAGTAGTCCTGCGCGACTTCACGTTCTTTACGGAATTGTAAAAAGCCATTCGTCGAAATCGCTTTGAGGCTCGCCAACGTGGTGTTCTGACCCACCGCCATCTCCATCACCACGCCATGGCGACGGCGATCTTCCGGCACGTAAGCGAGGCCGAGCGCCAACGCGTTGGCGGGAGATTCGATATGAACAAGCCGGCCGCCGATCCAGACTTCGCCCGAATCAGCAGGAGTCAATCCAAACAGCACTTCCGCGAACTGTGTGCGGCCTGAGCCAATCAGACCCGCCAGTCCTACAATCTCTCCGCAGCGCACTGTCAGGCTGACATCCTTCACGCCGGTCTGCTGGTGGCACAGATGCTTTATGTCAAGCGCGGTTTCGCCCAGTTGGATGTGGCGTTTCGGAAACACCAGATCCAGTTCGCGGCCCACCATCATGCGAATCAGCTCGTGCGTGGTGACGCCCGGCATGGGGCGTGTGTCGATGCTATTGCCGTCGCGGAGAACCGTAACGCGCCCGGCCAGCCGGAACAATTCCTCGAAGCGATGCGAGATATAGACAATGGCCACGCCGCGCGCCTTCAAGTCGTCTACGATCCGAAACAGATTCTCCGCATCCTGCTGGCCGAGCGAAGCAGTAGGCTCATCCATGATGAGGATCCGTGCATCGGCATCCAGCGCTTTGGCAAGTTCAACCAACTGCTGTTCCGGCGCAGTCAGCGAACTGACCGGCGCCTCCGGAGAAATCTTCGCGCCGACGGTCTCGAGAAGCTTCCGAGCATGGCCGATCCGATCCGGCCACGAGATGCGCCGCCAGGGCTTGCCGGAGTCTTTGGCAATCGCAATATTCTCGGCCACGCTGAGGTGCGGAAATAAGGCAGGCTGCTGGTAAATGGCCGCGATCCCAAGCGCCCGCGCTTGAAGCGGGTCGTTGTGTTCAATCCGCTTTCCATCAAGGATGATTTCGCCACCGTCGGGTTGAATGGCGCCGGTCAGAACCTTGATAAGCGTCGACTTCCCTGCCCCGTTCTCGCCCACTAAGCCGTGCACTTCACCGGCACAGAGATCGAACGACACGCCCTTCAAAGCGCGCACTCCGCCGAAACTCTTCGTCACTTCGACCGCGCGAAGTAGGGGCGTCACCGGAGGAATGCTTCGGGGAGTCCACCGTCGACTGGGATCACGTGGCCGGAGGTCTTCGCGCTGGCATCGCTGGCGAGCCATACGATGGCAGCCGCGCAGTCATCGGGATGGATCGGCACTTTGGTCAAAGTGCGCTGGGCGTAGAACATTGCTAGCTTATTGCGAAGCTCCTCGGTCGATTCCGATTCGGCGAACTCGATATTGTACTTCGTGAGCGAGCTAATGACGCGATCCCGCGGGAACATTGTTGAGCCTGCGACAACTGTGGCCGGCGCAATACCGTTCACCCGAACCAGCGGCGCCAGGCCGACGGCCAGTTCGCGAATCAACTGATTCACAGCACTCTTGCTGACATCGTAGGCTTCGCTGCCGTGTTTGGGCACGACGGCGTTGGCGGAGCTCGTAAAGACCATCACCGCAGGCAGATTCTGCTCTTTAAGAATCGCGCGGGATTCGTCGGCTAGAAAGTAGTTGCCGCTGATGTTGACGTTGAAGGTGGTACTCCAAAGATCGTCCGGCAGCCTGCCATTGCGGTCCGGTGTGCCGAAAATGGCCGCCGTATTAACGATGCCGTCGATGCCACCGAATTCAGCGATCACCGAGCGAAAGGCATCAGCGATGCTGGTGCGCAAGGTGATATCAAGCCCCACGGCGAGCGTCATGTCCTTAGCGGAGAGCTTTGCCGCTTCTGCGGCAACCGACTTCGCAGCTTCCAGGTCGCGGTCCGCAATCGCCACATGCGCCCCGCGCTGGGCGAGTTTGAGAGCAGTTGAGCGGCCAATTCCGCTTCCGCCGCCGACAATCACGATCACCTTGCGGCTGAACTCCTGCTCCGGCGGCATGCGTTGCAACTTCGCTTCTTCCAGCGCCCAGTATTCTATGCGGAACGCCTCCCTCGGCGGCAGCGCAACGTAGTTAAACAAGCTCTTGAAGTGCGCGGAGTCTTCCGGCCGCTTGGCCTGTGGCAAGGGATCTGGAACAGCGCCCGGCTCATCCAGCGCCGTCGCTCCCGCCATCACATGAATGGCGTTGATGAAGAACTCGCTGGTGATGCGGGCTTCTTTCTTGTTCTTGCCGAATGCGAACAGGCCAAGGCCCGGAATGATGACGACTGAGGGATTCGCATCGCGCAACTTCGGGGAATCGGCTTCGGCGCACTGGTGATAGTAATTAGCGTATTCCTCGCGGTATTCCGCGGCGCCCGATTGGATCTTCTGCTTCAGGGCGGCAACATCTTCCGTCTGTGGGTTCCAGTCCACAAACAGAGGCTTGATACGGGTGCGCAGGAAATGATCCGGGCAACTGGTACCCATCTGGCTCAATGCGTGTCCGTGAACGGAATTCGCGAACTCCTGAGCGTCATCGGATTGGGCGTAATGTGCGATGTTGCGCTTGGCCGTCGAAACGGCGCCCCGAAGGGCAGGAAGAATGGCGATGGCCGTGCCCTTAGGGTCTGCCACTGCCGAGAACTGTGGTCCGCCGAAGATCTTCTTTCCCTTTTGGTGATCGGCGACAAACTCTCCCATCTGATCAATCGTGATGATGCTGCTCAGATAGCACTCGCGCTGCGTCGCACCCCAGGTGAAAAGCCCGTGACTGCCCAGAATGATGCCGTCGCAGCCCGGGTTGCTCGCAACCGCGCCGCGCAGCATTAGCCCAAGTTCGAAGCCGGGCCGTTGCCATGGAAGCCAGACCAGCTTCCGACCGAATCGTTGATTGAACTCCGCCAGCTTGGCCTTTCCGTTGGCGCTGGCAGCGAGCGCGATGGCCCAATCCGGATGGAGATGGTCGACGTGCGGGAAAGGGAGGAAGCCATGTAGAGGCGTGTCAATGGAGGCTGCCACTCGGCTTTCGCCAAACGCAGCGAGGGGATAGTAACCCACCATCTCGTCCTCGTGCGCTTCACCTTTGTAGCGTGAAATCAGATTCTCCAGCTTGTCGAGATAAAGGAGGGCAAAACCCGCTTTGCCGATGGAGCCAAGGTCGCCACCACTGCCCTTCACAGCCAGTACCCGCACGGGCTTGCCGGTAAAGGGGTCTGCTAGATCGATCTTCGAGCTGGTGTTACCACCGGCAAAGTTCGTTATGCGTAGATCCGCGCCCAGCAGATTGGAGCGATAACGCAGAAGGTCGAGGGCGTCGCCTTCAATCGCTTTCGCGGCGGTAGCGTCCCAGAGGTTTTTCAGGAAGCGCAGTTCAAAACCGGAGCTAACGGGCATAAATCCTCAATTCGGAAATCCAAGCCACATTCTATCCGGCCAGGAAGTGACTGGGAAATTCCAGAGGTGTGACGCATCCCCGTTTTTCGCTAACGTAGAGAATGTGGACCGTCGCGAAGCAATGGGCATGCTGGCTGGAATGGCTGCTCTCTCCGCGCATTCAACCGTCAAAGGCGCGGAGAATGGAATGATTTACCGAACTCTTGGCAAGACTGGCGTAAAGGTCTCGGCGATTGGCCTGGGCGGGCACCACATCGGGCGGCCCAAAGACCCGACCGTGGGAATCAAGCTTGTCCGCACCGCGCTCGACGGTGGCATGAACTTCCTCGACAACTGCTGGGATTACAACGGCGGCGAAAGCGAAGTTCGAATGGGTGAAGCCCTGCGCGATGGCTATCGCGAGAAGGCTTTCTTGATGACGAAGTTCGACGGCCGCACCAAGCAGGCGGCATCGCAGCAGATTGATGAGTCCCTGAAGCGCCTGCAGACCGACCGCATCGACCTGATGCAGTTTCACGAAAACATACGGCTGGAGGATCCCGACCGCTTCTTCGCACCCAATGGCGCGCTGGAGGCCTGCCTGGACGCCCAGAAGGCCGGCAAAATCCGCTTCATCGGATTTACTGGCCACAAGGATCCGAGCGTTCACATACGCATGCTGGAGTTGGCAGCCGCTCACAACTTTCATTTTGATGCCTGCCAGATGCCTCTGAACCCAATGGATGCGCAGTTCCGCAGCTTTCAGAAAGAGGTGGTACCGAAGCTGGTGGAACAGGGCATCGCCGTGCTCGGGATGAAGTCCATGGGGGATGGGCTCCTGCTGAAAAGCGGGACCGTGACCCCGGCGGAGTGCCTCACCTATGCGTTGAGCCTTCCCACCTCGGTGGTGATCACTGGCTGCGAGAGCCTGGAAAGGCTGAACCAGGCTTTTGAAGTCGCGAGGACCTTCAAGCCCATGGACGCACAGCAGATGGCTGCCCTGTTAGCCAAGACCAGGGAAGCAGCTTTGAGCGGCAAGTTCGAGCTCTTCAAAACCAGCAGCATGTTCGACGGTACCGCGCACAATCCGCAGTGGCTGGGGTGACGTGGGCGCCCTCGCCCGCGCTGGATGCCCACATCCGGCCGTACCAGAGCTGGCAAAGCCGGAGCTCGGCTATTGCTCAGCATTTGTAATTTGTAATTAATGCGCCGGCTGTGGTGGACAATGGTACAGCCCATGAATGTTCTTGTGTTAAACGCCGGCAGTTCGAGTCTCAAATTCCAAATAATTGCAACCGACCTCGACCGCATCAAGCAGCAGACAGACCAGCGGCTGTGCCGCGGACAGGTGGAGCGAATTGGCGGAGAAGCCATCGTTACCGTGCAGAGCCACGACGGCCCGCGTCAAAAATTCACGGCAGCCATTCGCGACGTCGCTGCCGCTATCGACTACGTGCTCCGCTGGCTGGCCACGGACCAGTCAGGCATCCCTGAAATCCGCAATCTCGGCGACATTCACGCCGTCGGTCATCGCGTGGTACACGGCGGCGAGCTATTCCACGAGTCTGCCATCATCGATGACCAAGTGCTAAAGGGAATTGAAGACTGCATCGATCTCGCTCCGCTTCACAACCCGAACAACGTCAAGGGCATTCGCGCGATATGGGACATAATCGGCCGCAAGACGCCCCAGGTGGCGGTGTTCGATACCGCATTCTACTCGTCCCTCACGGAACGCGCGTACCTCTACGCCGTCCCCTATCATCTGTATCGCCGACACCGGATCCGCCGCTACGGCTTTCATGGCACATCGCACCGCTACGTGGCCTACCGCTATCGAGCGATCAATCAACTGACACGTGAGCAGACCCACTTAATTACGCTGCACCTCGGCAACGGCTGCTCGGCGACCGGAATTCGCGGCGGCTCGCCGGTGGACACCTCCATGGGCATGACGCCCCTGGAGGGCCTCGTGATGGGGACTCGCTCGGGCGACCTTGATCCCTCCATCGTTAATTTGATCGCCATCAAGGAAGGTCTTTCGCCTCAGGAGGTGGAGACGCTTCTGAATACTCAATCCGGACTGCTGGGTGTCTCCGGGCTCACCAACGACATGAAGGTGCTCGAAGACGAACTAAAGAAGGAGGACGACCGCCGGGTACGCCTGGCCATTGACGTCTTTTGTTATCGCGCCCGGAAGTACATCGGCGCCCTGCTGGCGTGTGCGGGCGGCGCCGACGCCGTAGTCTTCACCGGCGGGATTGGTGAGAACTCATCCGCCGTGCGAGCGCGTATCTGCGAAGGGATGCAGTGGACTGGTCTCACGCTGGATGAGGAACGAAACCGGCAGACCGTGGGACGCGAAGGGCAGATCAGCACAGCCGACTCCAAACTTCACGCCTGGGTCATCCCAACTGATGAAGAGCTACTCATCGCGCGGGACACCGCCCGCTGCATTCTGGGTGAGCCGCACCCTTCGTGATTAATAGCCGCTTAGACGCTTCACTTGTTCTTATTGAGGTGTAGTGGTAGCAGGCGTATCGTCGTCTAGCTCGCCGCAAGTCACCGGGTCACAGGGGAACACGACTGCTTTGCCAACCACGGTTGCTGGTGGGCCTTGAGACTCTCTGGTCAGGTGAAGCATAAACGGGGTCACCTGCAAGGGCAGTTTCTCCCGAGCGGTCTGCAGAGGAACCTTGCGGGTTTTGGCGAGCAGCAACTGGTCGTTCCATGGATCCATCTTGATGCGTGATCCAAGCGGCAAGGCCGCGGTCTGCGCCGTGTCGCCCGGCCGTAACTCCGGAGCCGTTTCCATCAGGGCGGATAGACGCTCCTCCTTCCCATGCTCGACCAGACGGTCTGCCAACAGCGGCCGAACCAGTTGCGGCAGGGTGTTGGCTCGGGCCGCGAGCTCACGAAGGAACAGTCCTGCCTGCGGAAGCTGACCTTTATATGGAGATTTCTGCAGCAGCTCTATCGCTCGCTCGTCGGCGGCCGTCTCTTCGTGCATGGTTCGGGAGAGCTTCACTTTCTTCAACGTCGCGTCGTCCTCAAACAGAAGCCGGTCCGAGAACGAATACTTCGTGTCGATTTTGTGGCCGAGCAGTATGTGCGCCACTTCGTGAGAGATCACTGCGGCAAGGCAAGCCTCGTCGGGAAGCACATCGAGAAGCCCGCGACTGATCAGGATCGTGTGGCCAACCGAAACGGATTCCAGGGGAGTCGTTAACAAGACACGAATTCGTATCGGGGGATCAACAGTTATATTGTTCGTTACTTCCAGGTTGTTAAGTACCGTATCCAAAACTTTGTCGACCTCACTCGGCGGCGAAACCAGCCCCGCTTCCTGGAGCCGGCCAACGACGTTATTCTCCGCTTGCCGTTCCCATAGGCGCGAGGCTCCCACCGGAGACGTGTCTAAGGCGGTCTCACTCTCATCGCGAACCGCGTTGTCCCCATCGACTGTGAGGTTGGTGAACTCGCTTGACTGATCGGCCTTTGTTTGATAACCCCAGAATCGAACTTGCCCCTTGAATCGAAACTTCTTAAAAGGCACAGCTCCCTTCAGCTGGTTCTCCTCCGAATACGCGTACGCGGGTACCCACTGGTTTGGTCCACAATTCACACGCCAGGAATCGAAGTGAACAAACTGACCACCTTGAGGCCTATTGGTGTACGTTCCATCAAATCGCACAATATGATCGTCTTGATCTTCGATCCATACCCGTCCAATAAAGCGACCGAAACCCGTGCCACTCCGTGGTTTGACGTCTAAGACAAGGCATCGAACGTCACCCAGAAACTCCCGCCTCACGTAGGAGAACTCGTAATGCCGCCGATCGAACGAATTCGAATCGATAATCGCCATTTGAATCCAACCGCGTGGACTCATGCTCACGGAGAAAACCTTGAACGCATCGCGGAAACGTTTGGCAAAGCCCGGCGCAGGAATATATGAGTCGTTCGTCACGCCGTGGCTCAAATCCATCCTGCCCAGAAAATAATGGTCCGTGACCGGAGTCTCACCCAGTTCGTCGTCCTTTCGGAGCTCCTGAATATAAGCTTCTGTGACAGGCCTGAGACCTTTTAGCGTCTTCATGAGCTGAGCTTCGTTCGCGATTGCCTGGTCGAGCGCTGCGTCCCAAGGCTGTGGTGCCTGCACTTGCGGCCCCGGAGGCGGATTGTCCGTCGGGCGCGCCATTGCCTGGAGCGGGAGGCCAAAAAGTGCTACCCAGCACGCCGGCACGCTGGTCAGTGCGAAGCATGACGCCTTAATGAGGTGTCGGTAATTCTCTGCTTTCATAATTGCCCCTAAGCTGGAAATCCGTCTAAGTCAGTTCAAATGTCACGTGAACAATGGTCTTCGAGTCGACCGGAACGCCATCCCGCGTGCCCGGGCGAAATCGAATCTGATTCGCCACCTGCTGGGCGGCTTCGTCGAGGCCATACCCCAGGGAATGCACAACCCGCAGGACCTGGATCTCTCCGTTGGCCCGGAATAAGACCTCAAGATCGACCACACCCTCTACCTTTCTTTGCCGCGCTTCTTGTGAGTAAGTGGGTTTTGGATGGGAAAGGATCTGTAGGGGCGTGCTCGCAACCACCTGCGGCTGTTGACGCCGTTCGGGTTGTGCGGCTGATCCAGCTCCATCCCCAAAGCCGCCGGTATGCACCGAACCGCTACCTCCGGCAACAGACGATCCCCCTCCGGATCCGGGTGTCCCATCACCGAAGGACCCAGTCCTTAATGCTCCCAAGTTTCCGCCAGCGCTCGTTCGCCCGGAACTCGAATTCGAAGCCGAGTCGAATGCGCCTGCGGTCGCGATCAAAGAGGGGGCGCTCGACTGTTGGGCCGGGGCTATCCCGTTTGGATCGCCAAAGGCGCCAACCTTTACTGTCTTGACGGGGACGGGCTTTGCGGGCTCCAGTTTTGCCGGTGGACGAACAGCAGGCAACGGCGACTGCGGTATGTCTGGGGAGTGTTCAGGGACAGCTGCGGCAATCACCGGCGGCGCGGGCGCGGTGAATGTATCGCGCTTCGGAGGAGCTGGAACATTTAATGGTCTTGGGTGGAAAATCACCGATGGCGTCCGCCTTTTGGCGATCATGGGCGGCGGCAATGCCCGAACGCGGCTGGGCGAGTAGTAGAGAATAACGTGGTTCGGAGTCGTCCCAACAACCGGCTCATTCGTCTGATAGGCTGCCTCGATGAATGGCGCAGCCATCAGAATTGTTAAGCCGAGAAGATGGAGTCCCAGGCTTACCACATAACTGGACGATCGAAACTCACTTAGGCCCTTACGCTTTCCTGGACCGGCTGCGCCGAACAAAACGGTGTGCGGGAATGGGGTCGTCATAGAATGGTTCAGAGAGCAAGGCTGGGGCTAGTGTATTTACGAGTGTCTAGCCCCACTTACTTTCAATTGTTCGACGTCGCTTTCCCTCAAAAGTTGACACTGGTAATTCAGCGACATAGGGACATCTACGCGTCTTAACTAACATTCGCGAGTCGCCGACAGGGAAATGCCGCAACCTCCATGAAAGAATAGGCGCGTGCGAATCGGACGAATGCTGGCAATAATACTCGGCTTCCCTCTGTGGAGTTTGCTCGGCGCAACACACCACGATGAAGTAAAGCTCGATATCCGGCATCAGGTCATCGACAACTTCGGCGCTTCGGACTGTTGGAGCATCCAAAACATCGGAGATTGGCCAGCGGCCCAGAAGGAGCAGCTTGCCAAGCTGCTGTTTTCAAGCAAGGATGGCATTGGGCTCTCATGCTGGCGCTTCAACATAGGCGCCGGTCCCGACGCCACCATCGTCGATCCGTGGCGAACCGCCAAGACGTTCGAGGTCAGCGAAGGGAAATACGACTGGACGCGTCAAGCCAGCCAGCAATGGTTTCTCGAAGCCGCCAAGCGAGACGGTGTTCCACAATTACTGGCCTTTGCGAATAGCCCGCCGGCGAGGATGACCCGTAATCGGCTTACTCACACCACCAAAGGCGATGGATCAACTAATCTCAAGCCAGGCTACGACGCGCAGTTCGCCCGCTATACCGCCGATATCCTGGACTACTTTCGTACTGTCAAAAAGGTCCCATTCCAGTTCATTAGTCCCGTAAATGAACCAACCTGGGAGTGGGACAAACCCGATCAAGAGGGTAGCCGGTATAGCAACGCCGATATCCGCGGTGTCCTCGTCGCCCTGGATGAGGCCTTACGAAACCGCAAGCTGGACACACAGATCATTGCGCCAGAGAGCGCCTCGATTCAAGCTCTGTCGAGACCAGTCAGCGGCATGTCGAAAGAATACAAAGCCGAATACGGTAACTACCTCACGTATCTATTGGGAGATCCAACTCTCAGCACAATTCTGCATCAGCGAGTAGCTTTTCACTCTTACCTATCCGACCGGCTTAACACCGAGTTAGTGCAGAACCGGCAAACTGCGCAATCAGCTTTTGCAAAGTATCCGGGCGCTTCACTCTGGCAATCCGAATACTGCATTCTGACGGGATCGGACGGTAAAGGCGGAGGCGGTCGCGATCTCTCTATGAAAACCGCGCTCGATGTAGCGCGGGTCATGCATTACGATCTGACGCTGCTTGACGTGTCCGCGTGGCAGTGGTGGCTGGCGCTCTCGCGATGGGATTACAAGGACGGATTGGTCTACACCGATTATGAGAAGCCCGGCGACAAACCGTCGGTAATTCCATCGAAGCTGCTTTGGAGCTTCGGCAACTTCAGCCGGTTTGTCAGGCCCGGTATGCGTCGGGTGGAGCTCGCCGGCGACGGCCACGACAAGAGCGGTTTGTTGGGTTCTGCCTGGATCGACGAGCGAAACGGCGCCGTCGTGCTGGTGTATATCAACGAAGGGTCTTTGGCGGAGGATATTGAGGTTACGTTCGCGGGCTCCACGAGTCCAAAGTCGCCGCGTATGACGGGAATGGTACCGTTTGTGACATCCGATAAGCCCGGCGATGATCTCAAAGAATACGCATTTGCGCCGCTGGACGCTTCCGGCAAGCTCGCTTATTCGATTCCCGCCCGGTCAGTCGTGACGCTCGCGGCCCGGCAGCCGCAGAGACCTCCGGCTAAGCACTGAGTGGCCGGTTGAACACGTTCGTGATGGGTTCTACCATATGGTTGACTGATTTGATCACGCGAAAATGCCCCCTATATTGACCAGTTGGATGAATCGCTTTTGAGATCGCTGAATAAGGTCGCGCCTGCCGCCAAACGGCAGCGCGCTGAATTCATCCGGCAGGCTGTGAAGGATGCCATTCGGAAGCGTGAATACGAAGCCATAGGCGAATCGTATCGCCGCCAACCAGATTCGCCGGACGAGAGGCGCCTATCCCGTTCTCTTGCTGAGCCGCGATGACGCCTATCCTGTTCTCAACAGGTTCATCGCCGTGATCACTACAGCCATCCGTCACGAGCGTTTAGAGAAAGGGATGGCCCGGCTAAATCGCACTTCCCCTTGCGTGAATCACCTGCCCGGTCAAATGCCGAGCGACATCGCTGGCGAGGAAGACTATCACGCGAGCGGCATCGTCCGGTAAATTGAATTTTGCCACTCCCGAGGGCACACTCCATTCACGGCGCATTTGCTCGGTCATCCAACCCGTATCGGTTGCGCCCGGGTCAACTGCATTGACCGTAATGCCTAGCGGTGCCAACTCAGACGCAAGGCTTAGAGTAAAGGCTTCGATTGCGCCTTTGGTCGCGACATACGCCAACTCATCCGGCATCGGCCCCCAATCCTGGAGGGAACTCATGCTAATGATATGACCACTCAAACGGCCCAGCGCCTTAGCCCGTCTGGCGAACTCCGCTGCCAAGAGGATGGTGGCACGCATGTTCACGGCGTAGTGCGCATCAAGTCTGGCTGCGTCGAGCAGTTCAAACCCGCCATGAGTACAGTGGGCCGCGTTGTTCACTAATACAATCGGGTAAGCCCAGCCACTCCTGCGCAGCATCCAAGACCTGCGCCGCCGAATCTGGGTCTGCCAAGTCGATTTCCAAGCGCCGCACCCTCACGCCGGAGCTCAGCAGCGCTTGTTCCAGATCCATGGGACCGTTCTCGTCAACACCGTGCGGCTGTTCTCGATCATAAGCCTGCCAGGTGGTGAACAAAATATTCGCCCCCTTGCATCGCTAGGGCGCGGCAGGCGGCCGCGCCAATCCCGTTGCCACGACTGGCCCGGTGATGAGCGCGAACTTTCCTTTGAGGTCAGGATAAATGGCGTGATTCAATGCTCCACCCTGCAAGTAGAGCGTAACAGTGACGATGAGATAACGTTGGCAGCTGCCGAAAATACTGCCTGGTCGCCAACGATAGAGCTATTCTCGCAGTTTTTGGACGGAGCACGGCGCATACCGCCGAGTTGGTGCTCCGAGGGGCACAGGCGGAGCGGCCGTCCGGCAATTGCTTCAGTTCAAGCCCACCCACTCCCGAGTCGCCCTGTCCGGCGCTCGTATTTCCCGCAACCAACGCGCCCGCGCACTACGAAACTGGAACATCTCCATCGGAGTGACTTATTGTGGTTGAGGACAGGTACCGGCACGCTAATCCGATTGAAATAGATGGCGGCCCGGGACGTGTGAGACAGAGGAGGAGACGAACTTGGCGACAACAATATCGACTGCGTTAGAAGATCTGTGCATCAACACGATTCGCATGCTTTCAGCAGATGGCGTGCAACAGGCAAACTCGGGCCACCCAGGAATGCCGATGGGCGCAGCCGCCATGGCTTACACGCTTTGGACCGGTTTCCTGAAACACAACCCCAAGGACCCCACCTGGATTGATCGCGACCGATTCGTGCTGTCGGCGGGACACGGCTCCATGCTCTTGTACAGCCTCCTGCATTTGACCGGCTACGATCTGCCGCTGAGCGAATTGAAGCGCTTCCGGCAATGGGGCAGCAAGACGCCCGGACATCCGGAACGCGGCCATACGGTAGGGGTGGAAGTCTCGACAGGACCACTCGGACAAGGCTTCAGCAACGGTGTAGGACTGGCCATTGCAGAAGCTTGGCTGGCGGCACGTTACAACCGGCCGGGACACAACATCGTCGACCACTTCACGTACGCGATCTGCGGCGACGGCGACCTGATGGAAGGCGTCACACAAGAGGCCGCCTCGCTGGCCGGCCACTTGCGTCTGGGCAAAATCGTCTACCTTTACGATCAAAACCACATCTCGCTCGCCGGCGGCACGGACATGACGTTCACCGAGGACGTGGCGAAGCGCTTCGAGGCGTATGGCTGGCACACCCGCCATGTACTGGATGGCAATGACACGATGGAAGTCGCCAAGGCGATCGGCGAGGCACGAGCGGAAACGCGAAGACCATCGCTGATCTTGTCGCACACGCACATCGGTTACGGTAGCCCTCACAAACAAGACACCTTTGGCGCCCATGGCAATCCGCTGGGTGAAGATGAGCTGCTGGCGACCAAGAAGGCGCTGGGCTGGCCATCCACGGAGAAGTTCTTCTTGCCGGAAGAGGCTGTAGCACAATTTCGAACCGCGATTCCAACGGGCGAAGCGGCTCAAGCCGATTGGAAGAAACGGTTCGAAGCCTACAAGGCTGCGTTCCCCACGGAAGCGGCGGAGTTCGAAATGATCGCCAGTGGCAAACTGGCCGAAGGCTGGGCGGCAGATCTGCCGAAATGGAAACCAGCCGACAAGCCGATTGCCACGCGCGCAGCGGGCGGCGCGGTCATGAATGCTCTGGCCAAGCACATCCCCAATCTGATCGGAGGCTCCGCAGACCTGAATCCTTCCACCGACACGGCGCTCAAGGGCCTCGGCGATTTCCAGCCACCCGAGTTCGGCGGGCCGGCAACGCAGGGAGCGGTGGGCGCCGTCTGGAGCTACGCGGGCCGCAACGTCGCATTTGGAGTGCGCGAACACGCCATGGGTGCGGCGGTGAACGGTTTGGCGGCGCACGGAGGAATCCTGCCCTTCAGCGCAACCTTCCTTGTGTTCTCCGACTATGTGAAGCCGTCCATCCGGCTTGGCGCTCTGAGCAAGCTGAAGGCTTTCTACGTATTCACCCATGACAGCATCGCGGTGGGCGAGGACGGCCCTACTCATGAACCGGTTGAACAGATCGCGGGCCTGCGTGCGATTCCCGGTCTGACCGTAGTTCGCCCGGCCGACGCGAACGAAACGGCGGAAGCTTGGGCGTTTGCGGTTCAGCATGATGGGCCCACATTGTTTGCCCTCACCCGTCAGGCGCTGCCGCATCTCGATCGAAGCAACGCAGTTAATCCGGATGTCGCCAAAGGCGCCTACATTTTGTCGGAGGCCGAAGGCGGCAAGCCCGATGTGTTGCTGATCGGTACCGGGTCGGAGGTTCAACTTTGCGTGAAGGCGCAAGATAAGCTCAAGACCTACCGCGTGAAGGCGCGCGTGGTCAGCTTCCCCAGTTGGAACCTGTTCGAAGCACAGGATGCGGCATATCGCGAGAGCGTCCTGCCCGCATCCATCAAGAAGCGCGTAACGGTAGAAGCCGCCTCGCGAATGGGCTGGAAGGAATGGGCGACTGATGAGGGCATCACCATCGGGATTGACCATTACGGCGCATCGGCGCCGGGTGAAGAGATCCTGAAGAACTTCGGCTTTACCCCCGAACACGTAACCTCGGCAGCGCTTCGCCTGGTTGGCCGTAAAGACGACGCCGACAAGGAATACTCAGGAGCGTCATAACGGCGAACCCGTTCTCAGTCACAAGATCAATTGATCCGCGTTGATCGGTGTTCATCCGCGGCCAATGCTTTTGCAGCTCCCTTGTTCCGGGTTACGCTCGAAGTAGGCAAGACGAATGAGTATCCGGAAGCTTCTGCTGCGAGTCGGGATATCCGTCGTCTGCCTCGGCACCGTGTATGGTCTGCTTGGCGCAACCACGGCCCGCAGCCTGATGCAAGCCTTCGCCGTCTCCGGTTTCGTTCGAAGCGCCGCTAAGTCCATCCCTGGACGCGAGACACCGCGACCTTTCCGGGAGTACCCAGGCGTTGAATATGATGGCATGCCGCTGCCTCCGGACTACCAAGCTAAATCCGAATGGGCTTTCGCGCGCCTGATGTATCCACCAGGTTGGAACGACGGATACCGCGGACGCTACAACGGCGATTGGCACCTGGGCTTGTCTTTGTGGACGCAGGACTATCCGCGCGCCGACCGCCATTTCTCGGAAGCAGTCCGGCGGCTGACCCGAATCAAGGTGCGCTCGGTGGAACAGGTGGTGAACCTTGAGGACGGCAATGATGTTTACAACTGGCCTTGGCTCTACGCGGTCCAGGTAGGTGAGTGGGGCCTGACGCCGGCCCAGGCACAGGTTCTGCGCGAGTACTTGTTACGCGGCGGCTTCTTCATGGCGGATGATTTCCACGGAACGGTGGAGTGGTCGGTCTTCCAGAAGAGCATGCAGCTGGTCTTTCCCGACCGGCCGATCGTAGACATTGACGACAAAGATCCGATCTTCCATACCGTCTATGATCTGAACGACCGGTACCAGGTTCCGGGTGCGGAGCATCTCGAACGCGGATACAAACTGGACGGCTACGGAGCTCACTGGCGCGGCATCTATGACGACAAAGGCCGGGTAATGATTGCCATCTCCTTCAACTCTGACATCGGCGACTCCTGGGAGTGGGCCGACAGTCCCGAATATCCGGAAAAGTTCTCGGCGCTTGGCATGCGGCTTGGCGTGAACTATATCGTTTACGCGATGACCCATTGAACCAAACATAAATCCGCGTTGATCGGCGTTTCATCAGCGGCCGATGCTTGAGCTCAGGCCGTGTTCACCCGCCTCAGATCCTGACCATTGAACTTCATCATCTGCGCCTTGCCATCGACGATATAGAAGAACTCGACGGTCTCGGGGCCGAAGGGTTCGTTACCCAGGCGGAAGAGCGCCTTTCCCAATGGCTGCAGCGGAGCCACTCCGTCGCCCCATAGCTGACCCTTTCGCTGCACGATGCGAATTGTGCCGGCCCAACCGCTATCGGCTCGATAATACCCTGCGAATTGTTCGAACTCAGCATTCGGAGCAATCGCCTTGGGACCGGCGTAGTTCGGGTTGGTATACCAATCGGCCCCATACAGCAACTCCGTCACGAGGGCCTTCTTGTCCCCCGCAGCGGCGCCCTTGGATTCCGCTCGCACAAACATGATCGGGAAGCGCTGCCACGGTGGTTCCGCCGCCAGGAACGTATCTCCCTCAGCGGATTGCAATGGAGCGCTCCTGCCGCCGCTTTGAAGCGACAATCGCTCGCCCTCGGCCACCACCACCACCTGACGCCCATCCGGCGAGACATAGGTATTGGCATAGTCTGCGGCGTTCTTCACTTTGGCCGGATCACTCAGCGCAGGCGGCACAGGCAGAGGCTTTTGCTGCGCTCGCGCGTACATCGTCTCGATCGCGTATTGTGCAACTGGATTGGGGCGATACCCGAGTTGAGCATTGATGGAAGCGAACGCCCCCACTCCGCCATCGAGGTCCGCCATCAGCGCCGACATGAAGGAAGCCATTCCGCCGGTATGCCGCAGCATCGCGCGGCCATCCAGCTTGTCGACCCCAATGCCATAACCGTAGAAAGCCGTGGGACTGAACTCCTTCGCCGCGATATAGGGATGCGTGAACAATCCGAAACTCTCCTCTGAGACGATCCGTTTATCTGGGCCTTGCCCTTTGCGCAGCAGCATTTGGACGTAAAGCGCCATATCGCCAGATGTGGAAGTCAAACTCCCGGCCGCGTTATCAAAAACCAGATTGGCCGCCGGCGCCAGGCGCCCTTGCCGCTCAAAGGTCAAGTCATCGAAGAACGGAACATAGCTCTGTGCGCGGCGCGCGCGGGTTTCGTTGGTAATGACGGCTGACGAGGATCTCATCCCGAGTGGCTCGAAGATGCGGACGTTTACCGACTCCGACCACGGCCGCTGGTCGAGCTTCTGAATCAGATAGCCGAGGATCTGAAACCCGGCATTGCAGTAATGAAAGTGCTCTCCGGGCTTAAAACCTTGCACCAGCCGCGCTTGCGGATCCGTATTGAACATCCCAAGCGAATCAGGCAACCCGGAGCTGTGGGTCAGCAAATGGTGGACCGTAATGACGCCGTAGTTTGCCTGAATCGGAAGCCATGGCAGGTATTCGAGAACGGGCCGGTTCAGGTCGAGCTTCCCTTCCTCCTGCAGTTGAAGAACGGTCAGCGCGACAAACGACTTGGTGATAGATCCAATCTCAAACATGTGCTCGGCCGTGAGAGGCGTCTTGGCTTCGAGATCGGCGAAGCCAAATCCGGCAGCGCGAACCGGACCGCCGGCATTGGCCAGGCCCAACGTCAGACCGGGCGCATTCATCGCCTTCATGTAGTCGGCGATAAATGCATCGAGCTCCTGAAACTGGCCAGCCGCTGGGGTGTCAGCACCGAGAGATTCACGACCAGGCAGCGCGCCCAGCGCGGCGCCGGCCGCCGCCCCGCGTAGCGAGCCAAACAAAAGCGCCCGCCGATTGAGAAAGGGACCAATCATGGTAGGAATAAGCTACCATGCGTCGCAAGCCCAGCCTGTTGTCTGTGGCAAAGCGATGGACGCCCACGTCCGCGACGGGCGCCCACGCCCGGCTCAACCTCGTTTCGCAATAAATCGCTGCTTCGCGCAAAAAAAAAGACTTGCTAATAGAGCCGGCATGGCGCCGTCGAAGCACGTTATCCGCCAGGAACTTCGCACGCCGAGGCGATCCTCGGGTAGCTCAATAAGATAAGAAGGAAATTCGCATTTGGGAAATTCGCATTTGCGTTTTTTGTATTTGCTTGTATAATTCTTGCAGCTAAATGGCTGAAATAGAAAAGCTGGCCAAACTTTCCGAACTCGCCTTGCGCAATCGGCGCGAGGGCCTAACCAAAGTCCTGCCGCCACTGGGAGAGGTACTTCGCGGGTCATTGATGGAGCGCTACCTCACCTGCGGCAACCCTGATTGCAAATGTGCCCGCGGCGAACGCCACGGGCCGGTTTGGTATTTGAGCGTCACCTTGGACCAGTCGCATCGGGCCGGTTGCACCGTGCCAGGCGATCAGGTCGAGCAAGTCCGCCGGTGGATTGAGAACTATCACCAAGTGAAAGAGAACCTGGAGAAGATCTCCGACATCAACCGGGAACTGATGCGTCGCCTCAAGGCCAAGAACAAGAAAAGGACGACAACCAAAAGATGAGCCATCCGGGCAAGGAAATGAGGGACGGCGTCTTGCCAGTCTTGCAGCCTTAGGGATGAAAGAAAGAGCGCACTCTTTGCCTTCGTTTTCCGCTTGGCTGAACAAAGGTTTCGATCTGCGCGCTCATGCGGCTCAGATGGCGGACGCCCGCACCGATCCGGAAATATCGCCTTCCAGCATCTTCCTGGCGGTCTTCCATAGCTTTGTGTTTCGCCTGCCCAGCTTTCAGCAGTTGGACAGCGAACTGTCCCACTCCCATCTACAACGCTGGATCGGCGCCGAGCGCGCTTTGGGCGACGACACCTTGCGGTACAGTTTATGCGGCTTCGACCTGAACCCGCTGGAAACCATGTTGGTGGATGTCAACCGCCGTCTGAAGCGAGGTAAAGCCTTCGATGAGGGACGGGTGCAAGGGCGCTTGGTGGCGGCGTTGGACGGCATCGAGGTGTTGTCCAGTTTCAGCCGGCGCTGTGACCGTTGCCTGGAGCGCCGCGTGACCCTGAAGGATCAAGCCGGCCGCAAGATCGAGCAGACTCAGTATTACCATCGCGCCGTCGGTTGTCAGATGGTCCACAGCCCAGTCAAACCGTTTCTCGCCATCGAGTGGCTTCAACCGGGTGAGGGCGAGGACACGGCTGCGCTTCGTTTGCTCAATCGGCTGCCGGACATGTATGGAAGCCGCTTTTTCGACATCTTGCTTTTGGATGCGCTTTACGCGCAGACTCCGGTACTGCAGTTGGTCCACAGGATCGGCTGGGACGCGGTCATCAGCCTGAAACAGAACTCCCGTGATTTGTATCAATCGGCGGTGCGCCTGTTTGCATGTCGACCACCGGATCTCGGTTTTACTGAGCAGCGCGACCATAAGACATACCAAGTTCAACTCTGGGATACCGAAGGTCTGCCCTTCACCATCGACAACCCCGAACCGGTGCGGGTGGTGCGCTCCGAAGAGGTGCTCGATCGCAATCGTTACCGCGAAGGAGAACGGACTTCGCATTCCACCGACCACGAATGGCTTTGGGTCACCACGCTGCCCAAGCAGGTATTCCCCACTCCGGTTATCCGCCAACTGGGGCACAGCCGCTGGAAGAATGAGAACAACGGTTGGATGGATCTGACAAAACACTGGGCTTTCAAACACGGATTTCTCCACGCTTGCCGGCACCGTCCCACACAGACCACCGCCTCCGGAGAGCGGGAGCCGGTCTCCAATCACGGCCTCGCAGCCGTCACCTTGATTCTCCTGATCGCGTTCGCCTTGAGTTCGGCCTTCGTCCTCAGACACTCCAAACTCGCTCGCCGGGATCACCTCACTGCCATCGCCGTCGCTGCTCAGTTACGCGCCTGGGCGACCAAGACTCCGCCCTCGATTCGAGCACCTGACTGAAACGGCACGGTCCCCATCCAGCCCACTTGCGGTGCCCCTCCGCTTGCGTTCCCTCCAGCGGACCGGAGCCACTCGTCTCATTTTCGACCGTGTAAACCCCTGCTCGCGAAATTGCCAATCAACTTCTGCCCATGGCGACCGGCAGACCGCCAATACTCGCGAAAACCTTGCTCTGCGAATCTCCTTTCCCTTCGTTACTCCCAGGCTCCGGCCATTTCCGGGGACTGACACGGGCCATGCGAAGTTCCTGCGTTATCCGCCTTGTCAATAGACATCCTCGACTTAACCGCGCTAACCTAAAAGCGATGCTCGATACGGCCACTTCCCTGCACCTTGACACGGTCTTGAACCGCATCGGGAATACACCGTTACTCGAAATCCCAATCGCCGGGAAGGGCGACGTCCGGGTTGCCGCGAAAGCCGAGTTCCTTAATCCCGGCGGTTCTGTGAAGGACCGGCCCGCGCTGAACATTATCCGGGAGGGCGAGGCCAGCGGCCGATTAACGCACGACAAAGTGCTGCTCGATTCCACCAGCGGCAACACCGGCATTGCCTATGCGATGATCTGCGCCGCAAAAGGGTATCGCGTCAAGCTGTGCCTTCCCGCCAACGCCTCCCCCGAGCGAAAGAGGATCCTGTTGGCCTATGGTGCCGAGTTAGTGCTCACGGATGCAGCTGAAGGATCGGACGGGGCTATCAGGGTTTGCCAAAAGATCTATGCGGACGATCCAGGCCGCTACTTCTTCGCCGACCAGTACGGCAATCCGGCCAACTGGCACGCGCACGCCATGACGACGGGCCCCGAAATTATCAAACAGACCGAAGGCCGCATCACGCACTTTGTGACGGCTCTAGGGACCAGCGGCACATTCACGGGCGTCACACGCGCGCTTCGCGAGCGGTTACCACATGTTCGATGTATTTCCGTCCAACCCTCCACGCCACTGCATGGACTGGAGGGCACCAAACATATGCCATCCGCGATCAAGCCGGCGATCTACGATCCAAGCTTGGCCGATGACAACATCTGGATTGACACCGAAGACGCCTATGAGATGGCACGCCGGCTGGCGCGCGGAGCGGGCCTGCTGCTCGGCGTATCAGCTGCCGCTAATGTTGTGGCCGCCAGCCGCGTAGCGCAAGAAGTTGCAGGCCGCGGCGAGTCCGGCCTCGTGGTGACCATCCTCTGCGATGGCGGCATCAAGTATCTCAGCGACTCGTTCTGGACCGAGTAGCCGCTTCTTCCGAAAATTCGACTCGAGTAGGTGGGGCAGGGTCCCCAGACCCGCGCTGGACGCCCACGTCCGGCTCTTTGAGTCACACGAAGGTCGGCGACTTTTTCATCAGCGGGGGTCAACGGATGCCGGTAATCCAGGTTTCGGTTACCGGACTTCTTCTATCTTCACGCCCTCAGGCTTGGCAAAGAGTTGAGCGTTGAAGGGTACCTGCTCATACACCTCGTACCAAAAGGTCTCGGTGGTGTTCCCGCGCTGTCGCCTCAGCGCCCAGGGCCGCTCCGGCGTGCCGGTCGTGTAGAGTGTCACCTGCCAATCCTTAATCGGCCCGGTGTAGGCGGTAGTCGGCTTTTCCCGCAGCACCGGGCCCGTTTTGGCCTCAGCGCCCTTCCCCTTGAAGTACTGCATCTCCAGACCGAACTCGAGATCGAGAAACGGGTTTGTATCCTTGTCTCCCTTTACCTGCTTATCGCGGAAGATGGGCATGCGGCATTCCAACTTCGGACCCGGATCCACAAAGTGCTCGGCCTTCTTCTTTAGAAGGTTCACGGTCCATGAGTCCGGTTCACTGGCGATGCTGGTCCATTGTGCATGTTCCGCGGTGTTTGGCGCTTCCTCACTGCGACAGTAATGAGTTCCAACTCTGTACACCGTCATTGGCACAGTCGGAAAGGTCCTGGGAAGCAGGGCGGAACTCTCGATCGTAACGGTCATTTTAGTCATCGAATCGGGATGCTGCTGTCCAAACACACCCACACTTAGCGCACAAATCAAGGTCAAGGTTTTCATGAGATAGTCCTCATCTTCGCACGGTTCGGCACCAGGATGCTGACACAGTCTTGTCCAATGCAAGATGAGCCTGGAGGAGGGGGCCATTCCAATGCAAGATGGAGTGAACCCCAAAAATGAGACACGGAGTTAAGGGAACAAATACATTGAACGGAGTGAGGAATGGATTTGTCCCGAGCTACATACAGTCGCGATCTGAAGATCGCCGCGATGCGCGCGTTGGACGGGGGCTCGACCACCGGTGAAATTGCGCGGAAGTATCAACTAAGGCACTGTTAAACAATAACATTTCCATCCGATAATGTTTTGAGTTATCGTGGAAGCATGGGTGGCTTTGACGGAGTTCGACGGCGCTTCGCCACGCTGGAGAAGGTTCTGGACGAGAAATCTCGTCGCCTTTTGGTCGCGGCTGAATGTAAGACGTGGGGACCGGGCGGTATCTCAGCGGTATCGCAGGCAACGGGCGTCTCCCGCCAGGTGATCCGTCAAGGACTGAAGGAATTGGATCAGCCGCGAACCCATCCCGTCGGACGGATTCGCTGGCCTGGTGGTGGGCGGAAGAAGGTCAAGGAAAAGGACCCGACTTTGGTTGCGGATCTGGAAAAGCTGGTGGAGTCCACCACGCGAGGTGACCCGGAGTCCTGCTTACGATGGACCTGCAAGAGTGTACGCAGATTGGCTGAAGAATTGGAGCATATGGGCCATCCAGTGAGCTACCCGGTGGTCGCGGAGTTGCTCCATGAACTTGACTATAGCTTGCAAGCTAACAGAAAGACGAAAGAAGGGGATAACCACCCGGACCGCAACGCGCAGTTTGAATACATCAACGCCAAGGTTCAACAGTACATCGGTCGCAGGCAACCGGTGATTTCGGTTGACACGAAAAAGAAAGAGTTGCTGGGCGATTTCAAGAATAGTGGGCAGGATTGGAGGCCAAAGGGAAAACCTCAGCAGGTTCGAGTGCATGATTTCGTGATTCCGGAACTGGGGCGCGCGGCGCCGTACGGGGTCTATGATCTGGCACAGAACATCGGTTGGGTCAGCGTGGGAGTGGACCACGACACGGCATCATTTGCGGTGGAGACCATCCGGCGTTGGTGGCATGCGATGGGTAAAGAAAAATACCCGCAAGCCCAACAACTATTGATTACCGCCGATGGCGGCGGCAGCAACGGATCCCGTCTCCGCCTATGGAACCTGGAGTTGCAGACGCTCGCCGATGAGACCGGTCTGAGCATTTCAGTGAGCCACTTTCCGCCTGGAACCAGCAAATGGAACAAGATTGAACACCGCTTGTTCTCCTTCATCAGCAAGAATTGGCGAGGGCAGCCTCTCACCAGCTTAAAGGTGATTGTCAGTCTGATTGCTGGAACCACGACGCGGAAAGGGCTGAAAGTCCATGCCGAGATTGATGACCGGCCCTATCCGGCCGGAATCAAAGTCGCCGATGAGGAGATGGCACAAATCCACCTTCGCCGCGACGCCTTTCACGGCGAATGGAACTATGAAATCATGCCTCGGGATGGAATCGTTATTCCTTAACAATCCCTAAGCCCGAAATTGCTGGAGCGCTGGCGCGGAGAGTGGCGAGCCAAGGGGGAATCGGCTTTTCCCGGCATTGGCCGGCGCGGTGACGGCCTACCGGCACTTGATGATGCCCGGCGGATCGCCGACTTGGAGCGCAAAATCGGCCAGCTGACCATGCAGAATGATTTTTTAAAAAAGGCCTTGCAGCATTTCAGGGAACATCACCCGCCGGCAGTCGTCAGTGGCGCGGATGCCTGTTTGAAGAAATCCAGCAAGGCAGGGCGAAAGGCCAGGCCGTGAACGCGCTGTGTCAGATGACCGGTTTGAGTCGGGCCGGTTTCTATCGCTGGCGGCTGCCGCGCCAAGCCATTCCGGTGGAGATGGAACTGCGTGATCAGTTGCAGAGGGTCGCACTGGAATGGCCGGCGTATGGCTACCGAAGAATGACCTGTGAACTGCGGCAGCGCGGCTTTGCGGTCAACCACAAACGAGTGCTGCGGATGATGAGGGAAGACAATCTGCTGTGCGTGCGGCGGCGAGCGTTCGTGGTCACCACCGACTCGCGTCACAATCTGCCGGTTTATCCGAACTTGGCGCGCCAGCTCCAGACCACGGCGTCAACCAGCTTGGGGTCGCCGACATCACCTACATTCGACTGCGCACGGAGTTCGTATACCTGGCGGTGGTGCTGGACGCCTTCTCAGGTCGCGTGATCGGGTGGGCGCTGGGCCGGACTCTGGAAGCCGAACTGGCAGTGACGGCATGGCGTATGTCGCTGCTCGAGCGGCAACCGTCGCCCGGCTTGGTGCATCACTCCGACCGCGGCGTGCAGTATGCTTCGCACGCTTACACGGAACTGCTGAAGCAACACCACGCCACCATCCGCATGAGCCGCAAGGGAAAGGTTTACCGCAACGAATACCGCGATTTCCACGACGCCCGCTCCAGCATTGGTGAGTTCCTGGAGCGCGTCTATAATCAGAAACGGCTGCACTCGGCTCTCGGATACCGTCCGCCCGCCGAGTTCGAGAACGGCGCCTCCCAATGAGATGGGATTGTCATCGCACGCCGCGGAACGGGGGCGCTCCCCCTGCGACCCCGGGATTTAACGCTGTTGCGCCGGAATGGCTGACCAACTACGGGGCGGCCGCCGTCGCCGCCACGGCCGTTCCGGCCACTGAGTCGACGCTCGGGTCGCATCCCTGCGTTGCCCTATCCTCCGCTCAGGTCCTTCCAGAGTGGATTAACCGTAACCTTTCCGTCCACGCTTTCACAGTGAACGGAGACAACCCCCTTAACTTCGTGTCTCACTCCAGGGGTTCACTTCAAGATGAGGCTGAAGAAAGAGGGCAGGGCATGCTGAGGATTGCTAATACGCATGCAAGAGATGGAGAACCCGAGTCTGGAGCAGATCCGTGTTTTTCTGGACGGGAACCAGGAAGTACGATTTCAGGGTGAGGGAGGAGGGGAGATCTACGCCTGGGTAGAGCGCACGCTCAGGCAGCAGGATTACCCGCGCCGGAGCCGAATCGACAAAGGGCTGTTGCGGCGCTACCTGAGCAAGATGACGGGGTTGAGCCGAGCGCAGATGGCGCGACTGATCGGAGAGTACGGCACGACCGGCCGGCTTCAACCGACCCAGTACCGGCGGCACACGTTTCCCAGGCACTACACGCCGACCGATGTGGCGCTGCTGGTGAAGGTCGAGCAAGCCCATGGCAAGTTGAGCGGGCCTGCGACACAAGCCATTCTAAAACGCGAGGACACGGTCTTGGGCAAGCAGACTTACCAGAACCTGGCTAGATTCTTGGACGGGGAATCGTAAACAGAACTACTTCAACAATCCGGCGTGTAACATTGTTACCTCCCGCCCGTTAAGCCATTGGGATTTCAAGGGGTGTGTCCGACGTGATGTTGATGTACTTGCTGAATGAAAGGAATCAGCTCGGGTAATGACTCGTTCACCCGATAGCCTGGTCCCCTCTGTCGCGGGGCAACCTGATACGGAGAAGCGGGACGACAAAGCCCTCACCTGTTGGCAGGAGGGCGAGGCGAATTTGCGGGCCGCAACAGAAGTAAACGCCGTTACAGCATCGTCAAATCCACCAGCAATCATGCCAATTCAGCTGGATCTTTTCCCGGGGCGAGCCTGTCCCTTGGAGGTGAAGCCTGCCACGGACCGGAATCCAGCGAGAGTAAATCCGGCCCGCCGGGACGGTGCAGAGGGCGGCAGCACACAAAGACAGCGCATCAGCACAACCGGAGAGGCCCTGTTCGGCCCGCCGGAGGAAACTCCGAGTGGTAGGGAGGCGTATAAGGGGAGAACCCGAAAGCGCGGGAACGAAACCGGACAGGGAATCGGAGGTGGCCACAGTACCGTTGAACTTCGGGAAAACCGGAGGGAGGGAAGGGCCGCTACTTTCATCGAGCGACCAAAACAGGGAAAGGCGGCCGGAATGCCCCGCAAGGGGAAAGCTCAACCCCGGCCCCGCCTCGCCAAGCGCAAGCGCCCACCATACTGGACCTGCCGCAAACTGCAGAGGACGCATAGAGTGGCCAAGCAACAACCGAAAGGAGGTTCACGCTTCTCTACGATAAGGTCTGTCGGCAGGACATCCTGCAAGAGGCCTGGCGACGGGTGAAGTCCAACAAGGGTGCAGCCGGTGTGGACAACGTGGATATCGACGAGATAGGGAGTATGGCAAACGCGGTTTCTGGGCGAGATCGAACAGGAACTTCGTAACGGCAGCTATCGTGTTTCGTTGGTCCGGCGAGTATACATCGACAAGCCGGACAGCCGGGGAAAACCCGGCC